>NZ_FCNZ02000007.1 GCF_001544495.1 Caballeronia telluris
CAGCGACGAGGCGGCCAGCAAACTGCTGTATCTGGCCTTGCGCAACATCGAAAAGGACTGGAAGATGCCGCCTATCATCTGGCGGCAAGCAGTGAATCAGTTCGCCATTCTGTTCGGCGAGCGCTTCACCAGCGCCATCAGCTGAAATTTCTAACCGGCCTCAGCACACAAGATTCCTGGCAGGTCCGGTTGGTGTGGGCGCGCCAATTCAGCCGATCGCCCGTAGTCGACTCGTGCGGCTCGTCTCAGCGTTCATCGGGCATTCGCGAGCGCGAACTCGCTGGCGAGTTCTCCTGGTGTGTGATTGCGCGAGACGATCGGGATCTGCCTGACTCCATCCCGAAGCAGAGGTCTGCGAAGTTAGGTCTGCGCCACGCAGTCTCTGTCATCAACTACTCTCAAGTCGCCGCGACCGGCGGGATCAAAAATGTAGCATCGTCCTCCCGGAGCACCGTTTCACCGGGCTTCACGATGACAAACTCCACTGGCTGCCTCGCGATCTTCACAGTTCCTCCTGAGAGCTTCGCCGTCGTAAAGGCCGAAGATTCGAGATTCCCCGCCGCTGGGAAGTCTTCGCGGAAGTGAGCCCCGCGGGAATTTTCGCGCGCGAGCGCTGCTTCCGTGATCACGCGGCTGACGGAAATGAGATTTCTCAGGTTCAACCAGTCATGCCACTGAGCATTCAACGCGCGATCGCCATCGACGACGCCAGTATCCATCAGCTTCGCCTGCATGTCAGAGAGGCTGTCTCGTGCTTTAACGAGGCCTTCTTCATTTCTGATGATCCCGACATCCTTCCACATGCATTCGAAGAGTGACTCGCGGATCAACTCAAGGTCCTTGCCCTTTTTGGCAAACGGTCGCTCTGCCTCGCGAATCGCAGCGAGAATCGACTGCTCATGGGGTGCTCGGAAGCTATCATTGGCCTGCACCCAGCGCGCCATGCTGTCGCCCGCGATGCCTCCAAACACAGTCGAATTCGCCACGCCGTTGCCGCCGAGACGATTCGCCCCGTGTACGCCGCCCGTGTCCTCGCCTGCGGCAAAAAGCCCGGTCAAGTCCGTCTGACAGTCCGCTTTGAATACCACGCCACCCATCATGTAGTGCGCGGTTGGAACGACTTCGACTTCGCCGCCTGCCAGGTCGAATCCGCAGTCGGCGCAGCGTTCCACCATGCCTTTAAATTGTTTGCGGACCTTTTCAGGGCCCAGATGATTCATCTGGATATACACACCGCCGTTGGGCGACGTACGGCCCGCACGCATTTCCGAATAGATCCCGCGCGAGACGATGTCGCGCGTCGCGCGCTCGCCCCTGGAATCGTACGAATGCATGAAGCGCTCATGCTGACCGTTGAGGAGATGCCCGCCAGCCCCTCGCAGCCCCTCTTCGAGAACAGTGCCGGTCATTCGAGTGTGGCTTCCTGCGAGAAGTCCGGTCGGATGAAACTGCACCATCTCCATGTCCCGCAGCGTCAGCCCCGCACGCAGCGCCATCGCGAGCCCGTCGCAACTCTTGTCACCGGACGGCGTGTGATATTTGTACATGGTCGGCCCACCGCCGGTCGCAAGCAATACCGCCTTCGCCTGCACGAACACGAACTCGCCGCTTCGCATATCAATCATGACCACGCCGGCCAAGCCATCGCCGCTGGGCGTCTTGATCAGTTCGATCGCGCGATGTTCTTCCAGTCGGTTGATCCCCCGACTCCAAACTTGTTCGGCCAGGCGATTGATGATCTCGATGCCGGTCAAGTCGCCCTTGTGAACGGTCCGATCGAAGGTCTGTCCAGCAAACGCCTTCTGATGTACCGACCCGTCGGGATTACGATCGAAGAAACAACCTAGTTCGTTTTCCAACTCGCGGACCCGCTCGACCGCTGTGCTCACCAACGTCCATGCCAGCTCCTGATTCGAGAGCCACTTGCTGCCCTCGATCGTGTCCATGAAATGACGCTCGACGGAGTCGCCCGGCGCCAGCGCCACGTTGTACCCGCCCTGAACCATACGCGTACAGCCACATTTCCCTAAGAGGCCCTTTACAGCGACGGTAATCGACAATTGCGGTGCGTTCCGATGCGCGTGCAGCGCGGCAAAAAGGCCGGCACCGCCCGAGCCGAGGATGAGGATATCGGTCTGGATTCGTTTGATGTTCATGATGCATGCACTCCGAGACTTTCGAGGGCAGCCGCCCGACGCTTGGCGGTATCGACCCTGACGGCATCATAGAGACTGGTGCCTTCGCTATCCATCGCGACGAGCAATGGCCCGAACTCCTTGATTTTGAATCGCCACAGCGACTCGGGATTTAGATCGTCGAGATCTACCGCTTCGATGCGTTCGATCCAGGTCGTCTCAAGTGCCGCCGTACCGCCGATGATGGCAAGATAGACACCGCCCAGCTCTTTAAAAGCGGCCTTCGATCCGTCGCGCAAGCCGCCTTTTCCGACGATCATCCGAACGCCGTACTGTTCCATGAGCGGCCTTGTAAAGCGCTCCATGCGATCCGAAGTGGTCGTTCCGATGCAGATAGGTTGATAGCCTGCAGGGTACTCCGGGCTTGGAGATACTTTTCGAACATTGGGCGCAGTGTGAATGACCGCATGTCCGCGCAAGTCGAAGTCCGTCGTTCGTTCCTTGTCGAACAGGTGAATCTGCGTTGCGTCCCGGATGCCGTAAAGCGTTCTTTCAAGCGTGACCGTGTCGTTGACGCGCAGCTTGCGAATTGTGGCTTCGTCAACCGGAGTGGCGAGTTCGTAATGGGCCATGGCGTCAGAATCCGTATGTGATGCCTGTGTTCGAGAAAATCGCTTTCGCGCGGCGAGCCGAGTGACATTGCATGTTTACGGCGATTGGATTCATCGTGATATGCGTGGAAGCAAGTTCGATATGCACCGCGAACGCAGTGCTGTCGCCGCCCAGTCCCTGCGGTCCGATGCCAAGCGTGTTGACCGCTGCAGAAAGCTCTCTTTCGAGCGCCGCGCCCTCGGGATCCCCGCAATGGGTGCCCAACTCTCGTGTAGCAGCGCGCTTGGCGAGCGCGACAGAAAGGTCGGACGTCCCACCAAGACCCACACCAACGATCGTCGGCGGGCAGGTCTTGCCTCCGGCCGAGACCGCACAGTCGATCACAAAAGTCTTGATCGCGTCGATACCCTCAGCGGGAACCGCCATCTTGAGAAACGAGTTGTTCTCGGAGCCGCTTCCCTTTGGCACCATTTCAAGCGACACATGGTCCGGCTCGGCTGAGAAATCGATATGGATCACCGGCACCTCTATACCGCACGACGTATGGTTGTTTTTTCGTGTGAGAGGATGAACCACGGACGAGCGTAGCGGATGTTCTCTCGTCGCTCGCTCACAGCCGCGGCGGATAGCTTCTTTCAACTCGAATCCTTCGAATTCGACATTGCGGCCGATGCTCACGTTGTAGATCGGAATCCCCGTGTCCTGACACAAAAGATTTTCAGTTTCTTCCGCCACCCGAATATTCGTTTTCATCGTCCCGAGCACGCGTTGAGCGATAGGCGACGTTTCATTCGATGACAGTGTTTCGATTCCAGCTTTTACGTCCGGAGGAAGGATCTTCAACGCACGGATGTAAAGCTCCTTTGCCGCCTTCTCGACAGCGTTCAGGTCGAGCCTCATTTTCTCGTCTCCTACTGATTGTGGGTGTAGCGTGTTGGGCGAACTTCAATGAACGAGCGCCAAGAGAAAAGCTAAGCCGGTGCAGGCACTTGCTCCGGCGCCCAGTGCAAGCCAGTTCTTTCGCAGACCACTCCAGGGCAGAAACTCGATGGCGAGCAAGCGCAGGCCGCCCATCAGATGAAGCGAAAGCAGGATGACCAGCCCCCATTCGGCGAACTTAAACAGGGGTCTGTCGGTGAAGCGCAGAAAACCATCCAGTGAGCCGTCATGCGAAAGCGTTTTGCCGAGCGCCCAGAAGTGCACCGGAATAAAGAAGGCCAGTGCAAGTCCTGACAAACGATGGACAATGAAGGCCCAGTACGCGGGGTGGGATTTGGCCCGGAAGTCGTTCTTTCTCATTACAGGATCACCCCCGTCACTGCTCGCATGCCGAGCGTGAGCAAGCCAAGCGTCACCACCGAACAGGCAAGATGAGCAGGACGACCCCGCCATCCAAGCCACTCTTCCGCGATCCTTAAGAGGCCAATCGGCACATGAACTGCACATGCCAGGACAAAAAGCGTGTAAAAGCCGGCAAAGAACCAATTTTTGTGAGTGCGTGCGAGGATTGCATGCTCGCTGAGCCCGCTGTGGACGGCATAAACAATGACGACGATGTGCAAGACCACGCAGGCGGCGAGCACCATCGCGCTCATCCGCTGCCAGTACCACAAGCGAGCCTGCGTTCTTAAAGAGAGCGTTTGCATCACAGTTTTCCCTCGATCGCGGCCTTCATCACGAGCCGCTTTAATCCTGCGATGCCTGCTGTCGGCGACAGCTGCTTTGGGCAACGCTCTGTGCAGGAGCCCTGCGTGTGACAGGAGTGACACCCGGCATCGCCTGCGACAGCGCGTAGCCGCTCGACGCCTTCGACATCCCGTTCGTCGTTCATCAGCGTCCAAGCACGATTCATCGCTGCAGGTCCAAGATAGTCGGGCCTCCACGTCACGACGTCGCAGGACGAGTAACACACTCCGCAACCGATACATTCAATGCCGGCGTCAGCCGATGTGCGCCTCTCGCTTTGTGGCGACACCTTGCTAAAGTCGTCGGACCGTGTTCGTTCGCCTTTGAATTGTCCCTTCGCTTCCGCCCACTTATCGAAGAATTGCTCCATGTTCGTCGCCAGATCTTTTATCACGGGCAAATTGGACAGCGGTGCGATCTCCAATTCCTCGTCGACTGCAACCTTCGACACGTGGGTCCTGCAAGTCCACCGAGCCTTGCCGTTTACGCTCATTGCGCATGATCCGCACATACCGACCCGGCACGCATATCGGAAGGCGAGATCCGGCTGGAGATTGCGCTGGATGTACATGACCACATCCAGCACAGTCTGGTTGTCAAACCGTGGCACGTCGTAAGAAACCAAATCGCCGGAGGTCCGCCCCCTCCAAACCTTCACGCGGAGTGTCTTGTTGCTCATGTCGTCTCTGGTGTAGTTGTGCATCGGCTAGAAGAAGTCTGCGCCCGCGTAGTGCAAAGAAAAAAGCGAATGATTCATCGCATTAGATAAAGTTTTTATTTACGTTTCCGCAGCGCGTCGCTTTTGCACGAATACCATCTTTGTCTCGTCGCGTTCTTTCTCCAGGCCCGAGATGACAAGCGTCGCCACCGCGTTGCCAATCATGTTCGTAACCGCGCGGATCTCCGAAATGAAGCGATCAACGCCGAGAATCAGGGCTGCCCCTTCTATTGGTATATCTTTGAATGCGGTCAATGTTGCAAGCAAGGTTACGAAACCCGCCCCTGACACGCCGGCGGCGCCCTTCGAACTGACCATCGAGAGAACCATGAGCGCAATCTGTTGTTCCCAGGACATCGGTATGCCATACGCCTGTGCGATGAACATTGCGCAAATCACCTGTCCGACGCAGGTGCCGTCGAGATTGAAGGAGTATCCCATCGGCATCACAGTACCCACGACCTGCTTCGGACAACCGAGCGCTTCCAGCTTCTTGATGAGTTGAGGAAAGACGGATTCCGATGACGTGGTTGCAAGCACCAACAATATCTCGCCCTTCAGATGTCCCATCAGCCTCCAGAGACTGAAGCCGCTCATCCGACAGATCGTTCCAATGACCACAACTAAAAAGAAGATCGTTGCAACATAGACCGTGATCAACAACATTCCCAACGAGTGCAGCGAAGACAGCCCGTATTTTCCGACAGCGAATCCCATCGCAGCAAGCGCACCGAGAGGAGCAAGACGCATGATTAGCGCGACAATGCGAAACAGCACATCGGAGACAGATTCAAAAAAGGAAAGCAGCGATTTGCCTTTCGGACCTAGATATGACAAACTTACTGCAAATAGACAAGCAATCACGACGATCTGCAGCATGTCCCCGGAAACAAACGGGCCCATGAAACTGCTGGGAATCATGTGCAGAAAAAAGTCGGTGAGACCACCGCTCCCGTGTTGCACCGAAGTCTGGTACTGGGCCAATACGTGCGTATCGGTCGTGCCGACCTGCAAGTTCAAGCCCTCGCCCGGCGCTAGCAGGTTCACCATGATCATGCCGACCAGCAGCGCCAACGTGGTGACCACCTCGAAGTAAATGAAAGCCTTTCCTGCGACTTTCCCCAACGCCCGGAGGTCACCAATCTGCGACACACCACAAACGATCGTTGTAAAAATCAGTGGGGGCGTGATCATCTTCACGAGTCGGATAAAGGCATCCGATATCGGCTTCAACGACTGTCCGAAGGTGGGAAAGAAATGACCAATTAGAACGCCGATTGCGATCGCGATAAGCACCTGCACGTAGATGTGTCTCAAGCTGCGGCCAAGCATGGTGTCTCCTTTGTCTCATCGCTCTCGATGTTTCCCGAGAGCCGATGAGATCGTTCTTTGGGGCCGCGCCTCATTCGCCTCTTTTAGGGCGGTGCAATAAGTAGGCGCGCAGCCTTACCTGGGATGTTCCCCTTGAACAAGATTGGTTACGCGCTTTCAAACAGACGCGTCAGTACGAACTCGCGATGGCCGAGCGTTTCCGCCGAGGTCAAGCGTCCGTTCGCGGTGGCGAGCATGGATTCGAGCAGGCGGTCGCCCGACTGATCGAGATTCTGTTCGCGCTGCAAGATGCCCGACACATCGACGTCGATGTGTTCGCTCATCGTGCGTACCGTGCGCGGGTTCGCGCAGATTTTGATGACCGGCACGATCGCGTTGCCAATCACGTTGCCTTGTCCCGTCGGGAAAAAGTGCACGGCGAAACCGGAGGCCGCGCAGAGCGTGACCATCTCAGCCGCCGCCGACGAAGAATCCATGAACCAGAGGCCCGGGTGCGTCGGCGTTTCGGCCTTGTCCAGGACGCCGTCGACCATGCACTTCTTGCCGATCTTCTGGATGTTGCCGAGCGCCTTCTCTTCGATGGTCGTGAGGCCGCCCGCGATGTTGCCCTTGGTCGGTTGCGACTCGGAGAGATCGTCCGTCTTCCAGCGGTTGATCATGTCCTGATAGCGGTCGAACATGAAGTTGAAGCGTTCGCGCACGCCGTCGTTTGCGCAACGCGCGGCCACGATCTGTTCGCCGCCCGTCAGTTCCGACGTCTCGCCGAATACGAGGGTGGTTCCATGTCCGTAGAGCTTGTCGAACGCATTGCCGACGGTCGGATTCGCGCCGCAGCCGGAAGTCGTGTCCGACTCGCCGCATTTCGTCGAAACCCACAGTTCGCTCAGCGGGCATTCCTCGCGATCGAGCGAGGTGGCGTACTGCACCATCTCTTTCGCAGCCTTCGAGGCGCGCATGATGGTGTCGTGATCGCCGTGCAGTTCGATGCCGAAGCCCATCACCGGCTTGCCCGACTTTGCGATCCCATCGACGACGCGCTTCGTCCAGCCTTCCTCGATGCCGATCACGACCACCGCCGCGACGTTGGGATTGCTGCCCGCGCCGATCAACGTGCGGAAATGCAGATCGAGGTCGGCGCCAAATTGCAGGCGGCCGTATGGATGCGGTAGCGCCATCGTGCCCTTGATGTGGTTCTCGACCGCCTGCGCCGCCGCGTTCGACAGGTCGTCGACCGGCAGGATGATCACATGGTTACGAACGCCGACGCGGCCGTTGTCGCGACGAAAGCCGCGGAAAGTGGTGTCCAGACTGATCACGCTCATGATGTCTCTCTCGATATGGGGAATGTGTTGATTGGCTGATGCAGGGCGCGCGGCTTACCAGCGCTTCGTCTTGATGTTGTGCACGTGAGCGTGTTCGCCCGCCGTGATGGGCGCGACCACCTTGCCGATGTCGACGCCGTACTTGAACACCGTGTCGCCGACGGCCATGTCTCTCAGAGCGACCTTGTGACCGATGGGAATGTCCTGCTTCGCCGAGACTGTGACGATTTCATCCTCGTCCATGATCCAGGCGTTAAGGTTCATCCCTGCGGTAATACCTTCGACAACAGCAACACCGACCGTGTCTTTAGCTTCATGCAAAACTGCGTGAATCATTTTCCACTCCTTATCGTGACAATGTTTACTTGATCTATTTTCTTGCTGATACCACCGAGGCACTCGGATCTTCGTTTCAAATTCGTCGCATGCTCAGCCTCTTAAAGGAAGAAACTCAATACCGTTCTCGTGCAGAGATTGATGCCGGATAAAAGCAACACGAACCAAAGCGCTTTGAGCAGCTTTCCCGCCGGGACTTTTCCTCGAAACCACGCGCCCAGACCCAGACCAACCGCACCGCAAGGAAACAGGCAGAGCGCGAGCTTCAACACGTCAGGATTTTTGTATAGGCCTGATGCACTGAACAACAGGAGCCTCAATAGCGCTGTAATCGTGATCAGCGTGCTTATCGTTGCTCTGCGTTGCTCTGCGTCGCTGAGCCGGCCGGCAAGATAGATCGTGTAGAGAGGGCCACCAGTTCCAAATATCGCCGTCAAACAACCGCCGGCAAGCCCGAGCGGTACTGACCATGCTGTTCTGATCGTGCTGAATCCTTGGCGCGAAACTAGGCGCCACACCGAATAAACCAGAAGGGTTGAACCCAACAGCAACTTCAGTGGCCCTTCGGGCACTCCCACCAGGACAAAGACGCCGACCAGTAATCCGATCGACAACCAGGGCAACAGACGACTTAGTTCAGATTTCGACACAAGTCGAATACCGCGCACGCCGACCAGGAGTCCGGCTGCAAGATCAAGGATCAGCATCACTGGTGTTGCCGTCCTCAGGGTCACCACCTGCGTCAACACCGGTACGGCGACAATCGACGAGCCGAAGCCAGTTAATCCGTAGACGAAATACCCTGCGACGACGCTCATCCCAGCTATGAACAGATCGACCGAGTTGATGCCCGCGCCCGTCGTCGCTATAAACGAAAGGGACGTTTGGGAGAGGAAATCTATCAATGTCATTGCGCCAAACAAGTGATGCAAGGGAACGCCTGATCGTGGGCCTGAGCGCCAAACGGACCATGAATCGATGACTCTTCGCTGGTGCACGTTGATGCATGGACTTGGGTATCCATAGCGCTGTTCTCCGTGTTTTATTGGGCTTTTCCTCTTCTGTTGGAACGATTATGATCGGGCTACACATAAAGAAAAACCGAGTAATAATTGGCCTTAGAGAAAGGACTTCTTTCCAATTTGTTCCGTCACCAAGGCTCATATGCCGTCGATCAGAACGCTCAAGATCTTCCTCACCGTTGCTCGCTGCGGGACCCTCGCGGCTGCAGGGGACATCGTTGGCTTGACGCCGGCGGCGGTCGGACTGCAGGTTCGATCGCTTGAGGATGAACTGGGCGTTCAACTTTTTGATCGCAGTGCGCGAGCCGTGGTGCTGAATCCTGTCGGTCGGTCGCTAGTCCGCCGCGCCGAGCAGGTCGTGAGCCAGTACGAACTGCTGGAGGCCTCTGTCAGTGGAGGAGAAATGTCCGGCACCGTCGTTATTGGGGCGCTGGTATCTGCGCTGATGGGCGCTTTTGCGGATGCGTTGTGGTCGATCAGGCGCCGTTACCCTAGCCTCGACGTTCATTTGTTGGCGGGAATGTCGAGCGACTTTGCGCTAAAGGTCGAAAGTGGAGAGTTGGACGCTGCGGTGGTCACGCAGTCGCCGAGGCCGATTCCATCAAGCCTGAAATGGTGTCCGCTGTACTCTGAGCCGATGGTTTTGATCGCGCCGAGATGTCCTCACTTCGAACTTCCGCAGGACCCGCGAGCGATGCTGGAAACGGCTCCTTTCATGAGATTCGAAAGAAGCACATGGACCGGCATTCTCGTCCAGGACGTACTAAAGCGTTGTGCTGTGCAAGTGAACGAAGCCATGGAGTTGAACTCGATCGAGGCGATCATTGCACTCGTCCGTCAGGGCTTCGGAATATCGATCGTCCCCAAGTTGGCGAATGTCGCGTGGGAGAAGGATGATGCGCTGGCGCTATTTCCGCTCGAGGGCGTCGACGTTCGACGACGTGTCGGCCTACTCGAACGCGCCAGTCACGGGCGGATGAACTTCACGGAAGCGATCAAGAAGTACTTTGATCAAGGCTGACTGCACTCGACTCGATCGGCGGTCCGCTACCTCCCGTTGTCCACCCTATCCTGATGTTCATGGATCCGTCGAGGCCTAATCCAACGATCTAAAAGCCACCCGGTCAGCTAAATTGCTCGCCATCGAACGACGTCATTTGTATATCTCGTTTCGCCCCGGGACGAACCGCCAACTTTGGCCGGTTGCAGCAAGACCCGCAAAACGCTCGCATTCCGCGTCACCCGAGCGCGTGAAAAATAACACGCTCGGGCCCCAAGACCTCAAACCACCTCAAACAACCCCGCTGCTCCCTGCCCGCCGCCGATACACATCGTCACCACGACAAACTTCGCCCCGCGCCGTTTACCTTCGATCAACGCATGCCCGGTCAGCCGCGCGCCGGACACCCCATACGGATGCCCCACAGCAATCGCCCCGCCGTCCACATTCAGCCGGTCATTCGGAATCCCTAGCGTGTCGCGGCAATAAAGCACCTGCACGGCAAACGCCTCGTTAAGCTCCCAAAGGTCGATATCCGCAACGGAAAGCCCGGCCCGCTTGAGCAGCTTGGGAATGGCGAACACCGGCCCGATCCCCATCTCATCCGGCTCGCACCCGGCCACCGCGAACCCGCGGAAAATCCCGAGCGGCTTCAGTCCTTCCCGCTCGGCCACCGACGCATTCATCACGACGCAAGCCGAAGCCCCGTCCGAAAACTGGCTCGCGTTACCCGCCGTGACGACGCCGCCCGGCATTGCCGTGCGAATCTTCGATACCCCTTCGAGCGTCGTATCCGCGCGAATGCCTTCGTCCGCGGCGATGGTCACTTCCTTCGTGAAGAACTGCCCCGAAGCCTTGTCGGCGACACCGGCCAGCACCGTCATCGGCACGATCTCGTCGTTGAAGCGCCCCGCTGCCTGCGCCTCCGCCGCACGCGACTGCGACTGCACGCCGTATTCGTCCTGACGAGCCCTCGAAATCTCGTAGCGCTTGGCAACGGTCTCCGCCGTCTGCAACATCGACCAGTAGATCGCCGGCTTGTGTTCCATCAGCCAGCCGTCGGTCAGCATGTGCTGGTTCATCTCGTTCTGCACGCACGAAATCGACTCAACACCGCCCGCTACATAAACGTCGCCTTCGCCCGCGATCACGCGCTGCGCCGCGAGCGCGATCGTTTGCAAGCCCGACGAGCAGAAGCGGTTCACCGTCATGCCCGGCACGCTGACCGGCAAACCGGCGCGCAGCGCGATCTGCCGCGCGATGTTCATGCCCGTCGCGCCTTCGGGATTCGCGCAGCCCATGATGACGTCCTCGACGCGCGCCGGGTCGATCCCCGCGCGCTCGACGGCGGCCTTCGTCACGTGGCCGCCGAGCGTCGCGCCGTGTGTCATGTTGAATGCGCCGCGCCAGGATTTGGCGAGGCCCGTGCGTGCTGTCGATACGATTACTGCGTCCGTCATGTCGTCTCCTGCAATTGATGTTCGGTATGGTTTCAGCGCGCAGGCAGAGCGCTCGAATCGATGCGCCCCACGCCCGCGGCCGTCATGTCTTCCCAGGCTTTCGCGAGCGATCCTTCGAGGTCGATCGCGCGGCAGGCGTCTTCGATCACGCTCACCGCGAAGCCCGCGCGCCTCGCATCGAGCGCGGACCACGCGACGCAATAGTCAGTCGCGAGTCCGCACAGATAGACGTGCGTGACGCCCACGTCGCGCAGATAGCCAGCGAGGCCCGTCGGCGTCTTGCGATCGGCTTCGACGAATGCCGAATAACTGTCGACATCGGCGTGATGGCCTTTGCGGATCACGAGCCGCGCATGCGGCACGTCGAGATCGCGATGCAGTGCGGCGCCTTCGGTGTCCTGCACGCAATGGGTCGGCCAGAGGACCTGCTCGCCATAGGCGAGCGTCGTCGTCTCGAAGGGCGCGCGGCCCGCGTGATTCGCCGCAAACGAGATGTGCCCGCGCGGATGCCAGTCCTGCGTCAGCACGACATGCGAAAACGCGCGGGCAAGCCGGTTGACGACAGGCACGATTTCATCGCCGTGCGCAACCGCTAGGGCGCCGCCCGGCATGAAATCGTTCTGGATGTCGACTGCGAGCAGGACTTCGTCTGCGCCTTTCATCGCCGGCTCCGTGTCAGCTGTTGAAACCCTTGCCCTGCGATGCGAGTTCCGTCACGCGCTTCGCGGGCGCCCAGGCGTCGCCGTTGGGCTGCGCGGCGTATTTGCGGATCGCGCGCTCGACGTTGTAGAGGCCGACCGTATCGGCATACAGCATCGGGCCGCCGCGATAAAGCGGGAAGCCGTAGCCCGTGAGATAGACCATGTCGATGTCCGATGCCTTCGACGCAATCCCCTCGTCGAGAATCTTCGCGCCTTCGTTGACGAGCGCGAGCACGAGCCGCTCGACAATCTCGTCGTCGGCAATCTTGCGGCGCTCGATGCCGCGCTCCTTCGAATACGCGATGACCATCTCGTCGACGAGCTTCGAGGGCAGCGCGTTGCGCTCGCCCGCCTTGTAGTCGTACCAGCCCGCGCCGGTCTTCTGGCCGAAGCGCCCCGTCTCGCACAGCCGGTCCGCGATGCGCGAATAGTGCAGGTCCGGCTGCTCCTGGTAACGGCGCTTGCGTATCGCCCAGCCGATGTCGTTGCCAGCAAGATCGCTCATGCGAAACGGTCCCATCGCGAAGCCGAACTTTTCGATCGCGCGATCGACCTGCGCGGGCAGCGCGCCTTCTTCGAGCATGAAGAGCGCCTGGCGGATGTACTGCTCGATCATCCGGTTGCCGATGAAACCGTCGCAGACGCCCGAGACCACCGCCGTCTTCCTGATCTTCTTAGCGAGCTGCATGACAGTGGCGAGCACGTCGTTCGCGGTCTTCTCGCCGCGCACGACTTCGAGCAGCTTCATCACGTTGGCCGGGCTGAAGAAGTGCAGGCCGACCACGTCTTGCGGACGCTTCGTGAAGGCGGCGATCTTGTTCACATCGAGCGTCGACGTGTTCGATGCGAGGATCGCGCCGGACTTCGCGACTTCATCGAGCTTGCTGAACACCTGCTCCTTCACGCCGAGTTCCTCGAACACGGCTTCGACGATGAGATCGGCGTCTGCAAGATCGTCATAGGCGAGCGTCGGCTGAATGAGCGCCATGCGCGCGTCGAGCTTCTCGGCCGTGAGCTTGCCCTTCTTGACCTGCGCTTCGTAGTTCTTGCGGATCGTGGCGAGGCCGCGGTCGAGCGCTTCCTGCTTCGTCTCCAGCAGCGTGACCGGCAGCCCCGCGTTGAGGAAGTTCATCGCGATGCCGCCGCCCATCGTTCCCGCACCGATCACACCGACGCGCTCGATCGCGCGCACGGGCGTATTCGACGGCACATCGGGAATCTTGCTCGCCGCGCGTTCGCCGAAAAACGCATGACGCAGCGCGCGGCTCTCGGGCGTCTGCACGAGCGCGAGAAAGCATTCGCGCTCGAAGGCGAGACCTTTGTCGAAGCCCTGTTTTACGCCCGCTTCCACCGCATCAATGCACTTGTGCGGCGCGGGGAAGTTCTTCGCGATGGCCGCGACGCTGTTGCGCGCGAACTGGATGAAGCCTTCGGCGTTCGGATGCACGACCTTGCGGTCGCGCACTTTCGGATGCGGGCCGCTTCGCGCGCCGGCATCCTTGGCGAACTTCACGGCGGCGTCGAGCAAATCGCCTTCCGCGATTGCGTCGAAGAGTGCCGTGTTCGCCAGTTTTTCCGACAGGACGGGCGTTCCCGACACGATCATGTTGAGCGCGGTTTCGAGGCCGACGGCGCGCGGCAGGCGCTGCGTGCCGCCCGCGCCCGGCAGGATGCCGAGCTTCACTTCGGGCAGCGCGATCTGCGCGCCCGGCGCGGCCACGCGGTAATGCGCGCCTAACGCCAGTTCGAGCCCGCCGCCCATCGCGACGCTGTGGATCGCCGCGACGACCGGCTTCGCGCTGCCCTCCACCGCCTGGATGACGGTATGCAGCGTCGGCTCCTGCGTGGCCTTGGGCGTGTTGAATTCGGTGATGTCGGCGCCGCCGGAGAACGCGCGGCCGGCGCCGGTGATCACGATGGCGGACACCGCTGCGTCCTCGCGCGCACGCTCGATGCCTTCGACGATCCCGAGCCGCGTCGAGTGTCCGAGGCCGTTCACCGGCGGGTTGTCGAGCGTGATGACGGCGATGCCGTCGCGGATGGTGTAGTCCACTGCCATTTCGTCTGCCTCCATTCGATGCCGCCTGCCTCGCACGAAGCGAAGCGGTCGCGGTGCCTCGGGTTATTCTGAGTTACCGCGCCAGAATACACAAAAAAGAACGATCGTTCAATTTTGTATTGGCAATCGAATGCTGAGGTTTACCCGGACCTTTGCGGCCCGGGCTTTCGCAGGCGGAGTTCAGGCGGGATGTTCGGCGACGCCCGGCAGCACGTAGTCGCGATACAGCTCGCGCAGACGCAGCTTCTGCAGCTTGCCGGTCGCGGTGTGCGGCAGTTCGTCGGCGAAGACGACGTCGTCGGGCATCCACCACTTCGCGACCTTGCCTTCGTAGAACGCGCGCAGTTCCTCGCGCGTGACCGTCGCGCCCGGACGCAGCACCGCCACGATGAGCGGCCGCTCGGTCCACTTCGGATGCGCGCAGGCGATGCACGCCGCCTCCGCCACTTGCGGATGCGACACCGCGATGTTCTCCAGGTCGATGGAGCTGATCCACTCGCCGCCCGACTTGATCACATCCTTGCTGCGGTCGGTGATCTGCATGAAGCCGTCGGCGTCGATGGTGGCGACGTCGCCGGTCGGGAACCAGCCGTCGACGAGCGGAGACTCATCGCTGCGGAAATAGCGGTCGATCACCCACGGTCCACGAACGTGCAGGTCGCCGAACGAGCGGCCGTCCCACGGCAGTTCGCGGCCGTCGTCGCCGACTACTTTCATGTCGACGCCGAAGATCACGTGCCCCTGTTTCTCGCGCGACTTGCGTTGCTCTTCGGGCGAGCGCGCTTTCTGCCTGAAGTTCAGATGCGCGAGCGTGCCGAGCGGCGACATCTCCGTCATGCCCCACGCATGGATCACCTCGACGCCGTATTGGTCTTCGAACGCGCGCAGCATCGCGGGCGGACACGCGGAGCCGCCGATCACCGTGCGCCTGAGCGTCGAGAAGCGCACGCCCGCCTCTTTCATGTAATTGAGCAGACCGAGCCAGACGGTCGGCACGCCGGCCGAGAACGTGACGCCCTCGGCTTCCATCAGTTCGTAGAGCGACTTGCCGTCGAGGTCCTTGCCCGGAAACACGAGCTTCGCCCCCACGAGCGGCGCCGCGTGCGGAATGCCCCACGCGTTCACATGGAACATCGGCACGACGGGCAGGATCGCGTCGCCGGCGGAGGCGCTCATCGCATCGGGCAGCGCCGCGCCGTAGGCGTGCAGCACGGTCGAGCGGTGCGAATAGAGCGCGCCCTTCGGATGGCCGGTCGTGCCCGACGTATAGCAGAGGAACGAGGCCGTGCGTTCGTCGAAGACCGGCCATGCGTAGTCGCCGTCCTGCGCGGTGACGAGCGTCTCGTAGGAAAAGAGCGGCACCTCCATGTCGCCGAGATGCTCGCGGATGCACGACGCATCGCCGAGCGCGATCCAGCCTTTCACCTTCGGGCACTGCGGCGCGACGATGTCGACGAGCGGCGCGAACGTCATGTCGAAGAAGACGTAGGCGTCTTCGGCGTGATCGACGATGAACGCGATCTGCTCGGGAAAGAGTCGCGGATTGATCGTGTGGCAGACGGCGCCCATGCCGGTCGTGCCGTAATAGCACTCGAGATGCCGGTAACCGTTCCAGGCGAGCGTGCCGATGCGCTCGCCCGGTTGCACGCCGAGCGCGATCAGCGCCTGCGCCAGTTGCTTCGCGCGCTTCTCGCAGTCGCGGTACGTATAGCGATGAATATCCCCCTCGATACGGCGGGAGACGATTTCGGTGTCGCCGAAATAGCGTGCAGCGTGGGACAACAGCGATGAAGCGAGGAGCGGTACATCCATCATCTGGCCGTAAAGCGGCGACGTCATGGGCTTAAGTCTCCAGTGATTTTCGTCTTGTACTTTTGGCGCATTGGAGCGGCCTCTGCAGCGCCGCCTGCGCGGAATTACAATATCGTTTAACCCAGAGGCGCTCAACATGTCGTTTTCCCCAAGCAATGCCTTGCACGCTGAACGAGACACCGCCCTCTCGATGGACGAAGTCGCCGCCGCCATCGATATCGGCCGCCCCGATGCCTTCGTCCAGCTGGGCACGCGGTTCCTGACTCGCCTCCCCGCCGCGCCCGTGCCCGACCCTTACCTCGTCGCCGTTTCCGCGGATGCCGCGAGGCAACTCGGCATCGATCCCGCAGCGGCGCATGAACCCGCGTTCGCCGAGTTCTTCGCGGGCAACCCCACCCGCGACTGGCCCGCCGACAAGCTGCCTTACGCGACGGTCTATTCAGGACATCAGTTCGGCGTATGGGCCGGGCAACTCGGCGACGGGCGCGCGATCGGCCTCGGCGAGATCGAATCCGCGGGCCGGCGGTTCGAGCTGCAACTGAAGGGCGCGGGCCGCACGCCCTATTCACGCATGGGCGACGGCCGCGCGGTGCTGCGTTCGTCGATCCGCGAATTCCTGTGCTCGGAGGCCATGCATCACCTCGGCATCCCGACGACGCGCGCGCTCACCGTGATCGGCTCGGACCTGCCGGTGCGCCGCGAGAGCATCGAGACATCGGCGATCGTCACGCGCGTGTCGGAGAGCTTCGTGCGCTTCGGCCACTTCGAGCATTTCTATTCGAACGATCGCGTGGACGACCTGAAGGCGCTCGCCGATCATGTAATCGACCGCTTCTATCCGCAGTGCCGCGAAGCCGACGATCCTTACCTCGCGCTGCTCGGCGAAGTCATGAACCGCACCGCCGACCTGATGGCGGACTGGCAGGCGGTCGGCTTCTGCCACGGCGTGATGAACACGGACAACATGTCGATCCTCGGTCTCACGATCGACTACGGCCCGTTCGGTTTCATGGACGGCTTCAACGCGCATCACGTCTGCAATCACTCCGATACGCAGGGCCGTTATTCGTACAGCCGCCAGCCGCAGGTCGGCTACTGGAATCTCTTTTGTCTCGCGCAGGCGCTCGTGCCGCTCTTCGGCCAGCAGTATCCCGAAGAAGGGCGCGCCGAACGCGTGATCGAAGACGCGCAGCGCGTGCTCGAA
This sequence comes from Caballeronia telluris, assembly GCF_001544495.1. Lineage (GTDB taxonomy): Bacteria > Pseudomonadota > Gammaproteobacteria > Burkholderiales > Burkholderiaceae > Caballeronia > Caballeronia telluris. Next base: position 17,400 of record NZ_FCNZ02000007.1, read on the forward strand.
GGCTTCAAAACGCGTTTCGCGCCGGCGCTCGAAGCGCGCTTTCGCGCGAAGCTCGGCCTGACCGATCCGCGCGAAGGCGACGAGAAACTGGCGAACGCGCTGCTCGAAGTGATGCACGCGAACCGCGCCGATTTCACCCTCACGTTTCGCAACCTCGCGAAGCTGTCGAAGGCCGATGCATCCAGCGACGCGCCGGTGCGCGATCTCTTTCTCGACCGCGCGGCGTTCGACGCGTGGGCTTTGCAATACCGCGCGAGGCTGTCGCAGGAACAACGAAGCGACGAGCAACGCGCGGCCGCGATGAATCGCGTGAATCCGAAGTACGTGTTGCGCAATCACCTCGCCGAGCAGGCGATCCGCCAGGCGAAGGAGAAAGATTTCTCGGAGGTCGAGCGGCTCTTGCGCGTGCTCTCCCGCCCGTTCGACGAGCAACCCGAATTCGACGCTTACGCGAGGCTGCCGCCCGACTGGGCAAGCGATCTCGAAGTGAGTTGTTCTTCCTGAAATCGCCCTTATCTAGATGAGCCAACCCAGGCCGACAACCAGAGGATTGATATGAACCGCGACGACATCACCCGCGACCCGGCGCATCCGCTGCAAAAGGACGACGAAACCTATCGCCGGGAACTCTCCGAAACGCAATATCAGGTCACGCGCCACGCCGCGACCGAGCGGCCGTTCACCGGCGAGTACTGGGATCACACCGAGCGCGGCGTCTACGACTGCGTGTGCTGCGGCACGCCGCTCTTCGAATCGGATGCAAAGTTCGACGCCGGCTGCGGCTGGCCGAGCTATTTCAAGCCGATCGACGGCGAAGTGATCGCCGAGAAGACGGACCGCTCGCACGGCATGCTGCGCATCGAAGTGGAGTGCAAGAACTGCGGCGCGCATCTGGGCCACGTGTTCGAGGACGGCCCGGCGCCGACCGGCCTGCGCTATTGCATTAACTCGGCTGCGCTACAATTCGAACCCAAGTAATTTTCGCCGCCGCGCGCCGGTCGCGTTCAGCGCTCCGGTTGATCTGCACGCGTCGTTTGCGTAGCCGCCCGAAAGGCGGCACGCGAACGGCGCGTGCTCACATGCTCATGCCCTCCTCGTCCGAACGTCCATGAAATTTCTGTTCGATCTGTTCCCGATCATTCTCTTTTTCGTCGCATTCAAGATCTGGGGCATCTACACGGCAACCGCCGTGGCGATCGTCGCGACGCTCGTGCAGATCGCGTGGGTCGCGTTCCGTCATCGCAAGGTCGACGCGATGCTGTGGGTGAGCCTGGGCGTCGTCGTCGTGTTCGGCGGCGCGACGCTCGTGCTGCACAACGATACCTTCATCAAGTGGAAACCGACAGCGCTCTACTGGCTCTTCGCCGTGGCGCTGATCGTCGCGCAACTGGGGTTCAGGAAGAACCTGATCGAAGCGATGATGGGCAAGCAGATCGTGCTGCCGCATCGCGTGTGGGGGCAGTTGAATGTCGCGTGGGCGGTGTTCTTCGCGATTCTCGGCATCGTGAATCTGTTCGTCGCGTATAACTTCACGACCGATCAGTGGGTGAACTTCAAGCTCTTCGGCGCGACCGGCTGCCTTTTCGTATTCATCGTGCTGCAAAGCCTGTGGCTCGCAAAACACATGAAGGAGGACGAGCGATGACTCATCATCTTGGCGACTTCATGAGCGCATCGGCGGCGGACAAGATCGCGCAGCTGGAAGCGCGCCTGAACGCCGCGCTCGAACCGTCGTCGCTCCATATCGACGACGACAGCGCGGCCCACGCGGGGCATGCCGGCGCGGCATCGGGGAGTCACTACACGGTGACGATCGTGTCGGCGCACTTCGCGGGTAAGCCCCGCGTGGCGCGGCACCGGCTGGTGTATGATGCGCTGGCCGAGGAGATGCGGCGCGGCGTCCATGCGCTCGCGATCAAGGCGTACACGCCCGAAGAATTCGCCGAACAATTCGAATGATCTTCCCCGCCGTTGCAGACGTTCCGTTGGCCTCTGTCGCCTGGATCGGGCGCTTGCCCGGGCCCCACGCAGGTCCCACGCGATACGCGCTTTCCTTCTTTAACCTGCCTCAACGGCATCTGTTGCCTCGTTAGGAACTTCCGATGACTTTGAAAAAAACCCATCTCTGGGTATTGCTGGCTGCGTTCGCGGCGGTGCCCGCCTACGCGCAAAACATCGCCGTCGTGAACGGCACGCCGATCCCGACCGCGCGCGCCAATGCGCTCGTGAGCCAGCTCGTCCAGCAGGGTCAGAAGGACTCGCCGCAACTGCAGGCAGCCGTTCGCGAAGAGCTGATCAATCGCGAGGTCCTGAGCCAGGAGGCGGCGCGCCGCGGTATCGCGACCCGTCCCGACGTGAAGGCGCAGATCGCCGTCGCGCAACAAACCGTGGTGCTGCGCGCGCTGATCGAAGACTTCGTGAAGAACAACCCGCCGACCGACGCCGAGATCAAGGCGCGCTACGACGACCTCGTGAAGCAAGCGGGTGGCGGCAAGGAACTGCATCTGCATCACATCCTCGTCGAGGACGAAGCGCAGGCGAAGGAACTGATCGCGAAGCTCAAGGGCGGCGCGAGCTTCGAAGATCTCGCGAAGCAGTATTCGAAGGACCCGGGATCGGGCAAGAACGGCGGCGATCTCGACTGGTCGAGTCCGCAGGCTTACGTGCCTGAATTCGGCGCGGCCGCCGCGAAGCTGAAAAAGGGTGAAGTGACGCCCGAGCCGGTGAAGACGCAATTCGGCTGGCACATCATTCGTCTCGACGACTCGCGCGAAACTCCGCCGCCGCCGCTCGAACAGGTGAAGTCGCAGATCGCGCAGCAGATCCAGCAGGAAAAGCTCCAGGCGTTCGAAGAAGGGTTGAAGAAGAAAGCGGTGATCAAGTAAGGCCGCAGCGCTCAAAAAAACGCCACGAACTTCGTTCGTGGCGTTTTTGCTTTCTGCTCGCCGCAGAAGATCAGCCGATCCACCGCCGTGCGTTCTGGAACGCACGCAGCCACGGGCTGCCGTCGCTCGTCCAGTCCTCGGGCGTCCAGCTCATCTGCACGTTGCGATGCACGCGCTCCATGTGCGGCATCAGCACCGTGAACCGGCCATCCGGTGTCGTCACCGAGGTGATGCCTTCCGGCGATCCGTTCGGATTGAACGGATAACGCTCCGTCGCGTCGCCGCGATGATCGACGAAGCGCATCGCGACCAGCGCCTTCGACGCATCGCCTTGCTGCGAGAAGTCCGCGAAACCTTCACCGTGCGCGACCGCCACCGGAATGCGCGAGCCATCCATGCCGGCAAAGAAAATCGACGGCGAGTTTTGTACTTCCACGAGCGAGAAGCGCGCTTCGAACTGCTCCGACTTGTTGCGCGTGAACTTCGGCCAGGCATCGGCGCCGGGGATGATCGACGCGAGGCTGCTCATCATCTGGCAGCCGTTGCAGATACCGAGCGCGAACGTATCCGTGCGGCCGAAGAACGCGGCGAACATGTCGGCGAGACGCGGATTAAAGCGGATCGTCTTCGCCCAGCCCTCGCCCGCGCCGAGCACGTCGCCGTAGGAAAAGCCGCCGCACGCCACCGCGCCCGCGAAGTCGGCGAGCGTCGCGCGGCCTTCGAGCAGGTCGCTCATGTGGACGTCGTGCGCATCGAAGCCTGCGCGATCGAACGCGTAGGCCGTCTCCAGATGCGAGTTGACGCCCTGCTCGCGCAGGATCGCCACGCGCGGGCGTGCCAACTTGCCGATGAACGGCGCCGCCACGTCGTGCGCCGGGTCGAAGCTCAGGACCGGCGTGATGCCCGGATCGCTCGCATCCGACAGCGCTTCGTATTCCGCATCGGCGCACGCGGGGTTGTCGCGCAGACGCGCGATGCGCCAGCTCACCTCGCCCCATGCGCGATGCAACTCGACGCGCGGCGCTTCGTAGATCTTCTTCGCGTCGCGATAGATCTCGATGGTGTCACGCTCGTTCGGCTTGCCGATCACGTGCGAGCACGCCGACAACCCATGTTCGCGCAACGCGACCAGAACCGCGTCGCGGTCGGCCGCGCGCACCTGCACGACCGCGCCGAGTTCTTCCGCGAAGAGCGCGCGGATCGTGCGGTCGTCGCGGCGGCCGCTCGTCTGCTTGGCCCAGTCCTTCGCGTCGCCGTAATCCGACTCGTGATTCGCGTCGAGCGTCAGCATGTCGACGTTCAGCGACACGCCCACGTGTCCCGCGAACGCCATCTCGCAGACGGTCGCCCACAGGCCGCCGTCCGAGCGGTCGTGGTACGCGAGCAGCTTGCCTTCGGCATTGAGCGACTGGATCGCGGTGAAGAAGCGCTTCAGGTCCAGGGCGTCGTCGACGTCGGGCACCGTGTCGCCGACCTGCTGCGTCACCTGCGCAAAGATGCTGCCGCCGAGGCGATTGCGCCCGCGGCCGAGATCGATCGCGATCAGGACCGTGTCGACGTCGCGGCTCAGTTGCGGCGTGAGTTGCCGGCGCACGTCCTCGACCGGCGCGAACGCCGAGATGATGAGCGACACCGGCGACACCACTTCCTTCGCCGCGCCCGTCGCGTCCTGCCACTGGGTGCGCATCGACAGCGAATCCTTACCGACCGGAATGCTGATGCCGAGCGCCGGGCACAGTTCCATGCCGATCGCCTTCACGGTATCGAAGAGCGCGGCGTCTTCGCCCGCGCTGCCGCACGCGGCCATCCAGTTCGCGGAGAGTTTCAGCTTGTTCAGCGATTCGATCGGCGCGGCGGCGATGTTCGTCACCGCCTCGCCCACCGCCATGCGGCCCGACGCCGGCGCGTCGATGACGGCGAGCGGCGTGCGCTCGGCTATCGTCATCGCTTCGCCGCGAAAGCCCGCGTAGTCCATCGTCGTGATCGCACAGTCGGCGACGGGCACCTGCCACGGGCCGACCATCTGGTCGCGCGCGGTCGTGCCGCCCACCGAGCGGTCGCCGATCGTGATGAGAAACGACTTGCTCGCGACCGTCGGGTGCTTCAGCACATCGACGGCGATCTCCGAGAACGTCACACCCGTCACGTCGATGGGCTCGAACGTCGCCGCCTCGCGCTTCACGTCGCGATGCATCTTCGGCGGCTTGCCGAGCAACACGTCCATCGGCATGTCGACGGGCGCCTGGCCGTCGCTTTGGTCGTCGACCAATTGCAACTGGCGTTCTTCCGTCGCCACGCCGACGACCGCGACCGGGCAACGCTCGCGCTCGCAGATCGCCTCGAACGCGGGCAGATCGGCCGGCGCGATGGCGAGGACGTAGCGTTCCTGCGCCTCGTTCGACCAGATTTCGCGCGGCGAGAGCCCCGTTTCTTCGAGTTGTACTTTTCGCAGCTCGAAGCGCGCGCCCTTGCCCGCACCATCGACGAGTTCCGGGAACGCGTTCGAAATCCCGCCCGCGCCGACGTCGTGAATCGACAGGATCGGGTTCTGCTCGCCCTGCTGCCAGCACGCGTTGATCACTTCCTGCGCGCGGCGCTGGATTTCCGGATTGCCGCGCTGAACCGAGTCGAAATCGAGCTCGGCGGTGTTCGCGCCGGTCGCCATTGAACTCGCCGCGCCGCCGCCCATGCCGATGCGCATGCCGGGCCCGCCGATCTGGATCAGGAGCGTGCCTGCCGGCAAGTCCATTTTGTGCGTGTGCTGGTCGGAGATATTGCCGATGCCGCCCGCGATCATGATCGGCTTGTGATAGCCGCGCACGCGGCCCGCGACGTTCTGCTCGTAGGTGCGGAAATAGCCGCCGAGATTCGGGCGGCCGAATTCGTTGTTGAAGGCGGCGGCGCCGATGGGCCCGTCGATCATGATCTGCAACGGCGACGCGATGCGGTCCGGGCGTCCATACGGCTCGTTGGCGTCGGCGGGATTGCGCTGCGGCAAGGGCGTCGCGCTGTCGCGGGCGTTTTCCCACTTCTGGCGCGCGCCCGGAAGATCGAGGTTCGACACCGTAAAGCCCGCGAGACCCGCCTTCGGACGCGCGCCGCGCCCGGTCGCGCCTTCGTCGCGGATCTCGCCGCCCGAGCCGGTCGCCGCGCCCGCGAATGGCGAGATCGCGGTCGGGTGATTGTGCGTCTCGACCTTCATCAGCGTGTGCGTCAGCTCGACGTTGCGCGCGTAATGCTCGTTCGTGCCGCGCGGGAACCAGCGCTCGGCGACGCCGCCCGCCATGATCGCCGAGTTGTCCGAATACGCGACGATCGTGCCTTCGTGATTGAGCTTCTCGGTATTGCGGATCATCTGGAAGAGCGAGATGTCCTGCTTTTCGCCGTCGATGGTCCATTCGCCGTTGAAAATCTTGTGGCGGCAGTGCTCGCTGTTCGCCTGCGCGAACATCATCAGTTCGACGTCGGTCGGATTGCGTCCGAGCGATTTGAACGCATCGACGAGATAGTCGATTTCGTCGTCCGCGAGCGCGAGGCCGAGTTCCAGGTTCGCCGCTTCCAGCGCGCCGCGTCCGTGGCCGAGGATGTCGACGGTTTGCAGCGGCTTCGCCGGCAGTTCGTCGAAGAGATGCAGCGCGTGATCGCGCGACGGCGCCACGTTTTCGGTCATGCGGTCATGGAGCGCCGCCGCGACCTGTGCGCGCGCTTCGTCGGTGAGCGTTTTCTTGCCGCCGAGCAGGCCGCTTTTGAGCACCACCGTGTATTCGACGCCGCGCTCGATGCGCCGCACGTGCGTGAGGCCGCAGTGGTGCGCGATGTCGGTCGCCTTGCTCGCCCACGGCGAGACGGTGCCAAAGCGCGGCACGACCATGAACGTCGCGACGTTGCCGCGTTCCTTCTGTTCCTCGAACGGCGCGCCGTAGTGCATCAGCGCGTGAATGCGGTTGGTGTCTTCGTCGGTGAGCGGCTCGGCCGAGTTCACGAAGTGCAGATACTGGCCGCGCACGCCGACGATATTCGGGTCGATGCGGGCGAGCGTTTCGAGGAGACGAGTCTGACGGAAATCGGAGAGGGCCGAAGCGCCGGGGAAACACGAGAAGTGGGCCATTGTGACGGTGCGTCGATGACGTCGATAGGCCGTTTTGTCCATTGCAGACGAAGCGGCGTGAGGCGAAGGGAAGACCCGGATTATAACCCGGAAGTGTCTCGAAATCGGCCGGGCACCCCGCCCGGAGCGCCCGCCGATGCCGCTCGCCGGGCGTAGCCGCTGCGCCGCGCGGTGTATCGAAATGCGGGCGGCGAGCAAAATTCGCGGAATTTTTCCAATTCCGCGCAACGCCTGCCGCGACGGGTTCGCCGCGGGTTCGCCGTGCCGCGGCAAGCGGCGACGCGCGCTCGCGAGCGCCGCCGAGGCGTCCGGCGACCGCCGTTTGGCGCTATCATGGCGCGCTTTCCCCGCGCGGACGTACCCTTTCGACGCCGCCGGTCCGTCAAATTCACGGCACTGCTTGCGGCTCGCGTCGATCGCGACGAGCCGCGCACCACTCGCCACACAACACGCAAGTCTCACGCCCTCGGGCGACAAAGAATCATGGATGTCATCGTCATCGGCGGCGGGATCGGCGGAATCGCCACCGCTTACCAGTTGTATGCGGCCGGACACCGCGTCTGCGTGATCGAGCGCCACGCGACCGTCGCGCAGGGCGCGACCTACGGCCACGGCGGCCCGATCCTGCCCTCGCCGCTCGACGTCTGGTTCGGCCCGACCTTCATGGGCGCCCGCAGCGCGGCGAAGACGGGCATCGTCTTCAGGCCGGGTTTCGATTCCGCCGCGCGCGATTTCGCGAAAAAACTCGCGCGCCTGCGCGAACCCGACGCGTTCACCGCGCAATACGCCCGGCTGCGACCGCTCGTCGAACTGTCGCGGCGCGTGATCGACGAGATCGAAGCGACGTTCGGCCTCGACTGCGAGCAGCGGCGCGGCGTGCTGCACGTGTTCCGCCGTCCGCGCGAGCTCGAACTGGCGGCGCCGGCCATCGAGTTGCTCAGGCGCTTCGAGGTGCCGCATCACGTGCTGAGTGCCGCCGAGTGCGCCGCCGCCGAGCCGTCCGTGCCCGACGATCCGCCCTTCGCCGGCGGCGTGATGCTCGACGACGAGCGCACCGCGAACTGTCCGCTCTTCACGAAACAGCTCAAGCAGATCCTGGAAGACCGCGGCGTGCAGTTCCGGCTCGGCCGCGAGGTCGCGTCGCTTCATCTGGACGACCGCGGCGCGGCCGTCGACCTGATGCCGGTCGCGGGCGTCCACTACGACCGCGTCACGGCCGATGCGATCGTCGTGGCGGCGGGCATCGGCACGCCAGCGCTGGTGTCGCGCGTGAACGGCAAGTTGCCGCTGCATCCGTTGCGCCTGCACAGCCTCACCGCGCCGATCGCCTACGAAGAGCACGCGCCGCACATCACGATCGTCGATTCGATCAAGCGCATCGCGATGACGCGCGTCAACCAGCGTCTGCGCGTCGCGGGCGCGGGCGTCCTGCAGAGCGAGGCGAAGACGCTCAAGCCGCTGCCCGCCGCGCTTGCCGACCGCGTGTTCGCGCTCCTCGGGCAAGGCACGCACGACTGGGTGCCGGGTGCCGCGAAGGTGTCGGCGGCGCGGACCTGGGAAGGCTTGCGCCTGCTCTCGCCGGACGGGCTGCCGGTCGTCGGCGCGACGGGCCACGCGCGGCTTTTCGTCAACGCGGCGCACGGCCCGGCGGGCTGGGGCCTCGCGTGCGGCTCTGCTAAAGTGATCGCGGATCTCGTTTCCGGGCTCACCCCCGACATTCCCGCCGACACCCTCGCGGCGTTGCGCATCGACCGGTTCTGAGCACGGGGCGATGCGAGGCGCGAGCGGCCGGCCGATGCCGCTCATCACGCCCGCTCATCACGCCATTTCGCCATGACCTCGCACCGATCGCCCTATCTCGCTCCGAACGACGACGCGCTCGCCCTCCTCACGCTCGACGAACTCCGCTCGCTCGAAGCGCGCGCAGCCAGCGCGCTGCCCGCGCACACGCTGATGGCACGCGCGGGCGCCGCCGCCGCGCAGTTTCTCCTCGACTCGGATCAGCATTCGCCCGAGCGCCAGTCGCTCCCGGTGTGGATCGTCGCGGGCCCGGGCAACAATGGCGGCGATGCGCTCGTGCTCGCCGCCGAACTGCTGAAAGCGGGCGTGGCCGTCGAAGTGTGCATGCCGGTCGAAGTCAAACCGGACGACGCCCGCTGGGCGCTCGACACCGCGCGCGCGGCCGGCGTACCGATCTCGGACCAAGCGCCGCAGTCGCTCGCGGGCTATAGCTGGGTCGTCGACGGCATGTTCGGCATCGGGCTCGCGCGGCCGCTTCACGGCGTGTTCGCCGAGATCGCGACGCGCCTCACGCGCCGCTCCCGCGAGGACGGCGGCGTGCTCGCGCTCGACATCGCCAGCGGCCTGAACAGCGACACCGGCGAAGCGGTGAGCGGCGGCCCGGCCGTGCGCGCGACGCACACGATCAGCTTCATCGGCGCGAAGCCGGGGCATTACACGGGCCAAGGCCGCGACCTCACCGGCAAGCTGGTTGTCGCGACGCTCGACGTCGATCCGCCCGCGCAGCCGTCGATCGTCCTCAACGCGCCGTCGCTTTTCGCGACGCACCTGCCGCCGCGCGACTACGCGAGCAACAAGGGCACCTTCGGCACGCTCGCCGTGATCGGCGGCGACACCGGCATGTGCGGCGCGCCGATCCTCGCCGCGCGCATGGCGCTCTACGGGGGCGCGGGCAAGGTCAACGTCGCGTTCCTCGGCGACGGCGCCCCGCCCTACGACCCGCCTCATCCGGAACTGATGCTGCATCACGTCGACGGCTTCGCGCTCGACAAGATGGACGCGCTCTCGATCGGCTGCGGGATGGGATCGAGCGATCGCGCGAAGCGCGTGCTCGCCGACGTGCTCGCGCTCGACGTGCCGAAACTCCTCGACGCCGACGCGCTCAACCTGATTTCCCGCGACGACGCATTGGCCGCCCGCGTCGCCGCGTGTGGCGCGAAGGGCGATCCGTGCATCCTGACGCCGCATCCGCTGGAAGCCGCGCGCCTTCTGGGCCGCGACGTGAAGGACGTGCAGCGCGAACGCATCGCCGCCGCGCGGCAGCTCGCGGCGCGGTTTGGCGCCGTCGCCGTGCTGAAAGGCTCGGGCACCGTGATCGCGTCGCCCGACGGACGCGTCGCGATCAATCCCACGGGCAACGCCGCGCTCGCGACGGGCGGCACGGGCGACGTGCTCGGCGGATTGATCGGAGCATTGCTCGCGCAGCGGTTGCCCGCGTACGAAGCCGCGCTCGCGGGCGTCTATCTGCACGGGCTCGCGGCGCAAGTGCTGACCGACGAGGGCGAAGGCCCGGCGGGTCTCACGGCCGGCGAACTCGCGCCAAAGGTACGCAGCTTGCTCAATCGCCGCTTCTATTCGGGCTGAAGCAGCGGAAATCAGCGAGCGGCGATGCAAGCCATCGTTCATGCATCGTCGCTATACTCGCAGTGGACCGCGCACCTGCTTCCGCGTCTCGCGGGCATTCGCACGGAACGTTCCCTTCAGCCAGTGACGGCCATGAAGACACCTCGAAGCAATCCAAGCCAACTCAAGCCCATCGGACCGCTATGACGCTCAATTCGCTCCCTGCCTGGTCGGCGCTCCAGTCCCATTACGACGAAATCTCCGGCGAACGCCTGCGCGACTGGTTCGCGCCGCAAAACGACACCGCGCCGACGCGCGCCGAGCGCTTCACGTTCGACGGCGGCGGTCTTGCCATCGACTTCTCGAAGAACCGCATCACCGATGCGACGCTCAAGCTGCTCGTCGAGCTGGCGCGGCAGGCGAAGGTCACCGAACGCCGCGACGCGATGTTCGCGGGCGACATCGTCAACATGACCGAGCACCGCGCGGCGCTGCACACGGCGTTGCGCGCCACCGCCGACGACGCCCCGTTCCAGCAGCAGGTCCGCGCCGAGAAGGCGAAGATGGCGGCGTTCGCGGACAAGGTCCGCGACGGCGCGTGGACGGGCTATACCGGCAAGCGCATCCGGCACGTGGTGAACATCGGCATCGGCGGATCGGACCTCGGGCCGAAGATGGTCGTGCACGCGCTGCATCATCTGGCGTCGCCGGAATTGCAGACGCACTTCGTGTCGAACGTCGACGGCGCCGATCTCTACAACGTGCTGCAAACCATCGACGCCGAAGAGACGCTCGCGATCATCGTGTCGAAGACCTTCACGACGCTCGAAACGATGACCAACGCGCGCTCGATGCGCGACTGGTTCACCCGCCAAGGCTGCCCGGAAGACGCGTTGTCGAAGCACTTCGTCGGCGTGTCGGCAAATCCGGAGGAAGTGGTCAAGTTCGGCATCGCGAAAGAGAACGTGTTCGAGATGTGGGACTGGGTCGGCGGGCGCTATTCGCTGTGGTCGGCGGTCGGCTTGTCGATCATGATCGCGGTGGGTCCGAAGAACTTCGAGGGTTTGCTCGAAGGCGCGCACAGGATGGACGAGCATTTCCGCACCGCACCGCTGGAGAAGAACCTGCCGGTGCTGATGGGCATGATCGGCATCTGGTATCGAAACTTCTTTGGCTCGCAAAGCGACTTGGTCGCGCCGTATTCGGAAGCGCTGCATTATCTTTCCGCGTATCTCCAGCAACTGGAGATGGAAAGCAACGGCAAATCGGCGCGGCTCGACGGCACGATGGTCGATTACCCCACCGCCGCCGTGATCTGGGGCGAGCCGGGCACGAACGGGCAGCACGCGTTCTTCCAGATGCTGCACCAGGGGCCGACCATCATTCCGATCGACTTCATCGCGGTGCTGACGCCCGAACATCCGCTCGTCGATCATCACGCGAAGCTGCTCGCGAACTGCTTCGCGCAGAGCGAGGCGCTGATGCTCGGCCGCACGCTGGAAGAAGCGAAGAAGGTGGCGGGCCCCGGCAAGGAAGCGCTCGCGACGCATCTGAGCTTCCCCGGCAATCGCCCGACCACGACCATCCTGCTCGATGCGCTCACGCCGCAAACGCTCGGCGCGCTGATCGCGCTCTACGAGCACAAGGTCCTCGTGCAGGCGTCGGTGTGGGACATCAATCCGTTCGACCAGTGGGGCGTGGAACTCGGCAAGATTCTCGGCAAGGTCGTCGAAGCCGACATCACCGCGGCAAGCGCCGATCCGGCGAAGCACGACTCGTCGACCTCGACGCTGATTGCGCGCGCACGCAAGGCATTGAAGCGCTGATGTGAGCGCGTGTCGTCCAAGAGCATGGGACGACGCGCGTCTTTACACGCCGAGGCCGTTCACGAGCCGCCCCGCTTCGATCGTCACCGTCGCATCGCAGCGGCCAGCGAGTTCGGTGTCGTGCGTGACGAGCACGAGCGTCGCGCCATTGCGGCGGTTCATTTCGAACATCAGGTCGATGATCGCGTAGCCGGTCGCGGCGTCGAGGCTGCCGGTCGGTTCGTCGGCGAAGAGGATGGCCGGATGCGTGACGAACGCGCGCGCGAGCGCGACACGCTGCTGTTCGCCGCCCGACAACAGCTTCGGATAGTGCCCGGTGCGCTGCGCGAGCCCGACCTGGTCGAGCAGCGACCGCGCACGCGCTGCGATCTCGCGATGCGGCATCTCGGCGCGCAGTTCTAGCGGCAGCATCACGTTTTCGAGCGCCGTGAGATGCGGCATCAACTGGAACGACTGGAACACGAATCCGACCGAGCCGCTACGCAGCGCAGCGCGCCCGTCTTCGTCGAGGTCACCGAGTTCCTTGCCGAGCAGACGAACCGAGCCCTCGCTCGCGCTGTCCAAACCAGCGAGCAAGCCGAGCAGCGTCGACTTGCCCGACCCCGATGCGCCGACGATTGCCACGCTGCTGCCTTTCGGAATCGCCAGGTCGATCTGATCGAGGATCGTCAGTTCACCTGTTGCGTCCTTGACCCGCTTGCTCAATCCCCGTACTTCGATGACTGGTTCGATATTGTTTTGCATGGAAAACTTCAAGGTGAACTGGGACGCACGCGCTGCGGCGCTCGTGACGCGGGTGACGCTCGTCGCGCTTTCGTTGACTGCGGGATTGCCAAGCGCCCATGCCGCGGACGCACAGGCGGCTCGGTCGTTGCCGACGATCGTCGTGCTCGGCGACAGTCTCTCCGCCGAATACGGCCTGCCGCGCGATACGGGCTGGGTCAACCTGCTGCGCGAACGGCTCGCCAAAGAGCGTCTCGATTATAGCGTCGCCAATTCGAGCATCAGCGGCGACACCACGAGCGGCGGGCTTGCCCGGTTGCCCGCCATCTTGAACCGGCTGAAGCCGGCGGTCGTCGTGGTCGAGCTGGGCGCCAACGATGCGCTGCGTGGCGTGCCGCTCGCGACGACCGAGGCGAATCTTCGATCGATCGTCGAGCGATCGCAGGCCGTGCACGCGAAGGTTTTACTCGTCGGGATGTACGTTCCGCCCAATTACGGCCCCGACTACTCGCAAAAGTTCCATGGCGTCTACGAGCAGTTGTCGAAAGAGAAGAAAGTGCCGCTCGTGCCGTTCCTGCTGGCCGGTATCGTCGACAAGCCCGCCCTCTTTCAGGCCGACCAGATTCATCCCACGGTTCAGGCCCAGCCCTTGCTATTGGAAAACGTCTGGCCAAACCTGAAACCGCTGCTGGGCGCGACGGCCTCCAGATGATTCGCAGACCGAGTCGGGAGACCACGGCGCCGGGCGCATTTCAAGACAAAACGCGGAACAAGGCCAGGGTTCTGTTATCTGAACTTTCGCTTCACTCTTAAAACCCGGCTCCGCAGTGAGCGCCCCAACAAGGAGGTAACGTGAAATATTTGTCCCTTCTCGCCATGACCGTTGCGATCTCGGCGTGTGCCGCCCAGCCGCCTGCAGGCGTGCAACAGGTGGGCACGAGCCAGAAAGCGCCGAAGGTCGTCGCGCAGTGCATCTCGCAGAAATGGGCCGACAAGTCGCAGCAGCAGGTCGTATCGCAGGATACGCTCGCCAACGACCAGGCCCTCGATGTCTACGTGCCGGGCCAGCAGCCGCCCGCGGGCGCCGCCGCCGTCGTGCGTCCCAACTGGACCGGCCCGGGCTCGTGGGTCGGCTTCCGTGCCTCGGGCGCGGCCGGCAGCGAGGCGACCGGCGATATCCAGACTTGCCTGTAACCGACGAGTCGCGTCCACGCGACCGCTGACGCTCAGCGCTCGACGCTCAAGCGATAAAAAAGCCCCGATGGTTTCCACCATCGGGGCTTTTTAGTGTGGCCTTGATCGCTTACTGCTGGGCGGCCGTTGGGGGCGCCTGCGTGATCTTCACCTTCGAGCGCGCCTTCAGCGACTCGAGATACGCTTCCATCTCCGCTTGCGCGTAGACCTGCGCGACCTGCTGCTGTGCGCCGGTCAGACGGTCGGCAGCGACGGGCGTGGCCTTCTGGATGCCGTTCACGCGATAGATCGCATAACCGTCGTTGCCGAGGTCGACGCCGACATAAGCCGGCAGCTTCGACGCGTCCGCCTTGAAGATCGCGCCGAGCGCGGCCGGCGGCAAGCCTTGCGGGTCGTTGCGCGATACCGTCGTTACCGACGAGAAGCCCGCCGTTGCATTCGACTTCTGCACGTCGGCCAGCTTCGCCGCGCCGTCCTTCCGGGCCTTCGCAGCCGCTTCTTCAGCGACGACCTTCGCGCGCACCGCGTCTTTCACTGCGTCGAGCGCGGGCACCGCGGCCGGCTTGTAGTCGGTCACGCGGGCGGCGATGAGCGTGTTGCCGCCGACGTCGATGGCCTGCGTGTTGTTGTGGTCCTTCACGGAGTCCGGAGCGAAGACGGCGGCGAGAAACTTCCCGTTGTTCAGCGGGTTGTCCTGCGGCAGTTGCGGATTCGGCGTCGGTGCGACGGTCGCCGTCTGGATCTGGAGCTTGTACTTGTCGGCGGCGGGTTGAAGCGTCTTCGACTTTTCGTACACGGCGTCGGTGAACCCCTGCGCGTCGTCGGCGAGGCTCTTCGATGCCTGCTGCGCCACGTAGTCCTTCGCGAGCGCGTCCTTCACTTCGTCGAACGGCTTCGTGCTCGCCGGCTTCACGTCGGTGGCCTGAATGATGTGATAACCGAAGTCGGACTGCACGACATCGCTCACTTCGCCTTTCTTGAGACCGAACGCGGCATCGTCGAATGCCTTGCCGCCCGCGATCATGCCGCGGCCGAAGTAGCCGAGATCGCCGCCCTTCGATGCCGAGCCCGGGTCTTCCGAATTCTTCTCCGCGATCTGCGCGAACTGATCCGGATGCGCCTTCACCTGCGTGAGCAGTTCGTCGGCCTTGGCTTTCGCCTTCGCCTTGTCGGCCGCGCTCGCGTCTTTCGGAGCGTTGATCAGGATGTGGCTCGCGCGCACTTCGCTTTCCGTGCGATAGCGCTGGACATTGTCGTCGTAGTACTTCTTCAAGTCGGCGTCGGTCGGCTTGATCGCAGCAGAGAGCGTCGACGGCGACAGCACCAGATATTGGATCGAAGCCGATTCGGGCGTCGCGAATTCATTGCGATGCGCGTCGTAGTAGGACTTGATCTGCGCGTCGCTCGGCTGGACCTTCGACGCGTAGTCCACCGTGCGGAACGCGAGGCCCTGCACGTCGCGGCGTTGCTCGGCAAGCTCAGTGAGACTCTGCGCGAGCGCCTTCGACGTGAACGCGCTCGCCTGAATGCTGCCCGGAATCTGGTCGATGGCGAGACCATAGCGGGTGCGCTCGTCGTATTGCTCGGGCGTCATGCCCTGCATCGCGAGCAGCTGCTTGTAGCGCTCGACGTCGATCGTGCCGTCGGGCTTGCGCAGCGACGAGATCACCGGATCGGCGAGCAGCGCGCGGCGCACGGCCTCGTCAGACGCGGTCAGATGCAAACGTTGCGTTTCGTCGGCGAGCGCGCGTTGCTGCACGAGGCTGTCGACGAGCGCGGTGCGCATCGCGGGCGTCTCGAACATCTTCGGATCGAACTGCGCGCCGAGCATCTGCCGCGCCCGATCGACTTGCTGGCGCAACGCGTTGTCGTATTCGATGCGCGTGACCTTGTGACCGTTCACGCTCGCGACGTTCGCGTTCTCGTCGAAGAAACTGCTGAACCCCTGAATACCGACGATCCCCAGCCCCGGCACAACGATGAGGATCAGGAGCGCCATCATCAGGCGTTGGTGATTACGGAAAAAATCGAGCATGCGTAACGCTGCCTTAAGACAAAACGCCCGATATTACAACAGCGGGCAATAAAAAAGGCGAACCGGAGTTCGCCTTTCTCGTAGATGCTGGCGGAGTGGACGGGACTCGAACCCGCGACCCCCGGCGTGACAGGCCGGTATTCTAACCGACTGAACTACCACTCCTTTTGTTGCTGCTTATGTCACTTGCTGAATCTGGAACTGGTGGGTGCTGAGAGGCTCGAACTCCCGACCTACGCCTTGTAAGGGCGCCGCTCTACCAACTGAGCTAAGCACCCGCTCCGCGATTCGTTCACCAGACGGCAACGATGCTTTGTGTTGCATTGCTGCATCCAGCGAGTCCGCTAGTTTAGCGCATCTTTCAGTGCTTTGCCAGGGCGGAATTTGGGCACCTTGGCGGCCTTGATCTTGATCGCATCGCCTGTGCGCGGATTGCGTCCGGTGCGCGCGACGCGCTTGCCGACCGCGAACGTCCCGAAGCCCACGAGGGTCACCGTACCGCCCTTCTTGAGCGTGCTGCGCACGCCGCCGATCACGGCGTCGAGTGCGCGGCCAGCGGCTGCTTTGGAGATATCGGCTTGCTGCGCGATATGGTCGATCAGTTCCGTTTTGTTCATTGTGATCCCCGAGTCTTTAGTTGCACGTTGTTGTCGATGGTGTCCTGCATCGAAGCCGATCGCTTCGACGGACGTCCGGCCAGGCCGGGCGCGGCGCTCATTAGAAGCAGCCGAAAGAGCCGTGTCAACGAGGGTTGGGCCTGATTCAAGCCCCTTGTACGGCGCTTTAGAAGTTGTCGTCGAAAATAAAAAAAACCCGCGGGGATTCAAGTCCGCGGGTTTTTAGTCTTCGGCCAAGCAACACGTGTTGCTTGGCCGGTGTCGACGCCTCAATGCTTCACGAAGTCGCCCGCAGTGGGCGAATCCTTCTGCGCTTCGGCCGCGGCTGCGACCGGTGCCGGCTTCGGTTCCTCTTCAGGCAACGCCTCCGGCACGCGTTCGAGCGCCAGTTCGAGCACACGGTCGATCCAGCGGACCGGAATGATCTCGATGGCGTTCTTCACGTTGTCCGGAATGTCCGCGAGATCCTTCGTGTTTTCTTCCGGAATCAGCGCGAGCTTGATGCCGCCGCGATGCGCCGCCAGCAACTTCTCCTTCAACCCGCCGATCGGCAGCACTTCGCCGCGCAACGTGATTTCGCCGGTCATCGCCACGTCGGCCCGCACCGGGATGCCGGTGAGCACGGACACGAGCGCCGTCGTCATCGCGATACCGGCGGACGGACCGTCCTTCGGCGTTGCGCCTTCAGGCACGTGGATGTGGATGTCCTTCTTCTCGAAGGCTTCATCCGACACGCCCAGACGCCGCGAACGCGAGCGAACCACCGAGCGCGCCGCTTCGACCGATTCCTTCATCACGTCGCCGAGCGAGCCCGTGCGGATCACCGCGCCCTTGCCGGGCATCGACGCCGCTTCGATCGTCAGCAGATCGCCGCCGACTTCCGTCCATGCAAGGCCCGTCACCTGGCCGACCTGGTTTTCCTTGGCCGCCAGACCGAAGTCGTACTTGCGCACGCCGAGGAAGGTGTCGAGATTGCTGCCGTCGACCTTGACCGCGCCTTCTGCCTTCTTCAAGAGCAGCATCTTCACGACCTTGCGCGAGATCTTCGAAATTTCACGCTCAAGCGAACGCACGCCCGCTTCACGCGTGTAGTAACGAATGATGTCGCGGATGGCCTGTTCGGTCACATCGACTTCGCCGTCCTTCAGACCGTTGTTGCGCTTTTGCTTCGGCAGCAGGTAACGCTGCGCGATGCTGACCTTCTCGTCTTCGGTGTAACCCGAGAGACGGATGACCTCCATCCGGTCGAGCAGCGGCGGCGGAATGTTCAGCGAGTTCGACGTCGCGACGAACATCACATCCGACAGGTCGAAGTCGACTTCGATGTAGTGGTCGGCGAACGTGTGGTTCTGTTCGGGATCGAGCACTTCGAGTAAGGCCGAAGCCGGATCGCCGCGGAAATCCATGCCCATCTTGTCGACTTCGTCGAGCAGGAAGAGCGGATTGCGCACGCCGACTTTCGCGAGGCTTTGCAGGATCTTGCCCGGCATCGAACCGATATACGTGCGGCGGTGACCGCGAATCTCGGACTCGTCGTGCACGCCGCCCAACGCCATGCGCACGAACTTTCGGTTCGTGGCGCGCGCGATGGACTGCCCAAGCGAGGTCTTGCCGACGCCCGGAGGCCCGACGAGGCACAGGATCGGCGCCTTCACCTTCTCGACACGCTGTTGCACAGCGAGATATTCGAGAATCCGTTCCTTCACCTTTTCGAGTCCGAAGTGATCTTCGTCGAGCACGCGTTCCGCATTCGTGAGGTCGTTGTTGACCTTGCTCTTCTTGCGCCACGGCAGGCCGATCAGCGTGTCGATGTAGTTGCGCACGACGGTGGCTTCCGCCGACATCGGCGACATCAGCTTGAGCTTCTTCAGTTCGGCGTCGGCCTTCTTCTTGGCTTCCTTCGGCATGCGCGCGGCGGTGATGCGCTTCTCGAGTTCCTCGAGATCCGCGCCCTCTTCGCCTTCGCCCAGTTCCTTCTGGATGGCCTTGACCTGCTCGTTCAGGTAGTACTCGCGCTGGCTCTTTTCCATCTGGCGCTTCACGCGTCCGCGAATGCGCTTTTCGACCTGAAGGATGTCGATTTCGGCTTCGAGTTGCGCGAGCAGATGCTCGAGGCGCTCGATGACCGGGAACATCTCGAGGATGTGCTGCTTCTGGTCGAGCTTGAGCGGCAAATGCGCGGCGATGGTGTCAGCCAGACGACCCGCTTCGTCGATACCCGACAGCGACGTCAGGATCTCCGGCGGAATCTTCTTGTTGAGCTTCACGTACTGGTCGAACTGCGACACGATCGCGCGGCGCAGCGCTTCGGTTTCAGCGCTGTCGGCGTGGTCGGGTTCGAGCGGCATCACGTCGCACGAGAATTGGGTTTCCTGCTCTTCGATGGAGAGCGTTTTCGCGCGCTGAAGGCCTTCGACCAGCACTTTCACGGTGCCGTCGGGCAGCTTCAGCATCTGCAGGATGTTGGCGATACAGCCAACTTCGTACATGTCCTTTTCGGTCGGCTCGTCTTTCGCCGCCGTTTTCTGGGCGACGAGCATGATGTGCTTGCCGCCTTCCATCGCGGCTTCGAGCGCCTTGATCGACTTGGGCCGCCCGACGAAGAGCGGAATCACCATATGCGGGAAAACGACTACGTCGCGCAGCGGAAGCAGCGGGAGCGTAATGCGTTCCTGCGGGAGGAGTTGGGTTCCTGACATTTCATTTCCCCAGTAGTGGAATCAGTTCGTTCGTAAGTAAGGCCTGCGGACAACAAATACAAGCCTTCGCATGAGGGAAAAGTTCAGTTCGAAAAATTCGCGTCAGTAACGTCCACAAGATATCCGAAAAATAAACAAAAAGCCGTTCACGTTGCCATGAACGGCCTTTCGCCGACACACAGCCCAATCTCAGTTCGAGCCCGCTACCTTCGGTGCATCTTCATAGATGAGCAGGGGCTTGCCGTCGCCGTCGATCGTGTTGTCGTCGACAATGACCTTGCTCACGCCCTTCATCGTCGGCAACTCGTACATCACGTCCAGCAACGCCTGTTCCAGAATCGAACGCAGTCCGCGCGCGCCGGTCTTGCGGCGGATCGCCTTCTGCGCGATGGCCTGCAACGCCGCCGGACGGATTTCGAGTTCGACGCGTTCCATGTTGAAGAGCTTGTGATACTGCTTCACGAGCGCGTTCTTCGGCTCGATCAGAATTTTCACGAGCGCGGTTTCGTCGAGCTTGCCGAGCGTGGCGACCACCGGCAGACGGCCGATCAGTTCCGGAATCAGGCCGAACTTGATCAGATCTTCCGGTTCAACGTCGCGCAGCACTTCGCCCGCGTCGCGCTCCTGCTTGCTCTTCACGCTCGCGCCGAAACCGATGCCGGTCTTTTCCGTGCGGTCGGTAATGACTTTTTCGAGCCCGTCGAACGCGCCGCCGCAGACGAACAGGATGTTGGTCGTGTCGACCTGGATGAAATCCTGGTTCGGGTGCTTGCGCCCGCCTTGCGGCGGCACCGACGCCATCGTGCCTTCGATCAGCTTGAGCAGCGCCTGCTGGACGCCCTCGCCCGACACGTCGCGCGTGATGGACGGGTTATCCGACTTGCGGCTGATCTTGTCGATTTCGTCGATATAGACGATGCCGCGCTGCGCCTTGTCGACTTCATAATTGCAGTTTTGCAGCAGCTTCTGAATGATGTTCTCGACGTCTTCGCCGACGTAGCCGGCTTCCGTCAGCGTCGTCGCATCGGCGATGACGAACGGGACGTTCAACATGCGCGCAAGCGTCTGCGCAAGCAAGGTCTTGCCCGAGCCGGTCGGCCCGATCAGCAGGATGTTGCTCTTCGACAGCTCGATCTCGTCTTTCTTGTCGAGATGCTTGAGACGCTTGTAATGGTTGTACACGGCCACCGCGAGAATCTTCTTCGCGCGTTCCTGGCCGATCACGTACTGATTGAGAATATCGCTGATTTCCTGCGGGCTCGGCAGATCGGACTTCGAGAGTCCAGCTTCTTCCGCCGCGCCGGCTGCTTCGTCGCGAATGATCTCGTTGCACAAATCGATACATTCGTCGCAGATGAACACCGACGGGCCAGCAATGAGCTTCTTCACCTCATGCTGGCTCTTGCCGCAAAACGAGCAATACAACAGCTTTTCGCTGTTTGAACCTTTTTTGTCCGCCATAGATGTGTAAGCCTCCGGACACTCGATTACATAATACGCCCTTCGATCTCGTCACGCAGATACGGCCGGCGCGACAAGGAAAGGTCACTGGCGTTCTGCCGCAGGCGCTTCGGGCGGGCTGGCTTCGTTCGGAAGCCAGCGCGGTGTTGCTTGAAAATGCTCAGGGACGCTTGTGCAGGACCTGGTCGACGAGACCATAGGCTTGCGCGTCGTCGCCGGACATGAAGTTGTCGCGGTCGGTGTCGCGCGCGATGCGTTCGACCGGCTGACCCGTGTGATGCGACAACAACTGGTTCAGGCGTTCCTTCAGGTACAAAATTTCGCGCGCCTGAATTTCGATGTCCGATGCCTGACCGCGTGCGCCGCCGAGCGGCTGGTGAATCATCACGCGCGCGTTTGGCAGCGCGACGCGCTTGCCCTTCGCGCCGGCCGCCAGCAGGAACGCGCCCATGCTTGCAGCAAGACCCATGCACAGCGTCGCGACGTCGGGCTTCACGAACTGCATCGTGTCGTAGATCGCCATGCCGGCCGACACCGAACCGCCCGGGCTGTTGATGTAGAGGCTGATGTCCTTGTCCGGATTCTCGCTTTCGAGGAACAGCAACTGCGCGACGACGAGATTCGCCGTCTGGTCGTTCACTTCACCGACGAGGAACACCACGCGCTCTTTAAGCAGACGCGAGTAGATGTCATAGGCACGTTCGCCGCGGCCACTCGTTTCCACGACCATCGGAACGAGGCCGAGCGCCTGGGCTTCGAAATCCCGCGGCGCATTCGAGGCAAGTGTGTCGAGCAATTGAGCGCGAAAGGTCATGCAATTTCCTTGGTTCGTATAGGGATACTGGACCACACGAGAACATTCAGCGGAACAACGGCATCCGCTCGCACAAACTTTAATGCAAAAAAGGCGTGCGGGCCGTCACGCCGACGACCCGCACGCCCCTGGATGCCGCTTTAGGCTTGCGCCGTTGCGCTCGCCAGTTCCTCGAAGCTGACTTCCTTGTCGGTCACCTTGGCCCGGCCGAGCACGAAATCGACGACATTGCTTTCGACCACGTACGCTTCCATCTCGGACAGGCGCTGCTGGTTCGAATAATACCAGCGGACGACTTCCTTCGGGTCTTCGTAGCTTTTGGCGAACTCGTCTACTTCCGCGCGGATCTGTTCCGGCTTCGCGTGCAGTTCATTCGACTTCACCAGCTCTGCAAGAACGAGGCCCAGCTTCACGCGGCGCTCGGCCTGCTCGGCGAACATTTCGGCCGGGATCGGCGCGTCCGCTGCGTTCGGCACGCCGCGCTGCTGCAGGTCCTGGCGCGCCATCTCGACGAGACGTTCCTGATCTTGCTCGATCAGCGCCTTCGGCACGTCGAGTTCGGAGATCTTGAGGAGCGCGTCCATCACCTGGTTCTTCACGATCTGCTGCGTGCGGCGCTTCGCTTCGCGCTCGAGGTTGTCCTTGATTTCGGCGCGCATCTTCGACAGATCGCCGTCTTCGATGCCGAGCGACTTCGCGAATTCGCCGTCGATTTCCGGCAGGTGCGGCCACTCGATCTTCTTCATCGTGATCGTAAATTGCGCCGTCTTGCCCGCCACGTCCTTGCCGTGATAGTCCTCGGGGAACGTCAGGTCGAATTCGCGCGATTCGCCGACCGCGAGGCCGAGCGCCGCCTTTTCGAATTCCGGCAGCATGCGGCCTTCGCCGAGCACGAACGAGAAATCTTCGGCGCTGCCGCCCTGGAACACTTCGCCGTCGATCTTGCCGACGAAGTCCATCGTCACGCGGTCGCCGTCCTTGGCCGCGGCTTCACCGCCGCCGTCGCCGTGCTCGCCCGCTTCGCCGCGCACGTGGTAGTGCACGCGCTGCATGCGCAGGATGTCCAGCGTGCGGTCGATTTCGGCTTCCGAGATGGTCGTGACCGTGCGCTCGATTTCGGCCGTCGCGACGTCGCCCAGCTTCACTTCCGGATAGACCTCGAAGGTCGCGTCGAACGCGTAGGCGTCGGCCGGCGCTTCGTCGCCCTTCGGCGCGAAGCTCGGCTGGCCCGCGACGCGCAGGTTTTCAGCGCGCGTCACGTCGAAAAACTCCTTGCCGACCTTGTCGCTCAGCACTTCGGCTTCAACCTGGCCCTGGTACTGCTGCGTCACCATCTTGAGCGGCACCTTGCCCGGGCGGAAACCCGGCATGCGCACGTTCTTCGCCAACTGGCGGATACGCGAATCCACTTCCTTCTGCACGGTGTCCTTCGGCAGGGAGATGGTCACGCGGCGTTCGAGCTTGCCGAGGTTTTCAACGTTAGCCATGGCTTCTTTCGTCCTAGAGTAATTCGGGTATTCGGGTTCGTTTGACGGGTGTGTCTGGTCTGTGGCTGGTTCGTACCGCCCCGTGCCCGGCGCCGCGCACCGGGAGCGCTCGCGCGCTGCGTGTTCCGGT
This sequence comes from Caballeronia telluris, assembly GCF_001544495.1. Taxonomy (GTDB): domain Bacteria; phylum Pseudomonadota; class Gammaproteobacteria; order Burkholderiales; family Burkholderiaceae; genus Caballeronia; species Caballeronia telluris. Next base: position 40,742 of record NZ_FCNZ02000007.1, read on the forward strand.
GTCCGGGCTGCCGCCGACGCGTTACGAGTCAACAGAGCCCAACATTTTAGCAAACAATTCGACAGGCCCGCCGCGTTTGCCCGCTGGATGCATAAATTGGAGCGTTTCCGGCCCGATTTCGGCGTTATTCCGCGTTTCTGAAGCTCGAAACCGCGCGCACAATGCCGGCTATCGCAGCGACGCTATTTTGCACGGCGCGACGCGCTGATAAGCTTGGCCCGCGCGACGCGCATCCGCTTTCGGCCGCCGGGCCACGCGGGGAGCGCATGCAGCAAGCGAAGTACATGCGTCCTCGCCGCGCGTTTTTCAATCCATTCCAATACCCGAGACACCATGCCAAACGCCATGTCCGCACCTGTCGTCGTCATCGCTCCCGATTCCTTCAAAGGCTCGCTCAGCGCCGAACAGGTGGCGAACGCCATCGCGACGGGCGTGCGCCGCGCCCGCGCGGACGCCGTCGTGCGCATCTGTCCGATGGCCGATGGCGGCGAAGGCACGCTCGACGCCATGCTCGCGGCAGGCGGCGAGCGCCGCATGCTGGACGTGCGCGGCGCCGCGGGCGACCGGCGTCAGGCGGCGACGGGCCTGCTCGGCGACGGCAGCGCGATTCTGGAGACGGCGGAAGTCGTCGGCATCACGGACCCGGACGGCATGGCCGTGCCCGTCACCGAGCGCGACACGCGCGGCATGGGCGAGGCGATCCGCGCGCTGCTCGACCTGGGCGCGCGACGCTTCTATGTGGCGCTTGGCGGCAGCAGCACCAACGACGGCGGCGCCGGTCTCCTGGTCGGCCTGGGCCTCAAGCTCTTCGACGCGAATGGCAATGAACTCGCTCCCACGCCGTCGTCGCTGCCGAAGATCGCCCGCATCGACGCCTCCGGGCTCGATGCGCGCCTTGCGGACGCGGAATTCATCGGCATGTCGGACGTCGACAATCCGCTCACCGGCGAACACGGCGCGACCGCGATCTTCGGGCCGCAGAAAGGCGTCGAAGCGGCGCAGGTGAAGGACGTCGATGCCGCCCTCGCCCATTTCGCCGATCTGCTCGAACCGGCGCTCGCACGCACCGCGCGCGACAATCCGGGCGCGGGCGCGGCGGGCGGCCTCGGCTTTGCGCTGCACATGCTGGGCGCGCAGTTCGAGCCGGGCGCGGAAGTCGTCGCGCGCAAGATCGGGCTCGATGCGGCGCTCGAGGGCGCGAGCTGGCTCATCACCGGCGAAGGACGCTCGGACGTGCAGACGCTGCACGGCAAGGCGCCCTTCATCGCGTGCAAGCATGCGCGGGTCGCGAACATCGAGACGACGCTGATGTCGGGCGGCATCGATCCGGCGGCGCTACCGCGTCTGTCCGAGTTCTTCAGCGGATGCTTCTCGCCGGCGCCGGGCCCGATCACGCTCGAAGTCGCGATCCGCGATGCCGCGACGCTGCTCACGAACGAAGCCGAGCAGCTCACGCGTCTGAAGTTCGGGGTGCGGTAAAGCGGGCGCGGACGTTCGCTCACCGGAATTCGCCGCGTGCGCGCCATCGTGACCCGCTCACGATGGCGCGCGTTGCACCCGCCCGAACACGAGCCGGTCCGACACCCACACGATCAGCATCGTCAAGCCCATGAGCGGGAAGACCAGCCCGAGCATCGTCAGACCGCTCTTCCACGCACGCATCGGCAGGCGTCGCGCGGGGCGCGCCGGCGCGCCGAGCGCGCGTTGCGGACGGCGCTTCCACCACATCACGAAACCGGTCAGCGCCATCGCGGCGAGCCCGAACGAAATCGCCGCGCAGACGAACTGGTTCGCGAGCCCGAAATAGCGCCCCATGTGCAGCGACGTCCCGAACGAGATCCATTGGGCGACGCGGCCGTAGTCGTCGTAGGCGATGTCGGCCAGCACCTTGCCGCTGTACTGATCGACGTGCAGCGTGCGCTCGTCGCGCGGATCGGCGGGAAAGGACGACACCGTATAGACGCCATTCGCCGACGTCGGCAGCGCAATGCTGTAGCCGTCGCTCACGCCTTTCGCCGACGCGATCGCGACCACCGCGTCGAGCGACATGCGCCCAGCGCCCGGCTCGGGCGCGGCGGTGTCCGGCACCGGCGTGAGGCCGACGGCCCACGGCGTCTGCGCGAGCGGCAGGTCGTCCATCTTCATGCCGGACATGCCCGCGTGCGCGTGGGCATCGTCGGGGGCTTCGGCGCTCGCCGACGGCTTCTCCGAATGCACGTGAGCCTCGCCCCAGGCGCCCTTCGGATAGCCGAGTTGCGCCGATGTCGCGAGCGCCTTGAACTGCTTGCCCCACGAACCGGACCACGGCAGCCCGCTCAGCACGAAGAACAACGCGCCCGCCGCAAGCCAGATTCCGCCGACCGCGTGGATGTCGCGCCACCACGCGCGCCCGCGAAGCGTGAGGCGCGGCGTCCAGACGCCGCCCTTCTGGCCGCCGCTTTGGCCGCCCTTTTGGCGCGCGTTCGGCCACCACAGCGCGATGCCGGTCCCGATCATCACGAGCGTCCAGCAGCCCGCGAGCTCCATCACGAGTTCGCCGATCTTGCCGAGCATCAGTCCGCGATGCAGGTCGCGAATCTGCTTCATCGCGCGATGCTCGACGGAGAGCGTGCCGAGTACCGCGCCCGTGTATGGATTCACGTAGACGCTTTCGCTCTCGCCCGAGGGCAGGCGAAAGACGAACTCCGCGCTGCGGCGCGGATCGGAGTCGATCTGTGCGGTGCTCGGCACGGCGTTGCGCGGCTCGCTCGCGGCGGCTTTCGCGAGCAGAACGTCTCGCGGCAGGCGAGGCACGGCTTGCGCCTCGACGATCATCCGGTCGCGATACAGCAGCGGTTCGATCTGCGGCTGAAAGCAGTAGAGCGTGCCGGTGATCGCGAGCACGATCAGAAGCGGCATCACGAAGAGTCCCGCGTAGAAATGCCAGCGCCACAAGGTCCGATGCTGATCGGCCGCGACGTTCACAGTGTTGCTTGGTTGCATGGGCGTATCCCCAGGAATGAGTGACTGACGGCCTCGGGCTCAGATGCCGATGCGCCCTTCGAGATAGAAGGTCCGTCCGGCATACGGATGGAACACGTAGTAACGATGGTCGAAGAGATTGTCGACACCGATTCCGATCTCCGTCTTCCTGGTCGGCCGGTAGGTGAACTTCGTGTCGACGACCGCGTAGGTGCTCGTCCCGCCGTATGTATTGGGATTGACGTCCGTGTTGGTCAGCGTGTTGTACTGGCGGCCGGAGTAGCGCGCGGCGAGCGTCACCGCGGCCTTCTCGGTGGCGCGATACGTCGCGACGACGTTCGCGCGCCAGAGCGGTATGCGATAGAAATACTTCCCGACCGACGCCGGATTGCCGCTGTTCGCGATGATCTTCGACTGCGTGTAGGCGACGCTCGCCGCGAGGTCGAGCCCACGCAGCAGCACGTCCTGCCCTTCGTAGCTCGTCTCGATGCCGCGCGAGCGCACCTTGTCGATGTTCTGGAAGTTCGTGACGTTCGGAATGACGGTCGTATTGGTCTGGCTGAAAATGGTGTTCTTCACGTCGTCCTGGAACAGCGTAAAGCGATACAGGCCATTGCCGTGCTGCCACTCCGCGGTCAGCTCCTTCGAGAGATCGTTCTCGGGCTGCAGGTTCGGGTTGTTGTTGACGATCGAGATGCCGTTGACCTGCCCCTGAAACAGCTCGCCGACCGTCGGAAAGCGATAGGCGCGGCCGATCGACGCACGCAGCAGAAGGTTCGACGTGACATCGAACGACAGCGATGCCTTCGGCGACCAGTGGCTCTCGCTGGCATCGCCGTAAGCGAGCGACGTCGCGCCGAGCGAGCGCTTGCCGTCATACGCGTTCCAGTTCTCGTAGCGCGCGCCGTAAGTGAGCCGCCAGCGCGGCAAAAAGCGCCACGAATCCTGCACATACGTGGCCTGGGTCTGCGTGCGGCCGCCAAAGGCATTCGCAAACGACCCGTTGCCGCCGTCGCGCCAGGCGGCGGTGTTGTAAGTCGTGTTGTCGAGGAAGTAGTTGTCGTAGTGGTAGCCGAACGAGACCCAGTGCGCGGCGAGTCCCGCGTCGGGCGAAGGCGGCGTCCACGTTGCGCGCAGGTCGAGCGACTTCCAGCCGGCGCCGTCGCCGTACGCGATCGTGCCCGGGCCGTCGCCCGGCACGCCCGAACTCGCCGTGCGCGCGATGCTCTGCGTCACGTCGAAATAGGATGCGACGGCCTCGCCGTTCCAGCCGGTTTCATTGCGCGTCCGAAGCGACAGTCCATAGAGAACGTTCTCGCTCGACCCCGCGCTCGGCGCGAACGCCGCGGCCGGCACGTTGTACTCGAACCCGCCGATATTCACGAGCCCGCTGTACACCGGATTGCCGTTCGCGTCGCGCAGGAAGGTCTGCGTGTCGCTGTTGTACTTCTGGTGCCAGTAGCCAAGCGTGAACCCCGCCTGCAGCGTCGGCGTGAGATCGTAGGCAAGCCTCATCCTCAACTGGTCCTGGAACGTGCGCTCGATCCCTTCCGCCGACACGCCGAGCACCGCCGTGCGCGCATTGTTCTGGTCGTTGTAGAAATACGCGCCGGTCACGGGCCGGTCGACCGGCTTCACGGCGGTCGTCGATTGCGGGAGCGTCGCGAACTGCAGCGGCTGGCTCGTGTTCTCCAGATGATCGACGCCGATCAGATACGAGAACCGCCCGATCTTGTCGCCGATGGTCGCCGAACTGTTCGTGCCGTTGAAGCTGCGGTTCACGCCGAACAGGTCGAAGTGCTGCGTGTAGCCCTGCACTTTCGCGTCGGCCTGGAACTGCGTCGGCATGCGCGTCGTGATCGCGACCGTCGCGCCGATCGAGTTGCCCGGATACAGCGCCGAATACGGGCCGTAGAACACATCGGTGCGGTCGATGTCGTCGGCGAAGACCATCGACCACCGCGGCGCAAAGGTGAACGTGTTGCCGAGAAAGTTGCTGAGCAGGAGGCCGTCGGCGTAGACGAGACCGCGCGCTGTCTGCGCGTTGCTCGTGCCGCGCACGGCGATCGTCGAATTGACATCGCCGATGAAGCGCTTGCGCACCGCCATGTTCGGCGCGTACTTGAGGACGTCCTCGGGCGTGACGACGTTCCAGTACTGGAATTGGTCGGCCGTGACGGTCGTGACGCTCGCCGGGAGATTCGGATCGAGCGGCGGCCGCGACGCGGCGGCCGTCACGACGACCGGAGCGAGCATGGCGGCTTCGCCATCGGCGGGAGTTGGCGGCGCATCGGCCGCGGATGCGGCATACGCCGCCTGCGCCATCAGCGAGAGAGGAAGCCAGGCGTGCGGCAGGCGCACGCGGGCGGACGTGCGCGAACGCACGGCGGCGCGGCAGCCGGATGGCTGCCGCGCTCGCCTGAATAAGTCGAGCATCGCAAAATCCTGAAGAGGTGAACGCGGGATCGGCCGGGCGCGAAGACGCGCCGGCATGGCGATCCGGACGAGTGACGGACTTCAGGAAACGACGGGAGGCGCGCGCGCACGCGCGGCGTTGAAGGACTTGGTGTGGACGGCTGGCGCATCGGCCGCGACGGCGACGCGCGTGACGCGCTCGACGCGCTCGGCGGGCGGCAAGGCGCCCGGCAAGAGCGGCAGGTTGTGGGCGAGCAGCCCGCAATACGAGCAGGCATCGAAATGATCGGCCGCCGATGCATGGTGGCTGTCCGGCGCGGCGGCCTGGGCGGCGTGATGCGCACCGTGATGGTGTTCGCCCTCGTCATCCTGCGCGGCGAGCGCGGTGGAGGCGAGCGTCGACGCGAATTCGGCCGAGCATATTGCCGCTTGTGCGTCGGCGGCGCCGGAGCGCGCGACGATCGTCTGGCTCACGACCGGCGCGACAATAGCAAGCCACATGGCGGCAATGCCGAGCCATGCAACGATGCGATTGCGCGAGGTGCGGGTCATGGATTGCCTGAGCAATATCGAGACGAGAATTGTAGGCAGGTCGCAAGTCAGGCGCAATCGGCGGCGGTAAATGCCGTGTATTGGGCGCGACGGGCCGCACCGGAAGACCGTCCGGGCGCGACGGTGCGTCGGTCGGGACGGTTCCCATGATGCAGACATCGCAGATCGAATCGGTTAGAATCTTGCGCTTGGCGCGGCGGGCGCGCGCTTCTTTCAGGCGTCCGTGCAAGCCCCGACAGAGCGGAAACGCGCGTTCATTGCGGCGCGCGGATCAGGCGGCGAGGATGGCGAAATTGGTAGACGCACCAGGTTTAGGTCCTGACGCCAGCAATGGTGTAGGGGTTCGAGTCCCCTTCCTCGCACCATCACTGTGGTTGCAGCGCAGTGATGACATCGCAAAGTAAAAACCCGTGACGCCCGGCGCCGTGCTCCAGCATCGGGCGCCATGAAAAAAGCCATTGATGTTCAATGGCTTTTTTTACTCGGGCCGACCGTTCCGGACATGCATCCCCAGTGACGCATGCAAAGAGAACAGGCCACCCCACTACGCCGACTCCAGTGAACTTCGACGACTACTGCCAGCAAAAGGCCGCTCCCGATGGCTCCAGCACGTACTACGCGCTGCGCCGCGCGCCGGCCGCGAGCCAGCCGTTCCTGACCGCGCTCTACGCGCTGCGTCGCGAACTGGAGGAAACCGTCAAGGAAACCAGCGATCCCACCATCGGCCGCACGAAGCACGCGTGGTGGCAAAAGGAACTCGCGAGCCTGTTCGGCGGCGAGCCGTCGCATCCGGTCACCAAGGCGCTCGCCGCGCACGGCGGCCGTTCGAATCCGGCGCTGGACGAAGCAGGCCGCGCGTCGTTGCAGGCGCTCGTCGACGGCTTCGGCATGGACCTCGATCAGGCGCGCTATCTCGACTGGCCCGGCCTCGCCCGCTATCTCGGCCAGACGGGCGGCGCGTTCGCCGTCGTGGTGGCGCGCGTGAACGCCCGCGACGCGGCACGGGCCGCCGTCTGGGCCGCGCCGCTCGGCTCGGCGCTGATGCTGGCCGAGCGCGTACTGGAACTCGGCGACGATGCGCGCCACGGCCGCATCTACATTCCGATCGACGAGTTGCAGCGCTTTGGCGTGACGGCCGCCGACCTCATCAACCGCAAATACAGCGACGACTTCACCGCGCTGATGCGCTTTCAGGTCGACCGGGCGCGCAAGTCGCTGAACGACGCGCTCGCTGCGATTCCGCCGGGCGAGCGCGCAGGCCAGCGGCTCCTGCGCGCGCAGGCGGCGCTCGCGCTCGCGGCGCTCGACGAAGTCGAACGCGAAAACTTCCAGGTGCTGCATCAGCGCATCGCGCTCACGCCGATCCGCAAGCTGTGGATCAGCTGGCGCACGCGCTGACCATTCACGCGACGATCAACGGCAACGGTTCGAAGCGCTGTTGCAGGATCGCGCTGGCATCGAGACCGAGCCACGCGCCGAGCACGGTCGCATAGAGCCGGCGAAAGTCGACCGCGACCGGCAGGTTGCCGTTGCCGTCGATGCGCGCGAGTGCCGGCATCGCGCCGTACAGCCCTCCGCGCACGCGGCCGCCCGCGAGAAAATGCGGCGCCGCGCTGCCGTGGTCCGTTCCGCCGGTTTGATTCTCGCGGGCGCCGCGTCCGAACTCCGAACACGTCATGATGAGCGACTCGTCCCAGCGCCCGAGCGAGACGAGCGCCCGACGCATCGCAACGAGCCCGTCCGACAGTTCTCCCAGCAACGCGGCATGCCGAAGCGCCTGGTTCTGATGCGCGTCGAAGCCGTTGAGCGTCAGGCGCAGCACGGTGATCTCGCGACTCGATTCGACCGTGGCGAGCATGCGCATCGCCGTATCGACCGATGCGGCGAACGACGGCGCGGCCACATGCCGCATCGGGCCGCCTTTTGTCGAGTTCTTCGCGAACGGTCCGGCCTCGACGCTGCCGATGGCGATCGTCTCGGCGCGCGGCGAACCGCCGAGCGCGCGCGCGAGCCAGCCGTCGCGCAGATATTGATCGGCGTGCGATGCGGTGTCCCAGATTTCCGTCGAGCGGAAGTGCGATAGATTCGGCTGCGCGTAACCGACGCCCTGCACGACCGCCAGCCGTCCGTCGCGCCAGAGCGGCATCAGCGATTCGGTGGCGGGATGAAGCGCGGTGCGCTCGTCGAGTTGCAGCAGGCGGTCGCGCGAGAGACCGAGCGTCGGGCGCAGCGTGCGATAGAGCGGATCCGCGAACGGGACGACCGTATTGAGGCCATCGTTGCCGCCCTTCAGTTCGACGATGACGAGCGTCTTGCCCGGTTTTTTTCCTGTCGACGCCTGTGCCGCGTCGACCCATGCGCCGGATGCGCATACGGCAACGCCGCTTATCGAAAGGAACTGGCGCCGGTTCACCGCGGACCGCCGGGCGGGCTCACCGCTTGTAGAGATCGCGGACCGCTTCCTCGATATGCTGCCGCAACAGACGTCTTTCGTCGGCGGTCATGACGGCATGACGGGGGGGCCGCGCGGGCGGGTCGGTCTGCTGGACGGTTTGCATCGACGCGGGCTTCGGCGGATCGCTGCTGCGACCGCCGGCCTGATTCTTGCCCATGTTCTGGCGCGCGCGAATGATGCGGCCGTCGTAACGATTGGGCGGCGCGGTCACGGTGCGGTCTGACACGGCGGCGTCGCGGGTCGAATTCCACGAGGTCTGCGCGTAGACGGGCGCCGCGACGGGGGGCATGGTCAGTGCGCCGTAAAGCGCGCTAGCGAGTAGCGTCTTCTTGGTGATGCGCTCGGGGCGCACAGGTACGCGCTGACGCGCTCCCTTCATGTTCTTCCCTTCATTGCTCGACAAGCGGACAGTTCTCAGGCTCTTTTGCGCGAGCGGCACGGCCTTCTGTGCAGCGCCGACGCAGGGCGTTGGTCTAATGAAGTATCTACCGAATGGCGGGCTTAGGTAAAGGAGTGTACGCACAGAACCAAAATGGCGTGCCACAGTCCCCGTAAATTTTGTAACCAACTGTTACACTGGAATTGTTACAAACTCGGCCCCTTTCTAATCGCGCTAAGATGCCGCCATGGAAACCAAAAATCCTTCAAAAATACTCGTAGTCGACGACGATCCGCGCCTGCGCGACCTGCTTCGGCGCTATCTCGGCGAGCAGGGCTTCAACGTCTATGTGGCGGAGAACGCGCCTTCGATGAACAAGCTCTGGGTGCGCGAGCGTTTTGACCTGCTCGTGCTCGACCTGATGCTTCCCGGGGAAGACGGCCTCTCGATCTGCCGGCGTCTGCGCGGCAGCAACGACCGCACGCCGATCATCATGCTCACCGCAAAGGGCGAAGACGTCGATCGCATCGTTGGCCTGGAGATGGGCGCCGACGACTACCTGCCGAAGCCCTTCAATCCGCGCGAACTCGTTGCGCGCATTCATGCGGTGCTGCGTCGCCAGTCGCCGTCGGAACTGCCGGGCGCGCCTTCGGAAACCACCGAGGTGTTCGAATTCGGCGAATTCGCGCTGAATCTCGCGACGCGCACGCTCACGAAGAACGGTCAGGAAATTCCGCTCACCACGGGCGAGTTCTCGGTGCTTAAGGTATTCGCACGGCATCCGCGCCAGCCGCTCTCGCGTGAAAAGCTGATGGAACTCGCGCGAGGCCGTGAATACGAAGTGTTCGACCGCAGTCTCGACGTGCAGATCTCGCGCCTGAGAAAGCTGATCGAACCCGATCCGAGCAGCCCGCGCTTCATCCAGACCGTGTGGGGCCTCGGCTACGTCTTCATCCCAGACGGCGCCGCGTAAGGCGTCCCGAATCAAGTTTCGTGACCCTCTCCGGGCAGGACCAGAAAGACTCATGCGCATCGACAGGCGGCTACTGACGCTCGCGTTCGGCGGCCTGTTCTGGCGGACCTTTGCGCTGATCGCACTGTTGATCGCGGTCAGCCTCGCCGCCTGGTTTCAGAGCTTTCGCGTCATCGAGCGGGAGCCGCGCGCGCAGCGCGTGGCCCTGCAGCTCGTCGCGGTCGTCAAACTTACCCGCACCGCCCTCCTTTATTCCGATCCCGATCTGCGCCGCGCCCTGCTGCAGGATCTGGAAAGCAATGAAGGCGTGCGCGTGTACCCGCGCGAAACCACCGACCGATACAAGCTCCAGCCGGACGAATCGCTCAACCGGCTGATCGAGCGCAACGTGCGCGGGCGGCTCGGCAACGAGACGATCATCGCGCAGTCGGTCAACGACATCCCGGGCGTCTGGATCAGCTTCAAGATCGACGACGACGACTACTGGGTCGCGCTCGACCGCGATCAGCTCGATTCCGTCACCGGCCTGCAATGGGCTGGCTGGGGCATCTTCGCGCTCGCGCTGTCGCTGTTCGGCGCGGCGTTCATCACGAGTCTCGTGAACCGGCCGTTCGCGCGGCTCGCGCTCGCCGCGCGCAAGGTCGGCTCGGGGCAATCGCCCGAACCGCTGCCCGAGCGCGGCATGGGCGTCGCCGCCGAAACCAATCGCAGCTTCAACCAGATGGTGCAGGACCTCGAACAGCTCGAAGCCGACCGCGCGCTGATGCTCGCGGGCATCTCGCACGACCTGCGCACGCCGCTCGCGCGCCTGCGGCTCGAAACCGAAATGAGTCCGTCCGACGAAACCACCAAGCTCGCGATGATCGACGACATCGAACAGATGGACATGATCATCGGGCGCTTCCTCGACTACGCGCGGCCGATGCAGCGCATGCCGGAAGCCGTCGACCTGTCGATGATCGCAGGCGAACTCGCCGCGCGTTTTCACGCGGACGAAGGCGTCGTGCTGAAGACGGACTTCGCGCAAGGCGCGATGATCGAAGGCGATCCGACGGACGCGCGCCGCGTGATCGGCAATTTGCTGGAGAACGCGCGCAAGTACGGCCGCAGCGAACACGATGACATCGCGCGCATCAGGCTGGAGACGCATGTGACACATGGACGCGTCGAGCTTACCGTGATGGACGAAGGCCGCGGCATCCCCGACGATCAGATCGCGCTCATCACGCGCCCGTTCTATCGCGTCGATACCGCGCGCACGCAGGCAAGCGGCACCGGCCTCGGCATGGCGATCGTGCAGCGGCTCGTCACGCGCCAACGCGGCACGCTGCGGTTACGGAACCGTTTGCCAGGTCCCGGGTTCGAAGTCACCATCGACTTCCCCGTCATCAGGGGCGGCAAATTCGATGCGCAACGGGACTAGCCGGAAGAGCGCAATCAGGGCCGAGAACTATCGCGCCGTTCGCCAAAAGCTATCCGATGCGTTAGTTAAAATCTATTGAATTAGTTAGTTAATAGAGGTATAGTGGAGTTCGTGTGACGGCAGCGGCAAGCGCTTCGGGCGTGATGTCATGCTGACGTTACGGCGATCTGGTAATTTGGTTTGTCCTTCCAACGAACACAGGAGTAGTCATATGAAGACCGTGGGCGATAAAGTCGAAGCGTTTACCGTCACCGCTGCAAAGCCGGGTTTCAACCATCACGAAGAAAACGGCCAGTCGGCGTTCGAAGAGATCACCGAGCAGTCGTTCCCGGGCAAGTGGAAGATCATCTATTTCTACCCGAAGGACTTCACGTTTGTCTGCCCGACCGAAATCGTCGAATTCGGCAAGCTCGCCAATGACTTCGCCGACCGCGACGCCGTCCTGCTCGGCGGCAGCGTCGATAACGAATTCGTGAAGCTCGCGTGGCGCCGTGAGCACAAGGACCTGAACAAGCTGAACCACTACGCGTTCGGCGACGTGAAGGGCGAGCTGATCGACCAGCTCGGCGTGCGCGACAAGGAAGCAGGCGTCGCCCTGCGCGCGACGTTCATCGTCGACCCGGACAACGTCATTCAGCACGTTTCGGTGAACAACCTGAACGTCGGCCGCAATCCGGAAGAAGTGCTGCGTATCCTCGACGGCCTGCAAACGGACGAACTCTGCCCGTGCAACCGCGCTGTCGGCGGTACGACGCTCTAAGCGTCCGCACGCGTCACGCGCGTTCGACGGCGTGACGCCCGGCCCGCTATGCTTGTCCAGTCGATGAGCCAGCGGGCTTTTTTATCGGCATTCGAATAGGAGAAATCAATGGAATTCTTGTCTTCGATTAAAGAACTGATTCCCGATTATGCGAAGGACATTCGCCTGAACGTCGACGGCACGATCGCGCGCTCGTCGCTGGAAGGCAACGACGCGGTCGGCGTCGCGCTGGCGGCCGCCTATGCCGCGAAAGCGACGAAGATCGTGACCACGATCCGCTCGGCGGGCGTGCTGTCGCCGGAAGAGACGAACGCCGCGCTGACCGCCGCCGCGTTGATGGGCATGAACAACGTCTGGTATCCGTACCTCGAAATGGCCGGCAACGCCGAGCTGAAAACCCAGCCCGCCGGCCTGCGCATGAACGCGTACGCGTCGCATGGCGGCGTCGACAAGCGGCGTTTCGAGATGTACGCGCTCGCCGCGTCGATCATCGGCAAGTGCCACTTCTGCGTGAAGTCGCACTACGAGAATCTGGTCGCGGAAGGCATGAGCACGACGCAGTTGCGCGACGTCGGCCGCATTGCGGCGGTGATCAACGCCGCGGCGCTCGCCATCGAAGCCGAAGCGAAGTAAGCCGTTCGCGCGCCGGAAATGCAAAAACGCCACGTTGAAGAACGTGGCGTTTGCGTTTCTCAGCGGTCGATCGACGTCCTGCGCAACAAAACGGCCGCCTGCGCCTCGATGCCCTCGCCGCGTCCGAGATAGCCGAGCTTTTCGTTGGTCTTCGCCTTCACGTTCACGCGATCGAGCGGCAGATCGAGGTCCGCCGCGATGTTCGCGCGCATGCCGTCGATGTGGGGCGCAAGTTTCGGCGCCTGCGCGATCACGGTGGAATCGACGTTGGCGATCGCGAAACCCGCCTCCGACACGCGCCGGAACGCCTCGCGCAACAGCGAGCGGCTGTCGGCGCCGGCGAATTCCTTCGCGGTGTCCGGAAAATGCCGGCCGATGTCGCCCATCGACGCCGCGCCGAACAGCGCGTCGGTGATCGCGTGCAGGAGCACGTCGGCGTCGGAATGGCCGAGCAGGCCGCGCTCGTAGGGAATCGTCACGCCGCCGATGATGAGCGCGCGCCCTTCCACCAGCTGGTGAACGTCGTAGCCCTGTCCGATTCTGAAATCCATCGATAAAACCCTGCTGTAAAAGAGATTAGGACGCGGCGCCGAGCATCGCCGCGGCGAGCGCGAAGTCTTCCGGATACGTGACCTTGAAGTTGCGCAGGCTGCCCAGGACGAGCCGCGGCGCATGGCCGAGCCATTCGATCGCGCTCGCTTCGTCGGTGAGATCGTGGCCGTCCTGCTGCGCGCGCTTAATCGCGTCGCGCAGCATGCCGAGCCGGAACATCTGCGGCGTCTGGGCCTGCCACAGGCCGTTGCGCGACTCCGTGCGGGCGATGCGCCCTTCTTCGTGTGCCGCGCCTTCGGCCTCGATGCGCTTTAAGGTATCCGCGACGGGCAGCGCCAGAATGCCGCCGACCGCGTCGTCCTTCAGCTCGCCGACCAACCTGCGGATCATGTCCGGCGTGATGCCGGGGCGCGCCGCGTCGTGGACGAGCACCCAGTCGTCGTCCTTCGCGCCGAAGCCCGCGAGCGCCTGAAGCCCGTTGAATACCGACGCCTGCCGCGATGCCCCGCCGCAGCGCTGCACCGCGAAACGCAGGCCGGCAAAGCGGCGGGCATCGAAATGGCTATCGTCGGGAGCGAGCACGACGAGCGTCTGCGAAAATTCGGAGCACGCATCGAAGGCAGCCAGCGTATGACCCAGCATCGGGCGGCTGCCGACGGTCTGGTATTGCTTCGGCATCGGCGCGCCCGAGCGGCTGCCGGTGCCGGCGCACGGAATCAGGGCATAAAGGCGTGCAGTCACGAGTGGGAAATGTTGCCGAGTCAAAGTGAAGCTCGGATTTTATAATAGGTCCTTCGCGACCACGCCGGTCCCGTGCGCACTTTCGCGCACGAACGGTTCCCCGCACACCTTATGTCTTCAAAAGCCGTCACTTCGCAGTCCACTTCTCCCGTCGCCCTCGTCAAGGCCGGCCAGCGCTTCGTGTTCAATGGCGCCGTCGGGTCGTCCGACGCGCTCGCCATCGCGCGCTATCACGTGGCCTACCGCGAACAGGTGCCGCTTCTGACCGTGCTCTGCGCAAGCGCCGTCGATGCACAACGCCTCGCGGCCGAAATTCCCTATTTCGCGCCCGACGCGCGCGTGCGCCTCCTGCCCGACTGGGAAACGCTGCCTTACGACACGTTTTCGCCACACCAGGATCTCGTCTCCGAACGGCTCGCGACGCTGCACGATCTGGGCGAAGGCCGCTGCGACATCCTCCTCGTGCCCGCGACCACCGCGCTCTACCGGATGCCGCCCGCGTCGTTTCTCGCGGCCTACACGTTTTCGTTCACGCAGGGCGAGCGGCTGAACGAGGCGAAGCTGAAGGCGCAACTGACGCTCGCGGGTTACGAGCACGTGAGCCAGGTCGTGCGTCCGGGCGAATACTGCGTGCGCGGCTCGCTGCTGGACCTCTTTCCGATGGGCTCGCCGCTGCCGTACCGGATCGACTTGTTCGACGACCAGGTCGACTCGATCCGCGCGTTCGATCCCGACACGCAGCGCAGTCTTTATCCGGTGCGCGACGTGCGCCTGTTGCCGGGCCGCGAATTTCCCTTCGACGAAGCCGCGCGCACCGCGTTTCGCAGCCGCTGGCGCGAGATATTCGAGGGCGATCCGAGCCGCTCGTCGATCTACAAGGACATCGGTAACGGCGTGCCGTCGGCGGGCATCGAATACTACCTGCCGCTCTTTTTCGACGAAACCGCGACGCTCTTCCACTACCTGCCCGAAGGCGCGCAACTGGTGTTCGTCGGCGACATGGACGCGTCGATCAAGCGCTTCACCAACGACACGAAGCAGCGCTACAACTTTCTCTCGCACGACCGCGAGCGGCCGCTGCTGGAACCGCACCGCCTCTTTCTCACCGACGACGATTTCTTCGCGTTCGCGAAGCCCTTCGCGCAGCTCAAGTTCCCGGCCGTGCCCGAAGGCGGCTGGGCGACGCCGCTGCCGGGCCTCGCGATCGACCGTCATGCCGACGAGCCGCTCGCCGCGCTGCGCCACTATCTCGATCAGACGCCGAACCGCGTGATGCTCGTCGCGGAATCGGCGGGACGTCGGGAGACGATCCAGCAACTGCTCGCCGACAACGGCGTGCGCGGCGCCTCCGACGACACCTTCCAGCAATGGCTCGCCGGCGACGCGAAGTTCTCGCTCGGCGTCGCGCCGCTCGCGAACGGCTTCGTGTTGCCGGGCGAGGAACTGGCGATCGTCACCGAGACGGAACTGTACGGCCCGCTCGCGCGCCGCGCGGGGCGCCGCCGGCAGGAACAGGCGAGCAATGTCGATTCGATGGTGCGCGACCTCTCGGAGCTGAAGCTCGGCGATCCGGTCGTGCACATGCAGCATGGCATCGGACGCTACATGGGACTCGTGTCGATGGACCTCGGCGAAGGCGAGACCGAGTTCCTGCATCTCGAATACCAGAACGAAAGCAAGCTCTACGTGCCGGTCGCGCAACTGCACGTGATCTCGCGCTACAGCGGCGCGGACCCCGACAGCGCGCCCCTGCACGCGCTCGGCTCCGGCCAGTGGGACAAGGCGAAGCGCAAAGCCGCGCAGCAGATCCGCGATACCGCCGCCGAACTGCTCAATCTGTACGCACGGCGCGCGGCGCGCTCGGGCTACGCGTTCAAGCTCGAACCGCGCGACTACACCAAGTTCGCGGAAAGCTTCGGCTTCGAGGAAACGCCCGACCAGGCCGCCGCGATCACCGCGGTCATCGGCGACATGACGAGCGGCAAGCCGATGGACCGCCTCGTGTGCGGCGACGTCGGCTTCGGCAAGACGGAAGTCGCGTTGCGCGCGGCGTTCATCGCGGTGATGGCGGGCAAGCAGGTCGCGATTCTTTCGCCGACCACGCTGCTCGCCGAACAGCACACGCAGACCTTCTCCGACCGCTTCTCCGACTGGCCCGTGCGCATCGCGGAACTGTCGCGCTTCAAGAGCACGAAGGAAGTCTCGGCGTCGATCGCGGCGATCAACGAAGGCACCATCGACATCGTCATCGGGACGCACAAGCTGCTGTCGTCCGACGTGCAGTTCAAGCGGCTCGGACTCGTGATCATCGACGAGGAACATCGCTTCGGCGTGCGGCAGAAGGAAGCGCTGAAGGCGTTGCGCGCGGAAGTCGATGTGCTCACGCTCACCGCGACGCCGATTCCGCGCACGCTCGGCATGGCGCTCGAAGGCCTGCGCGACTTCTCCGTGATCGCGACCGCGCCGCAAAAGCGCCTCGCGATCAAGACCTTCGTGCGGCGCGAGGAAGATGGCGTGATCCGCGAGGCGATGCTCCGCGAATTGAAGCGCGGCGGCCAAGTGTATTTCCTGCACAACGAGGTGGAGACGATCGAGAATCGCCGCGCGATGCTCGAAGCGCTCGTGCCCGAGGCGCGCATCGCGGTCGCACACGGACAGATGCACGAGCGCGAGCTGGAGCGCGTGATGCGCGATTTTGTCGGCCAGCGCGCGAACGTTTTGCTTTGCACGACGATCATCGAGACCGGCATCGACGTGCCGAGCGCCAATACCATTCTTCTGCATCGCGCCGACAAGTTCGGGCTTGCGCAGTTGCATCAGTTGCGCGGGCGCGTCGGGCGTTCGCACCATCAGGCCTACGCTTACCTGCTCGTGCATGATCCGGCCGTGCTCACGAAGCAGGCGCAGCGGCGGCTCGAAGCGATCCAGCAGATGGAGGAACTCGGCTCGGGCTTCTATCTGGCGATGCACGACCTGGAGATTCGCGGCACGGGCGAAGTGCTCGGCGACAAGCAGTCGGGCGAGATCCACGAGATCGGCTTCCAGCTCTACACCGACATGCTGAACGACGCGGTCAAGGCGCTGAAGGAAGGCCGCGAGCCCGATCTCACGGCGCCGCTCGCTGCGACCACCGAGATCAACCTGCACGCGCCCGCGATCCTGCCCGCCGATTATTGCGGCGACGTGCAGGAGCGGCTCTCGCTCTACAAGCGGCTCGCGAACTGCGGATCGAGCGATTCGATCGACGGCATTCTCGAAGAGCTCGTCGACCGCTTCGGCAAGCTGCCGCCGCAAGCGCATGCGCTCGTCGAAACGCATCGCTTGCGACTGGCGGCGAAGCCTTTGGGCATCTCGAAGATCGACGCTGGCGAGCAGGTGATCGGGCTGCAGTTCATCCCGAATCCGCCCGTCGACGCGATGCGCATCATCGAGATGGTGCAGAAGCACAAGCACATCAAGCTCGCCGGGCAGGACAAGCTGAGGATCGAGACGCGCAGCCCGGATCTTTCGGTGCGGATCGCGACGGTGAAGGAGACGCTGCGGGCGCTCGGCGCGCCGGTGAAGCAGGCGGCGCCTGCGCGGTAGGGTTCGGGCGTCCGTCAGCGCCCTTGTCCGGCGGACCGGAGGGCGCTTTTTCGGTATGATCGAACTCTATCCCGCAGGAGCCGAACATGTCCCACATCGCTGAAACGGCGAACCCCGAAACCGCTTCTCCCGCCGCGCTTCCCTGGGTAAAGCGACTCGTTTCCTTCGACACCGTCAGTCGCAATCCGAACCTCGGCCTCATCGAAACCGTGCGCGACGAACTGCGCGCCGCGGGCATCGAATCGACGCTCACCGCCGACAAGCGCGGCCAGTGGGCCAACCTCTTCGCGACCGTCCCCGCGCACGACGGCGAGACCAACGGCGGCATCGTCCTGTCGGGCCACACCGACGTCGTGCCGGTCGACGGCCAGGACTGGTCGAGCGATCCCTTCAAGCCCGAGATCCGCGACGGCCTGCTCTACGGCCGCGGCACCTGCGACATGAAGGGCTTCATCGGCACGGCGCTCGCGCTGCTGCCGAAAATGCAGTCGACGAAACTCGCCCGCCCGATCCACTTCGCGCTTTCCTATGACGAAGAAATCGGCTGCGCGGGCGCGCCGCTTTTGATCGCCGACCTGCAAAAACGCGGCGTGCGGCCGGACGGCTGCATTGTCGGCGAACCGACCTCGATGCGCCCGATCATCGCGCACAAGGGCATCAACACGTACAACTGCTGCGTGCGTGGGTTCGCTGCGCACTCGTCGCTGACGAGCAAAGGCCTGAACGCGATCGAATATGCGGCGCGCCTCATCTGCTTCATCCGCGACGTCGCCGATGAATTCCGCGCCAAGGGCCCGTTCGACGAACTCTACGACGTGCCCTTCACCACCGCGCAGACGAGCACGATCAAGGGCGGCAACGCGATCAACACGGTGCCGGCCGAGTGCAGCTTCCAGTTCGAATTCCGCAACCTGCCAACGATGGACCCGGAAAGCGTCTACCGCCGCATCGAAGCCTACGCGCGCGAGACGCTTCTGCCGAAGATGCAGAAGGAGCACGCGAACGCGGCAATCGAAATTTCGCGGATCGCGTCGGCCCCCGGGCTCGACGCGTCCGAACAGGCAGCCATCACGCAGCTCGTGCGCGCGCTCACCGAGAACCAGGACAAGCGCAAGGTCGCCTACGGCACCGAGGCGGGCCTTTTCGCGAACGCGGGCGTGCCGAGCATCGTGTGCGGCCCGGGCAATATCGAGCAGGCGCATAAGGCGAACGAATATGTGTCGCTGGAACAACTCGCCGCGTGCGAGGCGTTCCTCGGCAAATTCATCCACAGCATGTCGGTCGACGCCCAGGGCGTTCGCTGATCCACCTATACGTCAAGCACACGTCAAGCCGCCATGTCCGCCGCAAGCCAGCACACCGACCACACGATCGACGGCACGCCGATCCCGACCCTCGACGACATCGCCGAGCAGCATATGGCGCTCGCGCCGTGGGTGACGCGCACGCCGACCTTCGAGCGCCACGACTTTCCCACGCTCGAAGGCACGCCGGTCACTTTCAAGTTCGAGTTGCTGCAGGCAAGCGGCACGTTCAAGGCGCGTGGCGCGTTCTCGAACCTGCTCGCGCTCGACGCCAGCGAGCGCAGCGCGGGCGTGACCTGCGTGTCGGCGGGCAATCATGCGGTGGCGGTCGCGTATGCGGCGATGCGGATGGAAATCGGCGCGAAGGTCGTGATGATTCGCAGCGCGAGCCCGACGCGCGTCGCGCTTGCCCGGCGCTTCGGCGCAGAGGTCGTGTTCGCGGAAAACGGCGCGGAGGCGTTCGAGATCGTGCGCCGGATCGAAGCGGAGGAAGGCCGTTTCTTCGTGCATCCGTTCAACGGCTATCGCACGGTGCTCGGCACGGCTACGCTCGGCTACGAATGGACGTCGCAGGCGCCGAACCTCGAAGCCGTGATCTTGCCGATCGGCGGCGGCGGCCTGGCGGCGGGCGTATCGACGGCGATGCGGCTCGCGAATCCGTCGATTCACGTGTACGGCGTCGAACCGGCGGGCGCGGACGTGATGAGCCGCAGTTTCGCCGCGAAGCACACGGTGAAGATGGGTGCGATGCACAGCATCGCCGATTCGCTGATGGCGCCGCACACCGAGGAGTACAGCTACGAGCTGTGCCGGCGGCATATCGACGAGATCGTGACCGTCACCGATGCGCAGTTGCGCCGCGCGATGCTGCTGCTCTTCAACGAACTGAAGCTGGCCGTGGAGCCGTCGTGCGCGGCGGCCACGGCCGGGTTGCTGGGACCGCTGCGCGAACGGCTGCAAGGCAAACGCGTGGGCGTGCTGCTGTGCGGCGCGAATACCGATTCGTCGTCGTTCGCGAGGCATATTGCGAGTGCAACGTGAGAGGCGTATTGGCTGGCGTTCGGCGTGTCGTGTTCAAACGCGCCTCCGAGCGCCAGCGATATCTCAGACCAGCCCGGCCATCTTCCGCCGTTCATTGCGCTGCATGAAGTAATTCGCAGCAATCACGCCGACGGTCACGAAAGCGATGAACAACGTCGCGAGCGCATTCATTTCCGGATTGAGCCCAAGTCGCACACGAGAAAATACGACGAGCGGCAGCGTCGTCGACCCCGGGCCGGACAGAAACGCCGAAAGCACGAGATCGTCGATTGAAAGCGTGAACGACAAAAGCCACCCAGCCACGAGCGCTTGGGAAATCAGCGGCAGCGTAATCGAGAAAAACACGCGCAATGGCGTGGCGCCCAAATCGAGCGCCGCTTCTTCGAGCGAAGGATTCAATTCCCGCACCCGCGATTCCACGATGATCGCGACATAGGAAATGCACAGCATCACATGCCCGACCCAGATCGTGAATAATCCGCGCCCGGCGGGCCAGCCGAGCACCTTCGCCATTTCGACGAAAAGCAGCAACAGCGAAATGCCCTGAATGACTTCGGGAATCACGAGCGGCGCGTTGATCATGCCGGAGAAAAGCGTGAATCCGCGAAAGCGCCCCATTCGCGCGAGCACGAATCCCGCCCAGGTGCCGATCACGACCGACGCGCATGCAGTCAACACCGCGATTCTGAGCGAAAGCCACGCGGCATTGATCAGTTCCTCGTCCTGCCATAACGCCTTGTACCAGCGCAGCGAAAACTCGGTCCACACGGTCACGAGTTGCGATTCGTTGAACGAATAAACGATCAGGCTGATGATCGGGATATAAAGAAACAAAAACCCGATTCCAAGCGACGTGAACTGGAGCGAACGACTCGGCTTGATCATGGACGCTCCTCCAGTTGCTTCGCCTGATAATGCTGGAAAAGCGCCATCGGCACGAGCAGCAGCAATACCATCGCGCACGTGACCGCGGATGCCATCGGCCAGTCGGCGTTATCGAAGAACTCGTTCCACATCACGCGGCCGATCATCAGCGTGTCCGCGCCGCCGAGTAATTCCGGAATCACGTATTCGCCCACCGCTGGAATGAATACGAGCAGACACCCCGCGATAATCCCGTTTTTCGACAACGGCAACGTAATCTGCACGAACGCCTTCCACGGTTTCGCACCCAGATCGTATGCCGCTTCGAGCAAGGTCAGATCCATTTTAACGAGGTGCGCGTAAAGCGGCATCACGAGAAACGGCAGATACGAATACACCATGCCGATATAGACCGCGATATTCGTGTGATAAAGCTCGATCGGCGAATGAATGAGCCCGATCGACATCAGGAAATTATTGAGCAGCCCGTTGTTCTTCAGAATACCGATCCACGCGTAGACACGAATCAGGAACGAAGTCCAGAAAGGCAGCATGACCGCCATCATCAGCAGATTGCGATTTTCCGGTTTCGAGCGGGCGATGTAATACGCCATCGGATAACCGATCAGAAGACACAATACCGTCGATACCGCCGCCACCAGCAGCGAATTCACGTAAGTGGCGAAATACAGGCTGTCGGTGAAAAGGAACAGGTAATGCGAAAAATCGAGCGCGATATTGAGCACGCCCTCCTTCATCGCGACGAGTTCCGTATAAGGCGGAATGCTGAGTTGCGAATCCGCGAAGCTGATTTTGACGACCAGCAGAAACGGCACGAGGAAAAAAAGCAGCAGCCACACGAACGGGCCACCGATCACCGCCGAGCGGCCGGTGAAGCCGAGCCGCCGCCAGGGCGCCACCACGAGATCGAGCACGCGCTTCATGACGTCAATACCACGCCGGCCGAGGCGCTCCAGCGCACGTAGACTTCGTCGTCCCAGGTCGGCGAGTCGATTTCGCCGAGCGCGAGGCTCGACACGCTCGCGACCACGATCTTGCCGCTGTCAAGCTTCACGTGATACAGCGAATAGCCGCCCATGTACGCGATGTTCGCCACGGTGCCGCGCCCCCAGTTGTACGCGCCTTCGGGCGGCTTTCGCATCAGCGCGATGCGCTCGGGCCGCACGGAGATCGTCACCGGCATGCCGAGCGGCCCGGTGATGCCGTGGTTCACATAGAGGCGCACGGGCAGCTCGGACGATTCCACGAAGACGTGGTCCGGCTCGTCCTCGACGACGTTGCCGTCGAACAGGTTCGTCGAGCCGATGAATTCCGCCGAAAAACGGCTGTTCGGGTATTCGTAGACCTCGTGCGGCGTGCCGAGCTGCACGATCTGGCCTTCGCTCATCACCGCGAGCCGGTCGGCCATCGTCATCGCTTCTTCCTGGTCGTGCGTGACCATGATGCAGGTCACGCCCACCTGATCCAGGATGTTCACGAGTTCCATCTGCGTGCGCTGGCGGATTTGTTTGTCGAGCGCGGACATTGGCTCGTCGAGGAGCAGCAGCTTCGGCCGCTTCACGAGACTGCGCGCGAGCGCCACGCGCTGCTGCTGGCCGCCCGACAGTTGATGCGGCTTGCGCTTCGCGAAACGCGCCATCTGCACGAGTTCGAGCGCGCCGTGCACGCGGTCCTTCAGTTCGGCGCCTTTCACGCCTTCCTGCTTCAGCCCGAACGCGACGTTCGACTCCACCGACATGTGCGGAAAGAGCGCGTACGACTGGAACATCATGTTGGTCGGCCGGCTGTAAGGCGGCATCTTCGCGAGGTCGACGCCTTCGATCAGTATGTGGCCCGACGTCACGGTTTCGAGACCCGCGAGCATGCGCAGCAAGGTCGACTTGCCGCAGCCGGAACTGCCGAGCAGCGCGAACAGCTCGCCCTTCTTGACCGACAGGTTCACGCCCTTCACGGCCACGGTCTCGTCGAATTTCTTCACGACATCGACGATCTGCACAAAATTGTCCGCGCCGGCGACGGCTGGACTCGCCGGCTGCGGCTTGCCGGAATTAGGCGCTGCCTGCACTGCGCTCGACTGCTCACTCATGATTGCCTGCTCGACTCCTGCGATATTCGTTCTACGCTGACGTTTTCCGCCGGGGACGCGCAGCAATCCATCGTCCCGGCGACGAACAAAGCCCCCGGCGGACCAGGGGCTTCGAGTTTGATACTGACTTATGACGGTTCAGGCGCCATCCAGTCTACCGGCCGGACTTGAATTCGGTCCACAGCCGCGTCTGCAGACGCTGGATCTCCGGCGGCAGCGGCTTCAGCAGGAACAGCGTCTTCACCACGTCCTGCGGCGGATAGACGGCCGGATCGTTCGCCACGTCCTTGTCGACGTACTTGCGCGCTTCGGCATTCGCGCTCGGGTAGTAGACCGTGTTCGTGATCGCGGCGTGAACCTGCGGCGTCTCGATGTAGTTGATCCATTCGAGCGCGGCGTCCTTGTTCTTCGCGTCCTTCGGAATCGCCATCACGTCGAACCAGACCGGTGCCCCGCCCTTCGGGATGTAATACTCGATCTTGAACGACTTCTTCGCGTCGACCGCGCGATGCTTCGCGATCACGACATCGCCCGACCAGCCGTACGCGAAGCAGATGTCGCCGCCGACCAGGTCGTTGATGTAGCCGGACGAATTGAACTGCCGGATGTACGGGCGGATCTTCTTGAGCATCGCAAGCGCGGCGCGGTAGTCGGCCGGGTTCGTGCTCATCGGATCTTTGCCGATGTAATGCAGCGCGGCGGCGAACATCTGGTCGGGCGCGTCGAGCACCGAGACGCCGCAAGCCTTCAGCTTCGAGATGTTCTCGGGCTTGAAGAGGATGTCCCAGCTGTCGAGCGCGACGCCGCTGCCGAGCAGCTGCTGCGCCTTCGTCACGTTGTAGCCGAGGCCGGTCGTGCCATAGGCCCAGGGCACCGTGTACTTGTTGCCCGGATCGGCACCCTCGACGAGCTTCATCAGGTCGGGATCGAGATACTTGAGGTTCGGCAGTTTCGACTTGTCGAGCGGCGCGAAGATGCCTGCGGCGATCTGCTTGCCCGCGTAGTTGCTGGTCGGCACGACGATGTCATAGCCGGAATTACCCGTGAGGAGCTTGGCCTGAAGGGTGTCGTCGCTGTCGTAGTTGTCGTATTTGACCTGGACGCCGGTTTGCTTCGTGAAGTTCGGGACCGTGTCCTTGGCGATGTAATCCGACCAGTTGTACACGTTGAGCTGCGTGTCCTTCGCCGATGCCGCCACCGGCGTCAGCGCTGCGGCGCAAGCGATCAGGCCGGCCAGGACCGCCAATTTTTGTTTCATCTCGATTCTCCGTCGTTCGACTTTCGACCGCCTCATGCCGCGCGGATCGCCGCCTCTTGATCCTGTCGATCCGGCCGATCCGCGGCGCCCTTTAAAAACCCGAAAACTACCATTAAACAGCGGTGGGACAAAAAACAATCGCCGCCTGTCGCGCGAAATTCACAGCGCCGCGCGCGCCGTGCACGCCGGGGCGCGTATCACGGGCGCATCGACTGCGCGTTGCCGACGGGCGATCGGGCCCCGCGAGAAGCGGCGCAATTTTAGCCGTTAAACCTCGCGCGCGACACAGGCAAAAACCACACTCGCATCAATGAAGCCGGATACCCGTTCGCTGCGTAATGCGAACATCCGTCTCTGGAATTCGCGAGCCCGCTGGCGAGTCATGCCTTTGAAGCCAGCCGGGTCGCGACAGGATCGAATAGCCAGGCGGAACAGTCGTTGCTGAGCCATTTCGGATGCGCGCCGCAGCTCGGGCGCGCGCAGGACGGGCAGCGCGCTTTTCCGCGCTGCCCGACGCGGGCGGCACATGCAATGGCTCCAAGAGCGCTGCTGCCCACTTTTGACGACGCGCAGCAGTCCGTTGCAGCCATTCCACGCCAAGATCCGCGATGAACACCAATCCGTCCGCCCTGACGCCGTGCCCCGCCAAGCGCCCTTCGTCCGATCGCGAACCGCGTGAAGGTCGCCGCCCGCATGCCCCGCGCGGAAGATGGTTCTCGTTCGTCGGCGCGGGCGCGCTCGTCGCGGTCGGCTACATGGACCCCGGCAACTGGGCGACGGCCCTCGGCAGCGGCGCCCGGTACGGCTATCGGCTGCTCGGCGTCGTGCTGCTCGCGAGCCTGATGGGGATGCTGCTGCAATGGGTGGCGTCGCGGGTGGGCGTCGTCACCGGGCGCGACCTTGCGCGCCTGTGCCGCGAGCGCTTCAGCCGCCGCACGACGCTGTTTCTCTGGATCACGTGCGAAATTGCCATCATCGCGTGCGATGTCGCTGAAGTCGTCGGCAGCGCGGTCGCGCTCCAGTTGCTGCTCGGCGTCTCGCTGACGGCGGGCGTCCTGATGTCGGCCGTCGCGACCTTCGCGATGCTCGCGCTGCAAAGCCGCGGCCGCCGTCCGCTGCAGATGTTCGTCACCGCGCTCATTTTCTTCATCGGTTTTTGCTTCGTCGTGGAACTGGCGCTCGCCAAGCCGGCCTGGCACGACGCGCTTGCCGGCCTCGCGCCGCCGAGGGAACTGCTGCGCGACGCCGGCATGGTCTGGCTCGCGGCCGGCATCCTCGGCGCGACCGTGATGCCGCACAACCTCTATCTGCACTCCGCGCTCGTGAAGCATCATGCGCCGGGTGGCGACGACCGCGCGGTCGCGGCGGCGCTCTACGGCGTCAATATCGACACCTTCGCGTCGCTCGCGCTGGCTTTCACGGTCAACGCGTCGCTTCTGATCGTGGCGGCCGCGGTGTTTCATGCGAGCGGCCACGTCGACGTCGAGGATCTCGCCGATGCGCACCGGCTGATCGCGCCGCTCGTCGGCAACCAGTGGGCGAGCATCTTCTTCGCCGCGGCGCTGCTCGCCTGCGGGCTGAACGCGACGGTCACCGGCACGCTCGCGGGCCAGGCGGTGATGGAAGGCTTCCTGCGGCTGTCGATTGCGCGCTGGGCGCGGGCGCTCCTCACGCGCGGACTCGCGATCGGGCCCGCGCTCGTCGCGGTGAGCGCGTTCGGTGAACATGGATCGAATCAGTTGCTGGTGGCTAGCCAGGTCGTGCTCACGCTGCAGCTTCCGCTTGCCGTGATCCCGCTCGTGCGTTTCGCGTCGGATGCGGGGCTGATGGGCCGCTGGCGCGTCGCGCGCGTCCCGCTCGCGCTCGCGTGGGGCTCTGCGGGCATCATCGTCGTGTTGAATGGCGCGCTGCTCTGGCAACTGGTGGTCGGCTGAGCGCGCGCGCCAATGTCTTAAGCACGTTTACAATTACGTTCTTCTTTTTCGGATCGCCGCGAAGATACCGCGGCAGCGCGTCCCCTCAGCGTTTTTCACCGCCTGAGCAGAAACCGGACGCAGCGCCCGCGCGTTCGCGCGTGCGGTGCAAACCGGTTGACTTCAGTGAATTCAACGGTTCGACGACGGCGAGCGCATCCCATCAATAGGACGAACGTTTCATGGCTCGAGGCCTTTTGCATTCCAGAAAGCAGTCCATCCGGCGCGTCGGGTTTCTCGCTGCGCGCGCGGTTGCGTTCGCGGCCGCGCTCGGCTGCGCGAGCCTCGCCCATGCGACCGTCGCAGTGTTGCAACCGGCGCGCGAAGCCGCCGCGCAACAGCCGCTGGAACTGACGCTGATGTACACCGCCGACGACGGCAAGCCGCTCACCGTCGAAGTGCCGAAACAGTTGACCTTGACGCTCACCAATGGCGACCTGCCGCCGCAGCCGCTCGCGCTCACCCGCGAGGCCGCCGTGCCGGACCGCCTGCAACTGCGCGCCGGACAGTATCGGCGGGTGCGGTTTTCGGCGCCGTGGCCCGACACGGCACGCGGCACGGTCAAGATCGATCCGGTCGGCTTCGATTCGTCGCCGATGCTTGTGACGCTCAATCGCGGCGAGAACCAGGCGCAGGTCGTCGCCGCCGAGCGCGCCGAAACGCAGGCCGCGACGCCCGGCCAGCTGGCGAGCGCCTCGGCGGCGGCGAACGCGACCGCCGTGCCGACCACGACCACCGATCGCATGCTGAGCGGGCGCCTGTCGACCTTCGATCCGATGTATTTCGGCGACGGCGTGAACGGCGACAATTCCGCGAAATTCCAGTTCAGCTTCAAATACCGGCTGATGCTCCCGGACGACCCGCGCTCGCGCAGCCTGCTCGACAACCTCTATTTCGGCTACACGCAGACGTCGATCTGGGACTTGTCGGCCGATTCCGCGCCGTTTCGCGACACGAGCTATCAGCCGCAACTGTTCTACTACGTGCAGGACACGGGCTGGAAGAGTCCGCTGTTCACGCGCATGGGCGTCGCAGCGGGCTTCGGCCACGAATCGAACGGCAAGAGCGGCGACGATTCGCGCGCGATCAACATCGCGTTCGTGCGTCCGACGTGGGAATTCGGCGACCTGAATTCGAATCACCTGACGCTCTCGCCGAAGTTCTATTACTACATCACGAAGAAAGGCAACGAGGATATCGCCGACTATCGCGGCTACGTCGACTTGCTGGTGAAGTACGGCAGCCCCGACGGCTGGCAGCTCGCCACCACGCTGCGCAAAGGCACCAAGCACTGGTACGGCAGCATCGACTCGCAGTTGACGTATCCGCTTGCGAAGCTGATCGGCAGCGCGTGGGGCGGCTATCTGTGGGTGGGCTACTTCAACGGCTACGGCGAGGACATC
This sequence comes from Caballeronia telluris, assembly GCF_001544495.1. Lineage (GTDB taxonomy): Bacteria > Pseudomonadota > Gammaproteobacteria > Burkholderiales > Burkholderiaceae > Caballeronia > Caballeronia telluris. The sequence continues at coordinate 68,121 of NZ_FCNZ02000007.1, forward strand.
CTCGATTACAACCAGCGCAATCACTGGATCGCGCGGATCGGCTACAGTATCGCGCGCTGATTTTTTTCGACGCGCCCGGCTTGGCCAAGAAGACGGGCGCCAACAGGTTTCTTATGTCATCGAATCTTCACGACTTGCCCGACAGCCCCTGCATCGGCGTCTGCTCCACGCTCTTCGACGACGTCTGCAAGGGCTGCGGCCGCACGGCGGGCGAAGTGTCGAACTGGGTGTTTCTCTCGGACGAGGAAAAGCGCGCGATCTGGGTGCGCATCACGCGCGAAGGCACCGCGATGCGGTTCCGCAACGACCGGCTCTGATCAGGCCGCCGCCGGGCGCGTCGCGCCGAGCAGGAGATCGAGCAGTTCGCGCACGCTGCGGATCGCCGATCCGAACGGCAAGGCCTCGCGACCGCGGAAGAACAGGCCGTTCGCGACGTCGCCGCGCAACGCGGCCGAAAGCCGCGTATCGATGCAGAAGTGACCGAATTTCTCGATGCCGTCGCGCAGGCCGCACACCGCCAGACAGTCGAGCCCCGTCGGACAATTCTGCTTGCGCGCGCCGATCTTCGTGCGGATACGCTCCTCGTTCTTCAGATAACGCATGAGCCACGGCGTCTTCACCGCGCGCGCGGGCAGCCCGGTCACGCTGACGAAATCGACGATGTCCTCCGGCGCTGCTTCCGCCAGGATGCGCTTGAAGTTCGGGTGCGCATCGCCCTCTTCGGTGACGGCGAACGGCGTGCCGAGCTGCACGCCCGCCGCGCCCGCCGCGAAACACGCGCGCACGGCTTCGTGGCTGTTCACGCCGCCCGCGACGATCAGCGGAATGCGCGTGCGTTCGATGCCGAGCGTATCGAACGTCTGCATCGTTTCCGCGATCACGCGGGCGAAGTCGAAGCGCGCATCCTGCATGTCCGCGAGATGCGCGACGCCGAGATGGCCGCCCGCGTGCGCGGGATGCTCGATCACGATCGCATCGGGCAGGCGGTTCTTCTTGAGCCACTTCTTCAGCACGAGCGCGATGCCGCGACTGTCCGACAGAATCGGAATCAGCGCGATGTCGACGCCTTCCGTCAGATCCGGCAGGTCGAGCGGCAGGCCCGCGCCCATCACGATGGCGTCGGCGCCGCTCTCGCACGCGGTGCGCACGGAATCGGCGTAGGAGCTGACCGCGCGCATCACGTTGACGGCGATCATGCCGCGCCCCTCGCTCAGGCGTTTTGCCGCACCGATTTCGCGCGCGAGCGCTTCCTGATTCGCCACTTCGAGCGTCGCGCGGGCCGAGTCCGCCTTGCAGCGTTCCAGCAGGTCCGGGTGATGATGGCGCAGGTCGATGCTCGCGATCGTGCCGAGCGCGCCTTCCTTGGCGACAGCACCCGCCAAGCGATGCGCCGAAACGCCGACGCCCATTCCGCCTTGCACGATGGGCAACAGCGTGCGGCCGCGGATGGTCAGCATGGGGAGCGTGGTCATGAATGAGTGTCCTTCGATAAATTCAGATTGGGGGAGTCTGATCGAAGGGACCGCACGCGAAATTGAGAAAAATCAAGAAACCGGTCATCGCGGCGCGCTGGCCGCGATGACCGGTTCGCGCCGATGGCTTAGCGAGAACCCGCGCGGAACTGCATCGATTTGTACTCGAGATATTCCTCGAGCCCGTACCTGCCGTTCTCGCGGCCATGCCCCGACTGCTTGAAGCCGCCGAACGGCGCGGACATATTCCACGCGCCGCCGTTGATGTCGACCTGTCCGGTGCGGATGCGCCGCGCGACGCCGAGCGCGCGCTCGTCGTCGCCGGACCAGACCGCGCCGCCGAGGCCGTAGAGCGAGTCGTTCGCGATGCGCACCGCTTCGTCTTCGTCCTTGTAGGTGAGGATCGAGAGCACGGGGCCGAAGATTTCCTCCTGCGCGATCGTCGCCTTCGGATGGACGCGGCCGAAGACCGTCGGCTTCACGTAGAAGCCGCGATCGAGGCCGTCGGGCTTGCCGGGGCCGCCCGTCACGAGTTCGGCGCCTTCCTCGACGCCGCGGCGGATGTAGTCCTGCACGCGCGTCTCCTGCGCCGACGACGCCAGCGGACCGAGCTTCGTCGCTTCGCTCTTCGGGTCGCCCGGGACGAACGCTTCGGCGGCACGCGCCGCGAGTTCGCGCGCCTCCTCGTAGCGCGCTTCCGGGACGATGAGCCGCGTGTGCGCCGAACACGTCTGCCCGGAGTTCAGGAAGCACGCGCTCACGGTGCCTTTGATCGCGGCGGGGAAATCGGCGTCGTCGAGGACGATCGCCGCCGACTTGCCGCCGAGTTCCAGCGCGACGCGCTTGACGGTCGCGGACGCCAGTTCCGAGACGCGCTTGCCTGCGCGCGTCGAACCGGTGAACGACACCATGTCGACGGACGGATGACTCGCCAGCATCTCGCCGACGACCGGCCCGTAACCGCTCACCAGATTGAACACGCCCGCGGGCAGTCCGGCCTCGTGGATTGCTTCGGCCAGCACGAACGCGTTCAGCGGCGCGATTTCCGACGGCTTGAGCACGACGGTGCAGCCCGCCGCCAGCGCGGCCGCGACCTTCAGCGTGATCTGGTTGAGCGGAAAATTCCACGGCGTGATCGCCGCGACGACGCCGACCGGCTCACGCACGACGAGCGAATTGCCGACCTGTTCCTCGAATTCGAACTCCGCCGCGAGTTTCGCGTAGGCGCTCCAGTTGTAGACCGGTCCGCCGACCTGAATGGCGCGCGCGAGCTTGATCGGCATGCCGACTTCGCCCGCGATCAGGGTCGCGAGTTCCTCGGTGCGCGCTTTGAGCGCGGTGGCGATCTTGGCGAGATAGTCGGCGCGTTCCCTGGGCGGCGTCGCGGCCCAGCCGTCGAACGCTAGGCGCGCGGCTTCGATGGCCGCTTCGGCGTCGACTTCGCGGCCTTCCGGGATGCGGCCCATGACTGCTTCGGTCGCGGAATCGATGACGTCGATGGTGCCGTCGCCGGAAGGTTTCAGCCATCGGCCGCCGATGTACAACTGCGCGTAGGTCTTCATGTCCCGTCTCCTGTGGATCAGGACATTCTACGAGGCTTCCGGAAATGCAAAACGGCCCGCTTCGTGGGAAGCGGGCCGTTGTAGCGATCAAGCGCCGAGTTGGTGTTACTCGATGCCCTGGCTCGTCAAAAAGTCCTCGTACGTGCCGCCGAAGTCGTTCAGCGTGCCGTTCGTGCGCACTTCGATGATGCGATTCGCCAGCCCGCTCACGAACTCGCGGTCGTGCGAGACGAAGATTAGCGTGCCTTCGTACTTTTCGAGCGCGATCTGCAGCGACTCGATCGACTCCATGTCCATGTGGTTGGTCGGCTCGTCCATCAGGAGCACGTTGTGGCGCCCGAGCATCAGCTTGCCCCAGATCATGCGGCCCTTCTCGCCGCCCGACAGCACCTTCACCGACTTCCTGATGTCGTCCGCGTTGAAGAGCAGCCGGCCGAGCGTGCCGCGCACCATCTGGTCGTCGTCGCCGTCCTGGCGGTATTGATCGACCCAGTCGGTGAGCGTCTCGTCCTTCGGAAACTCTTCGTAAGTATCTTGCGGCATGTAGCCGACGTTCGCGTTCTCCGCCCACCTGATCTTGCCGGCGTCGAGCTGGATCGCGCCCTTCAGCGACTTGAGCAGCGTGGTCTTGCCCGCGCCGTTCTCGCCGATGATCGCGATGCGCTCGCCCGGCTGCACGCTAATGTTGAAGCGCTCGAAGATGGTCCGCTCGTACTTCTTCGTGATGTCTTCGGCGACTACTGCGATGTTGTGCAGCTTCTTCTCGAAGTCGAAGCGGATGAACGGATTTTGCCGCGACGACGGCTTGAAGTCCTCGATCTTGATCTTCTCGATCTGCTTCGCACGGCTGGTTGCCTGGCGTGCCTTCGACTTGTTCGCCGAGAAGCGGCGCACGAAGTCCTGCAAGTCCGCGATGCGGTCCTTCGCCTTCTGGTTCGCGGCCTGCTGGCGTTCCTTCGCCTGCGTGCTTGCGAGCATGTAGTCGTCGTAGTTGCCCGGGTACACCTTCAGCGTGCCGTAGTCCATGTCCGCCATGTGCGTGCAGACCTGGTTCAGAAAGTGCCGATCGTGCGAGATGATGATCATCGTCGAGTTGTACTGGTTCAGCACGTCTTCGAGCCAGCGAATCGAGTTGATGTCGAGGTTGTTGGTCGGCTCGTCGAGCAACAGCACGTCGGGCTTCGAGAAGAGCGCCTGCGCGAGCAGCACGCGCAGCTTCCAGCCGGGCGCGACGTTGCTCATCGGGCCGCTGTGGTCGCCGATCGCGATGCCGATGCCAAGCAGCAGCTCGCCCGCGCGCGCTTCGGCCGTGTAGCCGTCGTACTCGGCGAATTTCGCTTCGAGTTCGGCGGCGCGCATGTAGTCGTCGTCGGTGGCGTCGGGGTTCGCGTAGATCGCGTCGCGCTCGGTCATCGCGGCCCACATCTCGGTGTGGCCCATCATCACGACGTCGAGCACGCGCATGTCCTCATACGCGAACTGGTCCTGACGCAGCTTGCCGAGGCGCACGTTCGGTTCGAGCATCACGTTGCCGGAACTCGGCTCCAGGTCGCTGCCCAGGATTTTCATGAAGGTCGACTTGCCGCAGCCGTTCGCCCCGATCAGGCCGTAGCGATTTCCTTCCCCGAACTTGACCGAAATGTTCTCGAAGAGGGGCTTCGGCCCGAATTGCATGGTGATATTGGCAGTAGACAGCACAGCGCGTCCTTTTGAATGATGTACGGCGAAAAACCGGATATTTTAGCAGATTTTCAAGCAATTTTGCGGAGTCGTCCGAACGCGGCGAATCGACTTCTTATGTGGATCCTACGCCAGCAAAAAACGGGGCGCGGCCGATTAGCCGCACCCCGTTTTCCAGCCGATCGAACCCCGATTCAGCTCGTGCGTTCGGCGATATACGCCTTCACGACGCCCGCGTCCGCCGGGACGATATCGAATCTTTGTGGCAGTTTTTCAAGTCCGACGAACGCGGCCGGCCGCTCCGGCTCGCGCAGCAGCGCCTCGCGGATCGTCTCGCCGAACTTGATGGGCTGCGCGGTTTCCAGCACGACCATCGGCACGCCCGGTTGCAAATGCTCGCGCGCGACTTTCAGGCCGTCGGCCGTGTGGGTGTCGATCATCGTGTCGTAGCGCTGGAACACGTCGCGGATCGCGTCGACGCGGTCCGCGTGGCTGCTGCGCCCCGACACGAAGCCGAATTCCTTCACGCGCGCGAAGTCGCCGCTCGCCGCGAGGTCGAAACCGCCCTTCTCTTCGACGTCGCGGAACAACTGCAGCACGCGCGCCGGATCGCGTCCGAGCAGATCGAAGACGAAGCGCTCGAAGTTCGACGCCTTCGAGATGTCCATGCTCGGGCTCGTCGTGTGATACGTCTCGCTCGCGCCGCGCACGCGATAGATGCCGGTGCGGAAGAATTCGTCGAGCACGTCGTTCTCGTTGGTCGCGACGACGAGCTTTTCGATCGGCAGGCCCATCATCCGCGCGATGTGGCCCGCGCAGACGTTGCCGAAGTTGCCCGACGGCACGGTGAACGACACGCGCTCGTCGTTGCTTTTCGTGGCCGCGAAATAGCCCTTGAAGTAATAGACGACCTGCGCGACGACACGCGCCCAGTTGATCGAATTGACCGTGCCGATCTTGTGCTGCGCCTTGAACGCGTGATCGTTGGAAACCGCCTTCACGATGTCCTGGCAGTTGTCGAAGTTGCCCTCGACGGCCAGGTTGAAGATGTTCGGGTCCTGCAGCGAGAACATCTGCGCGGTCTGGAACGCGCTCATCTTCTTGTGCGGCGAGAGCATGAAGACGCGCACGCCCGCCTTGCCGCGCATCGCGTATTCGGCGGCGCTGCCGGTATCGCCCGACGTCGCGCCGAGGATGTTCAGCGTCTCGCCGTGCTTCGCCAGCGTATATTCGAACAGGTTGCCGAGCAGTTGCATCGCCATGTCCTTGAAGGCGAGCGTCGGACCGTTCGATAGTTCCAGCAGCGACAACGGCGCGCCGTTCTCGACGCCGAGCGTCTTGAGCGGCGTGATCTGCGTGGCGGCTTCCTCGTCGCGGACATTGCTGTAGACCTGCGCCGTGTAGGTCTTGCTCGTGAGCGAGCGCAGTTCGTCGGCGGGGATGTCGTCGGCGAATGTCGACAGCACTTCGAACGCGAGGTCCGCGTACGAAAGCGTGCGCCAGCGCCCGAGTTCGTCCGCCGACACGCGCGGATACGCGGCCGGCAGATACAGGCCGCCGTCCTTCGCGAGACCGCCGAGCAGGATGTCGGAAAACGTGTGGCGCTCGCCAAGTCCGGCGCCGCGCGTCGAGATGTAGTTCATGAGTCCAGTCCTAGTTCAGCGCTTCCATGCGCAGCTTCGTCACTTTCGACACGACCGTGGAGAGCGCCTCGATCTCGGCGATCGCCGCATTCAGGTTCTTTTCGACCGTCTCGTGCGTGATCAGAATGATGTCAGTTTCGCCCTTGTCCACGCCGTCCACGTGCTCCGATTCCTTCTGCAGGAGCGCGTCGATGGAGATGGCCTTGTCCGCGAGAATGCGCGTGATGTTGGCGAGCACGCCCGTCACGTCCGCGACGCGCAGGCGCAGGTAATACCCGCTCGTGACGTCCTCGATGGGGAGGATCGGCGTGTTCGAGAGGCTCTCCGGCTGGAACGCGAGATGCGGCACGCGATGCTCCGGGTCGGCCGTATGCAGGCGCGTGACATCCACGAGGTCCGCGACGACCGCCGAGGCGGTCGGCTCCGCGCCCGCGCCCTTGCCGTAGTAGAGCGTCGTGCCGACCGCATCGCCGTGCACGACGACCGCGTTCATCGCGCCTTCCACGTTCGCGAGCAGGCGCTTTTCCGGAATCAGCGTCGGATGCGTGCGCAATTCGATGCCCTTGTCCGTGCGCCGCGCGATGCCGAGCAGCTTGATGCGATAACCCAATTCTTCGGCATAGCGGATGTCGATGGCCGACAGCTTGCTGATACCTTCCACGTACGCGCGCTCGAACTGCACCGGCACGCCGAACGCGATCGCGCTCATGATCGTGACCTTGTGCGCGGCGTCGACGCCTTCGATGTCGAAGGTCGGGTCGGCTTCCGCGTAGCCCAGTTCCTGGGCTGCTTTCAGCGCGGTCGCGAAGTCGAGCCCGCGGTCGCGCATCTCCGAGAGGATGTAGTTCGTCGTGCCGTTGATGATGCCAGCGATGTACTCGATGCGGTTCGCCGTCAGCCCTTCGCGCAGCGCCTTGATGATCGGAATGCCGCCCGCGACCGCCGCCTCGAACGCGACCATCACGCCCTTCGCGCGCGCCGCCTCGAAGATCTCGCTGCCGTGCACGGCGAGGAGCGCCTTGTTGGCCGTCACGACGTGCTTGCCGTTCGCGATCGCGCGCAGTATGAGCTCGCGCGCGAGCCCCGTGCCGCCGATCATCTCGCAGACGATGTCGATGGATGGATCGTCGACGACGGCATTGAAATCGCCCGTCACCGCGATGCCGGCCGCCGCCGCGGCTTGCGCCTTGGCCGGCGTGCGCACGGCGACGCGTGACACTTCGATGCCGCGACCCGCGCGGCGTTTGATTTCTTCCTGGTTGCGGCGCAGTACCGTAAAGGTGCCGCTGCCGACCGTGCCGAAGCCCAAGAGTCCAACTTTGATCGGTTCCATGCAGCGTGATTCTTATAGAAGGGTTAAGCGGAATGACGTTTGCGATAACCGTCGAGGAAACGCGCGATACGCTGGATCGAATCCGCGAGGTCGTCGACGTTCGGCAGGAACACGACGCGGAAGTGGTCCGTCGTCGGCCAGTTGAAGCCCGTGCCCTGCACGAGCAGCGTGCGTTCTTCAAGCAGCAGGTCGGTGATGAACTGCTGGTCGTCCTCGATCGGGTACATCTTCGGGTCGAGTTTCGGGAACATGTAGAGCGCCGCCTGCGGCTTCACGCAGGATACGCCCGGAATCGACGTGAGCATGTCGTACGCGAGCTCGCGCTGTTTGAAAAGCCGCCCGCCCGGGATGATCAGCTCGTTGATGCTCTGGTAGCCGCCGAGCGCCGTCTGGATCGCGTATTGGCCGGGGACGTTCGCGCACAGGCGCATCGACGCGAGGATGCCGAGCCCTTCGATGTAATCGTTCGCGCGGCGCCGGTTCTCTTCGATCAGGCCCGAGATGAACATCCAGCCCGCGCGATAGCCGCACGAGCGATAGCTCTTCGAGAGGCTGTTGAACGTGACGGTCAGCACGTCTTCCGAGAGCGCGGCCATCGACGTGTGCGTTTTGCCGTCGTAGACGATCTTGTCGTAAACCTCGTCGGCGAAAATGATGAGGCCGTGCTCGCGCGCGATCTCGATCAGTTCAAGCAGCAGTTCGTCCGAGTAGAGCGCGCCCGTCGGATTGTTCGGGTTGATGACGACGAGCGCCCGCGTGTTCGGCGTGATCTTCGCGCGGATGTCGTTCAGGTCGGGCATCCAGCCGGCGCCCTCGTCGCAGATGTAATGGCGCGGCGTGCCCGACGACAAGCTCACCGCCGCGGTCCAGAGCGGATAGTCGGGTGCGGGCAGCAGCACTTCGTCGCCGTCGTTCAGAAGCCCCTGCATCGCCATCACGATGAGTTCCGACGCGCCGTTGCCGATGAAGATGTCGTCCAGTTCAACGCCCGTCACGCCCTTTTGCTGCGTGTAGTGCATGATCGCCTTGCGCGCGGCGAAGACGCCCTTCGAGTCCGAATAGCCCGACGAATTCGGCAGGTTGCGGATCATGTCCTGGATGATCTCGTCGGGTGCGTCGAAGCCGAACGCGGCCAGATTGCCGATGTTGAGCTTGATGATCCGGTGGCCTTCCTCTTCGAGGCGCTTCGCGTGCTCCAGCACGGGCCCGCGGATGTCGTAACAGACGTTCTGCAACTTGTTGGACTTGAGGATCGGTTTCACGGCTGGCGGCTCTGGATGGTCAAGCGGACTGATCGGCGTTCGTCCGGCGACGGTTTTCAGCGGTTGCGACGCTGCGCGGCGGATGGCGCGGCATCGCGAGGAATTTTAAGCGACGGCGGCCTGCCCCGCGACCGTTTTCGGGCCGATCCGGCGTCCGGGCGGCGCGAACACCGGCGGACGTGGACCGACGAAGCCGGACACCGATGGGAACGCTGGCGGCCCAGATAATCGAGCGAACAAGGCTTGCGAGGTGGCGCCCGGCCCGCTCGGGGCGCAACCGGCCGAGGATGTCGGACGGCAAAGCCGGACGGATTGCGTGTCGATGGCGGCTTGTGGCGGCACGGCGAGTGCAATGCGTGCCGGTCGAGCGGTCCGGCCGGCTGAAAAGTTATAATTTAGCGGAATATGACCGAGTTCCGCAATGCACCAATCGAAGGCCGATCGCACACTCCGGCGCCCATGCCGAAAGGATCAGCCGCCGCGCGAACGACCGTCTTTTCTTCCCGCCATCCTCGCCTGTCGGAATTATCGTCTTGAAACTACACCAGGAATCCAGCGGCGCGCTGAACACGATCACCAGCTACGGCGACGGCTACGTCGCGATCAACCTGAACAGGCACGAGGGCAGCATCATCGTGATGCCGGAGACGCCGGTGATCCCGTGGCCCGTGTCTTCGTTCGAGGCGCTCGCGCCCGAACACTTCCAGGCGCTCGTCGACGCCGCGCCGGAAGTGGTGATCTTCGGCAGCGGTTCGCGGCTGCGCTTTCCGCATCCGCGCCTGACGGCCGCGCTTGCGAAACACCGCATCGGCGTGGAAACGATGGACTTCGGCGCCGCCTGCCGCACCTACAACATCCTGATGTCGGAAGGCCGGCGCGTCGCCGCGGCCTTGCTGATCGAGGCCTGAGCACCGGCAGGCGCCCTGCTCGCCGATGTCCGGCGCGCCGCCTTTGTCGTCCGGACAGGCGAAATCGGGGCCGCAGTGCGGTAAACTCGCGGCCGTCGCGTGAAGTGCCGCCTGATCGCGCCTCGTCGCGTCGCGCACACGGCCTGTTGCCCGACGACGAACGCCGATGAACCTTCGCGGCCCGTTGCCGGACGTGCGCCCCGATGGGCGCCCCGATGGGCGTCCCTAAGCGTCGCTTAAGGTTCGCCGAGCGATACTCATGCCTTTTTTTGTTTGTTAGCGCCGCGCGTCTGCGGCATCGGACAGGTCGAAACCCATGAACGATACGCCTTCGCGGCTACCGCTCACCCGCCTCTCGCTGCTTCTTCTGATTGTCGCGCTCGCCGTGATCTGGTTCTTGCCGCTCGGTCTGCGCCATCTCGTGCCGAGCGACGAGGGCCGCTACGCCGAGATGGCGCGCGAAATGTTCGTCACCGGCGACTGGATCACGCCGCGCTACAACGGCTACAAGTATTTCGAAAAGCCGCCGCTGCAAACCTGGGCAAACGCGCTCACGTTCGCGTGGTTCGGCATCGGCGAATGGCAGGCGCGGCTCTATACGGCGCTCACGGGTTTCGCCGGCGTGCTGCTGATCGGCTACACGGGTGCGCGCGTCTTCAACGGCGTGACGGGATTCTGCACGGCGGTGATCCTCGCGACGTCGCCGTACTGGAACCTGATGGCCCATTTCAACACGCTCGACATGGCGCTGTCGTTCTGGATGGAGCTGACGCTGTGCGCGCTGCTGCTCGCGCAGCGCCCGGGCCTGCCGGCCCGCCAGGTGCGCCTCTGGATGTGGCTCTGCTGGGGCGCGATGGCGGCCGCGCTGCTCTCGAAGGGTCTCGTCGGCGTCATCCTGCCGGGCGCGGTGCTCGTGCTCTATTCGCTCATCACGCGCGACTGGGCGCTCTGGAAGCGGCTCTACATCGGCAGCGGGCTGATCGTGTTCCTGATCGTGGCGGCGCCGTGGTTCGTCCTCGTGCAGATGAAGAATCCGGAGTTCTTCAACTTCTTCTTCATCGTCCAGCAGTTCAAGCGCTACCTGACGCCCGAGCAGAACCGGCCGGGTCCGCTCTATTACTTTGTGCCCGTGCTGATCGTCGGCTTTTTGCCGTGGCTCTCGATCGTGTATCAGAGCACGCGCCATGCGCTCAAGGTGCCGCGCCAGCCGAACGGCTTCGCGCCCGTGCCGCTCCTGTTGATCTGGACGGTCTTCATCTTCCTGTTCTTCAGCGCGTCGCACTCGAAACTGCTTTCATACACGCTGCCGATCGCGCCCTCGATCGCGCTCGTGCTCGGCATCTACCTGCCGCTCGTCACGCGGGTGCAGTGGCACCGGCATCTGATCGGCTATGCGGTGTTCCTGATCGCCGCAGCGTTCGGCGCGATCTTCCTCGGCCGCGCGGGCAGCGCGCATACGCCGAATTCGCTCTATCGCGCGTTTCAGGTCTGGGTGTACGCGGGCCTCGCGGTCGCGTTCGTCGTCACGCTCTTCGCGATCTGGCTGAATCGCCGCAGCACGATCGCGGCCGCGGTCGCGCTCGGCACGGCGTGGCTCATGCTCGGGACGATCGCGGGCACCGGCCACGACGTGTTCGGCCGCGAAAGCTCGGGCGTGCGGCTCGTGCCGGCGGTCAAGGCCGCGATGGCGAAGCTGCCGCCCGACACGCCCTTCTACTCGATCGCGAAGCTCGATCACACGATGCCGTTCTACCTCGGCCACACGATGATCATGGTGCAGGAGGCCGACGAACTGGGCTTCGGCGTCGCGACCGAGCCGCAAAAGTGGGTGCCGACGATCGACGAATGGATCAAACGTTGGGACGCCGACCGCTACGCGCTCGCGCTGATCCCGCCGGCACGCTACGAGCAACTGCTCGCTCGTCACGTGCCGATGCAGGTGATCGCGCAGGACGACCGGCGCGTGATCGTGCAAAAGCCCGTCCCGGCGCCCTAGTCGTGCAACAATTCGCACGCCCGTTCCGAAAATCCGAGTTCAGGCTCACAGCCGTCAACCGTCCACGATGAACCCGATATCCTTCATTTGCATCATCATCGGCGTATTGTTGAACGCCGGCGCGCAGTTGCTGCTCAAAGCAGGCGTCAACGCCGTCGGGCATTTCGAATTCAGCCGCGCCAACATCGTGCCCGTCGGCTTCAAGATCGCGACGCAATGGCCGATCATCGGCGGGCTTACGTGCTACGTGTTCAGCGTGGCCGTGTGGATCATCGGCCTGTCGCGCGTGGATGTGTCGGTGGCCTACCCGATGCTGTCGCTCGGCTACGTCGTCAACGCTTTCGCGGCGTGGTATTTGTTCGGCGAGGTGCTGTCGGTGCAACGGCTCATCGGGATCGGGATCATCCTTATCGGCGTCGCCGTTTTGGCGCGCGGCTGAACACCTTTACTTTTAAGCAGACAGTCCATGAATCAGACATCGCTGCCCTTTTTGCCTTTCGTGCGCGCTGAAATCGACGAGGAGACGATCGCCGGCGTCGTCGACGTGCTGCGCTCCGGCTGGATCACGACCGGCCCGCAGAACCAGCAGTTCGAAGCCGAATTGTCGGCGTATTGCGGCGGGCGGCCCGTGCGTTCGTTCAATTCCGGCACAGCGACGATGGAAATCGGCTTGCGGATCGCGGGCGTCGGCGCGGGCGATGAAGTCATCACCACGCCGATGACGTGGGTATCCACCAGCAACGTGATCCTGGAAGTCGGCGCGACGCCGGTTTTCGTCGACATCGATCCGCTCACGCGCAACATGGACCTCGATTTGCTGGAAAAGGCCATCACGCCGCGCACCAAGGCGATCATGCCGGTGTATCTGGCGGGCCTGCCCGTCGATATGGACCGGCTCTACGAAATCGCGCGCGCCCACAACCTGCGCGTGATCGAAGACGCCGCGCAGGCGTTCGGCTCGACGTGGCTCGGCAAGCGCATCGGCTCGTTCGGCGACATCGTCTCGTTCAGCTTTCACGCGAACAAGAACGTGACGTCGATCGAAGGCGGCGCGCTCGTCCTGAACAACGAGGAAGAAGCGGTCATCGCGCAGAAGTACCGGCTGCAAGGCATCACGCGCACCGGTTTCGACGGCATGGACTGCGATTTGCTTGGCGGCAAGTACAACCTGACCGATGTCGCGGCGCGCGTCGGCCTGGGTCAGTTGAAGCACGTGGAGCGCTTCACGGAGCAGCGCCGGCGTCTTGCGCGCGCCTATTTCGAAGCGTTCGCGGGCGGCGCGGCGGCCACGCTCGGCGTACAGTTTCCGGTGCAGAATTTCACCGACAGCAACTGGCACATGTTCCAGATCGCGCTGCCGCTCGAACGCCTTTCGCTCGCGCGTGCGGAGTTCATGGCGCAGATGAAGGAGCGCGGCATCGGCACGGGCGTGCACTATCCGGCCCTGCATTTGTTCACGCTGTACCGGGCGCGCGGCTTTCATGAAGGCATGTTCCCGCATGCTGAGACACTCGGCGCATCGACGGTCACACTGCCGCTCTTCACGCTGATGACGCAGGACGACGTGACGCGCGTGGTGCGCGCCGTCGACGAAATCTGCGAGTCATACGGCAAGCACAGCGGCAAGCACAGCGGCAAGCACGGCACCTAAACCCAAGACCCCTAGGGAAACCAGCGCAACATGAGTCATACGGATTTTCTGCCGGCGGCGCCCGAAGTTTCGGTCGTCATCCCGGTCTACAACGAGGAAGCGGGCCTGGCCGCGCTGTTCGAGCGCCTCTATCCCGCGCTCGATGCCCTCGATGCGTCGTATGAAGTCATCTTCATCAACGACGGCAGCCGCGACAAGTCGGCGGCGCTTCTCGCGCAGCAGTTTCACGTGCGTCCCGACACGACCCGCGTGATCCTGCTCAACGGCAACTACGGCCAGCACATGGCGATTCTCGCGGGCTTCGAGCAGTCGCGCGGCGAGATCGTCGTGACGCTCGACGCCGACTTGCAGAACCCGCCCGAGGAAATCGGCAAGCTCGTCAGGAAGATGCGCGAAGGCTACGACTACGTCGGCACGATTCGCCAGCAGCGCCAGGACAGCCTGTGGCGCAAGAAGGCGTCGCGGGTGATGAACCGTCTGCGCGAGCGCATCACGCACATCAAGATGACCGACCAGGGCTGCATGCTGCGCGCGTACAGCCGCCACATCATCGACACGATCAACCGTTGTGGCGAAATCAACACGTTTATTCCCGCGCTCGCGTACACGTTCGCGCAGAACCCGATCGAAGTCGATGTCGCGCACGAGGAGCGCTTCGCGGGCGAATCGAAGTATTCGCTCTACAGCCTGATTCGCCTGAACTTCGACCTCGTCACGGGATTCTCGGTCGTGCCGCTGCAGTGGCTGTCGTTCATCGGCGTGATTCTCTCGGTCGGATCGGCGGCGCTGTTCCTGCTGCTGTTGATTCGCCGCTTCATGTTCGGCGCTGAAGTCCAGGGCGTGTTCACCCTCTTCGCCATCACGTTCTTCATGCTCGGCGTGATCATTTTCGCGCTCGGGCTGCTCGGCGAATACATCGGGCGCATCTATCAGCAGGTGCGCGCGCGTCCGCGCTATCTCGTGCAGACCATCCTCGAAGAGCGCGACGGCCATACGAGCGTCCACAAGCCGCTGCAGGAAGCCGTGCACACGATCGGCGTCGTGCAGCGCGAGGAACAGGGACGATGAAACCGCGCGCCGTCGTCTTCGCGTATCACAACGTCGGCGTGCGCTGCCTGCAAGTGCTGCTTGCGCGCGGCGTGGATGTCGCGCTCGTCGTCACGCACGAGGACAGCCCGACCGAGAACATCTGGTTCGGCAGCGTCGCTTCGGTGGCGGCGGAGCACGGCATCGACGTCATCACGCCCGCCGATCCGAAAGCGCCCGAAGTCTTTGATGCGGTGAACGCCGTCGCGCCCGATTTCATCTTCTCGTTCTATTACCGGCACATGTTGCCGGTCGATCTGCTCGCGGTAGCCAGGCGCGGCGCGTACAACATGCACGGTTCGCTGCTGCCGAAATATCGCGGCCGCGTGCCGACCAACTGGGCGGTGCTCAACGGCGAAACGGAAACCGGCGCGACGCTGCACGAAATGGCGGCGAAGCCCGACGCTGGCGCGATCGTCGCGCAGACGCCGGTGCCCATCCTCCCCGACGACACCGCGAGCCAGGTGTTCGACAAGACCACCGTCGCTGCCGAGCAGACACTTTGGCGCGTGCTGCCCGCGCTCATCGCAGGCGAGGCGCCGCATTTACCGAACGATGTCGCCGCCGGCAGCTACTTCGGCGGCAGGAAGCCCGCGGACGGCCGCATCGACTGGACGCAGCCGGCGCAAAACGTGTACAACCTGATCCGCGCGGTGGCGCCGCCCTATCCCGGCGCGTTCACCGATCTCGGCGGCGAGCGCTTCATCGTCGCGCGGGCGCGGCTCGTGCCCGAAGGCGGTTTGCCGGGCGTGAGCGCCGAGACCTTGCGCACCGTCTCGAATTTGCCCGCGGGGCTTGCCGTGGCGGATAATGCGCTGTTTGGCGTCTGCGGCGACAGCCGCGTCATCGCCATCCGCGAATTGCGGCATCAGCAGCGAGCCGGCAGCGCGGACCCAGCCGACGGCGAACGCGTCGTCAGTCCCGCCGAATTCGGCCGAATCACTCAATCCACTCGTCATTCATGAAAAAAGTCCTGATCCTGGGTGTCAACGGCTTCATCGGCCATCACCTGTCCAAGCGCATCCTCGAAACGACCGACTGGGAAGTCTTCGGGATGGACATGCAAACCGACCGCCTCGGCGACCTCGCGAATCACGAGCGGATGCACTTCTTCGAAGGCGACATCACGATCAACAAGGAGTGGGTCGAGTATCACGTGAAGAAGTGCGACGTGATCCTGCCGCTCGTCGCGATCGCCACGCCGGCCACTTACGTGAAGCAGCCGCTGCGCGTGTTCGAACTCGACTTCGAGGCCAACCTGCCGATCGTTCGTTCGGCCGTGAAGTACGGCAAGCATCTGGTGTTTCCGTCGACGTCCGAAGTCTATGGCATGTGCGCCGACGAGCAGTTCGATCCGGAAGAATCGCTCTTGTCGTATGGCCCGATCAACAAGCCGCGCTGGATCTACGCGTGCTCGAAGCAGCTGATGGACCGCGTGATCTGGGGCTACGGCATGGAGGGCCTGAACTTCACGCTCTTCCGTCCGTTCAACTGGATCGGACCGGGCCTCGACTCGATCTACACGCCGAAGGAAGGTTCGTCGCGCGTGGTCACGCAGTTCCTCGGCCACATCGTGCGCGGCGAGAACATCAGCCTGGTGGACGGCGGCGCGCAAAAGCGCGCGTTCACCGACATCGACGACGGCATCGGCGCGCTGATGAAGATCATCGAGAACAAGGACGGCGTCGCGACGGGCAAGATCTACAACATCGGCAACCCGGCGAACAACTTCTCGGTGCGCGAACTCGCGCACAAGATGCTCAAGCTCGCGAACGAGATTCCGGAATACGCAGAGAGCGCGAAGGACGTGCAGCTCGTCGAGACCTCCTCGGGCGCGTACTACGGCGCGGGCTATCAGGACGTGCAAAACCGCGTGCCGAAGATCGACAACACGATGCAGGAACTCGGCTGGAAGCCGCTCGCCACGATGGACGACGCGCTGCGTAAGATTTTCGAGGCGTATCGCGGCCACGTCGGCGACGCCCGCAAGCTGGTCGAAGGCTGAGGCGCACCGCGTGGCCCGGATCGTCCTGAAGATCGACGTCGACACGCTGCGCGGCACGCGTGAAGGCGTGCCCAATCTCGCGCGCCTGCTCGACAAGTACGGCGCGCGCGCCACGTTTCTCTTCAGCCTCGGGCCGGATCACACCGGCTGGGCGCTGCGGCGCGTGTTTCGGCCGGGCTTTCTCAAGAAGGTGTCGCGCACGTCGGTGGTCGAGCATTACGGGCTCAAGACGCTGATGTACGGCGTGCTGCTGCCCGGACCCGACATCGGGCGCCATGCCGTCGCCGAGATGCGCGCGATCCACGAAGCCGGCTTCGAATGCGGCATCCATACGTGGGACCACGTCTACTGGCAGGACAACGTGCGCGAGCGCGACCGCGCGTGGACCGTCGCGCAGATGCAGCAGAGCCATGCGCGCTTCGTCGAGATCTTCGGCGCGCCGCCCGTCACGCACGGCGCGGCCGGCTGGCAGATGAACGGCCACGCGTTCGAGCAGATCGACGCGTGGGGCATGCAGTATGCTTCCGACGGCCGCGGTCACACGCCGTACATCCCCGTCCTCGACGGCCGCACGCTCCGTCACATCCAGATGCCGACCACGCTGCCGACGCTCGACGAAGTGCTGGGCGTCGACGGCATCGACGTCGGCAATGTCGCGGCCCATCTGCTGCGTCATACGGCGAACAATCCGCACGATCAGGTTTTCACGCTCCATGCGGAACTCGAAGGACAGAAGCTCGCGCCCGTCTTCGAGCAACTGCTCGCCGGCTGGCGCGCGCAGGGACACGGCTTCGCGACGATGGGCGACTATCACGCGACGCTGGACCGCTCGACACTGCCCACGTACCCTGTGACGTGGGGCGAGATTCCGGGCCGCGCGGGCGAACTAATCGTCCAGCCGGGCTGAAGGTCGGCCTTTGCGGTGGCGCTTTCCGGCGCCGCTCGCCCCCGCTTGACCTCGAATCCGCTCATCCATTCGGATTCAGGCACCCACAACAACAGGAGAAACGTTCGTGCCGATTGCAGTCGACCAGCCCGCCCCCGATTTCACCGCGCCTTCGACGGCAGGCGACTTTACGCTTTCCAGCCTGCGCGGCAAAAAAGTGGTCCTCTTTTTCTATCCGAAGGACAACACGCCCGGCTGCACGACGGAAAGCCTGCAGTTTCGCGACCTGTATCCGCAATTCCAGGCGGCAGGCGCCGAAGTCGTCGGCATTTCGCGCGACAGCCTGAAGTCGCACGAGAACTTCAAGGCGAAGCTCGAACTGCCCTATGCGCTCGTCTCCGACACCGACGAAGCAATTTGCGCGCTTTTCGGCGTCATCAAAATGAAGAAAATGTATGGCAAGGAAGTGCGCGGTATCGAACGCTCGACCTTCCTGATCGACGCCGACGGCGTCTTGCGCCACGAGTTTCGCGGGGTGAAAGTGCCCGGGCATGTCGAAGCCATTGTGGACGCTGTACAAGCGCTTTGAGGCCGGTTATATTGGTTCTCAATGAGCGCCTGTCCACCCCATTCCTCCTGCCGTAGCGCCCGCCACCACGCGCCTTTCAGCGCGGTCGGCATGGACCCGGGCTACGTGGCGAAGGACAGCGTGAGGCGCCTCTTGACCGATGTCGAGCCGCTGTTTCCCATCAACGGGACGGCGGCTTTTTTGTTTGCGTCGCGAATACGCCACGCCTTGGGCGCCCGGCTTGCGACGTCAGTTTCTCAAGCAACCTCCAAGGAGCCGATCGAAACCTAGGCGAACCGGCGTTTTCGACAACGAAGCGCGTCTCCGGGCGCAAACTGCACGATCCGTACTACGGCTTACCAGCAGGATGCGACAGGCGGCGCACGATACACGACCCGATTCCTTTCGAGGGAAACCATGCCTTTGCCTACCGCCCCCGCCAAGCTCGGCAACCTCCTGCCGTCTGAAGAATACAAAGCCAAAGCCCGGCCTGCGAAACAGTCGAAGAAGCAGGAAGGCGATGAACCCGAGGCCGCCGAGTACGGCTCGGCCGCCGTCGGCAGCACCCGGCCCGCCGCGAACGCAGCAAGCGCGCTGCACGCCGTCGCGAGCGACACGATCGCGCGCGCCAAGGGCGCGCCCGCCGCGGACAAAGCAGAAACACCTGCGCCCGCCGCGCGCAGCCGCCGCTCGAAACAGACCGCTGCGCTCTTGCAGCCGGTGCCGGCACCGAGCGTCGATGAAGACGAAGTCGTCAAGCCCGTCGCGCGCGAAGCTCGCGGCGAGACCTCCGCGCCGGCCGCGCCCGCAGCGGCAGCAGAGCCGCGCGCGCAGAACAAGCGCCGTCAGCGCGGCCAGGCGGACGTGGAGATGCGCAAGCTCTTCGTGCTCGACACCAACGTGCTGATGCACGATCCGAGTTCGCTCTTCCGCTTCGAGGAACACGACGTCTATCTGCCGATGATGACGCTCGAGGAACTCGACAATCACAAGAAGGGCATGTCCGAAGTCGCGCGCAATGCGCGTCAGGTGAGCCGCACGCTGGACGCGCTCGTCGCGCATGTCGGCGAGATGTCGGCGGGACTGCCGCTCTCCTCGCAAGGCAATCGCGATGCGCTCGGCCGCCTCTACTTCCAGACGACGCTCACGCATATCGAGCCGGTCGAAGGGCTGCCCGTCGGCAAGGCGGACAACCAGATCCTCGGCGTCGTGCGCGCGTTGCAGAAGGAGCGCGAGGACCGTCAGGTCGTGCTGGTGTCGAAGGACATCAACATGCGCATCAAGGCGCATGCGCTCGGCTTGCCCGCCGAGGATTATTTCAACGACCAGGTTCTCGAAGACAAGGACCTGCTCTACTCCGGGGTGCGGGCGCTGCCCCAGGATTTCTGGACCAAGCACGCGAAAGGCATGGAAAGCTGGCAGGACACCAAGACCGGCACGACGTATTACCGCGTGACGGGGCCGCTTTGCGCGTCGATGCTCGTCAACGAGTTTGTTTATCTGGAGCCGCAGAACGGCGAGCCGTCGTTCCATGCGGTCGTGCGCGAACTCAACGGCAAGACGGCGCTCCTGCAGACGCTGCGCGACTACGGCCATCACAAGAACAATGTGTGGGGCATCACGGCGCGCAATCGCGAGCAGAACTTCGCGCTGAACCTGTTGATGAACCCGGAAGTCGATTTCGTCACGCTGCTCGGGCAGGCGGGCACCGGCAAGACGCTGATGGCGCTCGCCGCGGGCTTGGCTCAAGTGCTCGACGACAAGCGCTACAACGAGATCATCGTGACGCGCGCGACGGTTCCGGTCGGCGAGGACATCGGTTTTCTACCGGGCACCGAGGAAGAGAAAATGCAGCCGTGGATGGGCGCATTCGACGACAACCTCGAAGTGCTGCAAAAGACCGACGACGCCGCCGGCGAATGGGGCCGCGCCGCCACGCAGGAACTGATCCGCTCGCGCCTGAAGGTGAAGAGCATGAACTTCATGCGCGGCCGGACTTTTGTCGATAAATACGTGATCATCGACGAAGCGCAGAATCTGACACCCAAGCAGATGAAAACGCTCGTCACGCGCGCGGGTCCGGGTACGAAGATCATCTGTCTCGGCAATATCGCGCAGATCGACACGCCTTATCTCACCGAGGGCAGTTCGGGGCTCACTTACGTCGTCGACCGCTTCAAGGGCTGGACGCACAGCGGTCACGTGACACTCGCGCGCGGCGAGCGCTCGCGGCTCGCGGACTACGCTTCCGACATTCTGTAAGCGTCGCGACGCCCATTCGCCTATTCCGAACGGCCCGGCGGATTTCCGCCGGGCCGTTTTTCTTTGCGTTCGTCCGGGACGCGCAACACTTAGCGCGCATTCTTCATGTAAAACATCAGGAAAACTTGCTGGCGCCCCGCGCGGCGGGCTAGTATCGGCAGACTGCTTTGCGCTCGTCCCTCCAAAATGCGTCGAATCTGGTTCCCGTTGCTTATCACGTTGCTGCTCGCCGCCTGTGGCAGCGCGCCGCAGAACGTCTCGCGCAAACCCCCCGCCAGTTCGACCGCCGCCCGCACTTTCCCCACGCCCTCCGGTTTCCCGAATTTCGTCGATCACAGCGTCGGGCGCGAGGAGATTTCGATCCAGGCGATGTCGCTCGTCGGCGTGCCGTACCGCTGGGGCGGCAACACGCCGGAAGCCGGCTTCGATTGCAGCGGACTCGTGCGCTATGTCGTGGACCGGGCGGCGTCGGTGAACCTGCCCCGCACGACCGCCGACATGAGCGGCCGCGGCGAATCGATCGAGCCGGACGAAGTCGCGCCCGGCGACCTGATCTTCTTCAACACGACCGGACGGCCGCATTCGCATGTAGGCATCTATGTCGGCAAGCTGCGATTCGTGAACGCGCCGTCGACGGGCGGCACCGTGCGGCTCGACTACCTGACCAATCCGTACTGGGCGAAGCGTTTCGACGGAATCCGGCGCGTCGCGCCGCCGAAGTCCGCACCGACACCGTTCGACGGGCCGACTTATCTCGCGTCGCCGGGCAATGCCGGGCCTTCGTCGACGGTAGTCAATCGGACGGAGGCGCCGACGCAGGCGCGCGTGGCGAATAGCGCTGCAACCGCGCCCGCGGATCGATTCGAACCGCCCGCGGTAGAGACGCAAGCCCTCACGGCAAGCGCCGCCGTCGCCCCGCGCGCGCAGTCGCAAAGTGCGAGCGCCGCCGATCAGTTCGAGCCGCCGCCATCGGCACTCGCGGCAGCGCAGCGACAGGCGCGGGCCGCCGGCGCGGTATCGCCCGCGGCCGTGGCGGCATCGAGCGCGCCCGACCCGATCGCGGCAGCCGCCGACGCGTTCGAACCCCCGCCGCCCAACGCGCGCCTGGCCGCCCAGCAAGCGCGCGCGGTCCAGCAACTGCCCGCCGCCGAACCGCCCGCTCGCGTGATGCGCGCATCGACCGGCACGCTCGCCGCGCCGCGTCCGAGCACGCCTCCCGTCGACGATCCCATCGCCCGCTTCGCCACGGGCAGCGAGTAACCCTTGTCCGCGCGTCTCTGCTATCGTGTTCGATTATCTCGGCTAGATAGGAGCGCAACGTCATGGACCTGGGACTCGCCGGCAAGGTCGTCCTGATTACGGGCGGCAGCAAGGGAATCGGTTTTGCTTGCGCACGCGCATTCGCGAACGAAGGCGCCAAAGTCGCGATCGTATCGCGCGATGCGGCCAACCTCGCCCGCGCCCGCGAGCAACTCGCCAACGCGGGCCATCACGTGCATCTCGCCCGCGCCGACCTCCGCGAGGCGCACAGCGCGCAGGATATCGTCGAGGAAGCAACCGGCGCGCTCGGTCCCATCGACATCCTCATCAACAGCGCGGGCGCCGCGAAACGCTACGACCCCGACACGCTCGATGCCGCCGCGTTCAAGGCGGCCATGGACGCCAAATATTTCTCCTACGTGTATCCGCAGCAGGCCGTGCTGAAGCAGATGGCCGAGCGCGCGCGCGCGAATCCGAAGGCGGAGCCGGGCGTCATCGTCAATATCATCGGGATGGGCGGCAAGATCGCAAGCGACATCCATATCGCGGGCGGCGCGGCAAACGCGGCGCTGATGCTCGCGACGGTCGGCCTCGCGCACCATTACGCAAAGCTCGGCATCCGCATCAACGCGATCAACCCGGGCGCGACGCTGACCGAACGCGTCGAGGAAGCGCTCGCGCTCGAGGCGCAGCAACAGGGGATCACGCGCGACGAGGCGCTCGCGCGCAGCCAGGCGAACGTGCCGCTCGGGCGCTATGCGAAACCGGAGGAAATCGCCGACGTCGCGCTGTTTCTGGCGAGCCGCCGCGCGAGTTACGTATCGGGCGCGATCATTCCGATGGACGGCGTTTCCGCGCCGCTCATCTGAGCGGCGCAGGCGCTTGCGTCAAAGGTACGAAGCCGTCAAAGGAAGTGGTGGCCGAACCACCAGCCGGCGGCCGCGAGCGCGGCCGAAGCCGGAATCGTCAGAATCCAGGCCCACACGATGTTGCCCGCGACGCCCCAGCGCACCGCGCTGAACTTCTGCGTCGCGCCGACACCGACGATCGCGCCGGTGATCGTGTGTGTCGTCGATACCGGAATGCCGAGAACGGAGGCGACGAACAGCGTGATCGCCCCGCCCGTTTCCGCGCAGAAGCCGCCGACGGGCTTGAGCTTCGTGATCTTCTGGCCCATCGTACGCACGATTCGCCAGCCGCCGAAGAGCGTGCCGAGTCCCATTGACAGATAGCATCCGGCGATCACCCAGACGGGCGGCGCCTCCGAACTCGCCGACGCGTAGCCGGTTGCGATCAGCAGCATCCAGATGATGCCGATGGTTTTCTGCGCGTCGTTGCCGCCGTGGCCGAGCGAATACAGACCCGCCGAGACGAGTTGCAGGCGCCGGAATCGCCGGTCGACGCGCGACGGTGGCGTGCGGAAATACATCCACGACACGAGCAGCATGAAGAACGAGCCGAGCACGAAGCCGAGCAGCGGCGAGATGAAGATGAACGAGACGGTTTTCAACAGGCCATCGACGTTGAGCGAACTCCAGCCCGATTTCGCCAGCGCCGCGCCGACAAGACCGCCGATCAGCGCATGCGACGAACTGGACGGAATGCCGTAATGCCAGGTGACGATGTTCCAGCCGATCGCGCCGACGAGCGCGCCGAAGATCACGTAGTGGTCGACGATATTGGGGTCGATCGTGCCCTTTCCGACCGTGGCCGCCACCTTCAGGTGGAAGATGAAATAAGCGATGACATTGAATGCGGCGGCGAATGCGACCGCCTGTTGCGGCTTGAGCACGCCGGTCGAGACGACCGTCGCGATGGAGTTGGCGGCGTCGTGGAAGCCGTTCATGAAGTCGAACACGAGTGCGACGAGAACGAGCGTGGCGACTGCCCAGATTGCGAGTTGAATCGAATGCATCGGTGGTGGTTGTTTAACCCGTTTTTTTGACGCTGTTTGCGGCGGTTTGCGGCCCGTGCCGCTCATGGCGGCCGGGGCGCTGATTCCGGCTTCAGGCGTTTTCCAGCACGATGCCTTCGATGATGTTCGCGACGTCTTCGCACTTGTCGGTGATCGTCTCGAGCAGCTCGTAGATCGCCTTCAGCTTGATGAGCGTCTTCACGTCGTCTTCCTCGCGGAAGAGCTTCGACATCGCCGAGCGCAGCACGCGATCGGCATCGGATTCGAGGCGGTCGATTTCCTCGGTGATCTTCAGGATTTCGCTCGCCTGCTTCATGTCGGCGAGCAGTTCGACCGCCTTCTGCACGCGGATCGACGTTGCCGTGCAGATGTGCGCGAGCTGGCTCGCTTCCGACGTCACCTGGCGCACGTCGTACAGGAAAATGGCGGTGGCGACGTCTTCCATCAGATCGAGGATGTCGTCCATCGTCGTGATCAGCTTGTGGATCTCGTCGCGATCGAGCGGCGTGATGAACGTCTTGTGCAGCAAGTCGATGGTTTCGTGCGTGAGCTTGTCCGCGCGTTTTTCGTTCGTCTGAACGTTCTGCTTGTGGATCTCCGCGTCGTCGAGGTTGTCGATCAGCAGTTCGAGCTCGCGGCTCGCGTCGACGATGCACTTCGCGTGCGCGTTGAAGATTTCGAAGAATTTGCCCTCGGTGGGCATGAAGCGACCGAACATGAATATCCCGATAGATGGGTCAATACGATGGCTGACGTCAAACCGTCATATTGTACCTTTGCGAGACAGCCGGTGCATCCGCGCCGGCTGCCGCAGTGATGGCGTAAAGGCCGCAGGATGGCGGCCAATTGACGCAACGAGCGGCCGTTTTACTCGCTGCCGTAGAAATTCTGTGCGCCGGCGAAGTTGTCGAACTTGGTGTACTGGCCGTGGAACGTCAGGCGCACCGGCCCGATCGGACCGTTACGCTGCTTGCCGATGATGATTTCCGCCGTGCCCTTGTCCGGAGTGTCCGGATTGTAGACTTCGTCGCGATAGATGAAGAGGATGACGTCCGCGTCCTGCTCGATGGCGCCCGATTCGCGCAGGTCCGACATGATCGGACGCTTGTTCGGCCGCTGTTCGAGACCGCGATTGAGCTGCGAGAGCGCGATGACGGGCACGTCGAGTTCCTTCGCGAGGCTTTTGAGCGAGCGCGAGATTTCCGAGATTTCCGTCGCGCGATTCTCGCCAGCGTGGCCCGAACCGCTCATCAGCTGCAAATAGTCGATGATGATGAGACCGAGCTTGCCGCACTGTCGCGCGAGACGCCGCGCGCGCGAACGCAGTTCCATCGGATTGAGGCCACCGGTTTCGTCGATGAAAAGCTGCGCCTCGCTCATTTTCTGCACCGCGTGCGTGAGCTTCGGCCAGTCTTCGTCGGTGAGACGCCCGGTACGCATGCGGTGCTGGTCCAGGCGCCCGACCGAGCCGAGCATACGCATCGTCAACTGCGTGCCCGGCATTTCCATCGAGAACACCGCGACCGGCAGCCCGTACTCGACGGCCACGTATTCGCCGATGTTCATCGAAAACGCGGTCTTGCCCATCGAAGGCCGGCCCGCCACGATGATCAGTTCGCCGCCGTGCATGCCCGAGGTCATCCGGTCGAGGTCGACGAAGCCCGTCGGCGTGCCAGTGACGTCGCTCGGATTGGCCGTGTGATACAGCGTGTCGATGCGCTCGACGACCTGCGTCAGGAGCGGCCCGATTTCGAGGAAGCCCTGCGTGCCGCGCGCGCCGTCCTCGGCGATCGAGAACACTTTCGCCTCGGCTTCGTCGAGCAACTGGCGCACTTCCTTGCCTTGCGGATTGAAGGCGTCGGCGGAGATTTCGTCGGCCACCGATACGAGCCGCCGCAACACGGCACGGTCGCGCACGATCTCGGCGTAGCGTCGGATGTTCGCCGCGCTCGGCGTGTTCTGCGCGAGCGCGTTCAGGTACGCGAGGCCGCCCACTTCGTCCGCCTTGCCGGACGACGCGAGCGCTTCGTGCACGGTGATCACGTCGGCGGGACGGGTCGAGGCGATCAGCCGGCCGATGTGCTCATAAATGATCCGATGGTCGTAGCGATAGAAATCGCTATGCGACATGACATCGGCGATGCGGTCCCAGGCGGCGTTGTCCAGCAGGAGGCCACCGATCACGGACTGTTCGGCTTCGATCGAATGCGGCGGGACCTTCAGCGCATCGAGTTGCGGATCTTTCGACGGAGCGTTCATGGGGTGGAATTATCGGTGAAATGGCCGGCTGCGGCCAACAAAAAAGGCAGGAACCGCGCGCGGTTCCTGCCCTTCTTTTCCTGCTATTCGCGACGAGCGCCAGTGCTGGCGCTCGCGGCTTTTAGGCGTGCTCGCCCAGCACCGACACCGTGACGTCGACGACGACGTCCGTGTGCAGCGCGACTTGCACCGCGTGGTCGCCGACCAGCTTCAGCGGGCCTTCCGGCATGCGAACCTGCGCCTTTTCGACTTCAGCGAAACCTTGCTTCTTCAGCGCGTCGGCGATGTCCGCGTTCGTGACCGAACCGAACAGACGGCCGTCGACACCCGCCTTTTGCGAGATCTGCACGGTCGAGCCGTTCAGCTTTTCGCCTTGCGTTTGCGCGGCGGCCAGCTTCTCAGCGGCGACCTTTTCCAGCTCGGCGCGGCGGACTTCGAATTCGGCGATAGCGTCCTTCGTTGCGCGGCGGGCCTTCTTGCCCGGGATCAGGAAGTTACGTGCGTAACCGTCCTTGACCTTGACGATGTCGCCCAGGTTGCCCAGGTTGACGACTTTTTCCAAAAGAATGATTTGCATTTGGCTTGTTCCTTTTTACGTCGTCCGATTAGGCCTTGTGCAGGTCGGTGTACGGCAGGAGCGCGAGGAAACGCGCACGCTTGATGGCCGTGTCGAGCTGACGCTGATAGTGAGCCTTCGTACCCGTCAGGCGTGCCGGCGTGATCTTGCCGTTTTCGCCGATGAAGTCCTTCAGCGTTTCCGTGTCCTTGTAGTCGATGTGATCGACGTTGGCGGCCGTGAAACGGCAGAACTTCTTGCGCTTGAAGAGCGGGTTTTGTTGCTGACGACGCTTGTCGAATTTCTTACCAGTCGGGCGGGGCATGTTCAGTCCTTTCCAATGTCCTGCAATTCTGTGATGTGAAACACCAGGGTTCGTGCGTCGCGGCTCTTTTTTGCCAGAAAGCCGGTGAAGCGCGTTTGCACGCCCATCTGACAGCTTTCCAGCTTGCCGCTCACCTCACCGGCGGCTACCGCCGGCATCGTCAGTTCGATCTGGCGGACAATGCCCGCTTCGACGACTTCCGTTTGGTGATGCAACGTGCAGCTCGCTATCGGTACGCCGGCGGGTGTGTACCGCACCGGTTCGCGTTCCACGACGCTCGCTGTCAGTTGCAACTGGTTCACTTAAATCCTGGTGGCTGACGAATCTGAATTCGTCTTAAGCCTGCGCTTCGGACGGCTGCGAGGCCGCCTTCTTGGCTTCTTCGCGCTGCACTTCCTTCATCATCGGCGACGGGCCGGTTTCGGCCTTCTTCATCTTGACGATCAGGTGGCGCAGGACGGCGTCGTTGAACTTGAACGCGTGTTCGAGTTCTTCGAGCGTTGCCTGGTCGCACTCGATGTTCATGCAGACGTAGTGAGCCTTCGCGAGTTTCTCGATCATGTAGGCCAGTTGGCGACGGCCCCAGTCTTCGATACGGTGGATCTGACCACCGTGCGAGGTGATCGTGCCCTTGTAGCGCTCGATCATGGCGGGCACTTGCTCGCTCTGATCGGGGTGCACGATAAATACGATTTCGTAATGACGCATATTCACTCCTTGTGCTGACTTGTGGATTAAAGCCACCCGGGCGTCGGACCGGTGCGGCAAGTGAGAAGCCCAAGAGTGTAACCGGCGGCGGCCTCGCGTGCAAGCTCGAACGCCATTTTGCGATTTACTTCTGCTTTCTTTTCAAGCATTTAGCGAGGACGCGAGCGAGATTCACGGTGCGCGGCTCCAGTAATCCGCCTGCGAGTAGATTTCCTTAAGATAATCAATGAAGTAGCGCACTTTCGCGGGCACGTAGCGCTGCTGCGGATAGACCGCGAGGATGTCGTAATCGGGCAGCGCGTATTCGTCGAGGACGGTTTCCAGCTCGCCCGCCGCGAGTTGACGCTGGATTTCCCACGTCGAACGCCAGCCGAGCCCGAGACCCTCGGACATCCACCGGTGCAACAATTCGCCGTCGTTGCAGTCGAGATTGCCCGACACCCGCACGGTCGCGAGCTTGCCGTTGCGCCGGAAATACCAGCCGCGGTTCTGTCCGCCCTGCAGGTTGAACGCGAGACAGTTATGCCCGGGCAGGTCGTCGAGCGATTTCGGCTTGCCGTGCTTCTTGAAGTAAGCCGGCGTGCCGCACACCATGCGCCGGTTGTTCGCGAGCTTCACCGCGACGAAGTTCGGATCGACCGCTCCCCCGATGCGAATCGACAGGTCGTAGCCCTCGCGCACCAGGTCGACCACGCGGTCGGTCAGATTGAACGACATCTGCAATTCGGGCTTGTCGGCGATGAACGCCGGCGCGTGCGGCGCGACGTGCATCCGCCCGAACGCAGCCGGCGCCGACACGATCAGATGCCCGTTCACTGCGCGCCGGCCCGCCGCGAGTTCGTTTTCCGCCTGATCCCATTCCGTCAGCAGATGGCGGCAGCGGTCGAGAAACGCGGCGCCGTCCTCGCTCACGACGAGCCGCCGCGTCGAGCGGTACATCAGCTTGACGCCGAGGCGCTTTTCAAGCGCGTCGATGCGCCGTCCGAGAATCACCGGCGACACGCCCTCCTCCAGCGCCGCCGCCGCGAGGCTGCCCGCCTCCGCGACGCGCACAAAGGTTTCTATCTGCTTGAAGCGGTCCATCGTTCGTCTCCTGAAACGCCGGTCAGCGCGATTCCATACTTTTTGTTTCGAAGAAAGCGACCTGAGCTGATCTTATCAAACCTTTCGTGCAGGCCTACAGTTCATCTCAACCCTGCCCAACCGCAGTCAGAAACAATCGGAAGAAATTAAGGAAGGAGACAACCATGGCCAAGATGAGAGCCGTCGACGCAGCCGTCCTCGTGCTGGAGAAAGAAGGCATCGACACCGCGTTCGGGGTGCCGGGCGCTGCGATCAACCCGTTCTACTCGGCGCTGCGCAAAGCCGGCAGCATCAGCCATGTGCTGGCTCGTCACGTCGAAGGCGCCTCGCACATGGCCGAAGGCTATACGCGCGCCGCGCCGGGCAACATCGGCGTGTGTATCGGCACGTCGGGCCCGGCGGGCACCGACATGATCACCGGCCTCTATTCCGCGCAAGCCGACTCGATCCCGATCCTCGCGATCACCGGCCAGGCGCCGCGCGCGCGTCTCTATAAGGAAGACTTCCAGGCCGTCGACATCGAATCGATCGCGAAGCCGGTCACGAAATGGGCCGTCACCGTGCGCGAGCCGGCGCTCGTGCCGCGCGTGTTCCAGCAGGCGTTCCACCTGATGCGCTCGGGCCGTCCGGGTCCGGTGCTGGTCGACTTGCCGATCGACGTGCAGATGGGCGAGATCGAATTCGACATCGACACCTACGAGCCGCTGCCGGTCTACAAGCCGAAGGCGACGCGCGCGCAGGTCGAAAAAGCGCTGACGATGCTCAACGACGCCGACAAGCCGCTGATCGTCTCGGGCGGCGGCGTGCTCAACGCGGCGGCCGAAGACCTGCTCGTGGAATTCGCGGAAACGCTCGGCGTGCCGGTGATCCCGACACTGATGTCGTGGGGCGCGATCCCCGACGATCACCCGCTGATGGCCGGCATGTGCGGTCTGCAGACGTCGCACCGCTACGGCAACGCGACGATGCTCGCCTCCGACTTCGTGCTCGGCATCGGCAACCGCTGGGCGAACCGTCACACGGGCAGCGTCGAGGTGTACACGAAGGGCCGCAAGTTCGTGCACGTCGATATCGAACCGACGCAGATCGGCCGCGTGTTCGGCCCGGACCTCGGCATCGTGTCGGATGCGAAATTCGCGCTCGAACTCTTCGTCGAAGTGGCGAAGGAATGGAAGGCCGCGGGCAAGCTGAAAGATCGCGGCGAGTGGGTGCGCGATTGCCAGGAGCGCAAGAGCACGATGCTGCGCAAGACGCACTTCGAAAACGTGCCGATGAAGCCGCAGCGCGTCTACGAAGAAATGAACCAGGCGTTCGGCCGCGACACGTGCTTCGTCACGACGATCGGTCTTTCGCAGATCGCCGGCGCCCAGTTCCTGCACGTGTTCAAGGCGCGCAACTGGATCAACTGCGGCCAGGCCGGCCCGCTCGGCTGGACGATTCCGGCGGCGCTCGGCGTGCGTGCCGCCGATCCGCAGCGTCCGATCGTCGCGCTCTCGGGCGATTACGACTTCCAGTTCATGATCGAGGAACTGGCCGTGGGCGCGCAGTTCAAGCTGCCGTACATCCACGTCGTGGTGAACAACTCGTATCTCGGGCTGATCCGTCAGGCGCAGCGCGGCTTCGAGATGGACTACTGCGTGCAGCTCGCGTTCGACAACATCAACGCGCCTGAACTCGACGGCTACGGGGTCGATCACGTCGCGGTGGCCGAAGGTCTCGGCTGCAAGGCGATCCGCGTGTTCAAGCCGGAAGACATCGCCCCGGCGCTCAAGCAGGCGCAGGCGCTGATGAACGAACATCAGGTGCCGGTCGTGGTCGAGATGATCCTCGAGCGCGTGACCAATATCTCGATGGGCACCGAGATCGACGCGATCAACGAGTTCGAGGAACTCGCCGAGAAGAAGGAAGACGCGCCGACGGCGATCACGCCGCTCGACTGAAGACCGAAGCACGCGCCGGCGCCGTTCCACGCGCCGGCTGCATCGACCACTGACCGACCATCAGGAAGACAAGACATGCCGAAATTCGCTGCGAACCTGACCATGCTGTTCAACGAAGTCCCGTTCCTCGACCGCTTCGCAGCGGCGGCGCGAGCGGGCTTCGAAGCGGTCGAGTTCCTGTTCCCGTATCCGTATTCGATCGGCGACCTGCAAAGCCGTCTTGCCGACAACAGGCTGAAGCTCGTGCTGCACAACCTGCCCGCGGGCAACTGGGAAGCCGGCGAGCGCGGCATCGCGTGCCTGCCGGACCGCGTGGCGGAGTTCCGCGAGGGTGTCGGGCGCGCGATCGAGTATGCGAAGGCGCTGAAGGTGCCGCAACTGAACTGCCTGGTCGGCATTCCGAGCGCAGGTGTGAGCCGCGAACAGGCGCGCGCGACGATCATCGAGAACCTCGGGTTCGCCGCCTCGGCGCTTAAGCAGGAAGGCATCCGCCTACTCGTCGAGCCGTGCAATGCCTACGACATCCCCGGCTTCGCGCTGAACCGCTCGGCCGAAGGACTCGACGTGATCCGCGCGGTCGGTTCGGACAATCTGTTCCTGCAATACGACATCTATCACATGCAGCGCATGGAAGGCGAACTCGCCGCGACGATCAGAAAGAACCTGCCGTCGATCGCGCATGTCCAGCTCGCCGACAACCCCGGCCGCAACGAGCCGGGCACGGGCGAGATCAACTACGCGTTCCTCTTCGCCCTGCTCGACGAAATCGGCTACGACGGCTGGATCGGCTGCGAATACAAGCCGCGAACGAGCACCACCGAAGGCCTTGGCTGGCTTCAGGACCTCGCGGGCTGGCCCGCATCAGGCGACGCGCGCGCTGCTGCTTAAGACATCACGGAGATATTGAAGAATGGCAACAATCGGATTCATCGGACTCGGCATCATGGGCGCGCACATGGCGCGCAACCTTCTGAAGGGCGGGCACAAGCTGGTCGTGAACGGCAAGTTCCCGGTGCCGGACGACATCCGCGCGCAAACGAGCGTGGTGCCCGATTCGACCGCCGTCGCGCTGACGAGCGACATCGTCATCACGATGGTGCCGGACACGCCCGACGTCGCGGCGGTCCTGTTCAACGACGACGGCGTCGCGAAGGGTCTCTCGAAGGGCAAGCTCGTGATCGACATGAGCTCGATCTCGCCGCTCGACACGCAGGAGTTCGCGAAGAAGATCAATGCGCTCGGCTGCGACTACCTGGATGCGCCGGTATCGGGCGGCGAACTCGGCGCGCGCGAAGCCACGCTCACGATCATGGTGGGCGGCCCGCAGCGTTCGTTCGACCTCGTCAAGCCGCTTTTCGACCTGATGGGCAAGAACGTTTCGCTGATCGGCGACAACGGCGCGGGCCAGACCTGCAAGGTCGCGAACCAGATCATCGTGGCGCTGAACATCGAGGCGGTGGCCGAGGCGCTGCTCTTCGCGTCGCGCTCGGGCGCCGATCCGGAGCGCGTGCGCCGTGCGCTCATGGGCGGGTTCGCGTCGTCGCGCATTCTCGAAGTGCACGGCGAGCGCATGACCAAGCGCACGTTCAACCCGGGCTTCCGGATCGAACTGCACCAGAAGGACCTGAATCTCGCCCTCGATGGTGCGCGCAAGATGGGCCTCGCGCTGCCGCACACCGCGAGCGCGCAGCAATTGTTCAGCGTATGCGCATCGAATGGCGGCAAGGCGTGGGACCACTCCGCCATGGTCCGTGCGCTCGAAATCATGTCGAATCATAAGGTGGCCGAAGAGCCGGCGGAAGCCGCGAAGGCCGCCTGACCGTGGGGCGTCCCGCGTATGGGCACGCGGGACAACTGCCGCTCTGGGCTGAGAGCGGCAAGTGGGGTCCGAGAGCGGCACCCGGCGGCGCCGGGGAAGCCTTGGTCGGTCAGACGGTTTCGTCGGGTGTCCGCGTCGGATTCTTTGCTTCTACTGATCAGTATTGACCGGGCTGGTCCGGACGTTGCATGAGGTGCATGTCAAGCGCATGTCACCTTTCGCAGCGGCCGGTCCGGCCTTTTTCGTTTTCGCTCTTTCCGTCGACGATTCTCAGAACTATCTGGTGGCACGCGCGACTAATTTGCCTAGACTTCGCGAGCGGTCCAACTGTGGTTCATGTCGTCACTTAAGGAGTTGAACAATGGGTATTCTCAGTTTTATCAAGGATGCAGGCGAAAAGCTGTTCGGGGCGGTGTCCACGCCGGCTGCGGCGGCGCCCGCGGCCGCTCCCGTCGATGTCGCGGCGCTCAATCAGAAGGCCGGCGACGCCATCGCCGCCTACATCCGCTCGCAGGGCCTGAACGCCGACAACCTGCAGGTCGCGTACGACGGCGCGTCGCATACGGTGACGGTATCGGGCGAAGCGGCCGACCAGGCGACCAAGGAGAAGATCCTGGTCGCGGCGGGCAACGTGCAGCACGTCGACAAGGTCGACGACAAACTGACGGTGCCGAATCCGGCGCCCGAATCGCAGTTCCATACGGTGGTGTCGGGCGACAACCTGTGGAAGATCGCAGAGAAGTACTATGGCAACGGCGCGAAGAACGATCTGATCTTCGAGGCGAACAAGCCGATGCTGAAGAGCCCGGACAAGATTTACCCGGGACAGGTACTGCGCATTCCCGCCGCTGCCTGAAAGCGCATTCCGGTGAAAAAACGCGAACCTCGGTTCGCGTTTTTTTTCGTCCATGCGTGTCAGTAGGTATCGAATATCTGCTGAATCGCGCCGGGATCGGTGATGCCGGCTGCGAGCGCGAGCATCAGCAGCACGCGCGCCTTGTATGGATTGAGCGTGCCGGCGCTCACGGAGCCGAGCGAATCGTCGGAGGCCGCGCCGTTGCGCATCACGTGCCCCGACCCGACGCGCGACGAGCGCACCACCGCGACGCCCTTTTTCGTCGCATCCGCGAGCGCCTGATGCAGGCTCGCGTGGATCGAGCCGTTGCCCGTTCCCGCGATCACGAGTCCCTTGACGCCCGTCGCGACGAATGCGTCGATCGCCGCACGCGACGCGCCCGCGTAGCTCGCGACGATCTCGACGGCGGGAAGCGCGTTGCGTAGATCGAATTGACTTTGCGAGGTATGACGGCGCAACGCCTTCCGCTGAAACTCGACGCGCCCGTCCTGCACCCAGCCGAGCGCGCCGATTTCAGGCGAGCGGAACGCATCGACGGCGTAGGTGCTCGTCTTCGTGACGTCGCGCGCGCAATGGATCTGGTTGTTGAACGCGACGAGCACGCCCTGCTTCGCGGCGCTCGCGTGCGCGGCGACCGTCACGGCGTTGAGCAAGTTCAGCGGACCGTCGGCGGAGAGCGCGCTCGACGGGCGCATCGCGGCGGTCAGTACGACGGGCTTGTCGCTTTTGACCGTGAGATGCAGCAGGTAGGCCGTTTCTTCGAGCGTATCCGTGCCATGCGTGATGACGACGCCGTCGATATGATCGGTGACGAGCAGTTCGTTGATGCGCGCCGCGAGCGTCACCCACAGGGCGATGCTCATGTCCTTGCTGTCGATGCTCGCCACCTGCTCCGCGTGGATGCGCGCGACTTGCGAGAGCGCGGGAACGGCTTCCAGCAGTTTGTCGACGCCGACGACGCCCGCCTTGTAGCCCGCGGTTTTCGACGCATCGCCGGCCTGCCCCGCGATGGTGCCGCCGGTGGCAAGAACCGCGATCCGCGGTAAGGATTCGTTTGGGGTGTTCATGGCGCGATTTTACACAGGCGCCACCGGCTTTCAGGCCACTTCCCGCAACTGGCTCGCGATCTCCGCTTCGTCGAGTTGCGGCGCAAACATTTCGATCAGCCGATACGCATACGCGCGCAGAAAAGCGCCCTTCCTCAATCCGACGCGCGTCGTGCTGGCCTCGAACAGATGCTGTGTATCGAGCGCGACGAGTTCGGTATCGCGCTTCGCGTCGTAGGCCATCGCCGCCACGATGCCGATGCCCATCCCGAGTTCCACATACGTCTTGATCACGTCGGCGTCGATGGCGGTCAGCACGACGTCGGGCATCGCGCCCGCCTTGGCGAACGCCTGATCGACGTGCGAGCGGCCGGTGAAGTCGTTGTCGTAAGTGACGATCGGGTATTCCGCAATCTCCTCCAGCGTGATGTTCTCGCGCCCGACGAGCGGATGATCCTTCGGCACCACCACCGTGTGATGCCACGAATAGCACGGAAACGTGATGATGTCGGGATAGCGGTCGAGCGCCTCGGTCGAGATGCCGATGTCCGCCTCGCCGTTGATGATCATCTGCGCGATCTGTTGCGGGCTGCCCTGGCGCAGCGCGAGATGCACCTTCGGAAAGACCTCGGTGAACTGGCGGATCACCTTCGGCAACGCGTAGCGCGCCTGCGTGTGCGTCGTCGCGACGACGAGATGCCCGTTGTCCTGATCCGCGAACTGGCGCGCGACGCGGCGCAGGTTCTCGGCATCCAGCAGCATCCGCTCGATCAGCTGATGCACGGCCTTGCCCGGCTCGGTGAGCCCCGTCAGCCGCTTGCCGCGCCGGATGAAAATATCGACGCCGAGTTCGTCCTCGAGATCCTTGATCTGCTTCGACACGCCCGACTGCGACGTGTACAGCACATTGGCGACCTCGGTCAGGTTCATGTTCTGGCGCACGGCCTCGCGCACGAAGCGCAGTTGCTGGAAGTTCATGTCAGCCTCTCTTTTTGGATGTCACTGCGCCGGAAACACGCGCAGCACGCGCGGCACGGCCGTCACGCCATCGCCGATATTCAGGTTCAGTTCGCGCCACGTCTCGCGGTCGAGTTCCGCTTCGAGCACGTTGCCCTCGCTGCCTTCCAGCTCGATGCGCACCGAGCCGCCAAGCGTCACGACCCGCCGCACGTCGACGACGATGCCGTCGCGATGGCCCGACTGCGTCGGATAAAGCGTGAGGTCGTGCGGACGCACGTAGGCGAGCGCGGGACCGGCGAAGTTCGCTTCGGCGGCGATCGGCTGGGCGGCGCCCTGCGCGACGAAACCGGCCGCATCGACGTTGCCCTTCAGCCGGTTGGCCGCACCGAGGAACTCGTAGACGAACGACGTCTGCGGATGATCGTAGACGTCCTGCGGGCTGCCGACCTGCTCGACGTGCCCGCGATTCAACACGACGATGCGATCCGCCACTTCGAGCGCCTCTTCCTGATCGTGCGTCACGAAGATCGTCGAGATGTGCAGGTCGTCGTGCAGGCGCCGCAGCCAGCTGCGCAGCTCCTTGCGCACCTTGGCATCGAGCGCGCCGAACGGTTCGTCGAGGAGCAGCACCTTCGGCTCGACCGCGAGCGCGCGCGCAAGCGCGATGCGCTGCCGCTGGCCGCCCGAGAGTTCCGACGGAAAGCGCTCGGCGAGCCAGTCGAGCTGGACGAGCTTGAGCAGTTCATGCACCTTCTCGCGGATCACGGCTTCGGTCGGCCGTTCGCGGCGCGGCTTCACGCGCAGCCCGAACGCGACGTTCTCGAACACCGTCATGTGACGAAAGAGCGCATAGTGCTGGAACACGAAGCCGACCTGGCGCTCGCGCGCGCCGACTTCCGCGACGTCCTCGCCGTGCAGCACAACCTGCCCGGCGTCGGCGTATTCGAGGCCCGCGATCACGCGCAAGAGCGTGGTCTTGCCGCAGCCCGAAGGCCCGAGCAGCGCGACGAGTTCGCCCGCCGGAAAGTCGAGCGTGACGTTGTCGAGCGCGGTGAAGTCGCCGAAGCGCTTTTGCAGATTCCGAACGATGATGCTCATGATGTTCCCGTGCCTTCAGTTCTGGATGGACGTGACAGGCGCCTCGTGCGGCAGGTCCTGCGTCTTCGCGATCGATTGCGACATGCGGCGCTCCGCCAGCAGCTTGAGCGCGAGCGTGACGAGCGCAAGCAGCGCGAGCAGCGACGCCACCGCGAATGCCGCTGAAAAGTTGTATTCGTTGTAGAGGATCTCGACGTGCAGCGGCATGGTGTCGGTCTGTCCGCGGATGTGGCCGGACACCACCGACACCGCGCCGAACTCGCCCATCGCGCGTGCATTGCAGAGAATCACGCCGTAGAGCAGACCCCACTTCACGTTCGGCAGCGTCACACGGCGGAAGATCTGCCAGCCCGATGCGCCGAGCACGTGCGCGGCTTCTTCCTCGTCGTTGCCTTGCGCCTGCATCAGCGGAATCAGCTCGCGCGCGACGAACGGGAACGTGACGAAGATCGTCGCGAGCACGATGCCCGGCACGGCGAAGATGATCTGCACGTCGTGCGCGGCGAGCCACGGGCCGAACCAGCCCTGCGCGCCGAACATCAGCACGTAGATCAAGCCCGAGATGACCGGCGACACCGAGAACGGCAAGTCGATCAGCGTCGTGAGCAGCGCCTTGCCGCGAAACTCGAACTTCGCGATCGCCCACGAGGCGGCGAGCCCGAACACCACGTTCAGCGGCACGGCGATCGCGGCGGTGATGAGCGTGAGCTTGATCGCGGACCACGCGTCCGGGTCCTTCAGCGACTCGAAGTAATAATCGACGCCCTTGCTGAACGCCTGCACGAACACGGCGGCGAGCGGCACGACGAGAAAGAGCGCGAGGAAGACGAGCGCGACCGTCGTGAGCGCGTAGCGCACCGCGCGCGATTCGGTGACGGGATCGAGCTTGTGTTCGACGACACGCGACGGCGCGATGGCCGGCGCCGCTTTCTGGCCCGGCGTGCTCATGGCTTGCTCCCTTCCACGTGCAGCGATCCGGCGATGGCGGGCACCGCGCCCGTCTTGCTGGTGCGGCGCTGGAGGAACCACTGCAGCGTGTTGATGAGGAGCAGCATCAGGAACGAGACGCACAGCATGACGACCGCAAGCGACGTCGCGCCCGCATAGTCGTACTGTTCGAGCTTGGTGATGATGAGGAGCGACGTGATTTCGGACTTCATCGGCACATTGCCCGCGATGAAGATCACCGAGCCGTATTCGCCGAGCGCGCGCGCGAACGCGAGCGCGAAGCCCGTGAGCAGCGCCGGCAGGAGCGACGGCAGCACGACGCGCCTGAACGTGAGCCAGCGCGTCGCGCCCAGGCAGGCGGCCGCTTCTTCCTGCTCGCGCTCGAAGTCTTCGAGCACCGGCTGCACCGTGCGCACGACGAACGGCAGGCCGATGAAGGTCAGCGCGACCAGCACCCCGAGCGGCGTGAACGCGACCTTGATGCCGAGCGGCGCGAGATACTGGCCGATCCAGCCGTTGCCCGCGTAGACGGCGGCAAGCGAAATGCCCGCGACCGACGTCGGCAGCGCGAACGGCAGATCGACGACCGCGTCGACCACGCGCTTGAACGGGAACGTGTAGCGCACGAGCACCCACGCGACCAGAAAACCGAACACCGCGTTGATGAGCGCGCCGCCGAGCGCCGCCGAAAACGTCAGCCGATACGAAGCCAACACGCGCGGCGACGTCACCGCGCGCACGAACTGCGCCCAGTCGAGCGTGGCGGTCTTGGCGAAGGTGGCCGCGAGCGGAATCAGCACCACGAGGCTCAGATAAGCCACCGTGATGCCGAGTGTCAGCCCGAAGCCGGGCAGCGCGCTCGGCTTGCGGAAAGTGAAAGTCGTCATCCTTGATTCGTCCTGTTCCAGCGCGCCGGGGTATGGCGCATTGCCCTGCTTGTGTTTATACGCGGTCGTCATGTGCGCCGCTTGTCTTCGATGCTTGTCTTCGATACTTGGCTTCGATGCTGCAAGGGCGCCGCTCATGCGACGCCCCTTTGCTTTTTACTGCGGCTGATAGATCGAGTCGAATACGCCGCCATCGGCGAAATGGGTCTTTTGCGCCTTGGTCCAGCCGCCGAACGTATCGTCGACGGTGTAGAGCTTGAGCTTCGGGAACTGCTTCGTCAGCGCGGCCGGCACTTTCGCCGAACGCGGACGATAGAAATTGCGCGCCGCGATCTCCTGTCCTTCATCGCTGTACAGATACTTCAGATACGCTTCGGCCAGCTTGCGCGTGCCGTGCTTGTCGACGACCTTGTCGACCACGGCGACCGGCGGCTCCGCCAGAATGCTCACCGAAGGCACGACGATCTCGAACTTGTCCGCGCCGAATTCCTTCAGCGACAGAAACGCCTCGTTTTCCCACGCGATCAGCACGTCGCCCTGGCCGCGCTGCACGAAACTCGTCGTGGCGCCGCGCGCGCCCGAATCGAGCACGCCCGCGTTCTTATAGAGCTTCGTCACGAATTCCTTCGCGCTCTGCTCGTTGCCGCCCGGCTGGTGCTGCGCATAGGCCCACGCCGCGAGATAGTTCCAGCGCGCGCCGCCCGAGGTCTTCGGATTCGGCGTCACGATCGATACCCCGGGTTTCGCCAGGTCGTTCCAGTCCTTGATCTGCTTCGGATTGCCCTTCCTCACGAGAAAAACGATCGTCGACGTGTACGGCGACGCGTTGTCCGGCAAGCGCTTCTGCCAGTTCTGATCGATGAGACCCTTGCCCGCGAGCGCGTCGATGTCGTAGGCGAGCGCGAGCGTGACGACGTCCGCCTGCAAGCCGTCGAGCACGGCGCGCGCCTGGCCGCCCGAGCCGCCGTGCGACTGCTTGAATGTCACCGATTCGCCCGTCTCTGCCTTCCACTTCTTCGCGAACGCCTGATTGAAATCCTGATACAACTCGCGCGTCGGATCGTAGGACACGTTGAGAAACGCCGTGTCCGCGTGCGCCTGCCCGATCGCGCCGAAGCCCGCCGCCGCGCCCAGCACGAGCGCCGCGAAAAGCCCGCGCGTGCGCGCGCCCAAACCCGAATTCCGACTATGCATTCCCCGTTCTCCGTCTTATTGAGTTGACGAAGTCAGTCTATCGGCGGGGCTTCATTATTAAAAATAATCGTTCTTCATTCTTTAAGATGCAAAAGTGCTAACGAGCGTTGTTCGCAGTTTGACAGCGCGGTGGCGCACGCGATAGTCGGCCGAACGGCCAATCCGTGGCCGAACTTAAAGTAAAGCTTGAAAAGCGCGAAATACTGTATAAAAATACAGTCACCTGTCCATCCATACAGTCCGCCAAGGGGCCGAGCCAGTGAACAAAACAAACAAACTAACCGCGCGGCAGCAGCAGGTGTTCGAACTGATCCAGCGCGCGATCGAGCGCACCGGCTTCCCGCCCACGCGCGCCGAGATCGCCGCCGAGCTCGGTTTTTCTTCAGCCAATTCGGCGGAGGAGCATCTGCGGGCGCTCGCGCGCAAGGGCGTCATCGAACTGGCGGCGGGCGCTTCGCGCGGCATCCGGCTCGTCTCCAACCTGGAAGATTCGCCGCACCAGTTTACGTTGCCGCACCCGAGCATCATGCAGTTGTCGCTGCCGCTCGTAGGCCGCGTCGCCGCCGGCAGCCCGATTCTCGCGCAAGAGCACATCTCCCAGCACTATTCGTTCGACCCGGCGCTCTTTTCCAGCAAGCCCGACTATCTGTTGAAGGTGCGTGGCCTTTCGATGCGTGACGCCGGCATCTTCGACGGCGACCTGCTCGCGGTGCAGAAGAAAAGCGAAGCGAAGGACGGGCAGATCGTGGTTGCCCGTCTCGGCGACGACGTCACCGTGAAGCGCTGGAAGCGCCATCGCGACGGCGTCGAACTGATCGCCGAAAATCCGGATTACGAGAACATCTTCGTGAAGTCGGGCAGCGCGGAATTCGCGCTCGAAGGCATCGCGGTGGGCCTGATCCGCTCGGGCGAATTCTGAGCGGGCGCTTTGTTTAGCGCATTACATAGTGAACACCGCCCGGGCGTCCGGGTACGCCATTCTTGAAACGATCAACGATCTGACGGCTGTCGCATACGCGGCGAGCCGCGGTGCGTCCTATCGCCAGGAGAAACATCATGGAACGTTTTGCCCGTTTGCTGCCTTTCCGCCAGTTCGGTCGTCTGCGGTATCTGCGTTCGTTGATCTCCTGCAAGGCGCCGCAGGCGGACACCGCGCCCGGACTCTTCGACGAGATGCCCGCGCTGCCGTCGCGCCAGCCGGCATTCGCGCGCGTGTCGCTGAATGCTTCGGTGCGTCATGAGGCGGAACGCCGCGCGCCGGTGCGCGTCTACCGCGACGAGTCGCGCGTGATCATGATTGGAAATATCGACGAAGTGTCGCGGATGATCGACCGCTGCATCGATGAAGAACGCGCCGGTATTGCGGGCGGACTCTTCGCCTGATCGAGTAATTGGCGTGGCGGTGGCGTGGCGTTGGCGTCCGAGATTGCGCTTCCGGGATAAATCCTGCGTTCGCGCGGTCCATAAGCAGACGCAACGTTACGCAAGGTGTCCAATCGTATGACCCGCACCACCAAGGCTATTGTCGTCACGCTCGTCGTGCTTGTTGTCGTTGCCGCGCTCGGCTTCGTCTACGCATCGCCGTATATCGCGCTGGATCGGCTCAAACGCGCAGCCGACGTGCGCGACGCTCAAACCGTGAACGAATACGTCGATTTTCCGGCCTTGCGCGAGAGCCTCAAGCAGCAGGTGGCGGAATTGCTCACACGGCGTGTCGACATCCAGAAGAGCGGCAATCCGCTCGCGGTCATCGGCGCGATGATCGGCGCGGCGCTAGTCGGCCCGCTCGTCGATTCGTATGCGACGCCGGACGGGGTCGCCGCGATTCTGAACGGCATTCCGCCGCGAGGGAATCCGGGCGAACGTCCGCCAGCGCCCCCGGCCGCGGACGGCACGTCGGCCAGCGCGGCCGCACCCGTTTCCGGGCCCGCGCCCGCGGCACCGAAGCCGCCGCCGGAGACCACGGCGGGTTATCGAAGCTTCGACACCTTCGTGGTCACCTACCAACACGGCGCGGGCGATGCCCGTTATTCCGCGATCTTCCATCGCAACGGGCTCGTGACCTGGAAACTGGTCGCGGTGGATCTCAACGGTTGAGAGGCGAAACGGCGCACGCGCCGCCTATGCGCTGATTTCGCTCTTGACCGGCTTGGCCGCGTAAGCCGCGTCTTCTTCGGCTTCGGCCGATTCACCCGCCGGGCACACGGCCACGAGGATGCTGCACGACACGCGGTCGAGCAAGGGCGTGTTGCCCGCGCCCATCCACCAGCGCGCGAGTCCGCTGCGGCAGCGATGCCCGACCACCACGAGGTCCACCTTCAGCTTCTCTGCGAGGTTGGCGATCTCGTCGATCGGATGTCCGAACGCGAAATGCCCTTGCGCCTGCAGGCCGCGCTCGGTCAGCCAGTCGACGCCTTCCTGCAGGATGTCGCGCGCCGCGTCCTCGAACCGTCCGCAGGCCATGTCGGTGAGCAGGCCCGCGCTCTGCGCGATCGACGAGCGCATGTCGACCACCGCGAGCACGTGCGTCTCGGCCTTGAGTTCAAGCGCGAGGTTGGCGCCGTGCCGCAACGCCTTGCGGCCTTCGCGGGTGCCGTCGTAGCACAAGAGGATTTTCTGATAGCTCGCCATGATGGATCTCCCTGACCGCATGAGGTTCGGTGCTGTCTGCATGATGGTGCGTCGCTACGCCCGCGGCAACGATGGAAAACGCTAACGCGCAGCGTCGATGGGTACGCATGGAACGCGCCTCCCAAGCTCGCATCGTGCCAGCAACGCGCGAGCCGCACCGGCCAAGGCGCTGGTCTTTTCGGCCGGCGATCGGGCCCGCCCTGCGCCGCGTTCGCGCACCGGACGCGGGCGCGGAAGCTGCATCGGCGGGATCGAGCGCCGCCATGGTGCAATGGATTACACTAGCCGGCCCGGCTCTCCGGTGGACGCTTCACAGACCGACGACCGATTCGACGCGCCAATTCGCCCGCCCTTTTCGACCATGACAGCTTTGGAACCCTTAACGATTTCATCGAACGCATCGAGCGGATCAAGCGACGGCTCGCACCCGGCGCCCCGCGCGATCGACTTCAGCGATGTCAGGAAACACTACGGAAACAAGACCGTCGTCGACGGCCTGTCGTTTCATGTCGAGCCGGGCGAATGCTTTGGCCTGCTCGGCCCGAACGGTGCGGGCAAGACGACGACGCTCAAGATGCTGCTCGGCATCACCTCGCCCGATGCGGGTGCGATCCGGCTCGTCGGCGAGCCGATTCCCGCGCGCGCGCGTTTTGCTCGTCGGCGCGTGGGCGTCGTGCCGCAGTTCGACAACCTAGATCCGGACTTCACCGTCCGCGAGAACCTGCTGGTTTTCGGCCGCTACTTCGGCATGAAGCACGCGCAGATCGCGGCGCTCGTGCCGTCGCTGCTCGAATTCGCCAAGCTCGAAGCCAAGGCGGATGCGCGAGTCGGCGAACTGTCGGGCGGCATGAAGCGCCGGCTGACGCTTGCGCGTGCGCTCGTCAACGATCCCGACGTGCTCGTGTTGGACGAGCCGACCACGGGCCTCGATCCGCAGGCGCGCCACATGATCTGGGAGCGGTTGCGCTCGCTCCTGTCGCGCGGCAAGACCATCCTGCTCACTACGCATTTCATGGAGGAAGCCGAGCGTCTGTGTGACCGGCTTTGCGTGATCGAGGAAGGCCGCAAGATCGTCGAGGGCCGGCCGCACGAACTGGTCGAATCGGTGATCGGCTGCGACGTGATCGAGATCTACGGTCCCGATCCCCTTGCGCTGCGCGATGAACTCGCGCCGTTGGTCGGGCGCATGGAAGTGAGCGGCGAGACGCTCTTTTGTTACGTCGACGATCCTCAGGCCGTGCATCAGCGCGTCAAGGGGCGCGCGGGCGTGCGCTATCTGCACCGGCCAGCGAATCTCGAAGACGTATTCCTGCGCCTGACCGGGCGCGAGATGGTGGATTGACCGGCTGGAACGAAGATCACATGAACACTTACGACCCATCGCGCATGGCGGCCAAGCGCGACCAGACCGCACGCGCCGGCCAGAACGCCCGTCCGCAGGCGATGCCTTCCAGCGCGACCAACTGGATCGCCGTCTGGCGGCGCAACTATCTGGTGTGGAAGAAGCTCGCGATTGCGTCGATGTTCGGCAATCTCGCCGATCCGATGATCTACCTGTTCGGCCTCGGACTCGGCCTCGGCCTGATGGTCGGGCGCGTGGACGGCGTCTCGTATATCGCGTTCCTTGCGGCGGGCACGGTGGCGTCGAGCGTGATGATGTCGGCGAGTTTCGAGTCGATGTATTCGGGCTTTTCGCGCATGCACATACAGCGCACGTGGGAGGCGATCATGCACACGCCGCTCACCCTCGGCGACATCGTGCTCGCCGAAATCGTCTGGGCGGCGAGCAAGTCGGTGCTCTCCGGCGTGGCGATCATGCTGGTGGCGGCGGCGTTCGGCTACGCGAGCTTTCCGTCGATGCTGATCGCGCTGCCCGTCATCGTGCTGACGGGACTCGCGTTCGCGAGCAGCACGATGATCGTGACCGCGCTCGCGCCGAACTACGATTTCTTCATGTTCTACCAGACGCTCGCCCTCACGCCGATGCTGCTGCTCTCCGGCGTGTTCTTTCCGGTCACGCAATTGCCCGCGGCCGCGCAGCACATCACGCGGCTGCTGCCGCTGTCGCATGCGGTCGAACTGATCCGGCCGGCGATGCTCGGGCGGCCGGTTACGGACGTCGCACTGCATGTCGGCGTGCTGCTCGTGTATGCGATCGTGCCTTTTTTCGTGTGCGCAGTGCTGTTTCGGCGGCGGATGATGAAGTGAAACGGGCCGCGCCAGTTCACGCCGACGCGGCCCGCCTCCTTTTCCGCCCGCACCAAACCGTCACTTCGCCGGAAACTCCTTGTGCCCGCCGAAGCCAAAGCGCATCGCGGAGAGCAGGCGCTCGGGAAACGCTTCCGCGTCGCGCGACTTGAAGCGCGTGTACAAAGCCGCCGACAAGACCTGCGCGGGCACCGCTTCCTCGATGGCCGCCTCGATCGTCCAGCGCCCTTCCCCGCTATCCGCGACCTCGGTCGAAAAATGATCGAGCGAGCCGTCCTGCGCGAGCGCGCCCGCCGTCAGGTCGAGCAACCAAGACGACACCACGCTGCCGCGCCGCCACACCTCGGCGACGTCCGCGAGATCGATGTCATAGCGCTGCTCGGGCGGCAAGTCCGTCGAGGCCTTGTGCTTGAGGATATGAAACCCCTCCGCATACGCCTGCATCAGCCCGTACTCGATGCCGTTGTGGACCATCTTCACGAAGTGTCCCGACCCGACCGGGCCGGTATGCATGTACCCCTGCTCGACCCGCGGATCACG
Organism: Caballeronia telluris; assembly: GCF_001544495.1. GTDB lineage: Bacteria > Pseudomonadota > Gammaproteobacteria > Burkholderiales > Burkholderiaceae > Caballeronia > Caballeronia telluris. Next base: position 112,668 of record NZ_FCNZ02000007.1, read on the forward strand.
CCCTTCGCGGCCCGGCGTGAGCGGAATGTCACCGCGATGCGGCGCGAGCACCGATAGAATCGGATCGATGCGCCGCACGGCCTCTTCCTCGCCGCCGATCATCATGCAGTAGCCGCGCTCCAGACCCCACACGCCGCCGGACGTCCCCACGTCGACGTAGTGCACGCCCAGTTCGCGAAACTGCGCCGCGCGCCGGATGTCGTCCTTATAGAAGCTGTTGCCTCCGTCGATCACGATGTCGTCCGCGCCGAGCAGCTTGTGCAGATCGGTGAGCGTATCCTCGGTGATCTTGCCGGCCGGCAGCATCAGCCAGATCACGCGCGGCGCGGCGAGCTTCCCGACGAGATCGCCGAGATCGCTCGCGCCCGTCGCGCCTTCCGCGGCAAGCGCCTCTGTCGCTGCGGGATTGTGATCGTAGACGACGCAGCGATGGCCGCCGCGCATCAGCCGTCGCCCGATGTTGCCGCCCATCCGTCCCAGCCCCACGATGCCGATCTGCATGATGGCTCACTCCTTGCCGTTCTTGCCGCTGGATTTGACCCGCTCGATCTGCTTCTTCGCTTCCTCGTAGACGCGCCCCGGCGTGAAGCCGAACTTGGTCTGCAGCGCCTTCAGCGGCGCCGACGCCCCGAAGGTGTGCATCACGATCTGCGATCCGAGGCGGCCGGTGTAGCGATCCCAGCCGAGCGTCGCCGCCTGCTCGACCGCCACCCGCGCGTTCACGTCCGGCGGCAGCACCGAGTCCTTGTACGCCTGATCCTGCTTCTCGAAGATGTCCCACGACGGCATCGACACCACGCGCGCCGCGATGCCCTCGCCCGCGAGCTTTTCATACGCCTCGACGCACAGCGAGACTTCGCTGCCCGTCGCGAGCAGCAGCACTTCGGGCGTCTTGCCGGCGGGTGCGTCGGCGAGCACGTAGGCGCCGCGCTTCACGCCTTCCGCCGACCCGTATTTCTTGCGGTCGAAAGTCGGCAGCGGCTGGCGCGTCAGGACGATGCAGGACGGCTCATGCGACTGCGACAGCGCGACGCGCCATGCTTCGCTCACTTCGTTGGCGTCGCCGGGACGCAGCGTCGTGAGTCCCGGCACGCCGCGCAACGACGCGAGTTGCTCGATCGGCTGGTGGGTCGGGCCGTCCTCGCCGACGCCGATCGAATCGTGCGTGAACACGTAGATGACCGGCACCTCCATGATCGCGGAGAGGCGAATCGGCGGCTTCATGTAGTCGCTGAAAATCAGGAACGTGGAGGCGTAGGGGCGCATGTCCGAGAGCGCGAGTCCGTTGGCGACCGCGCCCATGCCGTGCTCGCGGATGCCGAAGTGCAGGTTCCTGCCGCCGTAGCTGTCGTGTTCGAAACTGCCGGCGCCTTCGAACTTGAGATTGGTTTTCGTCGACGGCGACAGGTCCGCCGCGCCACCGATCATCCACGGAATGCGCTGCGCGATCGCGTTGAGCACCTTGCCCGACGATTCGCGCGTGGCGATGCCCTTCGCGTCCGGCTCGAAAACGGGGATGTCGGCGTCCCAGTCTTCGGGCAGCTTCGACTCGCGCATCAGGCTGAACTGCTTCGCGAGATCCGGATACTGCTTGCCGAACTCGCTGAAGCGCTTTTCCCATTCGTCGCGCGCCTGCTTGCCGCGCGCGCCCATCACATCCGCGAAACGCTCCTTCACGCCCTCGGGCACGAGGAACTGCGCGTCTTCCGGCCAGCCGTAGGCGCGCTTCGCGAGCTTGACTTCCTCCTCGCCGAGCGCCTCGCCATGCGCGGACGCCGTGTCCTGCTTGTTCGGCGCGCCCCAGCCGATGATGCTCTTCACCACGATCAGCGTCGGCCGGTCGGTCGTCGCCTTCGCGTTGTTGATCGCGGCTTCGAGTGCGGCCTCGTCGTTGGCGTCGTCGACGTGCATCGTGTTCCAGTTGTAGCCCCTGAAACGCGATTCGACGTCGTCGCTGTACGCGAGATCGGTGTGCCCTTCGATCGTGATGCGATTGCTGTCGTAAATCCAGATCAGGTTCGAAAGCCGCAGGTGGCCCGCGAGCGACGCCGCTTCATGCGATACGCCCTCCATCATGTCGCCGTCGCCACAGAGCGCGTAGACGCGATAGTCGAAGAGCGCGTTGTCCGGCTGGTTGAAATGCGCCTCGCGCCAGCGCGCGGCCATCGCCATGCCGACGCTGTTGCCGAGTCCCTGGCCGAGCGGCCCGGTCGTCGTCTCGACGCCGGTCGTCATGCGGTATTCGGGGTGGCCCGGCGTGTTGCTGTCGAGCTGGCGGAACTGCTTGATGTCGTCGAGCGAGACAGCGGGCCCGCCGGTCGGCTTGCCGTCCCGGCCGACGGCCTTCACGCCCGCGAGATGCAAAAGCGAATACAGCAGCATCGATGCGTGTCCGACCGACAGCACGAAGCGGTCGCGATTGGGCCACGTCGGATCGTCCGGGTCGTAGCGCAGGTGGTTCTGCCACAGGTGGTAGGCGACGGGCGCGAGCGCCATCGGCGTGCCCGGGTGACCGGAATTGGCCTTCTGCACGGCGTCCATCGACAGGGTGCGGATCGTGTTGATGCAAAGCTGATCCAGTTCGGCGGGGGACTTCGCGGAGGGTTGTGACATGAGCGACGACTCCTTGGAAAGAGCGCGCGCTGAGGCACGACAGGCGCCACAGCGGGCAACCAGGACAATCGAGCAAGTGTAGTGCCTCGCAGACGGCACTGCACCGGAAAACGTCGGACGCCTTGCCGCAAAAGGGTTTTCGGCGAATCAGGCGAGTCTTGCGCGGCGCTGTTGCGCGGACCGCGCGGCCGGTCGGATCGACAATCCGGCCGCCGCGCGGTCCATGATACTCAAGGCGCCGGATTCGGCTGCTGTTCGTGCAGCGCGTCGATGTCGGCAAGGATTTCATCGGACAGTTTCACGCCGACGCTGTCGATGTTCTCCTTCAGCTGAGCGAGCGTGGTCGCGCCGATCAGCGTGCTCGTCGTGAACGGCCGGCTGTTCACGAACGCGAGCGCGAGCTGCGCGGGCGTGAGTCCGTGACGCCGCGCGAGCGCGCTGTAGCGGTCGATGGCCGCGATCGCCTGCGGCTTGCTGTAGCGCTGGAACCGCTCGAAGAGCGTGATGCGCGCGCCGTCGGGCCGCGCACCGCCTTCGTACTTGCCGGAGAGCCAGCCGAACGCGAGCGGCGAATACGCGAGCAGCCCGACGCCCTCCTTGTGGGTGAACTCCGACAGCCCGGTTTCGAACGTGCGATTCACGAGGCTGTACGGATTCTGGATGCTGACAATGCGCGGCAGCCCGTGCTTGTCGGCGGCGTTGAGGAACTGTGCGACGCCCCACGGCGTCTCGTTCGAGACGCCCACGTGGCGGATCTTGCCGGCGTTCACGAGATCGCCGAGCGCGGCGAGCGTTTCGTCGATCGGCACCGTGTATTCGTCGTCGATATACGGATACGACGGGCGCCCGAAGGTCATCGTGCTGCGGTCGGGCCAGTGCAACTGGTACAGGTCGATGTAGTCGGTCTGCAGACGCTTCAGGCTGCCGTCGACGGCTTCGGTCAGGTTCGCGCGGTCGAACTGGTTGCCCGCGCCGCGGATGTGACGCGGATTGTGCGGCTGGCGCGCCGGGCCCGCGATTTTCGTCGCGAGCACGATCTTGTCGCGCTTGCCGCGATGGGCGCCGAGCCAGGTGCCGATGTACTGCTCCGTGCGGCCCTGCGTCTCGGGACGCGGCGGCACGGGATACATTTCGGCGGCATCGATCAGGTTGACGCCCTCGCCAAGCGCATAGTCGATCTGCGCGTGCGCCTCGCTTTCCGTGTTCTGCTCGCCCCAGGTCATCGTGCCGAGACCGATCAGGCTCACGTCGATGCCGCTTGCGCCGAGTTTCCGATACTCCATTGCTTTGCTTTCCTTGTGTTCGTTGCCGGAATGACGAGTCAAAGGCCGAAGCTACCATAGCCACGCCGGCTTTGCTTCGACGCTAGAATGGCAGCCGGCCACGCGGCGCGGGTTTCTTGCATGTCTCTTGCAATTGCCTTGGCGCAGCCGGCCCGACGACGACATGGAGACCCAAGCCGATGCAGGCCCCCGACAGTCCGAGCGACGCCACGCGCGCTCACGGTTCCAGCGGATCGCTCATCGTCGCGCTCGTCGCGGCGACGTTCTTCATGGAAAACCTCGACGGCACGATCATCGCCACCGCGCTGCCGCAGATGGCGCGCTCGTTCGGCGTGCATCCCGCCGACATGAGCCTCGGCATCACGTCGTATCTGCTGACGCTCGCCGTCTTCATCCCGATCAGCGGCTGGGCCGCGGACCGCTTCGGTTTGCGCACGGTGTTCGGCAGCGCGATCGCCGTGTTCACGGCCGCCTCCGTGCTCTGCGCGACGACCGGCACGCTGCATTCGTTCGCCGCGGCGCGCGTGCTGCAAGGCATCGGCGGCGCGATGATGGTGCCGGTCGGGCGCCTCGCCGTCCTGCGCGCGACGCCCAAGGACGGCCTGATGCGGGCGATTGCGATCATCACCTGGCCGGGGCTCGTCGCGCCGGTGATCGGCCCGCCGCTCGGCGGCTTCATCACGACTTATTCGTCGTGGCGCTGGATCTTCTATCTGAATCTGCCGCTCGGGCTCATCGGGCTCTTCGTCGCGCTGCGCTATCTCGACAACACGCGCGAAAACGCCGGCCGCCGCTTCGACCTGCCCGGCTTCGCGCTGTGCGGCCTCGCCTGCACGACGCTCCTCTACGCGATGGAACTGATCGGCCGCAACGACACGCCGTGGACACAGACGAGCGTGCTCGTCGCGGTGGGCGCGGTGTCGGGTGTGGCCGCGTGGCTGCATCTGCGGCGCGCGAAGGAGCCGGTCGTCGAACTGTCGGCGCTGAAGGTGAAGACGTTCGCCGTCGCGATGGGCGGCGGCTCGCTCTTTCGCATCTCGATCAGCGCGGTGCCGTTCTTGCTGCCGCTGATGTTTCAGGTGGGCTTCGGGATGGACGCGTTCGCCTCGGGCCTGCTCACGCTCGCGGTATTCGCGGGCAACCTCTCGATGAAGCTCGTCACGACGCCCGTCATGCGCCGCTTCGGCTTTCGCTCGGTTTTGATCGTGAACGGCACGCTCGCGGCCCTCTCGCTCGCGGCGATGAGCCTGCTCTCGCCGTCGACGCCCAAAAGCGTGATCGTCGTGGTGCTGTTTCTGTCGGGGCTTGCGCGCTCGCTGCAGTTCACCGCGCTCAACACGCTCAGCTTCGCCGATGTGCCGAAGGCGCAGATGAGCGGCGCCTCGGCGCTGTCGAGCACGCTCTTTCAAATGACGATGGGGATCGGCGTCGCGGCCGGCGCGATCGCGCTCCGGATCGCCCAATGGCTGCACGGACACGATTCGCAGTCGGTCACGCCGGCGGACTTCAGCGTGGCGTTTCTGATCGTCGCGGTGATCGGGCTCGTGGGAATCGCCGATCTCTTCGGGCTCGCGCGCGACGCGGGCGCGGTCGTGAGCGGACATCGCGCAGGCAAGCGCTGAACGCGTTCGCGTTCGCTATGCCGCGCGCTTCAACCAATCGAGCCAGCCGAGCGCGATCGCGGCGTTGACCAGCACGCCCGCCGTCGCGGCGAGCGCCGCGATCATCGTCCAGAACGCGGACCGGCGCGCGGCCTGCGCGGAGTCGCGCGCATCGCGGGCGGCGTCGTGCGCCGCCTCGGCCGACGCGACCATCGCCCGGCGCTGCTCGGTCTGGCGCCCTTCCTCCTTCTGGAAGAGCCACGCGCGCTTGGCGAAGGTCTCGTCGTCCGCAGGCGACGACGCTTCGAGCTCCGCGCGTATCGACGCCTCGCCCGTCGACTCGTAACGCCGAAAGCGCGCGTCGCGCTCGCTCGCGGCGGCTGGCTTGCCGTCTTCGTCCATGTGTCCTCGCTCGCGGATACCGAAAGGCAACCGGACGATTGTCACATGCCGGACGATGCAGCGAGCCAGCGCTTACCGCGTGCCGGCGATCAAAGCTGGCTCATGCCGCCGTCGATGATGATCTCCGTCCCGACGATGAACGCCGACTCGGGCGCTGCCAGATGCAGCACCGTCGCCGCGACTTCGATGCTGCGCCCGAAGCGTCCGAGGGGAATCTGCGCTTGCAATTGCCCGGCGGTGTCGTCGGTGAGGCCGAGCTTTTCGTGCAACGGCGTGCGAACGGGGCCCGGGCTGACCACGTTCACGCGCACGCCGCGCGGCAGCAGTTCGGCCGACAGCGTCTTGGCGAACGTGATGAGCGCGCCCTTGCTCGCCGCATACACCGACGAAGTCGGCATGCCGATATGCGCGTTGATCGACCCGTTCAGAACGATCGAAGCCCCTTCGTTCAAAACCGGCACGAGCGACTGGATCTGGAAGAACGCGCCCTTCACGTTGATGTCGAAGGTCTCGTCCCACAGCGCTTCCGTGATGTCCGCGAACGGCGCGAGCTTCGCGATTCCCGCGTTGATGAAGACCGCATCGAGCTTGACGTTGGCTTCGGCGAGCTGCTTCGCCAGTTCGCGGGCCGAGGCGACCGAGCCTGCGTCGTTGCGTAGCGCGATCGCGCCGGCGCCGAGCGTGGCCTCGGCCGACGCGAGCGTGGCCGCATCGCGTCCGGTAATGACGACGCGTGCGCCTTCTGCCGCGAACGCCTGAGCAGTGACGAGGCCCATGCCGCTGTTGCCGCCGGTGACGAGGACTGTTTTTCCAGTGAAGCGGTTCATGACGTTCTCCTTTGAACGTGGGTCAGTGTGTGAGAGGAAGTGTGCGCCGCCGGCAACGCTTTGCCGTGCAACGCTTCCGATGAACACGTTCGACGTTATCGCACATCTTTGTCTCCCTGCGCTTGGACGGCGACGCTCTGCGCGGCCGCGCACAGAAGTGCCTTGAACGCGCGCGATGCGCCTCCTAGAGTTAGCTGCGGCCTTTCACCGGCCTTATCGCGCCTGACGTTTCATCACATTTAAGCGAAGGATGACTTATGGACACTGCGCAAGCGCCCGGCAACCTCGATACGCCTTCTCCCGACCGGCTGTTGCAGATCGGCATGGGCTTCTGGGCATCGAAGACACTGCTGTCGGCGGTCGAACTCGGCGTGTTCACGCAACTCGCGAAAGGTCCGCTCGACGCGGCCGCGCTGTCCGGCGCGCTCGGTTTGCACCCGCGATCGGCGCTGGATTTTCTCGATGCGCTCGTCGCGCTGAACCTGCTCGCGCGCGAAGGTTCGACCTACAGCAACCTGCCCGACACCGGTCTTTTCCTCGACAAGGCCAAGCCGTGCTATGTCGGCGGCCTGCTGGAAATGGCGAACTCGCGGCTCTATCCGTTCTGGGGATCGCTCACCGAAGCGCTGAAGACGGGCCTGCCGCAAAACGAATCGAAGCACGGCGGCAATCTCTTCGAGGCCATCTATCGCGACGATGCGTCGCTGCGCGGCTTTCTCCAGGCGATGAGCGGCGTGAGCCTTGGCGCCGCGCGCGAGATCGCGCGGAAGTTTCCGTGGGGCGACTATCGCACGTTCATCGACATCGGCGCGGCGCAGGGCGCACTGCCCGTGCAGGTCGCGCTCGCGCATCCGCATCTCACCGGCGGCGGCTTCGACTTGCCGGCCGCCGGTCCGGTGTTCGACGAATACGTCGCGGCGCACGGCTTACAGGATCGCCTGCGCTTTCATCCCGGCGACTTTTTCCACGATCCCTGCCCGGGCGCCGACGTCCTCGTGATGGGCCACATCCTGCACGACTGGGCGCTGCCGCAAAAGCTCGATCTGCTGAAGAAATGTCATGCGGCGCTGCCGCCGGGCGGCTGCCTCGTGGTCTACGACGCGATCATCGACGATGAGCGCCGCCAGAATGCCTTCGGCCTGCTCATGAGCCTGAACATGCTGATCGAAACGCCCGGCGGCTTCGACTACACGGGCGCGCAATGCCGCGAATGGATGAAGGAAACGGGCTTTTCGGACGTGCGCATCGAGCCGCTCGTCGGGGCGGATTCGATGGTGATCGGCGTGAAGTGAACGCGCCGGGCACGCTCAGACGTTGTCTTCGACGATCACCGCCGACGTGCCCGCGGCGCCCGCGTTGACGGTGAGGCGCGTGCGCTTCGCGAGCGGCGCCTGCGGCGCGCTGCCGTCCGCGTTGAGTGGCTTCACCTTGTTGAAGATCGCGACGAACTGCCCGGGCGTCACGGTCGCGGACGCGTAGCCCTGCGCGTCGTGGTCCGCGTATTTGAGGTCCGGATTGTTGAGCTTGAGGAGCGCGTCGAACGCCTCCGGCGAAGCGACTAGCGAGGCGAACGGCGTGCCCGCCGTCTGCCCTTTCGCCTCGCCGTAGAACGACGTGCTGCTGATGCCCGCCGACATCAGGTCGACGAGAACCGGCGTGCCCGTCGACGGATTCGGATCGTCGCGCACGACGCCCGCCTGGAACGCGTGCAGGTCGCCCGTGATCGCGACGAGGTTCGCGATTGCCTGCGTCTTCACGAATGAAAGCAGGTCCGCCTTGTGGCTCGGATAGCCGTCCCACGAATCGCAGTCGATCACGAACACACCGCTGTTCGACGGCGCGATGACGGACAGGTCGATCCACAGGCGATTCATCATCACCTCGTTGCCCCACACTTTCCACGTCGCAATCGACGACTTCAGCGTGTCCTTCCACCATTGCGTCTGCGTCGGGCCGAGGATCGACGGCACGCGCCCGAGGCGCTGCGTGTCGAGCGCCTCGAACTGCTGGAGCGCCGCCTGCGGCACGAAGTAGCGCGCGCCCTGCGGGTCGCTGCCGTTGACGGGATCGTGGCCGAGCGCCTGCGCGACGGCGGCTTCGCTGACCACGTGATCGTCGCGGTAGAGCCGCTCGTCGGTCATGACGAGGTGCATGAGCGAGCCGAAGTGGAAATCGCGATAGATGCGGATATTGTCGTAGTTGCCGTTACGCAGATCGAACGAGACGTCACCCCAGTCGACCGGCAGATATTCCGCCCACGCCTGGTTGGCGCTGCGCCGCCGCTCGGTTTGCTGCTTGTTTTCGTTGGTATAGGTCTGGTGGTCCTGCCAGCAGTCGTCGGAAAATTCGTGGTCGTCCCAGATCGCGATCACCGGGAAGCGTGCGTGCACCGCCTGAAGGCGCGTATCGCCGCGATACGTGCGATAGAGCGTGCGGTAATCGTTGACCGTGTTCGCATAGGTGCCGCCCGCCGGAAGCGCAAGGCCGTCGGGCAGCGTGATCGCGGCGTGCGCCGGTTCGACGGCGACTGTCTGCGCCGTGCCGGCCGTCTCGTAGATGTAGTCGCCCAGATGCACGACGAAGTCGAGATCCGTCTCGGTCGCGAGCAGCGACATCGCCTGCCAGTGGTTCGCGTTCCAGTTCTGGCACACGAACCACGCAAACCGCACCTGCGGATTCGCCTCGCTGGCGGCGGCCGCGGTGCGCGTCGTGCCCATCGGACTCACGTCGCTGCCGGCGACGAAGCGATAGTAGTAAGTCGTCTTCGCGGCAAGGCCGGTCACTTTCGTGCGCACGGTGAAGTCGTAGTCGGGCAGCGCGCTCAATTGCACGCTCGCGACCGGATTCGAAAAGTCCGCCTGCGCCGAGACGTCGAGGCGCAGCGAGACGGCCGCCGTCGTGTTCGTGGCGGTGCCCGTGCAGCGCGTCCAGAAGACGGCGGAGGTGTCGCGCGGATCGCCGCTCGCGACGCCCTGCGGGAACGCGAACGATCCCGCGGGCGGCGCAGGCACGGGCGAGCCGCTGTTGCTGTCGTCGGAGCCGCCATGGCAGGCGGCGAGCGTGCCGGTCGCGGCCACGACCGTATAGAACGTGGACAGGGAGAGAAAGTGACGGCGATCCATGGCAGTGCCTCTTGGGTCGGCCGCTGCTGCGGCCTTCGACAAACGCGCCGGCCCCGCGCGCGTGCCGTGACGCAAGACGCGCGGGAAGTCGTGGCGAGGGATTCGGATCGCTGTGCTGGCGGGGACGATCGACTGTTAGGTCGTCGGTCTCTCCTGTCGCGAGAGTTGCATGACACGCTACAAATCTGGATCGCGCGTGTCAAGAAGGGTTTGTCGCATCGCCCTCTGACGGCGCACGCGCGCCGCGCGCGCCGACACATGCCGGGCAGCACGACGGCACGAAGCAATCTTGCCGAGCCGACTGAAACCGCCCCTAGCGGTCCTGAGCCATCGCTTTGAGACGATCCTCGCCCGCGTCGCGCGCGGCGTCGGCGGTCGAGAAATTTTCCTCCGAGACCATCGAGCGCTTCACCTCGCCGGCCGCGAAATCGACGAGTGTGATCACCCATACGAAGCCGCCTGCCTGCTCGGCCGTCTGCACGACTGCGCGCAGATTTGCGTGGTTAGCCGATGCCATGATGTCTCCTGTTGAGATTGCATTTGCCCAACGAGCCGAGCGGCTCACGTGCCGAAGTCCAGTCCGCCGATCAACACCGCGAACTCCGCCTGCGAGCGCGACTCCAGATCGACGTCGCGCGCGCCCTGCCACGCAGTCAGCTTGGCCGGGATCGCCTGCAGATAGCGCTCGAAGCGCTCGTTGCCGTGCGCGGCCCGATCGGCGCTGACCCGCACGCGCGCAGGCGTGCGGCCGTTTTCGTGAGCAATGACTTCGACGTGAACGTCGGCATCGAGCAGGCTCGAAATCCTGCTCGCGATGCGTGGCGCGAATTCAATGCCGAAGCGGCGCAGCTTCTCACGATCCACAACGGCACTCCGTTGCATGGCAGGCGGCGGGCGCTGCCCGAACAGCGGGAAGCCAGCTCATACGGACGGCAAGTCCTCCAGCGACTTTTCGATCTGCCCTTCCTGCACGCGCGCCTCGATGCCGATATGTCCGGCGGTATAAGGCAGCGCCGTGACCTTGGGGCCGAGAAAGGTCCGGCCGCCGAGCGTGAAGAGCGTGCGGACTTCCCTGCCGCTCTTGATCGCGTCGACGACCTGAGCCACCTCGACGATGGTGGTCGGCGACGTCCAGTTGTTCGTGCCCGGATCGAAATCGCCCCAGCGCACGTTTGTCACACGGTCGTTCGTCCAGCGCACACCGTCGATAGCCAAAGTAGACATGTCTGCCTCCATTGCCGCTTGATATCCCGGCCATCCTAGCACTTTGATGCGACGGCGACATTCGGCCACGGGCGTTGTGCGGCGCGTCAGAAAACGACCGCGTTCGCGCGTCCTTTCATCGTTCCAAGCTATTTTTTCGCAGACGTATCGGTTGTAAGCAGATGTCGCAATGCGCCATGAGCGGCGCGCAATCGTGCTACTAATATCGCGTTTTCGGCGCTGCGTACGCGCTCGGGCTCAAGCCAGGCGCATCGCAAGCCATTTTTAATCGACTGAAGGTGTCACGAATGAAAAAAACACTCGCTGCATTGGCGGCAACGCTCGCGATGAGCGCGGCCTTCGCCCAGTCCTCGGCACCCGCTGCGGCATCGGCCCCTGGCGCCACGGTTGCGACGGCGGCATCGGCGCCCGCCGCGACCCACCGCGAGGCGCGCGTCGAGGATCGCATCAACGAACTGCACTCGGCGCTCAAGATCACGCCGCAGCAGGAAGATCAATGGTCGAAGTTCGCCGACATCATGCGCGAGAACGCGCACACGATGGGCGAGCTGTATCGTCAGCGTGTCGCGCAGCGCAATACGATGTCCGCGCTCGACGACATGAAGCAATACCAGCAGATCACGCAGGCGAACGCGGAGGGCACGAAGCGCCTCGTCGATGCATTCGAGCCGCTTTACGCGAGCCTTTCGCCCGAGCAGAAGAAGCTCGCCGATACCAACTTCCGTGAAGGCGGGCGCGAGCACGGGCATCGCCGGCATCGCGCGCCGCGTGCCGCCGCGCCGGAAGGCGCGTCCGTCACGAAGCCGTGACGTAACTTTCGGCCAGCCTGCAAAACGCCCGCATCGTCCGATGCGGGCGTTTTGTTTTGCGTCTTTTGCGCGGTCGCGTGCAAAATGAGCCGATAGCCGTTACGATCGCGAACCCCGATTTCCTCCAACGATCCGCCATGAACGTCCTCACCCAGCTCGATCTCAGCACCGACCCCGCGGCGACTCGCGTCGTGAAAGATGAAGCCGTCGCCGTCGAGTTCGCGGCGGCCACGGGCGAACTGATGAGTCTCGAAGGTCCGAACCGCTACCAGCCCGGCGACGCGCTCATTACCGGCGCGACCGGCGAGCGCTGGGTTGTCTCGCGCGAGCGCTTCGACGCGAAGTACGTGCCCGAGGAAAACGTCGCTCACGGTGAGCCGGGCACCTACCGCAATCGCCCGGTGGTCGTGCTCGCGAAGCAGATGCACGACGCCTTCACGATCGCCCGCTCGGAAGCCGGCGACGTACTCGCGGGCGCCGCCGGCGACTGGGTCATGCAGTACGCGCCTGGCGACTACGGCGTCGTGAAGGCCGCGCGCTTCGCGAAGGTCTACAGGCGCGCGCACTGACACGGCACGCGTTACGCGAAGTCCTCGCCCATTTCTATCTCGACCGTGCGCGGCACGGTCTCCTTGTTCGCATACGCTTCCTCCAGCGAGCCGAGCGTCGCTTCCACATAGGCGCGCAGCACCGCATAGCTCCTCGCGTGCATGCGCACCGGCAGCGCCCGATAGCGCGCGAGCACGGCCGGATCGAAACGCACGTCGATCGTGATGCGGCGCGCGCTCGATCCGAAACGCATCGCGATGTAGTGAATGACGAGCAAGGTCCGGCCTTCGTCGTCGATGCGTTCGGCGAACTGCGTCTGCTCGGGAAAGAGATCGGTGATTACGTGCGCGAGCATGTCGATGTCGGCGCTCGGACAGTCGTATTGATAGTCGTCCATGTTCAGTGCTTCGAAGGTGAAGTGGCGTCCGGCCGCCCGGCCCCCGCGCGGAAATAGCGGATCAGCGCGCGCACGACGAACAGCGCGAGAACCAGATAGACGGCATCGGCGGCGAGAAGCGGAATCACGCGCGCCTGAAAGAGCGCAGCCGGCAGCCCGATCAGCGCATGCGTGACGATCAGGAACGGCAGCGCGGGGCGAAACCGTTCGCGCAGCAACTGCCACATGAGCACGGAGAATCCGAGCTGGAACACGAAGGCCGCCGCGCGCTCGACGACGAACAGCACCGCGTACTGCGGCGACAACGTCCCGAGCACCATATGCAGCCGCAGCAGCGCGTCGGGCGGCACGCTCGTGAAATGCTCGTCGAGCTGATTGCGGTTCGCCAGCAGCGCATAGACGATCCACTGCACCTGCACGAACACGCCGACGAGCCACGCCTCCGCCCCGCCATGCCCGATGCCGTAGCCGAGGGACGTGCCGGCGCGATGGAGTGTCGACGGCTCGCGACGGATCAGCCATTTCATCGCGAGAAAGCGCCCCACTTCCTCGCAGACACCTGCCGCCAGCGCGCCGTATGCGACGAACACGGCCGGGTTCGCGAGCCATCCGACGAGCGTCGCATTGCCGAGCACGAAGCCGTGCAGCGCGCGCTCGACGATCATCGAAAAGAACGCGAACACCGCGATGCCGAGAATCACTTCGCGCCGCTCGAAAAGAAAGCGCGGCCGCAGCCGCCGATACAGCACGACCGGCAACGCGGCGATGAGAAGCGTGGCGATCGTGAGACTTGCGAGCGTCGATACACTGACCATTCAGGTTCCTGGAGATAGTTTGCGCCGCGTCGACGAGCGCACGACGAGTTCGCCCGGCAGCAGGCATTCGCGCGCCGGCATGCGAGCGCCTTCGGGCCCGCGTTCGAGCCCGCGTTCGAGCCTCTCGTGCAGGAACTCGACCGCGCGCCGCCCGATGTCGTAGGTCGGCTGACGCACGGTCGTCATGCCGGCGAGTTCGGCCCATTCGGAGTCGTCGATCGACATCAGCGCGACGCGTTGCTGCCAGTCCACGCCGTAGCGTTCCTTCAGATGCAGCGCGACGCGCAACGCAACCGGCGCGTTGGCCGCGAATAATGCCACGCGTTGCAGGTTCGCGCCGGCGTCGCGCAGATGCGCGTCGATCGCGGCGAGCGCGGGCGCGGCATCGGCGAGGTCGAGCACGATGGTCGATCCTGTCGCTCCGAGCGCGCCGATCGTGTCACGAAACGCCGCTTCGCGCGCGCGCCGCGAACTCACGCGCTTGAACGGCTGCACGATGAAAACGACGTCGTCGAAACCCTCGTCGACGAGATGACGCGTCGCGAGCGCGACGGCCTTCGGGTTGTCGAGCCCGACCATGTCGGTGACGAAGCCCTCCACCGAGCGGTCGACGAGCACGACCGGAATGCCGCCGAGCGAGAACGTCTGCAGCAGTTCTTCCTTCACCCCGAGCGCGTTCACGATGACGCCTTCCACGCGGTACGTCGTGAGCAATTGCAGATAGCGGCGCTCCATGTCGACTTCGTTGGCCGCGTGACAGATGAGCGGCATCAGCCCGAGCGCATGACACGCCGCTTCGACGCCCTGCAGCACTTCGACCGAATACGGATTGGTGAGGTCGGCGAGCAGCATGCCGACGAGCCGGTTGCGTCCGCGCTTGAGTCCCCGCGCCATCTGATTGGGCCGGTAGTCGAGCTTGGCGATCGCCGCTTCGATGCGCTCGCGCAATTCGGGCGACAGCACGCTCGTCTCGCCGTTCAGATAGCGCGAGATGCTGGTCTTGCCGGTGCCCGCCGCGCGCGCGACGTCGGTGATCGTCGCGCGGCGGGCGGCGCTCGTCATCGGATGCTGTTCTTCTTGCATGTGGCTTCTCACCGGCCTCGCCGGGCAACGGGGCGCCCGAAGGCAAAAAAGCGCGCCGCGGCGCGCTCTGGTCTTGTCGACGACCGGGCAATGGCATCTTAACGCACGCCCTGCCCGTCGCTTCGTTCAGCGCCCGAGCACCTGTGGATTCACGATATTCACGTCGAGCGTGCCTTGCAGTGCGCCGATCAGGTTTTCCGCCGCATTGCGGCTCATTGCATGACGGGTCTCGTGCGTGGCCGACCCGATGTGCGGCAACGCGACGACGTTCTTCATCGCGAGGAGCGGCGAATCGGCGGGGAGCGGTTCCTTTTCGAAGACATCGAGACCCGCGCCGAGGATCGTCCCGTTCTTGAGCGCTTCGATGAGCGCGGGTTCGTCGACCGTCGGTCCGCGCGATGCGTTGATGAGGATCGCGGTCTTCTTCATCGCCCGCAGTTGCGCGGCGCCGATCATGCCGCGCGTCGCTTCGGTGAGCGGCACTTGCAGGCACACGAAGTCCGATTTCGCGAGCAGTTCGTCGAGTTCGACGCGCTTCGCGCCGTAGTCGTTTTCCGCCTGCGCGTTGGGGTGCCGGTTGGTGTAGAGCACGTTCATCCGGAAGCCGAGCGCCGCGCGCCGCGCGACCGCCCCGCCGATGCGTCCGAGCCCGACGATGCCGAGCGTCTTGCCCTGCACGTCGACGCCGAAGCACGCTTCGCCGATGCTCGATTGCCAGTTGCCGGCTTTCACCCACTCCGCGAGCTCGACGACGCGGCGTGCGGTGGCGAGGATCAGCGCGAAGACGGTATCGGCGGTGGATTCGGTGAGCACATCGGGCGTGTGGGTCAGGAGGATGCCGCGGCGCGTGAGGTCATCGACGTCGAAGTTGTCGTAGCCGACGGAGATGGTCGAGAGGACCTTCAGGCGTTGCGCGCCTTCGAGCATGTCGGGGGTGATTTTTATGCTTGCGCCGATTGCACCGTCGGCCGCTTTTAGCGCTGCTGTCAGCGCTTCGTGGTTCGTCGGGTCGATCGTCTTCACCTCCGCGTGCGCGCTCAGGTAGGACATCACGTCGTCCGGCAACGTCTTGTAGGCTACGATTTTTTTCTTCGCTTGTTCGGATGGCATGGGGGGTTCTCGCTCGCGCTTGGGGTGGGGATTTTTCAACACCGTTTGATGTTTTCTGCGCCTCGATGGAACTTGCTTTCTTAGCGGTCTATTAGCACTGCCCCTGTCCGGGGCGGGACTTACTTTCTTTGCTGCTGCAAAGAAAGTAAGCAAAGAAAGCAGCTTTCCTAGGCAGCAGTCTTGAGGCGCCAACGCACCGGCAGTACTGAGTGGACATACCGCCTAAGTGTCGCCCTCAAACATCTCCAAGCGCTTGGTGCGATTAACCATTGTGTCCTCGCACAGCCAACTACTCGGTAAGGCATTCATCCATCCGTCCGCGCTTCGCGGACGACAGGCATAAACGAAAACCACCGGTGCGCAATCTCAACCGCAACCGCAACCGCGAATATCAACCACGCGACCAATGCACCGGACGTCTGAGCGAAGCGAAGACGGATGAATGACTGCTGTACCGTTTCGTTCGCTATGCGAAGACACAGTGGTTAATCGCACCAAGCCCTTTGGTCTTTCGAGGGCGACACTTAGGCGGTATGTCCACTCGGTACTTCAATCGCGTTGACGTGCTGTGACTACTGCCTGAAAAAGCTGCTTTCTTTGCTTACTTTCTTTGCAGCAGCAAAGAAAGTAAGTCCCGCCCCGGACAGGGGCAGTGCTAATAGACCGCTAAGAAAGCAAGTTCCATAGAAGCCCAGAAACATCAAGCGGCGTTCAACAACACGCCAGTCGGCCACTAATGTGCAAGCTTCGCAGACCCCGAAGCAGCAGCTTGAGGCCGCACGGCCAGCGTCAGGACCACAGCAGCAACGAGCGCCGCGCTCATGAACACATACGAGGCCCCGGGCGACCCGGTCGCGCCATTGAGATACCCGACGACATACGATCCGACGAACGACCCGAGCGCCCCCATGCTGTTGATCAGCGCCATCGCGCCGCCAGCGACGTTCTTCGGCAGCAACTCCGGCACGATCGCAAAGAAAGGCCCATACGGCGCATACATGGCCGCGCCAGCGATCACGAGCAACGCATACGATGCCCAGAAATGCGTCGAGCCGAGCAGATACGATCCGGCAAACGCAAGCGCGCCAATCAAAAGGAACGGCCACACGAACGCCTTGCGCGCGTTCAGCTTGTCCGAAGCCCACGACGCCGCGATCATCGCGATGGTCGCCGCCAGGTACGGCATCGCGGAAAGCCAGCCCGTCTCGATCATGCCGAAGCTCGAAGCGTTCTTCAGAATCGAAGGCAGCCACAGCACGAAACCATATACGCCGATGCTCCAGCAGAAATACTGCGCGCACAGCTTGATCACCGCCGGCGAACGAAACGCCTCGCCATAGTTCTTCACCGGCTTGATCGCGGCCTGCTCGGCGCGTAGCGTCGCATCGAGGTCGGACTTTTCCTGCGCGCTCAGCCACTTCGCCTGCGCGGGCTTGTCCTGCACGATGAACCACCAGATCACCGCCCACACCACGGCCGGCAACCCTTCCGCGATGAACATGTTGCGCCAGCCGAAGGAATTCACCAGATACCCCGATACGACCGACATCCACAACACCGTCACCGGATTGCCGAGAATCAGGAACGTGTTGGCGCGCGAACGCTCGGACTTCGTGAACCAGTTCGAGATGAAGACGAGCATCGCCGGCATCACGGCCGCCTCGACGACCCCGAGCACGAAACGGATCGCCATCAGCGATGGAATGTTGCTCACCATGCCCGTGAGCGCGGCGCATCCGCCCCACAGGATCAGGCTCACGAATACCAGCTTCTTCACGCTGCGCCGTTCGGCGTAGATCGCGCCCGGAATCTGGAAGAAGAAGTAGCCGAGGAAAAAGAGCGCGCCGATCAGCGACGACAACCCCTTGCTGATGCCGAGGTCGTGATTGATGCCGGCCGCCGCGGCAAAGCCATAGTTCGCGCGGTCGAGATACGCGAGGCTGTAGGTAATGAAGACGATCGGCATGATCGCCCACCAGCGGCGCACGGCGAGTTTCGGGGGTGTCGTGGTTTGCATCGTGTCTCTCCAGTTTCCGTTCGAGTCGGATCGGTCAGGCCAGGTTGAGTGCGGCTCGTGCCGTCTTCTCGATGGATGTCTCAGTTTCTTCCAGCGTGTCCAGTTCGGCGCGCGTGGGCAGTCCTTCGCTGTCGCCGATCACCTGGATCGCCAGCGCGCCGATCCGGTTGCCGCGCAGAAGCGCATGACGGATGTCGCGTCCTTCGAGCAGCGCGCTCACCACGCCGACCGCGAAGCCGTCGCCGGCGCCGACCGTATCGACGACCTTCGCGACCGGAACCGCCGGCACGATGCCCGCATCGCCATCGGCGGTGCGGAAATACGCCCCGTCCGCGCCGAGCTTCACGATCACGCCCTTCGCGCCCTGATCGAGGTAAAAGCGCGCGATGTCCTCAGGCTTCGTGTGCCCCGTGAGTGTCAGTCCTTCGGTGACGCCCGGCAACACCCAGTCGGCGAGGGCGGCGAGTGCGTTGAGCGACTCCGCCATCGCCTCGCGCGACGGCCAGAGCGTCGGGCGCAGGTTCGGATCGAAGGAAATCGTCTTGCCGGCTGCGCGCATTTCGCGTGCCATGTGAAACGCGAGTTCGTGCGAGCTTGCGGAAATGGCGGGCGCGACGCCCGTCAGGTGCAGGTGGCGCGCGGCGGTCACGTACTCGGCGACGTAATCGGCGACCGACAAATGGCTCGCCGCCGAGCCCTTGCGGAAATATTCGACCGCGGGATCGCTGCCGTCGTCGTTCTTCGATTTCAGCTGAAAGCCCGTCGGATAACGCTCGTCGACGGTCACGCAGCGCGCGTCGATGCCTTCGGCGGCCAGCACGTCGAGCACGTAGCGGCCGAACGAATCGCGCCCCACGCGGCTCATCCAGCCGACCTTGAAGCCGAGCCGCGACAGGCCGATCGCGACGTTCAGGTCCGCCCCCGCGACGCGCTTCGTGAACTGGCCGACTTTCGCGAGGTCGCCGGTCTCGGCGGCCACGAACATCGTCATCGCTTCGCCGTAGGTCACGACGTCGAGCGCCTCGGGTTTTGCCTGCATGGTTTGTCTCCAGGGATCGATGTTTCGGTCACGCGGCGGCGAGCCACGCGACTTTCGCGGACGCGTCGGCTTCGGGCGCGGCGGCGTCGAACGGGAATTCGATGCCGCGCGGTACATCGCGCGGCAGCAGTTTCAGCAGATGCGCGAACAGCACGTCGCGGGCGCCCGGCGCGACCGCGAAGCGCCGCGCGCCCTCGCCCGTCACGGCCTTGCAGTGCACGTAGCTCACGTGCGGCGCGAGGCGCCGCGCGGCTTCGGCCGGATTCTCGCCCGCCCACAGCCAGTTGCCGGTGTCGAAGGTCATCGAGAGCGTGCGCGAGTCCTTCGGCAGCGCGTCGAACAGCGCGGAAAAGGCGCCGATCGTGCCACCCGCCTTCAACTGGCCGTTTTCCACCACGACGCGCGCCCGCGAATCCGCTATCGCTGACAGCGCGCGATCGAGCGTGGCGGCATCGGTCGCGGTGCCGTGTTCCGTGCCGCCCAGTTGCAGCTTCACGATACGCGCGCCGAGCGCCGCGGCTTCGTCGATGGCGGGTTTCAGCGCGGCCAGATCGAGCGAGCCGTCGGCCGCGAAAAGCGTCGCGGGCGTCGAATAAACCGCCCACAGGCCGAGCGCGGCGATCTGCTCGCCGAGGCGCCGCAACGCGTCGGGCGTGGCGTCGGCGTAGCGCGCGAAAAGTTCGCGGCGCACTTCGAATCCGCTCGCGCCCGCGCGCGCCGCCACGGCCGCCCATACCGCGTGGCCGTCGCGCCGGATGGCATCGGCGCCGAACGCGCTGGCGACGATCACCACTTCGGCTTGTTGGTCGGATTGAAGCTCACTCACGGAAATCTCACTCGATTCGCGCATCTGGAACCAATGGAACCGGTTCCATCCACAGGTTTTAAAAAAGACGCCAAGGCGTCCGTCTCGAAACGAATGGTGCGCCCGGTCGCCGGGCGCACGCCATAGTGGAATTCCCTAGCCCGATTTCGCCTCGGCGAGACACAGCTCCAGAAAGCGCGCGGCTACCCGTGACGGCGCCGCCGAATGCGGCAGCAGGATCGAAAATCGGCGCGTGAGCGGTTCGGGCGCGATGCGCAGGCGCCTGAGCGCGTCGTCTTCGTGGCGGATCGACATCGCCGATACGAAACCGATGCCCATGCCCGCCCGCACCGCTTCCTTCACGCCCTCGACGCCCGCGATTTCGAGCGCGATGCGCATCGGCGCGCCCGCGCGGGCGAACGCGCGCTCGACGATCTGCCGCACGCCCGAGCCGCTTTCGCGCAACACGAGCGGATGCGCGGAAATCGCGTCGAGCGAGGCCTCGCCGCGCTCCGGCGCGAGCGCATGCGAAGCCGGCAGGATCGCGACGATCTCGTCCTCGCGCCAGGGCGTGACGCCCGTGCCCGGCGGCAGATCGACGCCCACCGGTCCTTCGATCATCGCGATGTCGAGCCCCGGCAGCGCCGCGACGATATCCGACGTGTTGCCGTCGATCGTGGTGATCGCGATGTCGGGAAACTCGCCGTGGAATGCGGCGATGAGGTACGGCAGCAGATAGCTCGCCGGCGTCGTGCTCGCGCCGATGCGCAGCGTGCCGCGCTCGAGGCCTCGCAGCGCGTCGCGAAAGGCATGCGCCTGCCGATACGTCTCGCGGATGCGCGCGGCGTACTCCGCGAGCTGTTCGCCGGCCGCGGTGAGCCGCACGCCACGGCCGTCGCGCTGATAAAGCGCTTCGCCGAACTCGTCCTGCAACTGCCGCAACTGACCGGAGACGGCGGGCTGCGAGAGGTGCAGCGCCGTCGCCGCGCGACTGATGTTGCCGAATTCGGCGACCGTCGCGAACGTTATAAGCTGATCGGGGGTCATGTCGTTATAAATATCGGTCCAGCCGATACTTTACATTCTAAATCACGATTTTTCATATCCATATATCAAAGTTAGGATTGGCGCATCGCAATAAAACTCCGACCCGCCATGTCCACTGTCCATCCCGCCCAGACTCTCGTCGCCAGCAAACCGTCCACACGCGGCCAGCTGAACGGCATTCTCTTCGTCGCGCTCTTCGCCGCCGCCGTCACCCGGCTCTCGTCGATACCCGCCATCGCCGGACTGGGAATCAGCCCGTTGATCGTCGGCATCGTCGCGGGCGCCCTGTACGGCAACGCGCTGCGCGACGGCATGCCGGCCAGTTGGGCTGCGGGCGTGAACTTCTCGGCGCGGAAGCTGCTGCGTATCGCGGTCGCGTTCTTCGGGCTGCGCGTGAGCCTGCAGGAAATCGCGCAGGTCGGATTCGCGGGCGTCACGGTGTCGGTGCTGATCGTCGTGAGCACGCTCGCGATCGGCACCTGGGCCGGCATGAAGCTGATGAAACTCGACCGCGACACCGCGCTCCTCACTGCCGCCGGCAGCGCGATCTGCGGCGCGGCCGCCGTGCTCGCCTTCGAATCGACGTTGCAGTCCAAGCCGCATCAGAGCGCGATGGCGGTCGGCAGCGTCGTGCTGTTCGGCACGCTCTCGATGTTCCTCTATCCGATCGCGATGCACGCTGGGTGGCTCCATCTCGATACGCTCGGCGCCGGTCTCTTCTTCGGCGGCACGATCCACGAAGTGGCGCAGGTGGTCGGCGCGGCGAGCAACGTGAGCCCGGAAGCGACGCACATCGCCACCATCGTCAAGATGACGCGCGTCATGCTGCTCGTGCCCGTGCTGCTCGGGCTCGGGCTGTGGCTGAACCGCTCGCGCGCTGCGGCCGGCGCCGGCGGCAAGGGCGGCAAGCTCGCGGTGCCCTGGTTCGCGCTCGGCTTCCTCGCGCTCGTGATCGTGAATTCGCTGCACATCCTCCCGGACACCGCGACCAGCACGCTCAACATGCTCGTCACCTTCGCCCTCACGATGGCAATGACCGCGCTCGGTATGGAAACGCGCATCGCGCAGATTCGCCAGGCGGGCCCCCGCGCGCTGGCGACCGGTGCGATCCTGTATGTCTGGCTGATCGGCGGCGGGCTTGCGATCACGCTCGGCGTCGAGCGGCTCTTCGGCTGAACGCCGGCTTGGTCGGATAAACAAGAACGCCCCGCCCTCGCGCGGGGCTTTCGCGTTGTATGGCACGGACCCTGCTGAACCGCAAGTTTGCGCGCGACGCGAAGCGTCCGCCGCGCATGAACGAGGAGGAACTGCCCATGCCCTACGAACTGTATTACTGGGACGGCCTGCAGGGCCGCGGAGAATTCGTCCGGCTCGCGCTGGAAGATGCAGGCGCCGACTATATCGACGTCGCGCGCGGCGCAAAGAAGGACGGTCTCGGCACGGATGCCATGATGAAGCTTCTGAACAGCAAGACCGAAGCGCACATCCCGTTCGCGCCGCCGTTCCTGAAAGACGGCGAACTGATCGTGCCGCACGTCGCGAATATCCTGCTGTATCTCGGGCCGAAGCTCGGGCTCGCGCCGAAGGACGAGGCCTTGCGCTACGTCGCGCATGGCATGCAGCTGACGATCGCCGATGTGGTCGCCGAAGTCCACGACACGCATCATCCGCTTGCCACGGATCTGTATTACGAAGACCAGAAAGAGGCCGCCAAGGTGCGCTCGAAGAACTTCATCGAGCAACGCATTCCGAAGTTCTTCGGCTACTTCGAGCGCGTGCTGAAGCAGAACCCCGACGGCGACACGCAGATGGTCGGCAAGTCGACGACGTATGTCGACCTCTCGATGTTCCAGCTCGTCGACGGCCTGCACTACGCCTTTCCGCGCGCGATGCGAAAATTCGGCCAGCACTATCCGCGTGTGGCGGCCCTGCACGATGCGGTGCTCGCGCGGCCGAACATCGCGGCGTACGTCGATTCCGAGCGGCGCATCGCGTTCAACGAATCGGGCATCTTCAGGCACTATCCCGAACTCGATCAGGACGCGAAGTAATCGCCGATCGCCTTAGCTGCATTTCGCCACTACGTGGCATGGGACCAGAGTAAGGCGCTGAAGCACTAACTCTGGTCGACCGCCACGCTGTGGCATGGGACCAGAGTAAGGCGCTGAAGCGCCAACTCTGGTCGACCGCCACGCTGTGGCATGGGACCAGAGTAAGGCGCTGAAGCGCCAACTCTGGTCGACCGCCACGCTGTGGCATGGGACCAGAGTAAGGCGCTGAAGCGCCAACTCTGGTCGACCGCCACGCTGTGGCATGGGACCAGAGTAAGGCGCTGAAGCGCCAACTCTGGTCGACCGCCACGCTGTGGCATGGGACCAGAGTAAGGCGCTGAAGCGCCAACTCTGGTCGACACAGGAGCCATGCATGATCGAAACGATTCCCTCATTCGGTCTCGGCACATTTCGTGTCGCGGCCGGCAAGACCGCGCAGTCCGTGAAGAGCGCACTGCAACTCGGCTATCGTCACATCGATACCGCGCAGTACTACGACAACGAAGCCGAAGTCGGCCAGGGCGTGCGCGATTCGGGCATTCCGCGCGAGGACGTCTGGGTCACGACGAAAGTCTGGTGGGAACGCCTGCGCCGCGACGATCTCATCGCGAGCCTGAAGGAAAGCCATCGCAAGCTCGGCATCGGCACGATCGACCTCGCGCTCGTTCACTGGCCGTCGCCCGATAGCGTCGTGCCCATCGGCGAAACGCTCGCCGCGTTCCAGGAAGCGCAGCAGCTCGGCCTCATCCGCCACTACGGCGTGTCGAACTTCACGGCGCCGCTGCTCGAAGAAGCGCTCGCTGCGCCGGGCGGCGACGCCATCGTGACGAACCAGTTCGAAGTGAGCCCGTTCCTCGCGAACCGCGCGCTCGTCGAGGCGACGCAGAAGCTCGGCGTGAAAGTGACGGCGTACATGCCACTCGGCGAAGGCCGTGCGCACACCGACCCCACGCTCGCCGACATCGCGAAGAAGCACGGCGCGACGCCCGCGCAGGTGACGTTCGCGTGGCTCCTGTCGCGGGAGATCGTGGTGCTGTCGGCATCGACAAATCCGGAGCACCAGCAGGTCAACTGGGATGCGCAGAAACTGACGCTCGACGCCGACGACATCGCCCGCATCGACGCTCTCGACGAAGGCAAGCGCCACGCGAATCCGCCGTTCGCGCCGACGTGGTGACGCGCGCAGCCTGAGTCCGGCCGCCCGGCGCGTCGAAGCGCCGGGCTTTTTTTGTCCGCGCGAACCGCACCGCAGCATGGCTCGTGCGTGTGGCATGCCAATGCTATCCTTGCGGCGCGCCTGGTCCTGAATCGATCTCAACCGCTCGCCCAACAGCCCGAATACGTCCGTCCACGTGCTTTCATTCCTGCTCAAACTGCGCACGCGCGCGCAAAAGCTCTTCCGGCTCTCCGACGATCACACGATGCTCGTGTGGGCCGTGATCGTCGGCGTCGCGGGGGCGTTCGCGACGGCGGCGTTTCGCGAAGGCATCGACGAATTGCAACGGGCGTTCGGCGGCGAAGCCGGCAATTTCGTCGAGATGGCGAAGCGCCTGCCGTGGCCGGTGCGCGTCGCGCTGCCCGCGGCGGGCGGACTGGTCGCGGGCGTGTGCCTCTTGATCGCGCGGCGCCGCGCGCCGAAGCAGACTCACGCCGACTACATGGAAGCCGTCACCATCGGCGACGGCGCCGTGCCCGTGTGGCAGAGCCTCTGGCGCAGTCTGTCGTCGCTCTTCACGATCGCGAGCGGCGGCTCGATCGGCCGCGAAGGCTCGATGGTGCAGCTCGCGGCGCTCTCGGCTTCGCTGATCGGCCGCTGGGTCCACTTCGATCCCCCGCGCCTGCGGCTGCTCGTCGCGTGCGGCGCGGCCGCCGGCATCACCTCGGCGTACAACGCGCCGATCGCAGGCGCGTTCTTCGTCACCGAAATCGTGCTCGGCTCGATCGCGATGGAAAGCTTCGGGCCGATCGTGGTCGCGTCGGTGGTCGCCAACATCACGATGCGCGAGTTCGCCGGCTACCGTCCGCCTTACGAGATGCCCGTCTTCCCGACCATCACGGGCGTCGAAGTGCTGCTCTTCGTCGTGCTCGGGCTCCTGTGCGGCGCGCTCGCGCCGCATTTCCTGCGGCTTTTGGCCGCTTCGAAGAAGCGCTTCGCGCTCCTGCCGCTGCCCTTGCCGCTCCGGCTCGGGCTGGGCGGGCTCATCGTCGGCGTGATCTCGATCTGGTGGCCGGAAGTCTGGGGCAACGGCTACGAAGTCGTGAACTCGCTGCTGCACACGCCCTGGACCTGGACCGCCCTTCTCACCGTGCTCGTCTTCAAGATCATCGCGACCGCCGCGACCACGGGATCGGGCGCGGTCGGCGGGGTCTTCACGCCGACGCTCTTCGTGGGCGCCGTGCTCGGCTGTCTCTTCGGCATCGCCGCGCACACGATCTGGCCGGACTCGACCTCCGAACCCTTCGCCTACGCGATGGTCGGCATGGGCGCGTTTCTCGCCGCCGCGACGCATGCGCCGCTCATGGCGATCCTGATGATCTTCGAGATGACGCTCTCGTACCAGGTCGTGCTGCCGCTGATGCTCTCGTGCGTGGTGGCGTACTTCATCGCGCGCACCTCCGAACAGACGTCGATGTACGAAGTCACGCTGCGCCGCACGCGCGACGAAAAGGAGCGCACGCGGCTCGCCGCCACGCAGATGCGCGAACTGGTGAAGCCCGCCGATACCGTCGTTCCGCTCACGGCGAACGTGAAGGAAATGACGCGCGTGTTCCTCGAATATCCCGTGAAGTATCTGTATGTCGTCGACGAGGGCGAGCACTTCCAGGGCGTGGTCGCGCTGAAGGACATCACCTCCGACCTGCTCGACGAGCGCGACACCGACACCAAAACCGCGCGCGACTATCTTCAGCCGCACTTCGACGTGCTCACGCCCGACATGTCGCTCGGCGAGGCGCTGCAGCACTTCCTCGCGTTCCAGGGCGAGCGGCTGCCGGTGATCGAGCGGCGCGCCGAGCCGCTCCTGCTCGGCGTCGTGTACAAGACCTCGCTTCTCGACGCATACTTCCGTCTGAACCCGACGACGCGCTGAACTTGCGCGAGTGTGCAAATTTGCAGCGCGCGGGTGCCTGGCGGCCTAGCCGCATGCAGCCGGGCATCGCTGCGGCCGCACTTCAGAACTCACACGAAGTGTGTTCGCCGCGCTCCCGTTCGACCACGTTCCGCGCGTTGTAAACAGTTAGTGTTTTCGCGCGGCGCGAAGCGGCATGGATGCGATTGGCACAGCCTTTGCTCGTTGCTTTCTCGCTGCTTACGTCAGGAGGGGTTGAGCGATGAAAACCTCAACGATGTTGTCGATGGCTCTGGTTTCCGTGTCGTGCTACGCGGCGCCGCTTCACACGAGCGACACCGATTCCGCGACCGCGACCACCGCGATGCGCGCCGCACTGCGCGCGAACGCCGCGCCCGTCTCGGCGCCCGCGCCGGACATTACGGCGCAGGATCTCGATCACGCGCGCTGGCGCCACGTCAAGATTCCGAAGCCGCGCGCGCCGAGCCGCGGCATGGCGAGCCAGCCCGTGCAGGTGCAGACCTGACGCGCAACTTCAACCACCGGAACGATTCGAATGACCGACACGCCCAAACACGCCTTGAACGACGAGCCGATCAACGATGAAATCGTGCAGGTGCTGCGCGCCATGCGTTTTCCGGCGAACAAGGATGCGATCGTCGATGCCGCGCGCGAAGCGGGCGTGAGCAACGACGTCATCACCGTATTCGACGCGCTGCCCGAGCAGGATTACGCCGACGCCGATGCCGTCGAGCAGTTGCTCGGCGGCAATGGCGGACCGGGTCTGTCAATCTAGGGCGCTCAGCTTGCGCCGAACACCACACGTCTGAAAAAGCCCGCGAGCACGGCTTCGGCGAAGTCGGCGGGCACCGCCTGCGGGTCCGACGAATAGAAGAACTGAACGCCATCGCATAGCGCGATCAGGCCGAGCGAAAGCTGCTCGGCCGGCATCGGCAGCGGCGTGCCGGCGCGCTCCGAAAATGCGCTGATGTAATCGGTCGTGGTCTGGCGCAACTCCCGCATGAACGCGTTGAACTGCTCGCGAAAAGCCGCGTCGCGGCTCGCATGCAGCTTCGCCTCGGCCCACAGCAAAAAGCATTTGTTCTCGCGATAAATTTCGCTGTAGTACTGGAGCACGCGCGCTTCCATGTCCTGTCGCGTGGCCTCCCCGTCTTCGAAGATCGAACGCATGCGGCCCATCGTGGCGTCGTGATCGCGCCTGAGCAGTTCCAGCAGCAACTCCGACTTGCTGCCGAAATTCGAGTAGAACGCGCCGCGCGAGTAGCCCGCCGCGGCCGCGATATCTTCGACGCTCGTCACGCCGAATCCCTTGTTCATGAATGTCGTGAGCGCCGCGTCGAAAAGACGCTGGCGCGTCTGGTCGCGACTTTGTTCACGCGTGAGGCGAATGGGTTTCATGCGTCGAGTTTAGCATCCAACCCTCTTTCGAATCGTTTTTGATACAGCTTTGCATTAGGATACATACCTGTATTAGAATTCATCGTGCATTGCCCGGTGTATCGCCGGAAAGCCCGTCGTCATTGGCGTTCCGGCCGCTTGCCGTGCTCCTTCATGCATCCCCCGTGTCTCGAAATCGACCGCCGCGCGCCCCGCGCCAAGGTTTTCGAGCCGCCTGATCCCGCCTTCGGCGTCGAGGTCTTCCGTGAATTCTTCTCACTGCGTGCTTCCGTCGAACCGAATCCGCGCGCTGGCTGGTGCCTCCCTTCTCTTTACGTTCGTCGTGCTCGCCGCCTGCGGCAAGAAGGAAGCGCCGGCACCCGCGTTAAGGCCGGTCGTCGCCGTGGCCGCCGAGGCCGATGGACAGCCGCCGCGCGCCACCCTTCCCGGTCAGATCGAATCGCGCTATTCGACGCCGCTCTCGTTTCGCGTCGGCGGGAAGATCACCGAGCGGCGCGTGCGGCTCGGCGATACCGTGAAAGCCGGACAGATCGTCGCGAAGCTCGATCCCGCAGATGCGTCGAAGAACGCCGCCAGCGCCGCCGCGCAGCTCGAAGCCGCCCAGCACCAGGCCGTCTACGCGCGACAGCAACTCGATCGCGATCGCGCTCAGGCCGCCGAGAACCTGATCGCCGCGGCACAGCTGGAGCAGACGCAAAACGCGTATGCCACGGCCATCGCGCAGCTCAATCAGGCGCAGCAGCAGGCGGGGCTCGCCGCCGATCAGCTGAAGTACACGACGCTCATCGCCGATCATGCGGGCGTCGTCACGTCCGAGCAGGCCGATACCGGCCAGAACGTCACCGCCGGCCAGCCCGTCTACAACCTCGCGTGGAACGGCGACATCGACGTGGTCTGCGACGTCCCCGAAAGCGCGCTGTCCGCGCTCACGGTCGGCGCGCGCGCGAGCGTCACGCTCGGCGCGCTGCCGGGCAAGTCGTTCGCCGCGCGCGTGCGCGAACTGTCGCCCGCCGCTGATCCGCAGAGCCGCACCTATCGCGCGAAGCTCACGCTCGAAGCGCCGACGCCCGACGTGCGCCTCGGCATGACCGCCGACGTCACGTTCGCGCAAGCCGTCGCGACGCCGCACGCCGGCGTCTTCACGCTGCCCTCCACGGCCCTCTTCCACGACGACAAAGCGCCCGCCGTCTGGGTCGTGAAAAGCGATAACGCGCTCGAACTGCGCCGCGTCGAGGTCGCGCGCTATGGCGAGCGCACCGTCACCGTCACGCGCGGGCTGAACGCGGGCGAGCGCGTCGTGTGGCAAGGCGTGCATACGGTTTCCGCCGGCGAGAAAGTGCGGGTCGTCGCCCCGCTGCATCGCGAGGACTTCGCGTCATGAGCACGCGCGAGCCGCAGCAGAACAACGACGACTACCGCCACGAGGAAGGCCGCTTCAATCTGTCGGCGTGGGCGCTCAGGCATCGCGCGCTGGTCGTCTTCCTGATCGCGATGGCGACGATCTTCGGCATCATTGCCTACACGCGGCTCGCGCAGTCCGAGGACCCGCCGTTCACGTTTCGCGTGATGGTGATCCGCACGTTCTGGCCGGGCGCGACCGCGCGCCAGGTGCAGGAAGAAGTCACGGACCGCATCGCGAGGAAGCTCCAGGAAACGCCGTCGACCGATTTCCTGCGCAGCTACTCGCGCCCCGGCGAATCGCTCTTGTTCTTCACGATGAAGGACGGCGCGCCGCCGAGCGAAGTGCCCGAAGAGTGGTATCAGGTAAGGAAGAAGGTCGGCGATATCGCGGCGACGCTGCCGCAGGGCGTGCAAGGCCCCTTCTTCAACGATGAATTCGGCGATGTCTACACCAACATCTACACGCTCGAAGGCGACGGCTTCTCGCCCGCGCAACTGCACGACTACGCCGATCAGTTGCGCGCGGTGCTGCTGCGCGTGCCGGGCGTCGCCAAGGTCGATTACTTCGGCGATCAGGACGAGCGCATTTACGTCGATATTCCGAACACGCAGTTGACGCGCCTGAACATCTCGCCGCAACAGATTGCCGAGGCGATCAACGGACAGAACGCGGTCGCGCCGGCGGGCACGATGAACACGCCCGTCGATCGCGTGTTCGTGCGCCCGAGCGGCCAGTTCACCGACATGAAGGCGCTCGCCGACACGCTGATCCGCGTGAACGGCCGGTCGTTTCGTCTCGGCGACATCGCGACGATCAAGCGCGGCTATGTCGATCCACCCGCGACGCAAATGCGCTTGGGCGGCCAACCCGTGCTCGGCATCGGCATCACGATGCAGCCGGGGCAGGACGTCGTGCGGCTCGGCCGTGCGCTCGACGCGAAGACCGCCGATCTGCGCGCGCACTTGCCCGCGGGTTTGAAACTCGCGGAGGTGTCGAGCATGCCGCATGCGGTCTCGCATTCCGTCGACGATTTCCTGGAGGCGGTCGCCGAAGCAGTCGCGATCGTGCTGGTCGTGAGTCTCGTGTCGCTCGGCGTGCGCACGGGCATGGTCGTCGTGATCTCGATTCCGGTCGTGCTCGCGGTCACCGCGCTCTTCATGTATTTCTTCGATATCGGCCTGCACAAGATCTCGCTCGGCACGCTGATCCTCGCGCTCGGGCTGCTCGTGGACGACGCGATCATCGCCGTCGAGATGATGGCCGTGAAGCTCGAACAGGGCTGGAACCGCACGCGCGCCGCGGCCTACGCGTACACGAGCACGGCCTTCCCGATGCTGACCGGCACGCTCGTCACGGTCGCGGGCTTCCTGCCGATCGCGCTCGCGAAATCGAGCACCGGCGAATACACGCGCTCGATCTTCGAGGTGTCGGCGATTGCGCTGATCGCGTCGTGGCTCGCCGCCGTCGTGCTGATTCCGTTGCTCGGCTACAAGCTGCTGCCCGAGAGGAAGCGCGAGGCGCACGAGGCGCATCTGCCCGACGATCACGAACACGACATCTACGACACGAAGTTCTACGCCCGCCTGCGCGGCTGGGTGACGTGGTGCGTCGAGCGGCGCTTCGTCGTGCTGATCGTCACGGTCGTGCTGTTCGTGATCGCGCTCGGCGGCTTCGGCTTCGTGCCGCAGCAGTTCTTCCCGAGTTCGAACCGGCCGGAACTGCTCGTCGACGTGCGGCTGCAGGAAGGCGCCTCGTTCGATGCCACGCTGCGTGAAGCGAAGCGGCTGGAGAAGACGCTCGAAGGACGGCCGGAAATCGACCACGTCGTGAGCTTCGTCGGCACCGGCGCGCCGCGTTTTTATCTGCCGCTCGACCAGCAATTGCCGCAGCCGAACTTCGCGCAGTTCGTCATCACGGCGAAGACGGTCGAAGCGCGCGAGCAGCTTTCGCAATGGCTCGAACCGACGCTGCGCGACACATTCCCCGCGATCCGCACGCGTCTCTCGCGCCTCGAAAACGGGCCGCCGGTCGGCTATCCGGTGCAGTTGCGCGTCTCCGGGGACGACATCGCGACCGTGCGCAAGATCGCCGAGCAAGTGGCCGCCGACATGCGCGCCGACTCGCGCACGACCAACGTTCAGTTCGACTGGGACGAGCCGTCCGAGCGCTCGGTGCGCTTCGAAGTCGACCAGAAGAAAGCGCGCGAACTCGGCGTGAGTTCGCAGGACGTGTCGAGCTTTCTCGCGATGTCGCTCTCGGGCTACACGGTCACGCAGTATCGCGAGCGCGACAAGCTGATCGGCGTCGACCTGCGCGCGCCGCTCGCCGAACGCGTCGATCCGTCGCGGCTCGCGACGCTCGCGATGCCGACGCCGAACGGTCCGGTGCCGCTCGGCACGCTCGGGCACGTCGTCAACGACCTCGAATACGGCGTGATCTGGGAACGCGACCGGCAGCCGACCATCACCGTGCAGTCGGACGTGAAGGCGGGCGCGCAGGGCATCGACGTGACCAACGCGATCGACAAGAAGCTCGACAGCACCTTGCGCTCGACGCTGCCGGTCGGCTACCGGATCGAAGTCGGCGGGCCGGTCGAGGAAAATGCGAAGGGACAGAGCTCGATCAACGCACAAATGCCGATCATGGTGATCGTCGTGCTGACGCTGCTCATGATCCAGTTGCAAAGCTTCGCGCGCGTGATGATGGTGGTGCTCACGGCGCCGCTCGGGCTGATCGGCGTGGTCGCGGCGCTGCTCGCGTTGGGCAAGCCCTTTGGCTTCGTCGCGATGCTCGGCGTGATCGCGATGTCCGGCATCATCATGCGCAACTCGGTGATCCTGATGGACCAGATCGAGCAGGACATCGCCGCCGGACACAAGCGCTTCGACGCGATCGTCGGCGCGACCGTGCGGCGCTTCCGCCCGATCACGCTCACCGCCGCCGCTGCCGTGCTCGCGCTCATCCCGCTATTGCGCAGCGACTTCTTCGGTCCGATGGCGACCGCGCTGATGGGCGGCATCACGAGCGCGACCGTGCTCACACTGTTTTATCTGCCGGCGTTGTATGCGGCGTCGTTTCGCGTGAAGAACGACGAACGCGCGCGACCCGGCGAGGATGCGCCGGAAGGAGTCGAACCATGATGAAGGTCTGCAAAGTGACAGCGGCGTCGTTGGCCTGCGCCCTCGCCGCCTGCTCGTTCGGGCCGAGCGGCACGCCGCCCGCGATGCCGCAGCCCGCGCATTACGGCGCGCTCGCCCAGCCGAACGCGACCGCCGAAGCGCAAGGCGCATCGCAGCGCTTTGACGTCGGGGCGAAACCGGTGCCCGAATGGTGGAAGCTGTATCGCTCGGACGCGCTGAACGCGCTCGTCGACGAAGGCTTGCGCAACAGCCCGAATCTCGCCGCCGCCGACAAGAGCCTCGCCGCCGCGCGCGAGCAACTGAAGGCGCAGGTGGGCGCGTCACTGCTGCCGTCGATCGATGCCGGCGGCCAGGCCGCGCGCCAGCGCGGTCTCGGCGTGCCGGAATTCGGGCCGCCGACCGCCGTCTATAACCTCTTCGTGGGCCAGATCCAGGCGCAATACACCTTCGATCTGTTCGGCGCGGCGCGCTACGAGAATGCAGCGCTCGCGGCGCAAGTCGATCAGCAGTCGTTTCAACTCGACGCCGCCCGCCGCGCGCTCGCCGCCAACATTGTGACCGGCGCGATCGGTGCGGCCGCGCTCGCGGCGCAGATCGACACGACCGAGCGCCTCGTCGCGCTCGCCAACGACGACGCGCTCGACGCACAACGCCGCTATGCGCTCGGCTCGGCGTCGCGCTCGGAGGCGCTCAGTGCCGAGCAAAGCGCGGCATCGCTCGCGGCGTCGCTGCCGGGCCTGCGCGCGCAATGGCTTGTGACGCGCCATGCGCTCGCCGTCCTGCTCGGGCGCACGCCGGATCGGGCCCCCGACGATCTCGATTTCGCGAGCCTCACGGTGCCGGACAGCGTGCCGGTGGTCGTGCCGTCGGAGTTGCTCGCGACGCGCCCAGACATCCAGGCCGCGGACGCCGCGCTCAAGGCGGCGGCCGCGCAGGTCGGCGTGGCGACGGCGCAGTTGTTCCCGAGCCTGTCGCTGTCGGCATCGATGGGCAAGGGCGGCTTTAGCTGGCCGACCGCGCTGTCGGGCGCGGGCGCGTTGTGGAGCATCGGCGCGTCGCTCTCGCAGCCGATCTTTCACGGCGGCGCATTGCTTGCGCAGCGGCGCGCGGCGCTCGATACCTACGACGCCGCCGTCGAACAGTACAAGCAGACCGTGCTCGCGGCGTTTCAGAACGTCGCGAATACGCTTGCGTCGCTGGAACAGGACGCGGCGGCGCTCGCGTCGAGCGATGCGGCGAGCCGCACGTCGCGAGGCGTCTTCGACGACACCGCCGGGCGCGTGCGGCTTGGCGCCCTGCCGCCGCGTGCGGCGCGCGCGAGCGAGCAGCAGTACCGCAACGCGCAGCTCAACACGATCCGCTATGCGAGCGCGCGGCTGACCGATACCGCTTCGCTCTTTCAGGCGATGGGGTCGCCGGCCGGCATGGCGCAGGCGGCATCGCGATGAACTGACCGGACGGGAAAAGTTGTCCCCAGCCGATGGGGACCAGTCTGTTGAAAAGCTTCGGACAACGACGCCAAGTGCCTGATGCACAAGGGATTACCGATGCCGCACGAAAGCGCGTCAACGGCGCTCGCGGAAGGCGCAAGTTATCCCCGTCGAATGTTGACAGACCTGTGGACAAGCACGTAGCGATTGCATCATGCCGTTGATTCGACTGGATAAAACGTTCGCGATGCGCTTTGCATCAGTTGGGCGGGCGTCGCGCGGGCGACCTGGCCGCGCCGGAATTATCCACAGCTTCGGTGCATAACCCTGTGTGTAAATCACACCCTCTGATAAGCAGCCCCGCCACATAAGGCTTTGCAGGCGGCGTGTGGGGAAAATTGCGTCCCCCACGATCCCCCAAACATCCATTCCCCTACGTTTCCCCACACGTTGCGGTGCGGGGAAACCTTCGTCCCCCTACGGCGGGACCGTCCTACGTATTAGACATGTGTCGCGTCGAGGACTCAAGCTAACGGCGTCCCCTAACGAGGACTTACACGGCAAGTGGCTTGTCTAATGCTCGGACAAGCTGGCTGTCGACGCTGCATTGCACATGATCTAGGGAACGGTGAACGTGTTCCCCATGGGACGCGATGATAGGACGCCCCCTACAGTCCTTCGAGCGACACAAAGTGCCACTGCCCGAACTCGGGATCGAACAGTGCGGCTTCCCGACATTCCATCAGGCGCGCTTCTGCCGTTTCCATCGATTTCAGCGCGCACTCAAGCGTCCGCTTCTGGCGCTCGAAAGGCCATTGTAAAAGTTCGCGATAGGTATCCCGCCAAGCGAAAAGGCCCGCGCGTTCATGCAACCGGTCAACCTGTTCCATCGCCTCATCGTCCACTTCGAAGCGCGCTGGAAATCCAGTGGACGTGCCGTGATAGAGAAGTCGCGCACAGGTCGCCGTATTGCGGCCCTGCGCCAGTACGATCTTCCGGTTCTTCGCGGGCCACGCCAGCCGCAACTGCGCAATCAATCCCGACCCTTCCGCATTGGCGAATACGTCAGGATCGACCGAGTTGGCCTCACGGACGAAGTACTGCATGCCTTGACTGCTTCTGTACGCCAGGTCAATCAGGGCGTGCACAAACGAGAGATGGCACACTACCGCGCGCCCGCCAGCGGTCATGCTTGCTGCTGTGTCCAGCGAACCATCTTCTCGCGAGCGGACCAGCACAAATACCGGCGTCTCTTTGAAATACGCACACCTGCCAATGTCCTGGTTCCCAGGTTCCTTCATGGCGCGACCTCATCAGTTCAAAATCACACCCTGTGATTTTTGCTCGTCCTGCCCCAGCTTCAGAGCATCGACCATTCCGCGCCCTGGTGCACCCGCATGGATTCCGGCACGGGTTGCAGCCGCCAGGGTGAACCATGCTCCCTGTACCACCGGTTGCGCCCCTCCCAGGTGAACGGCCTGCCTTGCACAGGCCGTCCTCAATCGCCTCCATGTACATGACGGTCGAGACATAGAACCGCCAGCGGCGGATTCCTGACAGCGCTATCGCCCCTGCAACATAGAGCCACGCGCACACCGCTACGGTCACGGGATATTCCCAGACCGGTGCCCGGTCCCACCAGCCCCACAAGGCGAAGGCCGCAAGCAGCACCGCACATGCCATCGCCAGCAGCAGCCACTTGCTGACACGGACCTTCATGTAGACCCTGCGCCATCGTTCACGGGACTGCACACGTGATTCGAACGGCGCGGCATACCGTGCATATTTAGGCATGTCGTTCTTCTTCTCAAAATCCAATAACGCTCCCCACAAAGTCCACGGTCGATTCGACCATTCGTGAGAAAAGCCCAGGACGACGGATGATGAAAACCGCCAGCATGAAAAAGACGGTGAGACACGTAACGATCGTGTCCGTTGTACTCCAGCCCTTGTCCGGTGACAGCAGCATGTTGACCGTCCAGACCGACGTGAGTACGCCGAACTCAGGACCCAATATCGGCCTGTAGCCGTATTCCTCCTTCCATGGCACGTCCACCGGAGCCGGTTCCTTCGCCACCAGATTCAGCGCGACACCCTGCTCGTGGGGCAGGGCAATGAGCTGTGGCCCCTGGCCGAAATGCGCCATCCTCGCGGCCAGCGCCTGAATCACCCAGCGCGCCACGGGGGCCTGCGGGCCGATGGCCGGATCGAGCGCGTGCGCTTCTACCTTCAGGCCGGACTCCCTCACCGCGCCAAGCGTCGCATGCTGTGCCAGCCCCTTGAGTCCGCTGTGCCAGAAGTGACGGATACGCTCGCTAGGCACCTGTTCGGCCTTGAGCAGCGAGGCAAGCAGTCTGTCTGCCTGATCGGCGTCGCCGGTAATCTGGCGCAGCAGCCACGCCTGGCGTTTCAGGTCCGGCTTCTCGACCATGAGTGCAGGCGACCCCAGCAGTAGTGCTACCGCCGCTTCCGAGGTCTCCGGCTTCTCATCCGGTCCTGCGTCGTTCAGATGCCAAGCGAGTAGGAGCCGATACCTTGGAGTCCTGTCCTGCTCATACCAATAGGGGCGGGCCTCGTCCTCGAACCACTTATCAGCAAAGCCAACGTCGCGACGGTTATCCAGCCACCGCACTACCGGTTTGCCCGGTAGCTCCAGCCTGCCCCAGGCTGCCAGAACCTCGCTGCACAGCGCCTCGTAGTCGCACTGCATCACGATCTCGAACGATCCGCCTTTCGCCGCCTGCACGAGCTTCGCGGACAGCGGCGTAAGCAACGCATCCAGCAGGCGATTCAGACGCGAGCCATCATCCGCCGCATCGATGCTTCTCAACTCCATTGCCTTGCCGGGATTCTCGGGCGGTGTGCCTTCGAGTGCCAACATGCGCTCGGCCAGGTCCGGCTCGGGCGTGAGGATCACGCTGTCGAGCACCGCCATGCCCGAGCGGCTTTGCTGCTGCCAGCCGGTTATCTGGTGCCAGCGCGCCGAATTATGTTCTGCGGCCTGCGTCGCCGGGATGTCATACGCAAACCAGTGCACAAGACAACTCAGTGCCAGCCAACAGAAAACCGGCACCGCGACCGCGTAATGCAGCACTCTGTCCCAAGGTACGGAGCCGGTCTTCGGCAGGCCAGGCACCACCATTGCGAGGGCGGCACCCTCGACAATCACGTACAGCACGAGATAGAACCAGATGGGCAACGGCTCGTATGACACCCGCTCGGACGGGAACTGCGGGTTCCAGCGAAAAACCATTCAACCTCCAGTCAGTCAACCGTCCATTCGTGCTGCGAGGCAAGCAGCAGGGGTTTCGGATTACAGGCGCACAGGCAGAAGTCGTTCTCCAGCGCGGGCACCTTGCCGTACCAGTCCTGTTCGAAGCGCTCACCGTTGCGGCCTATCCTGCCGGTCGTGCCGCAAGCCGGACAGGTCACGGGTGCGCCGATATAGCCCATCCTGCGTCCGTTATAGGCGGTGCCATCGATGCCATCGGTCACGATCCCGCGCGCGGTGGTGCAGTCGCCTTCGTAAATATGGGCGCGTGCTCCCATCTCAGGCTCCCACCCATTCCCAATCAGCCCGCTCCCCCGCACCTTTGATCAATGGCATCGGCTGGCCGCGCCGCAGCGTCACGAGGCTCGATAGCTCGTGGCGGTATTCCGGGTACAGGGAATCTGATCCCGCATTGATGCGGGGCACCCAGCGCCCGCTGCGCGGACAGGTCGAACCCGCCGCGCAGAACTGGCGGGTGTCATCGATCATGTCGAACGACCACTGCTTGACCGGTGTCGGCGCGGTGGCCTGCCACTCCCACTGCACTGGCCCGTTGATGTTGATGCCGCTCCCGTTGTCCATCGGCATCTTGACGTTTTCGGTAGTGGCGACGTCCCCGGCCTTGAACGGCTTAACCTGAAGGCTGCGGTAGCGGATACCAGAAATCAGCGCCACCGCGCGATACAGGCCATCCTCCGCGAACGCTTCACCAGGCTTGACTGGCTGCGAGGACATGGTGGCGCGATGCGTCGCCTCCCACTGCTCGCGCTCCTGCGGGGTCAACGGGTAGGCATGATCGAAGCTAATAGATCGAGAGGATTTTTCATCCGAGACAAGGTTAGCTTTTTCAACATGCTGTCCATCACTGTCCACGATCGTAAGTTCCATATCGGCTGCCACTCCAAATCTGTATTCTCCAGCCTCAAATTTCTCGTTTGGGTTCGTTATAAACACCAAAGTCTTCTTTTCGCTTGGCTGCAAGAAAATCCATTCAGGTACAGATTCAACTCCGACAATTCTTGCGGTAATCAGCTCAAAATCGAAACCGTCATATTCCTGCCCGTTTTTTATGAGAAGCCCGCCCACCGATAAGCTATTCCTCATGGAAGGACTCTTCCACAAATCTGGACGCTTGAACTTTATAACGCGCTCACCTGCGTTATAAAAATCGACGCCCACCCGGAAGCCATCGTTACTTCTCTGGATCGATGAGACGTCTATACTTAGCTTTACTCTTCTACTTCCACTGCTAACAACGTAGGAGATAACTTCACCCAGCAGTTTAGTCGCCTCTTCGAATGTTTCCTTCGGCATTAAAGACAGGCTGCCATTCATCAATTTGAATGTTCCATCGCCAGACGTGCATGCTGAAGTGAATGTTTCGGCTGGGTCCGTGCTTTGGGGTGCGAATGGACGCCCAGCCTGGCTTCCTGACGCACAAGCAATCTGATTGAATTTTCTCACTGAATCAATGCTCGCCGAGTCCAAACGGGTGTTAAAAATACCTCCGCCGTTAGCACAATGCTCGCAGCCGCGAAATACTTTCGCAGTAGCAAATCCATTTTCATCGACACTCAGTGAAATATTACCGAAGTTAAGGCCACCTGCCCTACTCACGGTCAGGACAATATCCGACATCTTATTCTCTTGCATTTCCGCTCCATTCGCCAGCACGTAATTTGTGCCGCAAGCCAAGAAGGCAGTCCATAACAAGCAAAGGGCTTTGCACACAAACTTATTCATAGCCGATTTTCCATTTCTTATTAGTGCCCTTGGAAAATTCAGATCGCACGTATTCCAAATAATAGGGCTCGATGGTCGCAGTAGGCGCCTGACCCGGCTTCGCCGCCGCGAAATTACAGCCCAAGCCCATTACATTAGTCGCTGTGTGAATTTTCCATATTGGCTTTCCCGCCATAGCATCAGCCCAATCGAAACGAAGTTCCTGCGCCTTTGATACGTATTCCTTATGCACGCCACCTTCATCTTCAAAATACTCATCTGGATATGCGAACAGATGCCCGCACTCATGAGCTTGAACGTTGCTTACGTCCGGATCATCCGAAAATCTGGTAACTGAACTTTGCTTAAAATTTGTGCTTAGGTAGCCCCAGTTCAGATTATTCGCCCGATATGATCGCATAAACATTCTGATTTGCTGATCACAAGTTCCATATGGACTTCCCGGTGCAATAATCTTAAATTCGACCTGAAATTTGACGGCCACGCGACATCCGCACGCCGCACCTTTCGGGCAATCCATTATCAGTTTATGACCACCCTGATTCAGCACTGATTCAATTCTTGATTTTACATTTGCAAAATCAAAAATGGACGCATCACCGTCAAACGGCTTCTCTTCATAAGTCACATCTCTTCGATGACCTGCGTTTTGGTCATAACCAAACGGGAAGGAAACCTTTGCACCACCTGGTTCAGTCAAATATTTACCATCTGCACTTTTGGCAAGGATATCCCAAAGCTCCACGCCGATCTTGACAGTCGCTGTAAGCAATTTGTCTTTGCCTTTGTATTCCAAAGCCCACGTTGTGGACGCTGGCCCGCTAACTAATTTTCGACTTTGATCGGGATTTTTCAGCGGTTGACTCTTATCGCTTCCATATCCAAAATAAGACGGCGTTTCCCGCTGCACCGTGCATGCCCGCTTCAAATCGCCAATGCCAGAGCCACATGGATCAGGCTTGTCCATCTTGACCGGCATGGATAGCTGAGGAATAGGCGCTGGCCCCTCTGATTCTCCCGATGCCGGTGCGCCTTCAGTTCCCGTCGCTTGTTCATCCTTGTTGCCCGCAAACAGTGACTTCAAGCCGCTCAATGGCGAATTTGCCACAGCGTCAGGTCCCTCTACGGGTTGCGTCTCAGGCGTCATCGCGTCAGGAAATTCAGCACTGGTCCGCCATACCTCGCAGCTCGTCGTGTACGGTACGAACACCGGAGCGAAAGCCGCACCGCCCAAATCCATCTGCGCAGGCCCGGTCCCCTTCACGCCAGCCGTGCGATACAGCACGGCGCCACGCGAACCGATCTCGACGCCGCTCCCGCTGACCTTCACGTAGGTGCCGTTCACGTTCAGGATGATTTCCTTCGCCGCCTTCACGTGAACCACGCCGTTGACCGACTCGACGGACATATCCTCCTGCGAGGCGAGCTGCATGCGGCCACGCTGGGCCTGCGCAACAAAATCCCCCGCCGACGTGATGAGGCTCATGCCCTTCTGCGAGAACATCGACACCATGTCACGCGCAGCGACCGTGAACCGTTTGAGCGTACTGAAATGCACGCCCTTCTTCGCGGTGCCGATGATCGAACCGTCTGCGGCAAGATGCACACCATCGCCGGACGCCACGCCCACCGGCCCCGGACCCGTGACCAGGACGCCAGGCTTTTTCAGCTCCTTCAGGCCATCGTTGATACCCTTCTGCGCATCCAGGTCGGCGGGCGATGCCTTCGACGCCCCGGCAGAATCAGCAAGTGACTTGACGAACACCTGATGATCCTTCAGTTGCGCATCCGTCTCATCCATCGCGAGCACCTTGCCGCTGCCGCCGGCCTGGTTGTACGCGGTCAGCATCGCACCTGCACCGCCGCGCCCGACCAGGTGACCCGACGTCCTCAGTTCAGCACCCGTGCCACGCTCCTTCAGTTCACGGTCTGGTATGAATCCGAGGTTGAGTTGCGAGCGGCCCGAATGCTCCGTGCTGAGTTCGATCCCTTGCTGAT
The DNA here is from genome assembly GCF_001544495.1 of Caballeronia telluris. GTDB lineage: Bacteria > Pseudomonadota > Gammaproteobacteria > Burkholderiales > Burkholderiaceae > Caballeronia > Caballeronia telluris. Next base: position 152,933 of record NZ_FCNZ02000007.1, read on the forward strand.
CGTCCCAGTCATCCATCCACATCTTGTTGCCGGACTGGGTGCGGATTTCATTACGCGATATACGCCGTCGCGAGGAATTGATGAGGTCGGGACGCTGGCTGTTCGGCATGAAGCCCGCCAGGATCGGCTTGTTCGGGTTGCCTTCACGAAACGCGACTAGGGCTTCGTCACCGTCCAGCGCAGGCATGTGCATGCCGGTGTTGTTCTTGCCTGAAAACGGCTTCGCCAGCCGCAACGGTACGCTCTCCGCACCTTTGGGCCAGTTCCCGAAGTCGCAATGAAAGCGCGCAATGTATTCCCCTTTGTCGGTCAGGAAGGCAAATTTGTATTTATCCGGAGAACAGATCGTTGCGCCGAGTGTGCCGTGTATCCGGGGCCACCGATTTTCGTCGATAGCCATCCGATACGGACGGTCAGCCGGGATGGCGGTAAAGCGGTTCATGTAGCTGGCGTCCCGCGCGCCGCTATGCACGACCTTTGTAATGAACATGCCCCATGTCGTATCTTCAAGCTCCCGGTCTGAACGCACGACACGACCCGGCCTGAGCGCCAGCACGGTCGACTTCACCTTGTAGCGAACCTGCTGTGCAAGCGCTGCCTCATGCCGCAACTTTGCCTCGCGCTTCGCGCCTTCCGCGTCTCCATGATGCGTGCCCCACACGTAGGGCGTGCCAACCATCGTCTCGTCGTCCGATACAACGCGGCTTTCGTTGCGCAGAACCTCCCACGCACTTTCCGGGTTGTAGTCGGCAACGGCAAAGGATTCAGGTACGGTGCGGGTACGCACCCTGAAGGCAAAGATGGCCTCCTCGAACGTTGACAACCCGGCAGTGGGACGGTCAAGCACCATGATGGGGGGCCGCTCGTAGCCATCGACATCATCGGCAATCACCAGCACTTCACCGTGTTCGTCAGCCGTCGTGAAGCAGAACAGGCCGGCCTGCTCCATTTCCAGCCTGATATAGGCCCAGTCCCCTATGTTGAACTGGAACCGGAAGTCGTGTCTCGGATGCACACGTTTCAGGCGGAATTCAATCTGCATCCAGAAGCGGATTTCGTGACGCTCAAGGATAGCTTTGATGATTTCCCACGATGTCATGCGCTGGTAGGTGACGCAGTTGCTTGGGCCGTCAAGCAAGGCGAGTCGCTGGCGCACCACAACGTGATAGCTACAACCATCGCGCGATTCCGATACCAGATCAAAGCGCGACACAAAGCCGTTGAATGTGCGCATTTCGCGCCCGTCCTCGGGCTGGATCGAGAACTCTGCCAGGTGCCCGAGCACCTTCTTTCTGCTGACCGGTTCTGGCGTCGAGATCACCGCCTTGATCCGGTACGGCTCGCAGATTTCCTCATGCACTTCCCACGATACGACCGATACAACAGGCAGGGGGTTCGCCCTTCCAGTGCCAGTGTCCCGGTCAACCTGCTGCGGCTTGCGCGGCGTGAACTTCATGTGCGCGGACTGCCGTCCCGTCAGATACGTTCTCAAACGATCAGATTCCGACATACTTCTCCTGTCAATGTCCAGTCTTGTTCTTGTTGCACACGCACCTGCAGATATGCGCGAGTGCCGACCAGCACGATGCGATTCGCGTACATTCCGCCGATCTGGCTCACGTCGATGGAAATGCCGGGCGCCGGACCATCACCTGCAGTGGACGCCGCGTTCAGCGTGTCTGGATGACCAACGGCGCGGCGAAAGCGATTTGCCGCAATGAAAAAATCACAGGGTGTGATTTCGGCCCGCGTGCCGTCGTCGGTCCGGCGCCCTTTCCCGTTGTTGTCTCGGTTTCCTCGACGGCGACAAGGATCTTTCTCAGACCGCTGAATACCAGCCGGTAATTGTTCTTGTTCATGAGGTTCGTTCGTTATGCTTATTTGCAACAACCCACAAAATAGCGCCAGATGGAATGTTCAGGTTAGAACCGCTCCTCAGTCGTGCACTTGATGCAACGAATCATGGAGAATCGGAATTTCCTCATATAGTTCTGCCGAAACATGCCGTCGCCTCAACAGGCGAAAAAAAGCCCGCGCAAGGCGGGCAAAAAAAGCTTTCGCATACGAGAGTTGGGTGCAGCGAAGGCCTACGTGACTGTCCGAGGCTCGAACTGTGACGCCGGTTGATGATAGGGACAGGTCCGCAGCAACGCGTCGTTTGAGTCGCCAATCGCATTTCATACGCGCCCACGCATCACCTCAAAGCTTCCTCACAACGAATTCGATACCGCATTCGGCGAATGCGGTGCGCGTCTGATCGAAGCGCGGAAGTCCCGGCAGAAAACCTTGAGTCAGGCGCTCGACCTTTTCGATGCTGACTTCGCCATCGAACCCTTGCAGCATTTCCAGCACGTTGACCGAAACCGGCGACCAGCTCCGGTGCTTGAACATCGTGAACGTGTGCTTATGGTCGCCGTTGAACGTCGACGGCCAGACGCCCTGCTCGTACATGTCCTCGTCCGGGACCGTGACGACGAGATGTCCGCCGGGCGCGAGCACGCGCAGCCACTGCTGGATCGCCGCATGCGGCTGCATCACATGCTCGAGGCAATGCGCCGAATAGACGAAGTCGAATTGCTCGTCGCGCACGTTCGCGAGGAACTGCGCGTCGCCCTGCGCCCAGTCGTAGACCGTCACGCTGCCCATGCGCGGAAACAGGCGGTGGTACAGCCCGATGCTGTCCGGCCCGCCACCGATATCCAGGCCGTTGCCCACCAGCCAGCGATTGCTGAAGCGCGCGTCGTGCATGCGTCGATTGATCGACATGCACGTCGTACCGGGCACGCCAAGATGTAGGATATCGGGACTGGTCCGGTCGCCGGGACGCACCCATTTCGTCAGGTCGCACGCGCCCCACGCCAACGGCCAGAGCACCGCATAGCCCATGTCTTCCGCATGCCAGTGAACGCTGTGCGTCGCGTGATAGCTTTCGAGCAACGCGACGAATTCGGTTTCCTTGTGAAACGCGTTCTCGACCGCGTCGGGCAACGGCCCGAACGCCACGTCGAAATCGCGTCGATAGATTCGCACATCGTCGACGATCACCAGTGTGTCATCGATTTTTCCGCGCAAAAGTTCGAGTTCGGCCAAGAGCGGCAGGCGTTCATCGGCGGGGCGGCCGGTGTCCGAGTAACTTTCGCCGCCGTGGTCGGCGCCCGGATAGTGGGCGTCGAGAAAGACCAGGCAGCGGGAATCGCTCAGCGCACGGACCACGGACGGCGATCGCAGGAAGCTGAGGCTGTCGGCGTGCATGACCTGCACGCGCGCGCTTTGCTGCGCCTTCGCGAACAGCGGCTCGTAGATCTCGCACGACAGCGCCTGCGTAAAGCCGGCGTCGAGCGCCGCGTTGCAAGACGTGCCCTGGCCGTAGCCCGTCTCGATCAGGTGCGTCACGCGGTGTTCGGCGACGAGGCGGTTCAAAACGAAACGGTTCAGGTTTCCCATGGTCGATGATGGCTTGGAGATTCGTTGTCGATGGTCGATGAAAGGCTGCGGCCACATGAAACCAGTGCCTGCGGCAACTCTATTAGGAATGCGTATGGTAATACAGCGCTGCGCGCACTATATCTGGCGCTGAAAATGAAACGTAAAAATGTGTGATTCGACGAGTGGCGCACTCGAGCCTGCGACGGGTTCCGCTCTGTCACCGGCGACGGACGCACGAAAAGAAACGGCCGGCGACGCTTTCGCGTCGCCGGCCGCCAGCCATGCCAGGATCAGACGTGCAGGAAGCCCCGCGTGCTCAGCTCCCCTTGTACTGCGCCGCACTCGCGGGCGACGGGCTCGCCGGCGCGGGCGCCTTCGGTGCCGATGCGCCCGCCGCATCCGACGACATATACGCCGGCGCCGCCTTCGCCTTCTGCTGCTGGCCCGCGGCCGGCGCGCTCGGCGCATTGCGCATGTCGGCGAGCATCTGCTGGCAAGGCAGCGGCTTGTTGTTGCTCGGCGCGATGAGCGGAATCAGCGCGGCGAACGGGTTGATCAGCCCAAGGCCCACCGCCGCCGCGCCGCGCACCGCGAGCGCGCCCGCGTTCACGCCCACGTGCGGGTCCTTGAACGTGCCCTTCACGTAGAGCGGCGAGCGCAGCGAGAACACGCGAAAGCCCTTCGTATGCGGATGGATCGCGAGATCCATTTCCTCGGTCTTCAGGTCGACGTTGCCATCCATGTTGATGACGGCATCGTCGGTATCGAGCGCGAACACGCGCGATTCCAGCACGCCGTTGGTCGCGACGAAATCCGCCGCCGCGCAGTTGATCTTCACGTCGCGCTTGCCGAAGAGTTTCTCGTACACGACGTTCGCCACGTTTAAGCCCGCCGCTTCCATGTAAAGACGGCTGACCGTGCCATCCGTGATCAGCGCCTTCACTTCGCCGTTCGAGGTCGCCGCGAGCGTCGCGGGCGAGTTGCCGGTCGCCGAGAGCGCCGCGTCGCCGTTCACTTCGCCGAGCGCCGACTGCATCGTCTTCACGTTCGGGAAAAGCTGTTTCAGCTTCAGATGCCGGGCCTCGGTCGAGACGCGGCCCTTCAGCGGCGTCGTGCTGCCGTCGAGGTGAATGTTCGACGCGAGCGAGCCGCCCGCCACGCCGAATTTGAGCGGTTCGAGCGAGAGGACGCCGTCCTTCATCACGACGTGCGTGTAGAGATCGGTGATCGGCAGGTCCGGGTCCTTGATGATGCGACGGCCCGTGAACTTGACGTCGGTATCGATGGCCTTCCAGCGGTCGGTCTTGAACTCTTCGGTCGGCAGCGCCTTCGCCGATGGCTGTTTCTTCTCCTCGCCGCGCTTGGCCTTGCTCGCGTTCGAATCGGCGCCGATGATCGGCGCGAGATCGGAGAATTGCAGCAGATGCGAAACCAGTTCGCCGGACAAAAGCGGACGCGGCTGTCGTCCCGCGTAGACGAGCGAGCCGTTGATGTCGCTGCCGCCCACGCGGCCGGTGAAGTTCTCGTACTTGAAGACGTTGCCTTCCTTCTTGAACTGCCCGACGAGCCGTCCTTCGGTCGCATACGGCGGCGTCTCGGGCAGCGTGACGCCCGTGATCGGATAGAGATGCGCCATGCTCACGCCTTGCAGCCAGAGCCGCAGGTCGAGCGCCGCGAGATGTGCCGGATCGGTGACGGTGCCCACGAGCGCGATATGCGTGTCGCCGATCCGGACGTCCGCCTGCACGGGGAACGGCCGCTCGGCGTCCTGTATCGCGAGCACGCCGCCCACCTTGCCTTCGCCCGACACGGCCGTCTTGTTGTAGGTGCCCTTAACCGTCCAGCCGATGCCATACGGCGGAACCGGCGGCTTCGGACCGTTCTTCGTCGTGATGCTGTTGCCCGCCGACGTGCTGGCGGGATTCGCCGGCGCCCCGCTCGCCGCGGCCGCGGCTGACGCCGCCGAGGCCGCCGACGCCTCGGAGGCGGCCTCGGCGCTCGCCACCGGCTGGCCGAGCGTATCGACGACCGCCTGCATGTCGGCTTTCGTGATCTCGTCCGACACGGCGATCGCGCCCTTCGCGAAGGCGACGTCGTGCAGCTTGAGATTCCACGTCGACGGCTCGGTCGACTGCTGGAATTTGAACGTCCAATTGTTGCGGTTGTCCTTCAGGCGTTCCAGATCGATCGACGGATTGACGAGGTTGATGGTCGGAATCACGATGTCGTGCGCGAGGAGCGGCAAAAGCGCGACCTGAAACTCGATTTCGTCGAGCGTCGCAAAATAGGGCTGCTTCGCCCAGTCCGGGTTCGCCACCGTGATTTTTTGCGCGGTGAAGCGCGGCCACGGCACCCAGCGCTTCCAGCCGGTTTCGCTCGGCGGGCGCGCCCAGCCGAGCTTGAGATCGCCGGTAATGTGAAATTGCCGGCCGATGGCCTGCGACACCTTGTCGTCGACCCACGGCCGCGCGCGATTCCAGTCGAAGGTTAAGAACACGACCACGATCACGGCGATCAACAGCGCCAGAATGGCGAAGAACCATGCCACAATTTTTCCGATCTTCCGGCCCTGCGCCATGGCGGCTCCAACGTTTTTTCTAGTTGCGATCGGCGCAGCATGTAGCGTGCCTGCTTTGACCGCCGCCCCGCGCGCGGCCGATTCGCTTTAAGATCGCTCGCCAGTCCCCACACACCATCGACATGCCCAACCCGCATCAGGCTTTCGACGCCTTGCCAGCGACGCCGTCGCGCGACACGCGTGCCGCGCTGATCGCCGCATGCGGCGTCGAGCGGCGCGACCCGGTGCGCCGGGCGATCCTTCTTCACCCGACCGACTTCGTGCTGCGCGAAGGCGATCGCGCGGTGATCACGGGTCCGTCCGGCTCCGGCAAGAGCGTATTCCTGCGCACGCTCGCGCTGCTCGATCCGGTCGATGCCGGGCGGATTCTGTGGCGCGGCGAGCCCATCGCGCGGGCGCGCGTGCCGACGTATCGACGGCAGGTCGCCTATATCGCGCAGCGGCCGGCGATGCTCGACGGATCGGTCGAGGACAATCTGCGCTATCCGTTCAGCCTGAAGGTCTACCGCGATCTGCGTTTCGATCGCGCGACGGTCGCGCGGCTCGCGGCGGCGGCAAGCCGCGGCGACGATTTCCTCGACAAACGCGCGAGCGAACTGTCCGGCGGCGAGGCCCAGATCGCGGCGCTGATCCGCGTCCTGCAACTCGCGCCCGATGTGCTCCTGCTCGACGAGCCGACCGCATCGCTCGATCCGGACTCCGCGCGAGAAATCGAAGCGCTGGTTGGCGCGTGGGCGGCTGAAGCGCCGGCGCGCGCGCGCATCTGGATTTCACACGATCCCGCGCAGGCACGGCGCGTCGGCAACCGGCAACTGACGATGGTCGCGGGCACGCTGAGCGAGGCTTTATCGCATGAGGGCACGCCATGAGCGGCTATCAGAATCTGAGTCTCTTCGACATCGCACTGTCGGCGGCGCTGATCGTCGTGAACGGGGCGCTCTCGGTGGCGCTCAGGCTCGATCTGGAGCGCAAGCTCGCGTGGGCGGCGGTGCGCACGGTCGTGCAACTGCTTCTGATCGGCTATGTGCTCGGCTGGGTGTTCGAATTCGACCGCTGGTATGTCGTGCTGCCGCTGATGGCGGTGATGACGCTGATCGCCGGTTTCTCCGCCTCGAATCGCGGACGGCGCACGTACGCCGGGCAACGCGCCGACAGCATCGCGTCGATCTGGGCGAGTTCGTGGCTGGTCGGCGCGTTCGGGCTTTTCGTCGTGATCCGGATTCATCCGTGGTACGAGCCGCAATACGCGATTCCGATCCTCGGCATGATCCTCGGCAATACGCTGACGGGCGTGTCGCTCGGCATCGAGCGCATGACCGAGGAGCTGACCGCCGGGCGCGGCGCGGTCGAGATGTCGCTCGCGCTCGGTGCGACCCGCTGGGAAGCAGCGCAAGGCCCGGCGCGGCAGGCCGTGCGCGCGGGCATGATTCCGACGCTCAATCAGATGGCCGTGGTCGGGCTCGTCAGCCTGCCTGGGATGATGACCGGGCAGGTGCTCGCGGGACAATCGCCGTTGCAGGCCGTGCGCTATCAGATCGTGATCATGTTTTTGATCGCGGCGTCTTCGGCGCTGGGGACGGTCGGCGCGGTGGTGCTCACGTACCGGCGGCTGTTTTCGCCGGAGCATCGGTTTATCGGGGGAAAGCTGGTGGAGCGGAAGAAGTGACGAGCCGAGAACATGCAAAACAAAGGGTGCGTGCCAAAATGATCGGCCATTGCGCACGGCACCCCGGCACTTCCCTATCGTGCTGGACGCAGCTCCAGTGATACTTTGTGCAGCGCACGAATCATCTCTTGCAACACAACGTGAATAGCACCACTATTTAAAAAACTTGCGCGACCACCCTTGACCCACCAATCCGGATGAGCCACCCCTGAGTATTCGCCCTCCACATGATCGAGACAAGCCCTCAGAAGGGTGGCCATCGCCGGGAAATCGAAACGACCGGCGTTCTGCAGCTTCATGAAAAACGGCGTAGAAAATCTGCAGAATAAATCGACCCCATTACTCTTGTACAAGGTACTGGAGTTTCCGTTATCAAGAACTGACTTGATTGCCTTCCAATAGGTCAAAAATACTTCCTTCTCCTCTTCCAGATTTTCAAAGATCACCGAAAGTGGATTATTTGCCACCAAAACATATCGAAGAATCGCCTTTATAAAAGATCTTTGATTCACAGTGCTTTTATCTTTTTCGGCATTTGCCATCTGAATCTTGCCAAGCCACGGGGATTCCGCAGTCGCATTCAGATAATCCACGATTTTGATCGCCTTATCGACATCGCCTTTTTCGATGCGATTAAATATCCATTTTGGCAAACTTGGCATATCTGCCGGGGCGATCGCATCGGTTAAACGCGCGATAATTCTCTGCTCCACTGCTTTGTCCACACTTTTCTGCGTAGTATTGACGATCAAGAAATGACACATTTGATCAATTTTTGGAAGATTTACGGCGATGTTGACGGGCACCTCAAAATCCAAGATGGTCTTATCCCTCTCCGCAGCCATCCTTAAGCCTTCAAGTCTATGCTGACCATCGACGACACTAAAGGGGCCGACTAGTTGCAAGTCCATTTCGATAGTATTATTTTTTTCGTTGTACGCGACGGACTTATCAGTTGCCAGAAGGATCGATGTCGGCAAAAAGGCGTCGCGATTCTTCTGCCCCTTTAAAACGTAGTCGGCTAGCTTTTTAGCTCGATTAACATTTAACAATCGCTGATACCCCTTATCCGCACCATCATCTGGATCGAGTGTCTCTACATTAAAAAACCCATCTGAAACGATCTCCCTGACCTTGATACCAGCCATGAAGAGCGTCAATCCGCCTTGCTGCACACGTGCCGCGGGAACAACTAAAACTTTGGACATTTATCTTCTCTCAGATTGAACCAACAGACCCAGTTTTTCAACATTTGCGGAGCCGTCAGATTAACTCGAAATGTCACGAAGAAAAAACATCAAAATGTCAAAATTTGAGTTAAATTTTAAGACCTTAAGAAAGACGACTGCACGTCTCCGAGTGTTTTTGGGAATTTCCTTGATTCAAATAAGACCTATGGTGATGTGTTGCCGCTTGCCCACTCCGCAATACACCGGTCTTCGATGTATCTACTGGTTAAAGAATGGTGGAGACAGAAGCAAATGCAGGGCCAATCCAGGTATCGCCGTAAGTTTGACGTCAACTTTGCTTAGAGTAAGCCGTGGTCAAGAGAGCTGATACTGAATCATCTCTGCAAACTGCCCGGCAGCCCCCAATTCGTAAAATTTTGGCGCAGCAGGCCAAGCCTGATGCGCCGTATGATCAAGCTGATCAATCCAGTCATTCAATCGCCGTTATAAGCTCGCTCCAGCGCGGCGATATCCAGCTTGATCATGGTCCGCATCATCCGCATGGTCCTTGCCGCCTTCACCGGGTCCTCGTCCTGCAGCATCCCCATGAGCTTGCCCGGCGCGATCTGCCACGACACGCCGAACCGGTCGGTCAGCCAGCCGCACGCCATCGGCGAGCCGCCTTCCAGGAGCTTGTCCCAGTAGCGATCGATCTCGTCCTGCGTCTCGCACTTCACGAAGATCGAAATGGCCGGTGTAAAGGAGAAGTCCGGCCCGCCGTTCAGCGCGATGTATTCCGCGCCCAGCAAATCGAATGTCAAAGCCAGCACATTTTCAGCCGGCCCCGGCCCGGCTTCGCCATGAAGCATGGTCTCGCGGATGCGCGAATCAGGAAAGATGCCGGTGTAGAACTTCACCGCCTCTTCGGCGTTTCCATCGAACCACAGGCACGTGGCGATTTTCTGCATGAGACCTCCTTTAAGGTTCGCGTCACCCGGCTTCACTGACTGCCCATCTTCGACATCGCGTCCTGAACCTGCTCGGGCGTGACGTCGCGCGTATGCGTCGCGACCGACCAGCGGTGTCCGAACGGGTCCTCGAGCTGGCCGTAGCGGTCGCCCCAGAACATGTCGGCGACGGGCATCGTCACCCTGGCACCGGCCGCGACCGCCTGCGCGACGGCGGCATCGACGTCTTCGACGTACAGATGAATCGTGACGGGCGAACCCTTGAGCGTCTTCGGCCCGATCGCGCCGCAATCGGTCATTTCGTCGACGAGCATCAGGGTCGAATCGCCGATAGTCAGCGACGCGTGCATCAGCTTGCCGCCCGGGCCGGGCAGCCGCACCATTTCGACGGCATTGAACGCCTTGACGTAAAAATCGATGGCCTCGGCGGCGCCCGCGCACACGAGATGCGGGGTCAGCGAGTGCATGCCTTCGGGGATCGGTTTGACGGCGGGTGTGGACATGACGGCGGCTCCTTGGCCTGGGATCAGAGGTGTACCTCGGGTGGACCGGATCGCGCCCCGCCTGTTTGCCGGGCGCTCCACCCCTACGACGAGCGAGCCGCCCCGGAATCGACAGTCGCCGCGCAAAAATTCCGCGTCGCGCGACGCGTCACTCGCTGGCTGGTTTCTGTGCGAGCAAATGGATCAGCGCTTCGAGCCGCGCGAAATTCACGGGCTTGGTCAGATGGTCGTCGAAGCCGGCTTCGCGGCAGCGCCGGATGTCCTCGTCCATGCCGTATCCGGTGATCGCAACCGACGGCTTGCCCGGCTGCAGGTCCTGCCACGCGCGCGCGACGTCGAGGCCGCTTCCGTCCGGCAAACCGATATCGGAGACGAGCAAATCAAACGAATCGCTTTTCGCCAGCGCGAGCGCCTCGCCAACGGTCGACGCGACGGCCACCTGATGCCCCAGCACTTCGAGCACCTCGGCCATCGCCGACGACGTGTATTCGTTGTCCTCGACGAGCAGCACCTTGAGCGAGCGTCCAACCGCGTTCGGCTCCGCCGTGGCGTTCGGCGAACTCTCGTGCTCCGGCTCGGCTTTCACGAGCGGCAGCGTGAGCGTGAAGCGCGCGCCCTTGTCGCGGCCCTCGCTCTGCGCGGTCAGCGTGCCGCCGTGCTTCTGCGCGAGCGTGCTGGCGATCGCGAGGCCGAGCCCCAGGCCGCCGAACGCGCGCGTGATCGAATCGTCGGCTTGCTCGAACGCCGAAAAAATGCGCGGCAGCGCTTCGGCGCTGATGCCGATGCCGCTGTCCGTGACCGACACCGCGATCGTCGACGCGTCGGGGTTCCACGTGCGCACCTCGATGCGTCCATCGGACGGCGTGAACTTGACCGCATTCTTCATCAGGTTCCAGACGATCTGCTGCAGACGCGCGGCGTCGCCGAGCACGAGCGAGCCGCCCGCCTCGAAGCGCGTGTCGAGCGACAGCCCCTTCGCGCGCAGATCGGACACGGACATGTCGAGCGCGCTCGACATCAGCGTATCGAGCACGACGTGGGTGAAATTGAGGCTCAGCTTGCCGCGCGCGATGCTCGTGAGATCGAGCAGATCGTCGATCAGGCGCGCCTCCAGTTCGACGTTGCGGCGAATCAGATCGAGGGTGGGCAACGCATCGTCCGCCAGCTGGCGCTTCATTTCCAGCAGGCGCACAGCGGCGAGGATCGGCGTGAGCGGCGTGCGCAGTTCGTGCGACAGCACCGCCAGGAAGTGATCCTTGGCGCGGTTCGCCGTCTCGGCCTGCTCCTTCGCGAGGCGCAATGCGTCGGCGGCCATGTGCGCTTCGGTCGCGTCGCGGATGATCTTCGAAAAGCCGATCAGCTCGTGGCTCTCGGTGCGGATCGCGGTCGTGACACCCGAGGCGAAGAACGAATGGCCGTCCTTGCGCCAGAGCCAGCGGTCGTCGCTTGCGCTGCCCTCGCGCCGCGCGGTATCCAGCTCGTTCTCGAACACGCCGGCCTCGCGGTCTTCCGGGCTCAGGAACACGCTCGCCGAGCGACCGACGACGTCCTGCGCCGGATACCCCAGAATGCGCTCCGACGCCGCGTTCCAGGTGCGGATGCGCCCTTCCGGATCGAGCGTGATGACGGCGTAGTCCTTGAGCGCGTCGACGAGCAGGCGAAAGTGCGTCTCGGTTTCGCGCAGCACGCGCTCGACCGCGATGCGCTGCTGGCGTTCGGCGGCCTCGCGCATCGCGCGCCGCACGACGGCAGGCAGCCGTTGCAGGCGCTGCTTGAGGACGTAGTCGGTCGCGCCGCGCTTGAGCATTTCCACCGCGTGCTCTTCGCCGAGCAGTCCCGAAACGAAGATGAAAGGCGTGTCCGGCGCGCGCTCCGTCGCGAGCGTCAGCGCTTCGATGCCCGAGAACGTCGGCATCACGAAATCGGCGAGGATCACGTCGAACCGCGTCGATTCCAGCTGCGCGACGAAATTGGCTTCGTCATAGACGATCTGCGCCTCGACGGCGTAGTCGGCGCGTTCGAGCTGGGCCAGTGTCAGCTCCGCATCGAGCGCGTTGTCTTCGACGAGAAGCAGGTGCAGGGGCTGCATGTTCTAGGCGGCCTGTCTGGACAGCGCGCATTCGGCCGGGCGCATCGGCAGCCGATCTAGGTGCGTTCTTCGCGGAGGCATTCGCAAGGTCATACGTGAGGTGTTTCGCAACATGAGTCGCCGGGTCATTCGCTCGCGCTCGGACGCCGAAAGCGCGTCGAGCCCGGCGGCGGTTCGTTCAGCACGGCCCAGAATACGCCCAGATCGGCGATTGCTTCGACAAATTCGGAAAATTCGACGGGCTTCACCACATACGCATTCACGCCGAGTTCGTAGCTGCGCACCAGATCCTGCTCTTCGCGCGACGACGTCAGCATCACGACCGGAATGCTCTTGAGCGACGCGTTCGCGCGGATCATCTCCAGCACTTCGAGGCCGTCGACCTTCGGCAGTTTCAGATCGAGCAGGATCACGGCGGGGTTGCCCGGCACGCGGTCTTTCCACGCGCCGACGCTCGTCAGGTAGTCGATGGCTTCCTGGCCGTCGCGCGCGATGATCACTTCGTTCGCGAGCTGGCTCTTGTCCAGCGCGACGAGCGTGAGCTCCAGGTCGTTGGGGTTGTCTTCGACAAGAAGAATGGGTTTGAGCATGGTCGAGTTTTACGATTGTGCAGATGCTGCCGGTGCGGCGGGCGGCGTGCGGCGCGCGCCCGGCTCCGTCCTGAATACGAGTGGCAACGAAAAATAGAACGCCGCGCCGCCGCCGACGCTACCGTCGGCCCAGGTGCGGCCGTCGTGACGCTCGATGATGCGCCGCACGTTCGCGAGGCCGATGCCGGTGCCGTCGAACTCTTCCGCGCGATGCAGGCGCTGGAACACGCCGAAGAGCTTGCCGACATACTTCATGTCGAAACCGACGCCGTTATCGCGCACGCAGACGATGTGTTCGGTCGCCGTGGTGTCCGCGAATATCTCGATTTTCGCCGATTCGCGCGTGCGCGTATATTTCACCGCGTTCGACACCAGGTTGCGCATCGCGAGTTGCAGGAAGGTGGCGTCGGCGGTGACGCTCGGCAGCTCGCCGATCACCCATTCCACGTCGCGCCCGGCCGTGTCCGGCGCGAACTCGCCGACCACCGAGCTCACCAGCTGGTTCAGGTCGACCGAGGCGGGTCTGAGCGCCGCGCGGCCCATCTGCGAGAACGTCAGCAGGTCGTCGACGAGCGTGCCGGCAAAACGCGCCGATTGCAGCATGTTGTTAAGAAAGCGCAGGCTGCGCTCCGACATCCGCTCGCCTTCCTGTTCGCGCAGCAGGTCGCCATATCCGGCGATGTGCCGAAGCGGCGCGCGCAAGTCGTGCGACACCGAATACGAGAACGCTTCGAGTTCCTTGTTCGCGCGCGTGAGTTCGGTCGCGAGCTGCGCCATTTCCTCGGCGCGCCGCAGCACGATATTGAGCATCGCCGCCCGAAACTCGCTCGCGATCTCGATCTCGACCGGGCGCCATTTCATCGAGTGATTGTGAATGGTTTCCAGCCACGGGGTAAAGTCGGTGCGCGGCGCGTTGCTGCCGTCCGCGGCGCGCAGCTTGACCGGCTCGCCCGCCCACTCGATCGTGCGCGTCACTTCTGGCCGGAACCACAGCAGGTAGTTGCGGAAGATCTGCGAGACCGGCACGGCGAGCACGCCGCATGCGGTATCCGTATGCTGCACGGCGCGCGGCCAGACGAGCGGCAGCGCGTCGGTGGCGTAGACGCCCGACGTGTTCGCGGCAAGCCACTGAGTGAGCGCGAGCACGGCATCCGCATCGGGCGTCGCACCGATCAGCGTCACCGCGTCGTCGACGACGATCGCCGCCCCGCCCGACGACGCGAAGCACATCATGTCCTCGGGCACCGAGCGCAGACCTTCGACGAAACTGTCGTGCTCGCCCATCGTGCCGATGAGGCGCGCCATCGTGCGGCGCAGGCTCAGCAGATAGCTGCTCTCCGCGCGCTCCTCCTTCGCCTCGATCTGCAGCGAGAGGATGTGCCCGAGATGCTCGACCGCCATGCGCACTTCGAACGGCACGAGCCGCGGATCGCGGTCGTGGCACGAGATGAGACCCCACAACTGCCCTCGCACGACGATCGACACCGACATCGACGCATGCGTGCCCATGTTGCGCATGTACTCCAGATGCACGGGCGAAAAGCTGCGCAGCGTCGCGTAGGTGAGATCGGTCGGTCGGCCGGTGACGGGATTGACCGGTGGAACGAGCCGCGCGGGCGCGTTGTCGACGTTCGCGACGAGGCGGATACGGTTGCGCAGATAAAGCGCGCGCGCCTGGCGCGGAATGTCGGAGGCCGGAAAGAACTGGTTGAGGAACGAGGCATAGCTTTCGTCGCGGTCTTCGGCGAGCACGTGGCTCCTGCCTTCCTCGTCGAAGCGATACAGCATCACGCGCCCGAAGCCCGTGATCGCGCGCACTTCATGCACCGCGAGACGCGCGAGTTCCGCGACCGTCGCGACGTCCTGCAGGCTGCGCGTGAAGGTGCGCACGAGCGGATACATCGACGCGAACACGTCGTCGCCAGCATGACGCGCGACTTCCAGCTCGACGATCAGGTTGCCGTCGTGCCGGTGCATCGTGACGTCGAATTCGGCGCCTTCGCTGTCGCGTATGGCAGGCTGCGCCGAGCGCGGCGCATGCAGCGGATTCTCGACGATGCCGAGATAAAGCGGCGCTTGATCGAGTTGCGCCGTCGTGGCGGCGTGCGCGAGCCGCTCGGCGGTCACGCGTCCGAGCAATGCTTCGACCGGCTCGCCGAGCCAGGTTTCAACCGGCTTGCCCGTGAGCGTCGCGAGGTTGTCGCTTGCCTGCAGGATGCGCAGATCGTCGGACACCGCAAGCAGGTAGCCGTGCGGCTGGATGCCGCCTGGAATGTGGATCGGCTCGGCATCGCAATCGCCGTTCGCGACGCCCGATTCGAGCGTGCGGCGTCGTGCGTCGGCATCGGGCGGCGGCGAGAAGCGCCGGGCTTCCGCGTTCGGCTCGTTAGATGGCGCACCCGGGTCCGTGCTCATGCGCCGGCTCCCGCTTCGACACGCGTTCTCGCGAGCCATCCATGCAGCCCGTCGAACGTCGCGATGGCCGCCTTGATGGCGTCGTCGTGCTGCTCGGGTGCAACGCTCGCGGCGGCCGTCTCGCGAAACGCATTCCACATGCTGCCCGTGCGCGCGCCATAGCCGTCGAAGTACGCGTTGCCTTCGCCGTTCGCGAGACCGAAGAGGCGTGCCACATGCGGCGCGATGAAGCGGCCGCCGAGGGTCGAGCCTTCCATCACGTACATCGAACCGAATACGCGGCCGAGGCCCTCTAGCGCCGGCAGATCGACATCGGGATCGGCGAGCGGCACGGCGTCGGCGCGGCGTTGATCGCCCGTCAGCACGCAGAGGTCGGCGGCAAGCAACGCGGCCCTGCGGCGCGCACCGAAGAATTCGCGCAGATGCGCGGGCATCCGTTGGCCTGCCGCGTTTTCCCACACGGCGACATAGCCGTAGAACCGTTCGAGCAGCGCGACATAGTCATCGCGCGGCCAGTCGTCGCGCATGAGGTCGAGTGCGTTCTCCAGCCGCGTGTGAGACGCGGCGGTTTCTTGCTTGAGACGGGCCAGGAGATCGTATTGCATGTTCCATTCGGTTTCGGCGTCCGCACGCGAAGCGGGACACCGGGTTGTTGCGTGACGCGCGGGCGAGGTCGTTCGATGCATCGATGGAGTCACATAGCAGTGCGACCGCATCGCGATTGAGAAATTCTCCGTCGGTATCGCTTACCGGGCGAGCGCGCTTCTTATGCTGCCCGATCGGTATAAATGCCAGCCTGTGCTGCGCCTTATAGATGAAGCGCGCGTGGCCGCGTGTTGCGAATCATTCTACGCAACGATGCCAGCCTTTGCCACGCGCTCAGGCCCCCTTCGCGCCCTTGTCCGGGCTGTTCACGTTTGCGTGCTCGCCGCGCTGAGTCTGCTTCTGGTACTCGCCGCCGCCGCGCCGGTCGGTGTCGACGAGCCCTCGCTCGACATCGCGATGCGCCTGCTCGCCGACTTCGCGCGTGCCTTCTTCATGCTGCGATTCCACGCTCTGATCGGCTTCGTGCGGCAGCGGCGCGTCGCTCGCGTCATCGCGCTTCTGCTGAGCCGCATCGCGGCCTTCCAGTTCGCGGCCATGATCGGTCACGCCTTCGGGTTCATTCGTCGATTGCTTCATTCGAGCCTCCTGTCCGTTCGGGTTGACGTCTCACTTGCCTTCTATGCCGAGACGCTTTTTCATCGCGACGGTCAGGCGCTGGCGCTTCTTGCCGTAGCCCGCCCAAGGATCGGCGCGAAGCGAATCGAGCCGCTCACGCACGTTGCCGATGTTCCACTGGTCGCCGCTTTTTACCTCGTCGAGTTCGTTCCAGTCGATGGTCACCGATGCGCCCATGCCCGGCCGCGCGCGCAGCGAGAACGCCGCGACCGTGCTGGAGCCGCGGTTGTTGCGCAGATAGTCGATGAAGATCTTGCCCTTCCTGTTCTGCATGCCCATCTTCGCGGAGAAGAGCTTCGGCAGCGTGCTCGCCATGTGCTGTGCGACCGCCTGCGAGAAGCCTTTGACCTCGTCCCAGCCCGCCTGCTTCGCGATCGGCACGACCACGTGCAGGCCCTTGCCGCCGCTCGTCTTGCAGAACGCCTCGAGCCCGAGTTCGCCGAGCAGTTCCTTCGTCAGCCGTGCGGCCTCGATCATGCGCTCCCAGCCGACGCCCTCGCCCGGATCGAGATCGAACACCATGCGGTCGGGCTTTTCGATCGACGATGCGAGCGCGTTCCACGTGTGCAGTTCGACCGTGCCCATCTGCGCGGTGCCGACGAGCGCCCCGGCCGATTCGATCGTCAACAGCGGCGGGTGTCCCGGGTCGATGCCCTCGTGCTGCGTGATGTGCGGGATCGCGAGCCGCGCGCTGTGCTTCTGGAAGAACAGTTCACCGGCGATATCCTCGGGCGCGCGCACGAGCGACACCGGGCGATCCTGCAGATGCGGCAGCATCGCGTCCGCGACCGACTCGTAGTAGTTCACGACGTCGATCTTGCGGATGCCCGCCGACTTGTCGATCACGCGTTCGGGGTGGCTGATCTTCACGCCCGCGACGGAACTCGCGTCCTTCGACGACGCTGTCTTCTTCGCGGCGGTTTTCTTGACCGCGGCCTTTCTCGCCGGCTTCGCCGTCTCTTCGGCTGCCTGCTCTTCGACCTGCCCGGCCGGCTTCGGCTCTTCCCTGACGATCTGCCGCGCCGGCTTGTCGCTGCGCAGGCTGACGAACGATGCTTGCCTCACGATGCGCTCCTTGGTCCATTCAGCGAAATTGCACTCCGCGACCAGCTCGGGTTTGACCCAATGCACGCGCGTGCGGCTCCTTTCCACGGGCTCGCGCGCAAAGGGCATCTTGCCGGTTTCGCGCTTGTCGAGTTCCTGCTTGATCTCGCGCAGCATCGACTGGTCGAAGCCACTGCCGACGCGCCCCGCATACTGCAGCTTGCCGCTCGCATCGTAGACGCCGAGCAGGAGCGCGCCGAAGTGCCCGCGGCTGCCCGACGGCTCGGAGTACCCGCCGATCACGAATTCCTGGCGGCGCCGGCACTTGAGCTTGATCCACGCGCTGCTGCGGCCCGACATATACGTGCTGTCGATGCGCTTGCCGATGATGCCTTCGAGCGCCATGTCGCATGCGCTTTTCAGCAGGTCGTCGGGCTTGAACGCGAAGTCGTCGGAGAAGCGCAGCACGGGATCGTCGACGGGTTCGATCAGCGCCTTGAGGATCGCGCGCCGCTGCACGAGCGGCACCTGGCGCAGGTCGTAGCCGTTCAGGAACGGCACGTCGAACCAGTAGACGACGATGTCCTGCGGACGGCCCGCATCGAATGCATTCTGCAGCGCCTGGAAGTCCGGCAGACCGCGATCGTCGAGCACGACGGCTTCGCCGTCGAGCCAGCCGCTGTCGATCTCCAGCTTATCGAGGGCCTTCACCTGCCGGCTGAATTTCGCGGTCCAGTCGTTGCCGTTGCGAGTCCAGATCTGCACGCCACCCGACGACGACGCCGACCAGTCGATGCGCGCGAGCACGCGATAGCCGTCGAACTTGATCTCGTAGGACCAGTCGTCGCCATCCGGCGCGGCATCGACGAGCGTGGCGAGTTGCGGCTTGAGCGTCGCGGGCAGCTTCGCTTTGGCCGCGCCTTCGACCGACGGCTCGTGCGCAAGCGTGCGCAGCGACTCGGCATTGCGATTCGCCACGATGTCGGGACGGTCGTCCTTCGCCGGCTTCTTCGACGCTTTCGCCGCGGTCTTTTTGACGGGCGCCTTGCGTTCGGTGCGCGCAATGATTTCGCCCTTCTTGTTGCGCGCGCCGAGCGAGTCGGTAAGCACGCTGCCGGGCTTCTTCAGGAGGATGTCGTAGTCGGCTTCGGCGCGCGCATCGTCGTCGCGTTCCTTGATGAGGAGCCACTGTTCCTTGTCGCCGTTGCCGCGCATGTGGCTGCGCACGAGCGTCCAGCCGCCATGCAGCTTTTCGCCGTCGAGCCTGAACTTGAGCTTGCCCTTCTCGTACGATTCGAGCGCTTCGCGGATCGTGCCCGACTGCGGCTCCCACGTGCCGCGATCCCATACGATCACGCTGCCGGCGCCGTAGTTGCCTTCGGGAATCTCGCCTTCGAAGGAGCCGTAGTCGAGCGGATGATCCTCGACGTGCACCGCAAGCCGCTTCACCGAGGGATCGAGGCTCGGTCCTTTCGGCACGGCCCACGACTTGAGCGTGCCGTCGAGTTCGAGACGGAAGTCGTAATGAAGGCGCCGCGCGTCGTGTTCCTGGATCACGAACGACAACGCTTTCGACTGCGCGGGTGCCTTCTTCGTGGCCGCCTTTTTTGCTGCCGCCTTGGCCGCGCGGCCCGACGGCTCGGGCGTGTCGTCGAAGCGGCGCTTGCGCTGGTAAGTGTCGAGTTTTCCGGGCATCGCAGTCGTGTGCTGTCGTTCTTCGGTGATCGTATGTCGTCGCGATGGCGGCGCACGCGCGCGACGTTCAGGCGCGCTTGCGACGCGTCGTCTTGCGGGCAGGACGCGCGGGCGCTTCTTCGCCGCTTTCGTCGTTGCCTTCGTCTTCGCCTTCATCGGCGGCGCCGCGCTTCGCAGGCTTGCCCTTCTTCAGGCTGCGCTTGAGGAGTTCGGACAGGTCCAGAATCTCCGCCGACGATGGGCGCTCGCCCGACTCGTGCACTTCCGCGATTTCGGCCGTCTTGCCTTCGCGCACCTTCTTGTCGACGAGCGCCATGATGTCGTCGCGGAACGTGTCGTGATATTTCGCGGGGTCCCAGCTATCGCTCATGTCTTCAATCAGGCGCTTCGCCATCTCCAGTTCCTTCGGCGTGACGCCGGCCTTCTTGGTGTCCTCGTCGGGGAACTTGAACTGACTGAAGTCGCGCACTTCGTCGGCCCAGCGCAGCGTTTCGAGCGCAAGCGCGGGACCGACCGGAATCAGCGCCGCCAGATGCTGCTTGTTGTGCAGCACGACGCTTGCGATGCCGATCTTGCCGCTGTCCTTGAGCGCATCGCGCAAGAGCGCATACACCTTCTCGCCCTTGCCATCGGGCGCGAGGTAATACGGCGTGTCGAGCGAGAGGAACGAGATGTCGGGCGCGTCGATGAAGGCGAGGATATCGACCGTCTGCGTCGATTCGGGATTGGCCGAGCGGATCTCGGCGTCGCTCATCACGACGTACTTGCCCTTTTCGTACTCGAAGCCGCGCACGATGTTGTCGCGCGTGACTTCCTTGCCGGTGTTCTTGTTGATCTGCTTGTAGCCGATGGGGTCCATCGAACGCTTGTCGAGCAGATTGAAGCCGACTTTCTCCGACTGCGTCGCTGGATAGAGTTGCACGGGCACGTGGACCAGCCCGAAGCTGATCGCGCCTTTCCAGATCATGTGCGGCATCGCGATTCCTCGCTCGAACCTGACTCGGTGCGCGTTGGGGTTGAGAAGCTTGCGGCCTCGCGTCGCCCTGAATGGCGGCGCTCCTCGGTGCCCGCAGGAAACATGCCAGACGCCGGGCCGCGTGGGCTTCGCGCCGAGCGCGGCCGGACAGGGTCGGCGTTAGTCATCATCGTGCGATGACGAGCGCGCCGTTATGCGAAGCCGGCCTGTAAGGATTGCCGCGACGAGGCATTTATTCACCGGATCGTACGTCGGCGCGGGATGTGAAGGCGCAGTCCTGAAGGCGGGTTTTGAAAATGTGCGGAAGCCGCCCGGCGCGCCGGGTCGCGTGGTCAGGATGGCTCGACCGTTAGTTGCGTATTTGCCGAGAGACGATGCCGTCCGCATCGTCGATCGAACCGCTATTTGCGTGCTGCGCTCACCGTGAGCTGAGTGCCATCGGTCAACGTGACGGTCTTCGAGCCGCCGGTCGTCGGCATCGAGAATCGCACGATCTGGCTCAGGCGCTGCTCGACCGGACATTGCAGCGCCTTGCCGCTCACCATCACCTTGTTCGTGCCGCTCGGCGCGCGCGCCTGGAAGCTCAGCTGAACGTTGGCCGAACCGTTGTCGCCGACCACCGATGCAAAGCGGATCTGCACCTGCCTGACCGCCGCGCCTTCGGCATTGCGCGCGAGGCCCGAGGCGCCGGGACAGTCGTCGGGGACCGCCTTCGCTCCGCCGGGCGCCGCGCTCTGCCAGGTGAAATCGTCAGTCTGGCCCGAGCGAATGGTGCGCGTCTCCTGCTGGTTGCCGTAGGTTTTCGACGCCATCTTGACCGTGTACTTGATCGGTCCGTCATTGGACGCACCGTCCTGGACCTTGATGCCAGGGGTCGCGTTGGCGGCCGGCGCGCACACGCCGAGCGCCGCACCGAGTGCGAGCGCCGCGATGCCGGTTCGAAAGCGACAGACGTTCAGACGACGGTTCATGCCGGCACCTCCGGGTGGGACGTCGACGCGAAACGAGCCAGGCGCGGTACGCGCCTCGCCGGATGTCACGCGAGCCGATCCAGTCTAGCGCGGCGCACGTCCGGCGGGCTTAGGGAAAACCCGCGCGCGCCGCTGGCGTCGTCACGTCGCTTCGCGCTGTTCAGAAGCCCGTCAAAACCAGCTTGCCGATCGCGCGCCCTTCTTCCAGCAGCCGGTGCGCCTCGCGCAGGTTCGCCGCGTCGATCCGTCCGAGGTCGCGGCCGAGCGTCGTCGTGAGCGTGCCTGCGTCGATCAGTCGCGCCACCTCCGAGAGCAGCTTGTGCTGCTCGATCATGTCCGGCGTGCCGAACATCGAACGCGTGAACATGAACTCCCAATGAAACGCGGCGCTTTTCGCCTTCAGAAGACCGATGTCGAGCGGCCCGCTGTTCTCGACGATCGAGCAGATTCCGCCCTGCGGCTTGATGACTTGCGCCGCGGCCGGGAAATGCTTGTCGGTGTCGTTGAAGATCAGCACGTAGTCGACCTCGGCGAAGCCTGCCCCCTGGAGTTGCTTCGGGATGTCGTCGAAATGGTTGACGATGTGATCCGCGCCCAGCTCCGTCGCCCATTTCGCCGACTCGGGCCGCGATGCGGTCGCGATCACCGTCAGCTTCGCGACCTTCTTCGCGAGCTGGATGCCGATCGACCCGACGCCGCCCGCGCCGCCGACGATCAGCACCGACTTGCCCTCGTCCGCGCCTTCGGGCGACACCTTGAGGCGCTCGAAGAGCGCTTCCCACGCGGTGATGGTCGTGAGCGGGAGCGCCGCCGCGTGCGTGAAATCGAGCGACTTCGGCTTCGCACCGACGATCCGCTCGTCGACCAGATGAAACTCGCTGTTCGCGCCCTGCCGCGTGATGCTGCCCGCGTAGTACACGGCGTCGCCGGGCTTGAAGAGCGACACCTCCGGGCCGACCGCCTCAACGACGCCCGCCGCGTCCCAGCCGAGCACGCGCGGCGTCTCTTCGACCTTGTCCTTCGGCGCGCGAACCTTGGTGTCGACCGGGTTGACCGCGATCGCTTCGATTCTGACGAGCAGATCGCGGCCGGTCGGCACGGGTTTGTCGAGTTCGATGTCGATCAGCGCTTCCGGATTCGAGATCGGAAGGTAATGGGTCAGGCCGATGGCTTTCATGGTGCTCCTTCAATGAACATGCGATGGTTTTGCAAAGCGAGGACCCGATGCTAAGCCTATTCCAGCGCGACCGCCGCGCTGACGAACCCGCGAAAGCGCGCCCGAGGCGCGCGCTCGGGCTCGCCGTTCATGCGATAGCGCGGAAACCGCGTGACGAACCGGCCGATCGCGATGCGCGCCTCCAGCCGCGCGAGCGACAAGCCCGCGCACTGGTGAATGCCGAAGCCGAATGCGAGATGCCGATTGGGTTCGCGCGCGATGTCGAAGCGCCCGGGCGCCGCGAACTGTTCCGGGTCGCGATTGGCCGCGCCGACGCACAGCGTCACGGGTGTGCCGCGCGGCACCGGAACATCGCCGATCGTTGCATCCGCGACGGCGATCCGGTTGCCCAGCTGGTTCGAACTCTCGAAACGCAGACATTCCTCGATCGCGCTTTCGATCAGCGTCGGTTCCTGTAGCAGCCGCTCGCGCTCGCCCGGCCACGCGGCGAAAAGGACGAGGCCGTTGCCGATCAGGTTAGTCGTCGTCTCGTGTCCGGCGTTCAGAATGAAGATGCAGTTGTGCAGCAGTTCCGCTTCGTCGAGCCGCTCGCCGTCCGCTTCGCCTTGAATGAGGCGCGTCAGCACGTCGTGCTGCGGATCGCCGGGACACGCGCGCCGACGCGCCACCAGCACATGCAGATAGTCGATGAACTCGCTCACCGCGCGATTGCCCCGCGCCTCCTGCTCCGCCGTGAGCGCGGGCTCCAGCGCGCCGAGAATCGCGAGCGACCATTCGCGCAGCGGTCTGCGCTCGTCGTGCGGCACGTCGAGCAAATTGCCGATCACCTCGACCGGAATCGCCGAGGCGAAATCGTCGATCAGATCGAACTGACCGCGCGTCTCGCCGCGATCGAGCAGGCCGTCGACGAGCCGCACGAGCCCCGGTTCCATCGCGGCGATCGCCCGCGCCGTCAGCGCGCCCGCGATCAGCCGGCGCACGCGCGTGTGGCGCGGCGCGTCGTTAAAGACGAGGCTCGTCGTGTGATGCGCGTAGAGCGGCGTCGAGACGCCGTACTTCGGGCCGAACTCGACGGTCTTGTCGGAGCTGAACGACTTCGCGTCGCGATACACCGACTGAACGTCGCGATAGCGCGTGAGGAACAGCGACCCGTCGGGCATGCGCCGCACGGGCTCGTGCGTGCGCAGCGCGTCGTAGACGGGGTACGGGTTCGCATAGAACGACGCGTCGAGACGGCGCAGGTCGAAATCGCGTGCGAGGTCCGCGGGGTTCATCGCATCTCCTTGATCGACCGGAGTCAGCGCGCTGACGCTTGCTCGGGTCGCTTGGTTGAACTTTTTGCCTTTGGCGCATCATAGCCGCGCCCCGCACGGAAGCGCCATCGGTCGGCACCATTACAATGGATGCTTTCGCCTTCCCGCTTCTCGCCCATGAACCTCGTCGTCCAAAGCCCTTCCCCGATCGCCGATTCGCACCTCCGGCCGCTCGGCGCCCTCGCCCGCTCGTCGGCAACCGCGCGCGCCGACGACACGCTCGTGCGCTTCATCGGCGCCGATCCGCTGCAACGTCCCGACGTCGACGCCTATTGCGGCGCGCATCGGCTCGACTACGCGTTCGTCGCACCGCACGCGCGCCTCGCGGACTACGGCCTCGTCGCGATGGACATGGACTCGACGCTGATCACGATTGAATGCATCGACGAGATCGCCGACTTTTGCGGACTGAAGGCGGAAGTCGCGGCGATCACGGAAGCGTCGATGCGCGGCGAGATCAAGGATTTCAACGAGAGCCTGACGCGCCGCGTCGCGCTGTTGAAGGGGCTCGACGCGAGCGCGCTGGAACGGGTCTACGAAGAGCGTCTGCAGCTGTCGCCGGGCGCGGAACGGATGCTGGCGGGCGCGCGCGCCGCCGGACTGAAGACGCTGCTCGTCTCGGGCGGCTTCACGTTTTTCACGGAGAAGCTGAAGGCGCGGCTCGGCCTCGATTTCACGCGCGCGAACACGCTCGAAATCGTCGACGGCAAGCTGACGGGCAACGTGACCGGCGAAATCGTCAACGCGGACGTGAAGGCGCGCACGCTCTCTGAAACCTGCGCGCAGATCGGCATCGATCCGGCGCGCACCATCGCGATGGGCGACGGCTCCAACGATCTCAAGATGATGGCGCAAGCGGGACTGTCGGTGGCATTTCGCGCGAAGCCGGTGGTGCGCGAAGCGGCGAACGTCGCATTCAACTTCGTGGGGCTGGACGGGTTGCTGCGGTTGTTCTGAGCGAACGTCGAGGGTCAAAAAGGCCGCTTTGCGACGCAAAGCGGCCTTTTGCCATTGGCCCGGCGTGAACGTGCGTTACGCGAATGCCTTCGTCAACGCCTGTTCGATGTCGCGGCGCAAGTCGGCTTCGTCCTCCAGCCCGACGAAAAAGCGCACCAGCACGCCTTCGTGCGGCCACTTCGCGGCGGTGCGCATCGCGCCGACGTTGTACGGCATCGCCAGGCTGTGCGAGCCGCCCCAGCTCCAGCCGATATCGAACAATTCGAGCGCCTCGACGAACGCATCGACCTGCGCGGCGCTATAGCGCTTGTCGAACACGAACGAGAAGAGGCCGCCCGCCCCGCCCTTGAAATCGCGCGCGAAGATGTCGTGTCCGGGGCAATCCGCGAGGGCCGGATGCAGCACCGCCGACACTTCCGGACGCGTCTTCAGCCACGTGGCGAGCGCAAACGCGGTGCGGTCGTGGGCCGCGTAGCGGAGCGTCATCGAAGGGAGGCTCCTCAGCACGAGCGAACAGTCGTCCGACGAGACACCGATGCCGAGCCGCATGCGCGCGCGCTTCAACTTCATGTGATGCTCGCGGTCGACGGCGATCGTCGCGCCCATCAGGATGTCGCTGCCGCCCGACTGGTATTTCGAGAGCGCCTGCACCGATATATCGACGCCGTGTTCGAACGGCTTGAACGCGAGCCCCGCCGAATACGTGTTGTCGAGCGCCGTGACGACGCCGCGCGAGCGCGCGACCGCCGCGATGGCCGGCACGTCCTGCACTTCCATCGTCACGGAGCCCGGCGCCTCGACCCAGATCAGCTTCGTGTTCGGCCGGATGAGGTCGGCGATACCCGCGCCGATCATCGGATCGTAGTAGGTCACGTCCACGCCGTAATCCGCCGCGAGCCAGTCGGCGTGCTCGCGGTTCGGCGAGTAGGCGTTGTCGGGCACGAGCACGTGATCGCCCGACTTCACGAAGCCGAAGTACACGTTCGAGATCGCCGACAGCCCCGACGGATGCAGCAGCGCGTATTCACCGCCTTCGATCGCCGCGAGCCGCTGCGCGAGCGTGATCGACGTGGGCGTGCCGTGCAGCCCGTAGCGCCATTGCGAATCGTCGCTCCAGACGAGCTTGCGCATCGCGGCGAGATTCGGGAACACGATCGTCGACGCGCGCGTGACGGGCACGGGAAACGCTTCGAAGCCGGGCGTCAGGCGGTCTTCCGGATGGACGATGCGGGTCTGCTCCGAGCGTCCTTTGTCCTTGGGGCTGGAATCGGTCATGGCGTGCTTGCTTGATGTGTTTGTTCGGAAAAGAAACGCCATCGAAGTGGTTCGATGGCGTGCGGGTTTCGGTCGGCGCGGCGCGGAGGCGCGCTACTCGCCGATGATCACGTTGCTCGTCCCGCCGACGGCATTGCGCGGCGCAGTCGGTGCAGCGGGCGCGGCGGGCGGCGCCGGTTCCAGCGAAGGCGCGGCGGGCCGGGCATCGCGATTCGCCGGGACGGTCACTCCCGCCACCGCGGGACGCAATTCGAAGGGCTGCGAGTTGGAATCGTCGGCGTTCATGCGCTCGCCGGACACGCTGCCGTCCGATGCGAACTTGCCGACCCAGTTGCCGGTGATGTGCGTGCCGTCGTTCGATTCCTCGATTTCGAGCGTGTCGCCGTCGCGATCGCCCGCGACCAGAATCACCGACGGACTGCCCGCGAAGCGGTACTCGCCGTGAACGCCCGACGCCTCGTCGGTCTTCGCGCCGAGCCGCATCTCGATCTCTTTGCCGCCGACCGTGCCGACATAGCGCGGAAAGCGCGCGTATTCGGGATTCGGCGCGAGCGGCTTTGCGGGCGGCAGCGCGAGCGTCGCGATGGCGTTGTTGGCACCGATCACGTCGTCGCTTTTTTCGGCGGCCGTGGCCGCGGCCGGCCGATCCGGCGGCATCGGCGAATTGCACGCGGCGAGCAGCACCGTCATTGTCAGCAAGCCGATTACCGCCGTATTCCTTTGCATCATCCTCTGGTTCCTTCGAATGTCGATCGCGTCGCGGCCTGGATCAAACGCGCTCGAAAATCGCCGCGATGCCCTGCCCGCCGCCGATGCACATCGTCACGAGCGCATAGCGTCCGCCGATGCGCTGCAGTTCATAGAGCGCCTTCACGGTGATGAGCGCGCCCGTCGCGCCGATCGGATGGCCGAGCGAGATGCCCGAGCCGTTCGGATTGACCTTCGACGGATCGAGCTTCAGTTCGTTCGTGACGGCGCACGCCTGCGCGGCAAAGGCCTCGTTCGCTTCGATCACGTCGAGGTCGGCGACCGTGAGGCCCGCGCGTTCCAGCGCCTTTTGCGACGCGGGCACCGGGCCGATGCCCATGTACTTCGGATCGACGCCCGCGTGCGCGTACGCGACGAGGCGCGCGAGCGGCGCAAGACCTCGCTTCTCCGCGACGCTACGCTCCATCAGCACGACGGCCGCCGCCGCATCGTTGATGCCGGACGCGTTGCCCGCCGTCACCGTGCCGTTTTCCTTCGCGAAGACGGGCTTGAGCTTCGAGAAGTCGTCGGTGGTCGCGTTCATGCGCACATGTTCGTCCTGATCGAAGACGGTATCGCCCTTCTTCGATGCCAGCGTGATCGGCAGGATCTGATCCTTGAAGTAACCGGCTTCGATCGCCTTCGCCGCGCGCCGGTGGGATTCGAGCGCGAGCGAGTCCTGGTCCGCGCGCGTGATGCCGTACTTGCCCGCCACGTTCTCGGCCGTCACGCCCATGTGGATCTTGTCGAACGGATCGTTCAGCGCGCCGAGCATCATGTCGACCATGCGGGCGTCGCCCATGCGCTGGCCGAAGCGCGCCGCCGGCATGATGTAGGGCGCGCGGCTCATGCTTTCGGCACCGCCGCCGATCGCGATGTCGGCGTCGCCGAGCAGGATCGACTGCGATGCGGAGATGATCGCCTGCAAACCCGAGCCGCACAGACGGTTCACCGTCAGCGCGGGCGCGTGTTGCGCGACGCCGCCGTTCAACGCCGCGACCCGCGCGAGATACATGTCCTTCGGCTCGGTATGCACGACGTTGCCGAACACCACGTGACCGACATCCTCGCCCGACACGTTCGCGCGCGACAGCGCCTCGCGCACGACGCGCGCGCCGAGCTCGGTCGGGCTGAAGTCCTTCAGCGCGCCGCCGAAATCGCCGATTGCCGTGCGTACTCCGCTCACCACTACGACTTCACGTTGCATGTTCGTCTCCATTTTGGATAGTTGTGTCTGCTAACGATCTTAGCATTGCGCGAGCGCTTGCTCGACCGTCGCCTGGTTGGGAATGGGCGCGACCGCGCCGAAGCCTTGCGTCGACAGCGCCGCTGCGACGTTCGCGTAACGCGCGGCCGCGAAGGCATCGTCGCCCGCCACGATGCGCGCGATGAACGCGCCGCCGAAGCAGTCGCCCGCGCCGGTTGCATCGACGGCCTGCACAACGCGGCCCGGCACCACGCGCCGCTCATCCGGCGTGGCGATATACGAGCCTTCCTTGCCGAGCTTCAGCGCAACGACCTTCGGCCCGAGCGACAGCAGGAAATCGACGATGGCATCCTTGTCCGTCAGGCCGGTGAGATCGGTGACGTCGTCCCAGCTCGGCAGGCAGATGTCGGTTGCGCGGATCGCTTCGAGCATCACCGCGCGCGCCCGCGCGAGCGGCCAGAGCTTCAAGCGCAGGTTGGTATCGAAACTCACTTTCACGCCGTGATTGCGCGCGTGCTCGATGGCGGCGAACGCGGCATCGCACGCCGAGACGCCGATCGCGAGACTGATGCCCGACAGATGCACGACCTTCGCGGCCGCGATCGTATCGAGCGGAAGATCGGAAGGCGCATAGCGGCTCGCGGCCGACCCCGCGCGCAGATAATCGAAGCGATGCCCGCTCGCGCCGTGCGACACGAAGTAGACGCCGGTCGGCGCGTTCGCGTCGACGCGCACCGTCGAGGTATCGACGCGTTCCGCGCGCCACAGCTCGAGCAGCAATTGCCCGAACTGATCGTTGCCGACCGCCGACACGAAGCCTGTCGAGGCACCCTGCCGCGACGCCGCGATCAGGAAGTTCGACACGTCGCCGCCGAAGCCTTGCAGGTAAGTCGGTTCGCCCGCCTTCGACTGGTTGAATTCGATCATGGCCTCGCCGAGCGCGAGGACTTGCGGCGTCTGCGTCATGGTCACACCTCGCCCCAGAGATCGTGGCCGTCGGCGCCGGTGATCTTCACCGAGACGAAGTCGCCGGCCTTGTAGCGCTTCGACGCCTTCGTCGCGGGTGCGATATAGACGACGCCGTCGATCTCGGGCGCGTCCGCCGCCGTGCGGCCGATGCCGCCGTCGCTATTCACTTCGTCGACGAGCACCTTGAGCGTCTTGCCGACCTTGCGCTTCATGCGCGCCGCCGACAGTTCCTCGGCCAGTTCCATGAAGCGCGCGCGGCGTTCCTCGCGGACTTCGTCGGGCAGCGCGCCGTCAAGTTCGTTCGCGCTCGCGCCCTCGACCGGCGAATACGCGAAGCAGCCCACGCGATCCAGATCGGCTGCGCGGATGAAGTCGAGCAGCGTCTGGAACTGCTCTTCGGTTTCGCCCGGAAAGCCCGCGATGAACGTGCTGCGGATCGTCAGGTCCGGACAGATTTTGCGCCACGCCTGCACGCGTTCGAGCACCTTCTCGGCGTTGGCCGGACGCTTCATGCGCTTGAGCACTTCCGGATGCGCGTGCTGGAACGGCACATCGAGATACGGCAGAACGTGGCCTTTCAGCGGACCTTCGGCCATCATCGGGATGACTTCGTCGACGCTCGGATACGGGTACACGTAGTGCAGACGCACCCACGCGCCGTATTGCGCGGCGAGTTCGCCTAACGCGCCGACGAGGTCCGTCATGCGCGTCTTGATCGGCTTGCCGTTCCAGAAGCCCGTGCGGTACTTGACGTCGACGCCGTATGCGCTCGTATCCTGCGAAATCACGAGCAGTTCCTTCACGCCCGACTTAAAGAGGTTCTCCGCTTCGAGCATCACGTCGGCGACCGGGCGCGAAACGAGATCGCCGCGCATCGACGGAATGATGCAGAACGTGCAGCGATGATTGCAGCCTTCGGAGATCTTCAGGTACGCGTAGTGGCGCGGCGTGAGCTTGATGCCGGCGGCGGGCACGAGATCGGTGAACGGATCGTGCGGCTTCGGCAAATGCGCGTGTACCGCGTTCATCACTTCGTTGGTCGCGTGCGGACCGGTGACGGCCAGCACCTTCGGATGCACTTCCTCGATGAGACCCGTGCCGCTCGCGCTCTTCTTCGCGCCGAGGCAGCCCGTCACGATCACCTTGCCGTTTTCGCTGAGCGCCTCGCCGATGGCGTCGAGGCTTTCCTGCACGGCTTCGTCGATGAAACCGCAGGTGTTGACGACGACGAGATCGGCGCCGTCATAGGTACCCGAGATCTCGTAGCCCTCGGCGCGCAGTTGCGTGATGATCTGCTCGGAATCGACGAGCGCTTTCGGGCAGCCGAGCGAAACGAAGCCGACTTTGGGGGCGGTCGGGGAGGAAATGTGCGACATAGATGGTCCGGCGGTGTGGGTACCTGGTTCGGCGTGGAACCGGCGGGCGCGAAGCCGATCGAGGTACGGAGCTAACGAGCGCGGTGGCGCGCGGTGCCGGAAAACGCCTGTCAGGACGCGCTGTCGGGCACTGCCGCAGGTTGCGCCGCCGGACGATGATCCGCCCCGGCGCACCGCGCTGCAAAGCCCGTATTGTACCGTGCTGGGCCGAACCGCCTGCGGCACCGGAACCCGGGCGTGACCGGCCGCGACCCCGGCCGCGACCCCGGCCGCCGGCGACGGGCGCGTCCCACCGCCGCGCGCGTGCGCACGGGTCACGCTACCCGCGAAATTCGCTTACTTCTTCTCCGTCGACGGCGGCGTCGGCGTGGGGAACGGGAACGTGTTGAACATCGACTTCGCCTGCGACTGCATCTGCTCCTGCATCTGCACGAACATGTTCTTCGACTGCTCGATGTAGCTCGTCATCATGCCCTGCATCATCGGCGCCTGCATGTTCATGAACTGCGACCACACCTCCGGATTGAGCGCGTTGCCGTCATAGAGGCCCTTGCTCTGGTCGGTGAGCTTCTGCTGGATGTCGATGAACGCCTGAATGTTCTTTTCCAGGTACGTGCCCATCATGCCCTGCATCGCGTGCCCATAGAAGCGAATGATCTGCGACAGCATCACCGAAGAGAACATCGGCAGCCCGCCGCTCTCCTCTTCCAGAATGATCTGCAGCAGGATGCTTCGGGTCAGGTCATCGTTGGACTTGGCGTCCATGACCTTGAAGTCTTCCTGATCCAGCACGAGCTGCTTCACGTCGGAAAGCGTGATGTAGGTGCTCGTTTCCGTATCATACAGCCGACGGTTTGGATACTTTTTGATGAGTCGTTCGGCGGGTTTCTTTGTAGTAGTAGTGGTCATTTAACGCCTTTAAACGCAAAACCTTACTGCGATGGCAGCAAACGTGTCTTGCGTGATTGCAAAGTGCGTTGCCGCCGTTCGTTTTCCGGCAAGTGGCGGCAGCGCCCGGTTCCAGGCCGCACGCTGCCGCCGCCCGTCAGCCCATGTGCAGACCGCCGTTCAGCGAGAAGTCCGCGCCAGTCGAGAAGCCCGACTCTTCCGATGCCAGCCACGACACGATCGAGCCGATTTCATCCGGCCGGCCAAGACGTCGCACCGGAATCGTCGCGACGATCTTCTCCAGCACTTCCGGACGGATCGCCTTCACCATGTCCGTGCCGATGTAGCCCGGCGACACCGTGTTGACCGTCACGCCCTTGGTCGCCACTTCCTGCGCCAGCGCCATCGTGAAGCCGTGAATGCCGGCCTTGGCCGTCGAGTAGTTCGTTTGACCGAACTGGCCCTTCTGGCCGTTCACCGACGAAATGTTGATGATCCGCCCGAAGCCGCGCTCGACCATGCCGTCGACCACTTGCTTCGTCACGTTGAAAAGGCTCGTCAGGTTGGTGTCGATGACGGCCGTCCAGTCCTCGTGCGTCATCTTGCGGAACACGACGTCGCGCGTGATGCCGGCGTTGTTCACGAGAATATCGATCTCGCCGACTTCGGCTTTCACCTTGTCGAACGCGTTCTTGGTCGATTCCCAGTCGCCGACGTTGCCTTCCGACGCGATGAAGTCGAAGCCGTTCGCCTTCTGCTCCTCGATCCATTTCACCCGGCGTGGCGAGTTCGGGCCGCAGCCCACGACGACCGTATAGCCGTCCTTATGCAGACGCTGGCTGATGCTCGTGCCAATGCCGCCCATGCCGCCCGTCACATACGCTATGCGCTTCGTCATTCCTCACTCCGTTTTGTTATGCGCGAAGCGGCCACTGTCTTTCGGCCGCTTCCCGCTTGCCCTGACTGTCTGTCTCCAAGTCCTTCTTACGGACGCTCGAGTGCCAGCGCCACGCCCATGCCGCCGCCGATGCACAGCGACGCCAAACCCTTCTTCGCGTCGCGCTTCTGCATTTCGTGCAGGAGCGTGACGAGAATGCGGCAACCGGACGCGCCGATCGGGTGTCCGATCGCGATCGCGCCGCCGTTCACGTTGACCTTCGACGTATCCCAGCCCATCTGCTTGTGGACCGCGAGCGCCTGCGCCGCGAACGCCTCGTTGATTTCCATCAGGTCGAGGTCGCTCGGAGACCAGCCCGCGCGTTCCAGGCAGCGCTTGGACGCCGGCACCGGGCCCATGCCCATCACCTTCGGATCGACGCCCGCGTTCGCGTAGGCCTTGATGCGCGCAAGCGGCGTGAGACCGAGCGCTTCGGCCTTTTTCGCCGACATCACGATCACGGCCGCGCCGCCGTCGTTCAGGCCCGACGCGTTGGCGGCCGTCACCGTGCCTTCCTTCGAGAATGCCGGCTTCAGGCCTGCGAGCGCTTCGGGCGTCACGCCGTGGCGCACGAACTCGTCGGTGGCGAACCTGAGCGGCTCGCCCTTGCGTTGCGGAATCTCGATCGGCACGATTTCATCGTCGAAGCGGCCCGCCTTCTGCGCGGCTTCCGCCTTGTTCTGCGACAGCGCCGCGAACTTGTCCTGCTCCTCGCGCGTGATGCCGTATTCCTTCGCGACGTTCTCGGCCGTCGTGCCCATGTGGTACTGGTTGAAGACGTCCCACAGGCCGTCGACGATCATCGAGTCGATCAGCTTCACATCGCCCATGCGAAAGCCGTCGCGCGAGCCCGGCAGCACGTGCGGCGCCGCGCTCATGTTCTCCTGGCCGCCGGCGATCACGATTTCCGCGTCGCCCGCGATGATCGCGTTGGCGGCGAGCATCACGGCCTTCAGGCCCGAGCCGCACACCTTGTTGATCGTCATGCCGGGCACCGAGTTCGGCAGGCCCGCCTTGATGAGCGACTGGCGCGCGGGGTTCTGGCCCGAACCGGCCGTGAGCACCTGGCCCATGATCACTTCGCTGATCTGCTCGGGCTTCAGGTTGGCGCGTTCGAGCACCGCGCGAATGACGGCAGCGCCGAGATCGGGTGCCGCGATCTTCGCGAGCGACCCGCCGAATTTGCCGACCGCTGTGCGCGCGGCCGAAACGATCACTACGTCAGTCATAACAGTTTCCTTTGGCTTCGAATGTTAAAGCGGACTCTTCAAGCTCGGTGCGCGGAACCTGCTGTCCGACGCACCGTTCAGGCGCCGGGCGGCTCAGTGGTCGCGTTGCAGCACATAGCGCCCGGGCGCGGGTTCGATGACGGGATATTCTTTCGATCCGAGCGACGCCGGTGCCTTCATCTTCTTGCCGGCGTAGCCGTCGAGCCAGTTCGTCCACGCGGGCCACCAGCTGCCCGGATGTTCCGTGGCGGCGGCGAGCCAGTCGTCGGCGTCGGCGGGCAGGCGCTTGTCGTCGGAGTCGATCATCCAGAAACTGCGCTTGTTCTTCGACGGCGGATTGATCACGCCCGCGATATGTCCCGACGCGCCGAGCACGAACGTCTGCGGCCCGCTGAGGAGCGGCGCCGACGCATACGCCGACGCCCACGGCACGATATGGTCGTCGCGCGAACCGTAGATGAAGGTCGGCACGTCGATGCGCGACAGGTCGACCGGCTCGCCGCAGGTCGTGAGCGCGTTGGGCTCGCGCAGCTTGTTTTCCAGATACGTGTTGCGCAGATACCAGACGCACATCGGACCGGGCAGGTTGGTCGAATCGCTGTTCCAGAACAGCAGGTCGAACGCCTGCGGCGTGCGTCCCTTCAGATAATTATCGACGACGTAGTTCCACACCAGGTCGTTCGGACGCAGATACGAGAACGTGTTCGCGAACTCGACGCCGCGCATGAGACCCGCGGGCGCGCCGTTCTTGCCGCCGATCGTCTGCTCGCGCATCTGCACGTGCGCCTCGTCGACGAAGACGTCGAGCACGCCCGTGTCGGAGAAATCGAGCATCGCGGTGAGGAGCGTCATCGAGGCGGCCGGATGTTCGCCGCGCGCCGCCGCGACCGCGAGCGCGGTCGAAAGGATCGTGCCGCCGATGCAAAAGCCGAGCGTGTTGATCTGCTCGCGGCCGGTGATCTGCCTGACGATCCCGATCGGTTCGAGCACGCCCTCTTGTACGTAATCGTCCCAGTTCTTGTGCGCGACCGACTGGTCGGCGTTGCGCCACGACAGGATGAACACCTGATGTCCCGCGTCGAGCGCGTGGCCGACGAGCGAGCTTTCCGGCTGCAGGTCGAGGATGTAGAACTTGTTGATGCACGGCGGCACGATCAGAAGCGGCCGCTCGAACACCTGCGACGTGTGCGGCTTGTAGTGGATCAGCTGCACGAGATCGTTTTCGAAGACGACAGCGCCTTTGGTCACTCCGATGTTCTTGCCCACCACGAAGCGTGACTCGTCCGACTGCGAAATCTTGCCGCGCTGCAGGTCGTTGAGCAGGTTCATCATGCCCTGCCAGAGGCTTTCGCCTTTGCTCTCGATGAGCGTCTTCTGCGCTTCCGGATTGAACGCGAGGAAGTTGCTCGGCGAGGCCGCGGCGGTCCACTGCTCCACGGTGAAGCGGATGCGTTCGCGGGTCTTCGGATCGGTGTCGACGGCGTTGGCGAGTTCCTGCAGATAGCGCGCGTTGAGCAGATACCACGCGGCGGTGAACGCGTAGGCCGGCGTCGACTGCCATGCCGTCGTGCTGAACCGGCGATCCTTCAGCGCGGCCGGATCGATGCTTTGCGCGCTCGCCTGCTTGAGCAGCTCGACGACATCACGCGAATAGTCACCCTGCAACTGCTGGAGGCGCTCCGGCGCGATCGCCGCCGCATTGGGAAACGGCGGGATATGCGGCATCGACGGCATGCCGGGCATCTGCGCAAAACCGCCCGCGAATCCGGGCATCTGGCCCGCGAGCTTCGAGAAATCCGGCATCGTGCCGAGCTTCGCGAAGTCCGGCAGCGGCATCGCGAACGGCGTGGCGCCCTGCGCTACCGCGAACGCGGCAAACGGATTCGCGGCGGCGCCACTGCCGGCAGCGTTGCCGTTCCCGCCATTCATCTGCTGAGTGAACTGCGTCCACTGCGCCGGATCGGCGACGGAACGCCAAGCGTTCAGCCACTGCTCGAACACTTGCTGCATGCCCGCCATGTCGGCGGGACGAGCGGCCTCCGACGTCGCATCGGTGGCATCTGAGCGGGAAGATGTAGAGGATGTTTTAGAGGCAGCCATACCCGCTTTTGACCTGTGAGTCTCGAAAGACTGGATTGCTGATGCAGGCGCTGCCGGGCTCGCCGTGACCAGCGCGCAAGTGGTGCGCCGAGTGCGCGATGGAAGCGGACCTTGCCACGCCGTGCCTGATTTCGGAGTGTTACCGGAACATTCTTGCTCCCGGGCGTCAGGCATGTCAATGCTTTGCCCCGATTTTGCCGCAGTGCGATAATTTTTTAATTATCGTTTTCCCCCATGCGATCGTTGCGTTCCATGATCGGGAGTTGCCCTTATATGAGGGCGCGGGCGAGTCGGTGCGCGACACACGGGCAAATGTCCGACATATTGCAGCACAGCAAAAAACGATCGGCACGGCGGACGTGGGCGCATGACAAAAGCCGTCGCGAGGTGCCGGCGACGGCCTTTTGCGTTGCACGCTTCGTTACGCGCTGTTCAGTCGGCGAGCCAGATCATCGCCGCCATGCGACCGGTCGTGCGATCCCGCCGATACGAATAGAAGCGCTCGCGCTCCGTCACCGTGCAGTGGGTGCCGCCGTGTACGCGCGTCCCGTCGATACCCGCGCTCGCGAGGCGCAAACGCGCGAGCGCGTAGATATCGGCGAGGTACTTGCCCTTCGACTGCATCGGGTTGAACGCGGCGGCGGTAGCGTCGCGCTGGCTCGGGGCAGCCGCCGAGACGAACGCGTCCAGCACATCCTCGCCGACTTCGAATGCCGAGGGACCGATCGCCGGTCCGAGGTACGCATGCAGCGCCGACGTATCGGCGCCCGCGAGCGACGCGACGCGCGCCGCCGTCTTCTCGACGATACCCGCGGCCAGTCCGCGCCATCCCGCATGCGCCGCGCCGACCGCGCGGCCCGCTTCATCGCAGAACAAGACCGGCAGGCAATCGGCGACCATCACGACGCACACGGTGTTCGCCCGATCCGTCACGCTCGCATCGGCGCGCACGGGGTCCGCGCCGGTCGCCAGGGCATTCGCGCAGCGGTCGATCACCGCGCCCGCCTCCGCGATGTCGGCGCCGTGAATCTGTTCCAGCCACGCGGCGGCCGGCGTCCCGGTGAGCGCGAGCAGCCGGCGGCGGTTTTCACGCACGGCGTCGGGCGAATCGCCGGTGTGCAGCCCGAGATTCAGACCGCCCCCGCCCGCGCGCGCGCCGCCGAACGGCGCCGCACTGACGCCGCCGTTGCGCGTCGTGGCGAGCGCCCGCACGCGCGTGGACACGCCCGACGCGTGCCAGCCGGGCCACAGGCAATCATCGGCAAGCAATGCACGCGGTTCGTTCATTCTTCGTCGTCCTCGTCATCGCCTGCGTAGTCTTCGTCCTCGTACGCTTCATCCATCTCGACCCCCTCGGGGAAATCGTCGTCATCGTCGTCGAGATCGGTTTCTGCGTCGCCGCCGAGGCCCAGTTCGGCGGCCAGGATCGCGATGTCCTCGGGGACGTCCGCGCGCCAGTGCACATCCTTGCCCGACACCGGATGAACCAGCCCGAGCCGCCAGGCATGCAGCGCCTGACGCTCGAAGCCGTTCGGCAGCGGCGTGACCGAGCGCTTGCCGCGCGCGCGCCCATAGACGGGGTCGCCCAGGAGCGGATGCCCGGCATGCGAGCAGTGCACGCGAATCTGATGGGTGCGGCCGGTTTCGAGATCGCAATGGACCGCCGAGACCGGCTGGCCGTGCCAGAGCGCGCGGTCGATGGTCCGGAAATGCGTGCGCGCGGGCTTGCCCGACGCGCTTTCCACCACCGCCATGCGAGTGCGGTCGCGCGGATCGCGGCCGATCGGCGCGTCGATGGTGCCTTCGTCGCGCATGTTGCCCCACACGAGCGCGACGTAGCGCCGCTTCACCGTGCGCGCCTGCAACTGGCGCGTGAGGAGTGTCTGCGCCTCGAGCGTGCGCGCGACGACCATGAGCCCCGAGGTCTCCTTGTCGAGCCGGTGCACGATGCCCGCGCGCGGCAGGCCGGCGGCGGCCTCGCCGTAGCGGTACAGAAGGCCGTTGAGCAGCGTGCCGCTCCAGTTCCCCGCCGCCGGATGCACGACCATGCCCGCCGGCTTGTTGATGACGACGAGCGCATCGTCCTCGTAGACGATGTCAAGCGGCACCGGTTCCGGCGTGAACGCGAGCTGCTCGGGGAGCAGGTCGGGCACGAGCGTGATCGTCGCGCCGAGCGGCACCGGCTGGCGCACCTTGGCCGGCGCGCCGTCGATCTGCACGCGCTCGGCCTCGATCCAGCCCTGCAGGCGGCTGCGCGAGAATTCGGGGAATATTCTCGCGAGGACCTTGTCGAGCCGCTCGCCCGCGAATTCGTCGGGCACGCGCGCGATGCGCGGCGTTTCGGCATCGGCGCGGCGCTCGGCGAGCATCGTCGGCACGGGGCTCGCCGTGCCCTCGACGGGCGGCGCGGCGCGGCTGTCAGCGTCGGCTGAATCGTCCGGACGTGCGTCGTCGGGCGAAGCGCTTCGGCTATAATCTTCGTTGCGATCTTTGGTACGACGAGTACTTGAGCGGGTCATTTAGACAGAAAGCCGGGAAATAGCTAGGAAATGCAAGCACTGATGCGAGCCCTCTACACCACCAAACAGTCGATGCAGAATTCGATCAAGTATCTGGCGCTGGCCGCTGGCGTTGCCATTGTCGCGGGTTGCCACGGCCTGCCCGAGAAGACCGACGAAACGGCAGCCTGGAATAACAACAAATTATATACGGAGGCTCAGGACGCGCTGTCCGGCAGCGACTACGGCAAGTGCGCGAAGTACTTCGAAGCGCTCGAAGGCCGCGACCCGTTCGGCCATTTCGCGCAGCAGGCGCAGATCAACGTCGCGTACTGCAACTGGAAGGACAGCGAAACGGCGGCCGCCGACCAGGCCATCGACCGCTTCATCAAGCTGCATCCCGATCATCCGGAAATCTCATACGCGTACTACCTGAAGGGGATGATCCACTTCAACGACGACCTCGGTCTCTTCGGCCGCTTCTCCGGCCAGGACATGAGCGAGCGCGACCCGAAGTCGCTGCGCGAATCGTATGACGCGTTCAAGATCGTCGTCGACCGCTATCCGAACAGCAAGTACGCGCCGGACGCCGCGCAGCGCATGCGCTATATCGTGAACGCGCTGGCGTCGCACGAAGTGCACGCCGCAGATTACTATTATCGTCGCGGCGCATACGTGGCGGCCATCAACCGCGCGCAGCTCGCCATCCGCGAATACAAGAACGCGCCGGCAACCGAAGACGCGCTGCACATCATGATGCTGTCGTATCAGAAGCTCGACCAGCCGCAACTCGCCGACGACACCAAGCGCGTGCTCGCCGCCACGTTCCCCGACAGCCCGTATGTGACCGGCAAGCGCCGCGCGGGCGCCGAGAAGCCCTGGTATCAAATCTGGTAAGCGCGACGTTCCGAAGCGAAGGTCCGACGAAATACCCGGCTCGACAGCCGGGTTTTTTTATTCCTCCGCGATCGCGTCGCCGCCGGCGGGATTCGCGAAAAACTCGCGCACGACGTCGATCTCGCGCGTGCGCTTGAACGGCGGCAGGCTTTGCCAGATGCGTCGCCCGTAAGGTTTGTCGACGAGCCGCGTATCGCAGATCATCAGCACGCCGCGATCGGTCTCCGCTCGAATCAGCCGGCCCGCGCCCTGCTTGAGCGTGATCACCGCCTGCGGCAACTGATGCACCGCGAACGGACTCAAGCCCTTTTTCGTCAGCGCTTCGAGCCGCGCCGACAGCACCGGATCGTCCGGCGGCGCGAACGGCAGCTTGTCGATGACGACGAGCGACAAGGCGTCGCCGCGCACGTCGACGCCCTCCCAGAAGCTCTGGCTCCCGACGAGGATCGCATTGCCGTACGCGCGAAAGCGATCGAGCAGTTCGGTGCGGCTCGCGTCGCCCTGCACGAGGAGCGGCGTCTCCCAGCCGCGCCGCTCGATCGTCTCGCGCAGACGATTCGCGATGCGGTCCACCGCCCGCAGCGTCGTGCACAGCACGAACACGCCGCCGCCCGCGGCCTCGATCGCCGGCAGCGCGGCTTCGAACACGGCATCGGTGAATTGCGGCGACGACGGCTGCGGCAGGTTGCGCGGCACGTAAAGCAGCCCCTGCGTCGGATAGTCGAAGGGGCTCGGCAGCGTCATCGAACGGCGCGCGTTCAGGCCCATCTGCGCGGCATAGTGTGTGAAGTCGCCGCGCACCGAAAGCGTCGCCGACGTGAAAATCCACGCGCGCGGCACGCCCGCGCGCTGCTTCGCGAAAATCGGCGCGACCGACAGCGGCGTCTCGTGCAACTGCACCGTGTGCGAGAACACTTCGATCCAGCGCACCATCTCGTTCGGATCGGCCTTCGCGGCTTCTTTCGCCGCCGCTTCGTTCTCGACGACCGCGCGTTCCGTCGACGTCGGCGGCGCGGTCCAGCCGGCGAGCAGCGTCTGCAACTCGCGCGCGCGGCGCACGAGCGCCTGAAGCGATTCCGCCCGCTCCGCGTGCGCCGAGAGCGCGGCGGTGAGCGCGTCGAGATGCGTTTCGAGCGCGTCGAGCGCTTCAAAGAGCGGATGATCGTCGGCGAGCTGGCCGAGCGACATGCGCACCGAATCCTCGCGAAACGCGAGCCGCACGTCGCGCGCCGCGCGTTCGAGCGCCGCGCCGAATTTAGTCCAGTCGGTGGCGTCGCGCGCGTGGCTCAGGCCTTCCGCGACCGTATCGCGCGCGAGTTCCAGGAACTGCGTCGTCGAGACGGTCACGCCGAAGAAGAGCGTCGCGGTCTCGGGCAACTGATGCGCTTCGTCGAAGATGATGGTGTTCGCGGTCGGCAGCAGTTCGGCCATGCCGGTGTCGCGCAGCATGACGTCGGCGAAGAACAGATGGTGATTCACCACGACGATGTCCGCCTGCTGCGCCTCGCGGCGCGCCTGCATGACGAAGCACTCCTTGTAATGCGGACACTCCTGGCCGAGGCAGTTGTCGCGCGTGGACGTGACCATCGGCCAGACCGGCGAATTCTCCGGGACGCTCGCCAGCTCGGCCTTGTCGCCGGTACGCGTGATCTTCGCGAAACGGATGATGTCCTGCAGATGCGACGTGTCCTGGCGCGTCGGCAGGCGGCCGTTGTCGGCGGTGCGCTGCAGGTAGTAGTGACACAGGTAGTTCGCGCGGCCCTTGAGCATCGCGACCGACACGGGAACGGCGAGCGCGTCGCGCACGGTCGGGATGTCGCGCTGGAACAGCTGGTCCTGCAAGTGCTTCGTGCCCGTCGAAACGACGACCTTGCCGCCCCACAGCATCGCCGGCACGAGATACGCGTAGGTCTTGCCGGTGCCCGTGCCCGCCTCGACGATCAGCGTGTTTTCGCCGCCGTCGATCGCCGCCTTCGCGGTCGCGATGCCCACTTCGTCCGGTTGCTCGTCGACGCTCGACTTCGGCGCATCGGACGGTCCGAGCTTGCGCGCGGGACGGCGCTGCGCCGCGAACATCGCGGGCTCGGGCATCGCGCGGCCCGACGCTTCCATCGCGGCCGCCACGGCGCGCGCCATGTCGATCTGCGACGCGCGCGGACGATAGCCGTCGATGGCGCTTGCGAGCACGCCAGCGGCAGAAAAGATGGAATCGAGTTCGGCGCGGCGCTTGTCCGCGAGGACGAGCGGCGCGATGGCGTCGTCCGGAGTCGCGCTCGGGTTCGCGTTCGTATGCGTCGGGGATGCGGGTGAGTTCAAGGCAAGCGGTTCCTGCGAATGCCGGCGCGCGCGCGATGCACGGTCGATGCGCGGCGTCAGTGCGCGTCCGGCTCCAGCTGCAATTGCAGCAGGATGATGGTGTCTTTCACCTTGAGCTTGCGCTTTTTCAGGCGCCTTAGCTCCAGGTCGTTGATGCCGGGCACGGTCGCCATCTTGCCGATCAGCGTATCGAGATCGTGATGCTCGGTCTGCAATTGCGCGATGCGATCGCGGATCATGGCTGCATCCACGGTCACGCCTGGCGTGTTGGTCAAACGCTGTTGCATGCTCGCCTCCTCACATCACGGCGCTATCCACATCGACATGCATCGAGACGCGGCTTCGCCCGAGGTTGCTGTCCGGCCCGAAGGTGCTACTTGTTCTGTTGCTGCGGCTGTTGTTGCTGTTGCTGCTGTTTCAGTTGTTGCTGACGCTGCTGCTCCTGCTGGGCTTCGAGCGCCTTCTGCTGCTGCTTGGCCGCCGCCTCTTTCTGGCGCGCCTCGACTTCCGTCTTGTGCAGTTCCGCTTGCCGCTGCTTTTCGGCATAGCGGTCCGCCTTTGCCTCGCGATCGCGTGCGTCCTGCGCGCCGCGCGCGCGCGCTTCGTCGAGCTGCTTCTGGTAGTCCGCCTGCTTGCGCTGATAGGCGGCCTCGTTCGCGGCGCGCTGCGGCGCCTCGGCGTTGCGTTGC
The DNA here is from genome assembly GCF_001544495.1 of Caballeronia telluris. Taxonomy (GTDB): domain Bacteria; phylum Pseudomonadota; class Gammaproteobacteria; order Burkholderiales; family Burkholderiaceae; genus Caballeronia; species Caballeronia telluris. The sequence continues at coordinate 194,819 of NZ_FCNZ02000007.1, forward strand.
GCTGCCGCCAGTTCGTTCTGGCGCTGCTTCTCGGCAAACGACGTCTCGTTTGCCTTCTCGTTCGCCCCGCGCTGCGGTGCGTCGGCTTCGTATTGCGCGCGCTTGACCGCCGCCTGCTGGTCGCGCTCCTTCGCGTGCTGCACGCGCTGCTCGTCGTCGAGCGCGAGTTGCTCCGTGCGGATGCTGCGCTGCTCCACGCGCATCTGGTCGCGCGCCTTATCGAGGCAGTGATTCACGAAGAACGTGCTGTAGCAGTCGTGCTGCGCAACGCCATACCGGTAGTCGTTCGCTTCGGTGCGCTTGTTCAGCGCCTTCTGGCGGCCGTCGAAGCCGGAATCCGCGCTCGACGCCGACGCATTGTCCGCCTCCGCCGATTCGCCGAGCGGTTTCGCGCTCACCGACGTAGTCGGATCGATCGGCTTCGGTTTCGCGGTCTGCGCGAGCGCATTGTGCGCCGGCATCGCTGCGATCATGACCAGCACGGCAAACGACGACGTGAGCGCGGCGGCCCGCCGTACAGCCGGCGAGACGGCCCGCCACGGCAGGGCAAAGGACGAAGCGACGGCGGATTTCGATGCGCTCGCGGACGATACGCTCGGCGGGACGTGGATCAGGCGGGAGGTCGGCAACGTGATGGGCAAGCGGCTTGAACGATCCCGAAATTCTATCACCGCGCGCCGGGACGCCCCGGCATTTATGGCAAAATGCCCCGCTTCACCAACCCGGCCGGCGTGCTCGTGCCCCAAAGCTCCCGCGAGCATCGCGCGAGTGCTCCACGAAAGCGCCGACGCCCTTGATGAGCCAGCAGGCAGTGCAGAAACCCATGACGGAAACCGTAGCAGTCAAGATCGTACAGCGCATCGCCACGGAGTTGAGCGTCCAGCCGCGCCAGGTCGCCGCAGCCGTGCAACTCCTCGACGAAGGCTCGACCGTCCCGTTCATCGCCCGGTATCGCAAGGAAGTGACCGGCAATCTCGACGATACGCAACTGCGCAATCTCGAAGAACGGCTCCTGTACTTGCGCGAACTCGAAGACCGCCGCGCGTCGATCATCCACAGCATCGACGAACAGGGCAAGCTCACCGGCGAACTGCGCGCCGCGATCGAAGGCGCGGACAGCAAGCAGGTCCTCGAAGACCTGTATCTGCCGTACAAGCCGAAGCGTCGCACGCGCGCGCAGATCGCCCGCGAAGCCGGTTTGCAGCCGCTCGCGGACGCGCTCCTCGCCGATCCGAAACTCGACCCGCAAGCAGAAGCCGCTAAGTTCGTCGACGCGGAGAAAGGCGTCGCCGACGTGAAGGCCGCGCTCGACGGCGCGCGCGACATTCTTTCCGAGCAATTCGGCGAAACAGCCGAGATTCTCGGCAAGCTGCGCGACTACCTGTTCAACCAGGGCCGCGTCATATCGACGGTGGTCGATGGCAAACAGGGCGACGAAGGCGAGAAATTCCGCGACTACTACGAGTACAGCGAGACGATCCGCACCGTGCCGTCGCACCGCGCGCTCGCGCTCTTTCGCGGACGCAACGCCGGCGTGCTGATGGTGAAACTCGGCCTCGGCGAAGAACTCGACGCGCAGGTGCCGCATCCCGGCGAAGCGATGATCGCGCAGCATTTCGGCATCGCGAACCAGGGGCGCCCGGCCGACAAATGGCTTTCCGACGTCTGCCGCTGGTGCTGGCGCGTGAAGGTGCAACCGAGCATCGAAAACGACCTGCTCACGCAGTTGCGCGAGGAAGCGGAAGCCGAAGCGATCCGCGTGTTCGCGCGCAACCTGAAGGACCTGCTGCTCGCCGCGCCCGCCGGTCCGAAGGCCGTGATCGGTCTCGATCCGGGACTGCGCACCGGTGTGAAGGTCGCGGTCGTCGATCGCACGGGCAAGCTGCTCGCCACCGACACGATCTTCCCGCACGAGCCGCGTCGCGACTGGGACGGCTCGCTCGCGAAGCTCGCGCGCATCGCGGCGCAGACGCAGGCCGAACTGATCAGCATCGGCAACGGCACGGCTTCGCGCGAAACCGACAAGCTCGCGAGCGAACTCATCGCGAAGCATCCGGAACTGAATTTGCAGAAGATCGTCGTCTCGGAAGCGGGCGCGTCGGTGTATTCGGCGTCCGAACTCGCCGCGAAGGAGTTTCCGGAACTGGATGTGTCGTTGCGCGGTGCCGTCTCGATCGCGCGCCGGCTGCAAGACCCGCTCGCCGAGCTCGTCAAGATCGAGCCGAAAGCGATCGGCGTCGGCCAGTATCAGCACGACGTGAACCAGCGCGAACTCGCGCGCTCGCTCGATGCGGTCGTCGAGGATTGCGTGAACGCGGTCGGCGTCGATGCGAACACGGCGTCGGTCGCCCTGCTCGCGCGCGTGTCGGGGCTGAACGCGACGCTCGCGCGCAATATCGTCGAATTCCGCGATGCGAACGGGCCGTTCCCGTCGCGCGAGCATCTGAAGAAGGTGCCGCGTCTCGGCGACAAGACCTTCGAGCAGGCCGCCGGGTTTTTGCGGATCAACAACGGCGTGAATCCGCTGGACCGTTCGTCGGTGCATCCGGAGGCGTATCCGGTCGTCGAGCGCATTCTCGCGAAGATCAACAAGCACGTCGCCGATGTGCTCGGCCGTCGCGAGTCGCTCTCGGGCCTCTCGCCGGCTGAATTCGTCGACGAGCGCTTCGGGCTACCGACCGTGCGCGACATTCTCTCCGAGCTGGAGAAGCCGGGCCGCGATCCGCGTCCGGAGTTCAAGACGGCGACGTTTCGCGAAGGCGTCGAGAAAATCTCGGACCTCACGCCGGGCATGGTGCTGGAAGGCGTCGTGACGAACGTGGCGGCCTTCGGGGCGTTCGTCGATATCGGCGTGCATCAGGACGGGCTCGTGCACGTCTCGGCGATGTCGACGAAGTTCATCAAGGACCCGCACGAAGTCGTGAAGGCGGGTCAGGTGGTAAAGGTCAAGGTGCTCGAAACCGATGTGAAGCGCCAGCGCATCGCGCTCACGATGCGTCTCGACGACGATTTCGCCCCGGCCAACGCCGCGACGGGAGCGGGCGCGGGTTCGCAGCGCGGCGCGCAGGACCGGCGCGGCGGCGGCAGCGCGCGCGACGTGCGCGGCAACAATCGTCGCGAGTCGGAGCCGGGTGGGGCCATGGCGGCGGCGTTCGCGAAGCTCAAGCGCTGACGCTTGCCGCAAAAGACAAAAAGGCCGTTCCGGCGCAAGCCGGAACGGCCTTTTTACTGGCGGCGCGACGCTAAGGCGCCCTACCGCGAGTCCTTCGACTGCCACTTCCGCCCTTCGATCGACCCCGCCTTGCGCGTCTTCTCGACGCGCCGCTGACGCGCCATCTTCGGATCGACCTTCAGCGGCCGGTAAATCTCCACGCGATCGAACTCGGCGAGCACGGCATCGAGCGGCGCGAGCTTGCCGAACACGCCGACCTTCTGCGTCGTCAGATCGACTTCGGGATGGCGCGCAAGCACGCCGCTCGCGTCGATGGCCTGTTGCACGGTGGCGCCTTCGGGCAGATCGAGCGTCGCGAGGAAGCTTTGTTCACCGGCCAAGCCATAGCAGACATCGATGCGCATGCTCATGCCTTGCCGTACTTCTGATCGGCGCGTTTGACGAACGAATCGACGAACGTATTGGCGATGTGGCTGAACACCGGCCCGATGATCTTTTCCAGGATCACGTTCGAAAACTCGTAATGCAGCGCGAATTCGATCTTGCACGCATCCGCGCGCAACGGCGTGAAACGCCAGAAGCCCGTGAACTTCTTGAAAGGACCGTCCATGAACTCCATATCGATGCTGGTCGGACGCTTTTGCGTGTTGCGCGTCGCGAAGTGCTGCTTGATTCCCTTGAAGTTGATGTCGATCTTCGCTTCCATGCCGGTTTCGTCCTGACGCCGGACTTCGACGCCACCGCACCACGGCAGGAAATTGGGGTAGTCGGCAACGTCGGTGACGAGGCCGAACATCTGTTCCGCCGAGTGGCGGATCAACACGGTTTTCTGGACATCTGCCATAAAGGGCGCAACACAGTGGCAAGAGTGGGAAGCATCGCGGCCTGCATCGTCAGACGTTACAGGCGAGGTTCGGCCCCGTCCGGCGCCGCGCTGCTAAAATCAGGATTTTAAACGAGTTGGGCACTTTCCATTCATGAGCATCATCGACAACAGAAAAGCCTTCTTCGATTACTTCATCGAAGATCGCTACGAAGCCGGGCTCGTGCTTGAAGGGTGGGAAGTCAAGGCCATCCGCGCCGGCCGCACGCAGATCAAGGAAGGCTACGTCATCATTCGTGACGGCGAGCTGTATCTGATCGGCGCGCACATCAGCCCGCTGCCGGAAGCCTCCACCCACATTCACCCCGACCCTGTGCGCACGCGCAAGCTGCTCTTGCACAAGGAAGAGATTTCGAAGCTGATCAGCAAAGTCGAGCAGCGCGGCCACACGCTCGTGCCGCTCAATCTTCATTACAAAGGCGGCCGCGTGAAATGCGAGATCGGTCTCGCGAAGGGCAAGAAGATGCACGACAAGCGCGAAACCGAGAAGAAGCGCGACTGGGAACGCGAAAAGGCGCGCATCATGCGCACGTCGACGCGCTGACGCGTTGGCATCGCCGATAGAAAAAGGGCGCTGACCTCACGGTCAGCGCCCTTTGTTTGTTCAGCTCTTGCGGATCACGCTGCCGCCGTCGCCCTTCATGATCGACAACGCGGAGGCGATCATCGAACTCATGTCCGCGAGATTGCCGGGCACGATCAGCGTGTTGCCCTGCTTCGCGATGTTGCCGAACGCGCCGACATACTGTTCCGCGATCTTCAGGTTCACCGCGTCCATGCCGCCGCCCGTCTGAATAGCGGCGCCGACCTTTTCGATCGCCTGCGCGTTTGCCTCGGCGACGGCCAGAATCGCCGACGCCTCGCCCTGCGCCTGGTTGATGGCCGCCTGACGCTCGCCTTCGGATTTGTGGATCGCGGCCTCGCGCGCGCCCCACGCGATATTGATCTGCTCCTGCTTGCGCCCTTCCGACGCCGCGATCACCGCGCGCTTCTCACGCTCGGCGGTAATCTGCGCCTGCATCGCGTGGAGGATTTCCTTCGGCGGCGTCAGGTCCTTGATCTCGTAGCGCAGCACCTTCACGCCCCAGTTCGACGCTGCTTCGTCGAGCGCGGTGACGATCGAATGGTTGATGTAGTCGCGTTCCTCGAAGGTCTTGTCGAGTTCGAGCTTGCCGATCACGGAGCGCAAGGTCGTCTGCGAAAGCTGCGTGATCGCGTACACGAAGTTGCTGGAACCGTAGGACGCCTTCATCGCGTCCGTCACCTGGAAATACAGCACGCCGTCCACCTGCAACTGCGTGTTGTCGCGCGTGATGCAGACTTGGCTCGGCACTTCGAGCGGAATCTCCTTCAGCACATGCTTGTACGCCACGCGGTCGATGAACGGCAGCACGATCGTGAGACCGGGCGTGAGCGTCGCGTGATAGCGGCCGAGGCGTTCGAGCACCCACGCATGTTGCTGCGGCACGATCTTGACGGTCCGCACGGCGATCACGACCACGATCACCAGCAGGATTGCCCCGACGATGGTTACGTCCATTTTTAAACTCCTTTAGTTATTCAACGCTTTGCCGCGACGACCAGCCGGTTGCCCTGCATCGCCGTGATCCGGTACCAGCCCGCGCCCTCGGTTTCCCCCGGCGCGAGTTCGATATCCCATTGCGCGCCGCGATACATCGCGCGCGCACGGCCTTCGTGCCATTCGTTCACCTGCAGCGTCTCGCCGATGTCGAGATTCACGTTGACGTCGCGCGACGCGTCGCGCTTCTTCCAGTTACCAAAGCGCGATCGGCGCAGTCCGACCACCGAGACCAACGCCACGCCCGCCGCTGCCGCAAGCTCGACGGCGAGCGTCGCGCCGAACCAATGCGCGAGCCCGCCCGCGATGAAACCGAGCGCGATCATCAGCAGGTAGAACGTGCCCGTGAGCAACTCGGCCACGACGAGCGCGCCGGCTACGATCCACCAGAAAAGTCCGCTTGAGGCCATGCCAGTCTCCAAACGAAAACACCCCGGAATATCCGGGGTGTTTATAGCACGGCAGCCATCTCGAAAAAGCTATCGCGAGGCCGCCATGGGATGCTTGCTTACTTGTTCAACGCCTTCGCGAGCGTCTGCCACGTATCGATGATCGTATCCGGATTCAGCGACATCGACTTGATGCCTTCCTTCGCGAGCCATTCGGCGAGGTCCGGGTGATCCGAGGGACCCTGTCCGCAGATGCCGACGTACTTATCGAGGCGCAGGCACGTTTCGATGGCGCGCTTCAGCATGAACTGCACGGCCGGATCGCGTTCGTCGAAGTCGACGGCGAGCAGTTCCATGCCCGAGTCGCGGTCGAGGCCGAGCGTCAACTGCGTGAGGTCGTTCGAACCGATCGAGAAGCCGTCGAAGAACTGCAGGAACTCTTCGGCGAGAATCGCGTTCGACGGCACTTCGCACATCATGACGAGCTTGAGGCCGTTCACGCCGCGCTTCAGGCCGAACTTCTCCAGCAGCCCAACCACGCGTTCCGCCTGCTTCAGCGTGCGCACGAACGGCACCATGATCTCGACGTTGTCCAGCCCCATTTCCTCGCGCACCTTCTTCAGCGCAATGCATTCCATGTGGAACGCTTCGGCGAAGTCGTCGGAAATGTAACGCGACGCGCCGCGGAAACCGAGCATCGGGTTTTCTTCGTCCGGCTCGTAGCGCGAACCGCCGATCAGCTTCTTGTACTCGTTCGACTTGAAGTCCGACAGACGCACGATCACGGGCTTCGGATAGAACGCCGCCGCGATCGTGGCGATGCCTTCGGTCAGCTTGTCGACGTAGAACGCACGCGGCGATGCGTGACCGCGCGCGACGCTCTCGACCGCCTTCTTCAGGTCCGCGTCGATGTTCGGGTACTCCAGAATCGCCTTCGGATGCACGCCGATGTTGTTGTTGATGATGAACTCGAGCCGCGCGAGGCCGACGCCTGCGTTCGGCAGTTGCGAGAAGTCGAACGCGAGCTGCGGATTGCCGACGTTCATCATGATCTTGACCGGAATCTCGGGCAGATCGCCGCGCTGGACTTCGGTGACTTCGGTTTCGAGCAGGCCGTCGTAGATCTTGCCTTCGTCGCCTTCCGCGCACGAGACCGTCACGAGCGCGCCTTCCTTCAGCACGTCGGTGGCGTCGCCGCAGCCGACGACCGCCGGCACGCCCAGTTCGCGCGCGATGATCGCCGCGTGGCAGGTGCGCCCGCCGCGATTCGTCACGATGGCCGATGCACGCTTCATCACCGGTTCCCAGTTCGGGTCGGTCATGTCGGCGACGAGCACGTCGCCCGGCTGCACACGTTCCATTTCCGACGGATCGTGGATCACGCGCACGGGGCCCGCGCCGATCTTCTGGCCAATCGCGCGGCCGGTGGCGAGCACGTTCGACTGGCCTTTCAGCTTGAAGCGCATCTCGGCCTTGCCGGCCGCCTGGCTCTTCACGGTTTCCGGACGCGCCTGCAGGATGAAGATCTTGCCGTCGCGACCATCCTTGCCCCACTCGATGTCCATCGGACGCTGATAGTGCTTCTCGATGATCACCGCGTATTTCGCGAGTTCGATCACGTCGTCGTCGCTGATGGAGAAGCGGTTGCGCTGCTCGTGCGTCACGTCGACGGTCTTCACGCGGCCTTCTTCGCCCGCTTTCGTGAATTCCATCTTGATGAGCTTCGAGCCGATCGAGCGGCGGATGATCGGATATTTGCCTGCGGCGAGCGTGGTCTTGAAGACGTAGAACTCGTCCGGATTGACGGCGCCCTGCACGACCGTTTCGCCGAGGCCATAGCTCGACGTGATGAACACGGCGTCCTTGAAGCCCGATTCGGTGTCGATGGTGAACATGACGCCCGCGGCGCCCACGTCCGAGCGGACCATGCGCTGCACACCCGCCGACAGCGCGACTTCAGCGTGCGTGAAGCCCTTGTGGACGCGATAGGAGATGGCGCGGTCGTTGTAGAGCGACGCGAACACGTGCTTCATGCGGTCGAGCACGTCCTCGACGCCGACCACGTTCAGATAGCTTTCCTGTTGACCCGCGAACGACGCGTCCGGCAAGTCTTCGGCGGTGGCCGACGAACGAACGGCAAACGACAGTTCTTCAGGCGAGCTGTTTTGCAGCGTGTCGAAACCCGCGCGGATGTCCGCTTCGAGGCGCGGCTGCATCGGCGCATCGACGATCCATTGGCGAATTTCCTTGCCGGCTTCGGCCAACGCCTTCACGTCGTCGACGTCGAGCGTTTCGAGGCGCTTCGCGATGCGCTCGGTCAGATTGTTGTGATTGAGGAAATCGCGAAAGGCCAATGCCGTCGTGGCGAAGCCCGTGGGCACGCGCACGCCGGCGCTCGCCAACTGGCTGATCATTTCGCCGAGCGACGCGTTCTTGCCGCCGACGATTTCGACATCGGTCATTCGCAACTGCTCGAATGGAACTACATACGCCTGATCCTTTGCGACATCTTTCGCAACATTGACTGCGTTAGTCATACAAGCCCCTGAGGTGGATGAAATTCTCGATCATGCAAGCGGGCTCTCGTGCGGCCGCGCCCGTTGAAAGCGCGTGCCGTACCTTGCACAACCTGTTTGATGAGCTATCGCAAAATAGTCCGCGGCGGTCGAAAAGCGCGTTTCGGACATGCGCGGAGTCGATCATTATTTGCTCGAATCGACGCCGATTTGCAGGAAAATCGCGCGAATCCGGGCGGAAACGACGAAATTCGATATCAAATTGTTCGCAATTGCTTATCGAACAGGTTGCCGCTATTCTACCGTGCTGGCTCTTGAAATGTTCTGCCGAGCCGACAAATGCGCAGCTTAATCGCCGTTCACGGTGCGCCGGCGCACATCGTCCCTGTTCAGTAGGCTTTTAGTCCGCTCAATGAAAAGCGTACCAATTTGAGCGCGTTCGCCCACTCTCGTTCCCTCTTTCACCGATGCCGCCATCCGTATTCATCGTCTCCGACGGTACCGGGATCACTGCCGAAACCTTCGCGCACTCGATCCTCTCCCAGTTCGACCAGAAATTCCGGCTCGTGCGCGTGCCGTTCGTCGATTCGAGCGACAAGGCGTTTGCGACCGTCGAGAAGATCAACGAGGCCGTGTCGCTCGACGGGCGCCGTCCGATTGTCTTCACCACGCTCGTCGACAGCGAATCGAACCGGATCGTGAAGTCGTCGAATGCGCTCGTGCTCGACATGTTCCAGACCTTCATCGAGCCGCTCGAACACGAACTGGAAATCAAGTCGACGCACGCCATGGGGCGCGTGCACCAGAACGCGGATACCGAGGAGTACAAGAACCGGATCGAGGCGATCAACTTCTCGCTCGCCCACGACGACGGCCAGAGCAACCGCAATCTGACCGACGCCGACGTGATCCTGGTTGGCGTGTCGCGCAGCGGCAAGACGCCGACGAGTCTGTATCTCGCGATGCAGTACGGCGTAAAAGCCGCCAATTACCCGCTGATCCCGGAAGATTTCGAGCGCGGCAAGCTGCCGACGCCACTTCTGGAGCATCGCGACAAGATGTTCGGTCTGTCGATCGATCCGCTGCGGCTTTCGGAAATCCGCAACGAGCGGCGGCCGGGCAGCAAGTACGCGGCGCTGGAAAACTGCCGCTACGAGATCAACGAAGCGGAAATGATGATGAAGCGCGAGGGGGTCAAGTGGCTCTCCTCGACGCATAAGTCGATCGAGGAGATCGCGACGACCATCCTCCAGGAAATCAAACTGGAGCGGCCGTCGTATTACTGAGGTTCAAGTGGCGCGCTGCTGGCGGCACTGCTCGAAAAGACACACGGCGGCCGCGGCCGCCACGTTGAGCGACTCCATGCCGCCCGGCTGCGGAATCGTCACGCGATGCGTCACCGCATCGCGCCATATCTGCGACACGCCCGCGCCCTCGTTGCCGAATACCCACGCGAGTTCGCCCGACAGGTCGCATTCGTAGATCGCCTGTGCGCCATGCGAATCGGTAATCGTCACCGGCACGTCGAGCCGCGCGATCAGGTCGGCCGGCTCGGCATCCTCGAAGATATTTAGCAGGAAATGCGCGCCCATCGCCGAGCGCAGCACCTTCGACGACCACGCGTAAGCCGTGCCCGGCGCGCAAAACACGTTCTGCACGCCCGCCGCCGCCGCGCTTCGCAGGATCGATCCGACATTGCCCGCGTCCTGCACGCCGTCGAGCACGACGCAGGTCGTCGCGACGCGCGCGGGCAGCGGCGCGTCGATCTTTTCGACCAGAAGCAGCATGCCGACGCCATGCACGACGCTCGACAGCTGGCCGAACAGCGCATCGGGCAGCGTGTGCACATGCTTTTCCTCGATACGCGCGACGATCGCGCGCGCTTCCTCGTGCTGCAGCGCGCCTTCGGTGACGATGCACGTCTCTGGCTGGCCGGCGGCGTCGAGATAGGCGGACGCGAGGTGCAGCCCTTCGAGCAGCGCGTGGCCGCTTCGACGCTGTTGCGCCGTGGAACCGGCGAGCGCTTTCAGGCGCTTATAGAGCGGATTGTCCCGCGAGGTGATGGATTTCACGTTGGAGAAGTCAGAAGGCGCGGGCGTCCGGGTCCTGATCGAGCGCGGCGGCGGCGATCACCTCCGGCGCGACGTCCGGCAACACGATGCCGAAACGCGCGTGCGCCTCGCGCACCGGCGCGAACGACCGCCGATGATGCTCGCACGGCCCGTGATCGCGCAGCGCCGCGAGATGCTGCGGCGTGCCGTAGCCGGCGTGCGCGTCGAAACCGTAGCGGGGATGCATCTCGTGCAATTGCAGCAGCATGCGGTCGCGCGTGACCTTCGCGAGAATCGAGGCCGCCGAGATCTGCGCGACGAGCGCATCGCCGCCGATCACGGCTTCCGAGCGGACCGCGAGAACCGGGCAGCGGTTGCCGTCGATCTTCACGAGCGTCGGCGCGACCGACAGCCCTTCCACCGCGCGCTTCATCGCGAGCATGGTGGCGTGGAGGATGTTGAGCGTGTCGATTTCCTCGACGCTCGCCGAGGCGACGCAGTAAGCCAGCGCGCGATCGACGATCTTCTCGTACAGCTCCTCGCGCTTTTTCGCGGTGAGCACTTTGGAATCGTCGAGACCGCGAATCTTCGGCTTGGCCGGGTCGAAAATCACCGCCGCCGCGACGACCGGACCGGCGAGCGGCCCGCGCCCCGCTTCGTCGACGCCGCAGATGACGTCGAACGGCGAGTCGAAATTCAGGCCGCGCTGCTTCGATACCGCCTTTGCTGGCTTTTTCGCTGCGCCCGCCATTATCGCGGCCTCCGGGATTCGAGCATCGTCGCGACGGCTTCCGCCGCCTTCTGCGCCGTGTTCTGGCGCAGGGCGTGATGCATTTCCGTGAAAATATCCGTCAGCGTACGGCGGTTCGCGTCGTCGTTCAACTGTTTCAGCGTGGCATCGGCGAGGGCTTCGGGCGTCGCGAAATGCTGCAGGATTTCCGGCACGACGAAACGCCCCGCCAGGATGTTCGGCAGGCCGACATACGGCAGATAACCCTGGCGCTTCATGATCTGGCCCGTGAGCCACGGCACCTTGTACGAGATGACCATCGGCTTTTTCAGCAGCGCCGCTTCCAGCGTGACCGTGCCGCTCTTGACGAGAATCGCGTCGGCGGCGGTCATCGCGGTTTGCGCGCGGCCGTCGGTGATCGTGAGGTTCAGATGCGGATGCGCTTCCACCAGCGGTTGCAGCAACTCGCGCAACGCCGGGTTCGCCGCCGGCATCAGGAAACGCACGCCGGGTTCGCGCAACTGCATCAGCTCCATCGCGTCGAAGAACGTCGGGCCGATCAGCGAAATTTCCGAGCGGCGGCTGCCCGGCAGCACGGCGATCACCGGACCGCCCTCGGCGATCCCGAGTTCACGGCGCGCGCCGAGCGTGTCCGGCTCGATGGGGATTTCGTCCGCGAGCGGATGGCCGACGTAGGTCGCCGCCACGCCCGCCTTTTCCAGCAGCGCGGTTTCGAACGGAAACACGCACAGCATGTGATCGACGGCCTTCACGATTTTCTTGATGCGCCCGCCGCGCCACGCCCAGATCGACGGACAGACGAAATGCACGGTCGGAATGCCCGCGTCGCGCAGCGCGTGTTCGAGCCCGAAATTGAAGTCGGGCGCGTCCACGCCGATGAACACCGACGGCGGCTCGGCCAGCAACTGCCGCTTCAGTTCGTTGCGGATGCCGAGAATCTCGGGGATATGCCTGAGCGCCTCGACATAGCCGCGCACGGTCAGCTTGTCCATCGGCCAGTGGGCGTCGAAGCCGACGGCCGTCATGCGCGGGCCGCCGATGCCGCTAAAGTGCGTCGCGGCCGGCAGCCGCTCCTTGAGCCCGCCGAGCAGCGACGCCGCCAGCAGGTCGCCGGACGGCTCGCCCGCGACCATCGCGACGCGCAAGGGATTGGGTAACAGCGTCATCGAAGCGGCGGTCAGCGGATGATGCCGCGTTGCGACGTCGCGATGAAGTCGGAAAACGCCCCGACGGCCGCGTCGCCGTCGCCGCCGGCGGTCGCGAGTTCGCGCAACTGCGCCTTCGCTTCTTCGAGCGACAGGCCGCTCTTGTAGACGACGCGATACGCCGCGCGCAGCGCCGAGATCGCTTCCGCCGAAAAGCCGCGGCGGCGCAGTCCTTCGACGTTGATGCCGTGCGGCTCGGCCTTGTTGCCCGCCGCGATCACGAACGGCGGCACGTCCTGCACGAGCGCCGACGCGCCGCCCAGCATCGAATGCGCGCCGATGCGCACGAACTGGTGCACGCCCGACATGCCGCCGACGATCGCGTGGTCGCCCACGCTCACGTGCCCCGCGAGCTGCGCGTTGCTCGACATGATCACGTTGCTGCCGAGCCGGCAATCGTGGCCGACGTGCACGTACGCCATGATCCAGCAGTCGTCGCCGATCGAGGTCAGGCCCTGATCCTGCACGGTGCCCGTGTGGATCGTCGTGAACTCGCGGATGGTGTTGCGGTTGCCGATTTCGAGCCGGGTCGGTTCGTCCTTGTACTTCATGTCCTGCGGACGGCCGCCGACCGACGCGTAATGGCCGATGCGGTTGTCTTCGCCGATCGTCGTGTGGCCTTCGATCACGCTGTGCGAGCCGACGGTCGTGCGCGCGCCGATCACGACGTGCGCGCCGACGATCGCATACGGCCCGATCTCGACGGATTCATCGAGCTCTGCGCCCGGCTCGACGATCGCGGTAGGGTGAATCTTGCTCATGCGCCCTCGCCTGATGTTCTGTTCGTTGCGTTGCGTGTGGTCCGATGCGAGTCGGGCCGTGCCGCGATCACGCGTCGGTGTTCTTCACGGTGCACATGAGTTCGGCTTCCGCGGCGACTGCGCCATCGACTTCGGCGCGCGCCTTGAATTTCCAGATGCCGCGCATGTACCGCTCGAACGTGACGTTCAGGATCAACTGATCGCCCGGCTCCACCACGCGCTTGAAGCGCGCGCCGTCGATGCCGACGAAGTAGTAGAGCGTCGTTTCCGGATCGTGCGGCTCTTCCGCGAACGTCAGCAGCGCGGCCGTCTGCGCCAGTGCTTCGAGAATCAGCACGCCCGGCATCACCGGACGCGTCGGGAAGTGACCCTGAAAATACGGCTCGTTGATCGACACGTTCTTCAGCGCTTTGATGCTCTTGTGCGGCTCAAGTTCGAGCACGCGGTCGACGAGCAGGATCGGATACCGATGCGGCAGCAACGTAAGAATCTTGTGGATGTCGAGATTGATTTTTTCTGTGCTCATGATCGTTCTGCTCGCGCGTCTTTTAAACGCGGATGTTGACTGCGGACCGCGCGCGGCCCGCCTGGGATGCTGTCGTCTCTGCTGTTGTCGCTGCTTGAATCTTGTTCGTGCGGCTCCGAATGGCCGCTTTGGTCGAAGCTGCGTGCTACTCGCCCTTGCGCTCGTCCAGCGCCGCTTCGAGCGCCTTGATGCGGTCGCGCAATTTGTCGAGGTTGCGCATGATGGCCGCGCTCTTGTTCCAGTCGGCGTGATTCACGGCGGGGAACGCGCTCGTGTACATGCCCGGCTTCGTCAGCGACTTCGACACGCCCGACTGCGCCGTGACGATCACGTAGTCCGCCAGCGTCACGTGGCCTGCGATGCCCACCGCGCCGCCGATCATGCAGTGCCGCCCGATGTTCGTGCTGCCCGCGATGCCCGCACAGCCGGCAATGACCGTGTACGCACCGATCCGGCAGTTGTGACCGATCTGCACGAGATTGTCGATCTTCACGCATTCCTCGATGACGGTATCCGCCATCGCGCCGCGATCGATCGTGGTGTTCGCGCCGATTTCGACGTCGTCCGCGATATCGACCGCCCCGACCTGCGGGATTTTCACCCAGCTGCCGGTGCGCGCTTCGCCTTCGCCCATGAAGTCCGGCGCAAAACCGAAGCCGTCCGCGCCGATCACCGCGCCCGCATGCACGATCACGCGCGCGCCAAGCTTACAACCATGATAGACCGTTACGTTCGGATAGAGATGAACGTCGTCGCCGAGCTTCACGCCCCGGCCGATCACGACGCCCGCGTCGAGTTTCACGCGCTCGCCGATCACGGCGCCTGCTTCCACCGTTACGTGCGCGCCGATGACGGCGCTGGCCGCGACTTTCGCGCCCGGATCGATCGACGCGCTCGCGTGCACGCCCGGCTTGACGGCCGGCGTCGCGAGGTCGATGAACGCCTGCGCGACGCGCGCGAAATAAGCGTAGGGATTCGGCGTGACGATGAAGTTGAGGCCTTCGCGGGCCGCTACTTTTTCGAGATCCGCAGGGGAAATCAGCACCGCGCCCGCCCGCGTCGTCTCGACTTGCGGCAGATATTTCTGATTCGCGAGAAACGCGAGTTGCCCCGAGTCGGCCTTATCGAGCGGGGCGAGGCTACCGACGCGCTGTTGCGCGTCGCCGACGATCTCGCCGCCGAAGCGCCGGGCCAGTTCAGCGAGCGTGATCGTCATTGCCGATGTCGTGCCTGATGCCATCCGTCTGCGGCTCCTGATCAGTTCGCGCTGCTGGCGGCAAGAGCCTTCAGCACCTGATCGGTGATATCGATACGCGGGCTCACGTACACCGCTTCCTGCACGATGAGGTCGTAGTGCTGCTGCTCGGCGATCTGCTTGATGATCTTGTTCGCGCGATCCAGCACCGCCGCGAGTTCTTCGTTGCGGCGCTGGTTCAGGTCTTCGCGGAATTCGCGCTGCTTGCGCTGGAAGTCCGCGTCGAGCTGCGAAAGGTCACGCTGACGCGCCGCGCGATCCGTGGGCGACATCGACGGACCG
This sequence comes from Caballeronia telluris, assembly GCF_001544495.1. GTDB lineage: Bacteria > Pseudomonadota > Gammaproteobacteria > Burkholderiales > Burkholderiaceae > Caballeronia > Caballeronia telluris. The sequence goes on from NZ_FCNZ02000007.1 coordinate 210,189, forward strand.
TTCTTGTCCACACCGTCCGACATCGTTTTCAGGCGCTGCGCCATTTCTTGCAGCGCCTTGTCGCGCTTCGAAAACTCCTGCTCGAGCTTCGATTGTGCGGCTTTCGCCGCCGCCGACTCGCGCAGGATGCGGTCGGAATTGACGGCCGCGATCCGTGCGGCACCGGTGTCCTGCGCGTATGCGCCAACGCCCGAGAAGCCGAGGATCATCGACAGCACAAGGGCCGATCCGAGATGTTTCGATAGCTTACCGGTTCGCAAAGTCTTCCTCATGTCACTAAAGGGCAGAAACGAGTCACGCATTGCGTCAGAACGCCGTGCCGATCTGGAACTGGAACTTCTGATACTGGTCGCCTTCGTGCTTCTGCAGCGGGAAACCCAGGCTCAGCTTGAGCGGGCCGATCGGCGAGATCCATGCGAGACCGACACCGTAACCGTAGCGCAGGCCGTTCGAGCCGCCTTCCGAACCGCCCTGTCCCGGGTCGCCCCAGACGTTACCGGCGTCGAGGAACGTAAAGACGCGCAGCGTGCGGTCATAGCCCGTGCCCGGCAGCGGGAACGTCAGTTCGATATTGCCGACTGCCATGCGCGAGCCCCCGATCGGGTCGCCCGTCGACGGGTCGCGTGGACCGAGCGAACTCGGCTGATAGCCACGCACGGAACCGATACCGCCCGCGTAGTAGTTCTTGAAGATCGGGTAGGTCTGCCCTTGCAGGCCCTTGCCGTAACCGCCCTGCAGGTTGAAACCGAGCACGAAGCCCCGCGCGAACGAGTAGTAATACTGGAACTGCGCGTCGAACTTGCCGTAGGTCGTGTTGCCGAGCGGCGTGCCGTATTCGGCGTTCGTCTGCAGGTAGTAGCCGCGGCTCGGCACAAGCGCGCTGTCGCGATTGTCGCGCGACCAGCCCACCGTCAGCGGGATGTTGTTCACCACCCGGCCGAATTCGTTCACGTAATTCTTGTACGCGGTCGGCGTGTTCGCGTCCACGTCCATCGTGTTCTGCTCGATGCCGGCGCCGAAATACACGGTGTCCTGCTCGGAGAACGGGATGCCGAACTTCGTATCGGCGCCCATCGTGATGATCTTGAAGCTCGAATCCGTCGAGTAATAGAGCGGCTGGTACGTGCGGTAGTACGCGTCGGTGATGCGCTTGATGCCGTCGATCGTGAAGTACGGATCGACCTGCGTCACCGTCAGCGTGCGGTACGTCTTCGCGGTATTCACGTTCACCGCGAGGCTCGTGCCGGAGCCGAACACGTTGTCCTGCGACACGCCCGCCGACAGCACCACCTTGTCCGTCGACGAGAAGCCCGCGCCCAGCGTGATCGCGCCGGTCGGCTTTTCCGCGACCTTCACGTCCACGTCGACCTGGTCGTTCGTGCCTTCGACCGGCAGCGTGGTCACGTCGACGTCGGTGAAGTAGCCGAGACGGTTCACGCGGTCCTTGGACAGCGCGAGGCGGCTCGAATCGAACCACGAGCTTTCGAGCTGGCGCATTTCGCGGCGCACGACTTCGTCGCGCGTCCGCGTATTGCCCACGATGTTCACGCGCCGTACGTAGACGCGGCGGCTAGGCTCGATCTGCAGCGTGAGGTCGACGGTATGGTTCGACTGGTCGATGGCCGGCTGCGCGTTGACTTGCGCGAACGCATAGCCGTATTCGCCCAGCTTGTCGACGATCGCCTTCGTGGTCGCCTGCAGTTTTTCCGCCGAGAAGCGCTCGCCCGGCTTGATCTTGATGAGCTTGGTGAGTTCCGCCTCGCGGTCGAGCAGATTGCCCGCGAGCTTGATGCTGTTGACCTTGTACGGCTCGCCTTCGTGCAGCGCAACCGTCAGATACATGTCCTTCTTGTCGGGCGAGATCGAGACCTGCGTCGAGTCGATGCTGAATTCGAGGTAGCCGCGATTCAGATAATACGAGCGGACGTTCTCGAGGTCGCCCGTGAGTTTTTCCTTCGCGTACAGATCGTTCTTCGTGTACCACGAGAACCAGTTCGGCGTGGAAAGCTGCATTTCGTCGCGCAGCGTGCTCGTGCTCACGGCCTTGTTGCCGATGAAGTTGATCTGGCGGATCTTCGCGCTCGGACCTTCGGCCACCGAGAACAGGATCGACACGCGATTGCGGTCGACCGGCGTCACCGTCGTGGTGACTTCGGCGGCGTAGTAGCCGCGCGTCAGATACTGGCGTTTGAGTTCCTGTTCCGCGCGATCGACGAGCGCCTTGTCGTACGAACGGCCCTGCGACAATCCGACCGAGCGCAATGCCTTCGTCAGGTTGTCCTTGTCGAATTCATGGAGGCCGGAGAAATCGATTTGCGAGATGGCCGGACGTTCCTGCACCTGCACCACGACGATGTTGCCTTGGGTGGCAATCTGCACGTCGCTGAAGAAGCCCGTTGCATAGAGCGCGCGAATCGCTTCGGATGCCTTGTCGTCGGTAAATGTGTCGCCTTGCCTGATCGGCAGGTAGGCGAAGACTGTACCCGGTTCGATGCGCTGGAGACCGTCGATCCGGATATCCTGCACGACAAAAGGCGTGGTCGCGTGTGCCGCCATGCCGGTTGCGGCCAGTGCCGCGGCCACAGCCGTCTTAGGAACAAAGCGATGAGGTTTGAACAACGTGCTTCCCCAGTGTTATAGCTGCATCAGTTCCGGCGGTCCCTCATGAGACGCCACCAGACCTGGTGAAAATGGATCAAAAACGGATCAGGCGAGCCAGGTCGTTGAACAGTGCGATCATCGACAATGCGACGATGCACACGAGGCCCGCCCGTTGCAGAACCAGCTGCCAGCGATCGGATACCGCCTTGCCGGTAATGGCTTCAACCAAATAATATAACAGATGACCACCGTCCAATACCGGAATCGGTAACAAGTTCAAGACGCCAAGACTGATGCTGACGAGCGCCAGAAACGACACGAACGCAGACAACCCGAGCCGCGCGCTCTTGCCCGCATAGTCGGCGATGGTCACCGGTCCCGAGAGGTTCTTGAGCGACGCCTCGCCGACGATCATCCGCCCGAACATGCGCAGCGAATACACGCTGATGTCCCAGGTGCGGTTCACGCCGAGGCGCAGGCTTTCGAGCGGCCCATAACGCACGTCGACGCTCGGCAACTGGTTCGCGAGCGCCGCGCCGATGCGCCCCACGTCGCGGCCCGTTTCGTCGTCGCGCTTCGCGTCCGGCACGACCGTCACGGTCATGAGACGGCCGTCGCGCTCGAGCGTCAGCGTCACCGGCTTGCCCGCGTGGCCGCGCACGTAATCGATGAAGCCCGTGGCGTTCTCGACCTTCCTGCCGTCGATCGCGCGCAGCTTGTCGCCCGCGCGCAGGCCGCTCTTTTGCGCGGCGCTGCCCGCCTCCAGGCCCGCCACCGAGAGCGTGCCGCCGCCCGGCGCGAAGCCGAGCTTGTCCATGAAGTCCTGATCGGCGTCCGGGTCGCCGATGCCTGCCACGTCGACGGGGAAGTCGAACGTGCCGTCGGGCGTCTTGGCGGTGAGCACCACGCTGCGATGATCGAACGATGCATCGAGCAGCTTCCAGCGCAGGTCCGACCACGAGCGGATCGGATGCGCATCGCCGCCGGCCTGCGCATCGCGCATCGAAACAACAGTTTCGCCGCCTTCGAAGCCGGCCTGCGCGGCGGCCGTGTCGGCCGCCGGCGCCGAGACGATGGCAGCCGGTTCGGTCACGCCGCCCGCGAACACGGCCGAGAACAGCGCGATCGCGAGGATGAAGTTGGCGATGGGCCCCGCCGCGACGATCGCGATGCGCTTGAAGACGCTCTGCCGGTTGAATGCGCGCGGCAGGTCCTCGGGCGCAATATCGCTGTCGGCTTCGCGCTCGTCGAGCATCTTCACGTAGCCGCCGAGCGGCAGCGCCGCGATCGTCCACTCGACGCCCGTCTTCTGGCTCACCCAGCGCACGAGTGGCTTGCCGAAGCCGACCGAGAAACGCAGCACCTTGACGCCACACAGCCGCGCGACGCTGTAATGGCCGAATTCGTGGACGACCACGAGCACGCCTATCGCAACGACGAAGGCAACGATTTCGGTCAGGAAGTTCATGACGGCCTCAATGCGCGATGCGCTCGACGGGCGGATTGCTCGCTGGGCTCGATGTCAGCTTGTCGACGAAGCCGTTCGCGAGACGACGCGCGCTGGCGTCGGCGGCGAGGACATGATCGAGCGTGGCGGCGCTCGTGTTCGGCAGCGCGTCCAGCACGCGCGCGACCACGTCGGCGATCGCCATGAAGCCGATACGGCGGGCGAGAAACGCCTCGACGGCGATTTCGTTCGCCGCATTCAGCGCGGCGCTGGCGATGCCGCCGGCTTCCAGCGCCTTGATCGCGAGCGCGAGACACGGGAAGCGCTCGAAGTCCGGCTTCTCGAACGTGAGCGAAGCGATCTGCGCGAGATCCAGTTGCGCGACGCCCGATTCCACGCGATCCGGGAACGCGAGCGCGTGGGCGATCGGCGTGCGCATGTCGGGGTTGCCGAGTTGCGCGAGCACGGAGCCGTCGGCGTAAGACACCATCGAATGGATCACGCTCTGCGGGTGGATCAGCACCTCGATGCGCGAGCCCGGCAGGTCGAAGAGCCAGTGCGCCTCGATCACTTCGAGGCCCTTGTTCATCATCGTCGCGGAATCGACGGAGATCTTGCGGCCCATCGCCCAGTTCGGATGCTTGCAGGCTTCGTCGGGCGTGACGCTCACGAGCGACGACGGCTCGCGCGTGCGGAACGGGCCGCCCGACGCGGTCAGGATGATCTTCGATACGCCGCCGTGCATCGCGGCCTCGCGCGGCAGGCACTGGAACACGGCGTTGTGCTCGCTGTCGACGGGCAAGAGCACCGCGCCGTTGTCGCGCACGGCGTCGATGAAAATCTGCCCCGACATCACGAGCGCTTCCTTGTTCGCGAGCAGAATGCGCTTGCCCGTGCGCGCGGCGGCGAGCGTGGGCGCAAGGCCCGCGGCGCCGACGATCGCGGCCACGACCGTGTCGCATTCCGGCGCCGACGCCGCATCGACGAGCGCTTGCTCGCCATGCTGCACGTGCGTCTTGCAGCCGGCCGCGCGCAATTGCGCCTCGACGCGCGCGGCGGTGTCGGCGTCGCCGACGACCGCGACGGCCGGTTGAAAGCGCAGGCACTGGGCGACGAGTTTGTCGCCGTTGCGATGAGCGGTGAGTGCGTGGACCGAGAAGCGGTCGGGATGCCGCGCCACGACGTCGAGCGTGCTTTCGCCGATCGAGCCCGTGGAGCCGAGCAAAGTCAGACGTTTTTGCATAAATCCTTCTTTAGCCGACGAATTAGCCGACAAGCAGCAGTGCGATCGGCAAAACCGGCAACAGCGCGTCGATGCGGTCGAGCACGCCGCCGTGGCCCGGCAAGAGACCGCTCGAGTCCTTGACGCCGGCCTGGCGCTTCAAGAGCGATTCGAACAGATCGCCGATCACGCTGAACGCGACCAGCACGGTAAGCGCGGCTAGCGCCCGGACCCAGCCGAGATGCTCGACGAAGGCCGTGAACAGGGTCGGCGCGAAAACGAGCGTAGCGGCGGCGATCGAACCGATCACGATCACCGCGACCCAGCCGCCGATGGCGCCTTCCCAGGTCTTGCCAGGGCTGATGGACGGCGCGAGCTTGTGGCGTCCGAGGGCTTTTCCGGCGAAGTATGCGCCTATGTCGGCGAGCCAGACGACTAGGAGAAGCGATAGCACGAACGCCACGCCGACGGTCCGGGCCGCGACGAGCGCATGCCAGCAGGCCGCGAACACGACGACGCCCGCGAAAAGGAGGAACGAACGCCAGGCGCCCGCCGCGAGCTCCGGCTTGCGCAGGAGCGCGAACGGCCCCGCGAGCACCCAGAAAATGGCGGCCATCTGCAAGAGGCCCTTGGGAGCGACGCCCAGATACGTGCTCAGAACGAGCGCGAGCGCGCAAATGAGCGCATAGACGACCGGTCCGACGCCGCCGAGCTTCAGGAGCCGCGCCCATTCCCAGGCCGCGAACACCACGACGAACGCGATCAGCGCGCCGAACGCCCCGACCGGCGCGAACAGCGTGACCGGGACGAGTACCGCCAGCAGAACGATTGCCGTGATGACACGGGTCTTTAGCATGAAAGGGTGTCGGCCTTCTGCGATTGCGACGCGAGCTGCGCGCTCGTGCGGCCGAAGCGCCGCTCACGCTCGCCATACGATTCGATCGCGCGCGCAAGCGCTTCGGCGTCGAAATCCGGCCAGTAGGTATCGGTGAAATAGAACTCGGTGTACGCGAGCTGCCACAGCAGGAAGTTGCTGATGCGCTGCTCGCCGCCCGTGCGGATGAAGAGATCCGGCTCCGGCGCGTAAGCCATCGCGAGGTGCTGCGCGAACGAATCCTCGTCGACTCGCACCGCCTCGCCCGCCGCCGCCGATTGCTCGGCAAGCTTACGGGTGGCTTGCATGATGTCCCAGCGACCGCCGTAGTTGGCGGCGATGGTCAGCGTGAGCCGCGTGTTGCGGGCGGTTTTGGTTTCGGCGCGCTGGATCAGCGCGCGGATGCGCTCGTCGAACATCGCAATGTCGCCGACGACGCGCAGGCGGATGCCGTTCGCGTGCAGCTTGCCGATCTCGCGCTCCAGCGCCGTCACGAAAAGGCGCATCAGGAACGTGACTTCCTCGGTCGGGCGGCGCCAGTTTTCGGAACTGAACGCGAACAGCGTCACGTACTCGACGCCGCGCCGGGCGCAGCTTTCGACGGTTGCGCGCACGGCATCGACGCCGCGCGTATGTCCGGCGACGCGCGGCAGGCGCCGCTCAGTCGCCCAACGGCCATTGCCGTCCATGATGATCGCGATATGGCGCGGAACTGCCGCGACATCGGGCACGCGAACGGTAGAGCTGGTATAGGTCATGGCCGCTGAATCTTATTATCGACAGAATGAAGCCAGCACGACTGGCAGGACCGCACGCGGTCTTTACACCGTCATGATCTCGGCTTCCTTCGACTGAACCAGCTTGTCGATTTCCGCGACGAATTTGTCGGTGAGCTTCTGGACGTCGTCGCCGGCGCGGCGGTCGTCGTCTTCCGAAATTTCCTTGTCCTTCACGAGCTTCTTGAGTTGCTCGTTGGCGTCGCGCCGCAGGTTGCGCACGGCGATCTTGGCCGTCTCGCCTTCGCTCTTAACGACCTTCGTGAGTTCGCGGCGGCGTTCTTCGGTGAGCGCGGGCATCGGCACGCGGATCAGTTCGCCTTGCGTCGCCGGATTCAGGCCGAGATCCGAGTCGCGGATCGCCTTTTCGACGGCCGGCACCATCTTCTTTTCCCACGGCTGGACGCCGATCGTGCGGGCATCGACGAGCGTCATGTTCGCCACTTGCGAAATGGGCACGTTCGAGCCGTAGTAATCGACCTGGATATGGTCGAGCAAGCCGGTGTGGGCGCGACCCGTGCGGATCTTCGCGAGGTCGGCCTTGAACGCCTCGATCGACCGCTGCATTTTCTGGTCGACGCCCTTTTTAATGTCAGCCACACTCATTTAAACCTCCAAACCTTGGTTACTGGCGATACAGGCGAAAACGGCGCCAGCCTTCGAGCCGCGCCGCGCCCGGATACGCGAGAGTTTACACGTGGACGAGCGTGCCTTCGTCGCCGCCCTGGACGATGCGCTTCAACGCGCCCGCCTTGGTGATCGAAAACACGCGGATCGGCAGTTTCTGGTCGCGGCACAGCGCGAAAGCCGTCGCGTCCATCACCTGCAGATTGCGGCCAATTGCCTCGTCGAAGCTGATCGTGCTGTAGCGCGTCGCGTCCGGATCCTTCTTCGGGTCGGCGGAGTATACGCCGTCCACCTTGGTCGCCTTCAACACGACTTCCGCGCCGATCTCCGAACCGCGCAATGCGGCGGCCGTATCGGTCGTGAAGAACGGGTTGCCGGTGCCGGCCGCGAAAATCACCACTTTGCCTTCCTCGAGCTGGCGAATGGCACGCGGACGGATATACGGCTCGACCACCTGGTCCATGCGCAGCGCGGATTGCACGCGCGCCTCGATCCCGGCGTGGCGCATGGCGTCCTGCAGCGCGAGCGCGTTCATCATCGTGGCGAGCATGCCCATGTAGTCGGCTGTCGCACGGTCCATGCCGGCCGCGCCGCCGGCGACGCCGCGAAAGATGTTGCCGCCGCCGATCACGACCGCGAGCTGGGTGCCCATGCGCACCACTTCAGCCACATCCGCCACCATCCGTTCGATGGTTGCGCGATTGATGCCGAAAGCATCGTCGCCCATGAGGGCTTCGCCGGAGAGCTTGAGGAGTACGCGTTTGTAGGCTATGGGCATATGAGGTTCCGATCGCGCCGAGGAGGGTTGCAACAACGTAGAACTGTAGGGGTGAAACGACATTTACGGCAAGCGCGCCAAATTCGGGCATCGCTCAGTGACACAGGGTTAACCCTTGTACCACGATGGATGCCGAACTGACTGCCCTGGCAGACTGCCTGGGAACGGGCGGAACGAATGTTCCGCCGTGTTTCCTGCGTGATGCGGATGCTGCCAGATGCCGATGTCGCGCGGCGAAACGACGTCCGCCGCGCGCAGGGACTTAGCCCTGCTTTGCTGCTGCGACTTGCGCGGCCACTTCGGCGGCGAAGTCGTCCTGACGCTTCTCGATGCCTTCGCCGACGACGAACAGCGCGAACTTCTGCACCGCTGCGCCCGCTGCCTTCAGCATCTGTTCGATCGTCTGCTTGTCGTTCTTCACGAACGGCTGGTTCAGCAGCGACACTTCCTTCAGGTACTTCTGCACGCTGCCGTCGACCATCTTCGCGACGATTTCAGCCGGCTTGCCCGATTCGGCGGCCTTCTGCTCGGCGATGCTGCGTTCCTTCGCGATCAGATCGGCGGGCACTTCGTCCGACGAGAGCGACACCGGCTTCATCGCCGCGATGTGCATGGCGACATCACGGCCGACCTGCTCGTCCGCGCCCGAGAACTCGACGAGCACGCCGATGCGCGTGCCGTGCAGGTACGAAGCCAGCTTGTTGCTGGTTTCGAAGCGCACGAAACGGCGGATCGAGAGGTTTTCGCCGATCTTGCCGACGAGCGCGAGACGCACGGCGTCGACCGTCGAGCTTTCGAGCGCCTGCGCGCCGAGCGCGGCGACGTCGGCCGGGTTGGTCTTCGCCACGAGTTCGGCGATAGTCTTGCCGAACGCGAGGAAGTCGTCGTTCTTCGCGACGAAGTCGGTTTCGCAGTTCAGTTCGACGAGCGCGCCCACGCCGCCTTCCACGTGCGCCGTGACGATGCCTTCAGCCGTCACGCGCGATGCCGCCTTACTCGCCTTGTTGCCGAGCTTCACGCGCAGCAGCTCTTCGGCGCGCGCCATGTCGCCGTCGGCTTCCGTCAGCGCCTTCTTGCATTCCATCATCGGCGCGTCGGTCTTCGCGCGCAGTTCTGCCACCATGCTTGCGGTAATTGCCGCCATCATTCGCTCCTTGAGTCTGTTTGATACGTGCCGCCGGCTCGGTGCCCGCGACAGGAATTGGGTCACAGCGGGGTTTCAGCAATCACGGCGCCCGCGCACCGGCCGGGAAATCGGCGCAAAAGAAATTCCGCTAAAAAAAAGGGGCCTTCAAGAAAGCCCCCTTTTTTGCCGGATACAGGGCTCGCTACGCCTCTGCGTTGACCTCGACGAACTCGTCGCCTTCGCCGCTGCGCACGGCCTGGACCACGTCGTTCACCGCGTTCGCACGACCTTCGAGGATCGCGTCGGCCACGCCTTGCGCGTACAGCGCAACGGCCTTGCTGGCGTCGTCGTTACCCGGGATCACGTAGTCGATGCCTTCCGGCGAGTGGTTCGTGTCGACCACGGCGATGACCGGAATGCCCAGCTTCTTGGCTTCGGTCACGGCAATCTTGTGATAGCCGACGTCGATCACGAAGATCGCGTCCGGAATGCCGCCCATGTCCTTCACGCCGCCGATCGACTTCTGCAGCTTCGCCATTTCGCGTTCGAACAGAAGCCCTTCCTTCTTGCTCATGCGCTCGGTTTCGCCCGATTCCAGCGCTGCTTCCATGTCCTTCAGGCGCTTGATCGAAATCTTCAGCGTCTTGAAGTTGGTCAGCATGCCGCCGAGCCAGCGTGCATTGACGAACGGCATGCCGGCGCGTTGCGCTTCTTCTTGCACCGTGTCGCGCGACTGGCGCTTCGTGCCGACGAACAGGATCGTGCCGCGATTGGCTGCCAGTTGACGCACGTACTTCAGCGCGTCGTTGTAGAGCGGCAGCGTCTTTTCGAGGTTGATGATGTGAATCTTGTTGCGATGACCGAAGATATACGGGGCCATCTTCGGGTTCCAGAAGCGCGTTTGGTGACCGAAGTGGACACCGGCTTCCAGCATTTGACGCATGGTAACTGCCATGAAATTCTCCGCGAGGGTTAGGTCTTAAGCCGGCTGCCGCATCCTGCGCCCGTTGTTCTTTCCGGACGCCGGACACCCTGGGTGCGCCGGCTTGCGAATCAAGTCGAAAGTCGCCTTGGTAATTAGTCGATTATGACTAATTAGACAAACGCAAACTTCACATCGACTTAGCCAAAGAGTATAGCACGCGATGATTACGCCGCTCAAGGCGCCAGGATAAGAGGGAACCGGCAGCGCGCGCCGGCCGGGACGTCGATCCTTGCAGCGGCGCGGCGGAGCGGGAAAACCGCGACTGCACGGAAATCGAGCCAGAAAAAGGAAGAACCCGCCTCAGGAGCCAGCCGCGCGCGGCCCGTCCCGATGCGGCGCACGGGCTAAGGTGCGATAATGCCGCTTTCGCGCGAAAGCGCCGCCTACACGATTTTTCCTGACAAGTCATGTCCATTACGCTGAAAAACGACCACGACATCGCAGAGATGCGCGTCGCCTGCCGGCTCGCCAGCGAGGTGCTCGATTTCATCACGCCGCACATCGTGGCGGGCGTGACCACCGGCGAACTCGACCGCCTCTGCCATGAATTCATGGTGAAGGAGCAGGGAACGGTCCCCGCGCCGCTGAACTACCAGCCGCCCGGTTACCCGCCCTATCCGAAGGCGACCTGCATTTCGGTGAACGACGTGATCTGTCACGGCATCCCGGGGGACAAGGCGCTCAAAAGCGGCGACGCCCTGAACATCGACATCACGGTCATCAAGAACGGCTATTTCGGCGATACGAGCCGCATGTTCCTCGTCGGCGAAGGCTCGATCCTGGCGAAGCGGCTCGTGCAGACCACGTTCGACTGCATGTGGCTCGGCATCGACCAAGTGCGCCCCGGTGCGCGCCTCGGCGACATCGGCGCCGCGATCCAGAAGCATGCGGAGTCGCAGGGCTACAGCGTCGTGCGCGAATATTGCGGCCACGGCATCGGCCAGGTGTTCCACGAGGAGCCTCAGGTGCTCCACTATGGACGTCCAGGCACGGGTATCGAACTGGAAGCGGGCATGATCTTCACCGTCGAGCCGATGATCAACGCCGGGCGCCGCGACATCCGCACGATGCCCGACCAGTGGACCGTGAAAACGCGCGACCGCAGTCTGTCGGCGCAATGGGAGCATACGGTGCTCGTCACGCCGACGGGCTACGAAGTGCTGACGGTGTCGGCGGGAACGCAGGCGCCGTCACAACTGATCGCCGCGACGGCGTAATTCACGCGCGGGAATGCCGCGCGCAAAATTCGACCGAATCCCGATTCCGCGCCCCTTTCGAGGTAACGCATGACGAGTCAGAACAGCGATCCGCCGCATCACGTGCCACCCGGCGCCCGCGCGGCCTAGTGCAGAGCGCTCGCGTATTCCCGCCGGCAAGCGGACGTCCGAACGGCCGCCCGCCCCATTCAACCGCTCCCTCCCCCTTTCCGCCCATGAGCGTTACTGCCGTCGCCCCGCCCTGTGACTCGCTGAAAACGGCTTTCAAATCGCAGAAGGCCGCGCTGCTCGAGCGCTTCCAGACCGCGTCGAACGTCGATTCGCTGATGCACGCCCTCGCCCGCGCCACCGACGACGCGTTGCGCGGCGCCTGGGACGCCTGCGAAATGCCGTCGTGGGCGGCGCTCGTGGCGGTCGGCGGCTACGGACGCGGCGAACTGGCACCCTATTCCGACGTCGACATCCTCGTGCTGCTGCCGGACCACAAGCCGGCCGATTCGGGCGACGCCGACCTCACCGCGCGCATCGAGCGCTTCATCGGCATGGCGTGGGATATCGGGCTCGACATCGGCAGCAGTGTGCGCTCGGTCGCGCAATGCATCGACGAAGCGAGCAATGACGTGACCGTGCTCACGTCGCTCCTGGAAGCGCGGCGGGTCTGGGGCGACACGCCGCTTTTCCAGCTGTTTCGCGAGCGCTACCAGCAGACGCTCGATCCGCGCGCGTTCTTCCAGGCGAAAGTGCTGGAAATGCGCCAGCGGCACGCCAAATTCCAGGACACGCCGTACAGCCTCGAACCGAACGTCAAGGAAAGCCCGGGCGGCCTGCGCGACCTGCAACTCATCCTGTGGATCTCGCGCGCGGCGGGCTTCGGCAGCAGCTGGCGCGAACTCGACCTGCGCGGCCTCATCACCGAACGCGAAGCGCGCGAACTGCGCCGCAACGAAGGCTTCCTGAAGACGCTGCGCGCGCGCCTGCACGTGATCGCGAAGCGTCGGCAGGACATTCTCGTGTTCGACCTGCAGACGCCGCTCGCCGAGAGCTTCGGCTTCCAGGCGAGCGCGACCAAGCGCGCGAGCGAGCAGCTGATGCGCCGCTATTACTGGGCGGCGAAAGCGGTGACGCAGCTCGCGACCATCCTGATCCAGAACGTCGAGGCGCAACTGTTCCCGTCGACGAGCGGCGTCACGCGCGTGATTTCGGGACGCTTCGTCGAGAAGCAGGGCATGCTGGAAATCGCCCGCGACGACGTGTTCGAACGCGAACCGCACGCGATTCTCGAAGCGTTCCTGCTCTACGAACAGACGCGCGGCATCAAGGGCTTTTCGGCGCGCACGCTGCGCGCGATCTACAACGCGCGCGACCTGATGGACCGCGACTGGCGGCGCGATCCCGAAAACCGCCGGCTCTTCATGGAGATCCTGAAGCAGCCGGAAGGCATCACGCATGCATTCCGGCTCATGAACCAGACGAGCGTGCTCGGGCGCTATCTGCTGAATTTCCGGCGCATCGTCGGGCAGATGCAGCACGACCTGTATCACGTCTACACCGTCGACCAGCACATCCTGATGGTGCTGCGCAATCTCAGGCGCTTCGCAATCGCCGAGCATGCGCACGAGTATCCGTTCTGCAGCCAGATCATCGGCAACTTCGAGCGTCCGTGGGTGCTCTACGTGGCCGCGCTCTTTCACGACATCGCGAAGGGCCGCGGTGGCGATCACTCGACGCTCGGCATGGTCGACGCGCGGCGCTTCTGCCGCGAGCACGACATCGGCACCGAGGACACCGCGCTGATCGTGTGGCTCGTCGAGCAGCATCTGACGATGAGCCAGGTCGCGCAGAAGCAGGACACGAGCGATCCCGAAGTGATCAAGCAGTTTGCCGCGCTGGTGAAAACCGAGCGGCGGCTGTCGGCGCTGTATCTTTTGACCGTCGCCGATATTCGCGGCACGAGTCCGAAGGTCTGGAATGCGTGGAAAGGCAAGCTGCTCGAAGACCTTTACCGCGCAACGCGCGCCGTGCTCGGCGGCGCCGAACCCGACGCGCATTCGGAACTGAAATCGCGCCAGGAAGAGGCGCTCGCGCTTCTGCGGCTCGAAACGGTCCCCGAAAACGCGCAGCGCCGCTTGTGGGACCAGCTCGACGTCGGCTATTTCCTGCGTCACGACGCCGCCGATATCGCATGGCAGACGCGCGTGCTTTACAAGCACGTCGAGAGCGTCAAACCGATCGTGCGCGCGCGGCCGTCGCCGATCGGCGCGGGTCTGCAGGTGCTCGTGTACGTGAAGGATCGCCCGGATCTTTTCGCCGCGATCTGCGGCTATTTCGACAAGAACGGCCTGTCCGTGCTCGACGCGCGCGTGAGCACGACGCGTCACGGCTACGCGCTCGACAACTTTCTGGTCGCGCATCCGGACCATGACGGGCATTATCGCGACATCGCGAATCTGGTCGAGGAGCAGCTTGGCACGCTGCTCACGGCCGAACGCATCTTGCCGGAGCCGTCGAAGGGACGACTGTCGCGGCTCGTGCGCACTTTTCCGATCACACCGCGCGTGGACCTGCGTCCCGACGAGCGCGGCCAATACTACATCCTGTCCGTGTCTGCGAACGACCGGCAGGGCCTCCTTTATTCGATCGCGCGGGTTCTGGCGCACCACCGGATCGGCGTGCAGGCGGCGCGGATCAACACGCTCGGCGAACGCGTCGAGGACGTGTTCCTGCTCGACGGCAAAGGCCTTTCCAGCAACCGGACCCAGATTCAGGTCGAAACCGAACTGCTGCGCGCGATCGCAGCCTGAGAAATTATGCGCGTCAAACTGACAGCCAAACATCCGCGCCCGGCGACGCCGGCGCGTTCCCCCGTTCGTTCCGGCAGCGCTGCCGGACGCAAGCCCGTACGGGCGGAAGGGCCGGCCGGACCTCGGCCCGCGGGACCGAAGACCGGCGCGCCGCGTGAGGGACGGCCGGATTCGCGGCCTGCCGGCGGTGAACGCGGTCCGCGTCCTTCGTCTGGCGACCGCGCCGGGAGTACTGGCGAGCGTCGTCCGTTCAAAGCGCGTGGTGACGATTCGCGATCCGCTGGCGGTGGTGAACGTGGCCCACGTCCGTCGTTCGGCGACCGTGGCGCCCAGCGTGGCGATCGAGCCGGAAGCTCCGACGAACGTCGTCCGTTCAAAGCGCGTGGCGACGATTCGCGCCCCGCTGGCGGTGGTGAACGCGGACCGCGTCCGTCGTTCGGCGACCGTGGCGCCCCGCGCGGCGATCGCGCCGGAAGCTCCGACGACCGTCGTCCGTTCAAGGCCCGTGGTGACGATTCGCGATCCGCTGGCGGTGGTGAACGCGGTCCGCGTCCTTCGTTCGGCGACCGTGGCGCCCCGCGTGGCGATCGCGCCGGAAGTACCGACGAGCGTCGTCCGTTCAAAGCGCGTGGTGACGATTCGCGATCCGCTGGCGGTGGTGAACGCGGACCGCGTCCGTCGTTCGGCGACCGTGGCGCCCCGCGTGGCGATCGCGCCGGAAGCTCCGACGAGCGTCGTCCGTTCAAATCGCGTGGCGACGATTCGCGCCCGCCGCGGCCGTCCCTCGACCGTCCGCGTCGCGACAATGAACGCTCGTCGGCAAAATCAACGCCCAAACCCGCCGACACGCCTTCCCCGGCCCGCCAGGCGCGCGCCGGCGAGGAAGGCCTCGTGCGCCTGTCGAAAGTGATGTCCGAGCTGGGCCTGTGCTCGCGTCGCGAAGCCGACGAGTGGATCGAAAAAGGCTGGGTGCTCGTCGACGGCGTGGTGATCGACACGCTCGGCACGCGCATCCGTCCCGACCAGAACGTCGAAATCCTGCCCGCGGCGCACGCCATCCAGTCGCAACTGGTGACGATCCTCGTGCACAAGCCGGTCGGCTATGTCTCAGGCCAGGCCGAAGACGGCTATCAACCCGCCGTCACGCTGATCAACCCCTCGAATCACTGGGCCGAGGACCATTCCGGCATCCGTTTTTCGCCGAACCATCTGCGCACGCTGGCGCCGGCCGGGCGCCTCGACATCGATTCCACCGGGCTTCTCGTCCTCACGCAGGACGGCCGCGTCGCGAAGCAACTGATCGGCGGCCATTCGGAAGTCGACAAGGAATATCTCGTGCGCGTGACATTCGGCGAACACACGGTCGACGTCGACCAGCATCTGCCCGACGAGAGCCTCGCGCTCCTGCGCCACGGCCTGGAACTGGACGGCGTCCCGCTCAAGACCGCCCAGGTGAGCTGGCAAAACGGCGAACAACTGCGCTTCGTGCTGCGCGAGGGCAAGAAACGCCAGGTCCGCCGCATGTGCGAGCTGGTGGGCCTTGAAGTCGTGGGGCTCAAGCGCATCCGCATGGGACACGTCACGCTCGGCGCGCTGCCCGCCGGCCAGTGGCGCTATCTGGGAGCGGACGAGACGTTCTGAACCGCGCGCCGGCCGCAAACGACCGCCCGCCGCCCGCCAAAAATACGTCGCGAAAAAACGACGCAAATACCGAAATCGACGCGCATGCACCCCAATCGTGCGCGTCGATTTTTTTTCGAATTTTGTTTAAAGAAAATATGTCATCCATCCGATAGGCAGGTAACGCCCTTTTTACCGCCTGGAGGGCGCGTTTTCATGCTTCAGACGTCATTGGGGAGAACCGCCATGTCAGTTGAGATCATTGTTCGCGAAACGAAAACCGGCCTCGAAATCATCAGCGGCCGACGACGGCTCGACGCGCTGCTCGCCCTGCGCGACGAAGTCGTCGTGATGAGCCCGGGCATCGGAGAAGTCGTGATCGCGCGCCTGCCGGACGGGCGGCTCCAGGCGTCGGCGAACCCCGAGCACGTCAAGCTCTTCCGCCAGCCGGACGTCGGCAGCAAAAAGACATTCGCATAAGACGAAGGCCGCTCCCCCGAGCGGCCTTCTGCGTTTTTCGTGCGGCCCGAAGGCGCCGGCGACGTTCAGTCGTCCCGCGGCGCGTCGAGTCCGGGAAACAGCACCTCGGTGAACCCGAACTTCGAAAAGTCCGTGATGCGCATCGGATAAAGCTTGCCGATCAGGTGATCGCACTCGTGCTGGACGACGCGCGCGTGAAAACCTTCCGCGAGCCGCTCGATCGCGCCGCCGAACTGGTCGAAGCCCTGATAGCGGATCATCGAGTAGCGCTGCACCGCGCCGCGCAGGCCGGGCACCGAGAGGCAGCCTTCCCAGCCCTCCTCCATGTCGTGCGAATTCGGCGTCACGATCGGATTGATCAGCACCGTCTCCGGCACCGACGGCGCGTCAGGATAGCGCTCGTTGTAGCCGAAACCGAAGATCACGACCTGCAGGTCGACGCCGATCTGCGGCGCGGCGAGCCCCGCGCCGTTCGCGTCGCGCATCGTGTCGAACATGTCCTGCACGAGCGCGTGCAGTTCCGGCGTATCGAAATGCTCGACCGGTTGCGCGATGCGCAAGAGCCGCGGATCGCCCATCTTCAGTATTTCGCGAATCATGGAGTCACTCCTTCCAAAAGCCTGCGCATACCGTCTTCGTCGAGCACGGGGATGCCGAGTTCCTCGGCTTTGGCGAGCTTGCTGCCCGCCTCCGCCCCCGCCACCACGTAATCGGTCTTTTTGGACACCGAGCCGGCCACCTTCGCCCCGGCCGATTCCAGCATTTCCTTCGCTTCCTCGCGCGAGAGCGCCGGGAGCGTGCCCGTCAGCACGACCGTCTTGCCCGCCAACACGCCCTGCGGCGCCCTCGGCGCGGGCGGCCCTTCGGGCCACGACACCTTCGCGCGCAACTGCTCGATCACATGCTGGTTATGTTCTTCGGAGAAGAAGTTGTGGATCGATTCCGCGACGACCGGCCCGACGTCGTTCACTTCCAGCAATTCCTCGACCGAGGCCGCGATAATCGGATCGAGCGAGCCGAAATGCTTCGCGAGGTCTTTCGCCGTCGATTCGCCCACATGGCGGATGCCGAGCGCGTAAATGAAGCGCGCGAGCGTGGTCTTCTGTGCCTTTTCGAGCGAATCCAGCAGGTTCTGCGCGGATTTGTCGGCGAAACGGTCGAGCGCGGCGAGCGTGGAAAAGCCGAGATGGAACAGGTCGGCCGGCGTGCGCACGAGATTCTGCTCGACCAGCTGGTCGATGATCTTTTCGCCGAGGCCGTCGATGTCGAGCGCGCGGCGCTGGGCGAAGTGCCACAGCGCCTGCTTGCGCTGCGCGGGGCAAAAGAGGCCGCCCGTGCAGCGCGCGATGGCTTCGTCCGGCAGCCGCTCGATCTTCGAGCCGCACACCGGGCATTCGGTCGGCATCACGAACTCGCGGGCGTCGTCGGGACGCCGGTCCAGGATCGCGCCGACCACTTCCGGAATCACGTCGCCCGCGCGCCGCACGATCACCGTGTCGCCGATGCGGATGTCCTTGCGGCGCACTTCATCTTCGTTGTGCAGCGTCGCGTTCGTGACCGTCGCGCCGCCGACGAAGATCGGTGCGAGCCGCGCCACCGGCGTGATCGCGCCCGTGCGGCCGACCTGCACGTCGATGGCGAGCAGTTGCGTGAGCGCTTCCTGCGCCGGAAACTTGTGCGCGAGCGCGAAGCGCGGCGCGCGTGAGACAAAACCGAGCTTGTCCTGCTCCTCGCGCCGGTTGACCTTGTAGACGACGCCGTCGATGTCGTACGGCAGGCCGTCGCGCTTCTCGCCCGTCTTGCCGAAGAAATCGAGCAACCCTTGTGCGCCATCGACCACGCCGCGCTCCGAATTCACCGGCAATCCCATCTCGCCGTACCAGTCGAGAAGCGCCGAGTGCGTCGGCGGCATCTCGGCGCCTTCGAGCACGCCGATGCCGTACGCGAAAAACGACAGCGGACGTTGCGCCGTCATCTTCGGATCGAGCTGGCGAAGGCTGCCCGCCGCCGCATTGCGCGGATTCGCGAATTCGCGCTGCTCCGCCTCGCGCTGACGCGCGTTGAGCTTGTCGAAGTCGCGCTTGAACATCAGCGCCTCGCCGCGCACGTCGAGCCGCTTCGGCACGTTCCTGCCCTTCAGCTTCAGTGGAATCGAGCGGATCGTGCGCACGTTCGCCGTGACGTCTTCGCCGGTCGCGCCATCGCCGCGCGTGGCGGCCTGCACGAGATGCCCGTCGTCGTAGCGCAGCGAAATGGCGAGGCCGTCGAATTTCAGCTCGCACGCGTACTGCACCGGCGCGTAACCGAGCGCGTCGGACACGCGCTTGTCGAACGCGACGATGTCTTCCTCGGCAAAGCCGTTGTTGAGCGAGAGCATCGGCACGTCGTGGACGACCGGCTCGAAGCCCGCCGCGACCTGGCCGCCGACGCGCTGCGTGGGCGAATCGGGCGTGATCAGATCGGGCTGGTCGGCTTCGATCTGCTGCAATTCCTTGAAGAGCGTGTCGTATTCGGCGTCGGGCAGATCCGGCTGGTCGAGCACGTAATACGCGTAGTTCGCGCGCTCTAGTTCCGAGCGCAGCCAGCCGGCGCGCTCCGCCGGCCGCTCGGCGCCCGGCACGGGCGCCACGGATTTCGACTTGACGGCGGATTCGGCTTTCGTTTTGGCGGACATGCGTGGCAAGACGGAGTGGGTGGCAATGAGAAGAAATCCGGTCGTTCGATTGTCTCAGAAGATCGGTAAAGCGTGGCATCGGCCGGACGGCCAACCCGCGCGGGCCCGTGCGCGCGCGCACAAAAAATCGCGCTCCCGGTTCAGTCCCATCGGGAGCGCGATGTCGTGGTCCGGCGGGTGACGACAGTGACGCCGGACGCTTACTGGCTGAAGAGCCGCCGCGTCGCGGCCGAGCCCGCCGGGATCCCGGCCTGCTCCAGCTTCGCGTAAAGCGTCATCAGCTGCTTTTCGATGGCGATCAGCGCCGATTCCGGCAGCGGCCGGCGCTGGTCGTCGACGACGCGCGCGCCGATGCGTTCGGACAGCGACTTCGCGTAATCGCACATCAGGCGGAACGGGAGAATGTCTTCGTCGGCGACCGGCACGTCGAGCACGAGCGTGATCATCTGGCCGCCCTTGTACGTGAGGTCGTCGCGCAGGAAGTTGGTATCGCCGAACTGGAGCATGAAGACGGGGTTCTGCTTCGCGTCGAGCTTGACGAAGCGCGTGCCGTCGCGCGAGAGCAGCAGGCCGTCCTGCGACGCCACCGCCTGCACGTAGTTCGCGGACCACGGCGCGCCGTCCGACAGGATGTTGATCGAGAGCTGCGCGTCGCACTGGGCGGCGAACGCGTCGAGTTCGCGCGCCATGCCAACCGTCTCCAGCATGTCGGGAAATTCCGGCGCGCCGTCGATGGCGTCGGCAAAACGCTGCACGCCCGTCACGAACTCGGAGAATTCCAGTTCGTTGAGCGGCCCGCTGCGGTTCGCGAGTTGCGCCGCCGCGCGCAGTTCCTCGTAGCGCGCGCCGTTCTTGAGCAATTCCCAGGTGGACTCGCCTTCGGGCTTGCCCTCGATGTTCACCGGCTTGGTTCCCGCGCGGCGCAGACGCTGCGCGAGCGGCACGAGCTTGTCGCCGGCGATCGGCGAGCTCAGCCGGATCGGCACGACACAGTCGATACGCCGATCGACAAGCGCGGGCGTCGCCGAGGAGAACGTCGTCGCGGCGGGCACGATCGGCTCTTCGGACTCCGTCCCTTCGCTTTCGACGGACGGCTCGCCATTGTTCGACGTCGCTTCGGCCTGGAGATCGACGGCGGTATCGGCCGGCGCGACACCGGGCATCGGCGCGCCGCCGAAACTCGGCTCGACGCGCGCTGCTGCGTTCTGTTCGTGGGCGGCGGCCTCGCCCATCGCGGGCTCGCGGCGCGCGGGCCGTACCGGCTCGATGAACGGATGTTCTTCGTCCGTTTCCTGGCGGGCGAGCGAATCCGCGGCTTCCTCGGGCATCGGGCGCGGCATCCTGCGACGCACCTTCGCGCTCTGCCACGCGTTGTAAACCACGACGCCGCCCACCACCACGGCGCCGGCGCCGATCAAACCGAGTGTCAACTCGTCCATGCACGCTCCATCATTCTTTCTAGTTGCGATGCGCTGCGCGATCTGTCGCGCACGCTGTTTTTCAGCGCGCGCCAACTCCGCGCCTCGCGCGTAAGGCCGGAACGCAGTTCCGGCCTGCTCGGGTTCAAAGTCTTTCAGCCAGCATTCTGTGCGAATCCGGCCGCGGATTCCATGTCCACGGCAACGATCCGCGACACGCCCTGCTCCTGCATCGTCACGCCGATCAGCTGCTGTGCCATTTCCATCGCGATCTTGTTGTGCGAGATGAACAGGAACTGCGTCTTGACGGCCATCGCGCGCACGAGGTTCGCGAACCGCTCCGTGTTGGCGTCGTCGAGCGGCGCGTCCACTTCGTCGAGCAGGCAGAACGGCGCCGGATTCAACTGGAACATCGCGAAGACGAGCGCGGTGGCCGTCAGCGCCTTTTCGCCGCCCGAAAGCAAGTGGATGGTCGAATTCTTCTTGCCGGGCGGCTGCGCCATCACCTGCACGCCGGCGTCGAGAATTTCGTCGCCGGTCATGATGAGCTTTGCCTGCCCGCCGCCGAAAAGACGCGGGAACAGGTCGCCGAAATGGCGGTTCACTTCGTCGAAGGTGCCTTGCAGGAGCGCGCGCGTTTCCTGGTCGATCTTGTGGATCGCGTCTTCCAGCGTGTTGATCGCGCTGTTCAGGTCGGCCGACTGGGCGTCGAGGAATTCCTTTCGCTGCGTGGCCGCCGCCAGTTCGTCGAGCGCGGCCATGTTGACGGGCCCGAGCGCCGTGATCGCGTTGCTCAGACGCGTGACCTCGCCCTGCAGGTACGACGGCTTCATGTCCGGCGTGAGCTTCGCCTGCAACTCGGCTTCGTCGACACCCGCCGCCTGCAACTGCTCGACGAACTGCTCGCCGCTGATGCGCGCCGCCTGCTCTTTCAACTGCAATTCGTTGATGCGCTCACGCAGCGGCTGCAACGAACGCTCGACGGTCAGGCGCGCTTCGTCGGACTGGCGCAGGCGCGCGGTCAGGTCGTCGAGTTCGATGCGCGCCGCGTGCAGCGTCTCTTCCTTCGCCGCGCGGATGTCGAGCGCGTCCTGCAAACCGGTTTGCGCGGTCTGCTCGTTGATGGTTTCGAGTTCGGCGCGCGCGTCTTCGAGCGCACCCGCGACGCGTTCGCTCTGGTCGTGCGCCGTGTCGATGTTGCGCTTGTATTCCTCGATCTTCGCCGCGAGACCGCGCACCGCGAAGCTCGCGTCGCTCGCCGCGCGTTCCAGATCGCGCGCTTCCTGGCGCGCGTTCGTGAGCGACTCGTCGAGCGCTTCGAAGGCGAGCTGGTTGTCTTCGAAACGCGCCTGCAGTTCGGCGAGTTCGGCGTCGTGACGCTCGAAATTCGCTTCGGATTCCGCCCTGAGCGCGCGCTGTTCGTCGATTTGCGCCTTGATCTCTTCGAGTTCCTCGCGGATCTGCGTGCTGCGCTGCGTGTAACGCTCGTGCGCCTGCGTGAGCTTCAGCACGTCGAGTTGCAGCGCGTGGACGCGCTGGGTCGCGCGCTCGGCGGCCGAGCGCGCATCCGTGAGCGCCTGCGAGGCCTGCGTGTGCGCGGCCTCGGCGCGCACGGCGGCGGCCTTCGCTTCGTCGGCGAGGAGCGCCTGCGCGCGCACCTGACGCGTGAGGTTTTCGATTTCCTGCTGGCGCGCGAGCATGCCGGCCTGTTCGGAATCGGCCGCATACAGGGCAACGCCGACGCGCGAAACCATATGCCCCGCCTTCACGACGAACGCCCCGCCTTCGGGCAGTTGCGCACGCGCGGCGAGCGCCTGGGCGAGATCGTCGGCGATGAAAATCGTGCCGAGCCAGTCGTTGAGCACCGCGCGAATGCCCGGATCGTCGATGCGCACGAGCGACAAGAGCGGCCGCAGGCCTTGCGGCGTCTCCAAAGGCCGGCCGGCTGGCGGCGGTGCGTAAAACGCGAGCTTGGCGGGCGGCGCGTCGGTGGCGAACGCCTTTACCCAGTCGAGATTCGAGACTTCGAGCGCCGTCATCCGCTCGCGCAGCGCGGCTTCGAGCGCCGTCTCCCAGCCCGCTTCGATATGCAGCTTCTTCCAGAGGCGCGGCAGACCGCCCAGCTCGTGCTTGTCGAGCCACGGCTGGATCTTCCCTTCGGTCTGGACGTTTTCCTGAAGCTGCTTCAGCGCGGCAAGCCGCGCTTCCAGTTGATGGTTCTGCGCGCTTTCGGCCTGCACGCGCTCCTGCGCCGCGCGGCGCTCGCCGTCCAGACGCGGCAGCGTGGACTGCGCATCCGCGAGACGCGCCTGCGCGTCCGCGAGAATCTCCTCATGCTCGGCAAGCTGCATGCGCAACTCTTCGAGTTGCGCTTCGTCGGGTGCGTCGAGGCCGCCCGCTTCCGTCTTCAACCGCTCGTGACGCTGCTGCAATTGCTGAAGCTGCTGGTCCGCGTTGCGCTGATGCGCCGCTTCGAGCTTCAACGCCTGCTCGGTCTGCGCGATGCCGCCGCGCTCTTCGTTCAGTTGCGTCTGCGCGTCACGCCAGCGCCCTTCGAGCGCGGGCAGTTCGTCGTGCCTGGCGGCCGCCGTTTCCTGCGCGATGGCCGCTTTTTCCTCGCCAATGCTCAGCGCTTCTTCTGCGTCCTCGATCTCGCCGCGCGCGCGCTCGGCCTGCATCTGCCATTGCTCGCGCTGCGCCGTGAGCGCCGCGATCTGCGCCTGCACGCGATTGCGCGACTCGACGATGAAGCGGATCTCCGCCTCCAGCCGGCTCACTTCGGAATTCGCTTCGTAGAGCGCGCCCTGCGCGCCCTGCATCGCGTCGCTCGCGCTGTAATGCGCGACGCGCAGCGTCTCCAGTTGCGCTTCCACTTCCCGCAGACGCGCAGTCTGCGCTTCGAGTTCGATCTGCGCGTCGCGGATCGCGCGCTGCTGGCGCTCGGCTTCGTTGCCCGCCTCGTTCTTGCGCAAAAGCCACAGCAGACGCTGCTTCTCTTCGCCCTCAGCCTGCAACTGCTTGTATTTCGTCGCGACGACCGCCTGCCCTTCGAGTTTTTCGAGATTCGCGCTCAGCTCACGAACAATATCTTCGACGCGCGTCAGATTTTCGCGCGTGTCATGCAGACGATTCTCGGTTTCGCGACGCCGTTCCTTGTACTTCGACACCCCCGCCGCTTCTTCGAGGAACACGCGCAGTTCTTCCGGCTTCGCCTCGATGATCCGCGAGATCATGCCCTGCCCGATGATCGCGTAGGCGCGCGGGCCGAGACCCGTGCCGAGGAAAATGTCCTGGATGTCGCGGCGGCGTGCCGGCAGGTTGTTGATGTAGTAACTGGAGGTGCCGTCGCGCGTGAGCACGCGCTTCACGGCGATTTCGCCGTAGGTGCTCCACTGGCCGGCGGCGCGGCCGTCGGCGTTATCGAAGATCAGTTCGACGCTGGCCCGGCTGCCGGGCTTGCGCGCCGTCGAGCCGTTGAAGATCACGTCCTGCATCGATTCGCCGCGCAGCTCCGAGGCGCGCGATTCGCCGAGCACCCAGCGCACGGCGTCGATGATGTTGGACTTGCCACAGCCATTCGGTCCCACGACGCCGACCAGCTGGCCGGGGACCTGGAAATGCGTGGGATCGACGAATGACTTGAAGCCAGCGAGTTTTATCGAGGTCAGACGCACGGCGATATCGCTGTTGGAAAAGAATGCTTGGCGTATCTCTGATACGGGCCGGCGGGCCTTCTCGCGCGCTCTGGATCATGCGCGGCGTGGCCGTCGCCGGTCGAATTGCTCTCGGGCCTGATGCGTGCTCAAGGCTGCGATCAATACGCTGCCGTCGCGCGAAACACGTGCAATCAACGACTTAGAACCGCTTTGCGGAATCGTCCGATTGACGGGTCGGCACGGCCTTCGCGAGCGGTCACAATCATACCATCGCGCGTGTCGATTTCTTTTTGGCGGCGGCTTCGCCGGGCGGCCCGGCGGGCGCATTGTCGCGATGCACCCAGCTCGACAGCACGCATGCCACGACGATGCACGCGCCGCCCGCCCATTCGCGCGGGCCCGGCACTTCGCCCGCGAAAAACCATGCGGAAAGCGCCGTCACGACGAGTTCGAACAGCATGATGATCGACGCGCGATTGGCCGGCACCTTCGCGAGACCGATCTGCACCAGCATGTTGTTCGATGCGAGCACGACGCCGAGCCCGATCACGATGAACGCGACCATGCCCATCTGCGAGGCGGCGGGCGGATTCGGCATCGCTTCAAAGAGCGTCGCGAACGCGGCGACGATCGCCGCGCCGCCGAAGATGGTCGCGGTGCGCATTTCGGGCTTCAGGTCCGGCAGCACGCGGCTCACCTTGACGATCAGCACGTTGCTCATCGCGAAGCCCATGCCGCCCATGAGGCCCGCCCATTCGGCGAGATTCGCGGGCAGCGGCATGCCGAGTTCGGGCGACCAGAGCATCGCCATCGCGCCCGCGAGCGACAGCGCCGCGAGCGCGACACCCGATCGCGTGAGCCGCTCATGCAGGATGAAATGCGCGAAGAGCGCGGTCCACGCGGGCGTCAGGTAGAAGAGCAGCAGCACGCGCATCACCTGGCCGTGGATCGCGCCCCACACGAAGCCGATGTTGGTCACGCCGGCGGCGAGCGCGAGCGCGACGAGCAACCAGTGCCACGACATCGACGCGATCGCCCGGCGCCGGACGATCAGCACGAAGAGGCAGGCGGCGGCGCTCGTCGTCGCGCTGGCGGCGGTGCCGGT
The DNA here is from genome assembly GCF_001544495.1 of Caballeronia telluris. Classification (GTDB taxonomy): domain Bacteria; phylum Pseudomonadota; class Gammaproteobacteria; order Burkholderiales; family Burkholderiaceae; genus Caballeronia; species Caballeronia telluris. The sequence goes on from NZ_FCNZ02000007.1 coordinate 235,596, forward strand.
GAGACCGAGCGCGGCCAGCATGCGCATCGGATACCAGACGAGGCCCCAGACGGACGCGCCCAGCATGATCGCGAGCGTGGGCAGCGTGTTCGCGAGGCGCGGGCTCATCGCGGCTCACCTTGGTGCTCCCCTTGGTGTATAGCCACGCGAAGCGAGTCTGCTTGCGCACACTTGTCCCTCACGACCGTCTGCCTCTGCGCGGCCCGCGACGCGATGCTTCCTGTTTCAATCGACTGCATTCACTGCTCCATCATTCATCCGCAGACCTCGCTCGCCGTCGGCGAACCGCTTTCTGCGCGGCCCGGCGGCCCGTATGGTCCGAATCGCCCGTATGCGCCGCTGTATAATCGAACGCTTTCCCGCGTCAATTGCGGGAGCGCTTTCCTGGTATCCCGAGCCGCGGCCCGCTGCCGCCGATTCCCGGTCCCGTGCCGCGACATCCGATCGCCCACCGCTCCGGCCGTCGCCCAAGCAAGCCGTGCCAAGTCCTCATTTGCCGCCGTCCGACGACCTCGCCGTGAACCCTCTTCTTCAGAAACTCCAGCCGTATCCGTTCGAGAAGCTGCGCGCGCTCTTCAAGGGCATCGAGCCGCGTGCCGGCGTCAAGCCGATCAGCTTCGGCATCGGCGAGCCGAAGCATCCGACGCCCGCGCTCGTTCGCGATGCCGTCGTGAATGCGCTCGGCGGCTTGTCGTCGTATCCGGCGACGCTCGGCAGCGAGCCGCTGCGGCAGGCCATCGCGGCGTGGGTGAAGACGCGCTACCACCTTCCCGCCGTCGATGCCGCCACCGAAGTGCTGCCGGTATCGGGCTCGCGCGAGGCGCTCTTCGCACTCGCGCAAACGGTGATCGACAGCCGGTCGACGAACGCGGCCGAACCGCCGATCGTACTCTGTCCGAACCCGTTCTACCAAATCTACGAAGGTGCGGCGCTCCTCGCGGGCGCCGAGCCGTACTTCGTGAACAGCGACCCGGCGCGCAACTTCGCCTGCGATTACTCGGCCGTCCCCGCCGACATCTGGGCGCGCACGCAACTGCTTTATGTCTGCTCGCCGGGCAACCCGACGGGCGCCGTGCTCACGCTCGACGACTGGCGCGAACTTTTCGCGCTGTCGGACCGCCACGGCTTCGTGATCGCCTCCGACGAGTGCTATTCCGAGATCTACTTCGACGAAGCCGCGCCGCCGCTCGGCGGCCTGGAAGCGGCGCACCGGCTCGGGCGCGGCTTCGAGCGCCTCGTGATGCTGTCGAGCTTGTCGAAACGTTCGAACGTGCCGGGCATGCGCTCGGGCTTCGTCGCGGGCGATGCGTCGATCTTGAAGGACTTCCTGCTGTACCGCACCTACCACGGCGCGGCGCTCTCCACGGTGTTCCAGACCGCGAGCATCGCCGCCTGGCAGGATGAAACGCACGTGCGTGACAACCGCGCGAAGTATCTGCAAAAATTCACGACCGTCACGCCGATGCTCGCGGACGTGCTGGACGTGCGCCTGCCCGACGCCGCCTTCTATCTCTGGGCGAACGTCGCGCGCACCGGCCTGACGGACACCGAGTTCGCGGCGCGTCTCTACGCCGACTATAATGTGACGGTTCTGCCGGGCTCCTTTCTCGCGCGCACCGCGCACGGCACGAATCCCGGCGAGGGGTTCGTGCGCATCGCGCTCGTCGCCGACGTCGACGAATGCGTCGAGGGAGCGCGCCGCATCGTCGAGTTCTGCCGCACGCTCGCGCGTGCCGCCTAAATCCATCCTTCCTTACCGATACCACCGACATGTCGCAACAACTTCAGCAGATCATCGATAACGCCTGGGAAAACCGCGCCGAACTGTCGCCGAAAGCCGCGCCCGCCGAAGTGCGCGACGCCGTCGCTCGCGCCATCGAGCAGTTGGACCGTGGCGAAATGCGCGTGGCCGAGAAAAAGGACGGCGAGTGGATCGTGAACCAGTGGCTCAAGAAGGCCGTGCTGCTGTCGTTCCGCCTCGAAGACAACGCGCCGATGCCGGCGGGCGGCGGGTCCGTCAATTACACGCAGTTCTATGACAAGGTGCCGTCGAAGTTCGCGAACTACACCGCCGAAGACTTCGCGGCGGGCGGCTTTCGCGTCGTGCCGCCGGCCATCGCGCGCCGCGGCTCGTTCATCGCGAAGAACGTCGTGCTGATGCCGTCGTACACGAACATCGGCGCGTATGTCGACGAAGGCACGATGGTCGACACCTGGGCGACGGTCGGCTCGTGCGCGCAGATCGGCAAGAACGTGCATTTGTCGGGCGGCGTGGGCATCGGCGGCGTGCTGGAGCCGCTGCAGGCGAACCCCGTCATCATCGAGGACAACTGCTTCATCGGCGCGCGCTCGGAAGTGGTGGAAGGCGTGATCGTCGAGGAGAACTCGGTCATTTCGATGGGCGTCTATCTCGGCCAGAGCACGAAGATCTACGATCGCGAAACGGGTTCGGTCACGTATGGCCGCATTCCGGCGGGATCGGTCGTGGTCGCGGGCAACCTGCCTTCGAAGGACGGTACGCACAGCCTCTATTGCGCGGTGATCGTGAAGAAGGTCGATGCCAAGACGCGCGCGAAGGTCGGCCTGAACGAGCTCTTGCGAGGCGACTGATCGTGGCGAAGAAGACGGTCGTCTACGGCATCCCGAACTGCGATACCGTGAAGAAAGCGCGCGTGTGGCTGGAAGAACACGGCGTGCCGTTCGAATTCCACGACTTCAAGAAAGCGGGCGTCTCGACCGCGCTGTTGCAGGACTGGCTGAAGGACGTGTCGCTCGATGAGCTCATCAACCGGCGCGGCACGACCTGGCGCGGCCTCTCCGACACCTACAAGGCCGAAGCCGGCACGACCGCCGGCGCGATCGCGCTGATGATCCACAAGCCGTCGATCATCAAGCGGCCGGTCGTCGTCGTGAACGGCCGCGTGAAGACGCTCGGCTTCTCGGCCGAGCAGTACGAAACGCTGTTCGACTGAAGCGCCGATTGCGCCGTTTGCGCCGATTAATCCGACTGCCGGCCGCCGCGCCGGCATTTTTCATTTCAAAGTGGCTCGAATAATGTCCGGCACCCTCCTCCTCACCGAAGACCTGATCGCGCGCGCGTCCGTCACGCCCGACGATCAGAACTGTCAGGCGCTCCTCGTCGAGCGGCTTAGCGCGATCGGCTTCGACTGCGCGACCATCGAATCGGGCGGCGTCACGAACCTGTGGGCGGTGAAGCGCGGCACGCAAGGTGCCGACGGCAAGCTGCTCGCGTTCGCCGGCCACACCGACGTCGTGCCGACCGGTCCGCTCGAACAATGGAGCTCGCCGCCCTTCACCCCGACCCATCGCGACGGCAAGCTCTACGGACGCGGCGCGGCGGACATGAAGACGTCGATCGCGGCGTTCGTCGTATCGAGCGAGGAATTCGTCGCGGCGCATCCCGCGCATCGCGGCTCGCTGGCGTTCCTCATCACGAGCGACGAGGAAGGCCCGGCGACCGACGGCACCGTCAAAGTAATAGAGGCGCTTAAGGCGCGCGGCGAACGGCTCGACTACTGCATCGTCGGCGAGCCGACGTCCTCGGCCACGCTCGGCGACATGGTCAAGAACGGGCGGCGCGGCTCGATGTCGGGCAAGCTCGTCGTGAAGGGCGTGCAGGGGCACATTGCGTATCCGCACCTCGCCGAGAATCCGATTCACCTGCTCGCGCCCGCGCTTGCCGAACTCGTCGCCGAGCACTGGGACGAAGGCAACGAATACTTTCCGCCGACCACCTGGCAGGTCTCGAACCTGAAGAGCGGCACCGGCGCGACGAACGTGATCCCGGGCCACGCGGAACTGCTGTTCAACTTCCGCTTCTCGACGGCGAGCACCGTGGAAGGCCTGCAACGCCGCGTCCACGCAATTCTCGACCGGCACGAACTCGACTACGACCTCAGCTGGACCGTGAGCGGCCTGCCGTTCCTGACGCCGCGCGGCTCGCTTTCGAACGCGCTCGAAACCGCGATCTTCGATGAAACCGGCGTGCGCACGGAGTTGTCTACGACGGGCGGAACGTCGGACGGGCGCTTCATCGCGCGCATCTGCGAACAAGTGGTGGAATTCGGGCCGCCGAACGGCAGCATCCACAAGATCGACGAACATATCGAAATCCAATTCATCGAGCCGCTCAAGAACGTGTACCGGCGCGTGCTCGAACAACTGATCGCCTGAGAACAAAGGAGCCTTGCGATGGCGCTGCCCTTCACCACCGTGCGCGACCTGCTGCGCTTCGGGGTATCCCGCTTCACCGAGGCCGGACTGTCGTTCGGCCATGGCTCGTCGAATGCGTACGACGAAGCCGCTTATCTGATTCTTCACACGCTGCACCTCCCGCTCGACACGCTCGACCCGTTCCTCGACGCGCGCCTCCTCGACACCGAAATCGACGCCGTCATGAAGGTGATCGAGCGCCGCGCGAAAGATCGCGTGCCGGCCGCGTACATCACGCACGAAGCGTGGATGCACGGACACCGCTTCTACGTGGACGAGCGCGTGATCGTGCCGCGTTCGTTCATCGGCGAACTGCTGCAGGACGGCTTGCAGCCGTACGTCGCCGATCCGGACCAGGTGTCGCACGTGCTCGAACTGTGCACCGGCTCCGGGTGCCTCGCGATTCTCGCGGCGCAGGCGTTCCAGAACGCGGACATCGACGCCGTCGACATTTCGGCGCCCGCGCTCGAAGTCGCGCATCGCAACGTGGACGAATACGGCCTCGACGAGCGCATCGCGCTTTACGAAGGCGATCTGTTCGCGCCGTTGCCGGGCGGCCGCTACGAAGTGATCATCACGAACCCGCCCTACGTGAACGCGACCGCGATGGGCAACCTGCCGGCCGAATACCGTCACGAGCCGGAACTCGCGCTCGCGGGCGGCGCGGACGGCATGGACGTCGTGCGGCGGATCGTGGGCGAAGCGCGCAAGTGGCTGACCGAGGACGGCGTGCTCGTCGTCGAGATCGGCAACGAGCGCGAGAACGTCGAGGCATCGCTCGGCGGGCTGGATCTGGTCTGGCTCTCGACCAGCGCCGGCGACGACAACGTCTTCCTGATCCAGGCGGCCGACCTGCCGGACTGACACAGGATCTGCGCGCGGGGCGGCATTATTGAGACGGCATCGAACGCGCCGCCTTCGGTAAGATGACGCATCGCCGACCGGCGCCTTGCATCGCAACGCTGCGCCGGCCGTTTTCCCGGTTCATCGCCAACCGAAGCCACGCTTGGCCGCGCGCATCCATGCAACTAGACTGGCTTCACCTCGGCACTCTCGTGATGGCGGCACACGTGCTCGGCGCGATTGCCGCGGTGCACGCCGTCATCAACACGCGCACGTCGCAGGGCGCGGTCGCGTGGGCCGTGTCGCTCGTCGCGATGCCGTATTTCACGCTCATTCCCTACCTCTTTCTCGGACGCAGCAAGTTCGCCGGGTATATCGACGAGCGGCGTCTCGAAAACGAAATCCTGCGCAACCGCTCGCATCCCACCGAGTGGGAATCCGGCGACGCGACCGAAACCGGCACCTTTCCTGACATCTCCAGCGCCCGTGGCGTGGCCGCGCCCGGCCCGGCGGAATACCTCGGCCATCCGGTCATCCGCACGCTCACGCGCCTTTCCGGCATGCCGTTTTTGCGCGGCAACGCCGTGCGCGTGCTGATCAACGGCGACGCGACCTTCTCTGCCATTCTCGAAGCGATCGAACGGGCCGAGCGCTACGTGATCGTCCAGTTCTTCATCGTGCGCGCGGACGCGCTCGGCGAATTGCTCAAGGACATGCTGATCGCGAAGGCGCAGGCGGGCGTGCGCGTCTATTTCCTCTACGACAGCATCGGCAGCTTCGACCTGCCGCACCGCTATGTGAGCGCGCTGCAACAGGCCGGCGTCGAAATCCATCCGTTCGCGACCAAGCGCGTGTTCGTCAACCGCTTCCAGATCAACTTTCGTAATCATCGGAAGATCGTCGTGGTCGACGGCGAGCGCGCGTTCGTCGGCGGCCACAACGTGGGCGTCGAGTATCTCGGCGGCAATGCGCGGCTCTCGCCGTGGCGCGACACCCACATCGAGGTGCGCGGCCCGGCGGTTGCGAGCATCCAGTTCGTCTTCATCGAAGACTGGTACTGGGCGACCCAGCGCCTGCCGGAAGTCGGCCCGAGCACGCGCTGCCCGGACGACATGCATTGCATGGTCCTCGCGAGCGGCCCCGCCGACAAGCAGGAAACCTGCTCGCTTTTCTTCGTCGAAGCGATCAGCGCGGCGCGCACGCGCGTCTGGATCACGACGCCTTACCTGATTCCCGACGAGGCCGTGTTCTCGGCGCTGAGGCTCGCGGTCATGCGCGGCGTGGACGTGCGCATCCTGATTCCGAGCCGGCGCGACCATCACGTGGTGTTCGCGGCATCGAAGCTCTACGCGTACGACGCGATCCTCGCCGGCGTGCGCATCTTTCGCTACCGGCCGGGCTTTCTGCATCAGAAGGTCGTGCTCGTCGACGACATCGCCGCCGCCATCGGCAGCGCGAATCTCGACAATCGCTCGTTTCGCCTGAACTTCGAGATCATGGTGCTGACCGTCGACCGGCGTTTCGCGGGCGAAGTGGAAGGCATGTTGCTCGACGACTTCGCGCTCTCCGACGAAATCGGCCCCGACGACTACCGCGGCTCGCCCGCGTGGCGTCGCATGGCGATGCACGTCGCGCGCCTCTTCTCTCCGATCCTCTGAGCAGCTACAGCAGCTTTTCCACGTCGTTGGCGATGGCTTCGGGTTTCGTGATCGGCGCGAAACGCTTGACGATGTTGCCGTTGCGGTCAACGAGAAACTTCGTGAAGTTCCACTTGATCGCCTCGATGCCGAGCACGCCTGGCTCCTTCTCGGTCAGGTACTTGTAGAGCGGATGGGCATTTGCGCCGTTCACGTCGACTTTCGCGAACATCGGGAACGTGACGCCGTAGTTCTTCTCGCAGAAGCTGCCAATCTGCGCCGCGTCGCCGGGTTCCTGCTTGCCGAACTGGTTGCACGGAAAGCCGAGAATCTCGAACCCACGGGCCGCATAGCGCGCGTACAGATCCTGCAAACCCTTGTATTGCGGCGTGAACCCGCATTCGCTCGCCACGTTGACGATGAGCAGCACCTTGCCGCTGTATTGGTCGAGCCCGACGGTTTTGCCGTCGAGCGTTTCTGCCTGAAAGGCGTAGAGAGTGTCCATACGATGCTCCGCCGGAAAAAATCCAGTCTAAGCGAAAAGCTCCGCGCACGACATCTAGCCGGATGGCGTAGGCCGAACGGCCGAGGGCGCGGCGGCGATGCATCGGTCTAAAATAGCGCTTTCCCTCAAGCCCGGTCGTCACGTCGTGATTCGCTTCAACCAATTCAGCCTTGCCCGCGGCACCAAACCGCTCTTCGATGCGACCACGTTCGCCCTCAATCCGGGCGAAAAAGCCGGTCTCGTCGGCGCGAACGGCGCGGGCAAGTCGACGCTCTTCTCCGTGCTGCGCGGCGACCTGCACGCGGACGGCGGTGATTTTTCGATGCCGCCTTCGTGGCAGATCGCGCACGTCGCACAGGACACGCCGGCGGTCGATCGCACCGCGCTCGACTACACGCTCGACGGCGACGCCCAGTTGCGGGCGATCGAAGCGCGCATCGCGGCGGCTTCGGCGGCTCACGACGGCGCGGCGGAAGCGCACGAACACGCCGCCTTCGCCGATGCCGACGGATACACCGCGCCCGCGCGCGCCGAAGCGCTCCTGCTCGGTCTCGGCTTCACGCTTGCTCAGACGCGCGAGCCCGTATCGAGCTTTTCGGGCGGCTGGCGCATGCGCCTGAATCTCGCGCAGGCGCTGATGTGCCGCTCCGACCTGCTCCTGCTCGACGAGCCGACCAACCACCTCGACCTCGACGCGATCGTCTGGCTCGAAGACTGGCTGCATCGTTACCCGGGAACGCTGATCGTGATCTCGCACGACCGCGAATTCCTCGATTCGGTCTGCAACGTCACGCTGCATCTGGAGAACCGGCAGATCAAGCGCTACGGCGGCAATTACAGTCAGTTCGAAATCCTGCGCGCGCAGCAGATCGCGTTGCAGCAGAGCGCGTACGAGAAGCAGCAGAAGACGGTCGAGCATCTGCAGAGCTTCATCAACCGCTTCAAGGCGAAGGCGACCAAGGCGAAGCAGGCGCAAAGCCGCGTGAAGGCGCTCGAAAAGATGGAACTGATCGCGCCCGCGCACGCGAGTTCGCCGTTCACGTTCGAATTCCGCACGCCCGATGCCGCGCCCAATCCGATGATCGTGATGGACGAAGTGCGTTGCGGCTATCACACGGAAAGCGGCGACGTGCCGATCGTCGAAGACGTGACGCTGTCGATCCAGAACGGGCAGCGCATCGGTCTTCTGGGCGCGAACGGACAAGGCAAGTCGACGCTCATCAAGACGCTCGCCGCGACGCTCGACGCGCTCTCCGGCACCGTGCGCCAGGGCAAGGGCTTGCGCATCGGCTATTTCGCGCAGCATCAGCTCGAAACCCTGCGTCCCGACGATTCCCCGATCCAGCATCTCGCGCGCCTCGCGCCCGACACGCGCGAGCAGGAGTTGCGCGACTTCCTCGGCGGCTTCAATTTTTCTGGCGAGATGGCGACCGCGAAGATCGCGCCGTTCTCCGGCGGCGAGAAGGCGCGACTCGCGCTCGCGCTGATCATCTGGCAGAAGCCGAACCTGCTCCTGCTCGACGAGCCGACCAACCACCTCGACCTCGAAACCCGCCACGCGCTGACGATGGCGCTCGCGCAGTTCGAGGGCACGCTGATCCTGGTCTCGCACGACCGCGCGCTCTTGAGAGCGACCACCGACATCTTCATGCTGGTCGCGAAGCACCGCCTGCAGCCGTTCGACGGCGACCTCGACGACTATCGCGATTGGCTCCTGCAGCACGCCGCCGAAGCGCGCGCCGCGGCGAAGGACGCGAACGGCTCGGCCGATGGCGGGCAGGATTCGTCGCAGAGCCGCAAGGAGCAGCGCCGGCTGGAGGCGCAGGAGCGGCAGAAGCTGTCGCATCTGAAGAAGCCGCTGCAATCGAAAATCGCGAAGATCGAGAAGGAAATGGACGCGTTGCAGAAGGAGAAGGCGGCGCTCGATGCGTTCGTCGCCGATTCGGCGAGCTACGAGCCGGCCATGAAGACGAAGCTGACCGATTCGATCCGCCGGCAGGCCGACGTGAACGCGCGGCTAGACACGCTCGAACACGAATGGCTCGAAGCGCACGACGAACTGGAGCAGATCGGCTGAAGCGTCCCACTCACGGAGGCATGTCTTGTCGCAAACACCATTGCTCGAAGGCCTGCGCGTGCTCGACCTCACGCGCCTGTTGCCCGGCCCGGTCGCCACGTTGCGGCTGGCGGAACTCGGCGCCGACGTGCTGAAGATCGAAGCACCCGGCGAAGGCGACTACGCCCGCACGATGCTGCAAAGCGACGCCGACCGCGCCACCGGCACGCCGAGCGCATTCTATCGGCTGGTCAATCGCGGCAAGCGCGCGCTCACGCTCGATCTCAAGACCGAGGCGGGCCGCGCGGAACTGATCGGCCTTGCGCGAGAATCGGACGTGCTCGTCGAGAGTTTTCGCCCTTCGGTAATGGCGCGGCTCGGCGTCGGCTACGACGTACTGCGCGAAGCGAATCCGAAGCTCGTCTATTGCGCGATCACGGGTTTCGGGGCGGACGGCGCCTTCGTCGACACACCAGGCCACGACCTGAACTACATCGCGTATGCGGGCGTGCTCGACCAACTCGCGTCGAACGACGGCACACCCATCGTGCCGAACTTCCAGATCGCGGATTTGCTGGGCGGCGCGCTCGCCGCCGTCACGCAGATTCTCGCGGCGCTATGGCACGTCGCGCGCGGCGGCGACGGGCACTGCCTGAATGTCTCGATGACGCACGCAGTCCATGCGCACAACGTGATGGCGCATATCGCGCTGGACAACCACGCGCACGCGACGACGCGCGCGGGCGCCGGGCTGCTCAACGGCGGCGTGCCCTGCTACAACGTCTATCGCACGAAGGACGACCGGTTCGTCGCGCTCGGCGCGCTGGAACTCAAGTTCTGGGAAACGCTGTGCCGTGCGCTCGGCCGGCCCGAATGGGCAGCGAAGCACTGGAGCCTCGGTCAGGCGACAGGCGGCGCCGATGCCGTCGAACTCACGCAGTCGCTCGCGGCGATTTTCCGCGAGCGCACGCGCGACGAATGGATTGCGCTACTCGAACCGCTCAACTGCTGCGTGGCGCCGGTGCTGACGCCCGCCGAAGCAGCCGCGCATCCGCTTTTCGCGAAGCATTAACGGCGCGGCAAGGTCTGGCGCGGCATGCGCTCGTCGTCGATGAGCATGTGTTTGCGGCCGGTCACGTGATGGCGGATCGTCGCCACGACTTCGTCTTCCGTCACGTCCGCTGCCACGACGCGGCGCGAAATCTGCCCTTCGGCGTCGATCCATTCGACGATCCGGCATTCGCCGCCCCACGGCTGCAGAATCGGCGCCGAAACGCGGCAGCCGCGCAACTGGAACATCGGGGCGGAAATCGAGTGATCTGAGTGTTTCAAGGCGTGGTCCTTTGCTCGTGCACTGCAGCCGTTCGTGTAGCCGTGCAAGCATAGGAAAATCACGCGCCGCGTGGGTTACAGCCGCGTCCGTTTCTTTTACACAAGATTACGAAGGGACGGAACGTCAGCTGTCGAGCGTGCGCACGCGGTCGATCGCTTCCTCGATGCGGTCCACCGCGATCACCTCCAGCCCGTCGATCGGCTGCTTCGGCGCGTTGGCCTTGGGTATCAGCGCGATCGAAAAGCCGAGCTTCGCCGCTTCCTTCAGACGATCCTGCCCGCGCGGCGACGGCCGGATCTCGCCCGCCAGCCCCACTTCGCCGAACACGATCAGCCCTTTCGGCAGCGGCTTGTTGCGCATCGACGACTGGATCGCGAGCAACACGGCCAGATCGGCGGCGGGCTCGGTGATCTTCACGCCGCCCACCGCGTTCAGAAACACGTCCTGATCGAAGCACGCGATGCCCGCATGGCGATGCAGCACCGCGAGCAACAGCGCAAGCCGGTTCTGCTCCAGCCCGACCGCGAGCCGCCGCGGATTGGGGACATGCGCGGTATCGACCAGCGCCTGCACTTCGACGAGCAACGGCCGCGAGCCTTCCTGTGTCACGAGCACGCACGAACCCGGCACGCTTTGCGCGTGCTGCGAGAGAAAAAGTGCCGACGGATTCGCGACGCCGCGCAGGCCGCGCTCGGTCATCGCGAAGACGCCGAGTTCGTTCACCGCGCCGAAGCGGTTCTTGAACGCGCGCACGAGGCGAAACGACGAATGCGTGTCGCCTTCGAAATACAGCACCGTATCGACGATATGTTCCAGCACGCGCGGCCCCGCGAGGTTGCCCTCCTTCGTCACGTGGCCGACCATGATGATCGCGGTGCCCGTCTGCTTGGCGATGCGCGTGAGTTGCGCCGCGCACTCGCGCACCTGCGCGACCGAGCCGGGCGCGGAGGTCAGCGCTTCGGAATAGACGGTCTGGATCGAATCGATGACGGCGACTTCGGGCCGTTCGGCGTCGATCGTCGCCTGGATTTTTTCGAGCTGGATTTCGGCGAGCAGCTGAAGATCGGGCGCCGCCGACTCGGCGCTCCCGAGCAGCCCGAGCCGCTGAGCACGCAACGCGATCTGCGCGCCGGATTCCTCGCCGCTGATGTAGAGCGCGGGACGCTCGCGGGCGATTTCCGCCAGCGACTGCAACAAGAGCGTCGATTTGCCGATGCCCGGATCGCCGCCGATCAGCACCACGCCGCCCGCCACCAGCCCGCCGCCGAGCACGCGGTCGAATTCGCCGATGCCGGTCGTGAAGCGCGGCACGTCGGACGCTTCGATCTCGGAGAGCCGTCTGACGGGCGAGCTTTTCGCGAGCGCCTGGAAACGGTGCGCGGACGGCGTTTCCGCCACCGACTCCACTAGCGTGTTCCACGCGCCGCACGCGGGGCATTGGCCCTGCCATTTCGGCGCCTGTCCGCCGCATTCGCTACAGATGTACAGCGTCTTCGCCTTCGCCACTTTCGCCACGCTTCGGTCCTGATTTTTCTCGTTATTTTCTGCAAATCGTCTGAATTATTCCGCGCGCACCGGCACGCGTTGCGCGATCGCGCACATCAGCTCGTAGCCGATCGTGCCGCACGCCTGCGCGACGTCGTCGATCGGCAAGTGGGTTCCCCACAGTTCCACGCGCGTGCCGACGCCCGCCGTCGGGCACGGCGTCAGGTCGACGGTGAGCATGTCCATCGACACGCGCCCGACGATCTTCGTGCGAATCCCGTCGACGACCACGGGCGTGCCTTCCGGCGCGATGCGCGGATAGCCGTCCGCATAGCCGCACGCGACCACGCCGATCTTCATCTGCTTGCCGACCTTGTAGGTCGAGCCGTAGCCGATGGTGTGGCCCGGATCGACCGACTGCACGGCGATCAGTTCGGAATTGAGCGTCATCGCCGGGCGCAGGCCGGTGTCGGCGATATCGGCCGTCACGCCCGACGGCGACGCGCCGTACAGGATGATGCCCGGGCGCACCCAGTCGAAGTGCGCGGCGGGATGCCAGAGCGTCGCGGCCGAATTGGCGAGGCTGCGCGCGCCCGCGATGCCCTCCGCGCCGCGCTCGAACGCTTCGAGCTGGTAGGCGATGCCGCGTTCGCTGTCGGCGTCGGAAAAATGGGTCATGAGCGTGATCTGGCCGACGCCCTGGCACGCGCGCGCCCGCTCCCACGCGGCGCGAAACCGCTCCGGCACGTAGCCCAGGCGGTTCATGCCGCTATTCATCTTCAACTGGATGTTGACCGGTTTCGAGAGGCGCGCCATTTCGAGCATGCGCAACTGCTCGTCGCAATGGACGGCGGTCGTCAGGCTGTAGCGGTCGATCACGTCGATGTCGGTCGGCCGGAAAAAGCCTTCCAGCAAAAGAATCGGGCCCGCCCAGCCCAGTTCGCGCAACTTCACGGCTTCTTCGAGGTCGAGTAGTCCGAAGCCGTCGGTTGCGCGCAATCCGGGGAACGCCCGCGACAAGCCGTGGCCATAGGCATTGGCCTTGACGACAGCCCAGATCTTGGATTTCGGCGCGTACTTGCGCGCGACGGCGAGGTTGTTGGCGAGTGCGGCGGTATGGATCGTGGCGGAAAGGGGGCGCGGCATGAGAGTTCGGGTTAAAACGCTGTTGGAGCGCGAGGCGAATCGACGGTTCAAGACGCCTTGCGAATCAGTATCTTATGAAGGACTCGCAGCACGGTCGTGTGTTTTGCAACACCGAATCGAGATTACTGCTAGTCAGAATGCGCCTATTTTCGTGTTATAAAGCCGTGCACACAACCCATTTCGAACGGAATAAGCCCGAGTGCACCCCCGGCGACCGGGGCGGATCACCCGCAGTGAGGAAAGCTTCGGATCAGATGAAAAAAGGTTTTTACACCATCATGGCCGCGCAGTTTTTCTCTTCGCTGGCCGACAATGCCCTTCTGATCGCTGCTATTGCACTGCTGAAAGATCTTCACGCCCCGAACTGGATGACGCCGCTGCTCAAGCTGTTCTTCGTCCTGTCCTATGTCGTTCTTGCCGCGTTCGTCGGCGCCTTCGCGGATTCCCGGCCCAAAGGCCAGGTGATGTTCGTCACCAACACCATCAAGGTCGTCGGCTGTCTCACGATGCTGTTCGGCGCGCATCCGCTCTTCGCCTACGGCATCGTCGGATTCGGCGCCGCCGCGTACTCGCCCGCGAAATACGGCATTCTCACCGAACTGCTGCCGCCCGACCGCCTCGTCGCGGCGAACGGGTGGATCGAAGGCACGACGGTCGGCTCGATCATCCTCGGCACCGTGATGGGCGGCGCGCTCATCAGTCCGCACATCGCCGGGCATCTGCTCAGCCTGAACATTCCGCGCATTCAAACACCCGCCGAGGCCGCGATGATCGTGATCGTGGTGATGTACATCGTGGCCGCGATGTTCAACCTGCGCATTCCCGAGACCGGCGCGCGCTATCCGAAGCAGGAAACGCGGCCCGTCAAGCTCATCACCGATTTCGCCGACTGCTTTCTCACCCTCTGGCGCGACAAGCTCGGCCAGATTTCACTCGCGGTCACGACGCTCTTCTGGGGCGCGGGCGCGACGCTCCAGTTCATCGTGCTGAAATGGGCGGAAGTGTCGCTCGGGATGTCGCTGTCGCAGGCGGCGATCCTGCAGGCGGTGATCGCAGTCGGCGTCGCGGTCGGCGCGGTGCTCGCGGCGGCGCGCGTGCCGCTCAAGCGCTCGCTGTCGGTGCTGCCGGTCGGCATCATGATGGGCATCGCCGTGATGCTGATGGCCTTCTACACCCGCGATCTCTTCCCGGCCGGCTGGGGCATGCAGATCGGCGAAATGCGGATGCCGGGCTACCTGCTGATCGCGTACCTGTTCCTGATGATCGTCGGCGGGCTGTCGGGCTTTTTCGTCGTGCCGATGAACGCGCTGCTTCAGCATCGCGGGCACGTACTGCTCTCCGCCGGCCACTCGATCGCCGTGCAGAACTTCAACGAGAACCTGTCCGTCCTCGTGATGCTGTGCCTCTACGCCGTGCTCGTCTGGCTCGACGTGCCGATCCAGTTCGTGATCGTGCTGTTCGGCTCCTTCGTCTGCCTGATGATGTATTTCGTGATGCGCCGGCATCAGGCGAATCAGCGCGCGTTCGATTCCGTGGCGCTGATCGGCGAGGCGCGGCACTGATCTGCGCGGTATCACGTCCCTCTTTTAGCCGACCATGCACGCCGACCTTTATTCGTTCGCGACGCGCGTGCGTGAGCACGCACCGCTCGTCCACTGCCTGACGAATCTCGTCGTCACCAACTTCACTGCGAACGTCTTGCTCGCGATCGGCGCCGCGCCCGCGATGGTCGTCGCGCGCGAGGAAGCCGGCGAGTTCGCGGCCATCGCGAACGCGCTCTCGGTGAACCTCGGCACGCTCGACGCGCCGCAGTCGAAGGCGATCCGCGTCGCCGTCGATGCCGCCAACGCCGCCGGCAAGCCGTGGGTGCTCGATCCGGTCGCGGTCGGACCGCTCGCGTTTCGCACGGAATTCGCGCTCGATCTGCTCGATTCGAAGCCGGCGGTGATTCGCGGGAACGCGTCGGAGATCATCAGTCTGTCGGGCGGCACGGCAAGCGGACGCGGCGTCGACAGCACCGCCGCCACCGACGCCGCGCTCGACGCCGCGCAGATCCTCGCGCTCAAAACGCAGGCGACGGTCGCCGTGACGGGCGCCACCGACTACATCACGGACGGCCGCCGGACCATCGCGCTCTCGAACGGCTCGCCGCTGATGACGCGCGTGACGGGCGTCGGCTGCGCGCTGTCGGCGACGGTCGCGGCGTTCATCGGCACGGCGAACGGACCCGCTGAGCACTGGATCGCCACCGTCGCGGCCGTCGCGTATTCGACCGTCGCGGGCGAACTCGCCGCGCGCAACGCGGCGTTGCCCGGCAGCTTCGCCGTCGCCTATCTGGACCGGCTCGCCTCGCTCGACGCCGACGCGTTCGCCGCGACGCTCGTCGCGCGCGACATTGCCGCCGCCTGACATGCGCCCCGCTTTCGATCTTTCCGTCTATCTCGTGCTCGATCCGGTGCAGTGCGGCGGGCACGCGGCGTCGCTCGATGTCGCGCGCGCGGCGCTCGCAGGCGGCGCGACCGTCGTGCAACTGCGCGCGCCCGAATGGCACAAGCGCGCGTGGCTCGCGCTCGCCCGCGATCTGCTGCCGTTGACGCGCGCGGCCCGCGTGCCGCTCATCATCGACGATCATCTCGATATCGCGCTCGCCGCCGGTGCCGACGGCGTGCACGTCGGCCAGCGCGATCTGCCCGCGCACGTCGCCCGCGAGCTGCTCGGGCCGGATGCGTTGATCGGGCTGTCGGTGTCACGGATGCGCGAGGTCGACGAAGCGAACGCGCTCGGCGACACGATCGACTATCTCGGCGCCGGCCCCGTTTTCGCGACGTCCACCAAGACCGACGCGTCGGCGCCCTGCGGCATCGACGGTCTCGCCGAACTGTGCGCGCATGCGCGCTATCCGACGGTCGCGATCGGCGGCATCCAGCTGCACAACGCCGCCGACGTCATGCGCGCAAAGCCCGCGGGCCTCGCGGTGGTGTCCGCGATCTGCAAGGCGCCCAATGCGCGCGAGGCCGCCGCCCGTCTGCGCGAGACGATGTCGCGCGCCCAACCGTAACCGAACGCCAAGCCATGACACAACGCATCCCCAACGTCCTCACGATCGCCGGCTCCGATTCGGGCGGCGGCGCGGGCATCCAGGCCGACCTGAAGGCGTTTTCGGCGCTCGGCGCGTACGGCGCGAGCGTGATCACCGCGCTCACCGCGCAGAACACGCGCGGCGTCACCGCGATCCACACGCCCGACGCGGCGTTCGTCACCGCCCAGCTTGACGCCGTGTTCGACGACATCCGCATCGACGCCGTGAAGATCGGCATGCTCGCGAACGCCGACATCGTGCGCGCGGTCGCGGATGCACTGCGGCGGCATCGGCCGGAACACGTCGTGCTCGATACCGTGATGATCTCGAAGAGCCATCACGCGCTGCTCGCGCCGGAAGCGGTCGCTGCGCTGCGCGACGAACTGCTGCCGCTCGCGACGCTCGTCACGCCGAACCTGCCGGAGGCGGCGGCGCTCCTCGGCACGTCCGCCGCCTCCGATGAGGACGCGATGGTCCGCCAGGGCGAAGCGCTCCTCGCGCACGGCGCGCGCGCGGTGCTGATGAAAGGCGGCCATCTCGCTTCCGCCGACAGTCCCGACTGGCTCGTCGAACCGGCCGGCGCGGTGCGGCTGGGCGGCGCGCGCGTGCCGCTGAAGAACACGCACGGGACCGGCTGCACGCTCTCGTCGGCGATTGCCGCGCTGATCCCGCAAACCGACAGCCTCGCCACCGCCACCGCCGACGCCAAGCGCTATCTAACAGGCGCGATCGAACACAGCGCGCGGCTCGACGTCGGGCACGGCGTCGGGCCGGTGCATCACTTCTTCAGATGGTGGTGAGCGCGTAGGTTCGCGCGCGTTCGGGCCAGTCGTCCGGAACGATGAAGCCGCGCGAGCGCTCGCTCCATCCGCCGTCGGCGTCGCGCGCGTAGGACGCGACCATCGTCGGGGAGACGGCGCTTCGCAGGCGTTCGTGGATCGCGGCGGCATCGGCGAGCAGCGCGCCGGCGTCGGCCGCGGCGAGCCTGCGCGAAGCCAGCCACGCGAGGCGCGGCTGCACGACCCAGGCTTGGTCTTCACCGGACGCCGCCGTTCCGTGTGCAGCGCTCCACTCCGAGACGGTGAGCCACCAACCGCGCAGATGATCGTCGCCGAGTTCGGGCGCGGGCGTCACGCCCGCGCCGTGATAGAAGAGTCGCCCCTTGATGTACAACTGCGCCGTCCACGCACTCCCGAAGCCGAGCGAAGCGAACTCCTCTCGCGAACTCAGCGCGAGCTGGTGCGTGATGAGCCGCGCGTGTTTCAGGTCGAAACGGTCCTGCAGGTTCGGGCCCACATAGTCCGACAAGCGCGCGGCATTGCCCGATCCGTCGCCGATGTGCAGGTAGAACTTCACCGCCATTTCCCAGTGCAGGCGCGCGCCCGACGCGCTCTGCAACAGAAAGTCGCATTCGCCGATCGTGCGGCGGTGCTTCCTCAACGGCACGTTCGCCGCGATGAGCCGGGCCGCCGGGCCGTGCGTCAGGAAAAATTCGAGCAGGCTTTCGGCGTAGAAACCCAGCCGCGTCAGCTTCGGATTGCGCGAGCGCGCGTGCAGCGGATGCGGATCGCGATCGAGGCCGTCGAGCCAGGCGAGCGTCGCGTCGCGCTCGGCGGGCGTTTCGAACGGATCGGCAAGCGGCGCGCCCGCGTGGCTCGCGCGCAGCAGGTCGGGCGCGAACAGCAGCCACGCGAGATCGCGGACGGTGACGTCGCCGTATCGATCGACGAGACGATGGACCGCGTGATCGGCGGGGCGCCCGGAGTCCGCCATCACTGACCGCCCGGGACGACTCCAGACGCGTCGAGCGACGCTCGATAGGTTTCCCTCGCGAGACACAGATCGGCCCACGCCTTCGCCTTGTCGGGCAGGCTGCGCAGCAGATACGCCGGGTGATAGGTGACGATCACCGGGACGCCCTCGTAGCGGTGCACGCGGCCCCGCAGCGACGCGATGCTCGCTTCGGTCTTGAGCAGGCTCTGCGCGGCGAAGCGGCCGAGCGCGACGATCACCTTCGGCTTGACGAGCGCGACCTGTCTTTGCAGATACGGCTCACAACGCGCGACTTCGTCGAGTTCCGGATTGCGGTTGCCGGGCGGCCGGCACTTGATCACGTTCGCGATATACACGTTCGATTCCCGCGAAAGGGCGACGGCGCGCAGCATGCTGTCGAGGAGCCGCCCCGCCTGGCCGACGAAGGGTTCGCCGAGCTTGTCCTCGTTTTCGCCGGGCGCCTCGCCGATCAGCATCCAGTCGGCTTCGCGGTCGCCGACGCCGAATACAGTGTTCGTGCGCCGCTCGCACAGGCGGCAGCGCTCGCAGTTCGCGACGCGCGCGGCGAGCGTGTCCCAGTCGAGCGTGTGGATGTCGGCGGGTGCATCGACGACGGCGTACGCGTCGGCTGGCGCGGGGGCTTCGTCGAGCCAGGGGAGATCGTCGGCGTCGTGTGCGGCGCTCGGGCGGTCCGAAGACTGCGGCTCGAACGGCTCCGCCTCGTTGCGCGATTCGGCCGCGAAATCCGCGCGCGGCGGTTCGCGCACGGGCGCGGGCGCGGCATCGACGGCCGGCGTTTGGGGGCGCTGTGCATCGCGGGCGGTCTTCGCCTCGGCAGCGCCCGCGCTTTCAGCGCGCGGCAGAACCGCTTCGGCGGCAACGGGCGCATCGGATGAACGACCGCCCGCGCGCCGCCTTACCCAGACAGGCCCGAGCCCGAACTCTTCCAGCATCGATTCATGCAGCGCCATGCGCGCCCTCCTTCGAAAACGTCAGACGCATGACGATTGCGTCCTCGCGCGAGCGGTGCCGCGCGGGATAGTAGTTCTTGCGGCGCCCGATGGCCGTGAAGCCGAAGCGCTCGTAAAGCTGGATCGCGCGCGGATTCGACGGCCGCACTTCCAGCAGGATGCCCTCGAGCTTTTCCGCGCGCGCGATGCGCACCGCTTCGCGCAGGAGCGCGAGCCCCACGCCCGAATGCTGCGCGGCGGGCGCAACGCAGAGATTGAGCAAATGCATCTCGTCGACGACCGGCATCAGCACGCAATAGCCGATGAGCGTCCCCGTGACATGGCGCATGCACACGCCAAAATAGCCATTACGCAGCGAATCCTGGAAATTGCCGCGGCTCCACGGGAATTCGTAGGCGAGCTTTTCGACGGCCGCGACCTCGTCGAGATCGACCTCCGTCATCGGCGACAGATAGCGGTCGGCGAGCAGCACCCCGCTCACCGCACCGGCTCCTCACGGGTCGCCGACGTTCCCTGCAAGTCCTTCGCGTCCTTGGCCGCGCGCGCTTCGAGGCGCTCGGCGGTGGTCTGCGCGACCTTGTCGCGCACGTATTCCGGCGCGGCCTGATCCGGCGGCACGGTGCGCCCCGCGCGCAACGCGCGCAGGCCGGCGAGCGCCACCGGCAGCGCATGCGGCAGCGCTTCGCGATCGACGCGCCGTGCCGCCGCCAACGCCGGCAGCCGCTCGCCGAATGCGACGGCGGCATTGCCCGCGAGCGTGAACGGCGCATCGGGCAGAACGAGCGCGCCGGGCGCATCTAGCGACGCGCCGCGGATCGTTTGCCAGTCGCCGGTGTCGGCGTCGAAAGAGAAATCGGCCCAATAGACTTCGTCCATCCGGGCATCGAGGACCGCCAGCACGCGCGAGCCCGCCGGATCTCTCATGCGCGCAGACTCCGCGCACGCGAGCAGCGTGCCGACCGGCACGACCGGCACGCCGAGCCCGAAAGCGAGCCCTTGCGCCGCGCCCGTCGCGGTGCGCAATCCCGTGAACGAGCCGGGACCGGCGCCGAACGCGATTGCGTCGCAATCGGAGAGCGCGAGGCGCGCGTCGTCGAAGAGTTCGCGAATGGCGGGCAACAAACGCGTGCTCGACACCGCGCCGGTCGCTTCGTGACGAATCCACACCTGCGTCGACGCGTCGGTGTAGTGCGCCGCGACGGCGCCTGATTGCGGCGCGGCATCGGCGAGCAGCAAGGCGACCGAGCAGAATTCGGTCGAAGTATCGAGGGCGAGCAGAACGGTGCGTGTCATAGGCGACATTGTAATGCGGGACGTCACATGAAAAACGCGGCGTCGCCGGGCGGCGTCGAGGCGGCAAAACGCGGACGTCGCGCCCGATCGACTGGAATAAACCCTCCAGAGCCGCGACGCAGCGGCTTGTTATGATCGTTCGCCTCAAAAACGGAGGAACGATGAGCGACATCGACGCACAATTCGCGCAAGTGCAGACGGACGTCACGCAATTGTCCGAGCGGCCCGGCAATCTGACGCTCCTGCGCCTCTACGCGCTCTTCAAGCAGGCGAGCGCGGGCGACGTAACGGGCGACAAGCCGGGTTTCGCCGACATCGCCGGCAAATACAAATACGAAGCGTGGTCCGCGCTGAAAGGCACGCCGCCCGACGACGCCAAACGGCAGTATGTGGAACTCGTCGAATCGCTGAAAAGCGGCGCATCGGCGTAATGCGCTTACGGGTACGGGCGCGATGCGACCGCGCGCCCGCCCGTTCTGCTTTTGTGTTCATTCGCCGGATTCGTCTTAATATCTGGCGCAGTGCAACAAATTTCTATATACTGTCGTCTGCGCTTCACTGTGGCCCGCGCGGTTCGGACCTTTACCGAATTCCCGCCAGTTCGCAGCGCAGCGTCTCGTAGCGTTTTGCTCCAATCCAGTTTAGAAACTGTCCCCTCCTTGCTAGGCCACTTTCGGCCCGTCATGCACCAGGCTGACGACAGCGCCCCCCGGGCCTGCCGTATCCGATACAGCTTCTAACGAAAAAAGCTCGCCTTCATTGCCGCGAGTTGCCCCCGTTTTTCGATTTGCTCGCTGCTTCTTTGCTCGCTGAATCCGACGACTTGGGTATGCCGATTGGCGCCGACGCCTCATTTCCCGTTTCAAGGATCGACATGACTTCGAGCATGACCCAAAGCCCGTTGGACACTATTGCAGCACAAGCACTCGGCACCGATATCGTCGCCGAACCCACGCAGCCGGCACAGCCCGCCGGCCCGAGCTTCGAATCGCTCGGCCTTTCCGCCGACATCGTTTCCGCCCTGACGGCCGCCGGCTATCAGGTCCCGACGCCCGTGCAGCAGCGCGCGATTCCCGCAGCGCTCGCCGGACGCGACCTCCTCGTTTCCAGCCCGACCGGTTCGGGCAAGACCGCGGCGTTCATGCTGCCCGCCATCGAGCGCTTCTCGCAGCTCGAAAAGCTGACCGCATCGCAGCCGCGCGAACCGCGTGACCCGAACGCTCGCCCGCAGCGCCGCCAGCAACCCGTCGCGCGCCCGAGCCTGCTCGTGCTCACGCCGACGCGCGAACTCGCGATGCAGGTCACGGCCGCCGCGACCACGTATGGCAAGCACCTGCGCCGTCTGCGCACCGTCAGCATTCTCGGCGGCGTGGCCTACGGCCAGCAGTTGATGCTGCTCGCGAAGAACCCTGAAATCCTCGTCGCCACGCCGGGCCGTCTGCTCGATCACCTGGAACGCGGCCGTATCGACCTGTCGAGCCTGAACATGCTCGTTCTCGACGAAGCCGATCGCATGCTCGACATGGGCTTTATCGACGACATCGAAACGATCGTCGCCGCTACGCCGGCTTCGCGCCAGACGCTGCTGTTCTCGGCAACCATCGACGGCAAGATCGGCTCGCTGACCGGGCGTCTGCTGAAGGACCCGGAGCGCATCGAGATCGTTCAGAAGCTCGAAGCGAAGAACATCGCGCAGACCGTGCATTTCGTCGACGACCGCGATCACAAGGATCGTCTGCTCGACCATCTGCTGCGCGACGCCGACCTCGATCAGGCCATCGTCTTCACGGCGACCAAGAACGACGCCGACCAACTCGCGATCCGCTTGGCCGACGCCGGCTTCGAATCGGCCGCGTTGCACGGCGACCTGCCGCAAGGCGCGCGTAACCGCACGATCCGCGCACTGCGCGAGCGCCGTGTGCGCGTGCTGGTCGCGACCGACGTCGCGGCGCGCGGCATCGACATTCCGGGCATCACGCACGTCTTCAACTACGACCTGCCGAAGTTCGCCGAAGACTACGTGCACCGCATCGGCCGTACCGGCCGCGCGGGCCGCAGCGGCATCGCGGTGAGCCTCGTGCATCACGCCGAGCAAGGGGCGCTGAAGCGCATCGAGCGCTTCGTGCGCGCACCGCTGCCGGTCAACGTCATCGCCGGTTTCGAGCCGCGCAAGTCGGCCCCGAGCGGCGGCCGTGGCGGTTTTGCCGGCGGACGCGGCCGTCCGGGCGGCGGTTCGACGGGCGGCCGTCGCTACGGTAGCGGCAGCGGCGCAGGCGCTGGCACTGGCGGCGCGGGCAAGCCGGGCGGCTGGGGCAACAAGTCGGCAGGCGCCGGTTCGCGCGACGGCGGTTATCGCGGCGGCAACAGCGACGGCGGCTATCGCGGCGGTTCGCGTGACGGCGGCAGCGGCTTCGGCAGCGGTTCGCGCGACGGCTACAGCGCACGCCGCAGCGACGGCCCGCGCGCTCCGCGCCGCGGCAGCTAAGCTGCACGCTCGCTGACTCCGGAAGGCACGCTGGATCGCCTTCCAACGGGAGCCACTGAAAAAACCGATGCCTCGTGCATCGGTTTTTTTTCGTCCACGCCCCATATTTCACGATACGGAAAGGCTTTTTGCGTCGCAAAAGTCTGTGCTGCGCGGCACAACGAACCGCGTTGCAAGATAGAAAACGTCGTTTCTCATCGTGGAATTTATCTCATAACACACTGAATATAATCAACAATATTTCTCCCGAAAAGCCCTCGACGGGACTATTTCCCAAGACCGACTTTGCCTAGACTCTTATATAAGAGTTGAGCAAACGAAACGCCGCCGAATCCGAATCGCGGCATCGCGCTCAAGTCGCTCGGGATAGTTCAACACCATTCGTCGTTCAGGACTTCAAGGAGAAACGCAATGTCACGTCAACAACAAGCACAGCAACTCCAACAACAATGGGAAACCGACCCGCGCTGGAAAGGTATCAAGCGCACCTATACGGCTGAAGACGTCGTGCGTCTGCGTGGTTCGCTGCAAGTCGAGCACACGCTCGCCAAGCGCGGCGCCGAAAAGCTCTGGGAATCAGTGAACAACGAGCCGTTCGTCAACTCGCTCGGCGCGCTGACCGGCAATCAGGCGATGCAGCAGGTCAAGGCCGGCCTCAAGGCGATCTATCTGTCGGGCTGGCAAGTCGCGGGCGATGCCAACGTCGCGGGCGAAATGTATCCGGACCAGTCGCTGTATCCGGCGAACTCGGTGCCGCTGGTCGTGAAGCGCATCAACAACACGCTCACGCGCGCCGACCAGATCCAGTGGTCCGAAGGCAAGAATCCCGGCGACGAAGGCTACATCGACTATTTCGCCCCGATCGTGGCCGACGCGGAAGCCGGCTTCGGCGGCGTGCTGAACGCTTTCGAACTGATGAAGGCGATGATCGAAGCGGGCGCGGCCGGCGTTCACTTCGAAGATCAGTTGGCGTCGGTCAAGAAGTGCGGCCACATGGGCGGCAAGGTGCTCGTGCCGACACGCGAGAACATCGCGAAGCTGACCGCCGCGCGCCTCGCCGCCGACGTCTGCGGCACGCCGACAGTCCTCCTCGCCCGCACCGACGCGGAAGCGGCCGATCTCGTGACGTCCGACATCGACGAGAACGACAAGCCGTTCCTGACCGGCGAGCGCACGGTCGAAGGCTTCTACCGCACGCGTCCGGGTCTGGAGCAGGCGATCTCGCGCGGTCTCGCCTACGCACCCTACGCCGACATGATCTGGTGCGAAACCGGCAAGCCGGACCTGGAATTCGCGAAGAAATTCGCGGACGCGATCCACAAGGAGTTCCCGGATCAGATGCTGTCGTACAACTGCTCGCCGTCGTTCAACTGGAAGAAGAATCTCGACGACGCGACGATCGCCAAGTTCCAGCGCGAGCTGGGCGCGATGGGCTACAAGTTCCAGTTCATCACGCTGGCCGGCTTCCACGCGCTCAACTACTCGATGTTCAATCTGGCGCACGGCTATGCCCGCAACCAGATGACGGCGTTCGTCGAGATGCAGCAGGCCGAGTTCGCGGCCGCCGAGAAGGGTTTCACCGCGGTCAAGCATCAGCGCGAAGTGGGCACGGGCTACTTCGACGCCGTGACGCAGACGGTCGAGCGCGACGCGTCGACGACCGCCCTGCACGGCTCGACCGAAGACGAGCAGTTCTTCGACAAGAAGGTCGCGTGATCAGGAAGGCGTAATCAGGGAGGGCCGTGAATAGTGCGGCAGCGCCGTCCGGTTTTTTTAGCCGGACGGCGCGAGCCGCCCAAAACAAAGCGCGCCGCCCGGGGTTCGTTTCCCGGACTGCGCCCTTTGTTTTGGGCGTTGCCGGTTCTAGCGATACACGATCACCGGAATCTTCGTGTGGGTGAGCACACGTTGCGTCTCGCTGCCGATGAGGAGGCTGCCGAGCCCGCGGCGTCCGTGCGACGCCATCAGGATGACGTCGCACCCGCCCGACTCGGCCGCCTCGATGATGCCGATGTACGGCGCGGAGTCGATGCTCGTCACGCTGTCGCAGGGGACGCCCGCCTCTTGCGCCGCGCGTTCGACCGCGTGCAGATGCTCGCGCGCCTCGCGCTCGGCGCGGGCGTGGAAGTCGTCGGGCGGTTCGACGGCGACGTCCGCGAACGGCGAGTACGGATACTGCGGCAGGCACGCGTAGGCCGTGATGCGCGCGCCGACGGATTGCGCCAGGTCGATCGCGCCATCGATTGCTTTTTGAGACAGCTCGGAGCCGTCGGTCGGAACCAGGATGTGCTTGAACATGGCGTCCTCCTTGGAACGTCGTTGCGCTCTTTCATTGTAGTAACTACCGGTGCTCGCTCGTTCCAGTAATTCAGCCCCAATACCCCGGAGCGCTGTAAGTATGCTTGAGCAGATCGAGAAAGAGCCGCACGCGCAGCGGCAAATGACGGCGTTGCGGAAAGACCGCATGGATGCCGATCGGCGGCGCGGTGAAATCGTCGAGCACGGTGACGAGTCGCCCGGCCGCGATGTCATCGCCGACTTCCCACCACGAGCGCCACGCGAGCCCGTATCCCGCAAGACACCAGTCGTGAAGCACGGCGCCATCGGAACATTCCATCGTGCCGGAGACCTTGATCGTCACGACCTTGCCGTCGTGCTGGAACATCCAGCCGCGCTGCTGATTCGCCGATGCGCCGAGTGCGAGGCAATTGTGACCCGCAAGCGAAGCGAGATCGGCGGGCTTGCCGCGGCGTTGCAAATAGAGGGGCGACGCGACGCACACGCGCCGGTTCTCGCCGAGCTTGAGCGACACGAGCGACGAATCCGGCAGTTCGCCAAGCCGCACCGCGCAATCGAACCCTTCGTTGACGAGATCGACCATGCGGTCGGTGAGATCGAGCGAAATCGAAACGTCGGGGTGCCGCGTCGTGAATTCCGGCACCAGCGCCGCGACGTGGCGCCGCCCGAATCCGGCCGGCGCCGACACGCGCAGATGCCCGCTCGCCTTCACGCCGCCGGCCGACACGCTCGCCTCGGCGTTCTGCATGTCGTTGATGACGCGCAGACAGTCTTCGAGGAACGCCGAGCCTTCGAACGTCAGCGTGAGCCGGCGTGTCGTGCGCACCAGCAGTTTCACGCCGAGCCGCTCCTCCAGCGCATCGAGCCGCCGGCCGATCACGGCGGGCGCGACGCCTTCGGTCTGCGCCGCCGCCGACAAACTGCCCTTCGCCGCCACGGCCGCGAACGTCTCGATTTGCTTGAAGCGATCCATGCGCGGTGTTCCTGTTTCAACGCCAACGCGAAGAGATTAGGTGCGAAAAAGTAAAAGATCAAGTGATCCTCAGCGACTTTTTATGCAAGTTGATCACGAATAGAATCCCTCTCGACCTCTACACGGAGCGCACGGCTATGTCGGCCATAACGACACATTCCCCTCCCCGCGCAGTGATTTTCGACGCCTACGGCACGCTTTTCGACGTGCATTCGGTCGTCGCTGCCGCCGAGCAGCTGTTCCCCGGCCACGGCGACGCGCTCTCGCAGTTGTGGCGCCAGAAGCAGATCGAATACACGCAGTTGCGCACGCTCGCCGATCCCTCGGGCAGCCGCTACGAGCCGTTCTGGGCGATCACACTCGACGCGCTGCGCTTTGCGGCCGCGCGCCTGAATCTCGCCGATGCGCTGTCGAGCACCGCCGAAAAACGGCTGATGGACGAATACGCGTGTCTTTCCGCGTTTCCGGACGTCGTCGGCGCGTTGAGGGCGCTGCGCGAGCGCACGCGCTGCGAACTTGCGATCCTCTCGAACGGCAATCCGCAGATGCTCGACATCGCCGTGAAAAGCGCCGGCATGACGGGCCTTTTCGACCACGTCCTTTCCGTCGACGCCGTGCGCGCCTACAAGCCCGCGCCGGCGTCGTACGCGCTCGGCACGCAGGCGTTCGGCTGCGCCGCGCGCGAACTGGTGTTCGTCTCGTCGAACGGCTGGGACGTCGCGGGCGCCTCGTGGTTCGGCTACACGACCTTCTGGATCAACCGCGCGGGCCTTCCCGCCGAGGAACTCGGCGTCGCGCCGCGCGGCACCGGCCGCGGCATGAGCGACCTCGTCGACTTCATCGAGGGCGGCTGCCGGCAACAGGATTCCCCCACCCCCGCGAAACGCCCGACACGGATGCGCCAGGGCCCCGGCACCTGAGCGTCACCGATCTTCAACGCGCTTGATTGCATCACGCAAAACCGTCTGACCGACCAAGGAGAAAACCACATGGCCCACTCGCTGAATCTGCCGCAGGGCATGGCAATCACCGCCGACATGCAGCCCGGCTTCGACGCGATCCTCACACGCGAAGCGCTCGAACTCGTCGCCCAACTGCACCGGCAGTTCGAGCCGCGCCGCCAGCAATTGCTCGCGGCGCGCGTCGAACGCACGAAACGCCTGGACGCCGGCGAGCGTCCCGATTTCCTGGCGGACACGAAATCGATCCGCGAAGGCGACTGGACCATCGCGCCGCTGCCGCGGGCGCTTGAATGCCGTCGCGTGGAAATCACGGGGCCGGTCGAGCGCAAGATGATCATCAACGCGCTCAACTCGGGCGCGGACGCGTACATGACCGACTTCGAGGACTCGAACGCGCCGAACTGGCACAACCAGATCACCGGCCAGATCAACCTGAAGGAAGCCGTGCGCGGCACGATCTCGCTCGAACAGAACGGCAAGTCGTACAGGCTGAACGATAAGGTCGCGACGCTGATCGTGCGTCCGCGCGGCTGGCATCTCGACGAAAAGCACGTGACCGTCGACGGTCAGCGCGTCTCGGGCGGCATCTTCGATTTCGCGCTCTTCCTTTTCCACAACGCGCGCGAGCAGCTTGCGCGCGGCGCCGGTCCGTTCTTCTATCTGCCGAAGCTGGAGAGCCATCTGGAAGCGCGTCTGTGGAACGAGATTTTCGTGGCAGCGCAGGAAGCGGTCGGCGTGCCGCGCGGCTCGATTCGCGCGACGGTGCTCGTCGAAACGATTCTCGCCGCGTTCGAGATGGAAGAAATCCTGTATGAACTGCGCGAACACAGCGCGGGGCTGAACGCCGGCCGCTGGGACTACATTTTCTCGGCGATCAAGAAGTTCAAGAGCGATCCGGACTTCTGTCTCGCCGACCGCGCGAAGATCACGATGACCGTGCCGTTCATGCGCGCCTACGCGCTCGAATTGCTGAAGACGTGCCACAAGCGCAACGCACCGGCGATCGGCGGCATGAGCGCCCTGATCCCGATCAAGAACGATCCGGCGGCGAATGAAAAGGCGATGGGCGGCGTGCGCTCGGACAAGGCGCGCGATGCCGGCGACGGTTACGACGGCGGCTGGGTCGCGCATCCGGGCCTCGTGCCGATCGCGATGGAAGAGTTCGTGAAGGTGCTCGGCGACCAGCCGAACCAGATTGGCAAGCAACGCACCGACGTCCAGGTGACGGCGAAGGACCTGCTCGACTTCCGCCCGGAAGCGCCGATTACCGAAGCGGGCGTGCGCAACAACGTCAATGTCGGCATCCACTATCTCGGCTCGTGGCTCGCGGGCAACGGCTGCGTGCCGATTCACAACCTGATGGAAGACGCGGCGACCGCGGAAATCTCGCGCTCGCAGGTGTGGCAGTGGATTCGCTCGCCGAAGGGCAAGCTCGACGACGGTCGCCAAGTCACCGCCGCGATGGTGCGCGAGATCACCATCGACGAACTGGAGAAGGTGAAGCTCGCCGTCGGCGGGGACACGAAGCCTTACGAGCGCGCGGCGAAGATCTTCGAACAGATGTCGACGTCGGAGAACTTCACCGAGTTTCTGACGCTGCCGCTCTACGAGGAAATCTGAGTTTGTCTTAAGCTTGGGCGTTGAAGCCGCTCCCTCATCCGGAGCGGCTTTTTCATTTGCGCGCGCGATGCTCGACCCAGTCGCCGCCTTCGATGCGCGGCAGTCCGTCGACCGAATGCGCGGCCACTGGATACAGCAGGCAATCGACGTGCTGTTCCGTGCCTTCGATATCCACCATCACATGCAGCCGGTGGGATCGAAACAGGCCCTCGACGCCCGGATACACCTCTTCGATCTCGTCGAGCACGGGCACGAGCGCGTCGTCGATACGGTAGACGTCGCCGCGAACCGGCTCGCCTTCGGGATCGAGCACGAGGCCCGGATAACGGCCGAAGTCGAAGAGCCGCCCGTGCACGTGCGCGATGCCGATCTGCTGCGGCTTCGCGATGCCGTGCCGCTCCGCCGCGCGGTTGATGTCGTTGATCTCGCCGGCGCGCAAGGTGCCGTAGATGAATACGTGTTGCATCGGTCGAACGCTCCGTTCTTGCTGGGTTTTTCTTCGCGCATTATGCCAAGCGTGTCGGCGTGTTGCGTCGAATCAAATTACCATCGAAGTTTGCTGTCAGACATCGTCCATCGAATGAGCACGCCCGCCGAAACCGTCGAAGACCTCGACATTCCCGTCGAACATTCACCGACCCACGCGCGTCCGGTCTGCGTGCGGGCGCGCCCGGTGGCGGCGGGCGTGCGCATCGCGCTGCACACGCATGCGTGGGCGCAGCTTGCCTACGCGACGCGCGGCGTGCTACGCGTCGCCACGATCGATTCGACCTGGATGGTGCCGCCCTCGCGCGCGATCTGGGTGCCGCCGAACGTGACGCACGAAGTCGTGATCGTCGAGGATGCCTATCTGCGCACGCTCTATCTCGATGCGAGCGTCGTGCCGCCGGGACTCGACGCGTGCCGCGTCGTGGAAGTGTCGCCGCTGTTGCGCGAAGTGATCGCCGCGCTCGACGATCGCGGCGTGACGCAGCATCGCGAGCGTCTGCTCGGCACGCTCGCACTCGACGAAATCACGCGCTCGGAACCGCTGCCGCTTTCCGTGCCGATGCCCGACGAGAAACGCCTGCGCGCGCTCTGCGAAGCGGTGCTCGCCGACCCCGGCCGCGTCGATTCGCTCGAAGCGTGGGCGGCCGAAGCGGGCGCGAGCACGCGCACGATCGCGCGGCTTTTCCGGCGGGAACTCGGCGTGAGCTTTTCGCAATGGCGCCAGCAAGCCGTGCTCGCGCGCGCGATTCCGCTGCTGAGCGCGGGACGCCCGCTCGCGCAGGTGGCGCGCGAACTCGGCTATCAGAGCCAGAGCGCGTTTTCCGCGATGTTCAGACGGGCGTTCGGTGAGAGTCCGCGCGCGTTCTTCGTCCGCGACGGGCGGGGTGTGGTGGAGAAAACCGCGAGCAGCGATACCGCGTGAACGTTCGGGGCCGACGCAGCGCGCGGCCGGTCATACGCGCCGCGCCATGTGCCGGATCGCGCCGAGCTGGGCCAAGCGCGAACCCGCCGGCCGATAGCCCATGCGGATATAGAGCCGCGCCGCCGGGTTATCGACGAACACGCGCAACTGACATTCGGCGAGACCGCGGGCACGCGCCCAGCGATGCGCGGTATCGAGCAGGAAGGTCCCGGCGCCCTGCCCGCGCCAACCTTCCGCGATCTGCACATCGCGGATATGCAGCGAATCGTTTTCCTCGGTGACGCGCATCACGCCTACGGGTGCGCCATCCACTTCCAGCACGAAATTCTCCGAGTCGCGCCAGCTGCACAGAAAGAGATCGCCGCGCCAAACGAGATTGTGCCGACGGTAATAGCCGTCCATGTTCTTGTGCGTGAGCGATTCGGCGAAGGGGAAATCGTCCATCGTCGCCTGGCGCAATCGATACAGCGGCAGATCTTCTGTGGGATCGAGCATCGCGCGGGCCAAGGGCACGGGGAAAGACTTCAACACTAAGTCAGAGCGCCGGGCGTGGCAATGGCGAGTTTCACGAAAATCGGCTTTCGTAATACCGGGCGTGAGACGGACCCAAAAGCGATGGAATCGACGGGCGAAAAAAAATCCAGCGCATGGCTGGATTTCTTTGATGACTTGCTGGCGGAGCGGACGGGACTCGAACCCGCGACCCCCGGCGTGACAGGCCGGTATTCTAACCAACTGAACTACCGCTCCAGCAGACTGGCGTCCCCTAGGGGATTCGAACCCCTGTACTCACCGTGAAAGGGTGATGTCCTAGGCCTCTAGACGAAGGGGACAGGAAAACTCGTATCGCCTGCGGCGAAAAAAAACCGGCTCATCAGCCGGATTCTCTCCTACACACGAGGCTTGTTGGCGGAGCGGACGGGACTCGAACCCGCGACCCCCGGCGTGACAGGCCGGTATTCTAACCAACTGAACTACCGCTCCAGCAGACTGGCGTCCCCTAGGGGATTCGAACCCCTGTACTCACCGTGAAAGGGTGATGTCCTAGGCCTCTAGACGAAGGGGACAGGAAAACTCGTATCGCCTGCGGCGAAAAAAAACCGGCTCATCAGCCGGATTCTCTCCTACACACGAGGCTTGTTGGCGGAGCGGACGGGACTCGAACCCGCGACCCCCGGCGTGACAGGCCGGTATTCTAACCAACTGAACTACCGCTCCA
>NZ_FCNZ02000008.1 GCF_001544495.1 Caballeronia telluris
GGCGCGTCGCCATCAAGCGCCCACACTTATCGGCTGTTAGTTTTTAAAGAACATTCGCAAGAACCGGCGCCCCAACCTTCAGTCGCCTTTGAAGTTCAGCCGCTTAACTACCGCCGCCACCCCTTCCGTTCTGCGTCGCTGCATCAGCAGCAGAGAAGCGAGATTATGAAGAACGTTTCGCTTTTCGTCAACAGATTTTTTTCACTACCGAATCTGCTAACTTCGCCGCATCGCCCCGTCCCACAAGGCTTTGCGGCTCGCGCACCGCTCTCACTTCCCGCTTCCTTCGCCACTCATCGAGCAGCGAAGGAACGGAATTCTAGTGCCCACCCGCACGTTGCGCAAGCGCTTTTTCAAAGAATTTTTATTAGCGCCCCGCCCCCTGTAAAACCGCCCACACAATGGCTTGCCATGCCGGTCGCCGAAGAGCGGTAAAAGCAGCCGCATAGCGACTACAATTAAAGGTTCTCCGCCTCTGATCATTCCAAACCATATGCGCTCGCGAATCGCCAAACGCCTTCCCCCGGACGCCGACAAGCTCGTCGGCCTCGCACTCGCATTGTTCGCGTCGGGCAGTCGCATCGAAGATCGTTTCTGGGAGACGCGTCTCGACGCGCTTCTCGCGAAGATCGTGCGCAACGGCAATCAGACGACGCTCGACGCCGCACTCGACCATCTTCAGCAAAATCATCCCGATGCGTACGGCGCGCTGGCCGACATGGCCGAGACGCACAGCGAGTCGTTCGCGCTCGACCTGGACGGCGTGCCGCACGAGGCGCTGCTGGTCGCGGCGCCGGTGCTCGCCTGGACGCGCTATGCGATTCCGTCGGGGCCGCTCAAAAGCGATGTCGCCGACGCGCTGCGCACGCAGATGCAGGCACACGTGCTGGCCGCCAGCGCGCGCGTCGCCGTGGCGCCCTATCTGTACAGCATCGATCAGTTGCCGCGTCACCACGTCGATACCGCGCGGCTCGCGCAACAACTCGTGCAAACGGCGCTGGGCGGTCCCGCCGCGCGCCTGAATCTGTCGGATTTGCCCGAAACGTCGCCGATTCTCGCCGATCCGCGTTTCCTGCTCGCTGTCGCCGTCGTGCCGACGGGCGCGCCGCTCTTTCGCTGGCAGGAGGACGAAAACGGCGGACGCATCGAGCGCGGCCAGTGCCTGGAACAATGGACAGCGCAAGGCGGCCCGAACTTCGCCGCCATCCTCCCCGGCTGCGAATTCGAATGCCTGCTGCCGGACGCCTATTACTCCGCCTGCCGCGATGCCGACGAGCAAGTTCGCCCGCACACCGTGCGCACGGCCGTCCGCTACCTCTTCGACACGCTCGGCGCGGCGCCTCAGGAATTGCGCGCGGTGATCGCCGGCTTCGGCGAACGGCGCGTCGACGAATATCGCGTCGGCTTCACGCGCCGCGGCAGCAATGACGTGATGTACGGCGTCGTCTGGCCGCTCTATGGGCGCGAAAACGGCGAGATCGGCATTGAAGACGAGGCCGTCGACCTGGAAGGCGCCGACGGCCCGGTCGAGGAAATCGTCGCGTTGCTGAAAAAGGCAGGCGTCTCCGACGTGCGTCGTCACGCCGGCCGCTTCGAACCGGAATATTGCGACGACTGCGGCGTGCCGCTCTACGCCGACCCCCTCGGCGAGATCGTTCACGCGGAAATGCCCGAGGACGCCGAACCGGCGCAACCGCACTTTCATTGACCTTCGAGCACGGCCATGGCCGACTCGCTGCACGAAAAGCCCCGCGGCCGCGGGGCTTTTCTTTTTCCGCAGCGGATGTGCGTTTGGCCTATTCCTTCTGGACAGGGCGCCAAAACGGCCGCTTTTTGTCACCATTGATCCTGCGATGCACTGATCGTCGCGGACGGCCTTCCAAGAGTAGGCCGCCAATCCATAACCATAAGAGAGGCGAATATGAAAGTCACATTGATCAATTCCGACGCGGAGCGCCGCGCAGGGCTCAAGACCCTTCTGCGGCACATCGACCGTCAAGGGCACTTCAACGAAGCAAAGGACTGGCGACAGGCGCGGCACGCCGTCCAGCGCCTCGATCCCGATCTCATCGTGATCGACTGGCAGGAGAACATGAACCCCGCCGATCTGCACGACCTGCTGCGCACTTGCCCTGGCACTCCCGCCGCCGTCGTGGTCGACGACGTCTCGGGCGGCCACGCGCGGCGGCTCCTCATGGCGGGAGCGATCGGCGTGGTGCCGAGGAGTCTCGATCCGCATCTGCTGGTCCGCGCACTGGAGATGGTGTTGCTCGGCGGTCACTATGTTCCGGCGGGCGCACTCGATCCGGATCTCGCCCTCGACACCGCCCCGCGGCGCTTTCCCGAACCCGTGAAGCTGATGCGAAGCGCCGGGCGTTGCGCCACGCTCTCGCCGCGTCAACAGCAGATCATGCGCTGCGTTCACATGGGTAATACGAACAAGGTCATCGCGAAGACACTTGGCATCAGCGAAGGCACGGTCAAGATCCATCTGGCAAGCATCTTCCAGCAGCTCGGCGCCGTGAACCGCGCCGCCGCCGTCGCGATCTATAACGGCTGGCAGAACGGCTGCCTCGAAGTCCTGCGTCCCGAACACGAGACCCGGGCCCGGCCCGCGCTCGGCGAACCCGGCCCGGTGCCGCTGCGCACCGCGAACGCGCGTTACCCCGATCCGGCCGCAAACGATTCGCAACTCCTGCTCGCGGCGGAACCCGAGAAGCCCTTCGGGCGCTGACGCAGCGTATCGCGGATCCGTCGCGACGAGCCCTTCGACGGCGCACACGTTTCACGCGCAGCGAGTAATATGCGGTTCATGGGGTTCTTCTATACACCGCTCCCGCTGTGGCTTGCATCCGGTGGCTGGATCGTCGCCGCGGTGCTGCTCGCGCTCGCGTTCATGCAGCGGCCCTTCCGCCGCCTGCAGGACGCCACGCTCCAGCATGTGTGGCTCGGCATCATCGTGGCCGTGACCGTGCTGTGGGCGTGCAACGCGTGGTTCGATGACGGCCCTGTCATTCATCTGCTCGGCGCTACGCTGATGGTCACGCTGTTCGACTGGCAGCTCGCGCTCATCGGCATGGCCGCGACAACTGCGCTCGCCGCGGTCGTACTCGACGCCTCCTGGCTCACCGCGCCCATCACGTATCTGTTATTCGGCGCGTTGCCGGTCGGCATCTCGGCCGTGCTCGAACGCGCGAGCAACGCGTGGCTCCCGCGCAATCTCCTCACCTTCATCATCGGCCACGGCTTCATCGTTTCCGCGATTGCGGTGGCCGCCGCCTGTGGGGCGATGGTGCTCTTCGAGATGGGACTCGCGGGCAAGTCGATCCCGATCCCGCCCGCCTTCATCCGCGGGTCGCTGTTGCTCTGCGCCGGCGAGGCCCTCTTCACCGGGCTGCTCACGATCCTGATCTCAGTGTACAAGCCCGCCTGGATCACGACCTACGATCTCCGGCGCTATCGTCTCGACCGCGGACCGCGTGTCTGAGGGGCGCCGCTGCGGCCTTTGCCCACGCACTTCGCAGGCAAGGCGCCGCACAAATTGCGATAAGATGGAACTCCTTCCCCTCGTCGGGCATCTTATGTGCCTGTGTCTCTCTTGCGCCTAACTTGATGGAAAGTAATCACGCACCGCGCCGACTGCTTCGGCTCGTCGGCCGGTTGGCGGTATGCGCATCGATCGCATGCGCCGTCACCGCCTTTGCCGACACGCTCGACGAACGCAACGAACTCGTCCACCACTTCGTCACCGATTTCC
Source organism: Caballeronia telluris (assembly GCF_001544495.1). Taxonomy (GTDB): domain Bacteria; phylum Pseudomonadota; class Gammaproteobacteria; order Burkholderiales; family Burkholderiaceae; genus Caballeronia; species Caballeronia telluris. The sequence goes on from NZ_FCNZ02000008.1 coordinate 3,758, forward strand.
AGGCCAACCCGCTGATCGCCGACTGCGCCGCGCACGGCAGCTTTGTCGCGAGCACGTCCACGGCGTTCGACCACGTCGAGTTCCCGGCCACTTCCTTCGATGCCTCGCATTCCACGCTCGTTCCATGGAACGATTCCTTCGACAACCACAAGCAGCGCGTCAAGGTCGACAACGTGGTGACGGTCGAAGGCCTCGGCGTGAGCAAGGGCGGCGACCGCGATCCGGCCACGCTGAAGTTCCGCTGCGGCTATGTCGGCAGCCAGATGCTCGCGTTCGGCTGGAACGATCCCGTGCCGCCAGCCAAGGCACGCGCGGAGCCGCGCTCGTCGAAGAGCAAGCACGGCACGAAGGGCAAGTCCAAATCGAAGGCGACGGGTTCGTCGAAGAAAACGACCGCCAAGAAGAAGCACTGAAACCGTCGCGGCGCGGAAAGCACAAGGGCGTGATCACCATCCGGCGATCACGCCCTTTTCGTTGGCAGTGCGGCGCGCTGCGCCGGAAAATCAGAACGCCTCGACGTGCCGCAGGATCGCGTGCAACATCGACGCGCCCAGTGCCGCGCTGCGCTCGCCGTTCCAGCCGACGCGCTCGTCGGGCAGATTGGCGTTGTCCTTGAACGGCATTTCGAGTGTCAGCGACAGGCATCCGTACTTGTTGCCGATGTACTTCGACGCCAGCTTCAGCGCATCTGTCTGATACTTGCTCGACTCGTAGCCGTGCACGTCCTGGAAGTCCGGGCTCGCCTGCTTGAAGAATTCGAGAAACGCGGCCTGTTCCTTCGCCTGCCTGTCGGTAAAGCCCGGCAGCATCTCCGATCCCGCCACGAACACGTAGGGAATGGCTTCGTCGCCGTGAATATCGAAGAAGAGATCGCAGCCGGTCGCCGCGATCGCCTCGCGCACGCACAGCACTTCCGGACTCCGCGCGGCGTCCGGCTCCATCCATTCGCGATTCAGGTTCGCGCCCGCCGCGTTGGTGCGCAGGTTGCCGAGCACGCTGCCGTCCGGATTCATGTTCGGCACGATATGGAACACGGCCTGATCGAACAGCTTGCGCGCGACCGGGTCGCCCGCCCAGTCGCCCCAGCCCGCGAGCCGCTTGACCAGCCCTTCGACGAACCATTCCGCCATCGTCTCGCCCGGATGCTGGCGCGCGATGATCCAGATGTTCTTCTTCGGCGCCGCAGCGCCCACGCCCGGCACGCCGAGCGTGAGCAGCGACATCGGCCGGCCCTGCACGGTCTGGCCGATCTCGGTGAGCGTCGCGTGCGGCATCTGCTGGACGGCGCCGAGAAACTCGGCGTGGCGCTCCTCACTGTACGGCTCGAAATACGCGTAGTAGATGCGATCGAAATCCGGCGTGTGATCGATCGTCATCACGCGGCCGTCGTAGGTCGTCGGCACGCGGAACCAGTTCACGCGATCGTAGCTCGCCACCGCCTGGTAGTCTCGCCAGCCCTCCGCGAACGCGCAGTCCGCGGCGTTCTCGAAGGTCATCACGAGGCGCTCGCCGCGCGCTCCCGACACGCGAAAGTAGAACCATTGCGCGAATTCCGCGTGGCTGTCGGGGCGCACGCGCAGACGGATGTCCTCGGGACGCTCGGCTGACACGACGACAATCGCGCCCGCGTCGAAGTTGCTCGTAATCGAAATGCTCATGACGTTTTCCTTACCCTGGTCCCATGCAAACTGCGGTTCGATGAATCGGTGATCACTCGGCAATACGCCGGCGAAACACGTACGTCTCATCGTTCGATGCCTTCCGGTCGAACGCGTAGCCTTCGCTGTCGAAGGCCTTCAGCGCTTCCGGTTCGTCGATGCGATTTTCCACCGCATAACGCGCCATCATCCCGCGTGCGCGTTTCGCGTGGAAGCTGATGATCTTGTAGCGGCCGGCTTTCCAGTCTTCGAAGACGGGCGAAATCACGGGCGCGTCCAGCAGCTTCGGCTTCACCGATTTGAAATACTCCTCCGACGCGCAGTTGATCAGCACGCGCGCGCCGCGCTGCTTCTTCAGTTGCGCGTTGAGCGCCGCCGTGATCCGCTCGCCCCAGAACGCGTACAGATCGCGCCCGCGCGCGTTCGCCAACTTCGTTCCCATCTCCAGCCGATACGGTTGCAGCAAATCGAGCGGCCTCAGCAAGCCGTACAGCCCGGACAGCACGCGAACGTGGTTCTGCGCGTAGTCGAGATCGCTTGCCGACAGCGTTTTCGCGGCGAATCCTTCGTACACGTCGCCGTTGAAGGCGAGCATCGCCTGCTTGGCGTTGTCCGCGGTGAAGCGCGTAGACCAGTCCGCGTAACGCTGAAAGTTCAGATGCGCGAGCGGGTCGGAAATGCGCATCATGGTGCCGATCTGCTGCGGCGAGAGCTTCCTCAGGCCGTCGATGAGTTCGGCTGCATCGTCGATGAATTCGGGGAGCGTGTGCTTCCTGACATGCGGCGGGGTCTCGTAGTCGAGCGATTTGGCTGGCGAAAGAACGATTATCATGGAGGCTCGCCGGCGCGCCGCCGACGATCAAGGACACAAACCCCAGATTGTATCGAATGGAAAATTCCTCCGCGATGCCCGCGCTTTGCGAGACCGCGCCCGTTCCGGTCGTGCTGGATTCGAATGTGTGGATCGACATCCTCGTCTTCGACGATCCCGCCGCGCGGCCGATCCGCGCCGCGCTCGAAGCGCGCACCATCGAAGCGCTGATCGACGCGCGCTGTCTCAACGAACTCACGCACGTGCTCGACTATCCGCAGTTCGTGCGCATGGGCGTCGACAAGGCGGCGGCGCTCGATACGCTCGCGCGGCTCTCGCAGTTGATCGCGCCCGCGCCGCCCGCCGACGAACGGCCGCTGCCAAAGTGCCGCGACCGCGACGACCAGAAGTTTCTCGAACTCGCGCATGCGTCGAAGGCGCAATGGCTCGTCTCGAAGGATCGCGCGGTGCTGAAGCTCGCCCGTCGTACCGCGCGCGACTTCGGGTTTCAGATCGCGCAGCCCGCGCCGTTCGTCGCGGCGCTGGGCTTTACGCCGGAAATCGAACCGGCCACTGCTGTTTAGAATAGAACACTGATCGCTCAAAGAACGCACACGCCAAGCCACCATGAACGCCACGCACGAACTTCCCCAAACGCCCGCCGAACTGAGCTTTCCTTCGCGCCTGCCGCAGGTCGGCACGACTATCTTCACCGTGATGAGCGCGCTCGCCGCGCAAAAAGGCGCGGTCAATCTCGGCCAGGGCTTCCCCGATTTCGATTGCGATCCGCGCATCGTCGACGCCGTCGCCACCGCGATGCGCGACGGCCACAACCAGTATCCGCCGATGGCCGGCACCGCGCCCTTGCGCCAGGCGATCGCCGCGAAGATCGACCGGCTCTACGGCCGCCAGTACGACGCCGACCGCGAGATCACCGTGACCGCCGGCGCGACGCAGGCGCTCTTGACCGCGATCCTCTGCTGCGTGCATCCGGGCGACGAAGTCATCGTGATCGAGCCGATGTACGACAGCTACGTGCCGTCGATCGAACTCGCGGGCGGCAAGCCGGTGTTCGTCTCGCTGGAGGCGCCGGACTACGCACTGCCCTTCGACAAGATCGCCGCCGCGATCACGCCGAAAACGCGCCTCGTGATGATCAACACGCCGCACAATCCGACCGGCCGCGTCTGGCGCGAAGCGGACATGCGAAAGCTCGAGGAGATAGTGAGCGGCACGAACGTGCTCATCCTCTCGGACGAAGTCTACGAACACATGGTCTACGACGGCGCGCCGCACGAGAGCGTCTCGCGCTATCCGGAACTGGCGAAGCGCAGCTTCGTCGTGTCGAGCTTCGGCAAGACGTTTCATGTGACGGGCTGGAAGATCGGCTACGTGGCCGCGCCGACCGCGCTCACCGCCGAATTCCGCAAGGTGCACCAGTTCAACGTGTTCACCGTGAACACGCCGATGCAGGTCGGCCTCGCGCACTATCTCGAAGACCCGGCGCCCTACATGAACCTGCCCGCGTTCTATCAGAAAAAGCGCGACTTCTTCCGCGCGGGCCTGGCGAACACGCGCTTCAAGATGCTGCCCTGCGACGGCACGTACTTCCAGTGCGTCGATTATTCGGCGATCAGCGACTTGCCGGAAGCCGAATTCGCGCAATGGCTCACGAGCGAGATCGGCGTCGCGGCCATTCCCGTATCGGCGTTCTATCACGAGAGCCATGAATCCGGCGTCGTGCGCTTTTGCTTCGCGAAGAAGGAAGAGACGCTGCAACTCGCGCTCGACCGCCTCGCGAAGCTCTGAACCGGGGCGCGGGTGATGCAGGTCCGCGCTTCGTCATCCGCGCTTTTGCGCCTCCATATACGCGAGCCGGTCCGCCGTCACCTTCTGCGCGGCCGGCCGCTCGCCGATCGTCTTGCCGTGCGTCTTCCAGTCGATGCCGGCATCGAGCAGGAAATCCCTCCCATACACGGCCTTCGTCGCCAGCCCGACGAGCGGCAGGCTCACGAACGCGCACACATCGGCGATACTGAAGGCCGGACCCGCGACATAAGGCGCGAACTTCGCGATCCGCGCGAATCCCGCGACATGCCGTGTCAGCAGTTTCTCGACGCGCGATTTCGTGTAGTCGGTCACGGTGCCGCCGAAGAACGCCTGCTTGTACAGATCGCGCGCGACGAGTTCCAGATGCAGGTCGATGAACGTCGCAAGCTCGCGCTCTTTCGCGGCCTGGTAAGGATCGGCGGCGAAGATGGGTTTGTCGGGATGCGCGCTCGCCAGATAGTCGACGATCACCTGCGACTCGCAAAGCGGTCCCGCGTCGGTTTCGATATAGGGCACCTTGCCAAGCGGCGAGCGCGCGAGCGTCGCCTCGTCCTGGCCGAAACCGGCGGCCACTTCCTCGAACGCAATGCCGTGCTCCAGCAAGATGAACTTCACCTTGTTGAAGTAATTGGACAACGGGAACCCGTACAGCCTGATCATGCGATATCTCCTTTGTTCGTCGCTCGCGTTCTATCGCGTTCTACATTGCCGGACCTGAAACATCTCATAAAAATGCACGACCGTGCTAATCTAATTGCATCAGGAGTCGATCCACACCATGAGCTTTCGCGATCTTCAGGTTGAGACAATCGGTATCGTCGGCAGCGGCGCGATGGGACGCGGCATCGCGCAGATCGCGGCGCAGGGCGGCCTGACCGTGCGTCTCTTCGATACCAACCCGCAAGCCGTCGCCGCTGCCCGCGACTATCTCTCCGACACCCTGAACAAACTTGCCGCAAAAGGCAAGCTGAAGGAAGCGGACGCGCACGCCGCCCTCGCCCGCGTCCACGCCGCCGCGCAAACCAGCGATCTCGCGGACTGTGACGTCGTGATCGAGGCGATCGTCGAGAAACTCGATGTGAAGCGCGAACTCTTTCGCGAGCTCGAAGCCGTGGTCGGCGAGCGTTGCATTCTGGCGTCGAATACGTCCTCGCTTTCGATCACCGCGATCGCGGCGGGCTGCGCGCGTCCGGAGCGCGTCGCGGGCTTTCACTTCTTCAACCCGGTGCCGCTGATGAAGGTCGTCGAAGTGATCGACGGCCTGCGCGGCGACCCAGGCGCCGGCGACGCGCTGATGGACCTCGCGCGCCGCATGGGCCACACGCCGGTGCGCGCGAAGGACATGCCCGGTTTCATCGTCAATCACGCCGGACGCGGGATGAATACCGAAGGCCTGCGCATCGCAAGCGAAGGCGTGGCGAGTTTCGCTGACATCGACCGCATCATGCGCGAGCAGGCGGGCTTCAGGCTCGGACCGTTCGAACTGCTCGACCTGACCGCGCTCGATGTCTCGCATCCGGTGATGGAGTCGATCTATCACCAGTTCTATGAGGAGCCGCGCTTCACGCCCTCGCCGATCACCGGCACGCGGCTCGCGGGCGGCCTGATCGGACGCAAGGCGGGCGAAGGCTTCTACAAGTACGTCGACGGCAACAAGCAGATGCCGGACGAAGCGCCCGCGCCGACCGCCCTGCCGCAACGCGTCTGGATCAGCCGCGTGTCGCACGGCGCGCGCGAGCAAGTGCTGAAGCTGATCGCGAAATCCGATGCCGCCGTTCACATCGACACCGGCAACACGCCCGCGCCGGATTCGCTGATCGTCGTGACGCCGCTCGGCTTCGATGCGACCACGGCGGCCGTCGCCGAGAATCTGGACGCGACGCGCGTCGTCGCCATCGACACCTTGTTTGCGCTCGACACCGTCGCGCGCCGCACGATCATGACGACGCCCGCGACCACGCCCGCCATGCGCGACGCCGCGCACGCGCTCTTCGCCGCCGACGGCGTGCCCGTCACCGTGATTCGCGATTCGACCGGCTTCGTCGCGCAACGCGTGGTGGCGACGATCGTCAACATCGGTTGCGACATCGCGCAGCAGCGGATCGCGTCGCCGGAAGATATCGATCTCGCCGTGACGCTCGGCCTCGGTTACCCGAAAGGGCCGCTCGCGCTCGGCGATGCGCTCGGTGCGAAGACGATCCTCGCGATCCTGCGCAATATTTATAGCGTGCTCGGCGATCCGCGCTACCGGCCGTCGCCCTGGCTCGCGCGCCGCGCGCAACTCGGCCTTTCTCTCACCCATAGCGAGGATTAAGCGATGAGCGCCGAACTCCTGACCGACCGTCCCGCAGGCAGCGACACCACGCTCGTCCTCAAGCTCTCGAACCCCGGCGCGAAGAATGCGCTGCACCCGGACATGTACGCCGCCGGCATCGAGGCGCTCAACACCGCCGAGCGCGACACCTCGGTGCGCGCGATCGTGCTGACGGGCGCCGACAACTTCTTCTGCGCGGGCGGCAACCTGAACCGGCTGCTGGAAAACCGCGCGAAGGACCCGTCCGTGCAGGCGGAAAGCATCGATCTGCTCGGCGAATGGATCAGCGCGATCCGGGCGTCGTCGAAGCCGGTGATCGCGGCCGTCGAGGGCGCGGCGGCGGGCGCGGGCTTTTCGCTCGCGCTCGCGTGCGACCTGATCGTGTCCGCCGACGACGCGAAGTTCGTCATGTCCTACGCGCGCGTCGGCCTGACGCCGGACGGCGGCGGCTCGTGGTTCCTCACACGCGCGCTGCCGCGCGCGCTCGCCAGCGAGATCCTGCTGGAAGCGAAGCCGATCGGCGCGGTGCGTCTCTACGACGTCGGCGTCGTCAACCGATTGACGCGCCGTGGCACCGCGCTGGATTCGGCCGTCGCCTGGGCCGACGATCTCGGCAGCATGTCGCCGAAAGCGCTCGCGCGCATCAAGTCGCTGATCGCCGCCGCCGACGTGCAGCCGCTCGCCGCGCATCTCGACGCCGAGCGCGACAGCTTCGTCGATGCGCTGCATCACGGCGACGCGCTCGAAGGCATCAGCGCGTTCCTCGAGAAACGCCAGCCGAACTACAAATGAGCGCCTATCAATTGCCGAAACGCCGCCGCATCTTCCTGATGCGTCACGGCGACGTCACCTATTTCGACGACACCGGCCGCGCGATCGATCCCGTCAGCGTGCCCTTGAACGAACGCGGCCGCGAGGAGGCGAGCGCGGCCGGCCGCGCGTTCGCGGCGGAAGGCGTGCGCTTCGATCGCGTGATCGCGAGCGGCTTGCCGCGCACGGTCGAAACCGCGCGGCGCGTGCTGGATGCAAGCGGCCAGTCCGTCGAAATCGAAATCTGGCCGGAATGGGAAGAGATTCGCGGCGGGCATCTGAAGAACCTCTCGACCGACGATATCGAGCGCGCGTTTCTCTCGGTGTTCGACGGCGTCGTGCCGGAAGAGACGCAGTTCCTCGGCGGCGAAACGATCGGGCAATTGCTCGACCGCGCGCTGCCCGCGATAACGCGTCTGCGCGAAGACACCCGCTGGGACACCGTGCTGCTCGTGCTGCATGGCGGCGTGAATCGCGCGCTGCTTTCGCATGCGATCACGGCGGGCGGTCGTGCGTTCTTCGGGCATCTGTCGCAGGCGACGGGTTGCATCAACGCGCTCGACGTCGGCGAGAAACCGGGCGACTTTGTCATCCACGCGATCAACCATTCGCCGCCCTCGCCGCTTCACACCGGCGTGCGCAACACGACGATGGAACTGCTCTACGCGCAGTTCCTCAAGTTCAAGACGAATCTTATGAAGTGACGTCGGAATTCGGTCCGCTCACAGAGCATCGCCAGAAGATGCGGAGCGGATCGTCACATGGAGGAGACAATGTCAGACAGCGCCGGCCATGAGCCGCAGGATTACTCCGCGTTCGAAGGAACACGGCCAGTCAACGAGCAAGCGGGCTTCGACCCGCATGCGCTCGCCGCGTGGCTCGGCGCGCACGTCGACGGCTTCGAGGGACCGCTCGCGATCGAGCAGTTCGCGGGCGGCCAGTCCAATCCCACGTTCAAGCTGAATACGCCCGCGCGCAGTTACGTGATGCGCTCCAAACCGGGGCCCGTTGCCAAGCTGCTGCCGTCCGCGCACGCGATCGAGCGCGAATATCGCGTGATGGACGCGCTGGCGCGCACCGATGTCCCCGTGGCGAAAATGATCGCACTCTGCGACGACGAAAGCGTGATCGGCCGCGCGTTCTACGTGATGGAATTCGTCGGGGGCCGCGTGCTGTGGGACCAGTCGCTGCCCGGCATGACGCCTTCGGAGCGCGGTGCGATCTACGACGAGATGAATCGCGTGATCGCGGCGCTGCATTCGGTCGATCCGGCCGCCGCGGGTCTCGCCGATTACGGTAAGCCGGGCAACTACTTCGAGCGTCAGATCGGGCGCTGGAGCAAACAGTACGTCGCCTCCGAAACGGAGCCGATCGAAGCGATGAACCGGCTCATCGACTGGCTGCCGAAGCACATTCCGCGCGGCGCGTCGGCGGCGAGCGAACGCGTCTCGATCGTGCACGGCGACTATCGCCTCGACAATCTCATCTTTCATCCAACCGAGCCGCGCGTGCTCGCCGTGCTCGACTGGGAACTGTCGACGCTCGGCGATCCCCTCGCCGATTTCGCCTATCACTGCATGGCGTGGCACGTCGATCCGTCGCAGTTTCGCGGCATCGCGGGCCTCGACTGGCCCGCGCTCGGCATCCCCGACGAAAAGGCGTATGTCGCGCGGTATTGCGAGCGCACCGGCTTGACGATCGAAGGCGACTGGAACTTCTATCTCGCCTACAACATGTTCCGCATCGCCGCGATCCTGCAAGGGATCATGAAGCGCGTCACGGAAGGCACCGCATCGAGCGCGCAGGCCGTGGACGCCGGCCGGCGCGCGAAGCCGATGGCCGAGCTCGCCTGGCTTTATGCGCAGAAAGTCGGTGTCTGAGTGGAATCAAAGACAAGGAATCGCATGAATTTCGACTACACACCGAAGGTTCAGGAACTGCGCGAGAAACTGCTCGCGTTCTTCGATGCGCACATTTATCCGAACGAGCGCGCATTCATCGACGAGATCGCGGCCAATCGCGCGAACGGCAATGCCTGGATTCCGACGCAGCTCATCGAAACGCTGAAGGAGCAGGCGCGCGAGGCCGGCTTGTGGAATCTGTTCCTGCCCGCATCCGGACGCGGCGCGGGACTCACGAACCTGGAATACGCGCCGCTGTGCGAGATCATGGGCCGCGTGCCGTGGGCGCCCGAAGTGTTCAACTGCAACGCGCCCGACACGGGCAACATGGAAACGATCGAGCGCTACGGCAGCGACGAGCAAAAGCTGCAATGGCTCGAGCCGCTCCTGCGCGGCGAGATCCGCTCGGCGTTCCTGATGACGGAGCCGGAAGTGGCGTCGTCGGATGCGACGAACATCCAGTGCAGCATCACGCGCGATGGCGACAGCTACGTGATCGACGGCCACAAGTGGTGGTCGTCGGGCGCGGGCGATCCGCGGTGCAAGGTCTACATCGTGATGGGCAAGACCGACCCCGACGCGCCGAAACACCAGCAGCAGTCGATGATCCTCGTTCCCGCCGATGCGAGCGGCATCACCGTGCATCGGCCGCTCAACGTCTTCGGTTACGACGACGCGCCGCACGGCCACATGGACATCACGCTCGACAACGTGCGCGTGCCGGCTTCGAACATCCTGCTCGGCGAGGGCCGCGGCTTCGAGATCGCGCAAGGCCGGCTCGGGCCCGGCCGCATTCACCATTGCATGCGGCTGATCGGCCTTGCGGAGCGCGCGCTGGAACTGATGGCGAAGCGCACGCTCGCGCGCGTCGCGTTCGGCAAGCCGATTGCGCAACACGGCGTCACGCGGGAGCGCATCGCCGAGGCGCGCATCATGATCGAGCAGGCGCGTCTCCTCACGCTGAAGGCGGCGTACATGATGGACACCGTCGGCAACAAGGGCGCGCGCGGCGAGATCGCGATGATCAAGGTGGTCGCGCCGAACATCGCGTGCCAGGTGATCGACTGGGCGATTCAGGCGCACGGCGCCGCGGGCGTCTGCGACGATTTTCCGCTCGCGTACGCGTATGCGTCGGCGCGCACGCTGCGTCTCGCGGACGGCCCGGACGAAGTGCATCGCAATGCCATCGCGAAGCTCGAACTCTCGCGGTACATGGAGCCGCATCGCTGAACGCGTCGACGGGCCGGTTCTGCACGTCGCATCGAAACATGCTCTAATTTTTCGCTTGCGTGAGCGGCGGCCGCGCGCATCGGGCGGCCGCCGGAATCGTCCAACCGGATTCAAGGAGCGGAAATGATCGACGTCTATAGCTGGGCCACGCCCAACGGTCACAAGATCCACGTGATGCTCGAGGAGACGGGCCTCGACTACAAGGCGCACGCCGTCGACATCGGCGCGGGCGACCAGTTCGCACCCGACTTTCTCGCGATCAGCCCGAACAACAAGATCCCGGCGATCATCGACAACGACGGCCCCGAAGGCAAGCCGCTCGCTTTGTTTGAATCGGGCGCGATCCTCGTCTATCTCGCCGAGAAGACCGGCCAGTTCCTGCCCGCCGATCCCGTCGGCCGGTACACGACGCTGCAATGGCTGATGTTCCAGATGGGCAGCATCGGACCGATGCTCGGGCAGACGCATCACTTTCGCAATTACGCGCCGCAGCAGATCGACTACGCGGTGAACCGCTATACGAACGAGGCGAAGCGGCTGTACGGCGTGATGGACAAGCAGCTCGGCGTCACCCGTTATCTCGCGGGCAACGAATACACGATCGCCGATATCGCCACGTTTCCGTGGACGCGCTCCTGGCAGAATCAGGGCATCGTGCTCGACGAATTCCCCAACGTGAAGCGTTGGTTCGATGCGATCGCGCAACGGCCGGCGGTGCAACGCGGCGTCGAGGTGCTGGCGTCGGAACGCAAGCCGTTCACGGACAAGGAAAAGGAAGTGTTGTTCGGCGCGACGCAATACGCGAAGCATTGACCCCGGCCGGGCCGCGCGCTCCGACGCTCAAAAGTAGTGGCGCGTGATGAACTCCGCCACGCAGACGGGCCGCTCCGCGCCCTGCCGCTCCACCGTCACGAGCCAGATCGCCTGCACGCCGCCTTCGTCGACATCGACCGTCTTCTCGATGGCGAACGTCGCGCGCAGCATTGATCCCACCGGCACCGGCGCCATGAATCGCACGCGGTTCAGGCCGTAGTTCACGCCCATCCGCGCATCGAGCGGCACAGCGCGCCCGAGCCACATCGGCACGAGCGCGAGCGTCAGAAAACCATGCGCGATGGCGCCGCCGAACGGCGATTCGCGCGCCGCGCGTTCTGGATCGACGTGAATCCACTGGTGGTCGCCGGTTGCATCGGCGAACAGGTTCACGCGCGTCTGGTCGATCTCCGTCCATTCGCTCGCGTAGCTTGCGCTGCCGGTTGCCGCGTGAAAATCCGCCGCGCTGCAAAGGCGCGCGGGACTCATCGGCTCGCCGCCGGATTGCGCAGGCCGAAGAGCGCTGCCGAATCGACGGTCAGCACGAGCTCGCCGTTCTGGTTGTGCGCTTCCCAGCGCGTCGCGACGATGCCGCGATCCGGCTTGCTCGCGGAGACGCGCTTGTCGAGAACGCGCACGGTGAGCCGCACCGTATCGCCGACGCGCACCGGCTTGAGCCAGCGAATGTTGTCGAGGCCGGGCGAACCCATCGACGTCGAATCGCGCAGCATGTCGCGCACAAGAATGCCCATCATCGCGGAACAGGTGTTCCAGCCGCTCGCGACGAGTCCGCCGAAGTGCGACGCCTTGCCCGCTTCGTCGGACACATGAAACGGCTGCGGATCGTAACGCTCGGCAAACTCGACGATTTCCTCGCGCGTGAACGTATGCGCGGAAAGCGTCACCGCCGAGCCGACTTCGAAATCTTCATAGCTGAATGTCATGCATGTCTCCTTGTGATCGAAGGCTAGATATCAGTGTCCGCGAAAGCCGGCAGCGATGCAAAACGCGCGAGATGGTGATCGACGTCGCCGAGCGTCGTTTCGATGATCGACAGCCGCTTGAACCAGTGCGCCGCCGCCACTTCGTTCGTCACGCCCATGCCGCCGTGAAGCTGCACCGCCTGCTGCCCGACGAAGCGCGCGGCCTGTCCGACGCGCGCCTTCGCCGCGGAAATCGCCTGTCGACGCACATCGGAGTCGGGGCTCGCGTAGCGCGCGGCCGCGAGATAAGTGATCGAGCGCGCCTGCTCGGCGTGGATCAACATGTCGACCATGCGATGCTGCAGCGCCTGAAAGCGCGCGATCGGCGTGCCGAACTGCTGGCGGTCTTTCGTGTAGTCGACGGTTGCCGTGTTCAGCGCATCCAGTGCGCCGAGCGCTTCCGCGCAGAGCAAAAAAGTCGCGTAGTCGGCGATCTGCTCGAAGGTCGCCGCGCCCGTGTGCGCATCGCCCAGGCGCGCGGCCGGAGTATCGGCGAACTTGAGCGTCGCGGCACGCTGGCCGTCGATCGTCCGGTATTCGGTGACGTTCGCGTTCGCGGCGTCGCGCGCGATCACGAACAGCGCGACTTCGCCGTCGAGCCGCGCCGGCACGATCCAGAAGTCGGCCTGCGCGCCGTGCTGCACGATCGACTTTTCGCCGGTCAGCTCGAAGGCGTCGCCCGCGGGACGCGCGGTCGTTCGGACATCGAACAGGTCGTAGCGGGCGCGCGGTTCGTGGAACGCCACGGCCAGTTTGATCTCGCCTTGCGCGGCGCGTTCGAGCAGCGCGTTCTCGTGCGGCGCATTCTCGTGGGCCACGAGCCGCAACGCCTCGATGCCCACGGCCGTCGCCCAATAAGGCTCGACGACGAGCGAGCGCCCCAGTTCCTGCATGACGACGAGCATGTCGAAGGCGCCGCCATCGAAACCGCCCTGCGCCTCGGGCACCGGCAGCGCGGTCAAGCCTAGCTCGGCAAACGCGCGCCAGTGCCGCTCATCGACGCCCGCCTCGGAGGCGACGATCTTCTGGCGCGCATCGAAGCCGTATTCATTGTCGAGATAGCGACGCAGCGCATCGCGAAGCTGCTGCTGTTCGTCCGTGAAATTGAAGTCCATGCGCCGCTCCTCACAGTCCCAGCATCATCTGCGCGATGATGTTCTTTTGGATTTCGTTCGAGCCGCCGTAGATCGACGTCTTGCGGAAGTTGAAGTAATACGCGGCGAGCGGCGCGGCGGCGTCGTCGCCGGCTGCGCTGTGGGCGCGCTCGCCTTCGAGATACGCCGGATCGAACGCGGCGGCCTGCGGCCCGACCGCTTCGACCATCAGTTCGGTCAGCGCCTGCTGGATTTCGGTGCCCTTGATCTTGAGCATCGACGCTTCCGGTCCCGGGCCGCGCCCTTCTGCCTCGCTCGCGACGACGCGTTGCACCGTCACTTCCAGCGCCATCAGTTCGATCTCTAGCGCGGCGATCTTCGCGGCAAACAGGGGATCGCGCAGCAGCGGCTTGCCGTTTTTCGTCTGATCGAGCGCGAGACTCTTGAGAAACGCGAGTTCGCGCTTCGACTGCCCGACGCGCGCGATGCCCGTGCGCTCGTGGCCGAGCAGATATTTCGCGTAGGTCCAGCCGCGGTTCTCATCGCCGACCCGGTTTTCGACCGGCACCTTCACGTCTGCGAAGAAGACTTCGTTGACTTCGTGATCCTCATCGAGCGTGATGATCGGGCGCACGGTGATGCCCGGCGTCTGCATGTCGATCAGCAGGAACGAGATGCCTTCCTGCTTTTTCGCGGACGAATCGGTGCGCACGAGGCAGAACATCATGTCGGCGTGCTGGCCGAGCGTCGTCCAGGTCTTCTGGCCGTTGACGATGTAGTGGTCGCCCGCGCGCTCGGCCCGCGTTCTCAGCGAGGCGAGATCGGAGCCGGAACCGGGCTCCGAATACCCTTGGCACCACCAGTCGGAGCCGTCGAGGATGCGCGGCAGATAGCGGGCCTTTTGCGCGTCGGTGCCGTATTTCATCAGGACCGGCGCGACCATCGACACCCCGAACGGCAATACGCCCGGCGCGCCGGCGCGGGCGCATTCTTCGTCCCAGATGTGGCGCTGCGTTGCGTCCCAGCCGGGGCCGCCATATTCCGTAGGCCACGCGACCACCGACCACCCGCGCGCGCCGAGCAGCTTGTGCCAGCTCGCGTAGTCGTCGCGATTGAGTCGTTTGTGATGGAGTACCTTGTCGCGCAGCTCGTGCGGCAGGTTGGCTCCGAGCCAGGTGCGGATCTCGGCGCGAAAGGCGTCGTCCGCGGGGGAGTAGTTCAGGTCCATGCGCGTCTCCTGTCATGGCCGGTTTCGGCCGACTGAGAGACACCGCGACGAACGCTACTGCAGCGGTTCTTTCAATGCAGCCGGAACAGGCAGCGGCATCACGTCGATGCCTTCTTCGAGCAACGCGTGCGCGTCTTCGGGCGTGGCGACACCCCGAATATTGCGCGCCGGCGCTTCGTTGTAATGCATGCGCCGCGCTTCCTCGGCGAAACGCTCCCCGACGTTCTCAGACTTCTCAAGCACCTCGCGCAAAAACCGCAGCGCACGGGCCTGGAGTGCGTTTGCATCGGGCTCGGCGCCCTTCGCTTGCGGCTGCGAAGGCGCGCTGTCATTCCGGCTCGACGACAAATTCAGGCGCGGCGCCGACGGCATGCGGCTCACCTCGACTGTCGAGCAGACCGGACACGCGACCAGTCCACGCGACAATTGCGATTCGAACTCTTCGGTTGAAGCAAACCAGCCTTCAAAACGATGTTCGTGGGAGCACTTTAAATCGAGGACCTTCATGCTGATGGGGAGCTTTGCTCGAGTTTATCGCAAAAACGCGTTTTGTGAACGATCGTTCGTAAAACGCAGATCGAAGACGCTGGCCGTCATAACCGGCGGGCGGGAGGCATGATTTTAGCCCTTTGGCCTTCTCCCTGCCGACGTGCGACCGGAAGCCCCAAAAAAACGGCCAGGGAAATCACCCTGGCCGCTTTCTTGTTCGCGCGTTCAACGGATTCATCCGCCGATCGGATCGCCGAGTTGCCACTCGCCCGACAGGATCTTCTCCACCCAGAACGCGCCGATGATCGTCTTCACGTCGCTGATACGGCCGCTCTTCACCCACTCCGCGAGCTGCGTCTGGTCGGCGATGAAGGTTTCCAGGAACTCGCCGTCGTCGAGCTTGCGCTCGCCTTCGATCAGGCCGCGCGCGAGGTAGAGATCGATGAATTCGGTCGAATACGAAATGACCGGATGGATGCGCGTCAGGAAAAACCATTCACGCGCTTCATATCCGGTCTCTTCCCGCAGTTCGCGCTTGGCGCAAGTCAGTTCGTCCTCGTGCGGATCGATCTTGCCCGCCGGAAATTCGACCAGCACCTTGCCGATCGGATAGCGGAACTGGCGTTCGAGCAGCACGCGGCCGTCGTCGAAGAGCGGGAGGATCATCACGGCGCCCGGATGCTCGACGAATTCGCGCGTCGCGTGTTTGCCATCGGGGAGTTCGACCGTATCGCACTTCACGGTCAGGAATTTGCCTTCGTGCAGCGTGACGCTTTCGACCGTCTTTTCGATCAGGCCGTTGTCGCTATCGGGGAAGGAGGAGTGATCAGCCATCGTGCGCCCTATGCGTAAGAGCCGCGACAGCGTGCGCTGTCAGCGGCGTTTGACGAGGTATTGAAACGTGAAGCCGGGAAACGCGAGCACGACGAACAGACTGAAGGTGATGGCGTAAAACTGCCAGCCCTGTTCGAAGCGATTGCCCGCGCGCGCTTCAAGCATAAAGCCGAGCGCGCCCACGACGAAATAGAGGACGATCAACTCGGCGATGCGGATCCAGGCGTTCTTCTTCGCCGCTCTTCGCCGCGTCGTGCCGGCGGATTGATTCGCGAGCGGAATCGGCACGACGGCGAACAGACGCTGGTTCAGGAACGGAAGGTTGGCGCCCGCGAGCGCCAACAACACGATAAACCAGCCCGCTGCCGACATCAGAACGAGAGCGTGTGCGTGATGGCCGTCAGGCACGCCGACATCAGCGGACCCGGGACCAGGCCGAGCACGAGCACGGCGAGGCCGTTGAACGCGAGCAGGCCGCGATTCAATCCGCCGGCGACGATCGGCGATGCGTCCTGCGGTGCGTCGAAGTACATCAGCTTGACGATGCGCAGGTAGTAGAACGCGCCAACCAGCGACGTCATCACGGCCAGCACGGCGAGCCACGTGAGGCCCGCGTTCATCGTCGCTTCGAGCACGGCGAGCTTCGCGTAGAAACCGACCGCCGGCGGAATGCCGGCGAGCGAGAACATCATGACCATCATCACGAACGCGAACACCGGGCTGCGCTGGTTGAGGCCCTTGAAGTCGTCGAGCGTTTCGGCTTCGAAATCGCGGCGTGCGAGCAGCATCACCACGCCGAACGTGCCGAGCGTCGTCACGAGATAGATGATGCTGTAGAACATCGCCGAACTGTACGCACCGGCCGCGCCCGTCAGCTTGCCGTCGACGACGCCCGCGAGCAGGCCTAGCAGCACGAAGCCCATGTTCGAGATCGCCGAATAGGCCAGCATCCGCTTGATGTTCTTCTGCACGATACCGGTGACGTTACCGACGATCAGCGAGAGCGCAGCAAGAATCACCAGCATCTCTTGCCAGTCGACAGCGAGCGGCAACAGGCCCATCACCAGGAAACGCAGGCCCCACGCGAACGCCGCAACCTTCGGGCCGCCGCCGGTGAGCAGCGTCATGGCGGTCGGCGCGCCCTGATAGACGTCCGGCACCCACATGTGGAACGGCACCGCGCCCATCTTGAACGCCACGCCGGCTACGACGAAGATCACGCCGAAGAGCAGCACCGCGTCGTTGATATGGCCCGACGCGATCGCCTTCAGCACTTCGTTCAGTTCGAGCGAGCCGGTCGCGCCGTACAGCATCGAGATGCCGTAGAGCAGGAAGCCCGATGCGAGCGCGCCGAGCACGTAATACTTCATCGCCGATTCGTTCGCCTGCGGCGCATCCTTGCGCAGCGCGATGACCGCATACAGCGACAGCGACATCAGTTCGAGGCCGAGATACAGCATCAGGAAGTTGTTGCCCGAAATCATCACGCACTGGCCGAGCAGCGAAAAGAGGCCAAGCAGGAAGAAGTCGCCGCGGAACAGGTCGCGGTCTTCCAGATACTTCTTCGAGTAGATGATCGACACCGCGTAGCCCAAGCACACCACCGCCTTCATCGCGCTCGCGAACGAATCCACGACGTACATGCGCGAGAAGAAGTAATGCGGCACCGGATCGAGGGCGACGAACGCGAACCACACGCCGACGACGAGCGTCGACACCACGGAAATCAGGTAGGTGACGCGACGGCTCGGCACGCCGAAGATCGTGTCGTTCAACCAGGCCACGACGATCGCCAGCATCAGGATCGTGTCGGGCAACAAGGCACTCATAGGGGCGTTTTGCATGATCTTTTAATTCCTCCGCACGACGTTACTGGGTGAGCGGCAGCTTCGACTGCGCGACGTGGGAGAGCAGGTTTGCCACGGATTCGTGCATCACATCGGTGAAGGGCTTCGGATACAGGCCCATGTACAGCGTGAAGATGGCGAGCACGGCGAGCATCAGGATTTCACGCTTGTTGATGTCCGTCAGCTTGGCGACGTGATCGTTCGCGATCGCGCCGAAGTGCACGCGCTTGTACATCCACAGCGTGTAGGCCGCGCCGAGAATCAGCGTGAAGGTCGCGAGGAAACCGATCCAGAAGTTGTACTTCACCGCGGCCAGGATGACCATGAACTCGCCGACGAAACCGGAGGTGCCCGGCAAGCCGCAGTTCGCCATCGCGAAGAGCATCGAGAACGCGGCGAACTTCGGCATCGTGTTCACGACGCCGCCGTAATCCGCGATCTGGCGTGAGTGGACGCGGTCGTACAACACGCCGATCGAAAGGAACATCGCGCCCGACACGAAGCCGTGCGAAATCATCTGGATGATCGCGCCTTCGACGCCGAGCTGGCTGAAGATGAAGAAACCGAGCGTGACGAAGCCCATGTGCGCAATCGACGAATACGCGACGAGCTTCTTCATGTCCGTCTGCACCAGCGCGACGAGACCGATGTAGATCACCGCGATCAGCGACAGCGTGATGACGACAGGCGAAAGGAAGTGGCTCGCATCCGGCGCGATCGGCAGCGAGAAGCGGAGGAAACCGTAGGCGCCCAACTTCAGCATGATCGCGGCCAGCACGACGGAGCCGCCGGTCGGCGCTTCGACGTGGGCGTCCGGCAACCACGTGTGAACCGGCCACATCGGCACCTTCACGGCGAACGCCAGGAAGAACGCAATGAACAGCAGCACCTGCGGCGTGAAACCGATCTTCGCGGCCTGCCACGTGGCGAGGTCGAACGTGTGCGTCTGCATGTAGAGATACAGCAGCGCGATCAGCATCAGGAGCGAGCCCATCAACGTGTACAGGAAGAACTTGAACGCCGCGTACACGCGGTTCGGTCCGCCCCACACGCCGATGATGATGTACATCGGAATCAGCGTCGCTTCGAAGAACACGTAGAACAGCATGCCGTCGGCGGTCGAGAACACGCCGACCATGATGCCCGACAGGATCAGGAACGCGGCGAAGTACTGCCCGACGCGCTCGGTGATCACTTCCCAGCCGGCGATCACGACGATCACCGTAATGAGCGCGGTCAGCACGACGAACCACATCGAGATGCCGTCCACGCCGAGGTGGTACGTGATGTTGAAGCGTTCGATCCAGTTCGCCTGTTCGACGAACTGGAGGGCGGCCGTCGACGAATCGAAGCCGGTGATGAGCGGAATCGTGACGAGCAGCCCGAGGATCGAGCCGATCAGCGCGATCCAGCGCGCGGACGCCGGGTTTTTATCGGAACCAACAGCCAGGACCAGGAGGCCGAATACGATCGGCAACCAGATCGCGACACTGAGAATCGGAAAAGAGTGCATAGGGTCCCTCGCCTTATTTGCCGCCGAGCGTTACAAACAGGGTCAAGAGCCCCAACATGCCGATAATCATGGCGAACGCGTAGTGATAGATGTAACCGGATTGAAGGAAGCGGATCACGCCGGCAAACCAGCCGACGAACCGCGCACTGCCGTTGACGATGCCGTCGATGACGGCGACGTCGCCCTCCTTCCAGAGGCCGCGGCCGATCACGACCGCGCCCTTCGCGAAGACGACTTCGTTGATCTTGTCGAAGTAGTACTTGTTGTCGAGCAGCGTGTAGATGCCCGGGAAACGCGCGCGGATCTTGCCCGGCAGGTCCGTGCGCTTCAGATACAAGAACCAGGCGACGACCACACCCGCCAGCGCGAGCCAGACCGGCAGACCCGACACCGAGTGCACGCCCATCGCGGCCCAGCCGTGGAACTCCTCGGCCATTTCGTGCAGCGCCGGATGGTTCTCGGCGATGTAGATCACCTTGTCGAAGACCACGCCGTGCTGGAAGAAGTCGCCAAACAGCATCGGACCGACCGCGATCGCACCGATCACAACCGACGGAATCGCCAGCAGGACGAGCGGCAGCCAGACCACCCACGGCGTTTCGTGCGGCTCGTGTGCGTGGTCGTCGTGGCCGTGGCCGTGATTGTCACGACCGTGACCGTGGTCGTCGTGACCGTGCGCCGCGGCTTCCGCGCCCATCGGCGATTCAGGATGCTTCGGGTTACGGAAGCGCTCTTCGCCGTGGAAGACCATGAAATACATGCGGAACGAGTACAGCGCCGTGACGAACACGCTCGCCACCACCGCGAAGTACGCGAAGCCCGAACCCGGCAGATGCGAGAGCTTCACCGCATCGATGATCGAGTCCTTCGAGTAGAAGCCCGAGAAGAACGGCGTGCCGATCAGCGCGAGCGACCCGACCAGCGACGTGATCCACGTGATCGGCATGTACTTGCGCAGACCGCCCATATTGCGCATGTCCTGGTCGTGGTGCATGCCGATGATGACCGAACCCGCGCCGAGGAACAGCAGCGCCTTGAAGAACGCGTGCGTCGCGAGGTGGAACACCGCCACCGGATACGCCGACACGCCGAGCGCCACCGTCATGTAGCCGAGCTGCGAGAGCGTCGAGTAAGCCACCACGCGCTTGATGTCGTTTTGCACGACGCCGAGGAAACCCATGAACAACGCCGTAATCGCGCCGATGACCGTGACGAACGAGAGCGCCGAATCCGAGAATTCGAAGAGCGGCGACATGCGCGTGACCATGAAGATACCGGCGGTCACCATGGTCGCCGCGTGGATCAGCGCGGAGATCGGCGTCGGGCCTTCCATCGAATCCGGCAGCCAGACGTGCAGCGGGAATTGCGCGGACTTGCCCATCGCGCCGATGAAAAGGCAGATACACGCGACAGTCAGAAGGCCCCAGTCCGTGCCCGGGAAGCTCATGCCCGCGAGCTTGGTGCCTTGCGCGAACACATCGCCGTAGTTCAGCGACCCGCCGAACGCCAGCAACAGGCCGATGCCGAGCAGGAACCCGAAGTCGCCGACGCGGTTCACGATGAACGCCTTCATGTTCGCGTAGATCGCGCTTTCGCGGGTGTAGTAGAAGCCGATCAGCAGGTACGACACGAGACCCACCGCTTCCCAGCCGAAGAAGAGCTGCAGGAAGTTGTTGCTCATCACGAGCATCAGCATCGAGAACGTGAAGAGCGAGATGTACGAGAAGAAACGCTCGTAACCGTCGTCTTCGGCCATGTAGCCGATCGTGTAGATGTGCACCATCAGCGAGACGAAGGTCACGATGACCATCATCATCGCCGTCAGCGAGTCGACGAGGAAGCCGACTTCCATCTTCAGCGAGCCGACGTTCATCCATTCATAGATGGTGGCGTTGAAGCTCGCGCCTTGCATCACCTGGAAGAAGACCATCGCGGAGAGCACGAAGGAAATCGCGACGCCGAGAATGGTGACGCGGTGCGAGCCCTTGCGCCCTACTGCTTTCCCGGCGAGCCCGGCGATCAGCGAACCGACTAGCGGTGCCAGCGGAATCGCGAGCAGCAGGTTTTCATTGAGTGTCGTGGACATAACAGCCTAGCCTGAATTTAACCTTTGAGCTGGTCGAGATCCTCGACGTTGATCGTGTCGAGGCTGCGGAACAGGGTCACCAGAATCGCGAGACCGATCGCCGCTTCGGCGGCGGCCACGGTCAGGACGAAGAACACGAAGATCTGGCCGTGCACGTCGCCGAGATAGTGCGAAAAGGCGACGAAATTGGTGTTCACCGCGAGCAGCATCAATTCGATCGCCATCAGGATGATGATCACGTTGCGGCGGTTCAGGAAAATCCCGACGATGCTGATCGCGAACAGGATCGCGCCGAGCACGAGGTAATGGGCAAGACTCAACATTTTCTTTCTCTCCTTCTCGCTCAGCCCTTGTTGTCGACCGTGCCCGCACCGACGTTGCCGGTGACGGGAGGATTGGTCGTCGCGTCGGGCGCTTCCTTTTCCGACTTCATCTTGACGATACGAACGCGATCCGACGCGCGCACCTTGACCTGCTCGCTCACCTTCTGGCGCTTGTTGTCCTTCTTCTCGCGGATGGTCAGCGCGACGGCCGCGATGATCGCCACCAGCAGGATCAGACCCGCGATTTCGAACGCGAAGATGTAGTCCGTATAGATGACCTTGCCGATCAGTCCGGTATTCGACATCACCGCGCCGCCGCCGACACCCGCGCCCGCCGTGACGTCGTGCACGGGCGCGACCGTCGCGCCGTAGCCGTGCCAGAGAATCAGCGCGGTCTCGATGATGATGATCGCCCCGACGATGCTCGCGATCGGCACGAACTTCCTGAAATCGCGATGCAGTTCGTCGAGATTGATGTCGAGCATCATGACCACGAACAGGAACAGCACCATCACGGCGCCGACGTAGACCAGAACCAGCAGGATCGCGAGGAATTCGGCCTGGAGCAGCATCCAGATCGCGGCCGCGTTGAAGAACGCGAGCACGAGGAACAGCGCGGATGCCACCGGGTTGCGCGAAGTGATCACCTTCAGCGCCGACACGGTCAGGAACAGCGCGAAGATATAGAACAGTACGGTCGTGAATTCCATGATTACCGGTTCATCGTTAGGCCATCGTCAGGCATTGTGTTTGGGCACGGGCGCTTCGCTTCCTTCTTGCTTCGTTGCGATGCTTCGAACGTGCAGGTGCGGACTCGGCGCGCGTGCCGGAACAGCAGGTATTCGATTTGAACGGGGACGCGTTGTGATGCTTCCCCGCTCCATGCGCATCAATGAAGCATCAACGGTAAGGCGCGTCCGCCGCCTTCGATGCCGCGATTTCCGTTTCGTAACGGTCGCCGACGGCCAGCAGCATGTCCTTCGTGAAATACAGGTCGCCGCGCTTCTCGCCGTGATACTCGAGAATGTGCGTTTCGACGATCGAATCGACCGGGCAGCTTTCCTCGCAGAAGCCGCAGAAGATGCATTTGGTCAGGTCGATGTCGTAGCGCGTCGTGCGGCGCGTGTTGTCGGCGCGCGTTTCGGATTCGATCGTGATCGCGAGCGCCGGGCACACGGCTTCGCACAGCTTGCATGCGATGCAGCGCTCTTCGCCGTTCTCGTAGCGACGCAGCGCGTGCAGGCCGCGAAAGCGCGGGGAGATCGGCGTCTTCTCTTCCGGGAACTGCACGGTGATCTTGCGCTGGAACGTATAGCGTCCCGTCAGCGCGAGGCCCTTGAGCAGTTCGGTCAGAAAGAAGGTCTTAAAAAAATTCTGAATTGCGGTCATGGTTATTTCATCCGCCCTTTATTTCCAGATGTTCAGCGGCGACATGATCCAGAAGCCGACCACCACCACCCACACCACCGACACCGGCAGGAACACCTTCCAGCCGAGACGCATGATCTGGTCGTAGCGGTAGCGCGGGAACGTCGCACGCGCCCAGATGAACACCGACAGCAGGAAGAAAATCTTCAGCACGAACCAGAACACGCCCGGGATGAAGGACAGGAAGCCGAACGGCGCGTCCCAGCCGCCGAGGAACAGCGTCGTCGCGATCGCCGAGATCACGATCATGTTGATGTACTCGGCGAGGAAGAAGAGCGCGAACGCCATGCCCGAGTAATCGATCATGTGGCCCGCGACAATTTCCGATTCGCCTTCCACCACGTCGAACGGGTGACGGTTCGTTTCGGCGATGCCCGAGATGAAGTACACGACGAACATCGGCAGGAGCGGCAGCCAGTTCCACGACAGGAAGTTGACGCCGAAGCCCGCGAAGATGCCGCGCTGCTGCGAAGTCACGATGTCCGACAGATTCAGCGAGCCCGCGACCATCAGCACGACGACGAGCGCGAAGCCCATCGAGATTTCATACGACACCATCTGTGCCGCCGCGCGCATCGCGCCGAGGAACGCGTATTTCGAGTTCGACGCCCAGCCGGCCAGAATCACGCCGTACACGCCGATCGACGAGATCGCCATCACATAGAGCAGGCCCGCGTTGATGTCGCCGAGCACGGCTTTCGCCTGGAACGGAATCACCGCCCACACGGCGAACGCCGGGACCACCGTCATGATCGGCGCGATCAGGTAGATCCACTTGCTCGCCTGGATCGGCTGAATCACTTCTTTCAGCAGCAGCTTCAGCACGTCGGCGATCGGCTGCAACAGGCCCATCGGACCGACGCGATTCGGCCCGAGGCGCACGTGCATCCAGCCGATGAGCTTGCGTTCCCACAGGATCAGGTACGCCACGCACAGCAGGATGACGACGGAGACCACCAGGATGCGGACCAGCGCCCACACCGTCGGCCATGCAACGCCGAGAATCTGCGTGCCGCCCGCGTTGATCGTATCGAACAAGCCCATTTACGCCTTCTCCACTAGCAGTTCACCGAACAAGCCGCCGAGCGCGGCGCCAGCCGTCGTACCCGCCGACACGCGGACCACCGTTTCCGCCAGATTCGCATCGCGAACCGCCGGCATTACCACCGACAGACCGCCCTGGGAGACGCGCACGGCATCGCCGTTCTTCAGGCCGAGCTGGTCGAAGAGCGATGTCGGCAAGCCGGCGACGTTCGCATCACGAGCAGCCGCCGTCAGATGCAGCGACTCCGCGCGGCGCGAGAGCGCGTCCGCGTGATAAATCGGCACATCGGCGAGACGCTCGAACTTGCCTTGCGCTGCTGACACGGCCGTCTTGCGCTGCGGCGCGACGCCCGTCTGGTTCGACAGACGCGCGCTCAAATCGCCCGTACCGAGCGCGGCATTGCGCACTTCTTCGGCCGTATCGAAGTCGAAACCCGGCAGGCCGAGAATGTTGCCGAGCACGCGCAACACTTTCCAGCCCGGACGCGTCTCGCCGAGCGGACGCACGACGCCGTTGAACGACTGCGCGGTGCCTTCGGCATTGACGAACGTGCCGGACGTTTCCGTGAACGGCGCGATCGGCAGGAGCACGTCGGCGTACTCGGTGCCGTGCCTGAACGCCGACAGCGCGACGACCATTTCCGCCTGCTTGAGCGCGGCAAGCGCCTGCGCGGGGTTCGCCGTATCGAATTCAGGTTCGACGTTGAAGAGCACATAACCCTTGCGCGGCTGTTCGAACACTTCGCGCGCGTTGAGACCGCCCTCGCCCGGCAATGCATCGACGAGATGCGCGCCGACCGTGTTGGCCGCTTCCGTCAGGAAGCCGAGCGTGGCGCCCGTGCTGTCCGCGATCCACTGGGCGACTGCCTGAATCTGGGCGAAGTCGGGATGCTGCACGGCGCTGTTGCCGAGCAGGACAACGCGCTTCTCGCCCGCCGACAGCGATGCCGCCACGTCCTTCGCAGCCGCCGACACTTCGCGGCCCGCGAACGCTTCCGGCAGCGCGACGCCGCGCGCTTCCGCGACCGCCGCCGCGATGGCCGCGAGCTGGTCGAGCCACGCCGACGGCGCCGCGACCACGCGATGCGCGGCCGGGATCAGCGAATCGTCGTTGCTGGCGTGCAGGAACGTGAGCTTCGCGCCGCTCTTCGCGGCCTGACGCAGGCGCGCGGCAAAGAGCGGATGATCGCGACGCAGGAACGAACCGACGATGAACGCGGTATCGATCATCGAGAGATCGGCGATTTTCACGCCGAGCCACGGTGCACCGACGCCCACCGGCGCCGAAAAGTCGCTCTGGCGCAGACGGAAATCGACGTTCGGCGAGCCGACGCCTTCAGCGAACTGCTTCACCAGATACAGCTCTTCGATCGAGCTGTGCGGCGTCGCCAGCGCGGCGATCGCGTTCGCGCCGTGATCGGCCTTGATGCCCTTGATGCCCTTCGCAACGTATTCGAGCGCGGTCTGCCAGTCGGTTTCGATCCACTGGCCGCCCTGCTTCAGCATCGGCGCGGTCAGGCGCTCGGCGCTGTTGAGCGCTTCGTACGAGAAGCGGTCCTTGTCCGAGATCCAGCATTCGTTGATGGCTTCGTTTTCCATCGGCAGAACGCGCATCACACGGTTGTTCTTCACCTGGACGACGAGATTCGCACCGACGGAATCGTGCGGGCTCACCGACTTGCGGCGCGACAGTTCCCACGTCCGCGCCGAGTAGCGGAACGGCTTGCTCGTCAACGCGCCGACCGGGCACAGGTCGATCATGTTGCCCGACAGTTCCGAATCCACCGTCTTGCCGACGAACGACGTGATTTCCGAATGCTCGCCGCGGCCCAGCATGCCGAGTTCCATCACGCCGGCGACTTCCTGGCCGAAGCGAACGCAACGCGTGCAGTGGATGCAGCGCGTCATCTCTTCCATCGAGATGAGCGGGCCGACGTTCTTGTGGAACACGACGCGCTTTTCTTCGTTGTAGCGCGACTGCGACTTGCCGTAGCCCACGGCCAGATCCTGCAACTGGCATTCGCCGCCCTGATCGCAGATCGGGCAGTCGAGCGGGTGGTTGATCAGCAGGAATTCCATCACGGACTGCTGCGCCTTCACGGCCTTGTCGGACGTCGTGCGCACGATCATGCCGGCGGAAACCGGCGTCGCACAGGCGGGCACGGCCTTCGGCATCTTTTCGACTTCGACGAGGCACATCCGGCAGTTCGCCGCGATCGACAGCTTCTTGTGATAGCAGAAGTGAGGAATGTACGTATCGACCTTGTGCGCAGCCTGGATCACCATGCTGCCTTCAGGCACCTCTACCGTCTTGCCGTCAATTTCTAGTTCAACCATGATGGGGAATGGTCCTTAACCTTTATCGCGCCTTCACGCGGTCAGCGCTTCGGACGCCGCATGGTGCGCGTGTCCGCCGACGAGACAATGCTTGTGCTCGACGTGATATTCGAATTCGTTCCAGAAGTGCTTCAGCATGCCGCGCACCGGCATGGCCGCCGCGTCGCCGAGGGCGCAAATCGTGCGGCCCATGATGTTTTCGGCAACCGAGTTCAGCAGATCCAGATCTTCCTTGCGGCCGAGACCGTGTTCGATACGATGCACGACGCGGTACAGCCAGCCCGTGCCCTCGCGGCACGGCGTGCATTGACCGCACGACTCTTCGTAATAGAAGTACGACAGGCGCAACAGCGAACGCACCATGCAGCGCGTTTCGTTCATCACGATCACCGCGCCCGAACCCAGCATCGAGCCGGCTTTGGCGATCGAATCGTAGTCCATGTCGGTCGCGAGCATCATGTCGCCCGGCACGACCGGCGCCGACGATCCGCCGGGAATCACCGCCTTGATCGACTGGCCGCGCACGCCGCCAGCGAGTTCCATCAGCGTCGAGAACGGCGTGCCGAGCGGAATCTCGTAGTTGCCCGGACGATTAACGTCGCCTGAAATCGAGAATATCTTCGTGCCGCCGTTGTTCGGCTTGCCCATTTCCAGATAATTCTGCGGACCCACTTCGAGCAGGAACGGAACGGCTGCGAACGTCTCGGTGTTATTGATCGTGGTCGGCTTGCCGTACACGCCGAAGCTCGCCGGGAAAGGCGGCTTGAAGCGCGGCTGGCCCTTCTTGCCTTCGAGCGATTCGAGCAGCGCGGTTTCTTCGCCGCAGATATAGGCGCCGTAGCCGTGATGCGCGTAAAGCTCGAACGAGAAACCCGAACCCAGGATGTTCGCGCCGAGATAGCCGGCCGCGCGCGCTTCTTCGAGCGCCGCTTCGAACACCTTGTAGACTTCCCAAATTTCGCCGTGGATGTAGTTGTAGCCGACGGAGATGCCCATCGCATACGCGCCGATCGCCATGCCTTCGATCAGCGAATGGGGGTTCCAGCGCAGGATGTCGCGGTCCTTGAACGTGCCCGGTTCGCCTTCGTCCGAGTTGCAGACGAGATACTTCTGCCCCGGAAACTGGCGCGGCATGAAGCTCCACTTGAGGCCGGTCGGGAAACCCGCACCGCCGCGGCCACGCAGACCCGACGCTTTCACATCGGCGATCACCTGCTCGGGCGGAATCTTTTCTTCGAGGATGCGGCGCAACTGCTTGTAACCGCCGCGCGCGACGTAGTCTTCGAGATGCCAGTTCTCGCCGTTCAGGCCGGCCAGAATCAGCGGTTTGATGTGACGATCGTGGAGAGACGTCATTTCGAAAGTTCCTCGATCAACTGGTCGATCTTCTCGCGGCTCATGAAGCTGCACATGCGATGGTTATTCACCAGCAGCACCGGCGCATCGCCGCACGAACCGAAGCACTCGCCTTCTTTCAGCGTGAACTTGCCGTCGGGCGTGGTTTCGCCGAAGTCGATGCCGAGCTTCTGCTTCAGATACTCGGCGGCGCTGTCCGATCCGCCGTCCGGGCCGAGCTGGCACGGCAGGTTCGTGCAGAGCGTGATCTTGTGCTTGCCGACCGGCGAGGTCTCATACATCGTGTAGAACGTCGCGACTTCCTGCACGGCGACCGCCGGCATGCCGAGATAGTCGGCGACGAACTGCATCAGTTCGGGCGACAGCCAGCCGTGCTCTTCCTGAGCAGTAGCCAGCGCCGACATCACCGCGGACTGCTTCTGTTCCGCGGGATACTTGGCGATCGCACGATCGATTTCTTTCAGGCCTTCAGCTGAGATCATTTTCAGACACGACTCTTTCAATTCCTACCGAACGGAAACCTGCCGCGCCCTTCTTGTTGCGGCAGACCTGGCGTCCTGCTGTTGCTTGTTCGCCTGGTACGCGCGACGTTGGTGTCAGCGCGCGTCTTGCCAGACGACCGAATGTGGATCAGCGATCGATCTCGCCGAACACGATGTCCTGCGTACCGATGATCGTCACTGCGTCGGCGATCATGTGGCCGCGCGCCATTTCGTCGAGCGAAGCAAGATGCGCGTAACCAGGGGCACGGATCTTCAGGCGATACGGCTTGTTCGCACCGTCCGACACGAGATAGATGCCGAACTCGCCCTTCGGATGCTCGACGGCCGCATACGTTTCGCCTTCGGGCACGTGAAAACCTTCCGTGAAGAGCTTGAAGTGGTGAATCAGCTCTTCCATGTTGGTCTTCATGCCGACCCGCGAAGGCGGCGCGACCTTGTGATTGTCGATCATCACGGGGCCGGGATTCTTGCGCAGCCACTCAATACACTGTTTGGCGATTCGCGTGGATTGACGCATTTCCTCGACACGCACGAGATAACGGTCATAGCAATCGCCGTTCACGCCGACCGGAATATCGAAATCCAGTTGGTCATACACTTCGTACGGCTGCTTCTTGCGCAAATCCCACTCGATACCCGAGCCGCGCAGCATCGCGCCCGTCATGCCGAGCTGCATCGCGCGCTCGGGGCTGACCACGCCGATGCCCACGAGACGCTGTTTCCAGATGCGATTGTCGGTAAGCAGCGTTTCGTATTCGTCGA
This sequence comes from Caballeronia telluris, assembly GCF_001544495.1. Taxonomy (GTDB): domain Bacteria; phylum Pseudomonadota; class Gammaproteobacteria; order Burkholderiales; family Burkholderiaceae; genus Caballeronia; species Caballeronia telluris. The sequence goes on from NZ_FCNZ02000008.1 coordinate 32,952, forward strand.
CGCAACCCGGAAAACGCCTAAAAAAGTCGTCGAGGAAGTCGAGGAGCGAGCCCTGACGTGTCTCGTTCATTCTCGACAGCGCCTTCGCATTGCGGATTTTCGACGCCTTGTATTGCGGCATCGCGTCAGGCAAATCGCGATAGACACCGCCCGGCCGATAGTACGCCGCGTGCATCCGCGCGCCCGAGACGGCTTCGTACACGTCCATCAGGTCTTCGCGCTCGCGAAACGCGTACAGGAACACCGCCATCGCGCCGACGTCGAGCGCGTGCGAGCCGATCCACATCAGGTGGTTCAGCACGCGCGTGACTTCGTCGAACAGCACGCGGATGTACTTCGCGCGGATCGGCACGTCGATGCCGAGCAGCTTTTCGATAGCCAGCACATACCCGTGCTCGTTCACCATCATCGACACGTAGTCGAGACGGTCCATGTACGGCACGGACTGGATGAACGTCTTCGTTTCGGCGAGCTTTTCGGTCGCGCGATGCAGCAGGCCGATGTGCGGATCGGCGCGCTGGATCACTTCGCCGTCGAGCTCGAGCACAAGGCGCAGCACGCCGTGCGCTGCCGGGTGTTGCGGGCCAAAATTGAGCGTGTAGTTCTTGATCTCTGCCATGGCGTTCTCTTAGTGTTTCAGACCGCCATAGCGATCTTCGCGGATCACGCGCGGCGTGATTTCGCGCGGCTCGATCGTCACCGGCTGGTAGACCACGCGCTTCTCTTCCGGGTCGTAGCGCATTTCGACATAACCCGACACCGGGAAGTCCTTGCGGAACGGATGGCCGATGAAACCGTAGTCGGTGAGAATGCGGCGCAGGTCGGGGTGGCCTTCGAACACGATGCCGTAGAGGTCGAACGCCTCACGCTCGTACCAGTTCGCCGACGACCACACGTCGACGACGGACGGCACGATCGGCACTTCGTCGTCCGGTGCGAACACGCGCACGCGCACGCGCCAGTTGTTCGAGATCGAGAGAAGATGGAGCACGGCGGCGAAACGCGGGCCTTCGTAGGCGCCTTCGCCGTAAGTCGAGTAATCGACGCCGCACAGGTCGACCAGTTGTTCGAAGCCGAGCTTGCGATCGTCGCGCAACTGAAGCGCCACTTCCGCATAGTTGCTCGCCTTGACGACGATCGTCAGTTGCCCAAGCGCCTCGGTAATGCTCTGGAGGCGGTCGCCAAACGCCGCCTCGAGGTTCGCTTTAAGGGTCTCGAGTTTGCTTGCCATAATTGGGGAGGCTCAGGCCTTATTGACGGGCGATGGTATTCGTGCGGCGAATCTTCGCTTGCAGCTGGATCACGCCGTACACCAGCGCTTCCGCCGTCGGCGGACAGCCCGGCACGTAGACGTCGACCGGAACGATCCGGTCGCAACCGCGCACGACGGAATACGAATAGTGATAGTAGCCGCCGCCGTTTGCGCACGAGCCCATCGAGATGACCCAGCGCGGCTCGGCCATCTGGTCGTAGACCTTGCGCAGCGCGGGCGCCATCTTGTTGCACAGCGTGCCGGCAACGATCATCACATCCGACTGGCGCGGGCTCGGACGAAACACGACGCCAAAACGGTCCAGATCGTAGCGGGCAGCGCCCGCATGCATCATCTCGACCGCGCAGCACGCGAGACCGAACGTCATCGGCCAAAGGGAGCCGGTGCGCGTCCAGTTGATCAGCTTGTCAGCCGTGGTGGTGACAAACCCTTCCTTCAAGACCCCTTCGATACTCATTTGCTTTCCACTCCAGATGAGCAGCCAGCCAAAGCCGCCCATGAATCCGGTGATTTAACTGTCATTCCCAGTCGAGACCGCCCTTTCTCCAGATGTAGGCGAAGCCGAGCAAAAATTCGAGCAGAAAAATCATCATAGCCATGAAGCCCGGCCACCCGATGTCGCGCAGAGCAACGCCCCACGGGAACAGGAAAGCGGTTTCAAGGTCGAAAATAATGAACAGAATAGCGACGAGATAGTAACGCACATCGAATTTCATACGCGCGTCTTCGAAAGCTTCGAAGCCACATTCGTACGGTGCGTTCTTTTCGGTGTCAGGCTTGTTGGGACCGAGGATCTTGCCGATGCTGACCAACGCTATGCCTAAACCAGTGCCCACCAGGAGGAACAACAAGACGGGGTAATAGGGTGCGAGGTTCAAGGCTATCCTCAAATCGGTTGGGTCAGTTGATTGATACGAATGCTTCAGCCGGGACAGACCACCCGGTCGAGAATTTCGCTTCGGATCGCTCACGAACACAATCAGATCGTAAGCGTACTCCAGAAGTGACAATGCCAGCCGAAGCGATGCATGCGGCTGGCATTGGATAACTTTGGTGCCGACGGCGAGACTCGAACTCGCACAGCTTTCGCCACTACCCCCTCAAGATAGCGTGTCTACCAATTTCACCACGTCGGCACTGTCTTGCAATCCGGGAAAACAACTTGTTATCGCTGCGAATCGCTTCAAGACTTGAATTATAACTTGGTGCTTCGGATTGTTCAACGCACGAAAAGCGAATTTAGCGAAAAATTTATTCTTGCCTTATTTCGGCACGTCCGCGCCCGGCGCCGACGAAGCAACAGGCGCCGACGCCGGTGCCGAAGTCGCAATGGAAGCCGAAGCAGGCGTCGTCGCCGCGCCGCCCAGGACGCCCGCTGACGCTTGCGGCTTGTAGCTGCCGAGGTAGGTCAGTGCCAGCGTCGAGATGAAGAACACGGCAGCGAGGACGGCCGTCGTGCGGGAAAGAAAATTCGCCGAGCCGGTTGCGCCGAACAGGCTGCCCGACGCGCCGCTACCGAACGCGGCGCCCATGTCGGCGCCCTTGCCATGCTGCAACAACACGAGGCCGATCACGCCCAACGCCGACAACAACTGGACGACGATGATCAAAGTCTTCAAATACAGCATTTCCACTCACCTGGATCTTTAATGTTGACGCGACACCGATGCGTCGCGCTTCCTGCATGCCCGCGTCTTGTGCCGGCGCTTACTCAGTTGGACACATCCTGTGCCGCCTGGCAGATCGCCAGAAAATCCTTCGATTTCAACGACGCGCCGCCAATCAGCCCGCCGTCGATATCCTGCTGTGCGAACAATTCCTGAGCATTGTCCGGCTTCACGCTGCCGCCGTAGAGCAACGGCACGTCGACCGCCGATGCGCTCTTCTCCGCGAGCTTCGCGCGAATGAACGCATGCACGGCCTGCGCTTCGTCGGCGCTCGCGCTCTTGCCCGTGCCGATCGCCCAGACCGGCTCGTACGCCACCACGATCTTGGCCACTTGCTCGTCGGACAACACGAGCAACACTGCCTCGAGCTGCGTGCCGACGATCTGTTCCGTCACGCCGGTTTCACGCTGCTCGAGCGTCTCGCCGACACACACGATGGGCGTCAGTCCTGCTTCGAGCGCGCGCTGGGCCTTCACCGCGACGAGATCCGAGGTCTCGCGATGATACGCGCGACGCTCCGAATGCCCGACGATCGCGTACATCGCACCAAAGTCGGAGGCCATTTCCGCGGAGACTTCACCGGTGTAGGCGCCCGTCGCGTAAGCCGACACATCCTGCACGCCCCACGCGACGACCGATCCGCTCAACAATGCCTGCGACTGCGGCAAATACGGACACGGCACGCACACGCCGACTCGCACGCCCTTCTGCAATGCCGACGCACCCGACGCCACTTCGGTCAGCAGCGCGCCATTCTGCGCAAGCCGGCCGTGCATTTTCCAGTTCCCGACAACCAATTTCGCTCGTTGTTTCGACATAAGTCTCGCCGCTCGACAGCGTCGCCGCTGCGTTCTTGGTATGGTTTTCGGTTTGCGCGCCAATCCGACGAGGACCGCACGCCGCGCTAATCGCCTGTAGAACACACGATTTTACTGTGTCGCGGCGAACCCGGTCAAACCGGCACGATTTTCGCCGGCCGCCTAAGCGCTCTGGGTCCAGTCGAGCATGATCTTGCCCACATGCGTGCTGCCTTCCATCAACTCATGCGCCGCCGCGGCCTGATCGGCGGGAAAAACCTGATGGATCACCGGTTTGATGCGCCCCGCCTCGATCTCCGGCCAGACGCGCTCCTTCAGTTGCGCCGCGATCTTGCCTTTGAACGCGACCGGGCGCGGACGCAGCGTCGAGCCGGTGATCACCAGGCGCCGGCGCAGCACGTCGTTCAGGTTGATTTCGGCCTTCGCGCCGCCGAGCAGCGCGATCACGCAGACGCGCCCGCCATCGGCGAGCGCCTTCAGTTCGCGCGGCAGATAGTCGCCCGCGACCATGTCGAGAATCACGTCGACACCGCGATCGTTCGTGAGCGACTTCACCACTTCGACGAAATCCTCGGTCTTGTAGTTGATCGCCCGCTCGGCGCCGAGCGCCTCGCACGCGCGGCATTTCTCGTCGGTGCCCGCCGTCACGAACACGCGATGACCGAGCGCCTTCGCGATCTGGATCGCCGTCACGCCGATCCCGCTCGATCCGCCCTGGATCAGGAGCGTCTCTTCGGCGCCGTTTTCACCCGAGCCGAGATGCGCGCGCTCGAACACGTTGCTCCACACGGTGAAGAAGGTTTCCGGCAGCGAAGCCGCTTCGATGTCCGTGAGACCCTTCGGCGCCGGCAGGCATTGCTCGGTCGGCGCAACCGCGTATTCCGCATAGCCGCCGCCCGCGAGCAACGCGCAGACGCGATCGCCCTTCTTCAGGCCAAACGGATTGTGTTTCGGATCGAACGCGTCCTCGCCCGCATCGACGATTTCGCCCGCCACTTCGAGCCCCGGCAGATCCGACGCGCCCGGCGGCGGCGCATAGCCACCCTTGCGCTGAAACACATCGGGCCGGTTCACGCCGGAGGCCGCGACCTTGATCAGCACCTCGCCCGCCTTAGGCGCGGGCATCGGGCGCTCGCCCGGTTTCAATACGTCGGGTGCGCCAAATTCAGTGATTTCGATCGCCTTCATCTGCTTCCCCTGAGGTCGGATTCGTCGGTGGTTTCTTAACCGGATGGAACTGCGGACTCAAGCCAAGCTTAATCCACACTGCCATCGAGTCACGCAAAAAGAGGCCAAAAAAACGGCCGGTTCGCGAAACGCGACCGGCCGTCGAAACATTACCGCATCAGTGCTGCGGCTGCGTCGGTTCCGCTTGCGCGGCGCCTTCGTTCAGCAGCGCCTTCGCCGACAGACGAACGCGACCCTTCTCGTCCGTCTGGATGACCTTCACGCGCACGACCTGGCCTTCCTTCAGGTAGTCGTTGATGTCCTTCACACGCTCGTTGACGATTTCCGAGATGTGCAGCAGACCGTCCTTGCCCGGCAAGATGTTCACGATCGCGCCGAAATCCAGCAGCTTCAGCACGGGACCTTCGTAAATCTGTCCGACTTCCACTTCGGCCGTGATGTTCTCGATGCGCTTCTTCGCTTCGGCCATGCCTTCGCTGCTCGTGCTCGCGATGGTCACGACGCCGTCATCCGAAATGTCGATCGTCGTGTTGGTTTCTTCCGTCAGCGCGCGGATCACCGAACCGCCCTTGCCGATCACGTCGCGGATCTTTTCGGGGTTGATCTTGATCGTGATCATGCGCGGCGCGTAATCCGACAGCACCGTGTTCGTGCCAGGAACCGCCGTGGTCATCTTGCCGAGGATGTGCATGCGGCCTTCCTTCGCCTGCGCGAGCGCGACCTGCATGATTTCCTTCGTGATGCCCTGGATCTTGATGTCCATCTGCAGCGCGGTCACGCCTTGTGCCGTGCCGGCCACCTTGAAGTCCATGTCGCCGAGGTGATCTTCGTCGCCGAGGATGTCGGTCAGAACCGCGAACTTGTTGCCTTCGAGGATCAGGCCCATCGCGATGCCCGCGACGTGCGCCTTCATCGGCACGCCCGCGTCCATCAGCGCGAGACAGCCGCCGCAGACCGACGCCATCGACGAAGACCCGTTCGATTCCGTGATTTCCGACACGACGCGGATCGAGTAGCCGAATTCGTCGGCGGACGGAAGGCACGCGGCGAGCGCGCGCTTGGCGAGACGGCCGTGGCCGATTTCACGGCGCTTCGGCGAACCGACGCGGCCCGTTTCGCCGGTCGCGAACGGCGGCATGTTGTAGTGAAGCATGAAGCGCTCGCGGTACTCGCCTTCGAGCGCGTCGATGTTCTGCTCGTCGCCCTTCGTGCCGAGCGTCGCGACCACCAGCGCCTGCGTTTCGCCGCGCGTGAAGAGCGCCGAACCGTGCGTGCGCGGCAGAACGCCCGTGCGGATTTCGATCGGGCGCACCGTGCGGGTGTCGCGGCCGTCGATACGCGGCTCGCCGTTCAGGATCTGCGAACGAACGATTTTCGCTTCGATGTCGAACAGCACGTTGCCGACCGTCGCCTTGTCGGCGGCGACCGTGCCCGATGCCGCGGCATCCTGCTCGAGCGCGGCGGAGGTCGCGGCGTACACTTCCTTCAGCTTCGTGGAACGCGCCTGCTTGTTGCGCAGCTGGTAAGCCGCGAGCAGTTCGCCCTGGGCGATTTCCGTCACGCGGGCGATCAGCGCTTCGTTCTTCGGCGCCGGCGTCCAGTCCCATTCCGGCTTGCCGCCGTCGCGCACGAGTTCGTGGATCGCGTCGATGGCCGTCTGCATCTGCTCGTGGCCGAACACGACGCCGCCGAGCATCACTTCTTCGGACAGTTGCTGCGCTTCCGATTCCACCATTAGCACGGCGCGCTCGGTGCCGGCGACGATCAGGTCGAGCGCCGATTCCTTCATCTGCGGGCGCGTCGGGTTCAACACGTATTCATTGTTGATGTACGCGACGCGCGCGGCGCCGACCGGACCGTTGAACGGCAGGCCGGACACGGCGAGCGCGGCCGACGCGCCGATCAGCGCGGGAATGTCGGCGGGAATGTCCGGATTCAGCGACAGGACGTGGATCACGACCTGCACTTCGTTATAGTAGCCTTCGGGAAAAAGCGGGCGCAGCGGGCGGTCGATCAGGCGCGAGATCAGCGTCTCGCCTTCCGACGGACGGCCTTCGCGGCGGAAAAAGCCGCCCGGGATCTTGCCGGCGGCATAGGTCTTTTCGAGGTAATCGACGGTCAGCGGGAAGAAATCCTGTCCCGGCTTCGCCGTCTTCGCGCCGACGACGGTCGCGAGCACGACGGTATCTTCGATGTCGACAATCACCGCGCCGCTTGCCTGGCGCGCGATCTCACCTGTTTCCAGGCGGACGTTGTGTTGTCCCCACTTAAATTCTTTGACGATTTTATTGAACATGAGTCACTCCTTGTTCGTTACGCCGCGCCGCCCGATCGACATGAGCCGACCGGATGGCGCTAAGCCAGGCGACGGCCGAACCGCGCAAAAAGAGGTGTGTTATGCCATTCCAACGCAACACGACACGCGATGCGCATGACGCGCTGGAATGACACAAAGCTCTGCCGCGAGGCCCGGGCCGGATGTCGGGTCGCTCGAGGACCCGGATTTCACAGATGATGCGTTTGAAACACGTGCCGGCCAGTAGCCGTTCAAAAACAAAATGCCTGTATCAGCGGACTGACACAGGCACTTCGATGGAACGCTGGCCGCTTGTTGCCAATTACTTGCGCAGGCCCAGCTTTTCGATCAGCGAGCGATAACGGTCTGCGTCTTTGCCCTTCAGGTAGTCGAGCAGCTTACGGCGACGGCTCACCATGCGCAGCAGACCGCGGCGGCTGTGGTGATCCTTCGTGTGAGCCTTGAAGTGCAGGGTCAGTTCGTTGATACGGGTCGTCAGCAGTGCGACTTGCACTTCGGGCGAACCGGTGTCGTTGGCGGCGCGCGCGTATTCTGCGACGACGTCGGACTTCTTGACTTGTGCTGCGGACATTTGCTTTTCCTTTAAAACAGACAGGCGGTCACGGAAGAAAGGCCGTGCCGTGGGTTACTGCCACGAATTGTTCGACGATTGTTTCGCTTCGGACGGTTTCCGGCGGTTTCAGTTCGTCACTTTCACGACGGACCTCCCCAAAACGAAGCGCGAATTATAGCACAGCCCACCCGGGCGTTGAGACCTGTCCGAACGGACTAGCGCGCCGGGCGCGCCATGTCGCAGGAACTGGGCTGGGCCGTCGCGTTCGCCGGGAGCGCGAGCAGCGTGCGAAAACCGTAACCCGAGCCCTCGTTGTCGACATGCACGCCGGGCGCGCCCGCGCGATCCATTTCCATCACGTAAAGGGGCTGGATCAGCTGATGATCCTGCGCGCGCATCGTGGATGCGTGGAAACCGTTGTCGAACTTCATTCCCTCGAGCGCGCGCGCTACCGCGGTCGGATCGGCGCGGCCGGCGCGCGTCATGGCTTGCGTCAGCATCTCGATCATGAGCGGCATGCGTAGCACGAGATAGTCGTCGCCGGCTGACGGATAGCGCGCGCGGAACGCCGCGTAGTAAGCGTCCGACGCCGCCCCGCCCACATTCGGATGCCAATCCGCCACCGCCACTACCCGCTTCACGCCCGCGTCGCCGAGCGCCGCGGGCGCGCCCAGGCTGTTGCCGTAGAACGTGTAGAACTTCGTATTCAGCCCCTGCTCGCGCGCGGCCTTGACGAGCAAAGTCAGGTCGTTGCCCCAGTTGCCGGTCACGACCGCGTCCGCGCCGCTGGCGCGGATCTTCGCGATATAGGGCGCGAAATCCTTCACGCGGCCGATCGGATGGAATTCGTCGCCAGCGATCGCGATGTCCGGACGCCGTTCCTTCAGCGCGCGCGCCGCCTCGCGGCTGACGTCGTGGCCGAAGCTGTAGTCCTGATTCAGCAGATAGACCTTTTTCACCGACCGGTCGTCGCGGATCACGTCCGCGAGCGCGTCCATGCGCATGCCGGCGTGCGCGTCGAAGCGGAAATGCCAGAAGCTGCACGACGCGTTGGTGAGCGCGGGATCGTCGGCGGAATAATTCAGGAAGACGACGCGCGCATCCGGTTCCCGCGCGTTCTGCTTGTCGATCGCCGCGACGAGCGCCGCCGCCACCGCCGAACTGTTGCCCTGCATGACGAAGCCGATCTTCTGGTCGATCGCCGCGCGCAGTTGCACGAGGCTCGCCTCGCTGCTGCCCTTGCCGTCGAGCACGACGAGTTGCAGCGGATGCGCGCCGTCGGCGAGCTTCACGCCGCCTTGCGCATTCACGCGCTCGACGCCGAAGCGCAGGTTGCGCTCGACCGCCGCGCCCGCGTTCGCGAACGGGCCCGACATGCCCTCGATCATCGCGATGCGAATCGGCGCGCCTTGTGCCGCGACGGCCGCCGCCGCCATCGACCACGCGATGCACGCCGCCGTCGCGAGCCGCAGCCAGCGGCGTCCGAGCCGCCATCCCGTCAATCCGTGTTGTTTTCCCGCGTCCGACATCGTCGCCCCGCCGCCAATTCGTTCCGATGAGAGCGCGGATCATAGGCCGCCTCGCGCGCGGCGCGCAAGCGCGATGCATCCTCCGGCTGGCAGCGCAGAGCGCCCAGCCCGCGACAATGCGCGGCTTGCGCCCGGAAATCGCGCGCCCGGCAGGATGTTTTTTCCCCGCGCGTGTCAAAATCCTTGCAACACCAGGGAAACCCGGCGCCCGCGCCGGGACATAAAAGCTTCCGGAGGCCTCCATGTCGCTCAAACTCATCCGCGGCCGCGCAGCCGCCGGCGCCGCGCTCGCCGGGCTCGCGCTCCTGCTTTCGGCGTGCGCGCAGCCGTGGCAGAACTACCAGACGGGCGCCGACGTATCGACTATCACCGCCCGCCTCGGCCCGCCGCGCGAAACCTACGATCTGCCCGACGGCGGCAAGCGCCTGATGTGGCCGACCCAGCCGCTCGGCGAAGTCACGACCGCCGCCGATATCGACGCCGCCGGGAAGATCGTCAGCGTGCGCCAGGTGCTCGACGCCAACGAGTTCTACAAGGCCGAAATCGGCACCTGGACCAAGAAAGACGTGCTCGTCAATTTCGGCCGGCCGGTGGAAACGTCGTATTTCCCGCTGATGAAGCGTGAAGTCTGGACTTATCGGTATATGGAAGCCAACGTCTGGTACATGATGTACAGCTTCTATTTCGACGATCAGGGCATTCTCCGGCTGACGCAAAAGACGCCCGATCCGCTGCACGACCCCGACCGGCGCAACATGTTCTGAAGCTCGCGCTTAACTCCGCCTTCATGGCGACCTCGCAGAAAGCCGCCTCGACAAGGCGGCATTTTTTTATCTGTAGACGAATGTGAACTTTTCCTGCGAAAGTGTTTCGTAAGGTTTCCGCTGCGCTGCAACGACGCGCGGCGATATCGAGATGGCTGCGCCAGCGCGGTGCATGGCGCGCGCCTCTGCGAACCGTTCCCGGAGTCACATCGATGAATCGTCTCAAACGCATGCTTGTCGAAAACATCGCCTGGGCGTCTGAAACCGCCGACAGCGATGCCGAGTTCTTCCCGCGCCTCACGCAAGGACAGAGTCCGCGAGTCCTGTGGATCGGCTGCTCGGACAGCCGTGTGCCCGCCGAAACCATCACCCACGCCAACCCCGGCGATCTTTTCGTTCACCGCAACATCGCGAACCTTTTCTGCGCCGCCGACGACAACGTGATGAGCGTCCTCGAATACGCCGTGCGCGTTTTGCAGGTCGACGACGTAATCGTTTGCGGGCACTACGGCTGCGGCGGCGTGCGCGCTTCGCTCCTGCCGCCGTCGCCCGATCTGCCGCACGTGAACCGCCGCATCGCGCCGCTGTGCGCCCTCGCCCGCGTGCATCGCGACGAACTCGACGGCGTCGCCGATTCCGACGCCCGCGTGAATCGTCTCGCCGAACTGAGCGTGCTCGAACAAGTGCGCGCATTGCGGGCGACGCCGCTCGTGCGCGACGCCGCGACGCCGCCGCGCGTGCATGGCTGGATCTACGGCCTGCACGACGGGCGCATCAAGGTGCTCGCCTCGGGCCATCGCGGCGACGATCCCGCGCCCGCACACGCACCCGAAGCCGTCCTCGAAACCGCCGGCCGCTAAGCGCCGCTCCAACCGAACCCAGCCACCTGCAATGCGGCGTCGCAAGACGCTGCAGGGCTCAACTCGCACCTCAAAAACATGAACCCAAGACAAATCTTCGCCACTTTTCCGCGCGACATGTTCGCCGGCACCGTCGTCTTTCTGGTCGCGATGCCGCTGTGTCTCGGCATCGCGAATGCGTCGGGCGTCGAGCCGTTCGCGGGCCTGCTGTCCGGCATCATCGGCGGGCTGGTCGTCGCGCTGCTGAGCGGCTCGCACCTGAGCGTGAGCGGGCCGGCCGCCGGGCTGATCGTGATCGTCGTCGACGGCATCGCGCGGCTCGGCAGCTTTTCCGCGTTCCTGCTCGCCGTGCTGCTCTCGGGCGCGCTGCAATTCGGCTTCGGAATGCTCAAGGCCGGGCGCTTCGCGGCCTACGTGCCCTCGTCGGTCATCAAGGGGATGCTCGCGGCCATCGGCCTGTTGCTGATCATCAAGCAGATTCCGCTCGCCGCCGGTTTTGCCAACGAGGGCGCGAGCGTCGCGGCAAACGGCCCGGGCATGATCGACACACCGTTCGGCGCGATGTCGGTCGCGGCATGCGCGATCGCCCTGGCGTCGCTCGCGCTTCTCGCCGGCTGGGACACCCGCGCGATGCGGCGCTTCGCGCTCGTGCGAGCGATTCCCGCGCCGCTCGCCGTCGTGATGCTCGGCATCGGCGCGACGCTGTTGCTCGATTTCGTCGCGCCGGGCATCGCGCCGGGCGCAGAACTGCGCGTCGCGTTGCCGTCGATCGCGTCGTTCGCCGCGCTCTCGAATGCGCTCGAATGGCCCAACTTCGCGCAGCTCGCGAACCCCGACGTCTGGCGTCTGGCGATGACGCTCGCGATCGTCGCGAGCCTCGAAACGCTGCTGAGCCTCGAAGCGGTCGAACAGATCGATCCGAAAAAGCGCGCCGCCCATCCCGACCGCGAACTGAAGGCGCAGGGCATCGGCAACATGGTGGCGGGCGCGCTGGGCGGTCTGCCGATCACCTCCGTCATCGTGCGCAGCTCCGCAAACGTTCACGCGGGCGCGCAGAGCCGCTGGTCGGCGTTCGTGCATGGCGTGCTGCTGCTCGCCAGCGTGTTCGCGCTCGCGAGCGTCATCAACCTGATTCCGCTCGGGTGTCTCGCCGCGATCCTGATCTTCACCGGACTGAAGCTCGCGAAGCCTTCGCTGTTCGCGGCGGTCGCCAAACAAGGTTTCGAGCGCTTTGCGCCGTTCATCGTGACGATCGCCGGCGTCCTGCTGACCGATCTTCTGATCGGCATCCTGCTCGGCATCGCGTGCAGCATCGCGCTCGCGGTGCACGCGAACCTGCAACGTCCGATCACGATCGCCCAGCACGACGATCACTTCCTACTGTCGTTTCGCAAGGACGTGTCGTTTATCGGCAAGGTCGCGCTGAAACACCATCTGCGGCAGATTCCGGATCGCGCGACCGTGATCGTCGACGCGACGCGCGCCGATTTCATCGATCCCGACGTGCGCGAACTGATCGACAAGTTCGTGGACGATGCGCCGGCGCGCGGCATTCACGTCGAGTGCCGGCAACTGGAGCGCGCGGCGCGCGAGCGGCCGTCGATGCGCGAACGGCTGCTGTTTTCGAGGCGGTCCGCGGCGGAGTGAAAAAAAGCCCTCGCTTCTGGCGAGGGCTTGCGGTGCGTGCCCGGCGACGCGATCGGCGCCGCCGGCAAAGTCTGATCAAAGCTGCGGGTTGAGCTTCTCGACTTTCGAATGGAGCTTGTTGAGCGCGGCGATATACGCCTTCGCGGAAGCCGCGACGATGTCCGGATCGGTGCCGACGCCGTTCACGATCCGGCCGCTCTTCGAGAGCCGCACCGTCACTTCGCCCTGCGCCTGCGTGCCGGTCGTGATCGCGTTGACCGAGTACAGCACGAGTTCCGCGCCGCTTTCGACCTTCGATTCGATCGCATGCAGCGTCGCATCGACGGGCCCGTTGCCGCGCGACTCGCCGGTTACTTCGGCGCCGTCGACCGCGAACACCACGCGCGCCTGCGGCTCTTCGCCGGTCTCGGAACGCTGCGCCATCGACACGAAGCGGAAATGCTCCTTCGCCTGCGCTTCAGCCGATTCTTCCGAGACGATCGACATGATGTCTTCGTCGAAGATTTCGGACTTGCGGTCCGCGAGTTCCTTGAAGCGCGCGAACGCCGAGTTCACGTCGCCTTCCGATTGCATCGTCACGCCGAGTTCTTCGAGGCGCTGCTTGAACGCGTTGCGGCCCGACAGCTTGCCGAGCACGATCTTGTTCGTGCTCCAGCCCACGTCTTCCGCGCGCATGATTTCGTAGGTGTCGCGCGCCTTCAGCACGCCGTCCTGGTGGATGCCCGACGCGTGCGCGAACGCGTTCGCGCCGACCACCGCCTTGTTCGGCTGCACGACGAAACCGGTGATCTGGGAAACGAGCTTGGAGGTCGGCACGATCTGCGTCGTGTCGATCCCGACGTCGAGGCCGAAATAATCCTTGCGCGTCTTCACCGCCATCACGATCTCTTCGAGCGACGTGTTGCCCGCGCGCTCGCCGAGGCCGTTGATCGTGCATTCGACCTGCCGCGCGCCGCCGATCTGCACGCCCGCGAGCGAATTCGCGACCGCGAGGCCGAGATCGTCGTGGCAGTGCACGGAAAAGATGGCCTTGTCGGAATTCGGAATGCGCTCGCGCAGCGTCTTGACGAGCTGGCCGTACATCTCAGGCACGCCATAGCCGACCGTATCGGTGATGTTGATCGTGCGCGCGCCCTCGTCGATCACGGCTTCGAGCACGCGGCAGAGAAAGTCGAGATCCGAGCGGCTGCCGTCTTCCGGCGAGAACTCGACGTCGTCGGTGAACTTGCGCGCGAAACGCACCGCGAGCCGCGCCTGTTCGTAGACCTGCTCCGGCGTCATGCGCAGCTTCTTCTCCATGTGCAGCGCGGAAGTCGCGATGAACGTGTGGATGCGGAACTGGTTGGCGGGCTTCAACGCATCGGCGGCGCGCTGGATGTCCTTGTCGTTCGCCCGGGCGAGCGAGCAGACCGTGCTGTCCTTGACGAGCGAGGCGATCGTCTGGATCGCGTCGAAGTCGCCGTTCGAGCTCGCGGCAAAGCCCGCCTCGATCACGTCGACCTTCATGCGCTCTAGCTGCTTCGCGATGCGGATTTTCTCTTCCTTGGTCATCGACGCGCCGGGCGATTGTTCGCCGTCACGCAAGGTCGTGTCGAAAATGATCAGCTTGTCTGCCATGTCGGCCTCCGATGGGAGTTTCTGGATTTTTGGAAACGGTGGGGGAAAAACTAAACGGAATTCGGGTGTCCGCGCCACCGCTGGCGTCGAAAACCACGAACGAGCAGACGGGAGGCGAGACGGATTAGCGCGGTAGGCGCGCTAGTAGCGATAGCGCGCATAGCGGCGCACCAGCTAGAAGAGACGAGAAGGGGAACGTGAAAAAGTTCATCGGGAGACTATAGCGAGATTTCCGAATGCGTGCAATTGGGCTTTCCGATCGGGGCGATCGGCTTTGCAGGCTTCGGATCGCGGCGCGCCCTAGAAAAAAGGCGGCTGAGATTAGCCGCCTTCGTTTCATATCAATGATCGCGCTGCGAACTGCGCGCCGGATTCGGCCGGCCGCGCATCGCCATGTAGCCCCACCACGCGTAACCGGAGAAACCGTACAGCACGAAGAGGCCGAAGAGCATCAGCGGCGGATCGGACGAGACCAGCACGAACGCCACCACCACGAGCAGCACGCCCGCGAACGGCACGCGATAGCGCACGTCGAGCGCCTTGCCGCTGTAGAACGGCGCGTTCGACACCATCGTCACGCCCGCGTAGATCGTCAGCGCGAAGGCCACCCACGGCAGCCACACGAGCTTGAGCGGCACGCGGTTGTCGGTCGCGAGCCAGACGAAACCCGCGATCAGCGCCGCCGCGGCCGGGCTCGGCAGGCCCTGGAAATAGCGCTTGTCGACGACGCCGACGTTCGTATTGAAGCGCGCGAGCCGCAGCGCGGCGCCCGAGCAGTACACGAAAGCCGCGAGCCAGCCCCAGCGCCCGAGGTCCTTCAGCACCCATTCGTACATCACGAGCGCGGGCGCGACGCCGAACGACACCATGTCCGACAGGCTGTCGAACTGCTCGCCGAACGCGCTTTGCGTGTGCGTCATGCGCGCGACGCGGCCATCCATGCCGTCGAGCACCATGGCGACGAAGATCGCGATGGCCGCGATCTCGAAGCGCACGTTCATCGCCTGCACGACGGCGAAGAAGCCGCAAAAGAGCGCGGCCGTGGTGAATGCATTCGGCAACAGATAAATGCCGCGCTTTCTCAGGAACTGCTGGCGTTGTGCGCGGCGCGTCTCCACGACGCCGACGTCCTGCGAAGACTTGTTGCGACGAAACGCCCGCGGAGGCGCTCCGTTCATTCGGGTACGGCGCGGTTTGAATGCCGCCATCGAGTTCTCCGTTATGCCGCTCGTTTGAACTGCTTAATCAACGAATTATTCGGCGAATTCGGCGAGGATCGTCGACGACGCCGACACTTTTTCACCAATCGACACGCGCGGACGACTTCCCACCGGCAGGTACACGTCGACGCGCGAGCCGAAACGGATGAAGCCGTAGCGCTGGCCGCGCGTGAGCGGTTCGCCGACATGCACGTAGCACAAAATGCGCCGCGCGATCAGCCCGGCGATCTGCACCGACGTCACCGTATGCCCCGCCGCGGTCTGGATCACGATGGCATTGCGCTCGTTTTCGGTGGAGGCTTTATCCACGGCGGCGTTCAGGTACGCGCCCGGGAAGTATTCGACCTTGCTGATCGCGCCGTCGACGGGCGAACGCTGCGAGTGCACGTTGAACACATTCATGAACACGCTGATCTTGAGCGCTTCGCGGCCCGCGTACGGATCGTGCGCGGTTTCCACGGCGACGATGCGGCCGTCGGCCGGACACAACACGGCGTTGGCCTGCGTCGGGATCGGGCGCTGCGGATCGCGGAAGAACTGCACGACGAAGATCACGATCAGCCAGAAGAGCCAGGCGAAACCGAAGCCGCCGAGCGCCTGGACCAGCAGCGCGACGACGACCGCAATGGCGATGAACGGCCAGCCTTCGCGGGCAATGATCGGATGTGGATAGTTCATGGATATGTTCTGAGTTTTTGTAAAGCCATAGGATAGCAAAAGCCGTCCGGTGTCAGCGACGCCCGGACGGCTCTTCGGTACAGCGACTGCTTAAAGCGGCAAGCTTAGTTCTTCGACTGATCGACCAGCTTGTTCTTCGCGATCCACGGCATCATCGCGCGGAGCTTCGAACCGACCTGCTCGATCTGATGCTCGCTCGTCAGGCGGCGGCGCGATTGCAGCGTCGGCGCGCCGGCGCGGTTCTCGATGATGAAGCTCTTCGCGTACTCGCCCGTCTGGATGTCCTTCAGCACGGCCTTCATCGCCTTCTTCGTTTCTTCCGTCACGATGCGCGGACCCGTCACGTACTCGCCATACTCGGCGTTGTTCGAGATCGAGTAGTTCATGTTCGCGATGCCGCCTTCGTAGATCAGGTCGACGATCAGCTTCAGTTCGTGCAGGCACTCGAAGTACGCCATTTCCGGCGCGTAGCCCGCTTCCACGAGCGTTTCGAAGCCGGCCTTGATCAGGTCGACCGTACCGCCGCACAGCACGGCCTGCTCGCCGAAGAGGTCGGTTTCGGTTTCTTCGCGGAAATTCGTTTCGATGATGCCGGCACGGCCGCCGCCGTTCGCCGCCGCGTACGACAGCGCGACGTCGCGTGCCGAGCCCGACTTGTCCTGCGCGACCGCGATCAGGTGCGGCACGCCGCCGCCTTGCGTGTACGTGCCGCGAACCGTGTGGCCCGGGGCCTTCGGCGCGATCATGATCACGTCGAGGTCGGCGCGCGGGACCACCTGGCCGTAGTGCACGTTGAAGCCGTGCGCGAAGGCGAGCGCCGCGCCTTCCTTGGCGTTCGCGTGCACTTCGTTCTTGTACACCTCGGCGATCTGCTCGTCCGGCAGCAGCATCATCACGACGTCGGCGCCCTTCACCGCTTCCGCCACTTCCTTGACGGTCAGGCCGGCGTTCTCGGCCTTGCTCCACGATGCGCCGCCTTTACGCAGGCCGACCGTCACCTTCACGCCGCTTTCCTTCAGGTTCAGCGCGTGCGCATGGCCTTGCGAGCCATAACCGATGATCGTGACTTGCTTGCCCTTGATGAGGGAGAGGTCGGCGTCCTTGTCGTAGAAAACTTTCATGGTGGTTCCTTGAGTCGTGATTCGTTGAATTGGTGTGTCTTGATGTGCGTGGAACTGCTGGCGGCGCCTAAACCTTCAGGATGCGCTCGCCCCGGCCGATGCCGGAACTGCCCGTGCGAACCGTTTCCAGGATCGCCGTGGCGTCGAGGCCCTGAATGAACGCATCGAGTTTGTCGCTCGCGCCCGTCAGTTCCATCGTGTAGGTCTTCTCGGTCACGTCGATGATGCGGCCGCGGAAAATGTCCGCCATCCGCTTCATTTCCTCGCGTTCCTTGCCGACCGCGCGAACCTTGATCAGCATCAGCTCTCGCTCGATGTGGGCGCCCTCTGTCAGGTCGACCACTTTCACCACCTCGATCAGGCGGTTCAGGTGCTTCGTGATCTGTTCGATCACGTCGTCCGAGCCAATGGAAACGATGGTGAGCCGCGACAGCGAACTGTCTTCGGTCGGCGCCACCGTTAAGGTTTCAATGTTGTAGCCGCGCGCGGAAAAGAGCCCGACGACGCGCGATAACGCGCCCGGTTCGTTTTCGAGCAGCACGGAGATGATGTGTTTCATGATGTCAGCGTTCCCGATTTATCCAGTGAATGAGCGTGGCCGGGTCCGGCTTGCGCGCCGCGAGCGTCCTTCGTGAGAACGTGCGCGCGCGAGCCTTTCAGCGGCCAGCCACCTTTACAGATCTTCCGATCCGAGCAGCATTTCCGTGATGCCCTTGCCTGCCTGGACCATCGGAAATACGTTTTCGGTGGGATCGGTCTGGAAGTCGAGAAATACCGTGCGATCCTTCAGACGCAGCGCTTCCTTCAGCGCGGGCTCGACGTCGGCCGTCTTCTCGATGCGAATGCCGACGTGGCCGTACGCTTCGGCAAGCTTCACGAAATCGGGCAGCGCATCCATGTAGGAACTCGAATAGCGCTTCTTGTATTCGATCTGCTGCCACTGGCGCACCATGCCCAGGTAGCGGTTGTTGAGCGAGATGATCTTGACGGGCGTGTTGTACTGCTTGCACGTCGAGAGTTCCTGGATGCACATCTGGATCGAGCCTTCGCCCGTGATGCAGAGCACTTCGTCGTCCGGATGCGCCATCTTCACGCCCATCGCCGCCGGCAGGCCGAAGCCCATCGTGCCGAGGCCGCCCGAGTTGATCCAGCGGCGCGGCTTGTTGAAGCGATAGAACTGCGCCGCCCACATCTGGTGCTGGCCGACGTCCGAGCAGACGAACGCGTTGCCGTCCGTCAGTTCCCACGCCTTTTCCACCACGTACTGCGGCTTGATGATCTCGCTCGCGCGGTCGTACGCGAGGCAGTCTTTCGAGCGCCACGCTTCGATGTCCTTCCACCAGTCGGCGAGCGCCTTCGTGTCGGGGCCGTGGTCGGCGGTCTGGAGCTGCTCAAGCAGTTCCTTCAGCACTTCCTTCACGTCGCCGACGATCGGGATATCCACCTTCACGCGCTTGGAAATGGACGACGGATCGACGTCGATATGGATGATCTTGCGCGGCGACGACGCGAAATGCTTCGGGTCGCCGATCACGCGGTCGTCGAAGCGCGCGCCGATGGCGATCAGCACGTCGCAGTTCTGCATCGCCATGTTGGCTTCATACGTGCCGTGCATGCCGAGCATGCCGAGGAACTTCTTGTCGCTCGCACGGTAGCCGCCGAGACCCATTAGCGTGTTGGTGACCGGATAGCCGAGCAGGTCGACGAACTGGTTCAGTTCGCGCGATGCGTCGGCGAGGATGATGCCGCCGCCCGTGTAGATGTACGGGCGCTTCGCCGACAGGAGCAGTTGCACCGCCTTGCGAATCTGGCCCGAGTGGCCCTTCGTGACCGGGTTGTACGAGCGCAGCGAGACCGACTTCAGCGGTTCGTACTTGCACGGCGCCTTCGACACGTCCTTCGGAATGTCGATCAGCACCGGACCGGGACGGCCGGTGCGGGCAATGTAGAACGCTTTCTTGACGGTGGCGGCGAGATCGCGCACGTCCTTCACGAGGAAGTTGTGCTTCACGCACGGACGCGTGATGCCGACCGTATCGCACTCCTGGAACGCATCCAGACCGATCGCGGCAGTCGGCACCTGGCCGCTGATCACGACCATCGGGATCGAATCCATATAGGCGGTGGCGATGCCCGTCACCGCATTGGTGACGCCGGGGCCGGAAGTCACGAGACACACGCCGACGTTGCCGGTCGAGCGCGCGTAGGCGTCGGCGGCATGAACCGCGGCCTGCTCGTGGCGCACGAGGATGTGCTGGATCTGGTCCTGCTTGTACAGCTCGTCGTAGATATAAAGTACCGAGCCGCCGGGATAGCCCCAGATGAACTCGACGTTCTCGTCCGCCAGCGCGCGCATGAGCACGGTGCCGCCGATGGATTCAGAGTCGTGCGAGGGGGTCGTATCCGACGTGGAGAATTCCGCGCTGGGCATATTCATTAATCACCTTTCGAATTTTCGGCAAAAAATTGATCGGGTGCTCTCTGCCGGGCTTGTGGCTCGGGTTCAAGCGGCGCGTCTTGGTTTGACAGGCGTGCTTCTTGGGCTCGCCTCAAATTAGACATTCACTTTATGATGCGAGTCGGAAACGATAGCCCGACGCGTCGTCGGGGTCAAGCGAAAAGTGACCGATCAGCGGGCGCACGGGCCTTCTACAGCGCCGCTTCGCGCGACATTCCACTGGCGCAGGCCGTTACGCACGACCGGTCTTTCTAGAGAATACGGCAATGCGTTTCTATCGGGGCGAGCAAAAGTTTGCTAGCATCCGCAGGTTTCTCAAAATCTCATAACCCTTACGACGCACACTCGCTGCGCCGGCCCCGCGGATGGCATCAGACAAGGAACTCGCCGATTTTCTGGCGGGCGTCGAAAGACGCGCGTTCAAGCAGACCGTCTACACCGTGCGCGACGACGACGCGGCGCTCGACATCGTTCAGGAAGCGATGATCAAGCTCGCCGAAAAATACGGCGACCGTCCTCCGGCGGAGCTTCCGCTTTTGTTTCAGCGTATCCTCCAGAATGCGACGCACGACTACTTTCGCCGCCAGAAGGTGCGCAATACGTGGGTGAGTCTCTTCTCGTCCTTCGGCAACGCCGACGACGACGAATTCGACCCGCTCGAAACCTTCGAATCCCAGGAAGGCTCGGTCGCCGCGGAAAGCAGCGAAAACAAGCTCGAGCGTGAACAGGTGCTCAACCTGATCGACGCGGAAATCCAGAAATTACCGGCTCGTCAACGGGAAGCCTTTCTCATGCGTTACTGGGAAGATATGGATGTCGCCGAAACCGCCGCTGCAATGGGCTGCTCCGAGGGCAGCGTCAAAACGCATTGCTCGCGGGCCACGCACGCGCTGGCTCACGCACTGAAGGCGAAAGGGATCACGCTATGAGCTCCGCTCTTGAATCGAAGGAAAACGAATTCGCGCGCAAGGTCGTCCGGGCGCTCGACGAAACCACGTCGGGCCTGCCCGCCGCTGCCGTCGACCGCCTCGCGGCCGCGCGTCGCGCTGCAATCGCGCGCAAGAAGTCCGAGAAAGTCGCCGTCTCGGCGCCCGTGTTCGCGCCGACGCTCGCGGGCGCCGCGGGCGGACAGTTCGGCGCGCCCGAAGCCGGCGAGCCGCGCGGCCGGTTTGCGCGCGTTGGCCGCTTCGGCCTGGCCTGGCCGCTCCTCGCGCTGGTCATCGGCCTTGCCGGCATCGCTTATTGGGAAGACCAGGAGCGCACCGCCGAACTCGCCGACATCGACGCCGCCATGCTGAGCGACAACCTGCCGCTCGACGCCTATCTCGATCACGGTTTCAACGCGTACCTGACGCGCAATCACTAAGACAGCAGGAGTTTCCGGGTGAGTTACAAGCGCGGTCTCGCGATTGTTTTCGGATGCGCGATTGCGGGCGTGGTCGCGTTCGCCGCGACGTATCCGCGCTTCTACTCGCCCACGCTCTCCCCGAACGCCAGCGCCGCCGCGCCGAACCCAGTGAGCGCCGGTTCTTCCGCCGGGCTGCTGCCGCTGTCGGCGTTGTCGTCGTCGAGTCCGCTCGCGTGGAACCGGCTGACCGAGGCGCAGCACGCGGCGCTCGCGCCCTTCGCCGAGCAGTGGGACCAGTTCAGCGACGAGCGCAAGCAAAAGTGGCTCAAGATCGCATCGCGTTATCACAAGATGTCGCCTGAAGCGCAAAAGCGCCTGCATCAGCGCATGGCCGAATGGGTGCGCATGACGCCCGATCAGCGCAAGGTCGCGCGCGAGAATTATCAGGTTTCCAAGTCGGTGCCGCTCGAAAAGCGCGAAAGTGCGTGGGATGCGTACCAGAAACTCTCCGAAGAGCAGAAGAAAAAACTCGCCGCCACCGAACGCGCGCGCCGGCCGAACATCGTCAGCGCGCCGCCGTCCGGCAAGACCGAGTTGAAGGACATCAACCGCATCGTGACGGCGCGCGAGCAGGGCCATCTCGCCCAGCTCCAGGAACACGCGTCCGGCGCGGCGGGCGCCGCCGGTCAGCCGGCGCTCCAGCCGCTCACCCCGCCGGTTCCGGGCACCGGCAGCTTCGTCCCGGCGACGCCGATTCCGGTGTCGCCGCAGCAGGCGCCGTCCGTCTTCAACGGTTCGTGAGCCGCATGCGCGCACCGGATGCCCCCGCCGTCCCGACGATGCGCGCGCCTGCCCTGCGCCGCCGCCTCGCGACGATGATCTACGAAGGCGTGATCCTGTTCGGCATCGTGTTCATCGCTGGATATTTGTTCAGCACGCTCACTCAGCAACGCAACGGCCTCACGCATCACAACGTGCTGATGTCGTGGATCGGCATCGTGCTCGCGGTGTATTTCGTCTGGTCCTGGACCCACGGCGGCCAGACCCTGCCGATGAAAACCTGGCGGCTCAAAGTGGTCGACGCGCGCGGCGAACCCGTCCGGCCGATGCGCGCCCTCGCGCGCTATGTGCTCGCGTGGCTCTGGTTCCTGCCGCCGCTCGCGCTCCATCCGCTCTTCGGGCTCGCGGTGCCGCAGACGCTCGTCGTCTTCGGCGTGTGGGTGGCGCTGTGGGCCGCGGCCGTCTGGCTCGATCCGGCGCGGCAGTTCCTGCACGACCGTCTCGCGGGCACACGGATCGTCGCGGTGACGGCGGCACGCTGAACACGCCGCCGCTCGCGCGGTAATAAGAACTTCTCATGACTGTCATGCCGGAGTCACGCCCCTCTGGCGCAATGCGCGTACTACAACCCGACGCGCGAGCGCATGACATTCAAGCCGGCATCCCAATCGTCCGCGACATTCCGCCTGCGCCAGCCGGACCTGAGCGCGCCGCTCGCGTTTCTTCCCAACGCGAATCCGCCCGCCAACCCGATCCCGCCTGAGCCCGAGCGCCTCGACGGCCACCTCGCCGACAGCGCGCACGAATCCGACTCCGCCGACACCCCGCAACGCTACCGCACGATCTGGCTGTCCGACATCCATCTCGGCTCGGGCGGCTGCCAGGCGCCGTATCTGCTCGATTTCCTGCGGCATCACGAGTCCGAATACCTGTATCTCGTCGGCGACATCATCGACGGCTGGCAGCTTCGCAAAGGCTGGTTCTGGCCGCAGGCGCACAACGACGTCGTGCAGAAGATCCTGCGCAAGGCGAGAAAAGGCACGCAGGTCGTCTATATCCCCGGCAATCACGATGAAGCCGCGCGCCAGTTCTGCGATCTCGCGTTCGGCGACATCCACGTGCGCGGCGAAGCCTTTCACACGACGCTCGCGGGCAAGCGCCTGTGGATCGTGCACGGCGATCTCTTCGACGGCGTCATCCAGCACGCGAAGTGGCTCGCCTATCTCGGCGACACGCTCTATACGCTGATCCTGCTACTCAACCGCTGGTTCAACCGCGCGCGCACGCGGCTCGGCCTGAACTACTGGTCGCTCTCGCAGTACCTCAAGCACCAGGTCAAGAACGCAGTCAACTTCATCTCGCAGTTCGAGCGCGTGATGACCGACGAAGCGCGCCGGCGCGGCTGCGACGGCGTCGTCTGCGGGCACATCCACAAGGCGGAGATCCGCGACATCGACGGCGTTCTCTACTGCAACGACGGCGACTGGGTCGAGAGTCTCTCGGCGCTCGTCGAGACGCTCGACGGTGAACTGAAGATCGTCTACTGGACCGTCATGCGATCGCCGGAAGAAATCGCGGTGAAAGCCCGCGCGACTGCCTGACAAACGCCGGAAACCGCGCCGCCGCAGCTTCACCGAAGCCGCACCGCAGCCTCACCACCTGGGCCGAATACGATGAAGATCATGATCGTCACCGATGCATGGGAACCGCAGGTCAACGGCGTCGTCCGCACGCTGAAGAACACGACGCGCGAGCTGACCGCCCTCGGGCATCGCGTGGAATTGCTGACGCCGCTCGAATTCAAGACCATCCCCTGCCCGACCTATCCGGAAATCCGCCTTTCGCTGATGCCGGGCCGCCGGGTCGCGCGACGCATCGCGGAATTTGCGCCCGATGCGCTCCACATCGCAACGGAAGGTCCGCTCGGCATGGCCGCGCGCGCGTATGCGATCCGTCACCGGTTGCCGTTCACGACCGCTTATCACACCCGCTTTCCTGAGTACGTGAACGCGCGTTTCGGCATTCCGCTCACGCTGACCTACCGCTTCCTGCACTGGTTCCACAAGCGCTCGCAGGCGGTGATGGCGCCGACGCCCGTCGTCAAGCGCGATCTCGAAGCGCACGGCTTTACCAATGTCGTGCTGTGGACGCGCGGCGTCGATCTCGACATCTTCCGGCCGATGGACTCGAAGGTGCTGAACTCCGCGCGGCCGATCTTCCTGTACGTGGGGCGCGTGGCGGTCGAGAAGAACGTCGAGGCGTTCCTGAAACTCGACCTGCCCGGCTCGAAGTGGGTCGCGGGCGAAGGTCCGGCACTCGCCGAACTGAAGTCGCGCTATGCGAGCGTCAACTATCTCGGCGTGCTGTCGCAGCCGGAACTGGCGAAGGTCTACGCCGCCGCCGACGTCTTCGTGTTCCCGAGCCGCACCGACACGTTCGGCCTCGTGCTGCTCGAAGCGATGGCATGCGGCACGCCGGTCGCGGCTTATCCCGTGACGGGACCGATCGACGTGCTCGGCACCGACGGCCCCGGCGCCCTCGACGACGACCTGCGCGAAGCGTGCCTGCAGGCGCTGAAAATCGAACGCGCCGATGCGCGCGCCTGGGCCGAGCGCTTTTCGTGGCGCACGGCATCGGAGCAGTTCGCGTCGCACCTGAAGCCGCTCGGCCCGCGCGAGCCGAGCACCCATCGGGCGACCGCATGACGCGGCGCGCGTCGGCGGCGTCGGCCGCGTCGGCGAACGAAGCCCGCGTGCGCGGCGAGACGGACCGCGACGCGGCGGCCGCGGTGGCGCCGGTTCACCGATCGCGCGGCATCGATCGAGCGAAAGGCGCCAACCGCGCTACCATCGGCGCCATGCGCGAACCCTTCGAACAAGACGAACCCGAACGCGACACGCCGGACGGCGAGCGCCCCGAACCGCTCTCCCCCGACGATCCGCTCGCCCCGCTGCCCTTCAATCCGTACAAGGGCAATCGCGGACTCACGCGCGCGTGGCATGCGTTGAAAAATTCGATCGCCGGCATCCGCGTGGCGATCCGCGAAGAAAGCGCGTTTCGCCAGGAACTCACGCTCGCCGCGATCCTCGTGCCGTGCGGCATCGTCGTTCCCGTCGCGCCGGTCGAGCGCGCCGCGCTCCTCGCCTCCGTGCTCCTCGTGCTGATCGTCGAACTGCTGAATTCGAGCGTCGAAGCCGCCATCGACCGCATCTCGCTCGAGCGCCACGAACTCTCGAAACGCGCGAAGGACTTCGGCAGCGCGGCCGTCCTGCTCGCGCTCGCCGTGTGCGTGATGACCTGGGCGCTGATCGTCGGGCCCGTGGTCTCGCCTGTCGTCTGGCATTGGCTCACGCGCATCTCATAAACGCGCTTCGAACGAATCGCGCGCCGCATCCGTCGTGCCGAACGACCGGTTTATAATCGTCCGATATTCTCAAAAATAGGAACCGACCCGGGTCCGCGACGCTTTTCACGAGGCCGAAGCACCCCGGCAACACGGTACGGACGATATGGAAGCCAAACCTCCCCGCCGCACCCGCGAACGGATACTCGAGTTGTCGCTGAAGCTGTTCAACGATCTCGGCGAGCCCAACGTCACGACGACGACGATTGCCGAAGAGATGGAGATCAGCCCCGGAAACCTGTACTACCATTTCCGCAACAAAGACGACATCATCAACAGCCTGTTCGCGCAGTTCGAGCAGCAGATCGAAAGGCGGCTGCGCTTCCCGGACGACCATCGTCCGACCATCGACGAAATGTGGTCGTATCTGCAGTACATGGCCGATTTTCTTTGGACCTACCGGTTCCTGTATCGCGACCTGAACGACCTGCTCGCGCGCAACCGCACGCTGGAAACGCATTTCAAGCAGATCATCACGCACAAGGTGCACTTCGCGCGCCAGTTGTGCGAGGCGCTTGTCGCCGATGAGGAGATGGTCGCGACGCCCGACGAGATCAAGGTCATCGCGACGAACATCGGCGTGATCGCGACTTACTGGCTGTCGTATCAGTACGTGATGAATCCGCGCAAGT
Organism: Caballeronia telluris; assembly: GCF_001544495.1. GTDB lineage: Bacteria > Pseudomonadota > Gammaproteobacteria > Burkholderiales > Burkholderiaceae > Caballeronia > Caballeronia telluris. The sequence continues at coordinate 58,825 of NZ_FCNZ02000008.1, forward strand.
ACAACGATCAGGAAGCGATCCGCGCGGAACTGCATCAGGCGAGCCTGCATATCATTTCGTTGATGGCGCCGTATCTGCGCGGCCGCTCGCGTCAACTTTTCGACGATCTGGCTTCGGGCAAGATGCCGATGCGCCAGTACGCCGACTTCCTGCCGCCGCGCGAGGACGCCGCAGCGAAACCCGACACTCCCAAGGATTCCCGATGATGAAGTCGGTTTGTGTGTATTGCGGCTCCGCTTCCGGAGCCAGGCCGGTCTATGCCGAAGCCGCGAAGGCGTTCGGCCGCGCGCTGGTCGAGGCGAACATGTCGCTCGTGTACGGCGGCGGCCGCGTGGGGCTGATGGGCCTCATCGCCGACGAAGTGCTCGCGTGTGGCGGACGCGCGGTCGGCGTGATTCCCGAGTTGCTGCTGAGCAAGGAAGTGGGCCATACGGATCTGACCGAACTGCACGTCGTGCCGGACATGCACGAGCGCAAGAAGAAGATGGCCGATCTGTCGGACGCGTTCGTCGCGATGCCGGGCGGCGTCGGCACCTTCGAAGAGCTGTTCGAGGTCTATACGTGGGCGCAGCTCGGCTATCACCAGAAGCCGGTGGCGCTGCTCGATGTCGACGGCTATTACGATCCGCTGCTTTCGATGCTGCGGCATACCGTCGAGGAAGGGTTCATGCGCGAGGCTTATTTGGACATGCTGCTGGTCGCGCGGGAGCCTGCGCAGATGATCGCGAAGCTCACGCGCTACGTGCCGCCCATGATCGACAAGTGGGCCGAGAAACGCGATTCGGTCTGAATTGTCGCGGGCGCTCGGACGGCTCTGCACGAAGCGAAAAAAATCAGACGGTGTTGAACGACACCTCCCGGAGACGCAAACCCATGTCGAAAGTCATCCTGATCACCGGCGGCAGCCGAGGCATCGGCCGCGCAGCGGCCATCCAGGCGGGAACGCGCGGCTGGTCCGTCGCGGTGAACTACGCGACCAACGCCTCCGCCGCCCACGATACGGTCGCCCGGATCGAATCCGCGGGCGGCAAAGCCATTGCGATCCAGGCCGATGTCACCGACGAATCCGCGGTCATCGCGATGTTCGACGCGACGCAGGCCGCCTTCGGCCCGATCGACGGCTTCGTGAACAACGCAGGCATCGTCGCCCCGGGCGCGGCCCTCGCGGACATGGACCTCGCGCGCCTGAAGCGCGTCTTCGACACCAACGTGCTCGGCGCCTACCTCGGCGCCCGCGAAGCGGCCCGGCGCATGTCGGTGACGCGCGGCGGCAAGGGCGGCTCGATCGTGAACCTGTCGTCGGCGGCGGCGCGGCTTGGCGCACCGAACGAATACGTCGATTACGCCGGCTCGAAAGGCGCAATCGACACACTCACCATCGGCCTCTCGAAGGAACTCGGCCCGCAAGGCGTGCGCGTGAACGCCATCCGCCCGGGACTTATCGACACCGAGATCCACGCGAGCGGCGGCAAGCCGGATCGCGCGGCGGTACTCGGCGTGCAGACGCCGCTCGGACGCCCGGGCAGCGCCGACGAAGTCGGAGAAGCGATCGTGTGGCTGCTCTCGGACGCGTCGTCGTATGTGACGGGCGCGATCATCGACGTGACGGGCGGCCGTTAGAACCGCGCGCTAGAACCCGCCGTGCTTCGCGAGCCACGCTTCTTCGTCCGCGCGCATCGTGCGCCCGAGAATGCGGTTGCGATGCGGAAAGCGCCCGAAGCGCTCGATGACTTCGGCGTGTTCCCGCGCGTAGTCCAGAAAACCGACGTCGCCGGTTTCGTCTCGCAACGCGGTGAAAAGACGCACCGCCTCGCGTTGGCTTTCGGGCGTTTCGTCATGCTCGAACGGCATGTAGGCGAAGTTGCGATGCTGCGCGCTCGGCAGGCGCACATCGTCGCCCGCGGCAACCAGCGCCTTCGCCAGAGCGAGCGCCGTCGCGTCCCCGGCGAACGCGCGCGGCGTGCCGCGAAAACAGTTGCGGGAAAACTGGTCGAGCACCACGATCAGCGCCAGCGCGCCGAGCGGCGTGTCGGCCCAGTGCGCGAGCCGGCCTGCGTGCGCCTCTTCGAGCAGCGCGCCAAAATGCGCGGAAAGCGCGGCATCGAATGCGCGGTTCTTGGTGAACCACGCCTTGTTCTCCCGTCCGAATTCGGGCGAGCCCGGCGCGCCGAACCAGGCGTCGAGCACCTCTTGCGCGCGCGGATCGAGCGGCTCGCCGTTCATGTCGCGCCGCGCGCTCACACGAATTCGAGCACGAGCCGCCGCGTGCGCGCGCTCTTCTTTTCGAGCTTCGCGACCCGCAGCCGCCCAATCTCGCCCGTGTTGCGCACGTGGGTGCCGCCACACGGCTGAAGATCGACGTTGTCGATGCGCAGCAGACGCACGCGCCCGAGGCCGATCGGCGGCTTCACGCTCATCGTGCGCACGAGTTCGGGGCGCTCGGCCATCTCGTCGTCGGTGATCCATTCGGTCTCTACCGCATGCGATCCGCCGACGAGTTCCGCGAGCCGCGCCTCGACGAACTCGCGCTCGATCGGCTCGACCGTCGCGAAGTCGAGCCGTGCGTAATCGGTCGTGATGCTGCAACCGTCGACGGGATACGGCAACACCGCGCACATCAGATGACTCGCCGTGTGCAGCCGCATATGCCGGTAACGTCTTTCCCAGTCGATCTCGGCCGTCACGCGCGCGCCCGTCGCGAGCCGCGCGAGCGCGTCTTCCTGTCCGGGCGACGGAACGTGCACGGCATCGTCGGGCGTCGCGCCCTCGAACTTCGCCTTGCGCGTATCCGCGATGTCGATCCGCGTGCCGTCCGCGAGCGTCAGCGTGCCGGCGTCGCCCGCCTGGCCGCCACCGAGCGGATAGAACACGGTCTGGTCGAGATGGATGCCCTGCTCGTCGATGGCGGTGACCGTCGCTTCGCAGCGCGTCAGGTAGGCGTCTTCGCGAAAGAGTGCGCGTGTGCTCATGGGATGTGATGTCCGGCGGAGGGGGAACGGCCATTATGCCGAGCGTTCGCCCGTCATATTGTCAACGATTCTTGACGAAGTTCAGCCCGGACGATTGCGCATCCAGTCGGCGGTATCGAAGAAGGAGGTGAGCAGGCGTTCGCGCAGCTTTTCGTCGAGGCCGACGTCTTCCATCGCCCACGCCATGCAGCGCAACCACTGGTCGCGCTCGTCCGACGCGATGGCGAACGGCAAATGCCGCGCGCGCAGCCGTGGATGGCCGAAGCGGCTGATGTAGTGGTCCGGGCCGCCCATCCAGCCGCACAGGAACCAGAAGAACTTGTCGCGCGAGCCGTCGAGCGTCGGCGGATGCAACGCGCGGATGCCCGCGAATTCGGCTTCGAGGTCCATCAGGTCGTAGAAACGGTCGACGAGCGCGCGCACGCGCGCCTCGCCGCCGACCAGGTCGAACGCCGTCGGCTGCGGCGCTTCGGTGTGTGCTTCGGTGTTCACTTCGCTCATACGTGTGTTTGTCGATGAAAGTCTATGCGTCGCGCAGCGATTGCAGCGCCGGACGCGCCAGCACGCGGCGCAGGCTCAGCCAGCCGCCGAGCGCGGCGCACGCCACGCCCGCGACGATGCCCACGGGCACCAGCCACGGATTGAAGTCGATATGGAATTCGAACACGCGCGAGGCCAGCACATAGCCGATCGCCTGCGCGCCGAGCGCCGCCATCAGGCCCGACAGCGCGCCCACCGCGACGAATTCCGCCACCTGCACCGAACGCACCTGCCGATGCGACGCGCCGAGCGCGCGCAACAGCGCCGACTCGCGCATGCGCTCGTCGCGCGTGCCGGCGAGCGCCGCGTACAGCACGAGCACGCCCGCTGCCAGCGTGAACAGGAACAGGAACTGCACCGCGCCGATCACCTGCTGCAAGGTGCGCTGGATTTGCGCGAGGATCGGCGCGATGTCGATGGCGGTGACGTTCGGATACTGGCCGACGAGCCCGTCGATCAGCGTCTGCTGCGTCGGCGGCAGATGGAAGCTCGTGATGAAGGTGGCCGGGAAATCGGCGAGCGCCGCGGGCGGCATCAGCACGAAGAAGTTGACCTTGAACGAATTCCAGTCGAGCTTGCGCATGCTCGTGACAGGCCCTTCGACCTGCAAGCCCGCGACGTCGAAGCGCAGCGTATCGCCGAGCTTTACGCCGATCAGCTTCGCGAGCCCTTGCTCGATCGACACCTGCGGCTTCTCGCTCTGCCCGAACCAGTTGCCCTCTTCGACGCGGTTGTCGCCCGGCAATTCGGTCGTGTACGACAGGTTGAATTCGCGATCGACGAGCCGCTTCGCGTCGGCCTTCTCGTAGTTGTCCGGGTTCACCGGCTTGCCGTTCACCGCGACGAGCCGCCCGCGCACCATCGGCGAGAGCGCGGCGTCGGGCTGGCCGTGTCGCGTCAGATACGTCGCGACGCCCGCGCGCTGGTCGGGCTGGATGTCGATGAGGAACTGGTTCGGCGCGTCGGGCGGCGTCGCGTTGCGCCAGCCGGCGATCAGGTCGTTGCGCGTCATCGCGATCAGCAGCAGACACATGAGGCCGATGCCGAGCGCCGTGATTTGCAGCGCACTCGCGCCGCTTCGCCGCTCCAGCGACGCCAGCGCATACCGCCAGCCGACGCCCGCGCCGCCACGCTCGCGCCTCACGAAACGCGCGGCCGCCCAGAGCGCCGCGCGCGCGATGCCGCCGAACACCAAAAGCCCGAGCGCGAAGCCACCGGCTACGATCCCGCCGAGCTTCCACTCGCCCGCCGCGAGCACGAGCAGGAGCGCGAACAGCAGCACGCCCGCGCCATACGCGGCATAGGCGACGCGCTGTTCATCGCCGAGTTCGCGGCGGATCACATGCACCGGCGGCACACGCGTGAGCGGCAAAAGCGGCGGCACGGCGAAGCCGAGCAGCAGCACGAGCCCCATCGCGATGCCTTGGAGCCCGGGCCAGACGCTCGCGTTCGGCAGTTCGACATCGACCAGCGAGCCGAGCCAGTTCAAGAGCACGAGATGGCCGCCGAAGCCCAGCACCACGCCGGCGATGCTGCCGAGCACGCCGATCGTCAGGAATTCGCCGATGAAAAGCGCGCGCAACGTCCACTGGCTCACGCCGAGGCAGCGCATCGCGGCGCAGCCGTCGAGATGCCGGCGCGCGAAACGGTGCGCCGCCATCGCGATCGCGACCGCCGCGAGGAGCGCGGTCAAAAGCGAGACGAGCGTGAGAAAGTGGCTCGCGCGGTCGATCGTCTGGCGCACTTGCGGCTGGCCGTCCTGCAGCGATTCGAGGTTCACGCCGCGCAGCTTGCCGCCGTCGACGCGCGAGCGCGCCCACTTGGCAAACCGGTCGACCTGCGCATCGGGACCGGCGACCAGCAGCCGGTACGTCACGCGGCTGCCATAGCCGATGAGGCCGGTGCTGGCGAGGTCGTCGGCGCGCATCATCAGGCGCGGCGAGAAATTGACGAAGCCGAAACCGCGGTCCAGCTCGCGCGTGATGACCGCCGCGACCGTGAACACGCGCGTGCCGACCTTCACCGTGCCGCCGACGCGCGTCTTCAGCGCATCGAGCAACGGCGGATCGAGCCAGACGGTGCCGGGCGCGGGAATCGCGGTGGCGGGCGCATCGGCGGCACCGGGCGCGGGCGCCAGGCGCACCGCGCCGCGCAGCGGATAGCCCGGCGACACGCCCTTGATCGCCGCGAGCCGCGACGCGGGACTGCCGCTGGCGGCGACGGTCGCGCTGATCATGCTGGGGAAGATGGTGGTGGTCGCGGTCGCGAGTTTGAGCGACGCGGCTTCCTGGGCGAACGCGGGATCGACCGGATGATCGGCGCGCACGACGAAGTCGGCGGCGATCATCTGGCGGCCGTCGCGCTCCAGGCCCTGGCGCATGCGGTCGGCGAGAAAGCCGACGCTCGCGAGCGCCGCCACGGCCAGCACGAGCGCGAAGAGCAGCATCGTGAGTTCGCCCGCGCGCCAGTCGCGCGCGGTCATTCTCAAGGACTGACGCGCAAGTTGGGACAATCCGGGATGACGCGCTGTCGGCGCTGTCGGAGATACGGCGCTCAATCGTGCTTGCTCCGCAGGCGATCGAGATGCCGGAACCGGTCGACGCTCGGCACCATGTGCTTCGCCATGCGGCTCACGCCGCCGTGCACGCCGCGCACGAGACGCGGCAGCGCCCAGCCGGCAAAGACGAGAAACGCGATCACCAGCACGAGGAACAGGAGCGGCACGAAGAACGCGAGCGTGAGGCCGCCGAGCGCGCCGACGTCCTCGGTCGCGGAAGCCGCCCAGTTCGACACCGGCTCCGGCGAGAGATTGATGAGCGCGCGCGTGCCCGCCTTGGCGAAGTGCGACGCGCCCGCGAGCGTGCCGCCGGCGAGCGCGGCGATGGTGACGAGCGTCGGGTCGGCGTGACCAAGCGAAGCGGCGGCGAGCACCGCGCCCGCCGGGATGCGGATCAGCGTGTGGACGGCGTCCCAGAGGGAATCGAAGGCGGGAATCTTGTCGGCGAGAAATTCGACGACCGCGAGAAACGCGGCCACGCCGATCACCCACGGCGACGACAGCACCGCGAGCGTGTCCGGCAGATGCACGAGGCCCATGCGCTCGAAGACGCCTGCCACGAAGATCGTCAGGTACAGGCGCAGTCCGCTGGCCCACGAAAGGCCCGCTGCGAGCGAAAGTGCTTCCAGCATTGCCGCCTCCTTGCGTGCTACACGCGCCGCGCGCCCGGCTGGTGATCCAGGGCGAGCGCCGGCGTCGGTTGCTTCCGCCGGAGACGCCGGAAGAAGCCACCCGCATCGACGACGAGGCGGGGGAAAAGAAACGAACGCGGCTCGATACGAAGAATTCGAGATGACTTCAGACCATTATAGCCATGCTGCGCCAGGCCTTGCACGCCAAGGTCAAGCAGTTGAAGGTCCAGCTTGGCAGCTTACCCGTCAATGCCCGGAAGACAGCTTCAGTCCGACGAGTCCGATCACGATGAGCGCCGCGCTCGCGACGCGCGCCACCGTGAGCGCCTCGCCCATCATCACGATGCCGAAGATGAACGCGCCGACCGCGCCGATGCCGGTCCAGACGGCGTAGGCGGTACCGAGCGGCAACTGCCGCATCGCGATGGCGAGCAGCACGAAGCTGCCCGCGGCGGTCACGAGCGTGAACACGGACGGCCAGAGCCGCGTAAAGCCATCGGACGATTTGAGACCCGCCGCCCAGGCGACTTCCAGCAGACCGGCGATGAAAAGAAGAAACCAGGACATCGGAGAGACTCCATTGGAAAACTTGGGGTCGTCCCCTGTCGGCCAGAGTTGGCGCTGGCCCCATGCAACTGGGTGGCTGACATTCGAAAGCGCGCGCGGTCGTCCGCGCGGCCGTAGGTGAACTGTAATTGTACCAAAACGGTGCAAAAGCTTGCGCGTGCGGCCGGCGAAGCGCTCTTTCGCGACGACGATTCGTTCAGCGGTGACATACACGTCCGCGCAAATGCGCTGGAACTATTCGACAACGCGCCGTCATTTCGGCGGACAAAAGCGAATCAGCACGGAATTATCGAATAAAGAGCGCGTCGTGCGGAAAACGTGTATTAAGCTGAATGACACGTTTGCGATTATTTGCGCTTGTTTCGGTCACCGTGGCGACGTCGTTTTCTCGCCCAAACGCCGCCAGACGCCGTTCGATCCGACATTCTCGACGCGGAGTGCTCATGGAGTTCGATGCCGTCCTGCTATCCCGCTTCCAGTTCGCCTGGGTCGTCGCTTTTCATATTCTCCTGCCGGCATTCACGGTCGGTTTGTCGTGCTTCATCGCCACGCTCGAATTCAACTGGTGGATCACCAAGCGCGATGTCTACCGGCGGCTGTCCGCGTTCTGGCTGAAGATTTTCGCGGTGTCGTTCGGCATGGGCGTCGTCTCGGGCCTCGTCATGCCGTTCCAGTTTGGCACCAACTGGAGCCGTTTCTCCGACATCGCCGCCAACGTCATCGGCCCGTTGATGGGCTACGAGGTCATCACCGCGTTCTTCCTCGAAGCCGCGTTCCTCGGCGTGCTGCTCTTCGGGCGCAAGCTCGTGCCGCAGTGGGCGCACGTGATGTCGGCGATCTTCGTGGCGGCGGGTACCGTGATCTCGTCGTTCTGGATTCTCGCCGTCAACAGCTGGATGCAGACGCCGCAAGGCCACCGGATCCTGCCGGACGGCCGCTTTGAAGTCGTCAGCTTCTTCGACGTGATCTTCACGCCGTCGTTTCCGTACCGGCTCGGGCACACGGTGAGCGCGTTCCTCGTGACGGCGGCGTTCGTGATCCTCGGCGTCGGCGCGAGGTACGTGCTGCAGCGGCGGGCGCTGGAGGAAAGCCGCGTGATGCTTAAGATGTCGCTGATCTTTCTCGTCATCATGGTGCCGGTGCAGATGGTGATCGGCGACATGCACGGTCTCAATACGCTCAAGCATCAGCCGGCCAAGATCGCCGCGATGGAGGGCCTGTGGGAAACCGGTTCGCGCGTGCCCGCCAATCTCTTCGCGATCCCCGATCAGGACGCCGAGATGAATCACTTCGAAATCGCGATTCCCGTGCTCGGCAGCATCTATCTGACGCACGATCCGAACGGCACGGTGCAGGGCCTCAAGGCGTTCCCTCGCGAGGACCGGCCGCCGGTGGCGGTCGTGTTCTTCGCGTTCCGGATCATGGTCGGCATCGCGCTTTTGATGTTCGCGCTCGTGCTGTCCGGCATCGTGCTCTTCGCGCGCGGCCGGCTCGAACAAAGCCGCGCGTGGCTGCGCTGCGCGACGCTCGGCATGCCGCTCGGGTTCATCGCGGTGATCGCCGGCTGGACGACGACCGAAGCGGGCCGCCAGCCGTGGACCATCTACGGCCTGCTGCGCACGAAGGACTCGGTGACGCCGTCGCTCACCGCGGCGAATGTCGGGCTCTCGTGGCTGCTCTACGTGCTCGCGTATCTCGTCATTTTCGGCGCGGGTTTCACGCTGCTGCGCCGGCTCGTGCGCGTCGGGCCGTCGGAGACGGCGCAGGGCCACGAAGGCGATCGGCTCGAACCGGAGAAGCGTGCCGCGCGGCCGCTTTCGGCGCTGTCGAACAAGGCCGTCGCGGCATCGGCCGCGAAGGGCACCGAACCGCCGCCGCGCGCGTGACTGCAACTTGCATGGGACCGGATTAAGCGCGAAACGCATACTCCGGTCGGACGCTACTTCGTTGCATGGGACCAGAGTAAGGCGCATGGGGCCAGAGTAAGCGCATGGGACCAGAGTAAGCTCTAAAGCGCCAACTCTGGCCGACAGCGCCAACTCGGGTCGACAGCGCCAACTCTGGCCGACAGCGCCAACTCGGGTCGACCGCACTTCGTTGCATGGGACCAGAGTAAGGCGCATGGGGCCAGAGTAAGCGCTAAAGCGCCAACTCTGGCCGACAGCGCCAACTCGGGTCGACAGGAGACTCCGCGATGCTTGACCTCGTGCCACTCTGGGCCGCCATTCTTGCGCTGGCGGTGTTCATGTACGTGCTGCTCGACGGCTTCGACCTCGGCGTCGGCATGGTGTTTCTGCTGCGGCGCGACGCTCACGATCGCGACATGATGATCAACTCGGTCGCGCCCGTCTGGGACTTCAACGAAACCTGGCTGATCCTCGGCGGCGGCGGGCTGCTCGCGGTGTTTCCGCTCGCGTTCGCGATCATCGTGCCGGCCGTCTATTTCCCGATTCTCTTCATGCTGCTCGGGCTGATCTTCCGCGGCGTCGCGTTTGAGTTCCGCGAAGTGGTCGGCGCGCGCAAGTGGCTCTGGGACAGCGCGTTCGGCTATGGCTCGCTCGTCGCGACGTTCTCGCAGGGGATCGTGCTCGGCATGTTCATCCAGGGTTTCCCGATCGAGGGACGCGTGTTTTCCGGAACGAGCTGGGACTGGGTCGCGCCGTTTCCGCTCCTGACAGGCGCGGGCCTCGTGTTCGGCTATGCGTTGCAGGGCACGACGTGGCTCGTGCTCAAGACCGAGGGCGACCTGCAGGCGTGGGGACGCCGGATGGCGCGCTTCGCGCTCATCGGCGTGATCGCGTTCATTTTGCTGATCAGCATCTGGACGCCGCTCAAGGACGCGCGCATCGCCGCGCGCTGGTTCGATTTCCCGGTGAGCTTCCTGTTCGCGCCCGTGCCCGTGCTCACGGCGCTTTTGACGTGGACGCTCTGGTCGAGCCTCGACAAGGACCGCGACGTCGTGCCGTTTCTCTGCTCGATCGGACTGTTCTTCCTGGCGTTCACCGGTCTCGTGATCAGCCTGTGGCCGTTCATCGCGCCGCCTTCGGTGACATTATGGGACGCGTCGGCGGCGCCGCTGTCACAGCAGTTCCTGCTGATCGGGACGATGTTCCTGCTGCCGATCATCGTGTTGTACGTGATCTGGTCGTACTGGGTGTTTCGCGGGAAAGTGCGCGGCGATATGGGGTATCACGGGTGAGCTGCGCTACAACTTCTGCTCCACCGCGCGCGTCAGAATGCGCGTCCACTTGAGCGCCTCGCGCCTGTCGCGCATCGGCAGGCGCCATTCGCCGCGCTTCGCGTCCTTGACGTCGAGCAGGACCTGCCAGGCGCCATCCGCGCTCGCACCCGGTTCCATCCGCACGCCGCGCAGGTCCGCGAAAATGTAGCCGCCGCGTTCCCCGCCGACGCGCAGATCGCACAGCCGCTTGCCCGCCGCGAGGCGCACGCCGCCCCACTCGCGCCTCAGTTCGTGGGTCCAGTCGCCGTCCTGCCCGCGCGCGATGTTCGGCGCGACTTCGCGGATGCGATAGAGCAGATACAGAATCCCCGCGACGACCAGCGCCGCCGCCATTGCCGCCACGCCCGTCGCGACGCCGAGCCCGAAATGCGCCGACAGCGCGTGAAACGACCACACCGCGCCGTAGATCAGCGCGACGAGGGCGGCGAGCGCGACGACGATCGGCATGCTCGCGACTCAGCCGGCGTGGGTGAAAAGGACGAGCGTCATTGCGCGTGGTGCTTCGCGTTCCACTCTCGCAGCGCCTGCAGCGTGTTCGCGACGTGCTTCTCCGGCGAGAGGCTCGTGTACTCGTAGATGACGGTGCCGTCGGGCGCGATCACGTACGACACGCGATTAGCCATCGACGCCTTCATCGGCATCGACGCGTCGTAGGACTTGATGATCTGCGAACCCGCGTCCGCCGCCACCGGGAACTTGCTGCGGCATTCGCTCACGGAGAAGCGCTTGAGCGTGTCGATGTCGTCGTGCGACACGCCGATCACCGTCGCGCCCTCGGCCTTGTACTGGTCGACCGCTTCGGCGAATTCGTGCGCCTCGATCGTGCAGCCCTTGGTGAACGCCGCCGGATAGAAGTACAGCACGACCGGGCCCTTCTTCAGCTCGTCGGCGAGCGAGTAGTTGTACACGTTGCCGCCGAGCGATGCCTGCGCCACGAACGACGGCGCACGCTCGCCCGGCTTGAGCGTCGCGAACGCGACGAGGGCGTATGCCGCGAGTCCGGCGCCCAGCGCAGCCGCCCGCATCCTGCCTGCAAAGTTGCGTTTCATGTGTTTCCTCGTGTCTCGTCAGCCTTCGGGTAACGGGCGCCGTGCAGCGTCCGGGGAAAACAACGCATGTCTTATTCCAGCCGTCTCATTCCAGCCGCTTCATTCCAGCCGATGCGCGGCAAACCACGTCGCCGCCTCGACCTGAAGCTTCGCCAGCACCGCCGGCGTCAGCCGTGCGAACGCGGCGTCGGCGAGGCTCGCGTCGACTTCGGGGATGTCGCCCCGGTCGGCCGCCTGCGAAATCCGCAGCAGCACGCCAAGCGGCCCGCGTCCGTCGACGATCGCCTCGCGGATCGCCTCGGAGAGGCTCAGGCGCGTCAGCGCCTCGGCGGCCGCCATGTCGAGCACCACGTGCACCAGCGAGAAAATGCCGGTCATGAACGCGGAATCGGCGAACGCATCATCCGATGGACGCAACACCCGCGCCGCCAGTTCCATGAAACGCGCCCGCGTGCCGACCAGTTGCACGAGCGGGTCCGACCGCCACGACAGGCCGCGCCCGTCGGCGTAGAGCAGGAGTTGCGTCCAGCGGGTGATCTGCCGTGTGCCGATCGCCGCGATGGCATCGCGCAGCGACGAAACATGCCGGCTCAAGCCGAACGCGCTCGAATTGGCGACGCGCAGCAGTTGCACGACCACTTCGGGATTGCGCTTCAACTCCGCTTCGAGGCTGCGCATGGCGGGGTCGTCGGCGAGCAGCGACAGAAGCCGCATCAGCGCGACGCGCGATGCGCTGGGACGCCGCGTCGCGAGCACCTGCGGACGCGCGAAGAAGTAACCCTGGAAGTAATCGAAGCCGAGATCGCGGGCGCGCTGGAAATGCTCGTGCGTCTCGATCTTTTCGGCGAGCAGCGCCCGGCCGCTGCGCTTGACCTCCGCCGCGAGCGCGGGCAGCGTCCTCTGATCGGTGGCGAGGAAATCGATCTTCACCGTGTCGACGTAAGGGAGCGCCGCGAGCAGCGCGTCGTCGAGCTGCACGACATCGTCGAGGGCGAGTTGGAAGCCCGCGTCGCGCAACTGCGCGCAGCGCCGGAAGAGCGCGGCGTCGAAGGTGACTGTTTCGAGCACTTCGAGCACGAAACGCTCGGGCGGCATGATGTGGACGATGTCGTCGAAGAGCAGCGCCCGGTTCATGTTCACGTAGCCGCGATAGTCGCCGAGCACCGCCGACACGCCGATCTCGCCGACCGTGCGCGCCACGACATGCGCGGTCGCCTGGACGTCGTCGTGGACGGGCGCGCGATTGTCCAGGCTGTCGCGGAACAACAGCTCATAGGCGTGGAGCGCGCCGGAGCGATCGAGAATCGGCTGGCGTCCGAGAAAGACGCTTTCCGGTTCGCGCGCGTCGTCCGGCTCGGTCGGCTGCAACGAATCGTCCATGACTCAATCGTCCATGACTCAACAGTATGTGCTCGACCCGCACGCCCTGACGCGCCGCATGGGATGCGCCGGCGTACCGGCCAACGAAGGCCGAACCGAACTCGTATCACACATGGGCGGGCAAGTCGAGGAGGCGGGCTGGAATCGGTAAAAGAAACGAAACTTGCGCTGGCGCAGGGCGTTTTCAACCAAAGTTCGGTAGGAAATTCCGTAACCGCCGCGACACTTTAACCGAAAACCACGGCGCTCAGAGCATCCCGGCGGCCAGAAAAATATCGTCGATCGGCGCTGGCGGGCCGCTTCGCGGTGGCGCTTGCGGGGCGTGCGCGTTCACTAAAGTAATTCGTGACATAGCCGATAACCTGCCTGATAGGGCGTGTACCTGTTGCGCGAAAAGGCGCGAAAACGCGCGCGTGAAATCCGCGCGGGCAGTCTCCCAAGCGGACGTGCCGCCACGCGTCCTCCGACAGGTCACGCAACCAGAAGGCCATCACAAGAACATGCAAGCGAACCGGAACACCGTCCCCCGCCGCCTCTGGCGCGCCGCACTCGACAACGCGCTCGGTCTCATCGGCGCGTCGAAGCGGCATGCGCACGCGCCGGCCGCAGACGGCGCGAACGCCAGCCGCGCGGCAGCGGACGTTCCCAGCCCCGCAGCGGCCGAAGCGCTCGAATCCACGCCGGCGGCACCCGCCGCGCGTTCGTTGCCGGCGCAGCTGGAGGCGACGCTCGGCACGGTCGACTTCCTCGCCCAGCTCGACGAATCATTGCGCTTTGTCTACGTGTCGGATGCGAGCATCAGCTTCATCGGCTATCACCGCGACTATCTCGGCATGCTGACGCTTCACGACCTCGTGGCGTCGAACGAAGCCGACGAACTGAACGCGCTCGTGGCACGCGCGCACGCAAGCGGCAGGCTCGAAGCCGCGACGCTGTCGCTCGTCAAGTCGCTGACGTATCCGATCCCGGTCGAACTGCGTCTCCTTTCGACCACGGCAGCGGGCGTGCCGGGCTTCGCGCTCGCTGCGTTCGACGTCTCGCACTGGCGCGACAACGAGGCGCGGCTCACGCATGCGCTCCACCACGACCCGCTGACGGGCCTCGAAAACCTCACCGCGCTGATCGCCGCGGTCAACGCCGTGCAGGCGGAAGCCGAGCACACGCGCACGCAGGCGGCGCTCGTGCTCGTCGACATCGACGACTACCAGCGCATCAACCGCGCGCTCGGCTACGACGCCGGCGACGACATGCTGCGCGAAACCGCGCGGCGCATCCAGCACGCGGCCGGGCACGGCGAGCGCGTGGCGCGCGTCGCGAGCGACGAGTTCGCCGTCCTGCTGCCGGCGGGGACGAGCGCCGAAGCCGCCGAAAGTCTCGGCCGGCGCGTGCTGACGGCGATCGCGCAGCCGTATCGCTATCGCGGGCAGCACACGCATCTTTCCGCGAGCGTCGGCGTCGCGCTCTATCCCGATCAGGCCGATCCGGCAACGAGCGCCGACGAAACCGGCGGCCCGGGCAGCACGGCGGGCGCGCATCTGCTGCGCATGGCCGATCACGCGCTCGCCGAGGCGAAGTCGTCGGGCGGCAACACGCTCGTGTTCCACGCGGTCGACGACGACCCGACCGACGCCGAGCGCCTCAAGCTCGAAGCCGATCTCTACGAGGCCGTGCGCAACGGCGAGTTTGCGCTGCACTTCCAGCCGATCACGAGCAGCCACTCGGGCGGCGTGGTGGGCGTGGAGGCGCTGATGCGCTGGCAGCATCCGGTGCACGGGCTCGTGCCGCCGACGACGTTCATCCCGCTCGCCGAATCGATCGGCCTCATCAACTATCTTGGCAACTGGGTGCTGAAAGCCGCGTGCATGCAGCTCGTGCAATGGGACGCGATCGGCATCCGGCTCCACTACGTGTCGGTGAACGTGTCGCCGCAGCAGTTCCGCGACAAGCGTTTCACCTTCGCGGTGCAGGAAGCGCTCACGCTGACGGGGCTCGATCCGCGGCGGCTCGTGTTCGAGATCACCGAGAGCCTTCTGATGCACGATCCCGAAGAAGCGACGCGGCTCCTGCAGAAGCTCAGGGCATTCGGCATCCGTTTCGCCGTCGACGACTTCGGCACCGGCTATTCCAGCCTCGCCTATTTGCAGCGCTTTCCGCTCTCGAAGCTCAAGATCGACCGCAGTTTTGTCGAAAACCTGCTTACCTCCCGCAACAACCGCGCGATCGTGAGCGCGGTGGTGGGGCTCGCGCAGTCGCTCGGGCTGGAACTGGTCGCGGAAGGCGTCGAAACCGAAGCGCAGCGCGACCTTCTGACCGAAATGGGCTGCGATCACATCCAGGGCTGGCTCATCAGCCACGCGCTGCCGTCGGAAGAGCTTGCACGGTCGTTCCAGTCGAACTCGCTCTTCCTTCACGAGGCATTATGAGATAGGGCACGTTCGTGTTTTAATCCGGGAGCGTGCCGCGCAAACCACCTCGCATCGCCGCCTCACGTCGCCGTATCGTCGTATCGCCGTATCACTGCAGCACCGAGTATCGTTCCGGCCCGTTTCTCCGCTTTTCGTACGGCGGGAACGGGCCGAAGATTGACGCCGCGCCGGCCCGTTGGCCGCGGCACAGCAGGGCTTTCTCACACTACGCATGGCAAGCACCGTCAAGGCCGAATTACTGGACAAGTTGTGGCAGCGCATGAGCGAGCGCGGGGACTTCCCGATGCTCTCGCAGGCGTTGCGCACGACCGTGTCCGCGATGAGCGACGACGACCTCGACTTCACTGCCCTCGTGCAAGTCGTGCTGTCGGATTTCGGCCTCACGCAGAAGGTGCTGCGCCTCGCCAATTCGGCGATGTACATGGCCTTCGGCGGCAACATCACGACCGTGACGCGCGCGCTGATGGTGCTCGGCATGGACGCGGTCGGGCATCTCGTCGTCGGGCTGAAGCTCGTCGATCACTTTCATGCGAGCGTGCCGCGCCGCATCGACGCCAAGCTCGAACTGAACCGCACGCTGCTCTCGGGCGCGGTCGCGCGCCAGATCACCGAGCACACCGACCTGCGTTCGGCCGAGGAAGCGGTGGTCTGCACGCTGATGCGGCAGATCGGCAAGCTGCTGGTCGCGTTTTATCTGGAAAGCGAGTGGGACCAGTTGCGCCGCAAGGCCGCCGTCGAGAACATCAGCGACAGCAGCGCGTGCGCGGCGCTGCTCGGCGTCTCGTTCGAGGAGATCGGCATCGAGGCGGCGGACCGCTGGCGGCTGCCGGAGACGATCCGCGCGGGCATGCGCGCGAGCGACCCGCAGGCGCCCGACCAGACCGTGCCGCGCCATGTCGCGTGGCTGCAGGCCGTGACGAACTATTCGACCGAAGTCGCCGATGCGCTGACGGCGCAGAACATGGCGGGCGAAAATCGCGAGTCGCTGTTGGTTGATATCGCGAACCGTTACAGCGGCGCGCTGAACACCGACGCCGAGACGCTTGCCGCGATGAGCATTGCGCTCGCGAACGAAGAGAGCGGCGACGGCGTGATGCGCGAGATCGTCGAATTGCGTGCGAACGCCGACGCGATCGCGCGCGCGGGGGTATCGGCGGAAGCGCGGATCGGCGCGGGACTGGACGATTTGCGCGCGTTGCCTTCGAAGAACGCGCTCGGGCCGGTGCTCGCGCTGGCTTCCGAGGCGGTGCTCGCGGGCCTGGGCTTTTCGCGGACGGTGGTCTTCGTGCGCCAGGCCAACGATGAATTCCACGCGCGGCTGGGGCTCGGTCCGAACGTCGAGCGGATGCTGCCGACGCTGCAGTTCGCGGCCGCTTTCCAGCCGGATGTGTTTCATCTTGCGATCTCGAATCCGGTGGGCATCTTCATCGAGAATGCGCACGATCCGCGGATCGACGCGCGTTTGCCGCGCTGGTTCAAGCAGGCATTCGGCGATGCCAAGGCTTTCGTGCTGCTGCCCGTGAAGGCCAACGACTCGACAGTCGCGCTCGTTTATGGCGACTGGACGCTTTCGCCGCAAGTGCGCAAGATCACGCCGCCGGAGATGGGCGCGCTCAATGAGCTCACGCGGGAGCTTAGTCGGTTCTTTTCCAATGCGGATTGGAAGGAAGTTGAATTGCTCTAGGGGGTGCTGGCGCTTTGGGGGATTCTGCGCTTCTGTGGAACTTGTTTTCGCGTCGGTCTATTAGCTCTGCCCCTGTCCGGGGCGGGACTTACTTTCTTTGCTGCTGCAAAGAAAGTAAGCAAAGAAAGCAGCTTTTTAGGCAGCAGTTTTGAGGCGGCAACGCTCTTGAAGCACTGAGTGGACATACCGCCTAAGTGTCGCCCTCAAAGGTCTTTAGCGACTTGGTGCGATTAACCGCTGTGTCATCGCGCAGCGAATACAACGGTACAGCAGTCATACATCCATCTTCGCTTCGCTCGGACGTCAGGTGCATGGGTCGCGCGGTTCATGTTCGCGGTTCCGGCGGCTGTGGACCAACGGTTTTCTGTTTATGCCTTTCGTCCGCGAAGCGCGGACGAAAGGATGATTGCCTTACCAAAAACTTCACTGTGCGATGACACAGTGGTTAATCGCGCCAAGTCGCTAAAGACCTTTGAGGGGGACACTTAGGCGGTATGTCCACTCAGTACTTCAAGAGCGTTGCCGCCTCAAAACTGCTGCCTGAAAAAGCTGCTTTCTTTGCTTACTTTCTTTGCAGCAGCAAAGAAAGTAAGTCCCGCCCCGGACAGGGGCAGAGCAAATAGACCGCTAAGAAAGCAGGTTCCATAGAAGCGGAAGAACATCAAACGGTGTTCCACAAAGCGCCAGCACACCCCTCAGTGCAACTGAAACTTCCCGACCAATCCCTTCAACGCCCTCGCCTGATCATCGAGTGACTGCGCGGCGGCAGCCGCCTGCTCCACGAGTGCGGCATTCTGCTGCGTCCCGGCGTCCATCTGCGTGACAGCGCGGCCGATCTCCTCAATGCCGCTCTTCTGCTCCGCCGACGCCGCCGAAATCTCGCCCATGATGTCGGTCACGCGCCTGACCGCCTTCACCACTTCGTCCATCGTGGCGCCAGCCTCGTGCGCATAGGTCGAGCCGTCCGTCACGCGCGATACCGACGCGTGGATCAAGCCCTTGATCTCCTTGGCCGCCGCCGACGAACGCTGCGCGAGCGATCGCACTTCGCCCGCCACCACCGCGAAACCACGCCCCTCCTCGCCCGCGCGCGCCGCCTCGACCGCCGCATTGAGCGCGAGAATGTTCGTCTGGAACGCGATACCCTCGATCACACCGATGATGTCGCCGATACTCTTCGCGCTCGCGTTGATCTGCTCCATCGTCGCGACCACGCGTCCGACCACCTCGCCGCCCTTCTCCGCGATCTCCGACGCGTTGTGCGCCAGCATGCTCGCCTGCTGCGCGTTGTCGGCGTTCTGACGCACCGTCGAGGTCAGTTGCTCCATGCTCGCCGCCGTCTTTTCGAGCGCGACCGCCTGCTCCTCCGTGCGATGCGAGAGGTCGACGTTGCCCGTCGAAATCTCGCTCGACGCCGAAGCGATCGCCTCGGCGCTCGCCGCAATCTCGCCGACCGTCGACGACAACCCCGACTGCATGTCCGAGAGCGCGCGCAGCATGCTCGCGTTGTCGCGCGTCGAGAGGTCGATGCGGTTCGAGAGGTCGCCCGCCGCGATGCGGCTCGCAATCTCCTTCGCATAACCCGGCTCGCCGCCGAGCTGTCCCGCGAGGCGTCGCACCACCCATTCGCTCACGACGATCGCAAGGACGAAGAGCGCCACCGTCAGCGCCGACACCATCACGAACGACGACTGATAGATGAACGCGGCGGCATCGATGGTCGCCTTCGCGGCGGCGCCCCGGCGCGCGACGAGATCGTCGACCATCTTTTCGAGCTTGCCCGTTTCGACCAGCAGCGACACGTCCTGGATGCCGACCTGCCAGTTCATCTGCGACAGGTCGAGCGGCTGCTCCTTCACGAGCTTGACGAAGCTGCGCAGGTTCTCGCTCCATTTCGTGACGCCCGCCGCGAAACGCTTCTGCTGCGCGAGCGCATCCTGGTCGGACGCGTCGATGTGCTGCTGCAACTGCGCCTGTTCCTTGCCGATCGCAGCCAGCGCCTCTTCGATCTGCGCGCCGAGTTCGTCGCGTTCCTTGGCCGTGGTCGCGGTGAGCAGCATCTTTTGCGAGCGGCTCGCGCGCAAGAGATCGCCGCGCGTTTCCTCGGCGGCCCGGCTCGCGACGTAGCCTTGTGTGTAGATCGAGCCGGTCGAGTCGTTCAGACGGCCGATCTGCGTGAGCGCGATCGCGCCGATCGCGAGCGTCCCTGCCAGCACGAGCGCGAAGGCGAGCCTGAGCGACGCCTTCACCGACAACCCGCCACGGCCGGCCGCCGCGCGGCGCGTTCTGGATGCATCCTTTGAAGCTTGCGAGACTGAGCCCGCGCCGGCATGGCCGCGCAGCAAAAACGGTTTCATCGATTCATTCCCCGAATGATTCTGGTTGCAGGCCGCGTCGTCGAAAGACGCATGCCTTTGTCACTGGTCTACGGCCGTCGCGTCGCAAATCTTGAGTAGGGTATTTCCCGCGCCCGGATTCGGATGAAGCCGCGCGCCGCTTGCGTTTCTCGCCGCCGTCGACGCGTTATAACCGACCAAAAAAAACGTGCGTGCGCAAATCGCGCCGCCGCCGCGCGGCATGTCCAATTCGCGACAAAGGTTGGCAGGACAACGCGTACCGGACAAACTAAACTACGTCCTATTCGACCTGCTCATGAATCGCCTAATACAGCGAGCGGCTGAAAAAAATTCCAAGAGACCACCTTCCGGCAGACTTTTCACCATGCAAACGAGCATCGACAAAGCCGCGCTCAGTGCGGCGCCTTCCGTTTCCGCGCCGCCGGCCGCCGCGCAACGCACGGTCTATTCGGTCCTGGGTGCGATCAGCTTCTCGCATCTGCTGAACGACATGATCCAGTCGCTGATCCTCGCGATCTATCCGATGTTCAAGAGCCAATTCGCGCTCTCGTTCGCGCAAATCGGGCTCATCACGCTGACCTACCAGATCACGGCGTCGCTGCTGCAGCCGCTCGTCGGCCTCTACACCGACAAGCATCCGAAACCCTGGTCGCTGCCCGTCGGCATGGGCTTCACGCTTTGCGGGCTGCTCCTGATGTCGGTCGCGGGCAACTTCCCGACGCTGCTCGTCGCGGCGGCGCTCGTCGGCTGCGGGTCGTCGGTGTTCCATCCGGAATCGTCGCGGGTGGCGCGCATGGCCTCGGGCGGCAAGCACGGTCTCGCGCAGTCGCTCTTCCAGGTGGGCGGCAACGCCGGTTCGTCGCTCGGGCCGCTCCTCGCCGCGCTGATCGTGATCCCGCACGGACAGAAGAGCATCGCGTGGTTCTCGGCGGCGGCGCTGGTCGCGATCGTCGTGCTGGCTAACATCGGGCGCTGGTACAAGCGCCATCCCGCGGCAAAGAAAGGCCGCGCGCACGCCGCGCATGCCACCCTGCCGCGCAACAAGGTGATTCTCGCGATGAGCGTGCTCGTGCTGCTCGTGTTCTCCAAGTACTTCTACATGTCGAGCATCATGAGCTACTTCACGTTCTATCTGATCAGCAAGTTCGGGCTGTCGGTGCAAAGCGCGCAGGTGCATCTGTTCGTGTTCCTCGCGGCGGTCGCGGCGGGCACGATCATCGGCGGGCCGGTCGGCGACCGGATCGGGCGCAAGGTCGTGATCTGGGTGTCGATTCTCGGCGTCGCGCCGTTCACGCTGCTGCTTCCCTACGCGAACCTGTTCTGGACCGGCGTGCTGTCGGTGATCATCGGGCTCGTGCTGGCGTCGGCGTTCTCGGCGATCCTCGTCTATGCGCAGGAACTGATTCCGGGCAAGGTCGGGATGGTGGCGGGGCTCTTCTTCGGCTTCGCGTTCGGCATGGGCGGCGTGGGCGCCGCGGTGCTCGGCCATCTCGCCGATACGACCAGCATCGACTACGTGTACAAGCTCTGTTCGTTCCTGCCGCTGATCGGCATGCTGGCCGTGCTGCTGCCGCGCACGTCGGAGCCGAAGCCGAAAACGGCCTGACGACGCTCTTCACGCTTGCTTGCGAAAACGCCCGCTTCGACGCTGTCGAAGCGGGCGTTTTTTTGATGCGCATGACGCGTGTTTCAGCCTCCCGCGCCGAGCGCCGCCTTCACCTGCTGCAACGCGCCGATGTCCTCGATGGTCGGCAGATCGCCCGGTTCGCGCCCTTCCGCGAGCGCGGCGATCGCGCGACGCAGGAGCTTGCCCGAGCGCGTCTTCGGCAGCATCGAGACGAAATGCACGCGCGCCGGCCGGGCGATCGCGCCCAGTTGCGTATCGACGGTATGCGCGAGTTCCGCTTCCAGTCCTTCGCGCACGCCCGGCGCGTTCAGGCGATCCGCGTCGCGCAGCACGACGAACGCGAACGCCGCCTGCCCCTTCACCGCATCCGCGACGCCGACGACCGCCACTTCCGCCACCGCCGGGTGGCTGGACAGCGCTTCCTCGATCTCGCGCGTGCCGAGCCGGTGCCCCGCCACGTTGATGACGTCATCGGTGCGGCCGAGGATAGAGACATAACCGTCGTCGTCCTGCACGCCCCAGTCGAAGGTGGAATAGACCTGCTGGTTCGGCACGCTCTTCCAGTATGTATCGACGAAACGTCGGTCGTCGCCCCACACGGTCTGCATGCAGCCGGGCGGCAGCGGATAGCCGAGCGCGATCACGCCCTTCTCGCCCGGCGCGCAGATGTCGCCTGTCTGCTCGTCGCGCAGGCTGAGGTTGAAGCCCATCGACGGCACGCCCGGCGAGCCGAGCTTCGGCGGCAGATCTTCGATGCCGTGCGGGATCGCGATCATCGGCCAGCCGGTTTCGGTCTGCCAGTAATTGTCGACGACGGGTTTTCTGAGCGCGCCCTGGATCCATTGCGCGGTCGGTTCGTCGAGCGGCTCGCCCGCGAGGAAGAGCGTGCGCAGGCTCGACAAATCCGCCTGCTGCATCAGCTGCGGGTCTTGCTTTTTCAGCACGCGGATCGCGGTCGGCGCGGTGAACATCAGGTTGATCCTGTACTGCTCGACGAGCCGCCACCAGACGCCGCCGTCCGGGCGCACCGGCGTGCCTTCGTACATGACGGTCGTGAGCCCGGCGATCAGCGGCGCATAGATGATGTAGCTGTGGCCGACCACCCAGCCGATATCCGACGGGGTGAACATCACGTCGCCCGCCGCGCCCTGGAAGATGTGTTCCATCGATGCCGCGAGCGCGACCGCGTAGCCGCCGACATCGCGCTGCACGCCCTTCGGCCGCCCGGTCGTGCCCGACGTGTAGAGCACATACGACGGCTCGTTCGATTCGAGCCATTCGCACTGCACGCAGGCATCGAAGAACTGTTCGCGCAGCGGTTCGTAGGCGATGAGATACGGCGCCTGCAGGCGCTCCGGGGCGAGCTGGCGGTCGATCAGAAGCACCTGCGGCACCTTGTATTCGGCGCGCGAAAGCGCTTCGTCGACGAGCGGCGTGTAGTCGATCACCTTGCCCGCGCGCGCGCCGGCGTCGGCGGTGATGATGAGCGCGGGCTTCGCATCGTCGATGCGGGCCGCGAGATTCGGCGCCGCGAAGCCGCCGAACACGACCGAATGAATCGCGCCGAGCCGCGCACAGGCGAGCATCGCGAAGAGCGCTTCGGCAATCATCGGCAGATAGATCAGCACGCGATCGCCCTTCTTCACGTGCAGCGAGCGCATCACGGCCGCCATCCGGTTCACTTCGGCATGCAGTTCCGCATACGTGTAGCGGCGCTCGATGCCCGTCTCGGTGGAAACGTAGATCAGCGCATCCTGCTGCGCGCGCGACGCGAGGTGACGGTCGACCGCGTTGTAGCAGAGATTCGTGCGCCCGCCGACGAACCAGCGCGCGAACGGCGGGCGGCTGTCGTCGAGCACCTTCTCGAACGGGGTTTCCCAGTGGATGCGGCGTGCCTGTTCGCCCCAGAATGCCTCGGGCGCTTCGATCGAACGGCGAAACTCCTCGCGATAAGTCGTCATTCGCTCCCTCTGATAGCAGTGTGCAGTCTGCTTCAGAGCATAGAGCAGCCCGACAGGGCGTGCTAGAGAGGGACCGCCCTATGCGCGCGGCGGCGGACGGGCGCCGCATCCGCGCGCGGTTCGGCCGGCGAGTGCTTGAGCAGCACGGGCGCGAGATCGACGGCCACCCGCATGCTCGACACCACGACCGTGCGCACGCCGCCGTGCGCTGTGACGATGCGCCACGCTTCGCGCGTCGTCGCGCGTGCTTCGATGCGCGGTTCGATCACGATGAAGCCGCGGCAGTACGCCGCGAGCGTCGCCGACTGCGCGCGCAGCCACGCGGTGCGCAGGCGCGTGTCGTCGAGGGTTTCGTCCGCGCCGTGCTCCGACACGATGACGAACGGCGTCTTCAGCGCGAGCAGGCGCTGCATTTCGACGCGCCACGCGAACGCATAACCCGGCTTCACCGCGCGGCGGCGCAGCCGCACGAGCGGGAAGCGGCTCGCGTCGTGCATCGGCTGGTCGGGGGGCTGGATGGCCGCGGCCGTCGCGGAGGTCGGAGCGAGGTCGGAAGCAATCACAGCGGTTTCGGGCTCCAGTAGTTGAAGGCGGCGACGAAGTTGCCCCACTGCGACCGGCGCGCCTTCACCCGTCTTTTCGACGCCTTCGGCGCGGCGCGCTCGCTTTGCGCGGGCGCGCAGACGGCGCTCGTCGCCCACGCACGACGCGTGGTGTCGAGCACCTTCGCCGCGTTCACGGAGATCGCGACGGCGGGCGTGTCGAGGGGTATTGCGGATGAATTCGGTTCAGTTGACGCGCGTGGCATGTCGGGCCCCTTGTCTCGTGCGAAACCTATTGTATTGAGAATCATTCTCAACTACAAGCGGGTTTATGCCGATGGAAGCGCGACGCGACTCAGGAGCGTGAGCGCAGAAAGCGCGACAGGATGCCGGACGAATACGCCCCGGCGATCGCCATGAGAAATTCGGCGAAGGAAGCGGGCGCGGCGGCGTCGGCGGTATCGGAGATCGTGCGCACGACCGCGCACGGCACGCCGTACTCGTAGCAGACCTGCGCGAGCGCGGCGCCTTCCATCTCGACGGCGAGCGCGTCCGGCAAGACTTCGCGCAACGCGAGCACGGCATCGTGGCTCGCGATGAAGCGGTCGCCGCTCACGATCAGACCGCGATGCACGCGCGGGCGGCTCACCGTGAAGCGCTCCCGCAGCGTATCGCCGGCCTGTTCGAGAAACGCCTCGGACGCGGCGACGAGCAGCGCGCTCAGTTCGGGGGAGGTTTCGAAGCGCGCTTTGTCGAGCAGCGGCACCTCGAAGCGCGGAAAGAGCGGCGACGCGTCGAGGTCGTGCTGCAAAAGCGTGTCCGCGACAACGATGTCGCCCACCTGCACATCCGCGTGCACGCCGCCCGCGACGCCGGTGAACACGATCGCCTCCGCGCCGAATTCGTGGATGAGCGCGGTGGCCGTCGTGGCGGCGGCGACCTTGCCGATGCGCGCGAGCGTCGCGACACACCGCACGCCATGCGCCTCGCCGACGTGATATTCGCGCTGGCCGAGCGTGATCGTTTCGACTTCGCCTGTGGCGCGCATATCCGCGATGAGGTCGCCGAGTTCCTGCGGCAGCGCCGCCATGATGCCGAGCATCTCGACTCGCCCCGTCATTCCACGGCTTGCAGCTTCGCGACCGCGAGCGCGAGCCATTTTTCGCCGTGCCGCTTGAAGCGAACCTGCGCGCGGGCATCGGCGCCCGAGCCTTCGAGCGCCGTGACCGTGCCTTCGCCGAACTTGTTGTGAAACACCGCCTGGCCGACCTTGAAGCCGGTTTCGGCGGCGCGCTGCTGGTTGGCGAACGCGGGCACGGGCGCGCCCGCATCGGGATTCACATAATCCGACGACGACGACCGCTCGCGTCCGGGCCGCGCGAACCAGTCGCGGCCCCAGCCGGCGTTATCCGCGCGGCCGCCCCAGCGCGCGCCCGCTTCCGCCTTCGGCGTGAGCCACTTGAGCGAGCCTTCGGGCAACTCGTCGAAGAAACGCGAGCGGATGTTGTAGCGCGTCTGGCCGTGCAGCATGCGGCTCTGCGCGAACGAGAGATAAAGCCGCTCCTTCGCCCGCGTGATCGCCACGTAGGCGAGCCGGCGCTCTTCCTCGAGGCCGTCGGTTTCCTGCGCGCTGTTCTCGTGCGGAAAGAGGCCCTCTTCCAGCCCGGTGATGAACACCGCCGTGAATTCGAGCCCCTTCGCCGCGTGCACCGTCATCAGCTGCACGGCGTCCTGGCCCGCCTGCGCCTGGTTGTCGCCCGCTTCGAGCGACGCGTGCGAGAGAAAGCCCGCGAGCGGCGTCATCGTGTCGGGGTTTTGCGCGGGATCGGCGGGACTCGCGGCATCCAGCACGTCGACGGAAGGATCGTCGGTCGCGAGCGCGATTTCCGGCGCGGCCGTCGCGCCCGGCCGCAGCGGAATCGAGCGCGCGGGCGTGTCGAGCCCGTAGCCTTCTTCGCTGACGAACGCCGCCGCCGCGTTGACCAGTTCCTGCAAATTCTCCAGCCGGTCCTGCCCTTCGCGCTCGGTTTCGTAGTGCGCGGCAAGTCCGCTCGCGCGGACCACGTATTCGACCGTCTCCGGCAGGCTCATCTGCTGCGTCTCGGCGCGCATTTTCGCGACGAGCGTCGCGAACGCGCCGAGGCTCGAACCCGCCTTGCCCGCCACGTAGGGCACAGCGGCCGCCATCGAACAGTTGTAGAGACGCGCCGCGTCGGCGAGTTGCTCGATCGAGCGCGCGCCGATGCCGCGCGTCGGGAAATTCACGACGCGCGCGAACGCGGTGTCGTCGTTCGGGTTGTCGATCAGGCGCAGATACGCGAGCGCGTGCTTCACTTCCTGCCGCTCGAAAAAGCGCAGCCCGCCATAGACGCGATAGGGAATGCCGGCGTTCACGAGCGTGTGCTCGATCGTGCGCGACTGCGCGTTGCTCCGGTACAGCACCGCGATCTCGCCGCGCGAAAGGCCCGTGTTGATCAGCGCCTTGATTTCCTCGACGATCCAGCCCGCTTCCTGCGAATCCGTCGCCGCCTCGTAGACGCGCACCGGCTCGCCGTGTCCGGCGTCCGTGCGCAAGTTCTTGCCGAGCCGTCGCGAGTTGTTCGCGATCAGGAAGTTGGCCGTGTCGAGAATATGGCCGTGCGAGCGGTAGTTTTGCTCCAGCTTGATCAGATTGCGCACGCGGAATTCGCGCTCGAAGTCGTGCATGTTGCCGACGTTCGCGCCGCGAAACGCGTAGATCGACTGGTCGTCGTCGCCGACGGCGAAGATCGCGTTGTGCTCGCCCGCGAGCATCTTCAGCCACGCGTACTGGAGCTTGTTGGTGTCCTGGAATTCGTCGACGAGAATCTGCCGGAACCGCGCCTGGTAATGCGCCCGAAGCGGCGGATTGTGCGCGAGCAGTTCGTAGCAGCGCAGCAGCAGCTCCGGAAAATCGACGACGCCCTCGCGCTGGCATTGTTGATCGTAGGCTTCGTACAGTTCGACGAACTTGCGATTGAACGCATCGGTCGCATCTACGTCTTTCGGACGCAGACCCTGCTCCTTCGCGTTGTTGATGAAGTACTGGAGATTCTTCGCCGGATACTTCTCGTCGTCGATGTTCAGGCCCTTCATCAGACGCTTGATCGCGGAAAGCTGGTCGGCGGTGTCGAGGATCTGGAACGTCTGCGGCAGGCCGGCGTCGCGGTAATGCGCGCGCAGCATGCGGTTGCACAAGCCGTGGAACGTGCCGATCCACATGCCGCGCGTGTCGATCGGCAACAGCGCGGAGAGACGCGACATCATCTCGCGCGCGGCCTTGTTCGTGAACGTGACGGCGAGAATGGTCGACGGCGACGCATAACCCTGCTGGATCAGCCACGCGATGCGCGTGATCAGCACGCGCGTCTTGCCGCTGCCGGCGCCCGCGAGGATCATCGCCGGCTCGTTCGGCAGCGTCACGGCGGCGAGTTGTTCGGGATTCAGGTTGGCAAGCAGATCGGGCATGAGGGATGTCTTCCGGTGGGTCGAACATTATAAGACCGCTCCGATGGCGACGTTCGGCGCCGCCGCCCCGATTCGTCCGACGCTCGTCGCGAAACCTTATAATTGGCTGTTCATCCGCATTTTTTCACGCATTTTTCGGCAGATTCCACACATGAGCGACAGCACGCTTGCGAAGAGCTTCGAGCCCCACGACATCGAGTCCCAATGGGGCCCGGAATGGGAAAAACGCGGTTATGCCGCTCCTGATTTCAAGCCGGGCGCGAAGAATTTCTCGATCCAGCTGCCGCCGCCCAACGTCACCGGCACGCTGCACATGGGCCACGCGTTCAACCAGACCATCATGGATGGCTTGACGCGCTATCACCGCATGCTCGGCGACAACACGCTCTGGGTGCCGGGGACGGATCACGCGGGCATCGCGACGCAGATCGTCGTCGAGCGCCAGCTCGATGCCAAGGGCGTCTCGCGCCACGACCTCGGCCGCGAGGAATTTTTGAAGCGCGTCTGGGCGTGGAAACAGGAATCCGGCTCGACCATCACGAACCAGGTGCGGCGCCTCGGCGCGTCGATCGACTGGTCGCGCGAATATTTCACGATGGACGACAAGATGTCGGCTGCCGTGCGCGACGTGTTCGTCACGCTTTACAAACAGGGCCTGATCTATCGCGGCAAGCGCCTCGTGAATTGGGACCCGGTGCTCGGCACTGCGGTGTCCGACCTTGAAGTGGTCAGCGAAGAGGAAAACGGCAGCCTCTGGCACATCAACTATCCGCTGCCGGACGGCTCGGGCCATGTCACGGTGGCAACCACGCGCCCCGAAACCATGCTCGGCGACGTCGCCGTGATGGTGCATCCGGAAGACGAGCGCTACGCGCATCTGATCGGCAAGACGGTCGTGCTGCCGCTTTCCGACCGCGAAATCCCCGTCATCGCCGACGATTACGTCGACCGCGAATTCGGCACCGGCGTCGTGAAAGTGACGCCCGCGCACGATTTCAACGACTATCAGGTCGGCCAGCGCCACAAGCTGCCGCAAATCGAAATCCTCACGCTCGACGCGAAGATCAACGACAACGCGCCCGCTAAATATCGCGGCATGGATCGCTTCGAGGCGCGCAAGCAAGTGGTCGCGGACCTCGAAGCGCTCGGCCTGCTCGATTCGGTCAAGCCGCACAAGCTGATGGTGCCGCGCGGCGACCGCACGGGCGTCGCGATCGAGCCGATGCTGACCGACCAATGGTTCGTCGCGATGAGCAAGCCGGCGCCGGAAGGCACGTTCAATCCGGGCAAGTCGATCGCGGAAACCGCACTCGATGTCGTGCGCGGCGGAGAGATCAAGTTCGTGCCGGAAAACTGGACGACCACCTATTACCAGTGGCTCGAAAACATCCAGGACTGGTGCATCTCGCGTCAGTTGTGGTGGGGTCATCAGATTCCCGCGTGGTACGGCGAGAACGGCGAAATCTTCGTCGCGAAGACGGAAGACGAAGCCCGCGCCGAAGCGCAGTCGCAAGGCTACACGGGCGCGCTCAAACGCGACGACGATGTCCTCGACACCTGGTTCTCGTCCGCGCTCGTGCCCTTCTCCTCGCTCGGCTGGCCGAATGAGACGAAGGAATTGCAGGCGTTTTTGCCGTCTTCGGTACTGGTGACTGGGTTCGACATCATCTTCTTCTGGGTCGCCCGGATGGTAATGATGACCACGCATTTCACCGGCAAGGTGCCGTTCGACACCGTCTACGTGCACGGCCTCGTGCGCGACGCGGAAGGCCAGAAAATGTCGAAGAGCAAGGGCAACACGCTCGACCCGATCGACATCGTCGACGGCATCGGGCTCGATGCGCTCGTCGCCAAGCGCACGACCGGCCTCATGAACCCGAAGCAGGCCGCGCAGATCGAGAAAAAGACGCGCAAGGAATTCCCCGACGGCATTCCCGCGTTCGGCACGGACGCACTGCGTTTCACGATGGCGTCGATGGCAACGCTCGGTCGCAATGTGAATTTTGATTTGGCACGCTGTGAGGGCTACCGCAATTTCTGCAACAAGCTCTGGAACGCGACGCGCTTCGTGCTGATGAACACCGAAGGGCACGATTGCGGCTTCGGCAAGCCCGGCGCATGCGAGCCGGGCGACTGCGGCCCGGGCGGCTACCTGCATTTCTCGCAGGCCGACTTCTGGATCGTGTCGCTGCTCCAGCGCGTGGAGATGGAAGTCGAAAAAGGTTTCGCGGACTACCGCTTCGACAACGTCGCAAGCGCCATTTACAAGTTCGTGTGGGACGAGTACTGCGACTGGTATCTCGAACTCGCGAAGGTTCAGATCCAGACCGGCACGCCGGAACAGCAGCGCGCCACGCGCCGCACGTTGCTGCGCGTGCTGGAAACGGTGCTGCGCCTCGCGCATCCGGTGATTCCGTTCATCACCGAGGCGCTGTGGCAAAAGGTGGCGCCGCTCACCGATGCTTACCCGAAAGGCGCCAGGGAGGGCGAAGCATCGATCATGGTGCGGCGTTTCCCGCAGGCGCAGCCGGAAAAAATCGATGAATCCGCCGAACAGTGGGCCGCCGAACTGAAAGCGATCATCGATGCATGCCGTAATCTGCGCGGGGAGATGAATTTGTCGCCGGCGGTGAAGGTGCCGATGCTCGCCACCGGCGACGCCGCGCGTCTCGCCACGTTCGCGCCCTATGTCCAGGCGCTCGCGCGCTTGTCGGACGTGCAGATCATCGCCGACGAGGCGACGCTCGACAGCCAGGCGCACGGCGCACCGGTTGCGATCGTCGGGGCGAACAAGCTGGTGCTGAAGGTCGAGATCGACGTCGCGGCGGAACGCGAGCGTTTGTCGAAGGAAGTGGACCGTCTCACGCACGAGCTGTCCAAGTGCGGCGCCAAGCTTGGAAACGAGAGTTTTGTCGCAAAGGCGCCGGCCGCCGTCGTTGAACAGGAGCGAAAAAGGCTGGCAGAATACGAAACCACTATCGCAAAGCTTCAGGCGCAATTATTGCGTCTTCCCGCTTGATCGAGCGTCAGAAGTACTGACATCGCTCGATGTTTCAATACGATTACGAGGATCAGGGTCATCACATGCTAAAAGTTACTAAGGCGGTTTTTCCCGTTGCAGGTCTCGGCACCCGATTCCTCCCGGCGACCAAGGCAAGCCCGAAGGAAATGCTGCCCGTCGTCGACAAGCCGCTGATTCAGTACGCGGTGGAAGAAGCGATGGCGGCCGGCATCACCGAAATGATCTTTGTCACGGGCCGCAGCAAGCGCGCGATCGAAGATCATTTCGACAAGTCCTATGAGATCGAGGCCGAACTCGAAGCGCGCGGCAAGGACAAGCTGCTCGAACTCGTGCGCAGCATCAAGCCGAGCCACGTCGACTGCTTCTACGTGCGTCAGGCCGAAGCGCTCGGTCTCGGCCACGCGGTGCTGTGCGCCGAGAAGCTCGTCGGCGACAACCCGTTCGCCGTGATCCTCGCGGACGACTTGCTGTACGGCAAGCCGCCCGTGATGACGCAGATGATCGAAGTGTTCGATCACTATCACAGCTCGGTCATCGGCGTCGAAGAGATTCCGGCACAGGATTCGAAGTCCTACGGCGTGATCGACGGCAAGGAATGGGAAAGCAACATTTTCAAGCTGTCGGGGATCGTCGAGAAGCCGGAGCCGGCCGTGGCGCCGTCGAATCTGGGCGTGGTCGGCCGTTATGTGTTGAAGCCGCGCATCTTCGACCACATCCGGGCGCTCAAACCCGGCGCGGGCGGCGAACTGCAACTGACGGACGCGATCCAGTCACTTCTCGCCGACGAGCAAGTGCTCGCATACAAGTATCACGGCACGCGTTTCGACTGCGGGAGCAAGCTCGGCTACCTGAAGGCGACCGTGGAATTCGCGTTGCGCCATCCGGAAGTCGCGGCGGACTTCGAAGAGTATCTGAGGACGCGTTCGCCGGTTCTCGAAGGCTGAGCGTTTTTGACAAGCCGGACGTAAAAATGCCCGCGATTTACCTCGCGGGCATTTTTTGGCGCTTCGGCAAAGCCTTCAGCGGCGGCGCATCAGGAACACGAAGGTCTTGTCCTCTGCCTTCGATTCGACGATTTCATTGCCGGTCTGCTTCGCGAATGCCGCGAAATCGCGTTGCGAGCCGGGATCGGTAGCGAGGACCTTCAGGATCTGGCCGCTCTCCATGTCCGCCAGCGCCTTCTTGGCCCGCAAAATGGGCAGCGGGCAATTGAGCCCGCGCGCATCGACTTCCTTGTGAACTTGCATCGGGTGAGCCTTCGCTATGCCTCATTCAGAAGGTTTCGATTCTACCGCAGCGTCTGCAAATCCACCGGCTGGCCGCTCTGGAACGCCTCGCGCAATGCGATGCCGATGCGCGTCGCCTCGCGCGCGTCGGCGAGCGTGAGGCCGGTCGGCGCCCCGCCCTGCAACGCCTCGACGAACGCGCGCGCTTCGTGCAGAAACGCTTCTTCGAAGCGCTCGAAGAAGGTCGGCGTGCATTCGTTGCGCACGCCGGACGCATCCGCGATCTCCACGCGATTCGCCCGCGGATTGTGCCCGACCGAGAGCGCCCCGCCCGTGCCGATTACGTCGGTCTGCGTGTCGTGGCCGTGCGCCATCGTCCGCGACGCGTAGAACACCGCGAGCCGTCCGTCCTCGAATTCGCAGATGCCGACGCCATTGTCGATGTCGCCGCATTCGCGCAGGCCTTCGTGGATCGCGATCGTCCCGCTCGCGAACACGCGCTTCGGTCGCGGATTGCCGAGCAGCCACCGCGCGAGGTCGATGTCGTGGACGCTGCAATCGAGAAAGAGCCCGCCCGAAGTCGGCGCGAAACGCACGAAGAACCCATCGGGATCGTTCTTGTCGCAGGTCTGCGAGCGCACCATGAACGGCCGGCCAATCGCGCCCTTTGCGACTTTGTCGAAGGCGTCGCGATAGCTCGGATCGAAGCGCCGCACGAAACCGATCATCACCTGCTGCTCCGGTCTGAGCGCGCTCTCTTCGATCACCCGGTCGCATTCGCCCAGATCGAGCGACAGCGGCTTTTCGCAGAACACGTGCTTGCCCGCGCGCAACGCGGCAATAATCTGCGCCGGATGCAGCGAAGTGGGCGTGACGAGCCAGACGGCGTCGATCGACTCGTCGGCGAGGAGCGCGCCGTAGTCGTCGTAAAGCGCGAGTTCGGGCAGGCTCACGCGCGCCCAGTTGCGCTCTTCGGCGACCGGACTGCACGCGGCCGCGAGCACGGCGCCCGGCACGCGCCACGCGAGATTCTCCGCATGCTTGCGCCCAAGCCGCCCCAGCCCGACGATGCCGATGCGAACCGGCGCGCTCATGCGACATTCTCCCCGAGCTTGACGGCACGTCCCTCGCGCCACGAACGCGTCGCGGCTTCGGCGAGTTCGAGCGCCTTGAGGCCATCGGCGACCGTCGTGCGCACAGGCTTGCCGGTCGTCACGGCATCGAAGAAATGCGCGATTTCGAGCGCATACGCCGCGCGATACCGTTCGAGGAAGAACGCCTCGGGCACGTCGCTCGACACTGATGTTTTCGAATACGCGGTGACTTCGGTCGGCCGCACGTTGCCCGCCTGCAGCATGCCGCGGCTTCCGAGCAGCTCGAAGCGCTGATCGTAGCCATACGCCGCGCGCCGCGCCGTGTTGATCTGGCACAGGCGCCCGCGCTTCGTGCGGATCGTGACGGCGGTCGAATCGATGTCGCCCGCTTCCGCGATCGCCGGATCGGAGAGACAGCTTCCGGTTGCATGCAGCGTGTCGGCTTCGTCGTCGAGCATCCAGCGGAAGATGTCGAAGTCGTGGATCAGCATGTCCTTGAAGATGCCGCCCGAATGCCGGATGTACTCGACCGGCGGCGCGCCCGGATCACGGCTCGTCACGATTAGCATTTCCGGCTCGCCGATCTCGCCCGCCTCGACGCGCGCTTTCACCGCCGAGAACGTCGGGTCGAAGCGCCGCTGGAAACCGATCATGCAGACGACGCCCGCCTTCGCAACCGCATCGGCGCAGGCGCGCGCGCGTTCGAGCGTGAGATCGACCGGCTTCTCGCAGAACACATGCTTCTTTTGCGCGGCCGATTGCAGGATCAGATCGGCGTGCGTGTCCGTGCTCGAACACACGACGGTCGCGCCGACCGACGCATCGCCCATCGCGCCGTCGATGTCCGCGACCTGCGCGCCGTGTTGCGCGGCGAGCGCCGCGGCCGCCTCGCGGTTCACATCGACGACGTACTTGAGCCGCACGCCCGGCTGCCGCGCAAGGTTCGCCGCATGAATCTTGCCGATGCGCCCGGCGCCGAAAATAGCCACATCAATCGTCATAGCCACCTGTCTCCTTGGATTCCTCGACGTTCAATTCCAGCCGGTACGCGAGCGCGATGAACAGCGCCTGGCACAGGCAAATGGTGCTCGTGAGCGAACGGAACGCAAACGCGCTGCCCTCCTTCACGAACAAATGCGCGCTCGCGTGACGCGCGAGCGGCGAAAGCTGGCTATCGGTGATGACGAGCGTCTTCGCGCCGTGATGCTGCGCGGCGCGCACGCAATACTGCGTCTCCTTGCCGTACGGCGCGAAGCTGATCGCCACGACGACATCGCCCTTCCTCACGCTGCGAATCTGCTCGCGATACATCCCGCCGAAGCCCGACACGAGATGCACGCGCTTAGGCGTGTGCTGCAACGCATACACGATGTAGCTCGCGACCGCGAACGAGCGCCGCACGCCGATCACGTAGATGTTTTCCGCCTGCTGGAGCATTTTCACGGCGGCTTCGAAGTGCTCGTCGTCGAGACCGGCTTCGAGTTCGTCGAGACCGGTGCGGCTCGCCGCGATGAATTCGCGCGCCACCGATACGCCCGACACCTTCCCCGCTTTTTCGTCGATCAGCTTCCTGATGCGCTGCTGGTAGCTTTGAGGCGAGCTTTGACCGGCATAAGCCAGCCTGAACACCGCCTGCAAGTCCGAGAAGCCGGAAAAGCCGAAGCGCTGCGCAAACCGCACGACCGCAGACGGATGCACGCCGCACGCGCTCGCGATGTCGCTCGTGCGATCCATCATCACGTTCGAGCGATGCTGCTCGATATAGGTCGCGACGCTCTTGAGCTGACGCGGCAGCGTTTCATAGGCTTCCGTGATCCGCTGCATCAGTTCATCGACGTTCTGCACGTCGGCGCTGGTTTCTTCCTGCATGGCTCGCTCTTCTTTGCACGCTTCGATGATGACGATTATAGGGAGCGGATCTACAAAATGGAATGTATTTTCCATTTGATCGTCAGTTGAAATTTCTATTGCAGAGCGATGGAACTTGTCCTAATCTTGGTCGTGAGCAGCGGCATCCTCATCCGCAACCGAGTGCAGCGCTCGCGGAAAACAACAACCGAGATAGGTGGAGACAAATGAAACTACGTACCTTGCGTAAGGGCCGGACCGCGCTAACGGCGCTGGCGGCTGCGTTCGCCTTGTGCGGCGCAGCAGCGATGACCTCGACGGCAGCACTCGCCGCCGATGCCAAATTCGTCCTGATCAGCCACGCGCCGGATTCGGACTCGTGGTGGAACACGATCAAGAACGCGATCAAGCAGGCGGACGAGGATTTCAACGTCGAAACGGACTACCGCAATCCGCCCAACGGCGACATCGCGGACATGTCGCGCCTGATCGAACAGGCGGCGGCGCGCAACTACGACGGCGTCATCACCACCATCGCGGACTTCGACGTGTTGAAGAGTTCGCTAAACAAGGTGACGGCGAAGAAGATTCCGCTCGTCACGATCAACTCGGGCACCGAGGAACAGAGTGCGCAGTTGGGCGCGATCATGCACATCGGCCAGCCGGAATACGTCGCGGGCAAGGCGGCGGGCGAAAAGGCGAAGGCCGCCGGAGTGAAGTCGTTCCTGTGCGTGAACCACATCGCGACGAATACAGTTTCGTTCGACCGCTGCCGCGGCTTCGCGGACGCGCTCGGCGTCGACTACAAGGCCGCGACGCTCGACTCCGGCCAGGACCCGACCGAGATTCAATCGAAGGTGGGCGCGTATCTGCGCAACCATCCGAAGACCGACGCGATCCTGACACTCGGCCCGACGCCCGCTTCCGCGACGCTCAAGACGGTCACGCAAATGGGCCTGCAAAACAAGATCTATTTCGTGACCTTCGACTTCTCGGACGACATCGCGAAGGCGATCAAGGACGGCACCATCAAGTTCGCGATCGATCAGCAGCCGTACTTGCAAGGTTACATCCCGGTCGCGGTGCTCGCGATCGTGAAGAAGGAACACACCACCGATCCGGCGAAAATCCGCCAGATCCTGGAAGCGAATCCGAAGTTCAAGGCGCGCCTCGAAACCTATGGATTGCAGCCGTCGTATGGGCCGAAGAACATCCGTTCGGGCCCGGGATTCATCACCAAGGAAAACCTCGACAAGGTCGTGAAGTACGCGGGCCAGTATCGCTGAAGCCTTTGCGCTGACCCTCTTCGGGCGGCGGCGTTCCATCGCGCTGCCCGCGTTCATCTCTCGGTTCACCACTGCGCTGTTGCGTTGTCCATCGACGCGGCATGCGCTCGCGCATCCGAAGCGCGTCAATTCGTGCCTCAAACCGCATCAAGGAGCAATCATGGGCGTAGCCGGCAAGCACTATCCGCAACACGCAGATCCACAGGAACCCGCCGACGCGGCCGACAAGGCCCGGCCCTCCGATGAACGCGTGAGACGCGAATCGTGGTTCGGCCATCTGTTGAACCGCCCCGAGTTCGCCGCGATCTCGGGCACGGTGCTCGTCTTTGCCGTGTTCGGCTTCGCTGCGGGCTCGTCGGGCATGTTCAACCTCGACGGCGTGATGAACTGGTCGCAGGTCGCGGCCTACCTCGGCCTGCTTGCGGTGGGCGCATGCCTGCTAATGATCGCCGGCGAGTTCGACCTCTCGATCGGTTCGATGATCGGCTTCGCGGGCATGATGGTCGCGCTGCCTTCCGTGTATTTCCACTGGCCGATCTGGCTCGCGATCATCTTCGCGTTCGCGACCTCGATGCTGCTCGGCGCGCTGAACGGCTATCTCGTGATGAAGACGCGGCTGCCGTCGTTCATCGTGACGCTCGCGTTCCTCTTCATCCTGCGCGGCCTGACGCTCGCGCTCTCGATCATGTTCGCGGACCGCACGATCATCTCCGGTGTCGGCGACATCGCGCAGAACGACTGGATCACGAATACGCTCTTTCACGGCGTGGCCTTCCACGGCCTCTTCACCTGGCTCGGACACATGGGCATCGGCAAACTGCTCGATTCCGGCGAGCCGCTCGTACCGGGCATTCCGAAAGTGATCCTCTGGTGGTTCGCACTCGCGGCGGTCAGCGCGTTCGTCCTTGCCAAGACGCGCTACGGCAACTGGATTCTCGCGGTCGGTGGCGACGCGAATGCCGCTAAGAACGTCGGCGTGCCCGTCAAGCGTGTGAAGATTTCGCTCTTTGTTCTTACCGCCTTCTGCTCGTGCCTCTTCGCGGTGCTGCAGGTGTGCGACATCGGTTCGGCGGCGGCGGATCGCGGCTTGCAGAAGGAATTCGAAGCGATCATCGCGGCGGTCATCGGCGGAACCTTGCTGACGGGCGGTTACGGCTCGGTGATCGGCGCGTGCTTCGGCGCGCTGATCTTCGGCGTCGTGCAGATCGGCATCACCTATACCAATGTGAGTTCCGACTGGTTCCGCGTGTTCCTCGGCGTGATGCTCCTGATCGCCGTGCTCTTCAATCACTACGTGCGTCGCCGCGTATCACAGGCTCAATGACGAGAGGACGAACATCATGAACGAAGACATCATCCTCGCGCTCGAAAACGTCAGCAAGTTTTTCGGCAAGGTCATCGCACTGAACGGCGTGACGCTGCGCCTGAAGCGCGGCGAAGTGCACTGCCTCCTGGGCGACAACGGCGCAGGCAAGTCCACCCTCATCAAGACGCTCGCAGGCGTGCATACGCCCTCCTCGGGCGACTATCTCGTCGACGGCAAGCCGGTCCGTTTCGAGTCGCCCAAGGACGCGCTCGATCTCGGCATCGCGACCGTCTATCAGGATCTCGCGCTCGTGCCGCTTTTGTCCGTCGCGCGCAACTTCTTCATG
Organism: Caballeronia telluris; assembly: GCF_001544495.1. Classification (GTDB taxonomy): domain Bacteria; phylum Pseudomonadota; class Gammaproteobacteria; order Burkholderiales; family Burkholderiaceae; genus Caballeronia; species Caballeronia telluris. Next base: position 95,971 of record NZ_FCNZ02000008.1, read on the forward strand.
GGACGCGAGCCGCAGAAGAAACGCTTCGGCATCTTCAACGTGATGGACCTCGACCTTGCCGCCGACACGTCGCGGGCCAAACTCGCCGAGATGGGCATCAACGTGCGCGACCCGCACCAGCCGATCGGCACGATGTCCGGCGGCGAGAAGCAATGTCTCGCGATTGCGCGGGCGATCCACTTCGGCGCGCGCGTGCTGATTCTCGACGAACCGACCGCGGCGCTCGGCGTGAAGCAGAGCTTCAACGTCCTGCGGCTCATTCACACGGCGCGCGCCAAAGGCATCTCGGTGATCTTCATCACGCACAACGTGCACCATGCGTATCCGATCGGCGATTCGTTCACGCTGCTCAATCGCGGCAAGTCGATGGGCACGTACACGAAGGACACGATCAGCAAGAACGAAGTGCTCGACATGATGGCGGGCGGTGCCGAAATGCAGAAGATGATCGGCGAACTCGAAGGCGCGACGATCTAAGGAAGAGACCATGCCAGCCAACACTCGTTTTGCTCCCGGCCGCGCGCGCGACATCGTGTGCCTCGGCCGCCTCGCAGTGGATCTCTATGCGCAACAGGTCGGGGCGCGGCTCGAAGACGTGTCGAGCTTCGCGAAGTATCTCGGCGGATCGTCGGCGAACATCGCGTTCGGATGCGCGCGGCTCGGACTCCGGTCGTCGATGCTCTCGCGCGTCGGCAACGATCACATGGGCCGCTTTCTCACCGAGACGCTCGAACGCGAGGGCTGCGACGTGAGCTATGTGCGCATCGACCCCGACCGGCTGACCGCGCTCGTGCTGCTCGGCATCGAAGACCGCGATACATTCCCGCTCGTCTTTTACCGGGACGATTGCGCGGACATGGCCGTCGACGAAAGCGATTTCGACGAGGCCTACATCGCTTCCGCGAAGGCGCTTCTCATCACCGGCACGCACTTCTCGACCGCGCAGGTCAACCGCACGAGCCGCCGCGCGCTGGACTACGCGCGGCGCAACGAGGTTCGCACGGTGCTCGACATCGACTATCGTCCCGTGCTCTGGGGCCTCACCGGCAAGGCCGATGGCGAAACGCGCTTCATCGCGAATGAAAGCGTGACCGCGCATCTGCAACGCATCCTGCCGCTGATCGACCTCGTCATCGGCACGGAAGAAGAATTCCGCATCGCGGGCGGCAAGGATCAACTGATCGATGCGCTCACGATGGTCCGCGCGGTGACCGATGCGACGCTCGTCGTGAAGCGCGGGCCGCTCGGCTGCTCGATCATCGAAGGCGCGGTGCCCGCTTCGATCGACGATGCGCCGATCCATGGCGGCGTCGAGGTGGAAGTGCTGAACGTGCTCGGCGCAGGCGATGCATTCGCGTCCGGCTTTCTTTCCGGCTGGCTGCGCGACGAGCCGCTCGAAGCCTGCGCGCGCACGGCGAACGCGAGCGGCGCGCTCGTCGTGTCGCGGCACGGTTGCGCGCCCGCGATGCCGACGCCCGCCGAACTCGACTACTTCCTCGATGCCGCGAAGAAAGACCCTACCCGCATGCGCCGTCCCGATCGCGATGCGACGCTCGCACGGCTGCATCGCGTAACGCCCAATCGCAAGCAATGGGATGAAGTGCTCGGTTTCGCCTTCGATCATCGCAACCAGTTCTTCGATCTCGCGCAGCAGACCGGCGCCGATGAAGCGCGCATCGCTAGGCTGAAGGGTCTGTTCGTCGACGCGGTCGCGCAGACGGAGCAGCAGCTTGGACTCGAAGGCCGCATCGGCGTGCTGATCGACGACCGCTACGGCCAGGACGCGCTCAATGCGGCGACCGGACGCGGCTGGTGGATCGGCCGGCCCGTCGAGTTGCCTGGGTCGCTCCCGCTCGTCTTCGATCACGGCCGCTCGATCGGAACGACGCTGATCGAATGGCCCCGCGAACACGTCGCGAAGTGTCTCGTGCAATATCACCCCGATCATCCGCACGAACTGCGGCTCGAACAGGAGGCGCAGATTCGCGCGCTATACGACGCGACGCAGGCAAGCGGCCACGAACTGCTGCTCGAAGTGATCGTGCCGAAGAACGGCCCGGCAGTCGCCGACGACACGGTGTATCGTGCTCTGAAGCGCCTCTATAACCTCGGCATCTACCCGGAATGGTGGAAGCTCGAACCGATGTCGGCGAAGCAGTGGCACGCCATCGACGCGCTGATCGCCGAACGCGATCCGGCGTGTCGCGGTGTCGTGCTATTGGGGTTGTCGGCGGCGGTCGACCAACTGTGCGACGGCTTCAAGGCAGCGGCGGCATCGGCGACGTGTCGCGGCTTCACGGTCGGCCGCACGATCTTCCACGAGCCGAGCCACGCATGGCTCGCAGGCCAGATCGACGACGCCGAACTGATCGCCCGCGTGCGCCGCACGTTCGAAACGCTCATCGATGCGTGGCGCCACGCGCGCACCGAAACCGCCGTTCACGCGAGACAGGAGCAGGCAGCATGAACCAGCGCGAGATGACTACCCATACGCCATCGCAAGCCTCGTCGACAACGGTGCGCCTCACCACCGCGCAAGCCCTCGTCCGCTATCTCGCCGCTCAACGCACGCCCTCTGGCGAGCCGCTCTTCGGCGGCGTGTTCGCGATCTTCGGTCACGGCAACGTGGCAGGGATCGGCGAGGCGCTCTATCACCATCGCGAGGAACTGCCGGTCTATCGCGCACACAACGAGCAAGCAATGGCGCACAGCGCGATCGCGTATGCCAAGGCGAACTTCAGGCGACGCATGATGGCGGTCACGACGTCGATCGGCCCGGGTGCGACGAATCTCGTCACGGCCGCTGCGCTCGCGCACGTCAACCGGCTGCCGGTGCTGCTCCTGCCCGGCGACATCTTCGTCTCGCGCGCGCCCGATCCGGTGTTGCAGCAGGTCGAGGACGCGCACGATGGCGGCCTCTCCGCCAACGATGCGTTAAAGCCCGTGTCTCGCTACTTCGATCGCATCGTGCATCCCGCGCAATTGCTGAGTGCATTGCCGCGCGCGATCCGCGTATTGACCGATGCCGCCTTGTGCGGCCCCGTCACGCTCGCCTTGCCGCAGGACGTGCAGGCGATGGCCTACGACTACCCCGCTTCGTTCTTCGAGCCGCGCGTCGTCTCGTTTCACGCGAGCGCGCCCGTCGCGCACGAGATCGAACGCGCGGCCGCCGCGCTGCGCGAAGCGCGCGAGCCACTGATCGTCTCGGGCGGCGGCGTGCTCTATGGCGAAGCGAGCGAAGCGCTGCGGACCTTCGCCGAGCGGCACGGCATTCCGGTCGCGGAAACGCAGGCCGGCAAGAGCGCGTTGCCGTGGGATCATCCGCTGAACGTGGGCGGGATCGGGGTGACCGGTTCGTCGTCCGCGAACGAACTCGCGAACGCAGCCGATTGCGTGCTCGCCGTCGGCACGCGTCTGCAGGACTTCACCACGGGCTCCAACACGCTCTTCACGCAGGCGCGTCTCATCGGCGTGAATGCGAACGCGTTCGATGCGCTCAAGCAGAACAGCATCGCAGTCGAATCGGATGCGCGGCTTGCCCTCGACGCGCTGAGCGACGCGCTCGGCGACTGGCGCGCGGCCCCGCAATGGACGACGCGCGCCCATCATCTCGCCGACGACTGGCGCACCGCCGTCGCCCACGTGACGAACACGCCGCCGCACGACGGGCTGCTGCCGCGCGAGGCCGACGTGATCGGCGCGGTGCAGCGCTCGGATGGGCAGTCGGCTTCGAACGACATCGTCGTGTGTGCGGCCGGCACGCTGCCCGCCGACTTGCAGAAGCTCTGGCGCACCGCAACGCCCGGCGGCTATCACGTCGAATACGGCTACTCGTGCATGGGCTACGAGATCGCGGGCGGCCTCGGCGCGAAGCTCGCGAAGCCTGCGCGCGAAGTGATCGTGATCGTCGGCGACGGCAGCTATCTGATGATGAACAGCGAGCTTGCCACGTCCGTGATGCTCGGCGCGAAGCTGATCGTCGTGCTGCTCGACAACCGCGGCTATGGCTGCATCAACCGCTTGCAGCAGTCGTGCGGCGGTGCGCCGTTCAACAACCTCATCGACGATTGCAAACAGGGTCCGCAAGGTGCGCCCGCGATCGACTTCGCGATGCACGCGCGCTCGCTAGGCGCGACGGCCGAGCACGTCGCGAACATCGCCGAACTCGAAGCCGCGATGCAGCGCGCACGCGCCTCGGATCGCAGCTACCTGATCAGCATCGACACCGACCCGGCGCGGCCGACCGAGGAAGGCGGCTGGTGGTGGGAAGTCGCGGTGCCCGAAGTATCGGAACGCGAAACGGTGCAGCGCGCACGCGCGGGCTATGACAGCGCACTCGCCGCACGCTCGAAGAGCGCAAGCCAATAAGGATTCCTACATGACGACTTTCGATGTACGCATCGGCATCAACCCGCTTTCGTGGATGAACGACGACCTGCCCTCGCTCGGCGGCGAGACGCCGCTCGATCTCGCGCTGACGGAAGGCAAGCGCATCGGGTATGAAGGCTTCGAGCTCGGCAATAAGTTTCCGCGCGAACCGCAGGCGCTGAAAGTGCTGCTTGCGCAATACGATCTCGCGCTCGTTTCGGGCTGGTACTCGGGACGGCTCGCTCTGCGCAGCGCGGAAGACGAGATCGCCGCGGTCGGTCCGCATCTCGATCTGCTGGCAAAGAACGGCGCGACGGTCATGGTGTACGGTGAAGTGGCGGATTCGATCCAGGGTTCACCGCAGCCGCTTTATCAGCGTCCGCGGTTCTTCTCGGATGCACGCTGGAGCGAATACGCCGAGCGCCTGAACGCGTTCGCCGAGTACACGCTCTCGCGCGGCGTGCGCGTGGCTTACCATCATCACATGGGCGCGTATGTCGAGACGCAAGCCGATGTCGACCGGCTCATGAGCCTAACGAGCGACGACGTCGGCCTGCTCTTCGATGCGGGTCACATCACCTTCGCGGGCGGCGATCCGCACGCCATGCTCGACAAGCACATCGCCCGCGTGTGTCACGTGCATTGCAAGGACGTGCGGCCGGAGATCGTCCGGCTTGCGCGCAATCGCAACTGGAGCTTCCTCGATGCGGTGATCAACGGTGCGTTCACCGTGCCCGGCGACGGCACGGTCGACTTCCCGTCGATCATCGCGCGCCTCAGGCGCCACGGCTATCGTGGCTGGCTCGTCGTGGAAGCCGAACAGGACCCCGTCATCGCGCCGAGCTATGCGTATGCCGACAAGGGCTATCGCACGCTGCGCGCGCTCGTTGACGCACCCTTGAAGGAGGCAGCATGAGTCTGCTTGTGAAGGCCTCGCGCGAGGGCCAGACCATCGCGCGCGTCACGCCGGAATCGGCCGGCTGGAAGCATGTGGGATTCGCCGCGTATCGCTTGGATGGCGGCGATGTCGTGCATGTCTACGAAGCCGCGCGCGAGGTGTGCATCGTCGTGCTCTCGGGCACGGTCACGATCGAAGCGGGCGACTTGCGCTATGAATCCATCGGCAAGCGCGACAGCGTCTTCGAGGACACCGCGCCGTATGCGGTCTACCTGCCGCCGAAGCTCGCGGCCATCGTGCATGCGGAGCGCGAGGCGGAGATTGGCGTGGCGAGCGCGCCCGCGACGGGCAAGTATCCGGCGCGTCTCATCGAGCCCTCGCAGATGAAGCGCTCGACGCGCGGCAAAGGTGCCAATACGCGCTACGTCTGCGATATTCTTCCGCAGACCGAGCCGGCCGAAGGGCTGCTCGTAGTCGAGGTGAAGACGCCGGGCGGACATGCGTCGAGCTATCCGCCGCACAAGCACGACAAGGACAACGTGCCCGTCGAGAGTTCGCTGGAAGAGACCTACTATCATCGGCTGAATCCGCCGCAGGGGTTTGCGTTCCAGCGCGTCTATACGGACGAGCGCGATCTCGACGAGACGATGGCCGTCGAGGATCACGATGTCGTGATGGTGCCGCGCGGCTATCATCCGGTCGTCGTGCCGTATGGCTACGATAACTACTATCTCAACGTGATGGCCGGCGACAAGCGCACGTGGCACTTCAAGAACGATCCGAAGCATGAGTGGATCGTCGAGCGGGACAGTAAGAGCTAGCCGCGCTCAGCCCACGGAGAGCCAGTCGTTCGTCACGCGCGCGTCGGCAGCGAGCGTGTCGAAGGTGCCATCGAAGACGATCGTCCCGCGGCCCATCACCGCGACGCGATCACCGAGCGCGCGTGCGATGGTCATGCGCTGTTCAATCAGCAGCATCGCGACGCCGCGTTGCTTGAGCGTAGCGAGACAGTCGCCGACCTGCCTCACCACGGCGGGCGCGAGACCTTCGGCAGGCTCGTCGACGATCACGAGTTCCGGGTCGCCGACAAGCGTTCTCGCGAGCGCCAGCATCTGTTGCTCGCCGCCGGACAACACGCCCGCCTTCACCGACATCCGCTCCTGAAGGACAGGAAAGATGCGATACGCGTCGTCGATGGTGAAGCGCCGCGCGTGCGCGTTCATCCCAAGCACGAGATTCTCACGCACGGTCAGCGAGGGAAAGATGTCGCGCTGCTCAGGCACATAGCCGATCCCGCGCCGCGCGATGCGAAACGGCCGCAGCCCGACAAGCGATGCGCCCCGAAAGCGCACATCGCCCTTCGTCTGCACGAGCCCCATGATCGCCTTCGCGAGCGTCGAGCGGCCCGAGCCGTTGCGTCCGCTCAACGCGAGCACTTCGCCCTCGCCGATCGAAAGATCGACGCCGTCGAGCACATGGCTCGCGCCGTACCACGCATGCAATCCGGCTAGTTCGAGCAGCGCGCTCATCGCGATGCCTCGTCGTCGCCGAGATACGCTTCGCGCACTGTCTCGTTCACGCGAATTTCTGCGGGCGTGCCCGTCGCGATCACTTCGCCGCGCACGAGCACGGAGATGCGATCCGCGAGCGCGAACACGGCCTGCATGTCGTGCTCGACGATCAGCAAGGTGCGGCCGTGGGTCGTCGAGCGAATCAGATCGAGCGCACGCGCGCTTTCGGCGCGATTCATGCCGGCGGTCGGCTCGTCGAGCAGGAGGAGCGGCGCGTCGGTGGCAAGCGCGATGCCGAGGTCGAGCGCGCGCTGCTCGGCATAGCTCAACGACGCCGCTCGCTCGTTGCGGCGCCTCGCGAGCCCGATCGATTCGAGAATCGCTTCGGCCTTGCGGTCGATGGCGCGCGAACGGAACCAGCGGTCGGCCACACGCGCCGCCGGCGCGCCTAGCAACGCGCAACGCACGTTGTCGACGACGGAGAGGCCGCCGAACACGCTCGTCGTCTGGAAGCTGCGCGCAAGTCCCTGCCGCGCCACGCGATGCGCCGGCATGCCCGACACGTCAACGCCGCCCACGACGATACGTCCGCCACTCGCGCGCGCGCGGCCCGATACGAGATCGAAGAGCGTCGACTTGCCTGCGCCGTTCGGGCCGATCAACGCGTGACGTTCGCCGCGCACGATCGCAAGATCGACGCCGCGCAGGATCTCGGTGGCGCCGAAGCGTTTGGTCACGCGATGCAGTTCGAGCGCGGCGGTCATCGTTTTGCCCAGCGCGTGAGGAGCGCGGCCAGCACGGCGCAGCCCAGGGCCGCAAGCCAGGGCACGGGCGTTCGTCCGTCGAGCGCGATGCCGCCTAAGCGCGCCACGCCGTCGCCGTTGCCATCGAACTGCATCGCGTAGGCGGTTTCGCTCGCGACGACGATCGCGAGCATCCACGTCGACGCGGCCAGAACGATACGCAAGCTCACACGTCTCGCCGCGAGTCCGCACAGTCCGTTGGGCAAAGCCACGACGACCCAAACAAAAAAGAGACCGAGATACAGCAGCCATGCTGGCGAAACGCTCGCCACCGCCACGCTGAAAAACGTCAGCAGCGCGGCGCCCGCGATCGGTCCGAAGAACGACGACGTCCCGCCGATGACGGTCGCGATCAGCACGCTGCCCGAGCGTGCAAGACCGACGCCTTCGGCCGAAGCCAGTTCCACGTTGATCAGCGCCATCGCGCCCGCGATGCCCGCGAAGAACGCCGACACGACCGACATCGTGAAGCGCACCCGCCGCGGATCGAAACCGATCGACGCCACGCGCGCGGCGTTGTCGCGCACGGCATTGGCGAGACGCGCGGTCGGCGTGCGCGAGAATGCGTACATCGCGATGCACGCCAGCACGCACCACGCCGCGATCAGCGCATACGCCTCGCGCGCGGGGCCAAAGGTCCACGTGAAGAATGGCGGGCCACTCGCGCGGTCGACGGGCACGCCGCCCTCGCCGCCGAACCATCCCGGCACGAGCCACACGCAGGCCGCGACGAGTTCGCCAATGCCGAGCGTGATCATCGCGTATGGGGTGCCGGCGCGGCGCGTCGAGATGAAGCCGAACAGCACGCCCGCACACGCGCCGGCCGCGCCGCCGATCAACGGCACGAGCGGCAGCGCCACGCCGTAGCGGTTGAAAACATGCGCGGCGGCGAACGCGCCGAGGCCCGCATACGCGGCGTGGCCGAACGAAAGCAGACCCGTCTCGCCGAGCAGGAGGTTGTACGAGAGCGCGAAGACGATCATCGTCGCGGTCTGCGCGAGGTAGGCAAGCAGCCAGCTTTGCGACGCGAAGGCCAGTGGCAGAAAGAGCGCGGCGATCAGCGCGAGCCACTTAAGCATCGTCGCCACGCTCGCCGAAGAGTCCGCGCGGCCGCACGCTCAGCATCGCGACGAGCAGCAGATACGGCAGCACCGGCGCGATCTGCGCGACCGTGAGCGACGCCCACGCCGGCGGCACCGACGCCCCGAGCGTCGCGGCGATGCTGCCGAGCGACGCGGCGCTTGCGACGGCGAACGTCTGCACGCAGCCGATCAGAAGCGATGCGACGAGCGCGCCGCCGAGCGACCCGAGCCCGCCGATCACGACGACGACGAACACGATCGGCCCCATGGCATCGGCCATCGCGGGTTCGATCACGGCAAGCGGCGCACCGATCACGCCGGCGAGCGCGGCAAGCGCGGTGCCCACGGCGAAGACCGTCGTGAGGACGCGCGGCACGTCGTGGCCGAGCGTCTCGACCATCGCCGGATGCATGAGGGCCGCACGCACGACGAGGCCCGTCTTCGAGACGCGCAGCACGGCGTACAGCACGACCAGCATCGCGACCGAGAGCAGCATCATGAACGCGCGATAGCGCGGGAAGGCGGCGCCGTAGAGCGTGAAGAGCGGGCCGTCGAGCGAAGACGGAACCAGTGCGGCAAGCGGCGCGAGTCCCCAGACGAGCTTCACCGCTTCGGCGATCAGGTAGGCCGCGCCGAAGGTCAGCAGCAGTTCCGCGAGCGCGCCGCGCGCATGCACGCGGCGCAGCAGGAAGCGCTCGAAGAGCGCACCCAGCGCGCCGACGATCACGGGTGCCGCGACGAGCGCGAACCAGAATCCGCCATGCGCGGCGAGCGCGTAGCCGACGTAGGCGCCGAGCATGTAGAAGCTCGCGTGCGCGAAGTTCAGCACGCCGAGCATGCTGAAGATGAGCGTGAGTCCCGCCGACAGCATGAAGAGGAGCAGTCCCACGCTCACGCCATTGACGAGGCTCACGGCGAACCACGGAACGAACGACTGCACGCCTATCCGATGAGAAGCGGTTCGAGCGCCGCGACGAACGCCTCGGGCAGCGTCACGGGCCGGCGCGTCTCGCGGTCCACGTAGACGTGCACGAAATGCCCTTGCGCCGCCGCTTCGTTCCCGCCTTCGCTGAAGATCGCCACTTCGTAGCGCACGCTCGTCGTGCCGAGCGTCGCCACCCGCAAGCCGGCGTCGACGCGCTCGGGAAACGCGATCGACGCGAAGTAGTTGCACCGCGTCTCGACGACGAGGCCGATGGTCGCGCCATGCTCGAAGTCGAGCACCCCCGCGCGCATCAGATACTCGTTCACCACGGTGTCGAAGTAGCTGTAGTAGACGACGTTGTTCACGTGGCCGTAGACGTCGTTATCGGACCAGCGCGTCGGGATCGTCAGGAAGTGCGGATAGTCCGCGCGGGTCGCAGGAGACGGCTTGCTCATCGTTCAGAGCGACTCCGCGAGCATGTGCCGGTAGTCGTCCGCGCTCGCCTCGCGCGGATTCGTCTTGTGGCAGTGATCCGCAAGGGCGCCCGCAACGACCTTGTCGAACATGCTCGCATCGACGCCCATCTGCGAGAGATGCGTCGGCAAGCCGAGACGCGCGGTCATGTCGTGCAGCGCCTGTGCGAGGTCCGCCTCCGCCGGCAGGTTCATCACGCGGCGCATGCGCGCGTAGCGGTTATCGGCGACGACCGTCGGCGCCGATTCGTTGAAGCGCAGCACGGCGGGCAGCACGACCGCGTTCAGCGTGCCGTGATGCAGCGACGTGCGTCCGTCCACGGCGAGGCCGCCGAGCGGATGCGACAGCGAATGCACGCAGCCGAGGCCCTTCTGGAACGCCATCGCGCCCTGCATCGACGCGCTCATCATCGCGAGGCGCGCGTCGCGGTCCTGGCCGTCGTTCGTCGCGCGCTCGATGTGCGCCCACGCGCGCTCAAGCCCGTCGAGCGCGATGCCGTCGGCGGGCGGATTGAACGCGGGCGCGAGGAAGGTTTCGATGCAATGCGCGATCGCGTCCATGCCGGTCGCGGCCGTCAGCCCCGAAGGCAGGCCGAGCGTGAGCGACGGATCGCAGATCGCCGATTTCGGCAGCAGATGCCACGAGTGAAAGCCGAGCTTGCGGCCGTCGTTCAGGATGATGATCGCGCCGCGCGCCACTTCGCTGCCGGTGCCTGAGGTCGTCGGGATGGCGATCAGCGGCGCGGCCGCCTCCGTGATCTTGCCGCTGCCGCCTTCGATGGTCGCGTATTCGGTGAGCGTGCCCGGATGCGTCGCTGCGATCGCGACGCCCTTCGCGAGATCGATCGACGAACCGCCGCCCACGGCGACCAAGCCGTCGCAATCTTCGCGGCGGTACATGTCGGCGGCCTTCAGCACCATCGCCTCGGTCGGGTTCGACGGCGTTTCGTCGAACACCGGCAGTTCGCCGAGCTTCGTGCTTTCGACCGCGCGTGCCGCAAGACCGGCGGCGGCGACGCCCTTGTCGGTGATGACGAGCGGTCGCCTCATGCCGACACGCGCGCATTCGCTTTCGAGCATCGCGAGCGCGTCGTAACCGAGGTGGATGTGGGTCAGATAGAAGATGAAGGCCATGACGTGTCCTGCTCGATGAGTGGGCGTGCGGCGATGGTAGGAGCCGCGCTCGACGCGTGTCAATCGGCGGTAGCGCGTAGCGCCATGCCGCCTCGACCGGTTACGCCGCGCACAGCGCGCGGATTTCGTCGGTGAACTGCTCGACCGTCTCGCGCTTCGTATCCCACGCGCACATCAGCCGGCAGCCGCCCGAGCCGATGAACTGATAGAACTTCCAGCCCTTGTTGCGCAGCGCGAGCGCGACGCGCGAAGGCAGCTCGGCGAACACCGCGTTCGATTGCGGCTCGAACATCACCTTCACTTCGGGGATGCCGCCAAGACGCTCGGCCATCAGCTTCGCCATCGCGTTCGCATGGCGCGCGTTGCGCAGCCATACGTCGTTGTCGAGAAGACCCAGCCACGGCGCCGAAATGAAGCGCATCTTCGAGGCGAGCTGGCCCGCCTGCTTTAGCCGGTAAGCGAAGTCGGCGGCGAGCGCCTTGTCGAAGAAGACGACCGCCTCGCCCACCGGCAGGCCGTTCTTCGTGCCGCCGAAACACAGCACGTCGACGCCCGCGCGCCACGTGATCTCCGACGGATGCACGTCGAGCGCCGCGACCGCATTCGCGAAACGCGCGCCGTCCATGTGCACGGTCAGATGGCGGCGCTTGGCGATCGCGGCAATCGCGCGCACTTCCTCGACGCTGTAGACCGTGCCGACCTCCGTCGACTGCGTGAGCGTGACGACCTTCGGCTTCGGATAGTGGATGTCGGCGCGGCGCGTGACGACCGCTTCGATCGCGTCCGGCGTGAGTTTGGCCGAAGCGCCGGTCGCGGTGAGGAGCTTCGAGCCGCCGGAGAAGAATTCGGGGCCGCCGCATTCGTCGGTTTCGACGTGCGCGAGTTCGTGGCAAATCACCGAGTGATACGACTGGCACAGCGACGCGAGCGCGAGCGAGTTGGCCGCCGTGCCGTTGAACACGAAAAAAACTTCGCAATCGGTCTGGAACAGGTCGCGGATGCGGTCGCAGACCTGGCTCGTCCAGGAGTCGTCGCCGTAGGACGGCTCGTGGCCGCTGTTGTTGGCGTGGATCAGCGCGGCGAGCGCTTCCGGGCAAATGCCGGCGTAGTTGTCGGAGGCGAAATGTTGCATGCGGTTTTTCTTGTCGTGCGGTGGGACGCCCGGGCGCGCCGGGATCGGTGCGGCCATTTTATCCGCTACGACATTCGTCCGCGCCTCAGGCCGTGACGAGCGCCGCCGGCTGATCCGCGCGCACGTCCGAGAGCAGCAGTTCACGCAGCGCGTTCAACGCCGCCGAGAAGTGACCGTGACGCCAGACGAGCAGCGTGTCGATCATGCCGATGTCGGGCAGCGCATGGACCGCGACGCCTTCGCTCGGCGTGCTCGTGAGCACCGCGCGCGGCGCCACGGCGACGCCCGCGCCCGCCGCCACGCACGCGACGATCGCATGGTACGAGCCGAGTTCGAGCACGCGCGCGAGCCGCACGCCGTCGCGGTCGAACCAGCGCTCGGCATACGCGCGATACTCGCAGCCGCGCTCGAACGCGACGAGCGTCGAAAGCGTAATGTCGCGCGGGTTCCGCACGGGCGGATGTCCGCTCGGCGTGAGGAGCACGAGTTCCTCGCGGAAGACCGGCACGGAATCGAAGATGTCGGCGGGCGTCGTCGCGGCATCGGGCGCCTTCGCGACGAGCGCGGCATCGACTTCGAAATTGCGCACGCTCTCGATCAGATCGCGCGTCACGCCGGTCACGAGTTCGAGCGTCACTTCCGGCCAGCGCCGGTGATAGTCGGCGAGCGCGCGCGGCAGGCGGCTTGCGGCGGTGCTTTCCATCGTGCCGAGCCGCAGCCGTCCGCGCGGACGGTTTTCCGCGATGGCATGACGCGCCTCGTCGGCGAGCGCGAGCAGGCGCTCGGCGTAAGGCAGCAGCGTTTCCCCGGCGGGCGTCAGGACGAGGCGGCGGCCGTCGCGCGTGAAAAGCTCGGCGCCGAGCTGCGCTTCGAGCTGCCGGATGCGCGTCGTGACATTCGACTGCACGCGGTTGAGCTTGGCCGCCGCGCGCGTCACGCCGTTCTCGCGCACGACCGTGCGAAATATGTGTAGCGCTGCGAGATCCATTTGAATCTCCCCATGAGATGCATTTATTCTCGATTATTCATTTTTCAGAATGGATCGGTCAAGCTAGGATATTTTGTATCCTCTCGTTCTCGGCCTGATCATGTCCGCTTCCATGCCCCTTCCCCTTTCCGCCGGCCGCCCCGCCCGTGACGCCGCGCTCGGCTGCGCGGTCGTGCTGGCCGTCGCGCTCGGTGTCGGGCGTTTCGCCTTCACGCCCCTTTTGCCGATGATGCTCGCGAGCGGCGCCATCGACATCCGCCACGGCGGCTGGCTCGCGTCGTGCAACTACGCGGGTTATTTCGTCGGCGCGCTGACCTGCGCGGCGATCGCCGTCGATCACGCGAAGATGGTCCGCGTCGGGCTTGTGGCGACGGTCGTGCTGACGTTCGCGATGGGCGTGATCGATGCGTTCTGGGTGTGGGCCGTCGTGCGCTTCGTCGCGGGCGTCGTCAGCGCGTGGACGTTCGTGTTCGCCTCGCAATGGGGACTGCGGCGGCTGGCCGAACTCGGCGCGCCCGCGTGGGGCGGCGTGATCTATACCGGGCCGGGCTTCGGCATCGTCGTCACCGGATTGATCGGCGCGGCGGCGGGGCCGCTCGGCGCGAATGCCACGTGGATCGGCTTCGCGGTGCTGTCGGCCGTGGCGGGCGCGTTCGTCTGGCGGACCTTTCGTGGCACCCCGCAAGCCGCGCCCGTCGCGAGTCACCGCGCGCCCGTTGCAACAGCCGGCGCCGAGGCCGGCTGGCTCATCGTGCTGTATGGCTTGCCGGGCTTCGGCTACATCATCACCGCGACGTTCCTGCCGGTGATCGCCCGGCACGCGCTGCCCGGTTCGATTTGGCCGGACCTGTTCTGGCCGGTGTTCGGCGTGGCGCTGATCGTCGGCGCGCTGCTCGCCGCGCGTCTGCCGTTGCACTGGGACAATCGCACGCTGCTCGCGGGTTCCTACGTGTTGCAGGCGGTCGGCATCGCGCTCGGCATCGTCTTTCCGACGACGGCCGGCTTCGCGATCGGCAGCGTGCTGATCGGCTTGCCGTTCACGGCAATTACCTTGTTCGCGATGCGCGAGGCGCGCCGGCTGCGCGGCGAGCGCGCCGCCGGGCTAATGGGCTATGCGACAGCCGCCTACGGTCTCGGACAGATCGCCGGCCCGCTCGTCGCCGCGCCGATCGCCGCGCATACCGGTTCTTTTTCCATCGCGTTGTGGATCGCGGCGGGAGCGCTCGTCGCGGGGAGCGTCGGGCTGATGGGCGTCGCGGCGCGGCATCGGCTGCCATAGCGCGCCGCGCCTCGACCGTTACTTCGCGGCCGGCTGACTGGCCGCGGCGTCCTTCTGCGCCTTGTCCTTCTTGCTCGCTTCGTGATGGCCGATTGCGCAGCCGCCCGCCGCGCCGACCGCGCCGTGCTTGCCGGCCACATGCCCTGCCACGCCGCCGACCGCCGCCCCTTCAATGCATCCCTTCGCCTGTACCGCACCTGCGGCGAAAAGCATCGTCGATGCAGCGAGAGCGCAAGTTGCAAGTTTGATCTTCATTCGATGTCGTCCTGTGGTGGTTGGAAGTCACAGGACAGTTGCACGGGACGTACCTGACATCGCGTAATCTCCGGCGCATCGAAATGAAGGCAAAAAAGAAAGCGAAAAAAATGCCCCGTCGAGACGGGGCATTGGTTCGTCGTGGCGATGCGCTTCAGAGTTGCTGCTGGACCCAGCCCGTCACGCCCGCGAGCGCCGCCGGCAGGTTCGCCGGCTCGGTGCCGCCCGCCTGCGCCATGTCGGGCCGACCGCCGCCCTTGCCGCCCACCTGCTGCGCGACGAAGTTGACGAGCTCGCCCGCCTTCACCTTCTTCGACGCATCCGCCGTCACGCCCGCGATCAGGCTCACCTTGCCGCCCTCGACCGACGCGAGCACGATCGCCGCGCTCTTCAGCTTGTCCTTCAGTTTGTCGACGGTTTCGCGCAGCGTCTTCACGTCCGCGCCTTCGAGTTGCGCGGCGAGCACCTGGACGCCTGCAACGTCGACCGCCTGCGACACGAGTTCGTCGCCCTGGCTCGATGCGAGCTTCGACTTCAGCGCGCCGAGCTCCTTCTCCAGCGACTTCACGTGCTCCTGAACCTGCGCGATGCGCTGGGTCAGTTCCGACGGCTGCGCCTTCAGCACGGCAGCGGCCGCGTTGATGCGCGAGTCGAGTTCCTGCACGAAGCGGACGGCGTTGTCGCCGGTGATCGCCTCGACGCGGCGAATGCCCGCCGCCACGCCGCCTTCCATCACGATCTTGAAGAAGCCGATGTCGCCGGTGCGCCGAACGTGCGTGCCGCCGCAGAGTTCGCGCGAGAAACCGAGGTCGAGCACGCGCACGGTGTCGCCGTACTTCTCGCCGAAGAGTGCCATCGCGCCGCCCTTCACGGCTTCGTCGTAGGGCAGCACGCGCACGATGCCCGGCGCGTTCGCCAGCACTTCCTCGTTCACGATCTGCTCGACGCGACGGATCTGCCCGTCGGTCATCGGCGCATTGTGCGCGAAGTCGAAGCGGGTCTTGTCCGCGTCGACGAGCGAGCCCTTTTGCTGCACATGGCCGCCGAGCACTTCGCGCAGCGCCTTGTGCATCAGGTGCGTCGCCGAGTGGTTGCGCGCGGTGCGGGCGCGGCGGATCGCGTCGATTTCGGCCTTCACGACGTCGCCGAGCCTGAGCGCGCCCTGTTCCAGCGTGCCGTGATGGCCGACGACGTCCGCCTGCACCTTCAGCGTGTCGAGCACGGTAAAGCGCACGCTCGCGTTCGCGAGCACGCCCTGGTCGCCCGCCTGACCGCCGGATTCGGCGTAGAACGGCGTGTGATCGAGCACGACGACCGCGTCCTGCCCGGCCTTCACTTCGTTCACCGACGCGCCATCGACATACAGCGCGACGATCTTCGCGTCGTCGAAGATTTCCTTCTCGTAGCCGTGGAACGTGGTCTTCGCGCCCGAGTAGTCGAGGCCCGCCGCGATCTTGAACTTGCCGGCCGCGCGCGCCTGCTCGCGCTGGCGAGCCATGGCGTCGTCGAACGCGGGTTCGTCGACCGTCATGCCGCGCTCGCGGCACACGTCCGCCGTGAGGTCGAGCGGGAAGCCGTAGGTGTCGTGCAGCTTGAACGCGAGTTCGCCGTCCAACTGCTTCACGCCCTTCTGCTCCAGCGCCGCGAGTTCGCCTTCGAGAATGGACATGCCGTGCTCGATCGTTTCGAAGAAGCGCTCTTCTTCCTGGCGCAAAACGTCGGTGACACGCGCCTGTGCGTCCTTCAGTTCCGGATACGCGGCGCCCATTTCGTCGACCAGATCGGCGACGAGCTTATGGAAGAACGCGCCCTTGCGGCCGAGCTTGTAGCCGTGGCGGATCGCGCGGCGCACGATCCGGCGCAGCACGTAGCCGCGGCCTTCGTTGCCGGGAATCACACCGTCGACGATCAAGAACGAGCACGCGCGGATGTGGTCGGCGATCACCTTCAGCGAATTGTTCGTGAGGTCCGCCGTATCCGTTTCGCGCGCCGCCGCGTGGATCAGCTTCTGGAACAGGTCGATCTCGTAGTTGCTGTGGACGTGTTGCAGCACGGCCGCAAGGCGTTCGAGGCCCATGCCCGTATCGACGCACTGCTTGGGCAGCGGCGTCATGTTGCCTTGCGCGTCGCGGTTGAACTGCATGAACACGAGATTCCAGATCTCGATGAAACGGTCGCCGTCTTCTTCAGGCGACCCCGGTGGGCCGCCCCAGATTTCCGGGCCGTGGTCGTAGAACACTTCCGAGCACGGACCGCAGGGGCCGGTATCGGCCATCTGCCAGAAGTTGTCCGACGCGTAGCGTGCGCCCTTGTTGTCGCCGATGCGGATGATCCGCTCGGGCGGCACGCCGATTTCCTTTTCCCAGATGCCGTAGGCTTCGTCGTCTTCCTGATAGACGGTGACGGTCAGCTTGTCCGCCGGCAACTGGTAGACCTTCGTCAGCAGTTCCCAGCAATAGTGGATGGCGTCGCGCTTGAAGTAATCGCCGAACGAGAAGTTGCCGAGCATCTCGAAGAACGTGTGATGGCGCGCGGTGTAGCCGACGTTCTCCAGGTCGTTGTGCTTGCCGCCCGCGCGCACGCTGCGCTGCGCGGTGGTCGCGCGCGAATACGGGCGCGACTCCGCGCCGAGGAACACGTCCTTGAACTGGACCATGCCCGAGTTGGTGAAGAGCAGCGTCGGATCGTTGCCGGGCACGAGGCTCGACGAACGGACGATCGTATGGCCCTTCGATTCGAAGAACTTCAGGAATTTCTCGCGTATTTCGGCAGCTTTCATGGCGTAACTGGGGCGGTCTGCTGTTTTGTGATGCGTCGGACTGGCGGTGCGGCTTCGCTGAACCACGCTGAGGTCGAATGCGCGCTTTGCGTTCGCCGCGGCCCGCCGGGCGTTTTCTGCCGCGCCCGTTGCCGGCGCGGCCTTGATTCAAAAGGTGATTGTCGATTATACGGGATCACATGCGGGTTGCCGGTGCATGAAGATCGCGTCCGGGGCGCATCTGTGCGAGAGTCGCGTTGGAGGAGCGCCGGATTCGCGTCGGCGCGCTCCCCGATATCGTGCGCGTCCTGCGCTTTTTTCGCGCACTGAACCGCCAGAACGAAGCAGACCGAAACAGGAAGGGAGGAAGATGGGAGCCTTGAGTCATATCCGCGTGCTGGACCTGACCCGCGTGCTCGCGGGGCCGTGGTGCGGGCAGACCTTCGCCGATTTCGGCGCCGACGTCATCAAGATCGAACGTCCGGAAACCGGCGACGATACGCGCCATTGGGGCCCGCCGTATCTGAAGACGCCCGATGGCGCCGATACCCGCGAAGCCGCCTACTATCTGGCCGCGAACCGCAATAAGCGCTCGGTGACCGTCGATATCGCATCGCCCGAAGGTCAGCGGATCATCCGAGAACTGGCGGCGCAAAGCGACGTCGTGCTGGAGAACTACAAGGTCGGCCAGTTGAAGAAGTACGGGCTCGACTACGAATCGCTGAAAGCAGTGAAGCCCGATCTCGTCTACTGCTCGGTCACGGGCTTCGGGCAGACGGGCCCGTATGCGTCGCGCGCGGGGTACGACTTCATCATCCAGGGGATCGGCGGCTTCATGAGCATCACCGGCGAGCGCGACGGCCAGCCGGGCGGCGGTCCGCAGAAGGCGGGCGTCGCGATCGCGGACCTGATGACCGGCATGTACGCGACGGTCGGCGTGATGGCCGCGCTCGCACACCGCGACCGCACGGGCGAAGGGCAATACGTCGACATGGCGCTGCTCGACGTGCAGGTCGCGATGCTCGCCAACATGAACACGAACTTCCTCGCGAGCGGCCAGCCGCCGGTGCGCTGGGGCAACGCGCATCCGAACATCGTGCCGTACCAGACGTTCCAGACGAGCGACGGCTGGATCATCGTCGCGGTGGGCAACGACGGTCAGTTCCGCAAGTTCGTCGAGGCGGGCGGCCGGCCGGAACTCGCCGACGATCCGCGCTTTTCGACCAATCCGTCGCGCGTGCGCAACCGCGAGACGCTCGTGCCGATCCTCGCGGCGATGGTGCGCGAGCGCGGCAAGCACGACTGGCTGGCGGCGCTCGAAGCGGCGGGCGTGCCGTGCGGGCCGATCAACGATCTGGGCGAAGTGTTCGAGGACCCGCAGGTGGTCGCGCGCGGGATGCAGGTCGAACTGCCGCATCCGGCGGGCGGACACGTCAAGCTCGTGCGCAGCCCGATCAAGATGAGCGCCACGCCGCCCGAGGCGCGCCTGCACCCGCCGATGCTCGGCGAGCATACGGACAGCGTGCTGCGCGAGCTGCTCGGTTACGACGATGCGCTCATCGCGCAGTTGCGGGAATCGAAGGCGATCTGAGCGCCGGTCAGCCCGGACTTGCGCGGCGGCCCCGCCCGGCAGGTCAAAGCGAGCTTAGCGTGTGCCCGCGCCGATCAGGCCACCGGCGGCGGCGCCCGCGATCGTGCCGATCGGGCCGCCCGTGAGCACGTAGCCGAGCGCGCCGCCCGCGCCCGCGCCGATGGCGGCGTGCGCCTGCTGGCGGCTCATTCCGGAGCAGGCGGCGAGGCTCGCCACGAGGGCGCCGGCGGCGGCGAGCTTGATGGTCGTGTACGCGATCTTGTTCATGGTCGAGTTGTCCTTGTTCTATCCGGGTGCGGCGTTGTTATTGGCATGCGGCCTTAAAAGGCGCCGGGCGTCGAAGCCCTGGCGAGGCGAAGCCATCATACGAAACGCGCCATGCCGCGAACAACTCGATTTACGTCCCGTTACGCTCGAAACAAACTTGTCGCGATTCCCCGTGCGACAGTCGGCGAGCCCCGCCCGTCTTGCATCCAGCGCCTCTGCGCCCCATCTGCGGGAGACATTTGCGACCCCTCGGCAACAAATGGCCGGCCGCGGTCATGCTCGCCGGTCGCCTAAGGTAGAATCGGCAGATAAATCAGGTATTTTCGAACGCTTTCGGACGTGTTTTGAACGTCCCGAACCTGCAAGCGCCCTCGTCCGCTCTCTTTTTTCGCATGAACACCGATCGCAACGACGCCCCGGCGGTATCCAATTTCATCCGCAATATCATCGACGAAGACAATCGCACCGGCAAATGGTCGCAGCGGGTCGAGACGCGCTTTCCGCCCGAGCCTAACGGCTATCTGCACATCGGCCACGCGAAGAGCATCTGCGTGAACTTCGGCATCGCGCGCGACTACGGCGGCGTCTGCCACCTGCGTTTCGACGATACGAACCCGGAAAAGGAAAGCGTCGAGTACGTGGAGTCGATCATCGACGCCGTGAAGTGGCTCGGCTACGACTGGAACAAGAACGGCGAAGAGCATCTCTACTTCGCGAGCGACTACTACGACAAGCTCTACGAGTTCGCCGAGACGCTGATCCAGCGCGGCCAGGCCTACGTCGACAGCCAGACCGCCGACGAAATTCGCGCCACGCGCGGCTCGGCCACCGAGGCCGGCATCAACTCGCCGTATCGCGACCGCTCGCCCGAGGAAAACCTCGACCTTTTCCGCCGCATGAAGGCGGGCGAGTTCAAGGAAGGCGAACACGTGCTGCGCGCGAAGATCGACATGGGGTCGCCCAACTTCAACATGCGCGACCCGGTCATTTACCGCATCCGCTTCGCGCATCACTACCGCACGGGCGACACGTGGTGCATCTACCCGATGTACGACTACACGCATTGCGTGTCGGACGCGCTCGAGAACATCACGCATTCGCTGTGCACGCTGGAGTTCGAGGATCACCGCCCGCTCTACGACTGGTTCCTCGCGCAACTCGCCGACGACGGCGTTTTCGCCCGTCCGCTGCCGCAGCAAATCGAGTTCTCGCGCCTGAACCTGACCTACGCCATCACGAGCAAGCGCAAACTGCTGCAACTCGTGCAGGACAACCACGTCGACGGCTGGGACGACCCGCGCATGCCGACCATCGTCGGCGTGCGGCGGCGCGGCTTCACGCCGGAGAGCATCCGCCTGATGGTGGAGCGCATCGGCGTGACGAAGGTCGATTCTTGGATCGACATGAGCGTGCTGGAAGGCGCGCTGCGCGACGACCTCGACGACAAGGCGCCGCGCGCGATCGCGGTGCTCGACCCGCTCAAGCTCGTCATCGACAACTATCCCGAAGGGCAGAACGAAGACTGCAGCGCGCCGGTGCATCCGCATCATCCGGAGCGCGGCACGCGCACGTTCCCGTTCTCGCGCGAACTGTGGATCGAGCGCGAAGATTTTCAGGAAACGCCGCCGAAGGGCTATTTCCGGCTCTTCCCGGGCAACAAGGTGCGTCTGAAGTACGGTTTCGTCGTGGAATGCACGGGCGCAGAGAAGGACGCGGACGGCAACGTGATCGCCGTCCACTGCAACTACTTCCCCGACAGCAAGTCCGGCACGGACGGCGCTAACAGCTACAAGGTGAAGGGCACGATCCACTGGGTCAGCGCGGAGCATGCCTGTCCGGCCGAAGTGCGCCTCTACGACCGGCTCTTCAAGGAACCGCAGCCGGGTGCCGGCGGCGCCGAATTTCTCGACGCGCTCAATCCGGATTCGAAGCGCATCGTGAATGCGTATCTCGAACCGAGCGCGCGCGAAGCGGCGGCCGAAGACCGTTTCCAGTTCGAGCGTCACGGCTACTTCGTGGCCGACCGCATCGATTCCCAGCCGGGCAAGCCGGTGTTCAACCGGATCGTGAGCCTGCGCGACAGCTGGGGCAAGCCGGCCTGAGATGCGCGCAATTTTCGGCGCTTCCGGCTTCCGGCGTTTTGCGGCGCGTGAATCGTGAGGATCGCATGACATTGCCGCCCGTTCCTGCCTTGCGCCGCGCGCGGTCGAATCGCGGCACGCGCTGGATGGCAGCCGCCGCCCTCGTGTGCAGCGGCGCCGCGCAAGCCGCCGGACCCACCGGCGCCGAGGCGGCCATCGACCAGTTGCCGCCCTCCGCGACGCTGCGCAAGATCGCGGAAAACAGCGCAATCGTGCTTGGCGTGCGCGAGTCGTCGGTGCCGTTTTCGTATCTCGACCGTCAGCAGCAGCCGATCGGCTATTCGCACGACATCGCGCTCAAGATCGTCGACGACATCAAGAAGCGTCTCAATCTGCCGACTCTCGCGGTCAAGACGGCGCTCGTCACCTCCGCGAACCGCATCTCGTTCGTCGTGAACAACCAGGTCGACCTGGAATGCGGCTCGACCGCGCATATCGCCGAGCGCGACCCGCTCGTCGCGTTTTCAAACAGCTTTTTCCAGTACGGCATCCGCATGGCCGTGAAGCGCAAGTCGGGCATCCAGGACTACGAGGATCTCGCCGGCAAGACGGTCTCGACGACCGCCGGCACCTCCGACGAGCGCATCCTGCGCCAGATGTCGATCGAGAAGAAGCTGAACCTGCGCATCATCAGCGCGCGCGATCACGCCGAGGCGTTCCAGGCGCTGAAGTCCGACCGCGCGGTGGCCTTCGTGATGGACGATCCGCTCCTGTACGGCAAGATCGCGCAGGAAGGCGCGGCCCGCAATGAATACGCCGTGACCGGCAAGCCGCTCGCCTTCGAAACCTACGGCTGCATGATTCGCAAGGGCGACCCGGTGTTCAAGCGCCTGGTGGACGACGTGATCGCCAACATGCAGCGCTCCGGCGAAGCGACAAAGCTCTACGAGAAGTGGTTCACGCAGCCGATCCCGCCCGACGGGATCAACCTGCAATTCCCGATGTCGCCGGAGATGAAGACGCTGTTCGCCAATCCCAACGACCGCACGATCGACTGACCGACTGACCGGCGCCCGCCTGGCTCAAACGAGCGTCTCGTGCAGTTCGGCGAGCGACAGCGTCGTCTGGAAAAGCCGCGCGAGGCTGCGGCTCGCGAACGCGTCGATGTCGGCGGGGCTCACCCAGCGGTAGGCATCCATTTCCGGGATCATCGTGCCGTCGCCGCGGCGCGGGAAAAAAGACTCGCACACGCACTGGTCGAGCCGCACTTCGTCTTCGGTGACGCGCACCGCGAACAGATGCAGGTCCTTGTCCCGGCGATAGAGAAAGCGCCCCAGATCCTTCAGCCGCTCGGGCGGCAACACGATGCCCGTCTCCTCGACGAGTTCGCGCAACGCTGCGTCGATCGGCCGCTCGTCGGGATCGGCGTGGCCCTTCGGCACGTCCCAGTGCGACGTCTCGGTTGCGTGGCAAAGCAGGACGTCGCCCTGCTCGTTCAGAATGACGACGCCGCACGACACGGTCCGCCCGCTCATGCGCGACCCTCCGCCCCGGCGACGGCGGCTCCGGCAACCACGGCGCGCGTCATTGCTTCAGCAGTTTCCACTTGCCGCCGCTCGCTTTGCAGGCGGTCGGCGTCCAGGTCTGCGTCTGGCCCTTGGCGATGGCGACGAGCGTCACCTTGCGGCAAGTGCGATCGCCCTGCTTGACCGAGTCCTGCGGCGTGATGGTGCCTCTGATCGGCACCGGGTTGCCGGTGCCCTGGTTGTTCCACTCGACCGATTCGCCGTCCTTCTGCGTGTCGAGCGCCTTGCTCGCGGCGCTGTTGAGCGCCTGGAGGTCGCGCTGCTTCATGTAGCTGATCGGCGTGTCGTTGAGAAAGCCGAGATTCGCGGCCGACGCAGCGGCGGCCCCGGCGACGAGCAGAGTCGCCGCGGTCGACTGGACACAGGCACGGACGAACGCGCGGGATGTCATCGGCATAAAACGATTCTCCTGAGGGTCGAGTTCGGTGGCTTCGCCCACACAGCATGGCGGCCGGACCCATCGAGAATAGCATGAGGCGAACGCGGCCAACTTTGCCCGCGAGAAGCTCGGCCGGGCCACGCAAAGGCGAATCGCACGCGCCGCAGGATCGTTTTAAGATTGATCCAATGTTCGCCTTAGAGCGCGCACTCTAGCATCGACGGTTCTGTCTGCCCTTGCGGCAACTTCCAGTCACTTGCGACCCGTCGACCATGTCCGAGCTTCTGTTCTCCAGCCATTCACCGGCCGTCTACTGGCTGCTCTCGATCGTCACCATCGCCTGCGCGGCCGGCATTCCGGGCGCCGTCATGCTCGTCGACCAGGTGCTGGCGAGCGGCCCGGTGTGGCAACGCAGCGGCGAGGTCTGCGACTGGCCGCGCGTCGTGGCGTGGGCCGGCATGGCGCTGCTCCTTGGCGCGTTCGTCGCGCTCGTGCTGCTCTGCCGGACGCTCGCGTCGGCCTAATTCGCCGCGGTCTTGGCAGGCGTTCGCGCCGGCGCCTGATACCCGTCGGTCAGCGTGCCGAGAAACGCGACCACATCCTTGATCTCCGCCTCATCCAGCGCCGGCTGCTCGCCGCGCTTGCGATCGAAAGGCGGCTCCGTATTCACGTTAGTCCAGTAGCGCTTCGGCAGATCGTCGAATTTCCGGACCACGCCCTTCGATACCGGATAGAACTTCTCCGGATTCGTATCCCGCTCGACGTAGAACCGCACCACGTCTTCGAGCGAGTGATAGATCCCGTTGTGAAAGAAGGTCTTGCGCAGCGCGACGTTGCGCAGCGACGGCGTGCGGAACAGTCCGCAGAATTCGTCGCGCCCCTTCAGGTCGGTCCGCTCCGGACCGCATGCGCCGAGGTCGTGATAGCGCGGGTCACGGTTGATCGGCAGCGCGCGGTTGCGCGGCACGCCGATCGCGATCAGCCCGAAGTCGCTGAACTGCGGCGGCGTGCCGTCCTTCGCGCGCTGGCTGATGTGGCACGCCGCGCAATTGCCCTTCTTCTCGTCGTTGAAGAGCTCGAGGCCGTGCAGTTCCGCGTCGGTGAGCTTCGTCCTGCCCGCGAGATACGCGTCGAACTTGCTCGTGTACGGATAGAACTTCTGCGGCACCTGCTCGAACGCCTCCAGCGCGCGCAACACGGCGGCGAAAGTCTGGTCGTCGCTGTCGAAGACGTTCGCGCCGAACGCGCGGCGGAAGTCGTCGGCGTAAGGCGCCGCCTTCACCGCCGCCGCCACCTTCGCCGGCGTGCTGCCCATCTCGAACGACGACAGCAGCGGAATGCGCGCCTGGTCCGCGCCATGATCGACGCGTCCATCCCACGTCAGGCCGCCCGTCGGACCGGCATCGACGCTCTCGTCGCCTTCGTCGTCGGAATCGTGGAAATGCTCGCTGAACGCGGGCACCGCCTGCAAATACCTGAGCGAGGGCACCGCGCGAAATCCCGGCCGATGCATGTCGCTGCCGCCGAGTTGCACCGACAGCCCGTTCGACGGCCCGAACGCGTGAACCGGACTGTGGCATGACGCGCACGCGAGCTTGCCCGAGCCGGAGAGCGACGGATCGAAGAAGAGCTTCTCGCCGACCGCCGTCATCTCCTTCACGGCCGCGAACACCTGCGAGCGCGACTGGGCTTGCGGCGATGCGCTCGCGGCCTGCGCGGACGCCGCCTTGGTCGACGCATCCGCGGACGGGTTTGCCGCATGCGAATCGCAGCCGCCGAGCGTGATCGCAAGCGTTGCAAAGAGGTGTGAAGACAGGGCGACGGAAAGACGCAACGAAGACATGAGCAGAGGGGCGAATGAAGAGAAGCCGCAGCGTATGACGCGAAGATGTCGATCGCGTGACACGTCGTGAGCGAGCGCTCACGACCGCTCCACCTTACGCAGCCGAAAGCCGTATTACACGGTCATGTCAAACGCGCTTGCGACACTTGCGGCGCCGGCCACAGGCGACAGCGCTTTTTCAAAGCGCGCGACGGGCGCCGGCTCCCCAACACGAGAGACCATTTCAATGAACAAGACACTCGCCTGCGCCGTGCCGCTCACGGCACTCGTCGCATTCGGCCTGTCCGCGTGCGGCAGCAGCGACAGCAAACATGCGGATTTGTCGTCGGTGAAGAACATCGTCGTGATCTATGCGGAGAACCGCAGTTTCGACAATCTCTACGGCAACTTCCCCGGCGCGAACGGCCTGCAAAACGTCACGGCGACGAGCGCGGCCCAGCTCGATCGCGACGGCAGCACGCTCGCCACGTTGCCCGCGATCTGGGGCGGCCTGACGGCGAAGGGCGTGACGCCGGTCGTCACCGAAGCGATGACGGCGAATCTGCCGAACGCGCCGTTCGCCATCGACGATCCGGCCGGCTTCAACACGCCCCTTTCCACGACGACGCGCGACCTGTATCACCGCTTCTACGAGAACCAGATGCAGATCGACGGCGGCAAGAACGACAAGTTCGCCGCCTGGGCCGATTCGGGCGGCCTCGTGATGGGTCACTACAACACGAACGCCGACAAGCTGCCGCTCTACAAGATCGCGCAGCAGTACACGCTCGCCGACAACTTCTTCATGGGCGCGTTCGGCGGCTCGTTCCTGAATCACCAGTGGCTCGTCTGCGCGTGCACGCCGGTGTATCCGAACGCGGACAAGAGTCCCGCGGCCAGTTCGATTTCGTCCGTCAACGACGACGGCGTGTCGCTCAAGGTGGCTTCGAATTCGCCGGCGTCCGCGCTCGCGGGCATTCCGAAGTTCGTGAACTCCGGCAACCTCACGCCCGACTTCTTCGCGATCAACACGATGCAGCCGCCGTATCAGCCGAGCGGCAACAAGGCAGCGACGGGCGGCGACCCCGCCCTCGCCGACCCGAGCGTCGCGACGACGCTGCCGCCGCAGACGCAGCAGCACATCGGCGATCTGCTGAACAACGCGGGGGTTTCGTGGGCGTGGTACGGCGGATCGTGGGGCGCGGCGCTGGCCGACCCGACCGTGATCTACGGCTCGACGAATTCGGTGCCGAACTTCCAGACGCACCATCAGCCGTTCAACTACTTCGCCGATCTGGCGCCCGGCACGGCCAATCGCGCGCAGCATCTGCTCGACGGCGGCACGAACGGTGCCGGGTTCATCAAGGCGATCGACGCGGGCACGCTGCCGGCCGTTTCGTTCTACAAGCCGCAGGGCAACCTGAACGAGCACCCGGGCTACACCGACGTCGCTTCGGGCGACGCGCACATCGCCGATCTGATCGCGCATCTGCAAAAGAGCCCGCAGTGGAAGAACATGGTCGTCGTCGTGACCTACGATGAAAACGGCGGCTTCTGGGATCACGTCGGCCCGCCGAAGGGCGATCGCTGGGGTCCGGGCTCGCGCATTCCGGCGCTCGTGATTTCGCCGTATGCGAAGAAGGGTTTCGTCGATCACACGCAATACGACACGACCTCGATCCTGCGCCTCATCACGCACCGCTTCTCGCTGCCGACGCTGCCGGGCCTCGCCTCGCGCGACTCGGCGCTCGTGGCGAACGGCGGCAAGGCGATGGGCGATCTGACCAACTCGCTCGACTTCTCGCAATAACGCGGCCGACGCCATGCGTGAAGCGGCCTCGCGCCCGCTTCACGCGCCGCTGAACAAGGTCACGAGATCGGCGCCCGCGCGCTCGTTCGCCCGCGCGACGACGCGCGCTTCCAGTTCCGCGAGATGCTCGCGCATCGACGCGAGCGCGGCGTCGAGCCGGCCGGCTTCGAGCGCGTCGATGAGCCGCGCGTGGTCGTCGGATGCGCAGTTCGATGCCTTCGACGGATCGAACAGCGCCTTGTAAAGCTCCGTCTTCGCGACGAGCTGCGCGAAGAACGCATGCAGTTCCGGGGCGGCCGCCATTTCCACGAGCAGCAGATGGAACTGGCCCGCGAGCCGCACGCAATCCTCGACACTGCCCGCTTTCAGCGCGCGCGCCTCGCTCTTCACGTGCGCACGCAGACTGCGCTTTTGCTGCGTCGTGAGCGCGCCGCAGAGCGTCACGACGATGCCCGCTTCGATCACTTGCCGCGCGCGATAGACGGCGCGGATGTCGTCTTCCGACGGCGACGGCACGAACGCGCCGCGATTCGCCTCCAGCACCACTTTCCCTTCGTAACCAAGACGCATCAGCACCTTGCGGATCGTGCCGCGCGTGCAGTCGAAGGCGGCGGCGAGATCGCGTTCGACAAGCTGCGCGCCGGGCGCGAGCCTGCCCTCCAGCAACGCTTTCGTGAGCGCGGCGTGAATGCGCTCGTCGATGGGAAGATCGTCCGTCGAAGGTTGCTTTCTGGTAGCCATGACCCGTATCAGCGCCTGTTATAAGCTGTATTTCGATGACCGGCATTGTAGCGACTGATGTACCCTCACGAAAATGGTTGACCAAAAATAGTTAAGATAGTCAACCAGATAGGAGGCATTTAGTCATATGAAACCGTCTTTTTCGATCATCGACGTGCGCCCGTTCGGCGCGGCGCCCGTCGACGTACGAGTCGTCGACGGCGCGATCGCGTCGATCGCGCCGCACGAGCGCGCCGCGCCGCCGCTCGCCGGCGACACCGTCATCGACGGTCAGGGCGCGCTGCTGCTGCCAGGCTTCGTCGAAGGCCATACGCATCTCGACAAGACCACGTGGGGCATGCCGTGGTATCGCAACGCCGTGGGGCCGCGTCTCGTCGATCGCATCGAAAACGAACGGCACTGGCGCGCGACGAGCGGGCATGACGCCGCGCGCGCGTCGCGTTCGCTCGCGCTTGCGTTCCTGCGCGCCGGCACGACGCGCCTGCGCACGCACGTCGACATCGATACCGATGCGGGCCTCGCCCATCTCGATGGCGTGCTCGACACGCGCGCCGCGCTCGCCGATGTGCTCGACCTGCAGATCGTCGCGTTTCCGCAATCGGGCATGCTCGAACGGCCCGGCACGCGCGAACTGCTCGATGCTGCGCTCGCAGAAGGCGCCGACGTGCTCGGCGCGCTCGACCCGGCTGCCATTGACGGCGACCCGGCCGCGTCGCTCGACCTCACGTTCGCGCTCGCAACGCGCCATCAGAAACCGATCGACATCCATCTGCACGAGCCCGGCGAACTCGGCGCGTTCACGTTCGGACTCCTGCTCGATCGCGTCGAGGCGCACGGGCTGCATGGGCGTGTCGTCGTGAGTCATGCGTTTTGTCTCGGCGAGCTGCCGGTGGCGAAGCGCGATGCGCTGCTCGAACGCATCGCGCGCGCGGGCGTCGCGCTCCTGACGACCGCGCCCGCTTCGACGCCCGTTCCGCCGCTCAATGCGGCGCGCGCGGCGGGCGTGACGCTCTTCGGCGGCAACGACGGCATCCGCGATGCGTGGACGCCCTACGGTTCGCCCGACATGCTGGAGCGCGCGATGCTGATCGCGATGCGCTACGACCTGCGCCGCGACGACGATCTCGCCACCGCCCTCGACCTTGTCACGACCGAAGGCGCCCGCGCCTGCGCCTTCGAGCGCTACGGCCTCGCGGCGGGCGCGCGCGCGGACCTCGTGCTGGTCGATGCCGAGACCGTCGCGCATGCGATCACGTCGCGGCCGCCGCGCCGCCTCGTGATGGCGAACGGCACGCTGATCGCGGCGGACTTCTCGCGATGAAAACAGCGCGTTCCGACCTTGCGTGGCTCGCCGTGATCGTCGCGATCGGGCTGAACCTGCGGCCCCTGCTCACGTCGATCAGCCCGCTCACCGGCGTGATCCTCGCCTCGACCGGGCTCACGTTCCACGGCGCATCGCTGCTCACGGGCCTGCCGGTGGTCGCGATGGGCGTCTGCGCGTTCGGCGCGAGCGCGCTCGCGCGGCTCGTCGGCGAAGCGCGCGGCGTCGCGGCGGGTCTCGTTGCGATCATGTGCGCCTGCGCCGCACGGCTTTTCATCGACAGCGGCAGCGGGTTGATCGCCAGCGCCGCGGTCGCGGGCGTCGGCGTCGCGGTGATCCAGGCGCTCCTGCCCGGCGTCATGAAAACGCGTTTCGCCGCGCGCCTGCCGTTCGCGATGGGCGTCTATTCGGCGTCGATCATGGCGGGCGGCGGACTCGGCGCGAGCGTGACGCCAGGCGTCGCCGCGCACGTCTCGTGGCACGCGGGGCTCGCGGTGTGGGCGCTGCCCGCGCTTGTGGCGCTCGCGCTGTGGGGCTGGCTCGTCAACGGAGACGGCGGCGGCGCGGCGAAGTCCGCGCGCGCGGCCGATGCGTCGCCTGCGCTTTTTCTCAATCGCCGCGCGTGGCTGCTCGGCCTCTACTTCGGGCTGGTGAACGGCGGCTACACGTGTCTCGTGGCGTGGCTGCCGGCGTATTACCAGCAGCTCGGCCGCAGCGTGACGCAAAGCGGCGGGCTGCTCGCGATCGCGACGGTATTTCAGGCGTCGTCGGCGTTGCTCCTGCCGATGGCCGCCGCGCGCTCGCGCGACCGTCGTCCGTGGCTTGCGGCCGGGCTTGTGGCGCAACTGGCGGGTTTCGTCGCGTTGCTCGCGGCGCCGATGGCCGCGCCGGTACTGATCGTCGCGCTGCTGGGCGGCGGCTTGGGCGGCGTGTTTGCGCTGACGCTCGTTCTGACGCTCGATCACACCGACGACCCGAGGGTCGCCGCGCGGCTCATCGCGTTCGTGCAGGGCGTCGGGTTCGTGATCGCAGCGGTCGCGCCGATCGTCGCGGGCATCGTGCGCGATGCGACCGGCGGCTTCACCGTCTCGTGGATGATGCTGATCGCGAGCCTCGTCGCGATGATCGCGCTCACGCTGGTGTTCTCGCCGCACAGTTATGCGCGCGCGATGCGGGGTCATGCGGGGGACGTGAAGCGGACGAAGGCGCGGCAAACGCGCCGTGTCGCTGGAGAAACTTGAGGGAAGAATGAGAAAACGCTGGCACGGCAGGAGGGACTCGAACCCCCGCCCCTCGGCTTAGAAGGCCGATGCTCTATCCAGCTGAGCTACTGCCGCGTCGCAAGCGAGCGTGGATTTTACCTCATCAGTGACGGCCCGGGCGCGTCAAGGCGAACCCGGGCAAATGCGTGCGCGTCAGACCGGCTGCGGATGCAGCATGAACCAGCCGAGGCAAAACGCGCCCGCGATCACGCAATACACGCCGAACGACGCAAGCCGCCCGCGTCCTTCGAAGTAATGCATGAGAAACCGCACGCTCAGATACGCGGCGATGCCGGTCAGCACGCCGCCGAGCAACGCATCGCCCAGTTGGCCGGGCGCGTGAAAGAGCTTCGGCAGTTCGAGCACGCCGGCCGCGAAAATGATCGGCGTGCCGAGCAGGAACGAAAACTCCGCCGCCTTTTCCGCCGTCATGCCGGCGCCGACGCCCGCGATCATCGTGAGTCCGCTGCGCGAAAAGCCCGGCACGAGCGCGCCGATCTGCGCGAGACCCACGAGAAACGCCTGGCCGAACGTAAGCTGCTCGGGCGCGGGGGTCGCGCGGGCGCGCTGCAGCCGGTCGCCGAGCCACAGCAACACGCCGTTCACCATCAGCGCCGCCGCCACGATGCGCAGATCATGAAAGATCGCTTCGATGCGCTTTTCCAGCAGCAGTCCGACGATGCCGGTCGGAATCGTACCGATGATGAGCGCCCACATCATGTGACCGTGTTCGTTGCGCCGTCCGCCGAGCGAAGCGAACCAGCCGCCGATCAGCTCGACCCAGCGCGTGCGGAAATACCAGAGCAGCGCGAAGGCGGTGCCGAGATGCAGCGCGACCAGGAACGGCAGCAACTGAGGCGCGTGCTTGTCGATGTGCATCCCGAAGAGGCCGGGGACGAGGAGCGTATGGCCGAGGCTGCTGACCGGAAAGAGTTCGGTCACGCCTTGCAGCACGCTTAGAAAAACCAGAAACCACAGAGTCACGCGTCGATCCTTTTGACGTTACGAATGGAGGACGCGTCGTGCGAATCCCGTCGTCCGTCGCGCTGCCCGGCGGGCGACGGAACGATCGAATGCGCAAAATGGGGATGTGAAACGGCACGGCGCGCGAAAAATCGCACCGATTATGCCGGTGGCGAAATCGAGCGCCAAGCGTTTAAGTCAATCAACATCCACCGACAGTCAAACGTCGGCTAAACGGATTTCGCAGTAATTGAAGACGAATGAAACCGAAAGGAAATGCGCATTGCCGCGCACCTGTTTTCGTGTGCGCCGCGCGCAAAGGGCCAGGTGTCAGGGCATGAGCTTGTATAGGAACAGCACGGTACTCGCGCCGAAAAGCCCGAACATCGCCAGAGCCATCGTCATCGCCAGATCCATGCTTCGCTCCTCGTTCTGTCTGATAGGCAACACAGCACGGAATAACAACACATCGAGGGGGCGGACGTCAGTCGCTGTTTTCCCGAGAAGGGTTTCCCCGTAGAAAAATCCACGGCAGAATCTGCGAGTCTGCAACGACCTCACACGCCGTCACCACGCCCTCCGGAGCGCTCCAACCATGTCATCCGAGCAAGACATCATCGATATCACGCGCGACGGCGCCTCCATCTCGCTCGCCCCGCAGGCGGGCGGCCGGCTCATGACCTGGCGCGTCGGCGGCGAGCCGGTGATCCACTGGCCCGCCACGCCCGACTGGTCGCAGCCGGCGAAGATCCGCGGCGGCAATCCGCTGCTGTTTCCGTTCCTCGGACGCCATTTCGTCGCGGGCGAGATCGGCAAATGGCGCGACCCCGACGGCGCGATCCACGATCTGCCGACGCACGGCTTCGCCCGCAACCTGCCCTTTTCGACCACGAAAGACGCGGACGGCCACGGACTGCGCATGACGCTCGTCGACAGCGACGCGACCCGCGCCGGCTATCCGTTCGCGTTCCGCTTCGAGGCGGCGTACCGGCTCGTCGATGCGAACACGCTCGACGTGGAGCTGACGACGTCCAATCCGGGCGAAGTCGCGCTGCCCTACTACGCCGGCCATCATTTCTACTTTCACCTGCCGCACGACCAGCGCGCGTCGAGCAGCGTCGAGCTGCCGCGTACCGAGCAGCGCCATCAACTGCCCGACGGCTCGATCAGCGAAGCGGTGCCGGGCGCGCCGCGCTATACCCTCGACGATCCCTCCATCGTCGACCGTTTTCACTGCTTCACCGGACCGTCGGACCAGCCGGTGCGGCTCTTCATGCCCGGGCTCAGGCGCATGGTGAGCTTCGAGCTCGACCAGCCGGACTCGGTGCCGTGGTACGCGGTCACGACCTGGACCGAAGCCGACACATCCGATTTTTACTGCGTCGAACCGTGGATCGGCCTGCCCGACGCGATCCACAACGGCCACGGCCTGCGCTGGCTCGCGCCCGGGAAGACGGAGTCGGCGTCGCTGCGGCTCGTCGTATCGCCGCTCGACTGAGCGTCGGACGCGCGCATCGACGCAACCGCGCCCGGCGCCTTTTCGCGGCCGACCGGGCGAAGACGGTAAAATCCGATGTTTGGACCGCCGCGCACCTTTTGCACGCGGCGGCGCTTCGCGAGGTCTAACGTTGGCAACAAGAATTCGACGGCTCCTCTGCGCCTCGCTGGTCGCAGTGCTCGCCGCATGTGGCTCGGCGCCGGTCGGGCCGGGCTTTTATCGCGTGGAACGGGGCGATTCGGTCTCGAAGATCGCGCGTGAAAACCGCACCTCCGTGCAGAACATCGTGCGCTGGAACGGGCTTGCCAATCCCGACGCGATCGAAGTCGATCAGGTGCTGCGCGTCGTGCCGCCGGCGGGCATGGCGAGCGCGCCGCGCCCGGCTCCCGCGCCTTCGGCGAGCCGCGGCGACACTGCACCCGATCCCGCGCCCGCGAAGGCGCCCGCCGTGTCGCTCGTCTGGCCCGCGCAGGGCGAAGTGATCCGCACGTTCGATGGCAAGACGTCGAAGGGCATCGACATCGTCAATGCGCCGGGCACGAAGGTCGTCGCGGCGGCGGGCGGCACGGTCGTCTACGCGGGCAACGGCTTGCGCGGCTACGGCAACATGCTGATCGTCAAGCACGATTCGGAGTATCTGACCGCGTATGCGCACAATCGGGCGCTGCTCGTGAAGGAAGGCCAGACCGTCGCGCAAGGCCAGCAGATCGCGGAAATGGGCGATACGGACTCGAACCGCGTGATGCTGCACTTCGAGTTGCGCTATCTCGGCCGCTCGACCGATCCGTCGCGCTATCTGCCGGCGCGCTGAACGCCGGCCGCGCTGACACGGAAGTGACGCGACACATGACAAGGAAAGTTTCGATGAAGATGATGAACCGAGCCGCGCTTCTGGCGGCGCTGGGCGCGCTGGCGACGTTCGCCGGCTGCGCGAACACGTCGACCATGACCTATCTGCCCTCGGGCGAAACGGGATTCGCCATCAACTGCAGTGGCAGCGATGCAAGCACGAGCTGGGCGGAGTGTTACAAAAAGGCAGGCGAGACGTGCGGCGCGTACGGCTACGACGTCGTATCGAAGGACACCGACAACGGCGCGACGGCGGGCGGCTCGGTGGGCGGCATCTTCGGGGCGAACATCAAGAACCGCTCGATGGTCATTCGCTGCAAGCAGTGACGCCCGCGTGGCCCATGAGCCCGGCGCGCAGCCGTTCATGGCCGCCGAAGCCGCCGAGACCACGTTTCGCGCGGGGTTTGAGCGCCTGCCAGCGACCCGAGAGCGGGTCGATATGCGCCGCGAATGCGACGAGCGCCGCGAGCGCGAACGGGCAAAACGCGATGAAAATCCAGAGCAGGTGCATGATCGATACAGCCGACGACGAATGGTCCGATCATAACCGCAAGGCAAATAATTCGCTCGATGCGAACGGCGTAGGCGAACCGTACGGGAATTCTTACCCGTCCAGCGATTGAACGAGACTCACGCGGACGAGGCGCGCTGTCGCATTGCGTTACGCTCCGATACAAGCGCACACAACGTTGCGAAAAGCGGCGCCCTAGAATCCGTTCCAGCCCGTGCATTCTCTGCGCGAACAGTCCGCGCGGGTCAGAGGCCCCGACGTGCCCGCGTCGGGGCCTCGCCATTTCTAGCGCACGATGTCATGCGAAGCGGCCGCTATTCCGACTTGTCCGGCGCGATCAGCATGACGGGCGGACGCGTGTCGGTCGGCACGCCCTTGTAGTCCGGCGGGTCCTGCGGCGGGCGATGTTTCGGCTGAGTCGACGAATCGGCGCACGCGCACAGCACGAGCGACACGGCAGCGAACAGAACGATACGGAGCATGGAGTTTCCGGAAGACGCCGCAGTGAACGGCGAAGAAAAACAAAGGGGTTACAAGCCGAAACTTGTAACCCCTGCTTGTTGCCCTTCTTGTACGGTGGTCGGAGCGATAGGATTCGAACCTACGACCCTCTGATCCCAAATCAGATGCGCTACCAGGCTGCGCTACGCTCCGACAAGCCGCAGATAATAGCGTTTTCCCGCACCCCGCGCAATGAAAAGCGACGCCCGCGCTTCGCAACACGCAAATCGAGCGCGCCGACGGGCACGCATCGCACGCTCGGCGGTCGAACGGATCTCACCCACGGAGACAACCGATGAACCTCATTCTCTGGCGTCACGCGGAAGCCGAGGACCAGGCGGCGAGCGACCTCGCCCGGCAACTCACCCCGCGCGGACGCAAGCAGGCGCAGGCGGTCGCCAAGTGGCTGCGCGCGCGCCTCGACGACGACGCCCTCTTCCTCGCCAGCCCCGCGACCCGCACGATCCAGACGGCCGAAGCATTCGGCGACCGCTATCGCGTCGTGCCGTCGCTCGCGCCGGGCGGCAGCGCGCAAGCCGTGCTCGACGCCGCCGGCTGGCCGGACGGCATCGCGGAAACGGTGGTCGTGGTCGGCCATCAGCCGACGATGGGTTATGTCGCTTCGCTGCTGCTCTCCGGAGAGGAAGCCGAGTGGTCGGTCAAGAAGGCGGGCGTCTGGTGGTTCCAGCAGCGCTCGCGCGGCGGCGACGGCCAGGTCGTCCTGCGCGCGGTGGCGAGTCCCGACCTGCTCTGAGCTTGCAGCACGCCGCGCCGCACCTGACGATCGCGTTTCATCGAATCGTCATTGCGACGCCATGCGAGCGTCACGCGCGATTACTACATTGGCGGGGACTCAAGCCTCCTACGAGGAACGCCAATGCAAGATTCAGCCACGCCCGCGCTGCCGAAGAAGGCGCATTCAGCGCTTCTCCACGACGCGCGCCGGCGTCTGCCGCGCGCAGCGGAAACCGTCACCGGCCAGGTGCGCCTGCAGGTCGCCTGGGCCCGCACCGACGACGCGTTGCGCGAAGCGCAGCGTCTGCGCTACCGCGTGTTCTCCGACGAAATGGGCGCCCGCCTGACAGGTCCCGCGGGCCTCGACGTCGATGCCTTCGACGCCTTCTGCGATCACCTGCTCGTGCGCGATCTCGATACGCTGAAAGTCGTCGGCACCTATCGCGTGCTGCCGCCGCACCAGGCAGCGCGGATAGGCCGCCTCTACGCCGAAAGCGAATTCGACGTGTCGCGCCTCACGCATTTGCGGCCGAAGCTCGTCGAAGTGGGCCGTTCGTGCGTGCATCCCGACTATCGCAACGGCGCGGTCATCATGTCGCTGTGGGGCGGGCTCGCGACCTACATGATGCAGAACGGCTACGAAACGATGCTCGGCTGCGCGAGCGTCGGCATGGTCGATGGCGGGCACTACGCCGCGAACCTGTATTGCTCGCTCGCCGCCGACGCGCTGACGGCGCCCGAATACCGCGCGTTCCCGCATACGCCGCTGCCGGTGGAGGAATTGCGCACGGGCGTCGACGTGAGCGCGCCGCCGCTCGTCAAGGGCTACCTGCGCCTGGGTGCGAAGATCTGCGGTGCGCCCGCCTGGGACCCCGACTTCAACACGGCGGACTTCCTCACGCTCTTTCGCCTCTCGGACATCAATGCCCGCTACGCGCGCCACTTCATGAGCGACGCGAACGCGCGCTGACCGGCACGCCCTTCGCATCGGCGACGCGGCGATCAGTCGTCCGTATAGACCACGCGATAGGGCCGCCCGATCTTCTCCCACTCGGCCGCTTCCTGCACGAGGCTGTAGTCGGTGAGCGGATTGTTCGCGACCCAGTCGTTCGGCAGACGCACGTCGAAGCCGCTCGCCGCCTGCTTGACCTCGATGCTCGGCAGGCCCGCATCGGTGCGCCGCCGGCATAGCAGCGACGCGAGCCGCAGGCAGAAAAGCAGCGTCCAGTCGACGTCGCGCGAATGCGAGAGTTTGCCGAGCTTGCCCGCGTGTCCCAGCACGAGCGCCGCGAGCCGCGCCTGATCCGTGCGCGAGAAGCCGGGCATGTCGGCGTGGGTCGCGATGTACGCCGAATGCTTGTGGTACGCGCTATGCGCAATCGACAAGCCGATCTCGTGCAACGCCGCCGACCACGCGAGAAACATGCGGTTTTCCTCGCGCCGCTCGGCATCGGGTTCGTCGAACTGGTCGTAGAAGCGGATCGCCAGTTCCGCGATGCGCTCGGACTGCGCGGCATCGACGGCATAGCGGCGCTTGAAGCCTTCCACCGTGACCGTGCGCATGTCCTCGTGCTGCGAGCGCCCGAGCAGGTCGTACAGCACGCCGAGCCTGAGCGCGCCGTCGGTGGTGTCGACGTAATCGATGCCCAGTTCCTCGAACACGCCGAGCATGATCGACAGGCCGCCCGCCAGCACCGGAATGCGGTCGGGCTTGAGCGCCACCAGCTTCAGCCGGTTCACGTTTTCCGCCTTGATGAGCGCGCGCTTCAGGCGCTCCAGCCCGCCGCGCGAAATGCCGTGCGTGATGTCCGGATCGTTGAAGCCGTTCGCCTCGACGAGTTCCGCGAGCGCGCGCGCCGTGCCCGACGAGCCGATCGCCTGATCCCAGCCCGTGTGCTTGTATTCGGCCGAGATGATCTGGATCTCGCGCTTCGCGGCGAGTTCGGCCTGACGCATCGTATATTCGTCGACGTTGCCCGCCGCGAAGAACTGTCGGCTATGGCTCACGCAGCCGATATAGAGGCTTTCCATGTGGATCGGCGTGTAGTGCGAGCCGATGATGAATTCCGTCGAGCCGCCGCCGATGTCCACCACGAGGCGCTTGCCCGCGCTCGCCGGCACCGAGTGCGCCGCGCCCGCATAGATGAGGCGCGCTTCCTCGCGGCCCGCGATCACTTCGATCGGAAAGCCGAGCGCGGCTTCCGCCTCGACGATGAAGTCGCCCGCGTTCTTCGCGACCCTGAGCGTGTTGGTCGCGACCGCGCGCACGTGATCCGGATGGAAGTCGCGCAGACGCTCGCCGAAGCGCTTCAATGCATCCCAGCCGCGCAGTTGCGACGCGCGGTCGAGATACTTGTCGCGCGAAAGGCCCGCGCCGAGGCGCACCGGTTCGCGCAGCGCATCGACCTGATAGATCTGGCTGCCGGCCTCCGTCTCCTCGACGCGTCCGACGATCAGCCGGAAGCTGTTCGAACCCAGGTCTACGGCGGCGAGAAGATGCGGTTGAGTGACCATCGGATATCCAGGATTCATGGGAAAGGAACGCCTCGCGGCGCCGCACCAATTCTAATCCAGCCGGGCGCTCAGGCGTCGGACGCCCGGCGGGACCCGCCGCGCACAGGCGACGGTATTCCCAATCTGCGTAGAATTTGTGACACTGGCAATGTCACGAAAACTTAATCTTACTGTGAGACTATCCGAACGTCCGTTTGCCCTTTCGATAGACCCTCCACTGACCTCGTCGATGTCCATACGCTATCCGCTATTCAACCGCGAGCTGGGCATCCTGGGATTCAACGAGCGCGTGCTGGCGCAGGCCGCCGACACCGCCGTTCCTCTCCTCGAACGTCTTCGCTTCATCTGCATCACGAGCAGCAATCTCGACGAATTCTTCGAAGTCCGCATGGCGGGCCTGCAAGAGCAGATGCGCGACAACCCCGGCTCGCTGTCGCCGGACGGCATGTCGCTTCAGCATGTGTACGACCTCGTGGTCGAGCGCGCGCACCGGCTTGTGCGCCAGCAGTACGTGATGCTGCACGACACCGTGATTCCGGCGCTCGAAAGCGAAGGCATCTACTTTCATAACGCCGAAGCGTGGACCGCGCAGCAGACCGAGTGGGCGCGCGAGTACTTTCAGAACGAACTGTTGCCGGTGCTCACGCCGATCGGCCTCGATCCGGCGCATCCGTTTCCGCGCGTGCTCAACAAGAGCCTGAACTTCGTCGTCGAACTGGAAGGCAAGGACGCCTTCGGCCGTCAGGCGATGATGGGCATCGTGCAGGCGCCGCGCGCGCTGCCGCGCCTCGTGCGCATGCCCGAGGCGCTCTCGGGTTATCCGCACGGCTTCGTGCTCCTGAGTTCGCTGATGCAGCGCTTCGTCGAAGAGCTGTTTCCGCATCTGAACGTGCGCAGTTGCAATCAGTTTCGCATCACGCGCAACAGCGAGCTGTTCGTCGACGAAGACGAAATCACCAACCTGCGCGTCGCGCTGCAGGGCGAACTGCCGGCGCGGCATCTGGGCAACGCGGTGCGGCTGGAAGTGTCGGCGGAAACGCCGCCGCACATGGTGCGACGTCTGCTCGACGAGAGCCAGTTGAACGAGCGCGACTGTTATCGCGTGAACGGCCCGGTGAATCTCGTGCGGCTGATGCAGTTGCCCGAAATGGTCGACCGGCCCGACCTCAAGTTCGTGCCGCACATTCCGTCGATACCGAAGAGCATTGCAAACGCGTCGAATCTCTTCGATGCGATCGACCAAGGCGATGTCCTGCTGCATCATCCCTACGAGAGTTTTCAGCCGGTGCTCGAACTCTTGTTGCAGGCGGCGAAGGACCCGCAGGTCGTCGCGATCAAGCAGACGATCTATCGCACCGGCACCGATTCGCCGCTGATGGACGCGCTGATGCAGGCCGCGCGCAATGGCAAGGAAGTGACGGTGGTAGTCGAACTGCTTGCGCGCTTCGACGAAGAGACGAACATCAACTGGGCGTCGCAGCTGGAAGCGGTCGGCGCGCATGTGGTGTATGGCGTGGTCGGCCACAAGTGCCACGCGAAGATGATGTTGATCGTGCGGCGCGTGTCGCAGGGCGGCAAGCTCATGCTCAAGCGTTACGTGCATTTGGGAACGGGCAACTACCATCCGCGCACGGCGCGTCTTTATACCGACTTCGGCATGTTGACTGCCGACCAGCAACTCTGCGAAGACGTGCATCACGTGTTCCAGCAGCTGACGGGCATCGGCGGCGAGATTCCGCTGCATCAGATCTGGCAGTCGCCCTTCACGCTGCATGCGAAGCTGATGGATGCGATCCACGCGGAAGCCGAGCATGCGCGCGCGGGCAGGAAGGCGCGCATCGTCGCGAAGATGAATGCGCTGCTCGAGCCTTCGGTGATCGCGGCGCTTTACGAGGCGTCGCAGGCGGGGGTGAAGATCGACTTGATCGTGCGCGGCGTGTGTTCGCTCAAGCCGGGCGTGGAGGATCTGTCGGAGAACATCACGGTGCGCTCGATTGTCGGGCGGTTTCTGGAGCATCACCGCATCTTCTACTTCTATGCGCACGGCAACGAAGACGTCTATCTGTCGAGCGCCGACTGGATGGATCGCAACTTCTTCCGGCGCGTCGAAGTGGCGTTTCCGATTCGCGATCGACGCCTCAAGCGGCGGGTGATTGCGGAAGGTTTGTCGGTGTTTCTCGGCGATAACCAGACGGCGTGGCTCATGCAGAGCGATGGACATTACCGGCGGCGGCGGCCCGGGAAGGCGATGCGTAATGCGCAGTTGGGGTTGCTTGCGAAGTTTTGTTCTTGAGCGGACGAGCGTGGTTTGAGGGGTGCCCGCCAACCCTCAAACCGCGACCGATTTCCTCAACGCGGACCGCACAGCCGGAAACCGTACGCTGAACGTACTGCCGCGCCCTTCTTCGCTCTTCACATCGAGCTCCGCGTGATGCCGCTGCAGCACATGCTTGACGATCGCAAGCCCGAGCCCCGTGCCGCCCGTATCCCGCGAGCGGCTGCGATCCACCCGATAGAACCGCTCCGTCAGCCGCGGAATATGCTCCGCAGGAATGCCGAGCCCGCTATCCCGCACCGAGAACACCGCGCGATCCTGCTCGCGCTGCCACGTCACGTCGATCGTGCCTCCGTCCGGCGTATAGCGGATTGCGTTCGTCACGAGATTGGCGAGCGCGCTCACGATCTCCGTCTCGGCACCCGCTACCGTCAGCGCTTCGTCGCTGTTAAAAGTAATGCGATGCCGCCCCGCCGACAAATTGATCGCGTCGTCTTCGAGATGGCGCATCACCGCGCGCATGTCGAGCAGCTCGTCGCCCGGCGGCCGCATGTCGCCTTCGAGGTTCGCGAGCACCAGCAAGTCGCGCACGATGTTCCTCATCCGCGATGCCTGCTGATCCATCATCTCCAGATAGCGCGCGCGGTCCGCCTCGTCGAGCGGCAGTTCGCGCATCGTCTCCAGAAAGCCCGATAGCACCGTGAGCGGTGTCTTCAGTTCATGCGAGACGTTCGCGACGAAATCGCGCCGCATCGAATCCGTGCGCTCGAGTTCCGTGATGTCCTGCGTGAGGATCAGCTTGCGGTTGTCGCCATAGGGAAAGACCTGCACGGAGAGCGTATGCCGACGATTCATACCCATCGCGCGCATGATCAGCATCTCTTCGTAATGGTGCGAATTCAGATAGCGCACGAACTCGGGACGGCGAACGAGATGCGTGATGTGCTGGCGCAGGTCGCGCTTTGCGTCGAGCCCGAAATGCGTCTCGGCGATCGCGTTGCACCACTCGATCTGATCGTGGTCGTCGAGCATCGCGACGCCGTTCGGCGACGCCTGGATCGCCTGAATGAAGCGCGAATGCTGCTGCTCGACCTGACGCACCTGCGCATGCCAGCGCTTCGCGAGCTTGTGCAGCCGATAGTAGATCTCGCCCCAGATGCCGAGCGCGCTCGGCACTTCGCCATAGACGGGCGCATCGAGCAGACGCCAGAGACGTTGCGTGTGATAGGTGCCGAAGAAGCTCTGGACGACGAGCATCACCACCGCGAACGCGAGCGCGATGCGCACGCCGAAGAACGCGCCGACCAACGCGCTCAGCGCTGCGAGCAACGCGAGGGACACGATGGAACGCGTCCAGATGATATTCATGGTCGGTGGGTCGAAAGAATGAAGGATGCAGAGCGGCGATGGCTCAGGCGCTCTTCGCGAGCCGGTAGCCGCTGCCTCGCACCGTTTCGATCATAGCATCGCAGCCCGCCGGCTTGAGGGCCGCGCGCAGGCGCTTGATGTGCACATCGACCGTGCGCTCTTCCACGAAGACGTGATCGCCCCACACCTGATCGAGCAGTTGCGTGCGGCTGTGCACGCGCTCCGGATGCGTCATGAAGAAATGCAGCAGGCGGAATTCGGTGGGACCGAGATCGAGCTTGATGTCGCTGCCCGAATGGCTCGCCGCCACGCGATGCGTCGCCGGATCGAGCCGCAGACCGTTGATCGCGACGACGTCTTCCGTCAGTTGCGGCGCGCGCCGGCGCAGCACCGCCTTGATGCGCGCCATCAGTTCCTTCGGCGAGAACGGCTTGGTGACGTAGTCGTCGGCGCCGATCTCAAGACCGAGCACCTTGTCCTGTTCGTCGCCGCGCGCGGTGAGCATGATGATCGGGATGTGCTTCGTGCGCTCGTTGTTGCGCAGCTCGCGCGCGAACGTGATACCGGACTTGCCCGGCAACATCCAGTCGAGCAGCACGAGATCGGGCAGCACGTCGCTGATCAGGTTCTGCGCCTGCTCCGCGTTGTAAGCGCGGATCGGGCAGTGTCCCGCATGTTGCAGATTCACCGAGATCAGCTCGGAGATCGCGGGTTCGTCTTCGATGACGAGGATACTGCTGGGCATCGGCACCTCTGTGACCTTTTTGCTTGGAATGAAATTCAGCCGGATTCAACTGAGCGCTTCACGCTCGAGCTGGTCGCGCGGAACGTGCCGCACGTCGGTTCCCTTCA
Organism: Caballeronia telluris; assembly: GCF_001544495.1. GTDB lineage: Bacteria > Pseudomonadota > Gammaproteobacteria > Burkholderiales > Burkholderiaceae > Caballeronia > Caballeronia telluris. The sequence goes on from NZ_FCNZ02000008.1 coordinate 138,503, forward strand.
CGATATAGATGATGAATTCGGCGATGTTCTTCGCGTGATCGCCGATCCGCTCCACGGCCTTCGCGATGAACAGATAGTCGAGACCCGCGGAAATCGTGCGCGGATCTTCCATCATGTACGTGATGAGCTTTCTCACGAACGCGCGGAATTCCTCGTCGATGGCTTTGTCGTCGCGCACGATCTGCGCGGCCGCGACCGTGTCGAGGCGCGCGAACGCGTCGAGCGCGCGGCGCAGGATCGTCACCGCCATCTCGCCCGAGAGCTTGATTTCGGCGATGTTCACCGTGCGGCCCGCGCCGTCCTCGTTGATGCGCTTCACGCGTTTCGCGATCTTCTCGGCTTCGTCGCCGGCGCGCTCGAGGTTGGTGATCGTCTTCGAGATCGCCATCAGAAGGCGCAGGTCGCGCGCGGCCGGCTGACGGCGCGCGATGATGTTGCTGCACTCCTCGTCGATCTCGACTTCCATCGTGTTCAGGCGCACTTCGGCCGCGATCACCTGATCGGCGACGCCGATGTCGAACGTGTTGAGCGCCTGCATCGCGTGGATGATCTGCGACTCGACGAGCCCGCCCATTTCCAGCACTTTCGACGATACCGCGTTGAGGTCGGCGTCGAACTGGCTCGACAGATGCTTATCGGACATGTATTGCTCCTGTAGTCCCTTTCTCTTCGGCGGCCTAGCCGAACCGTCCGGTGATGTAGTCTTCCGTTTCCTTGCGGGCGGGCTTGATGAAGATCTTTTCGGTATCGCCGAATTCGATCAGCTCGCCGAGGTACATATAGGCAGTGTAGTCCGAACAACGCGCCGCCTGCTGCATGTTGTGCGTGACGATCACGACCGTGTAGTCGTTCTTCAGCTCCGCGATCAGCTCTTCGATGCGGCCCGTCGAAATCGGGTCGAGCGCCGAGCACGGTTCGTCGAGCAGCAGCACTTCCGGACGGATCGCGATGCCGCGCGCGATGCAAAGACGCTGCTGCTGGCCGCCCGACAAGCCATAGCCGCTTTGCTGCAGCTTGTCCTTCACTTCGTTCCAGAGCGCGGCCTTGGTGAGCGCCCACTCGACGCGATCGTCCATCTCCGAGCGCGAAAGCTGTTCGAACATCTTCACGCCGAACGCGATGTTGTCGTAGATCGACATCGGGAACGGCGTCGGCTTCTGGAACACCATGCCGACGCGCGCGCGCAAGAGCGAAATGTCGCGGCGCGTGTCGAGCAGGTTCTCGCCGTCCATCAGGATCACGCCCTCGGCGCGCTGCTCCGGATAAAGCGCATACATCTTGTTGAACGTGCGCAGGAGCGTCGACTTGCCGCAACCCGACGGCCCGATGAACGCCGTCACCTTCTTTTCGGGAATGCGCAGGTTGATATTCTTCAGCGCGTGATACTTGCCGTAGAAGAAGTTGAGATCGTTGACCTCGATCTTCGGCTTCATCGAATCGGCGGACTTCGCGCTGTGCGTCGGCTTGAAGCTGCCGGGCACGCGGCCGCGTTCGACCGGCGCGTCGGTCTTGTCTTCGACCGCGTTCACATTCAGGTGGCTGACACCACTCGCAACCGTGTTCATGGAATCACTCCGCCTATTTTTTCGAAAGGATCGTGCGTGCGAGCACGTTGAGACCCAGCACGCCGAGCGTAATCAGGAAAACGCCGGCCCACGCGAGCGACTGCCACTGCGGGAACGGACTCATCGCGAACTTGTAGATCGTGACCGGCAGGTTGGCGACCGGCTGGTTCATGTCCCACGAGAAAAACTGGTTGGAGAGCGCCGTGAAGAGGAGCGGCGCGGTTTCCCCGGCGATGCGCGCGACCGCGAGCAACACCCCCGTCACGATCCCGCCGACCGACGCCTTCAGCGTGATCGACAGAATCATCTTCCACTTCGGCGTGCCGAGCGCGAACGCGGCTTCGCGCAGCGCGTTCGGCACGAGCTTCAACATGTTCTCGGTCGTGCGGATCACGATCGGAATCTGCAAGAGCGCGAGCGCGATCACGCCCGCCCAGCCCGAAAAGCGCCCCATCTTCGCGACGACGAGCGCGTAGACGAAAAGACCGATCACGATCGACGGCGCCGAGAGCAGGATGTCGTTGATGAAGCGCGTGATGCTCGCGAGCCAGCGCTTCTGCCCGTATTCCGCGAGATACACGCCCGCCAGGATGCCGAGCGGCGTGCCGATGAACGTCGCGAGCACGACCAGCATCAGGCTGCCGACGATCGCGTTCGCGAGACCGCCGCCGTCGGTGTTGGGCGGCGGCGTCGACTGCGTGAAGAGTTCGACCGACAACCCGCCGATGCCGAGCTTGAGCGTCGTGAACAGAATCCACACGAGCCACAGGAGGCCGAAGGCCATTGCGGCGAGCGAAAGCGTGAGCGCGATCGCGTTCTTGCCGCGGCGGCGGCGTTGCAGGCGCTCGCGCGTGGCGTCGGACGCGTCCGTATTGATGTAAGTAGGCTGGCTCACTTGGAACCCTCTCCTTTTTCGAGGCGAAGCAGCATCACCTTCGAAATCGCCAGCACGAAGAACGTGATCACGAAAAGAATCAGTCCGAGTTCCATCAGCGCCGACGTGTGCAGGCCCGGGCTCGCTTCGGCGAATTCGTTCGCGAGCGCGGACGTGATGCTGTTGCCCGGCGAAAAGAGCGACACGTTGTCGAGCAGGTTCGTATTGCCGATCACGAAGGTCACCGCCATCGTCTCGCCGAGCGCGCGGCCGAGGCCGAGCATCACGCCGCCGATCACGCCGGTGCGCGTGTACGGCAGCACGATCTTCCACATCACTTCCCAGGTCGTGCAGCCGATCCCGTAGGCCGACTCCTTCAGCAGCACGGGCGTGACCTCGAACACATCGCGCATCACCGCCGCGATATACGGAATGATCATGATCGCGAGGATGACGCCCGCGCACAGGATGCCGATGCCGATCGGCGCGCCCTGGAAGAAGCGGCCGATCACCCAGACGTCGCCGAGCAGATGTCCGAGCGGTTTTTCGAAGTAAGTCGCGAAGATCGGCGCGAAGACGAGCAGGCCCCACATGCCGTAGACGATCGACGGGATCGCGGCCAGCAGTTCGATCGCGATACCCAGCGGCCGGCGCAGCCACGCCGGCGACAGTTCGGTCAGGAAGAGCGCGATGCCGAAGCTCACCGGCACCGCGATGATCAGCGCGATCAGCGACGTGGCGATCGTGCCGTAAATTGGCACGAGCGCGCCGAAACTGTCGCTATTAGGGTCCCACTCTGATCGCCAAAGAAAGCTCAGGCCGAATTTTTCGATCGTCGGCATGGACGCCACGATCAGCGACACGATGATGCCGCCAAGCAAAAGCAGCGTGACGACGGCTGCAAGCCGCGTCAAACCGCCGAAAAGGATGTCGCCGAGACGCCCCGGGGCGCGCTGCGTGCCGCTGCCGGGAGGCGCCGAGGCTAGATTGATGTCCGACATGGGAACCTTGGGTCGGGCCGCGCGGCACCTGCCGCGCGGCGAAACGTACCGCGATCGTCCTGCTTCAACAGCTTAGGACAGTTTCAGACCTGCGTTACTGCGCGACTGCCTTGCCCGACGCGTCCTTCACCTTCGCCTTCCATTGCGTGCGGATTTCAGCGACCACCGAATCCGGCAGCGAGATGTAGTCGAGATCGTTCGCGGCCTGGTTGCCGTTCTTGAACGCCCAGTCGAAGAACTTCAGCGTTTCCGTGCCCTGTTCCGGCTTGTCCTGCGTCGCGTGCAGCAAGACGAAGGTCGCGCCGACGACCGGCCATGCATCCTTGCCCGGCTCGTTCGTGAGGATCTGGTAGAACGACTTCGACCAGTCCGCGCCGGCTGCCGCGGCCTTGAACGTCTCCGTCTTCGGCTCGACGATCGTGCCGGCGGCGTTCTTCAGGCCGACGTAGGTCATCTTGTTCTGCTTCGCGTACGCCCACTCGACATAGCCGATCGCGCCCGGCAGACGCTGCACGAACGCCGCGACGCCGTCGTTGCCCTTGCCGCCCGTGCCCGTCGGCCAGTTGACGGTCGAGCCTTCGCCGACCTTCGACTTCCACTCGCCGTTCACTTTCGACAGATAGTTCGTCCAGATGAAGCTCGTGCCCGAGCCGTCGGCGCGGCGGACCACGGCGATGTCCGTGTCCGGCAGCTTCACTTTCGGATTCAGCGCGGCGATCGCCGGGTCGTTCCACTTCTTGATCTTGCCGAGGTAGATGTCGCCGAGCACTTCGCCCGACAGCGTCACTTCACCCGCCTTCACGCCCGGCACGTTGATCACCGGCACGACGCCGCCGACCACCGTCGGAAACTGGAAGAGGCCTTGCTTCGTGAGTTCGTCGTCCTTCAGCGGCGCGTCCGAGCCGGCGAAATCGACCGTCTTCGCGACGATCTGCTTGAGGCCGCCCGACGAGCCGATGCCCTGATAGTTGACCTTGCCGCCGCCGGTTTTCTGGTAGGCGTCGGCCCACTTCGTGTAGATCGGTGCTGCGAAGGTGCTGCCCGCGCCGGTGATGTCGGCTGCTTGCGCGGAGATGGCGACGAGTGCGCCGATTACGCCAGCCAGCGCGGTTTGCATCAATTTCATGAGACCTCCAGGTTGTGAGCGAATGACACGACAACGCGAAGCATAGGCAGTCTCCGTGACAGTAATGTGACTCTCCGTGAAGCCAGCGTGACAACGGCCTTACGTCGATGAAAGACGGCAGTTTTTCTCGTTCAAGCGCGCTCAGAATGTAAAAAAGCCGCTGCGATTCAAAATCGCAGCGGCTTTTTTACGGTTTTGACGAAAAGTCAGGAAGTCGCGTCTTTTACCACTTGCGCAATCGTTTCCGCGTGCCGAATGGCGTCCGTCTCCGAAGCGGCCTCGACCATCACGCGCAGCACGGGCTCGGTGCCCGACGCGCGGATTAGCACACGTCCATGCGCCTGAAGCGCGCGTTCGGCGTTCGCGATCGCGGTCTGGATCGCGTCGCTGCTTTTCCAGTCGGCGCCCGGGCTCATGCGCACGTTGATCAGTTTCTGCGGGAACAGCGTGACGCCTTCTAGCTGTTCGGCAAGCGTCTTGCCGCTGCGCTGGATGGCGGCCAGCACGAGCAGCGCCGAGACGATGCCGTCGCCCGTCGAATGCCGGTCGAGCGACAGGATGTGGCCCGACCCTTCCGCGCCGAGTTGCCAGCCGTTTTCGCGCAGCTTTTCGAGCACGTAGCGGTCGCCGACGGCCGCGCGTTCGAACTGGACGCCGGCGTTCCTGAGCGCCACTTCGACGGCCATGTTCGTCATCAGCGTGCCGACCGCGCCTTCCACCTTGCCGGCGGTCGCGATGCGGTCTTTCACCAGCACGTAGAGCAATTCGTCGCCGTTGTAGAGGCGGCCAATGGCGTCGACGACCTGCAGGCGGTCGGCGTCGCCGTCCAGCGCGATGCCGATGTCCGCGCCATGTTCGCGCACCGCGCGCACGAGCGCCTCGGGCGCTGTGGCACCGACGCCGTCATTGATATTGAAGCCGTTCGGCGAGATGCCGAGCGAAATGACCTCGGCGCCGAGTTCGTGGAACACGTTCGGCGCGACGTCATAGGCGGCGCCATGCGCACAATCGAGCGCGATTTTCATCCCGCGCAGATCGAAGCTCGCCGGAAACGTGCTTTTGCAGAATTCGACGTAGCGGCCGCCGGCGTCGTCGAGCCGCCGGGCTTTGCCGAGGCGCTCAGAGCTCACGCAGTCGAGCGGCTGCTCCAGTTGCGATTCGATCTGCAATTCGACGTTGTCCGGCAGCTTGTTGCCGTCGGCGGAGAAGAACTTGATGCCGTTGTCGTAGTACGGATTATGCGAAGCGCTGATCACGACGCCCGCCGCGAGCCGCAGCGCGCGCGTCAGATACGCGATGCCGGGCGTCGGCATCGGGCCGGCCAGCATGACGTCGACGCCCGCGGCCGAAAAACCCGCCTCCAGCGCGGCCTCGAGCATATAACCGGAGACCCGCGTGTCCTTGCCGATCAGCACGGTCGGACGGCTTCCCTTCTTCTGCCAGCGGTCGGCGCCGGCCAGCACCTTGCCGGCGGCGTAGCCAAGCCGCAGCACGAATTCCGGCGTGATCGGAGCCTCGCCGACCTTGCCTCGAATTCCATCCGTTCCAAAATAGCGACGTGCCATTGTGAGTCGACCCTCCCTCATGGGACGCTGAGGCGCGCCTCGCGTCCCCGTTTATATGAAACCGTGAAGTGGCGCTCGCGCTGCGCACGGCTCCACGCAATATCTCTTCAATGATGACGGACCCGGGCCGCGTCTTTCGTTGCCTTCCAGACCTTCATTGCATCGACGGTTGGCGCGACGTCGTGAACCCTGACGATCGCCGCTCCCCGTTCCGCCGCGCAAACCGCCGCCGCGACGCCCGCCGCGACGCGCTCGGCCTTCTTGCGACCGGTCGCGGCACCGAGCATCGACTTGCGCGACATGCCGACGAGCAATGGGAAGTTCGTGCCGGCCGGCATTGTATCCGCGAGGTGGGCGAGCAATGCGAAATTGTGCGCCTCCGTTTTGCCGAAACCATACCCAGGATCAAGACAGAGTCGCTCACGCGCGATTCCTGCATTCATCAGCGCTGCCACGCGTTCCCCAAAAAAGGCGCGCACATCCGCGACGACGTCCCCATACACCGGCTCGACGGCCTGCATCGTCTGCGGCTCGCCGAGCATGTGCATCACGCACAGCCCGCCGTTGCCTTCGCGCACCGCATCGAGCGCGCCGGGCTGCCTGAAGCCCCAGATGTCGTTGATCATGTCGGCGCCCGCGGCGAGCGCGGCGCGCATCACCGCGGGCTTGTACGTGTCGACCGACAGCGGCACGTTCAATTGTCGCAAAGCCTCGACGATCGGGATGACCCGAGCGAGTTCCTCGTCGAGTGGGACCGGCACCGCACCGGGACGCGTCGATTCGCCGCCGATGTCGATGATTTCGGCGCCATCGGCGAGCATGTCCTCCGCGCGCCGGAGTGCGTCATCGCGCGCGAGGAAGCGACCGCCGTCGGAAAACGAGTCCGGCGTCACGTTGAGGATGCCCATCACGAGCGGCCGCTCGAAATTCAAGACAAAGCGCCCGCATTGCAGCGGCGGTGCTGAAAATTGCGATGTGGAAGTCGTCAAGGGATCTGACTGATGGATGGATTGATCAAGTTTTGCCGCCACGGGTGCGGCAATGAAAAAGGGCCGGTGTGCGAACACACCAGCCCCCATACGGATCGGGTGAAACTCAGGCGGGCGCGGTGGCGCTGCCCGGCTTGACCTCTGTGCCGCTATTGCCGCTGCTCGGCGTATCGCCCGACGGCGGCGGCAGATTCTTCGGCGGACGCGGCGGACGGCCCGCCATGATGTCGCTGATCTGGTCCGCGTCGATCGTTTCCCATTCGAGCAGCGCCTTCGTCATGGCTTCGACGTTGTCGCGGTGGTCTTCGAGCAGCTTGCGCGCAAGGCCGTATTGCTCGTCGAGAATCCGGCGAATTTCGGCGTCGACCTTCTGCTGCGTTGCTTCCGACACCGTCTTCGATGCCAGCTTACCGAACATGCCATCCTGCTCGGTATCGACATAGACCATCGTGCCAAGCACGTCCGACATGCCGTAGCGCGTCACCATGTCGCGCGCCATCTTGGTCGCACGCTCGAAGTCGTTCGACGCACCGGTCGACATCGAGTTGAGGAATACCTCTTCCGCTGCACGGCCGCCGAACAGGATCGCGATTTCCTCGAGCATCTTGTCCCGATACAGGTTCACACGGTCATGTTCCGGCAACTGCCACGTGATGCCGAGTGCCCAGCCGCGCGGCATGATCGTCACCTTGTGCACCGGGTCGGCGTGCGGCAGCAGCTTCGCGACCACCGCGTGACCGGACTCGTGGTAAGCCGTATTGCGGCGCTCTTCCTCGCGCATCACCGCCGACTTGCGCTCCGGACCCATGAAAATCTTGTCCTTCGCGTCTTCGAAGTCCTGCATTTCGACGATTCGCTTGCCGCGACGCGCCGCGAACAACGCAGCTTCGTTCACGAGATTCGCGAGATCGGCGCCCGAGAAACCAGGCGTGCCACGCGCGATCACCGATGCGTCGACGTCGTTTGCAATCGGCACCTTGCGCAGGTGCACCTTCATGATGTGTTCACGGCCACGGATGTCCGGCAGTCCGACATACACCTGACGGTCGAAACGGCCCGGGCGCAAGAGCGCCTTGTCGAGCACATCGGAGCGGTTCGTCGCGGCTATCACGATCACGCCGGAGTTCGCTTCGAAGCCGTCCATCTCGACGAGCATCTGGTTCAGCGTCTGCTCACGCTCGTCGTTGCCGCCGCCCATGCCGGCGCCGCGATGACGACCGACCGCGTCGATTTCGTCGATGAACACGATGCAGGGCGCATGCTTCTTCGCCTGCTCGAACATGTCGCGCACGCGGGCCGCGCCCACGCCGACAAACATTTCGACGAAGTCCGAACCCGAAATGCTGAAGAACGGCACCTTCGCCTCGCCGGCGATGGCACGCGCAAGCAGCGTCTTACCGGTACCTGGAGGCCCGACCAGCAGCACGCCGCGCGGGATTCGCCCGCCGAGCTTCTGGAACTTTTGCGGATCGCGCAGGAAATCGACGAGCTCGGACACTTCTTCCTTCGCTTCGTCACAGCCCGCGACATCGGTGAAATTGATTGCGTTGTTGTTCTCGTCGATCAGCCGCGCTCGCGACTTGCCGAACGAGAAGGCACCGCCTTTGCCGCCCCCTTGCATCTGCCGCATCATGTAGAACCAGAAGCCGATGATCAGGATCGTCGGTCCGAGGTAATACAGCGCCGACACGAGCGCATTGGGTTCGTCATCGGCCTTGCCGCTGACCTGAACGCCATACTTCATCAGATCGCCGACCATCCAGATGTCGCCGGGGGACACGATCTGATATTTCTGGCCATCTGCCGGAGTGACCGTCAAGTTACGGCCCTGAACGGTTACGGTCTTGACCTTACCGTTCTTCGCGTCGTCCATGAACTGCGAATACGACACACCTTCCTGGACGCGGGGCTTATCGAACTGCTTGAACACCGTGAACAGCACCAGTGCGATCACGAGCCACACTGCTGCCTTAGAGAACATATTGTTGTTCAAAGCACCACTCCTCACTCATAGACGGGCGCCTACATATACCTTGCGGCGCCACGAAAACATTCTAATCCAGTCCGCTAGCCCCTGCCATAAGCATTCTCTACCACGCAAATAGCGATGGAGGCCCTTTTTTCGGCGCATTCGCTGGAATTTGGCGCTTTTTTGCCACTTCCACCGAACGGAACGCTCACGCGGGACGCTTCAAATGCCGGCCCAAGATAAACGTTTCAGACGATTTGTCACGCGAGGCTTTCGGCTTGCGCGGCGCGACGACTTTGAACTGTTGCTTGAATTTCTCGACGATCTGGCTGTAACCGCTGCCATGAAAGCACTTGACCAGCAAAGCGCCTTCCGGTTTCAGGTGATTCTGCGAGAATTCCAGCGCGAGATCGCACAGATGCTCCATTCGCGCGGCATCCGCGCTCGCCACCCCTGAGAGGTTGGGGGCCATGTCGGAAATTACAAGGTCCACTTGGCGCCCGCCGACGATTTCGTTGAGCTGTTCCAGTACCGCATCCTCGCGGAAGTCGCCCTGAATGAACGTGACGTCGGCGATCGGCGCCATTGGCAGGAGGTCGAGCGCGATGATCGTGCCGTCGATGCCGCCCTCGCGCTCGGCGTCACGCTTCGCGCCCTGCGCGAGCTTGTTGCGCGCATACTGGCTCCAGCTGCCGGGCGTCGAACCCAGATCGACGATCACGTGCCCCGGGCGGATCAGCTTGTCTTGCTCGTCGATCTCCTTGAGCTTGTATGCGGCGCGCGCGCGATAACCCTCGCGCTGCGCGAGTTTCACGTAGGGATCGTTGATGTGGTCGTGCAACCACGAATGGTTAAAGCGGTTTTTTGCCATCAATAGTGAACTCGTGCTGCGTAATCGTGCATTCAGCAATGCTTTTAGCGGATAATACGCGTCTATTTGGCCGGCCCCGCTTCGCGCGGTACGGCCGGCGTGGGCGAAACCGGTGATTTCCGTACTGCCCGGCCGATAACCTGTGCCAAGCGTTGTTCGTCGTGCCGCGCGGTTCCATGGTTCCCGCGGTTCCTTTGGCGGATAATCGGCGCCGTTTCGTTTTCAGTCGCTCGCGGACCCTGTCCGTCTGACTGTGCGCCTTATGGTAAATGGCTCTCAGCGCTTTTTTCGCATCGTCCCGGCCGCAGCCGATCATGCCGCTTTTGCTCCTTTTGCGCTTCAGCACCCCTCATTTTAGTCGAGTCCGTTAATTCTCATGTCCGCCCTCAAACTCTCTCCTGCCCAACGTGCCGATCTTCGCGCGCAGGCTCACGCGCTCAAGCCCGTCGTTCTCGTCGGCGCAGAAGGGCTGACTGAAGCCGTGCTGACCGAAATCGAAGTTCATCTCGGCGCGCATCAGCTCATCAAGATCCGCGTTTTCGGCGACGATCGCGATGCGCGCATCGCAATGTACGAGGAAATCTGCGACCGACTCGGCGCCGCGCCTGTCCAGCATATCGGCAAGCTGCTCGTGATCTGGAGGCCGGAAGGCGCCGCACCGCAAAAGCCGTCGGGCCGCCGCTCCACGATGCCGAGCGCCGCCGAAGCCGCGGAACGTCCGTCGAAGAGCGCGGCACCGCGCATCGTCAAGGCCGTGAAGATCACGCGCGACGCGCCCGCCGTGAAGAAGCCCAAGAAACAGAAACTGCTGGTGCGCGGTAACGAACGCGTGACCGCCGGCGGGAATGTCAAACGCGCGAAAAAGCGTCAGTCCAGCAGCAAGCGCGCCCATCAGGCGTCGAAATAAAAAACGCTGTGGTTCCGGGCGCTGCCCGGACCGAGGACGCGGCGCCCGAATCGCGAGGCGCCGCCTGGCCGATCAGCGCCGCACGCGCCGCGCCGCCACGGCGGCAGACTGGCCGCGCGCGACGATTGGCCCCGTCGACGACTGTCCCGGCAAACGCCAGACGAGCAGAATGCCGAGCAGGCTTTCGACGACATAAAACGCGCTCGACACGCCATGCAGCACGCCGAAGCGCTGCGCATAGGCCGAATGCGCGAGATCGGTCCCCGCTTCCTGCGCGGCCACGCGCAGCGATTCCATGAACGGCTGCAGGGCGAAATAGCCGATCAGCACGCACAGCAACATCGCCATGACGATCCACCGCACGCGCTTGTAGTCGGCGAAACCGCTTTTCACCTGACGGTTGCCGATCAGGAGCAGGACCAGCCCGCACACGACGCCCAGTATTCCTTCGATACGGAAGAGCTGCGCCGCCACCGATCCCGCCGACGTGCGCTCGAGCATCCGAAAGAGCACCGGCGCGGCGATGAAGCCGAGCGACAGCAGGCTGCCGACCCACACCATCGCCACGAGCCGGAAGAGTCGATGTGCCATCAGACGTATCGAACAGCGATGATTTCGTACTCGCGCGCGCCGCTCGGCGCCTGTACCGACGCCACATCGCCTTCGTTCTTGCCGATCAGCGCACGCGCGATCGGCGAACTGATCGACACGAGACCGTGATCGATGTCCGCTTCGTCGTCGCCGACGATCTGATAAGTCACCGCTTTACCCGAATCCAGGTCTTCCAGTTCGACCGTCGCGCCGAACACCACGCGTCCGTCGGCTTCGACCGTCGTCGGGTCGATCACTTGCGCCGCGGCCAGCTTCGATTCGAGCTCGGCGATGCGGCCCTCGATGAAGCCCTGCTTTTCCTTTGCCGCGTCGTACTCGGCGTTTTCCGACAGATCGCCCTGAGCGCGCGCTTCCGCGATCGAATTCACGACCGCCGGCCGCTCGACCGATTTCAGGCGTTGCAATTCCGCGCGCAGAAGTTCTGCGCCGCGCTTCGTCAATGGAACTGTGCTCATAAACAACTCGGAGAACAAAAAACAGCCGTAAAAAAATTACCGCGGTTAAGTGCATCTCCCGGTAAATCGGAAGACGCCGCTTAACCGCGGCCCTTGAAGCCAAAACCAATAATCGAGCCCTTAGTTTAGGCGAGCATGCAGACCTTGTAAATCATAGACTTCCAGGTCCTTCAGATAGCGCAGACCTTCGACCGCCGCCCGCGCACCCGACATCGTCGTGTAGTACGTGACCTTGTTCGCCTGCGCGCTCATGCGAATCGAGCGCGAATCGGCAATCGCGGCGCGCGTTTCGTCGACCGTCGTGAAGACCAGCGCGATCTCGCCGTTCTTGATCATGTCGACGATGTGCGGACGACCGTCCTTCACCTTGTTCACGACCTTCACCGGCACGCCGGCCGCCTCGATCGACGCGGCCGTGCCCTTGGTCGCGACGATCTTGTAGCCCAGTTCGTGCAGCATGGTCGCGACTTCCACGGCCTTCGGCTTGTCGGCGTCCATCACGGTTACAAGCACCGTGCCGGATTCCGGCAGACGCGAACCCGCCGCCAGTTGCGACTTGAAAAGCGCCTCGCCGAAGGTGCGGCCTACGCCCATTACTTCGCCGGTCGAGCGCATTTCGGGCCCGAGCACCGGATCGACCGCCGGGAACTTCACGAACGGGAACACGGCTTCCTTGACGCTGAAGTACGGCGGAATCACTTCCTTCGTGACGCCCTGCTCCGCGAGTGTCTGGCCGACCATCGCGCGCGCCGCGATCTTCGCGAGCGGCAGGCCCGTCGCCTTCGACACATACGGCACCGTGCGCGACGCGCGCGGATTCACTTCCAGCACGTAGATCACGTCCTTCTTCGAGCCGTCTTCCTGAGGAACCTGCTGGATCGCGAACTGCACGTTCATCAGGCCGATCACGTTCAGCGCCTTCGCCATCGCGCCGGTCTGGCGCTTCAGTTCGTCGACGGTTTCCTGCGCAAGCGAATACGGCGGCAGCGAGCACGCCGAGTCGCCCGAGTGCACGCCCGCCTGTTCGATGTGCTCCATCACGCCGCCGATGAACACGGCTTCGCCATCGGAGATGCAGTCGACGTCGCATTCGATCGCGTCGTTCAGGAAGCGGTCGAGCAGCACCGGCGAATCGTGCGACACCTTCACGGCCTCACGCATGTAGCGTTCGAGGTCACGCGGCTCGTGGACGATTTCCATCGCGCGCCCGCCCAGCACGTACGACGGACGCACGACGAGCGGATAGCCGATTTCCTCGGCGAGCTTGAGCGCTTCGTCTTCGGCGCGCGCGGTGCGGTTTGGCGGCTGGCGCAGGTTCAGGTCATGCAAGAGCTTCTGGAAGCGCTCGCGGTCTTCGGCGGCGTCGATCATGTCCGGCGACGTCCCGACGATCGGCACGCCGTTCGCTTCCAGATCGAGCGCGAGCTTGAGCGGCGTCTGGCCGCCGTACTGCACGATCACGCCGACGGGCTTTTCCAGATCGACGATTTCGAGGACGTCTTCAAGTGTCAGCGATTCGAAGTAGAGACGGTCGGACGTGTCGTAGTCGGTGGACACCGTTTCCGGGTTGCAGTTGACCATGATCGTTTCATAGCCGTCCTCGCGCATCGCGAGCGCGGCGTGCACGCAGCAATAGTCGAACTCGATGCCCTGCCCGATCCGGTTCGGGCCGCCGCCCAGCACCATGATCTTCTTCTTGTCCGTCGGGTTCGCTTCGCACTCGTCCTCGTAGGTCGAGTACATGTAGGCGGTCTTGGTCGCGAATTCGGCCGCGCACGTGTCGACGCGCTTGTACACCGGACGCACTTTCAGTTCATGACGACGGCGGCGCACCGCGGTCTGGTCCGAGCCGGTGAGCTTCGCAAGACGCCGGTCCGAGAAACCGCTCTGCTTCAGATACAGCAGTTCTTCGCGCGTGAGGCTCTCGATCGTGCGGCCTTGCAGCGCCTTTTCCTTGAGAATGATCTGTTCGATCTGCGCGAGGAACCACGGATCGATCGCGGTTTCTTCGAAGATTTCCTGCGGGCTCAAGCCAAGACGGAACGCGTCGCCGAGGAACCAGATGCGGTCCGGGCCCGGCTCGCCGATTTCGCGAATCGCTTCGTCGCGGCTCGTGGTCTTTTCGTCGAGACCGTCGACGCCGACTTCCAGCCCGCGCAGCGCCTTCTGGAACGACTCCTGGAACGTGCGGCCGATCGCCATCACTTCGCCGACCGACTTCATCTGCGTGGTCAGGCGCGAATCGGCTTCGCGGAACTTCTCGAACGCGAAACGCGGAATCTTCGTGACGACGTAGTCGATGGTCGGCTCGAACGACGCCGGCGTCTGGCCGCCGGTGATTTCGTTCTTCAGCTCGTCGAGCGTGTAGCCCACGGCCAGCTTCGCCGCGACCTTCGCGATCGGGAAGCCGGTGGCCTTCGACGCCAGCGCCGACGAACGCGATACTCGCGGATTCATTTCGATCACGACCATGCGGCCGTCTTTCGGGTTGATCGCGAACTGCACGTTCGAGCCGCCCGTGTCGACGCCGATCTCGCGCAGCACCGCGAGCGACGCGTTGCGCAGGATCTGGTATTCCTTGTCGGTGAGCGTCTGCGCCGGGGCGACGGTGATCGAGTCGCCGGTATGCACGCCCATCGGGTCGAGGTTTTCGATCGAGCAGACGATGATGCAGTTGTCCTTCGTGTCGCGCACCACTTCCATCTCGTACTCTTTCCAGCCGAGCAGCGACTCTTCGATCAGCAGTTCGCGCGTGGGCGACAAATCCAGCCCGCGACGACAGATTTCCTCGAACTCTTCCTTGTTGTACGCAATGCCGCCGCCCGAGCCGCCCAACGTGAACGACGGGCGGATCACGGTCGGATAACCGCCGCTGCCGGTTACGGCCGCGATGTCGGCCTGCACTTGCAGCGCTTCTTCCATCGAATGCGCGATGCCCGACTTGGCCGAACCGAGGCCAATCTTCGTCATCGCGTCCTTGAACTTCTGGCGGTCTTCGGCCTTGTCGATTGCTTCCGGCGACGCGCCGATCAGCTCGACCTTGTACTTCTCCAGCACGCCGTGATGGAAAAGATCGAGTGCGCAATTAAGCGCGGTCTGGCCGCCCATCGTCGGCAGGATCGCGTCGGGGCGCTCCTTCGCGATGATGCGCTCGACCACTTCCCACGAAATCGGCTCGATGTAGGTCACATCGGCGGTGTTCGGGTCGGTCATGATCGTCGCGGGATTGCTGTTGACGAGAATGACCTTGTAGCCTTCCTCACGCAGCGCCTTGCACGCCTGCGCGCCCGAATAGTCGAACTCGCACGCCTGGCCGATGATGATCGGTCCCGCGCCGATGATGAGGATGCTCTTGATGTCTGTCCGCTTCGGCATAACTGCTCTCGGTAATGGGGTGCTGTGTTCTGTGCTTGCTTACGCTGCGACTTTCGACGCTTCCATCAGCTTGACGAAGCGGTCGAACAGATACGCGATGTCGTTCGGCCCCGGCGACGCTTCCGGATGGCCCTGGAAGCAGAACGCGGGTTTGTCGGTGAGCGCGAAGCCTTGCAGCGTGCCGTCGAAGAGCGAGACGTGCGTGACCTTCGCGTTCGCGGGCAGCGTGGCGGCATCGACGGCGAAACCGTGGTTCTGCGACGTGATGACGACGCGACCGTCTTCGAGATCCTTCACCGGATGGTTCGCGCCGTGGTGGCCGGTCTTCATCTTCATGGTCTTCGCGCCGAGCGCGAGGCCCATGATCTGATGGCCGAGGCAAATGCCGAAGGTCGGAATGCCGCGCGCGATGAATTCGCGCGTCGCGGCGATCGCGTAATCGCACGGTTCAGGATCGCCCGGGCCGTTCGACAGGAAGATGCCGTCCGGGTTGAGCGCGAGTGCATCGGCGGCGGTGGCTTGCGCGGGCAGCACCGTGACCTGGCAGCCGCGCTCGGCGAGCATGCGCAGGATGTTGTACTTCACGCCGTAGTCGAACGCGACGACGCGATGCTTCGGCGCTTCCAGCTTGCCGTAGCCTTCGCCGAGACGCCATTCGGTCTGCGACCAGTCGTAGGTTTCCTTCGTCGACACGACTTTCGCGAGGTCCATGCCCGCGAGGCCCGGAAACGAGCGCGCGAGTTCGAGCGCCTTCGCTTCGTCGGTGCCGGCGAGGATGCAGCCGTTTTGCGCGCCCTTGTCGCGCAGGATGCGGGTTAGCTTGCGCGTGTCGATGCCCGCGATCGCGACGACGCCTTGCGCCTTCAGGTAATCGGAGAGCGACTGTTCGGAGCGGAAGTTGGACGCGAGCACCGGCAGGTCGCGAATGATCAGGCCGGCGGCATGGACTTTGGTGGCTTCGACATCCTCGGCATTCACGCCGACGTTGCCGATATGCGGATAGGTCAGCGTAACGATCTGGCGGGCGTAGGACGGATCGGTGAGGATCTCCTGATAGCCGGTGATCGCGGTGTTGAACACCACTTCGCCGATCGTCGACCCGGAGGCGCCGATCGAATGACCACGAAAGACCGTGCCGTCGGCGAGTGCGAGAATTGCTGGGGAAAATGACGGCAACACGGGAGGCTCCTTGGGGGAACACCCTGTTGCCGACCTGCCTGTCCGCTTGGTCGGGGTCGCGCGCGGCCTGAGGCGCGCGCAGACCCGCATCGCGTGACTTGCAGGCGGGCGCATGATTCGCGGCGGTGGCTCGTGCGGTCCGGATTCGCACGGGGCGAAACGGTCGGCGCAGGGACTCGGCGACATGCGGCGCGTGCTACAAGGCGCGGCGGATGAACGGTGTGTGGGAGGTAGGCGCTAGGGTGCGGGTTGATGTGCTCAAACCTTCGAATTATAGCCCTGAACCGCCTCTTCCGCCAAATTTTGAGACTGCGCGCATGCAAGACGCGTTCCAGAAGCGCCGTTGATGCCCTTTCTCGCCGGATCGGCCCGATTGTGAGATCAGGGGACGGCGCGCGTCTTTTGCAGCACGCGGCTCGGCAGGACATACCAGATCGCGCTCGCGATCTGCAGCATGATCAGAATGCCCCAGGCGGTCTGATGAGCGATCGCCGGATAGTGCCCGTCCTCGATCGGCCATCGCGACAACCCGCTGCCGATGCCTACCTGGAACGCGAAAATCAGCACGAAGATGACGAGCGTGAGCGTCGTGTTGCCGCGCCCGATCATGTGCGAAGGGAAGTATTCCGCCAGCACCGCATAGCTCAGGATGCCCGTGCCACCGAAGACGCCATACGCGGCGAGCAAGAGCGCGGGCGGCAGCGGCGCGCGAAACAGCATCAGCACCTGCACGAGCACGTAGAGCGCCATGCCGATGCCGCAAAACGCGTACACCGACACCCCGCGTCGCTCCAGTGTGCGCGCCGCCGCGCCGAAGCCGATGCAGCCGGCCATCATCGCGAAGCCGAGCACCGAGACGAGCGCGGCCGTGTGTGCAGGCGTGAGGCCCATCACGTCGAGCAGATACGGGCGAATCCACAGCGACTGCATCGCGTAGAACACGCCCTGCGTCACGACGGAAAACGACGCGATCTTCCAGAACACCGCGCTCTTCAGGATGTGCCAGGTGCCCTTGAATTGCGTGACGATGTCGGCCTGGTGGTGCGGGTCGCGCTTGTCGGGGGCGAAGAACAGGATCGCCCCGGCGACCAGCACGGTGAAAACGCCGAGGCCGACGCACACGCTGCGCCAGTCCGCGACCGCGAGGAGCGAGGCGAGCGGCGAGCCGACCACGACGCCGCCCAATCCGCCAACGGCCATCGTCATCCCGTTGACGAGCGGCAGGCGCGCGACCGGGAAGAATTGCGCGGACGCCTTGAACGCCGCGCTCAGGCACACCGACACGCCCACGCCGATCAACAGCCGCCCCGCCATCATCGCGGCGAGCCCGTGCGCCATGCCGAAGACCCAGATGCCGAGCGCCGCGAACATCAGCATGCCGGCCGTGACGCGGCGCGGCCCGACATGGTCGAGCAGCACGCCGACGGGAATCTGCGCGAGCGCGAAGCCGATGAAATAAAGCGACGTCAGGAGGCCGAGATCGGCGGCGGAGAGGCCGAGCTCGTGAGTGATGAGCGGCGCGAAGCCCAGATTGACGCCGCGAAACACGTAGGAAACGAAGTAACCGGCGGCGAACAGCCAGAACACACGCAGACGAACGGAGGACGTCATTCGATGCAGGCGCTTTTTGTATTTAATGCAGGAGTTTAACTGCGACGCCGAAATGAAAACGCCGTCACCTTGGTGACGGCGTGGGATCAGGCATCGCGGGCGTTACTTCTTTTTGCTCTTGGAGGACGCCGGCTTGACCGCTTTCGACTCGCTCTTCGTCTCGCTCTTCGCCGACACCTTCGTGACCTTGCCCGCGGATTTCGTCGACCGCGAGGATTTCGACGCTGGCACATGGGTGCCGATCTTCGTCACGCCGCCGCTCGAACGGCTCGACGCCGACACGGTCTCGACACGCACCGGCCCCGGCTCCGCCGGCACCGCGCGGCCGACCGGCACGTGCAGCACCATGACCTGGCCCGCCATGATCGTCTCGCGACGCGTCCGGTTCCACGCCCGCACCTGCGAAACCGACACGTTGTAACGGTCGGCGAAGGTCGCGATCGACTGCTGACGGCGCACGCGGATCACCATCTTGCGCGTGTCGGGCACGTCCGGCTCGACGGCGAGCACCGCGCTCTCGGCAACATCGGCGCTGATGTCCTCGTCGTCGTCGTCGTTGCGCGGCACGACGATCGTCGAGCCCGGCTTCAGGCGCATGCCGGCCGGAATGCGGTTGACCGACATCAGCGTATCCGCGTCGACGCCGATTTTTTCGGCGATCGCCGCCGGCCGCGCGCGCTCGGTGACGGTGTACGTGGTCCACGACGACAGCGCGCCCGTGTACGACTTCAGGTTGCGCTGGAAGGCGGTGGCGTTGTCGAACGGAAGCAGGATCTGCGGATTCGTCGCGCCGAGAATCACCGGCTTCGCAAACGACGGATTCAGCGAGCGGAATTCCTCGACCGGCATGCCGGCGAGTTTGGACGCCATCGTCACGTCGATGTCGCGCGACGTCGTGACGGTCACGAAATACGGGTGATTCGGAATGTCAGGCAGCGCGAGGCCGTACATCCGCGGATTCGTGACGATATTCTTGACCGCCTGCAGCTTCGGCACGTAGTTGCGCGTCTCGTTCGGCATGCGCAGGCTTTCGTAGTCGGTCGGCAGGCCCGCCGCCTCGTTGCGCGCGATCGCGCGCTGCACGTTGCCCTCGCCCCAGTTGTAGGCGGCGAGCGCGAGATGCCAGTCGCCGAACATGTCGTGCAGGCGCGAGAGGTAATCGAGCGCCGCGCTGGTCGACGCCAGCACGTCGCGCCGCTCGTCCTGCCACATGTTCTGTTTCAGGTTGTAGTCGCGGCCGGTGCCCGGCACGAACTGCCACATCCCGGCCGCCTTCGCCACCGAGAGCGCCTGCGGATTGAACGCCGATTCGATGAACGGCAAGAGCGCGAGCTCCGTCGGCATGTGCCGCTGCTCGAGTTCCTCGACGATGTGATACAGATATTTCTGGGAACGTCCCGTCATCCGTTCGACGTAGTCCGGACGTTGCGCATACCAGCTCACCTGCATGTCGACGAGGTCGCTCTGCAAGTCGGGAATCTGGAAGCCGCGACGAATCCGGCCCCACAGGTCGGCGTCGCCGCTCGCGAGCGAATCGATCGACGTCTTGTCGACGTTGATCGTTTCCTTGGCGGCTGCGGTTCGGCGGATCGTGTCGGCTACGGCTTGCTGTTTGGAAGCGGAGGGAAGTGAGGCAAGGGAATTGGGCGCTGTCGGTCCTTGGCTGGCACAGGCGGCCAGTGTCAGGACGAATAGCGCGCTAAGAATCTGTCGCATGAACGTCTCGGATTCCAAAAAATATGCTTGGAAATTTGGAGCCGATGGTACGGAAGCGCACTGCGAACGTCAATATAAAAGACAGAAATGCGAACAAAATCCGTGATCTGGCGACGTTTTCCACGTTTCGGATGAAGTTCGCCCCAACTTCCTGCGGGTTAACGGAACTTATCCTTCCAACCGCGCATCAGCCGAAATGCTTCGAGCCGGTCCGACACCGCATGCTGATAATGCGCGGCGAGCGTCGCCTGGACGTTCGCATCGTCGACGCGCAGGAACGGATTCACCGATCGCTCGTGGCCGATCGTGGTGGGCAGCGTCGGTTTACCGGACGCGCGCAGCGCCTCTGCGTCCTCCTGCCAGCGCGCGAGCGCGTCGTTCGCGGGATCGCACGCGAGCGCGAAGCGGATGTTCGACAGCGTGTACTCGTGCGCGCAATGCACCTGCGTGGTCTCGGGCAGCGCCGCGAGCGAATCGAGCGACGCGAGCATCTGCTGCGGCGTGCCTTCGAAGAGACGCCCGCAGCCGCTCGCGAACAGCGTGTCGCCGCAAAAGAGATGCGGCGTGCCGTGCGGGTCCGCCTTCTGGAAGTATGCGATGTGGCCGGCGGTGTGCCCGGGAACGTCGATCACCGAGACGTCCAGCGCCGGATTCGGGATGCGCACCGTGTCGCCCTCTTTCAGGCGAGCCGTAAGATGCTCGATGCGCTCGCCGGCCGGGCCGTAGACGGGAATCGCGCCCTCGTCCGAACGACTGGCGAGCAGGTCGCCGACGCCGCCGACGTGGTCGTGATGATGGTGCGTGAGTAAAATAGCGGTCAGCTTCCAGCCGCGCTTCGCGAGATACGCTTCGACGGGCGCGGCATCGCCGGGATCGACCACGACGGCGTCGGTGCCGTCGGACACGAGCCAGATGTAGTTGTCTTCGAACGCCGGCACCGGCACGTATTCAAGCGTTTTCATAAGCGAGTTCAAGAAGGCGGCAACCCCGAATGTCTGACCGATCGATTATAGACTGGCCCGCCTGGACCGGCTCCGCGCCCGGACGCTATGTCCTCGACTGGGAGCAGGAACAGCTCGATCGCGTGGTGTCCGACATTTTCGGCTACCACGCGCTGCAGCTCGGCATGCCTCAGCTCGACGCCCTGCGCGAAAACCGCATGACCGGTCGCGCGCTCGTGCTGGATGCCGCGAGCGGCGCCAGCGCGCCTTTCAGTTGTCCGGCGGCGGATCCGCGGCCGGGCGTCGCGTCGCTGCCGTCGGCGAATCGCGGCCTGCACGCGCCCGAGGGACGCAGCACGGTCTGGTGCGATCTGCTCGATTTGCCGTTCGAGGCTCAGAGCATCGATCTGCTCGTGCTGCCGCACACGCTCGAATTCACGAGCGATCCGCACCGGCTCCTGCGCGAGGCCGAGCGCGTGCTGATGCCGGAAGGCCAGTTGATCATCCTCGGCTTCAATTCGCTGAGTCTCTGGGGCGCGCGGCAGTCGCTCGGCAAGGTCGCCGGGCGGCCGTTCGTGCCGGACGCGCACGACATGATCGCGTTCACGCGCATCAAGGACTGGATCAAGCTGCTCGGATTCGACCTTGAACGCGGACGCTTCGGCTGCTATCGTCCGCCGCTCGTCGCCGAAAAATGGCTGCAGCGCTATCAGTTCATGGAAGCGGCTGGCGACCGCTGGTGGCCGATCTTCGGCGCCGCCTACATGATCACGGCGATCAAGCGCATGCGCGGCATGCGCCTGATCGGCCCGCGCAAGCTGAAAAAGCCCGCGCTCGCGCCGGGACTCGCCCCGGTCGCGACCCCGCACACCCGCAACGAGCATTGATGACTTCAGACTCCGCACAAAAAGTAATCGACATCTATACCGACGGCGCCTGCAAGGGCAATCCCGGCCCGGGCGGCTGGGGCGCCCTCTTGCGCTTCGGTTCGCAGGAAAAGGAACTGTTCGGCGGCGAAGCCACGACCACCAACAACCGCATGGAACTGATGGCCGTGATCGCGGCGCTCGAAGCGCTCAAGCGGCCGTGCCACGCCGTGATCCACACCGATTCGCAATATGTCCAGAAAGGCATCAGCGAATGGATCCACGGCTGGAAAAAGAAGAACTGGATGACGGCCGCGAAAACGCCCGTCAAGAACGCTGACCTCTGGAAGCGGCTCGACGCGCTCGTCGTGCAGCATCAGATCGAATGGCGCTGGGTGAAGGGCCATTCCGGCCATCCCGAAAACGAACGCGCCGATGCGCTCGCGAACCGCGGCGTGACCTCGCTCGCAGACTAACCCTCGACAATCCATGCGCCAACTCGTACTCGATACCGAAACCACCGGCCTCAATGCCCGCACGGGCGACCGCATCATCGAAATCGGCTGCGTCGAGCTGATCAACCGGCGACTCACCGGCAACAACCTGCACTTCTACGTCAATCCGGAGCGCGACAGCGATCCGGGCGCACTCGCCGTGCACGGCCTCACGACCGAGTTCCTCCGCGACAAGCCGAAATTCGCCGAAGTCGCCGCGCAATTGCGCGATTTCATCGCGGACGCCGAGCTGATCATCCACAACGCGCCGTTCGACATCGGCTTTCTGGACGTCGAATTCGGCCTGCTCGGACTGCCGCGCGTGACCGAATGCTGCGGCGGCGTGATCGACACGCTCGTGCAGGCGAAGCAGATGTTCCCCGGCAAGCGCAATTCGCTCGACGCGCTGTGCGACCGGTTCGGCATCAGCAACGCGCACCGCACGCTGCACGGCGCGCTGCTCGATTCGGAACTGCTCGCGGAGGTCTATCTCGCGATGACGCGCGGCCAGGAAAGCCTCGTCATCGACATGCTGGGCGACGTGCCGGCGGCGGGCACGTCGCTTAACCCGCGCATCGCGCTCGACGATCTCGATCTGGTCGTGATCGCCGCGAGCAGCCAGGAAGCGAGCGCGCACGAGTCCGTGCTTGACGGTCTCGACAAGGCCGTCAAGGGCACGAGCGTCTGGCGCGCGCAACCGGACGTGGTGGAAAATGTCGAGGCAGCCGCATAAATTCGCGCATTGCTTTAAAGAATCACTTTACGAACGCGAATATCCCTGACATAATTTCGCTTCTTCGGGTGGTTAGCTCAGCGGTAGAGCACTGCCTTCACACGGCAGGGGTCACTGGTTCGATCCCAGTACTACCCACCACGATAGAGGCAGGCGTTTTCAGTTCGAAACGTCTGCCGGAAAACCCCGGCGCTGCAAGGCGCCGGGGTTTTTTACTTTCTGCAGCAGGTTATCGGACTGCTTGGGCGCGCTACCCCGCCCACACGCCCCGCGCCATGCCGCTCGCCGCGATCACCATCACGATCACGAGACCGGCTTCCAGATCGCTCATCCATGCGAAGCGCCGGGCGCGCGAAAGGTCGATCGCGCCGCCGTGCGCCGCGGCGACACGCCATCGGATCAGCGCCATCATCGGCGTGATTTCGACGAACAGGATCAGCACGAGCGCCGTCATCTTCAGATGGAAAAGCGGCTCGTGCAGATAATACGAACCGCCCTTCTCGAAACCGCCGAATGCGCGCATCACGCCCGTGACGAGCAGGACCAGCGCCGCAATGCCCCATATGCCGTCGGCGCGGAAGACGTCGCGCAGGCCGGTCGCGTTGGCGTGGAGCGTGTTGGACGCGTCGAGTTTTCGCAGCGCGCGGGCGCGCGCGAGCACCGACCCGAACGCGAAGCCGAATGCAAGCAGATGAATCGCGGCCAGCAACCAACGTAGCATCATGCTTCCCCTCCCTTTACAGACAAGAAGTCGTGACGGCACCGGCCGCTCAAACCTGCCGCAGCGTGCTGTCGAGTGCGCGGGCGGCGCTCCGGTCGCCTTCGCTCGAAAGCGGCGCGCGAAAAATCGTCGTCCGGTTGTGACCCGCAGCCGCCGGCGAATCCCACAGCAATTCCATTTTGGGACGGCTCGAAAAAGCGCCGCGCCAACCGCGCCGCCGCGCTGGCAATGGCAATGGCGACGGCGCGGGCACGGCCACAGTGTCCTCCGCAACGCCGTTGCCGCCCACGACCTGCGGCCATTTCACCGACAACTCCCGCGCATCATACTGTCCGAGCTTGCGGCTCTCGGCCCAGACGACGGCTGTGCGCGTCGTCGGATCGAGCGAGATCGCGTAGCGGCCGATCGCGAAACGCCGCGCCGCGATATTCGTGCGCCACAGCGCGCGCGGCCGGCAGATCCAGATGACGACGGCATACAGCGCAGGCGCCGCGACGAGCCAGCCATTCGATTCCGCGAGCGCGTGCATCGCGCGCCGCCAGCCCGCGTGCCACGTGAAGAGGCCGACCGAAAATACCGCGAAACCGAATGTCAGCATGGCGAGCAGGCGCAGTGCCTGACGCAGCCACTGAGGCAGCGGATGCAACGGCCGTTCGGCGCGCGCGCGCGCGCCGGGCAGGAAAATCAGGAGGAACAGCAGCACGAGATTGACGCAGGCCCACGGCGAGGACGTCATCGCGCGCAGCGACGACACATATCCCATCTGCGACATCGAGAACACCCATCGCGCGACGAGCACGAGCCCGATCGCCCGCAGCGCGAAGACGGTGCCGGCGCCCGGTGCCGGGGTCGCGCTGGTTTGCTTCGTTCTCGCCAAAACGTTTGCTCCTGTCCACGGTTCATGCCGGCCGATTCGACGATCGCCGGACGCTGTCGCTGCGCGCTTGCGGCCGGATTGCGGCCCGTCGCGGGCCACGGTCTGCCTCGCATAGCGCGAAGCCCGGACATTATAGGGAGATTGCCAGGAGGGCTTTCGATTTCATGTCGCTCGACGTCGTTACGCTCGAAAAGTGCGCAACAGTGTGCGATTGTGACAACGCCCCGCGAACCTTTCGGTTCACGGGGCGTTTTTATTGGCAGCGCTCAGGCGGTCCGGCGACCAACCGCCTGTCGGTCAGGCTCAGCCCGCGTTGACTTCGCGCAGCACGGTGCGGCGCTTCCGGCGCAGCAGCTCTTCATACGACTGGACATAGCGCTCAGCCATGACCTTCGACGAGAACCGCTCTTCGAACGCCTTGCGGACCTTCGCGCGCGGCAGCGTGTCGAGACGCTTGACCGCGGCGATCGCGCTCAGTTCATCTTCGACGACGAAGCCCGACACGCCGTTCTCGATCACTTCCGGCACCGAGCCGCGGTTGAACGCGATCACCGGCGTGCCGCAGGCCATCGCCTCGATCATCACGAGGCCGAAGGGCTCCGGCCAATCGATCGGGAACAGGAGCGCGTGCGCGTTGCCGAGGAATTCGGTCTTCTGCTGCTCGTTGATTTCGCCGATGTACTCGACGTGCGGCAGCGCGAAAAGCGGCTTGATCTGCTCTTCATAGTAGGCGCGGTCGGCCTTATCGAGCTTCGCGGCGATCTTGATCTTCATTCCCGCAGCCTGCGCGATGCGGATCGCACGGTCGACGCGCTTTTCCGGCGAAATGCGGCCGAGGAACGCGAGGTAGCCCGGTTCGACGTTCGGAATCGGCTTGAGCAGGTTTTCCGGCAGGCCGTGATACACCGTCGACAGCCAGTTCGCCTGCGGCAGCGGCTGACGCTGGTTGTCCGAGATCGAAACGACGGGTACGTCGCTGAACGTGTTGAAGACCGGCTGCAGTTCGGGCAGGTCGAGACGGCCGTGGAGCGTCGTCAGGAACGGCACCGGCTGGCGCGCGAACAGCGAGAACGGGTAGTAGTCGATGTGGAAATGCAGCACGTCGAATTCGTCGGCGCGACGGCGGACTTCTTCGAGCAGCAGCATGTGCGGCGCCATCGTGTCGCGGATGGTCGGGTCGAGGCGCAGCGCTTGCGGCCAGAAGGCTTCGAGCTTTGCCGACGTGATCGAATCGCCGCTCGCGAAGAGGGTGACGTCGTGCCCGGCGTCCACCAGGGCCTCGGTCAGGTAAGACACCACGCGTTCCGTGCCGCCGTAGAGCTTCGGGGGAACGGCTTCGTGGAGGGGCGCGATTTGAGCGATTCGCATGTCGGAAACTCCTAATAAAGATTCAGGCTAAGTACTACGTGTCGTGTCGAAGTATCGGAAGCGAATCGCTCGGCTCGGGCGGACGCGTCCGCTGGCGCAACAGTCCAGCGGCGGGAATCAATGCTCGAGTAAAAAAGCGACAGTTCGCTGATCACCAGGGTTTGCGCGCGGATAACCGAGCAAAGCAATCGTAATTCCAGCTGCCGATCCGCCGCGCACCAGCAATAAACGCGTAAGTGTCTGAGGCGTTGACTCGAACCTACAGAAACCTGTCAAAAATCCTAAGGGCAAACCCGCAGCGGATTATGGAGGTTTTTACACGGCGATCGCGTAGTCATTTCAACTTATTTACCTTGTTACAAAGGGGAAACACTTTGCAAACCCCTGTTTATTAAGGCTGTTCTACATTGGGAAGCGTCTGTTCGCGCGGGCGCAGGGCGTTTGAGTTGCCGCGTGTCCTTTCTCTCGATACGCCCGTCGCACAAAGTGCCAGCGGGCCCGGGTTGTGCTCCGACGTGCAATCGATGCTTTCGCGTCCGCTTCCGCGACGACCGACGCCGGTCGACCGACGCGGCGATGCAGACGGCTCGACTTCGGTCGGTGGCTTGCCCGTTGCCTCATTGCGCGGCGCATTGCTTACAATGCGCCGCGCCCGGAACGTCGGCGACTGGCGTCAGGAATCGCGCATCTTGGCGATCCGGGCATGTCTGCTGCGGCCTGCAAGCGATTTTGGCTTCTTTGTCCCATCTCATAACTGGCTACAATTCAGCCAGGGATCGCGCGCCGGCGCCGCGTCACCTTCTCGACGAACGCGGCACCGTACTCAGGCGCACTACGAGCTCAACCGATCTACGACCAAAAAACGACCAATTGGACCAACTTACCGTCTCCCAGCGTAACGCGCACAACGCCAAGCTAGCGAGCTACGCGCATCGCCCGCTTGCGTTCCTGCTCCGTTACATCCGCCGTCACCCGATCGCCCACGCCACCGTTCTCATCAGCGTGTTTGCCGCGGTCGGATGCGCCCTCGCCTCGCAGTACGCGATCAAGCACCTGATCGACGTGCTCGGCCAGGGCCGCGGACATCCGGGCCCCCTGTGGGGCGCGTTCATGATCCTGGTCGGACTGATCGCCGCCGACAACATGCTGTGGCGCGTAGGCGGCTGGGTCGGCGCGCATACGTTCGTCACCGTGACGGGCGACCTGCGCCGCGATCTGTTCTCCTACCTGAGCGGCCACTCGCCCACCTATTTCTCCGAGAAACAGCCCGGCATGCTCGCAAGCCGGATCACGGCGACGTCGAACGCGATCTACACGTCCGAGAACGTGATGGCGTGGAACGTCCTGCCGCCTTGCATCGCGGTGCTCGGCGCGATCGTGATGATCGTCACGGTGAATCCGCTGATGGCGGGCGGCCTGATGCTCGCGTCGGCGATTCTTTCGTTCATCCTCTACCGGCTCGCGAAGCGCGGCTCGGCGCGGCATCACAACTTCGCGTCGAAGGCGGCTTCGGTCGACGGCGAACTCGTCGACGTGATCGGCAACATGGCGCTCGTGCGCGCCTTCGGCATGACCTTCCGGGAGCAGAAGCGCTTCGGCTCGACGGTCAAGGCCGAGATGGTCGCGCGCCAGCAAAGTCTCCTGTATCTGGAAAAGCTGCGGCTCTTTCACGCGGTCGTGACCGCGATCCTTTCGGCCGGCCTGCTCGGCTGGGCGCTGTGGCTGTGGTCGCAGGGCAAAGCGACCTCCGGTGACATCGTGCTCGTCAGCTCGCTCGGCTTCACGATCCTGCACGGCACGCGCGATCTGGCCGTCGCGCTCGTCGACGTCACGCAGCACGTCGCGCGTCTCGCCGAGGCCGTGCAGACGCTGCTCGAACCGCACGGCATGCCCGACCGCTCGGACGCGACCGAACTCGTGCCGCAGGGCGGACGCGTCGATTTCGAGGGCGTGACATTCGCGTATCCGCGTCGCCGCCCGATTCTCGACAACTTCCATCTGCACATCGAGCCGGGCCAGCGCGTCGGGCTGATCGGCAAGTCGGGCGCGGGCAAGTCGACCGTGCTCGCGCTCCTGCAGCGCTTCTACGAGCCGCAGGGCGGCACGATCCGGATCGACGGCCAGGACATCCAGTCGATCACGCAGGACAGCCTGCGCCAGTCGATCGCGCTCGTTCCGCAGGACATTTCGCTCTTCCACCGCACGGTGTACGAGAACATCGCGTACGGCCGCCCGGACGCGAGCCGCGAGGAAGTGCTGGCGGCGGCCCGCGAGGCGCGCTGCACGGACTTCATCGAGGCGATGCCGGAAGGATTCGACACCATCGTGGGCGACCGCGGCGTGAAGCTGTCCGGCGGACAGCGCCAGCGGATCGCGATCGCGCGCGCCATCCTGAAGAACGCGCCGATCCTGCTGCTCGACGAGGCGACCTCCGCGCTCGACAGTTCGTCGGAAGAAGCGATTCAGCAGGCGCTCGACCGGCTGATGGTCGGCCGCACGGTGATCGCGATCGCGCACCGCCTCTCGACGCTGCAAAACTTTGACCGGATCATCGTGATGAGTTCGGGCAAGGTGATCGACGACGGCTCGCCCGACGTATTGCGCGACCGGCCGGGGCTCTATCGCGAGCTGCTCTCGAAGCAGCACGGCAAGATGCCCGCCGTGCCGGTGCCGTCGCAGCAGCCGGCTTAAAGCAAACGGGGCGCTTCGAAAAGCGCCCCGTTGCACGATTACTGCCGCAAATCCCGCAGGAAGTTATCCCGCCACACGGAGACGTTGTTCTCCCGCAGCGATTCGAACATATCCCGATACCGCGCCTGCCGCTCGCCGTGCGGCATCGAGAGCGCGGTCGCGAGCGCGTCGGCCATGTCGTCGATGTCGAGCGGATTCACGATCAGCGCGCCGGTCAGCTCCCGCGCCGCGCCAGCGAACTGCGACAGCACGAGCACGCCGGGATCGTCCGGGTCCTGCGCCGACACGTATTCCTTCGCGACCAGGTTCATTCCGTCGCGCAACGGCGTGACGAACCCGATGTGCGATTCGCGAAACAGCGCCGCCAGCACGGGCCGCTCGTACTGTCGATGGATATAACGGATCGGCGTCCAGTCGAGTTCGGCGTAGCGTCCGTTGATGCGTCCGGATTCCGCTTCGAGTTGCAGCCGGATATCGCGATAGGCGTCCATGTCGGCGCGCGTCGGCGGCGCGATCTGCAGGAACGACACGTTGTTGCGCTGCTGCGGCTGGTGCTCGATCAGCCGCTCGAACGCGCGAAAACGCTCGACGAGACCCTTTGAGTAATCCAGCCGGTCCACGCTCATCACGAGCTTGCGTTCGTGCAGCGTCGCCTTGACGATCTGCACGTCGCGGCCGCTTTCGCCGTCTTTCGCGAGCGCGGCGATCTCATCGGGATAGACACCGATCGGATAGGCCGCCGCCTTCAGCGTCTTGCCGAACGCGCTGATCCGGCACGGCGCGTCGGCGTGACGCTCGATCGAACCGTTCGCTTCCGATTCGATGTAGTCGCAGAACGCGCGCAGGTCGGGCGCCGTCTGGAAGCCGAGCAGGTCGAAGGAACAAAGCGCGTCGGCGAGTTCGCGGTGGCGCGGCACGGACAGCAGGATCTGCGACGCGGGAAACGGAATGTGCAGGAAAAAGCCGATGCGGTTCGTCACGCCGAGTTCTCGCAGCGCCTCGGCGAACGGAATCAGGTGATAGTCGTGGACCCAGATGACGTCGTCGGGCTTCAGAAGCGGCGCGAGCTTGCCCGCGAGCCATCGGTTCACGCGGCAATAGCCTTCGAATTCGTGGCGGTCGAACTGGATCAGGTCCGGACGATAGTGGAACGCGGGCCAGAGCGTCGCGTTCGAGAAGCCGCGGTAGTACTGGTCGTAGTCGCGCCGCACGAGGCCGATGGTCGCGAAAGTCACCGGTCCGCGCTCTTCCAGGCTGATGCCCTCGGCCGGCGCCGAGAGCACGTCGCCGCTCCAGCCGAACCACATGCCGCCGGTTTCCTTGAGCGCATCGTAGACGCCGACCGCGAGCCCGCCCGCCGCAGGGCCGCCTTCGGAGATCGGCGCGACGCGGTTGGACACGATGATCAGGCGGCTCATGGGTTCGCCCCGGCGCCTTGCCCCGCCGCGTCGGCCACGCCTTGCAGCCAGTCGAGGAACGCCGGAACCGACTCGACGCGCGCATGCGCGAGCGTATTGCCGGCGCCGACCTTGATCGACAGCCCGCCGAGTTCGTTGACGACCGCGAAGCCTTTCTCATCGGTCAGGTCGTCGCCGACGAAAACCGGCTTCCTGCCCGTGAACGGCGGCTCGTTCATGAACGCGCGCACGGCACGCCCCTTGTCGACGTCCTTCGGCTTGATCTCGTAGACCATTTTGCCGGGTTGCAGCACGTAGGCGTCGGCGTACTGCGCGACGAGGCGCTCCGTCGCCGTGCGCGCCGCCGCCTCGCGGTCCGGCGCGTTGCGATAGTGAAGCGCGAGCGCCGCGCCCTTGATTTCGAGCAGCATGCCGGGGTTGCGGCCGACCACGTCTTCGAGCACGTGCTCCATGCGCAGGAGCCGCTCATCGTTGAAGCCGATGCGCGCGACGTCGCCGTTCGAATCGCGCCGTTCGGCGCCGTGCAGGCCCGCGACCGGCAGATCGGGCATCGAGACGAACGAATCGATGCTGTCGATGCCGCGGCCCGACACCACCGCGACCGCGCCGTTGGTCGCGCGCCTGAGCGTCGCGAGGAGTTCGGGCACGACGCGCGGCACGACGATACCGTCGGGCGTCGGCGCGAGTTCGACGAGCGTGCCGTCGAAGTCGAAGAAAAAAGCCGTTTCGGCGAGAGCCAGGGTGCGAGGAAGTGCTTGCATCGATGTGGACCTTCGAACCGGAGATGACCGGAAAAGTGTGCGCATATTACCGCGAGCCGCGCTGTTTTCGAGAGAGCAGGGTTTTCGTCAGACGCCGTGCACGCGAGCCGGGTCGATGGCGCCGCGCCGTCGCGAATCTGCTTGCAAGCGCGCTTCATCGGCCTTACAGCCTTATACGGCGGGGCTGCGGCAAAACGCCCCATTTTCGAGATGATGCGCCGAGCCGCCGAAGCAGGCGTCCATTTTGCGATAGAGTCGCGAGAGCCGGTCTTGCCCGGCCGCATCTGATCGAGTCCGAAATGCCTTCTTTGTTCCAGCTTCGGCGTGACGGACGGCGTGTCGCCGCCACGCTCGCGCTTTGCGCGCTTTGTAGCCTCCTCGCCGGCTGTTCGCGGCCCGCCGAACCCTGGCGCCTCACCGATGTCAGCGGTCATCTGCCCGACCTGTCGTTCTCGCTCGTCGACGACAGCGGCCGTGCCGTGAATGGCGAGTCGTTCGCCGGCCGCGCGACGCTCGTCTACTTCGGCTACACGCACTGCCCCGACGTGTGCCCCGAAACGATGGCGCGGCTCATGCAAGTGCTTCAGCAGATCGGCGCCGACGCGACTCGCGCGAAGATCGTCTTCATCACCGTCGATCCCTCGCGCGACACGCCCGCCGCCTTGCACACCTACGTGCGTGCGTTCGACGCGCAACACGCGGTCGGCCTGACGGGTTCGGACCGGGCGATCGAGTCGCTCGCGAAACGCTACCGCGTGGCGTACCAGATGGAAAAGCGCGACGCGAACGGCACATATGAGGTCACGCACAGTTCGGCGGTCTACATCTTCGACGCGCAAGGCCGCGCGCGCCTGCTCGCCACCGACAACGATTCCATCGACGCCATCGCGCACGACCTGCGACGCGTCATCGAGACGGCGAAGTCATGATCGCGACGCTCTTCTACTGGCTCGAACCGTGGGAATTCTCGCCGACGGTCGTTATCGCCGTGCTGGTCGCGGCGATTCTGTTCGCGCGCGGCGCGCGGCATGCGCGGGTGTCGTTCGCGCGGCGCCTCGCGTTCTGGCTGGGTTTGGCGGGCATCTACGTCGCGCTGCATACGCGGCTCGATTACTTCTTCGAGCACGAGTTCTTCATGCATCGCTTGCAGCATCTCGTGCTGCATCACCTCGGGCCGTTCCTGATCGCGCTGTCGTACCCGGGCGCGGCGCTGCGTGCGGGCATCCCGTTTCGCTGGCGGCAGCGCTGGCTGATTCCCGCGATGAACACGCGCAGCGCGCGCGTCATGGCCGATGTGCTGTTCCATCCGGCGATCGCGGTGACGCTCTTCGTCGGACTGATCTATTTCTGGCTGCTCTCGCCGATCCACTTCAAGGCGATGCTCGACTGGCGGCTCTATCGCGTGATGAACTGGAGCATGGTGCTCGACGGGCTGTTGTTCTGGTGGCTCGTGCTCGATCCGCGACCCGCGCCGCCTGCACGCCTCGCGCCGGGGCGGCGCATCCTGCTCGTGATCGCCGCGATTCCGCCGCAGATCCTGCTCGGCGCATACATTTTCTTTACGCCGCACGAGCTGTATCCGATCTATTCGATCTGCGGCCGCGCGTTCACCTGGATCAGCCCGATGCGCGATCAGCAGGTCGGCGGCCTGTTGCTGTGGATTCCGGGATCGATGATGAGCGTGATCGGCGCGCTGATCGCGCTGCGTCACTGGCTGCGGCTGTCGGCGCGGGCGCGTCTGCGTGAGACGCGCGCGTCGCCTCTGACACCGCTCGAAGCTTAGTGAGTGAATTAATGACGTGAATCACGGACGTGAATCACGGACGACGCATCCAGACGTGCGGAATGTCGTCTTCGTCGTGGACATCGGAGATGGGCTCGAAGCCGAACGCCCCGTAAAACTTTTGCAGATGCGCTTGCGCGTGCAGCCGGATCGGCTGTTGCGGCCACTGCGTCAGGATATGGTCGAGCGCGCGTTCGAGCATGGCGTTGCCGAGCTTCATGCCGCGAAAGCCGGCGGTCGTCAGCACGCGGCCGATGCGGACGTCGGTCTCCGATGCATCCGGGTGCCCCGGCAAAAGGACGCGCAGATAGCCGGCGAGCGCCGGGCGCTTTTCGCCTGCGCCGTACGCGAAGAGATGCCAGGCGTCGAGGTCGAGGCCATCGACGTCGCCATAGACACAGTTCTGCTCGACGACGAACACGGCACTGCGCGCGCCGAGCATGTCGTAGACCTCGGTGGCCGAGAGTTCGCTGAATGGCTTCCAGCGCCAGTCGAATCGGGAAAGGGAGTCGGTCATGATGGGCTGCGGGACGGGCGTGCGGCACGTGGCCGCGAGTGGAAAATCCTGCGATTATGCCGCGCGATGCCAGCGCACGGACACCGGCACGGGCACGCATGCAAAATGGGACGTGCAAAAAGCGGACACGCAAAGCAAAAAGCCCCGACCGCGAGGTCAGGGCTTTTTTTACTTGGAGGCGCGAACCGGAGTCGAACCGGTCTAAACGGCTTTGCAGGCCGCTGCATAACCGCTTTGCTATCGCGCCGTAAGCGGTGTTGGTGCCGGTTGCGCTTCGAAGTGTTCTGAAGCATCAGTCCGGGCCACCAAACAAAAAGGGAAGCTCGGCTTCCCCTTGATTGGAGCGGGAGACGAGTCTCGAACTCGCGACCTCAACCTTGGCAAGGTTGCGCTCTACCAACTGAGCTACTCCCGCATTGTCCTGCACTTTCCTGCTGCATCGCCGCTGCGCCATACAGCGACGACTTCAAAACCTGGAGCGGGAGACGAGGCTCGAACTCGCGACCTCAACCTTGGCAAGGTTGCGCTCTACCAACTGAGCTACTCCCGCATGCTGCTTCTTTTTTGCCTTCGTTTTGCGCTTTGTTTCAGCGCTCACTCGACAGAAACGAGATTATGTAGAACCCTCGAAGCGGTGTCAATAGTTTTGTATGCACCCTTTTACGCTTCGACGCAATTTATAACGTGCCGCCACGTTCGCGGATCTGCGGCCACGCGAGTTTCATGTAGTAGAGCATCGACCAGACGGTCAGGAACGCCGCGACATAGATGAGCCACAGGCCCCAGACGCGCGTATCGATGACGAACTGCGTCCCGTAGATGCGCAGCGGCCCGTAGAAAAGCAGCATCGGGATGGCGACCATCTGGCACACGGTCTTGAACTTGCCGAGCTGATTCACGGCGACGCTCTTCGACGCCCCGATCTGCGCCATCCATTCGCGCAGCGCCGAAATGGTGATCTCGCGTCCGACGATCACGAGCGCGATCACCGCGTTCAGGCGCATCAGCTGCACGAGCACGAGGAGCGCGGCGGTGACCATCAGCTTGTCGGCGACGGGATCGAGAAACGCCCCGAACGACGACGTCTGGTTGAGCTTGCGCGCGAGAAAGCCGTCGAACCAGTCGGTGAGCGCGGCAAGCACGAAGATGACCATCGCGAGCAGGTTGCGGTGCTCCGGGCTCATCATCACGTCCGGCAGGTAGAAGATGCCCACGACGAGCGGAATCAGCACGATTCGCAGCCACGTCAGAAAGATCGGTAGGTTGAACGGCATCGGCTCAGGCGCAGCAACGTGTAAGGGAGGTGCCATTGTGCCGCTTGACACCTCATGTCACAAGGCAAGCGCCACGGCCGCCCCCGGCGGCCCGGCGCGGCGCTTCAGTGCAACTGCTTGTAGATCTGCTCGGCGAGCGCGTGCGAGATGCCTTCGACGCTCGCCAGGTCCTCGACGCTCGCCGCCTGCACGCCGCGCAATCCGCCAAAGCGCGACAAGAGCCGCTGGCGCCGTTTCGCGCCGACGCCTTCCAGTTCTTCCAGCCGCGACGTCTGGCGCGCCTTCGCGCGCTTCGCGCGCATGCCGGTGATCGCGAAGCGGTGCGCTTCGTCGCGGATCTGCGCGACGAGCATCAGCGCCGCGCTTTCCTTGCCGAGTTCGAGCGGCGCGCGGTGATCGGCAAAAACCAGCGTTTCCAGCCCGACCTTGCGCCCTTCGCCCTTCGCGACGCCCACCAGCATGCCACGATCGAGCCCGAGTTCCGCGAACACCTGCCGCGCGATTTCGACCTGACCCTTGCCGCCGTCGATCAGCACGATGTTCGGCAGGAGACCGCCCGCAGCCACCGGTTCGGCTGCATCGGGCGTGACGTTGGGATCGGCGGCGTCTTCGGGTTGCAGCGTCGTGGCTTCGTCGGCGGCGTTGGCTGCGGCCTGCGCGACCATCTTCTCGTAGCGGCGCGTCAGGACCTGGCGCATCGCGGCGTAGTCGTCGCCGGGCGTGATGCCGGTGATGTTGTAGCGCCGGTATTCGGCCGACTGCATCTTGTGATGGTGATACACGACGCACGACGCCTGCGTCGCCTCGCCCATCGTATGGCTGATGTCGAAGCACTCGATGCGCAGGTGCGCGAGGTCGTCCATTTCGAGGCTGAGCGTGTCGGCGAGCGCGCGCGTGCGGGCCTGTTGCGAGCCTTGTTCGGAGAGCAGACGCGCGAGCGCGAGCTTCGCGTTCTGTTCGGCCATCGAAAGCCAGACGCGCTTTTGTCCCTGCGGCTGGCGCAGGAGCGTGACCTTGTGCCCGGCCTGTTCGATCAGCAGATCGAGCAGTTCGCGGCTCGCCGGCGCGTGGCTCACGACCAGCACGGGCGGCACGCGGTTGCCGATGTAATGCTGCGCGATGAACGCTTCGAGCACTTCCGATTCGAGCGCGCCTTCGCGGCTCGCGGCCGGTTCGGGCTCGGACATCGCCTCCTGCTCGGGCTCGTCCGCCGCGACGCCAGGCAGCAACGCCGACTCCCCGACCCCGACTTCCTCGACGACGATTGGCGCCACGCCCTCGATCAGTTCGAGGTCGTCCGGGTTCTCGGCCTCCGCGGCGGTTTCGTCGCCGATGTCGAGCGCCGCTTCGACGTGCGCCGGGAAATACGCCTTGTCGCCGAGATGACGGCCGCCGCGCACCATCGCGAGATTCACGCAGACCTTCCCGCCCAGCGCGACAACCGCGAGGATATCGACGTCGTTGTCGCCGCCGACTTCGATCGCCTGCTGATGCAGCACGGTCGACAGCGAACTCATCTGGTTGCGCACGGCGGCGGCCTGCTCGAATTTCAGCTCGGCGGCAAAGCCGTGCATCTTCTGTTCGAGCTCCTTCATCACTTCGCCCTGCCGCCCGAGCAGAAAGCGCGACGCGTTGGCGACGTCGCGCGCGTAATCCTCCTCGCCGATCGCCCCGACGCACGGCGCGGTGCAGCGCGAGATCTGATGCAGCAGGCACGGCCGCGTGCGGTTGGTGAACACGGAATCCTCGCAGGTGCGCAACTGGAACACGCGCTGGAGGATCTGGATGCTCTCGCGCACCGCCCACGCGCTCGGAAACGGGCCGAAATACTGGTTTTTCTTGTCGACCGCGCCGCGGTAGTACGCCATGCGCGGAAACTGATGGCCGGTCAGCTTCAGATACGGATAAGACTTGTCGTCGCGAAAAAGGATGTTGTAGCGCGGCGCGAGCGCTTTGATGAGATTGTTCTCAAGCAACAGCGCTTCGGCCTCGGAACGCGTGACGGTCGTTTCGATCTTGCGGATGCGCGTGACCATCATCGCGATGCGCGGCGAATGCAGCGTCTTCGTGAAATAGCTCGACACGCGCTTTTTCAGGTTGCGCGCCTTGCCGACGTACAGCACGGCGCCGTCGGCGTCGTAGTAGCGATACACGCCGGGCAGGTTCGGCAACTGGGCGAGAATCTTCTTGGGGTCGAATGCGTCGGTGTCTGTCATGCAGCTAAACGAAGCGGAAAGTGCGCGGCGAGCGGGCCATGCCTGCCGTGAAACGGCTCTAGATCGGCGGTGGTCGGATGTGAAGCGATCGGCGCTGTCTGTCGGGTAGCCCGACTTTCTTGCGAAAGCCGGGCCCCCCGAGAACCGTACGTGCGAGTTTCCCCGCATACGGCTCAAATCTACAAACAAAGTTCTGTCTACGACAGAACCGGCTTAGTTACAACTAGTTTTCCAGCGTGCACTTGCCGGTGGCAGTGCGGGTGAAGCAGCGCCCGGTTGGACAAGGCGTCGGTGCCGCCATGCATCCGATATTCCAGATGATGGTCGTGCCAACCCGTCTCGTCCGTCAAGGCACAGCCACAATGCGCGCATAGCCCGCTTTGTGACATATATAGCGCGGCCCACTGCTTCCGGTAACGCATCCGTTCCCACATGCGCCCCTGCCGCAATGTCTCGCCATACTGCTCCCACTTCGGATCAAAAGGATTGAACTCGCCCTTGATCCTCGTGTGCCGTTTGATAGCTGTACCGCTAAGCTGGTACAACTCTTTCAGCCCCCAACTACCGTCCTCGCGCTCCGTGCGAACGGCAAACACCCAATTCCGGGCACCGACAGAGTGAAAGTACTTCTGCTTCACCCATACAGCGCTCTTCTGCGGATGCCTCCGCTTCGACCACCGCCAGAGCTTCCGGAAAATCAGATGCTCCATCCGGCTGTACGTCTGCTTGGCCGAGACCGGACGGTGATACTGCGCCCATCCGCGCAACATCGGGTTCAGCAGTTGGACTAGATCCTCCTGCTTTACCGTTTTGTTGCCGCTGATCGTTTCCGCCACCTTGCGATAAAACGCTTGCGCGTTTTTCTTGCTCGGCTTGATGAGCAGCTTTCCCGAGTACTTCCGGAAATTCCACCCAAGGAAATCGAAGCCTTCGTCAATGTGGGTGATCCGCGTTTTCGCCTCTGACAGTTGCAAGCCTCGAACAGCAAGGAATGCTTCCACCCAAGGCCTGACCTCGTTTTCCAGAATCTCTTTCGAGTCGCCGGTGATAACGAAGTCATCCGCGTATCGCACCACATTCACTTTCAGCTTCTTTGCCTTTGCGATCCCGAATTTCGCACCGAGGTGCGCAATCAGTTCACGCTCCAGCCCGTTCAGCGTCACGTTTGCTAGCGTCGGGGAGATGATGCCTCCCTGCGGCGTACCGGCTTCAGTCGCCTGTAGCTGCCCCTTGTAAATCAGGCCAGCCTTCAACCACTTCCGGAGGATTTCCCTGTCCATGGGGACATGGTTTTCCAGCCAATCGTGGTTGATGTGGTCAAAGCAGCCTTTGATATCCGCTTCCAGTACCCATCGGGACGAATTCCTCCGGGACGTGCAAGCTCGTACCTGACCCATAGCGTCAGCCGTTGAACGATTGATCCGGAACCCATACGAGTTCGGGTCGCTCGTCGACTCTGCTACCGGCTCCAAAGCCAGCAGATACAAGGCTTGCATCGCCCTGTCCCGCATGGTCGGAATGCCCAAAGGACGCTCCTTTCCATTGGCCTTGGGGATAAAAACTCTCCGTAATGGCAAAGGCTTATATCCGCGCCGCTTCAACCTGCCGATGGCTTCCCACCGGCTCTCAGGCGAGTCCCACAGTTCGCAATCGACTCCAGCCGTTCGCGCACCCTGGTTCTGCGTAACACGTCGTATCGCATACAGCTTCGCGGACAACGTGCGAGTCAGCATCCGTTGCAGGGCTTTCACCCTGCGCCAGTCACCTTCCCGCGTCGCCTTCGCAATTCGAATCTGCATCCCTCTCACGTTCCGCTCAACTTTCCGCCAATTGACGGCATTCCAGTTGACAGGCGCGTGGGAAAGCGCAGATCCGGTCTTTCGACCAGATACTTTCATGCTGCTCTCCTACTTGGAAAAAGTCCCCAGGCAGAAGGCGCATCTCCCCAGAGGGGCAGACACACCCCTCTAGGGAACAACAGACACCTCAATAGGAGCGCGTGCGCCCCTATCTCGGACAAACACCTCAGTACGGGCGCATGCACCCGTACCTGACCAAGTTACAGAGGGTAGTCAGCCGCCTTGCGACGGTAGACCAGACGGAAGTCTGCCCGCTTTCGCGTGGGATAATGTCTCAACCCCTATCCGTGCCATTACAGCCCGGCATTCGCTTTTTCCGTCCTCCCATACCCGCATGATCAACAACGTTCCTTACGGTCCGTCTGCCAGCCGTACAGCGCTGGCGACCATACGGGCTTACCACGTTCCCGGCATGTCACACGACTGACGTAGGTTCTGCCTATCCCCCGGTGGTGCTGTAACGACGTAGCCCAAATTCTAAGTGGGCTATCCGACCACGTACCGTTTTGGTTAGAGCCCGATGTTTCAAGCAGCTTTGGCTCCTCACTGGTAACGAGGTTTATCAGCAGTTCACTTACATTAACCTTATCAGCCAGCCTAGCTCCTCAACCCCCTCGCTGCTGGGAGTCTCCGAACAATCCCCTCACGGGAACGGTCCGCCCGATACCTCCGGGGGCTACATTGTCCGAGGAGCTTCACACCCCACCGTTGCCAGTGACGCATGTCCTCGTAGGCTACTGCTGGTCGTACAGCAGGTTCACTGCCCTCCCCCAAACTGCAGGTCGGGCCGAACAATGACATCCCGAGCTTTCGCTCGTATCGTGTAGCGGGTTCACCACACTAGGCGGCGAACGCTGCAAACAACACTCCGCTTTGTCAGCGGAAGTGAAGCCGCTGACTGGGCGGAATCTGGTGGTAACCAGACTAATGCAACACGTTCCACGGCCAAGCTGCGCCGCGGTTCGTTCCAACCAGGAAGTGGCCGAAACCACCCCTACTACAAGGGCGCGGCCCACAAGGGGGCCGCCTGCGGAGGGTAGAGCGACCAAGACCGAAGTCTCAGGCGATATCCCTCTAGTCGATGCCTCTTAACGCGAGGCCCACGGACACGAGCGTGCGTGTCGCACTAGAATCGCCAGTTTAGATCACTACGCGGCTCGTTCGCCGCGCGAGGCGCGTCCATGGTCACAGCCGCTCACTCCCCGCAAATCGCCTGCGACGTTTTCTGCGCGGTCATCGACAACTTCGGCGACATCGGCGTCTGCTGGCGCCTCGCGCGCCAGCTCGCCGATGAGCACGGCTGGCAGGTGCGCCTCTTCGTCGACGATCTGCGGGCTTTTCACGCGCTCTGCCACGCCGTCGATCCGGCCCTCGCGCGGCAGGAGGCGGCCGGCGTCGTGATCGAGCACTGGCACGAGCCGTCGCACGCGGGCGAAGTCCTGCAGATCGCCGATGTCGTGATCGAGGCGTTCGGCTGCGAACTGCCGCCCGTGTACGTCGCGGCCATGGCGCGGCGCGCGCGCAAGCCGGTGTGGATCAACCTCGACTATCTGAGCGCGGAAGATTGGGTGGCGGATTTCCATCTGCGGCCGTCGCCGCATCCGCGCTTCGCGCTCGTGAAGACGTTCTTCTTTCCGGGCCTCGGTCCCGGCACCGGCGGCGTGCTGAAAGAACGCGCGCTCGACGCCGGGCGCGCCGCGTTCGACCGCGATGCCTGGTGGCGCGAGCGCGTCGGCATCGCGCCGCCGGGCCCGGAACGCACGGTCGTATCGCTCTTCGCCTACGAGAATCCCGCGATCGACCCGCTGCTCGCCCAATGGCGCGACGGTGCGTCCCCAGTCGTGCTGCTGGTGCCGCAAGGGCGCATTTCAGGCGCCGTCGCGCGGTTTTTCGGCGGGCCGCAGTTCGCGGCGGGCGACGCCGCGGCGCTCGGCTCGCTCACCGCGCACGCCATCGGTTTCGTCGAACAGCCGCACTTCGATGCGCTCTTGTGGGCCGCCGATGTCAATTTCGTGCGCGGCGAGGATTCGTTCGTGCGGGCGCAATGGGCGCAAAAGCCGTTCGTCTGGCACATCTACCCGCAATCCGACGACGCCCATCTGCCGAAGCTCGACGCCGCCCTCGCCCACTACGCGGGCGGCCTGCCCGACGCCGCGCGCGAATCGGTCGCGCGCTTCTGGCATGCGTGGAACGGGGCAGGAACGCCGGACTGGGCGGATTTCTGGCGACATCGTTCGCTACTCGAAGCGCGCGCGGCGCAATGGGCGGCGGAACTCGCCGCCGTCGGCGATCTGGCCGGCAATCTGGCGGCGCACGCGGTCTCGCATCTCGCTGGCAATCTGCCCGCCGAACTGGCCGAAACCCCAAAAACTCAGTTAAAATAAGCGGTTATCCCACGGCTCGCGTCTTGCGAACTCCGTCAGCGTCGCCGGGCGATGCACAGAAAGCGCAGTTCCGCATCGTGCGGGCCGTCCAGATTTCCAGGCTCCCGCTAATTTGTCAGCGTCCGCAAGCAAAGCTTTGCCAGGCGCTGAAGTATTGAAAGAAACCACAGGACAGTTTTACTTATGAAGACCGCACAAGAACTCCGCGTTGGCAACGTCGTCATGATCGGCAACGATGCCATGGTCGTGCAGAAGGCCGAGTACAACAAGTCGGGCCGCAACTCGGCTGTCGTGAAGATGAAGTTCCGCAATCTGCTGTCGGCGGGGAACATGGAGTCGGTGTACAAGGCCGACGACAAGTTCGACGTCGTGCTGCTCGACCGCAAGGAAGTGAGCTACTCGTACTTCGCGGACCCGATGTACGTGTTCATGGACGCCGACTACAACCAGTACGAAGTCGAAGCCGAAATGATGGGCGACGCGCTCAACTACCTCGAAGACGGCATGCCGTGCGAAGTCGTGTTCTACAACGAGAAGGCGATTTCGGTCGAACTTCCGACCACGGTGGTCCGCGAGATCATCTACACGGAACCGGCCGTCAAGGGCGACACGTCGTCGGGCAAGGTGCTCAAGACCGCGAAGATCAACACCGGCATGGAACTGCAAGTGCCGCTCTTCTGCAGTATCGGCGACAAGATCGAAATCGACACGCGTACCAACGAGTACCGCAGCCGCGCCTAAAGGCGCACGATTCGGCGGCGCCGGCATTGCCCGCGCCGCGCGATGTCGCCGCAGTCCGCGAAGCAAAAAGAAAAGCGCCCGCCCGGGCGCTTTTTCTTTTGCGTGAAGTTTTGGCCTCCTTCAGGCAAACTTTACCGGGATCATCTTGAAAATATGGCGCGGTCGTCCGTCTGAACAACGACACGAGCGCTGTTTTTCCAGACGTTTCTTAATTGGCACGATTCATGCTATATCC
The DNA here is from genome assembly GCF_001544495.1 of Caballeronia telluris. Lineage (GTDB taxonomy): Bacteria > Pseudomonadota > Gammaproteobacteria > Burkholderiales > Burkholderiaceae > Caballeronia > Caballeronia telluris. The sequence goes on from NZ_FCNZ02000008.1 coordinate 180,197, forward strand.
ATAAATCTCCTACTCGACGACGAACCATGCGAAAACAAAACAACGTCGCCGCCCGGCTTTTGATCGCCGCCGCGCTGGCCGCGCCTGCGATTGCGATTACTGCCGGGTGCTCATCGACATCGACGAGCGAATCAGCCGGCGAGTACTCCTCGGACGCCGCGATCACCGCGCGCGTCAAAGCGGCGCTGCTTGCCGACCCCGGCCTGAAATCGCTGGCGGTCAGCGTCGAAACCTATCGCGGCGTCGTGCAGTTGTCGGGATTCGTGAACTCGGAGGTGCAGATCGAGAAGGCAGTCGCCGTTACCCGCAGCGTGTCGGGCGTTCAGTCCGTGAAGAACGACCTTCATGTGAAACCGCAGTAGCGGGCCTCACTGAACGACGCGTAAAGATACGCGCAGGACGCAGGAGACCGAAGCGGCACTCGCGTGCTCGCAGCCGGATCGGACGTCGCGCCAGTGGGCGAGGACGCCCCGGCTGCCAGCCCGAGCGTCGCGCTGAAGTCCGGTTTCGAGCGATTACAGACCATTTTGATACGTTGTGTCCGCCATGCCACACGCACTGATTGTCGAAGACGATCCCAATAGCCTGTCCGGCCTGTCCGCGATCCTGGCGGCCGACGGCTTTTCCGTCGATACCGCGACGACGCTCGCCGAAGCGCGGGCCGCGCTCACCCGTTTCATCCCCGATGTCGTGCTGATCGACCTGAATCTGCCGGACGGCAGCGGTCTCGATTTGCTGCCGAGCCTGCCCGCGCAACCGCCGGACGGCGCGCTGCCCGTGATCGTGATGACGGGTAACGCGACCGTGGAAAGCGCGATCGAAGGGTTGCGGCACGGCATCTGGGACTATCTGCTGAAGCCCGTCAATATCCCGCGGCTGCGCAGCCTGCTTGCGCGCATCCCGCGTCCGTACGAGCTGACGGAGGAAGTCCAGGTGCTGCGCACCAGGCTGCGCGCGCTCGGCCATTTCGGCGCGATGCTCGGGCGCAGCAGCACGATCCAGCACGTCTACGACCTGATCGAGCAGACGGCGCCGACCGAAGCCGCCGTGCTGATCTGCGGCGAGCCGGGCACCGGCAAGAAGCTTGCCGCGCGCACGCTGCACGAGTTGAGCCGCCGTCGCAAGGGTCCGTTCATCGCGTTCGATTGCGCCATGTCGCGCGACTCCACCCTGCGCTCGATGGACAGCCTGCTGTTCGGCCACGAACGCGGCGCGTTCGCCGGCGCGGAGAATCGCGAGCCGGGTTTGCTCGAACAGTCGGGCGGCGGGACGCTTTTTCTCGAACAGATCGACGCGCTGCCCCACGCGCAGCAGGAAGCGCTCTTGCGCGCGCTCGACTCGCAGACGTTCATGCGCGTCGGCGGCAGCAACCGCATCATGACCGACTTCCGCCTGATCGCCGCGACGCGCACGCCGGTGCGGCAAGCCATCGACGACGGCACATTGCGCGAAGACCTGTATCTGCGCCTGAACGCTTCGTCGATTGCGTTGCCGCCGCTGCGCGACCGCGACGACGACATCGCCCTCTTCGCGGAGCATTTTGTCGAGGAACTGAACCGCGAAAACCATATCGTCGGCGTGACGAGCGGGTCGCCGAAGCGCATCAGCCCGTCGTTCATCCGCGAATGTCTGGCGCAGGAATGGCCCGGCAACGTGCGCGAACTGCGCGAACGCGTGCGGCGCGCGTATCACGCGTCGGGCGATGTGATCGAAACGCTTCACGCCGACGAGCACGGCGGTGCGGGCGGACGCGGCCTGAACGGCAGCAGCGTGCAGGTGACGGTCGGTACGGCGCTCGCGGATGTCGAGGACATGCTGATTCGCGCGACGCTCGACGCCGTCGGCGGCACGCGCCATCGCGCAGCGACGCTGCTCGGCATCAGCCCGAAGACGCTCTACAACAAGTTGCAGCGGATGAAGCTCGAACCCTGAGTGCTGCTGCGTCAGCCAGGAAAAAGCCACGGCATCGCTGCCGTGGCTTTTTTATCACCCGATCAGCCCAATGCGCTTCGCAACAGCGCCTTCGCCTGCTGGTAGTCGACCTGCTTGTGCAGCTTGTCCCAGTGCGGCGCGTTGCCGCGCGGACGCATTTTCTTCAATCGCTGCACCGACGCCTTCGACGGCTCGAAGCGCAACTGGTCGAGCACCTTCTCCGCTTCCTCGGGCTGGTTGCAGACGAGGACCATGTCGCAGCCCGCGGTGAGCGCGGCGTGCGCAGCTTCCGTCAGCGTGCCGCCCGCGCGCGCGGCTTCCATCGAGAGATCGTCGCTGAAGATCGCTCCGTTGAATCCGAGCTTGCCGCGCAGGATGTCCTGCAGCCACACGCGCGAAAACCCGGCGGGCTTCTCGTCGACCTGTGTGTAGATCACATGCGCCGGAATCACCGACGCGAGCGCCATCCCGAGCCAGTCGTAAGGCTTCACGTCGGCGGCGAGGATGTCGTCGAGCGGGCGGTCGTCGGTCGGCAGTGCGACGTGCGAATCCGCCGATGCGAAGCCGTGTCCCGGAAAATGCTTTCCGCAGTTCGCCATGCCCGCGAGCGCGAGCCCGTGATTCAGGCTCTTCGCGAGCATCGCGACGACGCGCGGATCGCTATGCAATGCGCGGTCGCCGATCACCTTCGACTGGCCGTAGTTCAGGTCCAGCACGGGCGTAAAACTCATGTGGATGCCGCATGCGCGCAACTCCGCCGCGAGCACGTAACCGAACGCGGTCGCGGCCTTCGTCGCGAGCAGGACGTCGCGGTCCCACAGTTCGCCGAGCTTGCCCGGCGCGGGCAACACGGTGAAACCGTCGGTGCGGAAACGCTGCACGCGGCCGCCTTCGTGATCGACGGCGATCAGGATGTCCTCGCGAATGTGGCGGATCGCTTCAGTCAGCGCGACGAGCTGCGCGCGGTCCGTGAAGTGGCGCGCGAACAGGATGATGCCGCCCGTCATCGGATGGGCGATGCGGCGGATGTCCGCGTCGGTCAGCGTGGTGCCGACCACGTCGAGCATGACGGGTCCAGGAGTGCGTTTCATCGAGTCCAAATGGGTGGTCTTGTCAGGAGGGGTCGGAAGTTTCGGCGATCACGAACGACACCGCGTAGTCGCGCTCGTCGCTCACGGTCACTTGCGCCGTGATGCCGCGCGCATCGAGCCACGCGGCCAGTTCGCCCGACGCGACGATCTTCGGCTTGCCGCTCGGCTCGTTGAGCGTCTGCAGCGCGCGCCAGGTCATCGGCCAGCGCATGCCGAGGCCGATCGCCTTCGAGAACGCTTCCTTCGCCGAAAAGCGCGTCGCGAGGAACGCGAGGCCGCGCACTTCGGAGCGCGCCTTTCGCGCGTGATAGATGCGCAGTTCGTCGGCGCCGAGCACTTTTTCGGCGAAGCGCCCTTTCGTGCGCTCCATCACCGCCGCGACGCGGCTCACCTGGACCACGTCGGTGCCGATTCCGTAGATCGCCATCGTGCGGCCCCGTTCAGCGTGCGGCCGCGAGGCGCGAGGCGACCATGATCGCCTTCATCTCGCGCACGGCGTTTTCCCAGCCGGCGAAAATCGCATGCGCGACGATCGCGTGGCCGATGTTCAACTCGACGATGCCTTCGAGCGCCGCGATCGGCTGCACGTTCGTGTAATGCAGGCCGTGCCCCGCGTTCACCTTGAGCCCGAGCGAATTGCCGAAGTCGACGCCGCGCGCGACGCGTTCGAATTCGCGCTGCTGCTCGGCTTCTTCGTGCGCTTCGGCGTAGCGGCCCGTATGCAGCTCGATGACCGGCGCGCCGGCTTCGTGCGCGGCGCGGATCTGCGTTTCGTCGGCGTCGATGAAGAGCGAGACGCGCGCGCCCGCGTCGGCCAACTGGCGGCACGCGGCTTTCACGGCTTCGAACTGGCCCGCGACGTCGAGACCGCCTTCGGTCGTCAGTTCCTGGCGCTTTTCCGGCACGAGGCAGACGTCGTGCGGCTTGATCGCGCACGCGATGTCGAGCATTTCCTTCGTCACCGCGCATTCGAGGTTCATGCGCGTCTTGAGGAGCGGGCGCAGCGTCTTCACATCCGCGTCGACGATATGACGGCGGTCCTCGCGCAAGTGCAGCGTGATGGCGTCGGCGCCGGCCTCCTCGGCCATGAGCGCGGCGCGGATCGGATCGGGATAGTTCGTGCCGCGCGCGTTGCGCAGCGTAGCGACGTGGTCGATATTCACGCCGAGATCGATCACATTCGACGATGACGACAGAAAGAAGCTCATAGATTTTGCAGGTCGATCAGGATCTGACGGGTGGCGAGCGGCGTACCGCCCAGATAGACGTTGAGCAAAAAGCGCATCAGCGTCTTGCTTTGCGCCGCCGTTTGCGGGCGGCTGTAGTCGTCCTCTTCCATGTCGAGGAGCGTCTGGCCGGCAATCACCGGCCATTGCGGCGGCACCTCGTCCGACGCCTCGCGCACGCCACGCTCGGGATCGAAGACGTATTTGCGCTCGGCCATGACCGGCTGACGCGTGATCGTGCGGTCGAGCGCCATCGCGTAGCCGGTTTCGCGCAACAGCACGCGCTCGAACGAACGCAGCACCTGCACGGGCGGCTCGTCGTGCGCGAGGCGCGAGAGCGTCAGCACATAGTGATTGAAAAGCGCGGGATGCGCGTCTTCGCGCGCGCAGAACTTGACCAGCAGTTCGTTGACGTAAAACCCGCACAGTAGCGCATCGCCCGCGAGCGGCAGCATGCCGCCGACCCATTCGGCCGTCGTCAGCGTGCGGACTTCGCCTCGGCCGGTCCACGAAAGCCCGAGCGGCTGGAACGTCTGCAGCACGCCGCGCAGCGCGGAATGCGGGCGCTTCGCGCCCTTCGCGACGAGCGCGACGCGGCCGTGATCGCGCGAAAACACGTCGATGACGAGGCTCGTCTCGCGATACGGATAGCTGTGCAGCACGAAGCCGGGCTGCTCGGCGATGCGAAAGTCGGAACGCGGCGCGGCGCGCGGACGTTTGGTTTCGGCGGACGAAGACGGCGAACGCCGTTTTTTAGGCGCCGCAGGCTTGGGCTCGGCGTCGAACGTGCCTTCTTCGAGCCGGTCGGAAGAGTCGGGGTTGCGGGTCACCCACGCCTCATTCGTACCCATAGGCGCGCAATCCTGCCTCGTTGTCCGCCCAGCCGCTCTTCACCTTGATGAAGGTTTCGAGATACACCGGGCCGTCGAAGAGCCTTTCCATGTCGAGCCGCGCCTCGGTGCTGATCTGCTTCAGCTTCGCGCCCTTCTGGCCGATGATCATCGCCTTGTGGGTGTCGCGTTCGACCATGATCGTCGCGAAGATACGGCGCAGGCGACCTTCGGTCTCGAACTTGTCGATGAGCACCGTGCTCGTGTACGGCAGTTCGTCGCCGGTCCAGCGGAACACTTTCTCGCGCAGGATTTCGGCGGCGAGAAAGCGCTCGCTGCGATCGGTCAGGTCGTCTTCGCCGTAGATCGGCTCGCCTTCGGGCAAGTACGGCTTCACGACGTCCATGAGGCGCTTGATGTCGTCCGGATTCTTCGCCGACATCGGCACGATCTCGCGGAAGTCGAAGAGCGCGCCCATCTTCTGCATGAACGGGAACAGCGTGTTCTTGTCGCTCACGTGGTCGAGCTTGTTTGCGATCAGGAGCGTAGGCGTGCCCTTCGGAATGAGATCGAGCACCTTCTGGTCGTCCGGGCCGAAACGGCCGGCTTCGATCACGAAGAGGATCGCATCGACGGACGTGAGCGTCGACGTCACCGCGCGGTTCAGCGAGCGGTTCAGCGCGCCGCTGTGGCGCGTCTGGAAACCGGGCGTATCGACGAAGATGTACTGCGCGTCGTCGAGCGTATGAATGCCGGTGATGCGGTGACGCGTCGTCTGCGCCTTGCGCGAGGTGATGCTGACCTTCTGGCCGACGAGCGCATTCATCAGCGTCGATTTGCCGACATTCGGCCTACCGACGATCGCGACCATGCCGCAGCGAAAACCAGTGGGAGTGGAAGCGTTCATATGTGTGTGCGGCAAATTCGTGAGGCGCATGTGTGCGCCGGGGCTCGGGGCGGCGTCAGTGGCCGGTGTCGGCGGCGCGCGCGACCTGATGCGTCTCGTGGCTGTCCTGCGTTTCGTGATTCGATTGCGCTTCGGTGGATTCGGCCGCCTGCTGATTCGCGGACGCAGGAGCGGCCTGCGGCTCGGCAGGCTTGTCTGCGGCCTTGTCCGTGGCTTTCTCGCTGGTCTTTTCCGATCGGTGGATGACGGCGCGCTCGGGCCGCTCCGCCCCAGCGTAAGCATTCGCCGACGGCTCGACGTGCGCCGCGCGGATCACGGCAAGAGGCGCGGCGAGAGGCGCGGCGAGAGGCGCGGATTCGGCTGCGCGCAACCGCTCGCGTTCCTTCCTGTCGGGCGAACGCAGATCGAGCGCCGTCTGCACGCCGGTCACGCCCGGCACGACTTCCTCCGCCAGCTTCGCCGCGCGCGCGCCCTTGCGCTTCGGCTTGACGGCGAGCGCGGGCGCGGCGGCCATCACTTCGTCGAGCGCCATCTTCGCCGCCGCCTGCTCGGCCGCACGGCGGCTCGCGCCCGAACCCGACACCTTCACGTCGAGCTTCGGCACGGTGCATTCCACTTCGAATTGCTGGTTGTGCGCGGCGCCGTGCGTCGCGACCACGGTGTAAGTCGGCAGCGCGATCTTGTGGCCTTGCAGATATTCCTGGAGGAGCGTCTTGGCATCCTTGCCGATGGTGCGCGGATCGATGTGATCGAGAATCGGCGCGTAAAGACGCTTGATGACCGTATGCGCCGCGTCGAATCCGCCATCGAGGAAGACCGCACCGAAGATCGCTTCGAGCGTATCCGCCAGAATCGACGGACGACGAAAACCGCCGCTGCGCAGTTCGCCTTCGCCGAGGCGCAGCGCCTCGGAGACGTTCAGCGCCTGCGCGATTTCATACAGCGACTGCTGTTTGACGAGATTGGCGCGAACACGGGAAAGATCGCCTTCGTCGAGTTTTCCGAATCGTTGGAACAAAAGCGCCGCTACCACGCAATTTAGAACGGAATCGCCGAGAAATTCGAGCCGTTCGTTGTGCGTGGCACTGTGACTGCGGTGGGTCATCGCCTGGCGCAGCAATTCCGCATTGCGAAATTCGTACCGCAGCCGGCTTTCCAACGGAGATGAGGGCATGGACAGAGTATAACGCGGCGCCGGGAGCGGAGATTCCGGCCGGAAAACGGGGGAAAGCGCGTGAAGATGCGACCTTAGCCGCGCTTCTTCACGCCGTTTCGAAGCGATGCGCGTCGAGCGGAACAGGCGGCCGGGCTCGCCGCGTGTTCACTCGATCGAAGGCGTATCACTGAAACGAACCGATGCGCTTCAGGTTGCTGAAGTTCATCCAGATGAAGAACGCGCGGCCGACGACGTTCTTGTCCGGCACGAAGCCCCAGTAGCGGCTGTCCGCGCTGTTGTCGCGGTTGTCGCCCATCATGAAGTAGTGGCCCGGCGGCACCTTGCACGTCACGCCCTGCGCGTTGTAGACGCAGTTGTCGCGGAACGGGAAGTCGTCCGCGCCGATCACGAACGGCGGCACCTGCGGATTGTTCAGAATGGCGTTCCTGCGCCCACCGAGGTCTTCGACGAACTGCTTCGCGTAGCCGATGCGTTCGTCGTCGAAATAGTCCGGCTGCGCGGTTTCGGGAACCGGCTTGCCGTTGATGGTCAGCTTCTTGTCTTCGTAGGCGACGGTGTCGCCCGGCAGGCCGATCACCCGCTTGATGTAGTCGACCGATTCGTCTTTCGGATAGCGGAACACGACCACGTCGCCGCGCGTGAGCGGCTTGCCCTCGGTCAGCTTCGTGTTGCTGATCGGCAGACGCAGACCGTATTCGTACTTGTTCACGAGGATGAAGTCGCCGACCAGGAGCGTCGGCACCATCGAGCCCGACGGAATCTTGAACGGCTCGACCACGAACGAGCGCACGACGAACACGACCAGGATCACCGGAAAAAAGCTCGCCGTGTATTCGAGCCACCACGGCTGACGCAGCTTGTCGTCGCGCAGTCGGGCGCGCGTCCCGGCCGCGTTCTCATCGGCGAAACGCTCGCCGATGCGTTCCTGCTGCCGGTCGAATTCGGAGACTGCGGCATCGGCGGCGCGGCGCCGCTGCGGCAGGAAAACGAGCTTGTCCAGCACCCACGCAATACCCGTCAAGATGACGAGAATCAAAAGAATCAACGCAAAATTCATCAATCGTATCCGGTTGTTATCGCCGTTTTTTCGTTATGGACTGCGCGCGGTAGAACGGCGCGGCGCTCAGTCGTCGACGCGCAGGATGGCGAGGAACGCCTCCTGCGGAATCTCGACGGAGCCGACCTGCTTCATCCGCTTCTTGCCCGCTTTCTGTTTCTCGAGCAGCTTCTTCTTACGCGAGATGTCGCCGCCGTAGCACTTCGCGAGCACGTTCTTGCGCAGCGCCTTGATGTTCTCGCGCGCGATGATGTTCGCGCCGATGGTCGCCTGGATCGCGACGTCGTACATCTGGCGCGGAATCAGTTCGCGCATCTTCGACGCCACCTCGCGCCCGCGATGCTGGCTCTGCGAACGGTGCACGATGACCGACAGCGCGTCGACCTTGTCGCCGTTGATCAGCATGTCGACCTTCACGACGTCCGCCGCGCGGTATTCCTTGAACTCGTAGTCCATCGACGCATAGCCGCGCGAGGTCGACTTCAGGCGGTCGAAGAAGTCGAGCACGATTTCCGCCATCGGGATTTCGTACGTGAGCTGCACCTGGCGGCCGTGGTATTGCATGTTGATCTGCTGGCCGCGCTTGGTCGTACACAGCGTGATGACCGAGCCGACATACTCCTGCGGCATGTACAGGTTGACGGTCACGATCGGCTCGCGCACTTCCTCGATCTTCGGCGGGTCCGGCATCTTCGCGGGATTCTCGACCTGGATCACGCTGCCGTCGCGCTGCACGACCTCGTAGACGACTGTCGGCGCGGTCGTGATGAGGTCCATGTCGAATTCGCGTTCCAGCCGCTCCTGCACTATCTCCATGTGCAGCAAGCCGAGGAAGCCGCAACGGAACCCGAAACCGAGCGCCTGCGACACTTCCGGCTCGTATTGCAGCGAGGCGTCGTTCAGCTTCAGCTTTTCGAGCGATTCGCGCAGCGCGTCGTACTGGTTCGCTTCGACCGGATAGAGACCCGCGAACACCTGGGGCTTCACTTCCTTGAAGCCCGGCAGCGGTTCGGGCGCGGGCTTGGCCGCGAGCGTGACCGTGTCGCCGACCTTCGCCGCCGTCAGTTCCTTGATGCCCGCGATGATGAAACCCACCTGCCCCGCCGACAGCGACGCCAGACTGGTCGATTTCGGCGCGAACACGCCGAGGCTTTCTACCGGAAACTGCGCGCCGGTCGCCATCAGCTTGATCTTGTCCTTCGGACGCAGCGTGCCGTTCACGATACGCACGAGCATCACGACGCCGACGTAGTTGTCGAACCACGAATCGATGATGAGCGCCTGCAGCGGCGCTTCCGGGTCGCCCTTCGGCGCCGGCACCTTGGCGATCAGCGCTTCGAGCACGTCCTGCACACCGAGACCCGTCTTGGCGCTGCAATGGACGGCGTCGGTGGCGTCGATGCCGATCACGTCCTCGATTTCCTCGATCGCGTTCTCGGGGTTCGCCGCCGGCAGGTCGATCTTGTTCAGCACCGGCACGACTTCCACGCCGAGTTCGATCGCCGTGTAGCAGTTGGCGACGGTCTGCGCCTCGACGCCCTGGCTCGCATCGACGACGAGCAGCGCGCCTTCGCACGCCGACAGCGAGCGGCTGACTTCGTAGGAGAAGTCGACGTGGCCCGGGGTATCGATGAGATTCAGGTTGTAGACCTGGCCGTCGCGCGCCTTGTAGCTGAGCGCAGCGGTCTGCGCTTTGATCGTGATGCCGCGCTCGCGTTCGAGATCCATCGAGTCGAGAACCTGCGCTTCCATTTCACGGTCGGACAAGCCGCCGCACAACTGGATGATGCGGTCGGCGAGCGTCGATTTGCCGTGGTCGATGTGCGCAATGATCGAAAAGTTGCGAATATGATTCATTCAGTGCCGATCAAGCGAAAAAGGCGCGCCCTGACTAAACGCGGGACACGCCTTGAGAATGGGGGAAAACCTCAGCATTTTAGCCGAAACGGGGTTCGGCCGGCGTTTTTTGCGGCGCCCGCCTCCGTTGCCCGGCCGCTCCGGCCGATTTCAGGAGGCCGCGAGGCGCGCTTCGAGCGCCGCGCGCACGCGGGGCGCGTCGAGCCGGTAATGGCAAAGCTCGACGCCATCGAGCACCAGAACCGGCACGATTTCGTCGTAACGGGCTGCAAGAACCGGATCGGCGTCCGTGTCGATGTCGATCCATTCGATCGCAGCGCCGAATTGCGCCGCCACCGGTTCGAGTTCGGCGCGCATCTCGTCGCACAGATGGCACCACGCGCGCCCGTAGAGCGTGAACGATGCCATCGTGCCTTCCTTACTTTTGCGGCTGCACGCGCGGGCGCAGCGGCACGAACTGCGTGTTGTCGCCGCGCCGCACGAGCACCGCGACCATCTTGCCCGGATCGGCATTTTGCGCGACCGCCTCGAACTGCTTCGCGCTCGTGATGTCGGTGTCGCCGATGCGCAGAATGATGTCGCCCTTCTGGAAGCCCGCGCGCGCCGCCGGCCCTTCCACCGCATCGACCAGCACGCCGTTCGTCAGCTTCAGCGCCTTCTTCTGGTCGGCGGAAATGTCGCTGACGGCCATGCCGAGCGAATTGCTCGCGCGTTCCTTCGGCGCGGGCGGCTTCTTCTGCTCGGTCTTCGCGACCTTGTCCGGCTGCATTTCGGCGATCGTGATCGGCAGGTCGCGCGTCTGGCCCTTTCGCCACACGGTGACGGTTGCTTTCGCCCCCGGCTTGCTGTCGCCGACCATGCGCGGCAGATCGGTCGCGGTCTCCACGTTGTGGCCGTTGAACTTCAGGATGATGTCGCCCGGCTGGATGCCTGCCTTGTCGGCCGGGCCGTTCGGTTCGACGCTGGAAACCAGCGCGCCCTGCGCCTTCGGCAGCCCGAGCGATTCGGCAACATCCTTGGTCACCTCGCCGATCGCGACCGCGATCCGGCCGCGCACGACCTTGCCGACGGTCTTCAGTTGATCGGCGACGCGCATCGCCTCGTCGATCGGAATCGCGAACGAGATGCCCATGAAACCGCCCGTGCGGCTGTAGATCTGCGAGTTGATGCCGATGACTTCGCCCGCCATGTTGATGAGCGGGCCACCCGAATTGCCCGGGTTCACGGCGACATCGGTCTGGATGAACGGCAGGTAGTCGCCCGTATCGCGCCCTTTCGCGCTGACGATGCCGGCCGTCACCGTGTTGTCGAGCCCGAACGGCGAGCCGATCGCGAGCACCCATTCGCCGACGCGCACCTTGTTCGAATCGCCGATGGTGATCGCCGGCAGGTTCGACGCGCTGATCTTCACGACCGCGACGTCCGTGCGCTCGTCCACGCCGACGAGTCGGGCCTTGAACTCGCGCTTGTCGGTGAGCGTAACGTAGATGGTGTCGGCGTCGTCGACGACGTGGGCGTTCGTCATCACGTAGCCGTCCGTCGAGAGAATGAAGCCGGAGCCGACGCCGCTGCTCTGCTCGGCGTTGTCCTGACTGTCGTCGGGGAGCGCGCCGCGCCCGCCGCCACCCTTGCCGCCGTCGCTTCCGCCACCCTGGCCGCCCCCTCCGCCACCGCCGCCACCACCACCGCCACCACCACGCGGTGCGCCCGGCTGGCCCGGCATCGGAATGCCGAAAAAGCGCCGGAAGAATTCGGACATGTCGCCTTCGTCGAGGCCGGGCGGGAGTCCGCGCAGATCGCTGCTCGTGCCGACGCGCGATGTCGTGCGGATATTCACGACCGACGGCCCCACGCGGTCGACGAGGGTCGCGAAATCGGGCAAGGTCACTGTCGGCGTCGGCGCGGCTACCGCGTTCGAAACGAACGGCAGGCAGACCGCGAACGCCGCGGCCGCGAGAAAGCTGCGCAGCGAGGAGTTGCTCATATCGGAGGCCGGGGGATTACTTGGAAGGCTTGTATTCTATGGCAGAAGCGAATTGCTGCAACGTGGCTTGCGGCACTTCCCCCAGCAAAGTAATCCAGAAATCGCCGCGGCGCTTGACCAGAACGTGCGTCGCGCCGGTATTACCCGCGCCTTCCTTGCGCGAATTCTTCTCGACCGGCTCCACGAAGATGGAGATGGCGGCGAGGCCGTCGGAGAACACGGCCTGATCGACCGGGATCGGCGGCTGGCCCTCTTCGCGCGACGCCATCGGCCGGCGCAGTTCGCGAATCTTCCTGAAACCGGCAATATTCGGCGTCAACTGCCAGCCTTGCGCTTCCATGTCGACCGGCTGAACCGGCGGACGCACGACTGTCCAGCCCGACGTATTGCGGATGCCGTTCGCGATCGCGGCCTTGTCGACCGGTCCGCCGATGCGCACTTGCGAAAACGAAAGCTGTTCGAGCACCTGACCGTCCGGATCGAGCGTCTGCGCGCGCAGCAGCAGGCCCGTTTTGGCATCGGCCCAGAGCTTGTAGGCGAAACGATAGGAATCTTTCGGATCGAGTTCAATGACCTGACTGTCGATGCCCGCGACGCGGTCCGCTCCGAGCATTTTCGGCTCGTAGACCGACAGCACCTGATCGCCGCTCGTGGCGAGCAGCGCGGGAAACGAATCCTTGTTCTGCCGCTTCTCGACGACGCACAAATGCCGCTCGGGGACGAACGTGTACATGTCGTCGTCGTGGCGGAGCATGCGGCGCGGCTTGCCGTCGAGACTTTCGAGCGACTCGTATTCGCCGTCGCCGCGCGCGGCCACATGCGTGATGCGCGACGACTGCACCGTCGCGCCGCGCTGATAGACGAACGTGCCCTCGTAATTCTGCTGCTGCGCCGCTTCGTGGATGCGGTTGAGCAGTTCCGCGGCGGCGCGGCGCGTGGCGACAGGGTCGTCGCCCTGCGCGAAAGCACCCGATGCTGCGGTCAACAACGCGGCTGCACAGAACATCAATGCCGGCAACCGCCCCCAATATCCCCGATAGGTCGTCTTGTTCAACCGCAATCTTTGCATCGATTATTGGCCTTGCGTGGTGGCGGCTGCGCGAATCAGAGGCATCGAGCCGGGCACGACGGGCTGTTGCGAGAATTGCTGATGCGCTTCGAGATACTGATCGAGACTGGCGTCGCGGATGATGTTCGCCTCGACGACCGCCGGACGCGCCGTGGCCGCCGGAATCGACGCCATGGCTACGCGCTGCATGGAGTCCGGGGCGACGCTCGCGATCTGCGCGCCGCCGTGGCTGTCGACGCCCTGCAACTGCGGCACGACGATCCACGTCAGCGTGGCCGCTGCGGCGGCCACCGCGAACGCCGGTATAACGCGACGGCGCAGCATGCGTGCGCGCGACTTCGTGGAACCCAGCACAGACAGCGCGGCGGGCGCGAGCACATGCACTTCCGCCTCGAAGCGTTGCGAGAACGACGCCATGAACGCGCTGCTGGCGGCAGGACGGACCGCCAGATCGTCGGAACGCAGCGCGTCGCCGATCAGGTGGTACGCGGACCACGCGGCGCGGTCCTCGTTCTTCAAATCCGCCAGAAACTGACTGATGTTCCCAAGCTCGTCGAGCGATTCCCCGTCAACGAACGCCGACATACGCTCGCTACGCGAGCCCGCTTGCGATTGCATCGAGACCGACCCCATGATGCTCCCCATCCTTTGACTACACCCCGTAGTGACACCAACTAACCCAGATATTGCGTCCTTGTCCCGAGCGAATTCGCCGCTTACCAGCGCTTGCCTTCGGGAGTGTCCAACAACGGACGCAATTTTGCCGCAATGGCTTCGCGAGCACGGAAAATTCTCGATCTGACTGTGCCGATCGGGCACCCCATCATTTCGGCGATTTCCTCGTAGCTCAGTCCTTCGATTTCTCGAAGGGTGATGGCGGTGCGCAACTCTTCCGGTAAAACCGCCATCGCAGCGTTGACCGTTTGTGCGATCTGCTTGCTCATCAACATCGACTCCGGCGTGTTGATATCCCTTAGTTGGTCCGCGTCGGAGAAAGTTTCCGCTTCTTCTGCGTCTGCCTCGGTAGAAGTTGGAGCGCGGCGGCCCTGGGTGGCAAGGTAGTTCTTTGCGGTGTTCACCGCAATCCGGTAAAGCCACGTATAAAACGCCGATTCGCCGCGAAATTGCGGCAACGCCCGGTAAGCCTTGATAAAGGCGTCCTGGGCGACGTCCTCGACCTCGGCGGGGTCTCGCACGAGGCGCGAGATCAGTCGAATGATCTTGCGGTGGTATTTGGCGACCAGTAGCTCGAACGCTGCCTTGTCGCCTTTCTGCACGCGTTCGACCAGAACCTGGTCGATTTCTTTTTCGCTCACCTGGGAAATCCGTTAACTTTTGGGGTGCTTCGCGGACGGTTATTGTAGCGTTCCCGCCGATGCGCCACGGCGGGTGCTCATGAGCCGTTACAGTCGTTACAGAACGGCGTGGGCACCACGGCGCGAGCGCACGGAAAGCTCGCGGAAGACGTCGCGCTCGACGGCATCGGCGGCGATCAGGACGCACGACTCGCATCCGTCGACCGAGAGCAGCGTCAGCGCGAGCAGGCGGTCGCTCCATTGCGCGCAGCCGATGATCTGCGCATATTGTGCCGTTCCGGCCCGATTCCAAGTGGTGAGGCCACCGGACGCGAACCGGAACGCGACCGGCTGGCGCCGCGTCCAGGCGCGCGCGGCCAGACTCAGAACGGAGAGAGAAACGATCGCCGCCACGACGCCATCGAAGCAACCGGACCGCGCCGCGACGCACTGAAACACCGACGCCACCGCGACGCCGATAAACCCGGCCGTCGCGGCGCGCAGCATGCGCGAAGCGTGCAGAACGTGGCGGCCCGCTGCGTGGCCGCTGTGACGAGGTTCGAAAGCGCCCGGCAACGACTTTCCCCGACGATACCGAGCGCCAGTCGCTCAGTGACGCTTGAACACGAGCGAACCGTTCGTTCCGCCGAAGCCGAACGAGTTCTTTACCGCCACGTCGATCTTCATCTCCCGCGCGGTGTTCGCGCAGTAGTCCAGGTCGCATTGCGGGTCCTGGTTGAAGATGTTGATGGTCGGCGGCGATACCTGATGGTGGATCGCGAGCACGGTGAACACCGATTCCAGA
Source organism: Caballeronia telluris (assembly GCF_001544495.1). GTDB lineage: Bacteria > Pseudomonadota > Gammaproteobacteria > Burkholderiales > Burkholderiaceae > Caballeronia > Caballeronia telluris. The sequence continues at coordinate 195,427 of NZ_FCNZ02000008.1, forward strand.
CCGCCCGCGCCGCCGAGCAGGTGCCCGGTCATCGACTTGGTGGAATTCACCACGACCTTCTTCGCGTGATCGCCGAGCGCGCGCTTGATGCCCGTCGTTTCAGCGATGTCGCCAAGCGGCGTGGACGTGCCGTGCGCGTTCACATAATGGACTTCGTCCGGATTGATCTTCGCGTTTTTCATCGCGTTGACCATCGCGCGGCGGCCGCCGTCTCCGTCTTCGGGCGGCGCGGTCATGTGGTACGCGTCGCCGCTCATGCCGTAACCCGACACTTCCGCGTAAATCTTCGCGCCGCGCGCCTTCGCGTGCTCGTACTCTTCGAGCACCATCACGCCCGCGCCTTCGCCGAGCACGAAGCCGTCACGGTCCTTGTCCCACGGACGGCTCGCCGTCGCCGGATCGTCGTTGCGCTGCGACAGCGCACGCGCCGCCGCAAAGCCGCCGATGCCGAGCGGCGAAACCGTCGCTTCCGCGCCGCCCGCGATCATCACGTCGGCATCGCCGTATTCGATCAGGCGCGACGCCTCGCCGATGCAGTGCAGCCCGGTCGTGCAGGCGGTGACGATCGCGAGATTCGGGCCCTTCAGGCCGAAGCGGATCGACAGATGGCCGGAGATCATGTTGATGATCGACGCCGGCACGAAGAACGGCGAGATGCGGCGCGGACCGCGGTTGAGCAGTTCGGTCTGCGTGATTTCGATCATCGGCAACCCGCCGATGCCCGAGCCCACGATCACGCCCACGCGCTCCGAGTTCTCCTCGCTGATTTCGAGGCCGCTGTCCTGCATGGCCTGTACACCGGCGGCGATGCCGTAATGGATGAAGGTATCCATATGGCGCGCTTCCTTGCCGGGCATGTACTCCTCGACATTGAAGCCCTTCACCTCGCCCGCGAAGCGCGTGGAAAAGTTCGACGCGTCGAACTTCGTGATCTCGGCGATGCCGGACTTGCCCGCCACCAGATTGGCCCAGCCGTCGGCAACGGTATTGCCGACAGGCGAAATCAGCCCAAGGCCTGTAACAACAACACGACGACGGCTCACGGTAACCCCTTATCCATAGATGACAATAAAGCAAAAGCCACAGCGGCCACAGGAACTTGCCCTGTTAGCCCTGTGGCTGTTATATCGGTCTCGGTCGCGACAGAGCGTCAAGCCCGCGTGCGATGAGGTGCTGGCGCGTCCGGGCCTTAGGCCTTGACGTTCGCGCGAGCGTAGTCGATCGCCTGCTGGACGGTCGTGATCTTCTCGGCTTCTTCATCGGGAATTTCCATGCCGAATTCGTCTTCCAGAGCCATCACCAGTTCGACGGTGTCGAGCGAGTCAGCGCCCAGATCGTTGACGAACGACGCTTCGTTCTTGATTTCGGCTTCGGCGACGCCCAGTTGTTCCGCGACGATCTTTTTCACGCGCTGTTCGATATTGTCCATGCAGCCCTCCGAGGGAAAATAAGTTCAAAAATGCGAGTGCGCGCATTTTATCAGGTTTGTACCTGCAAAAAGCGGCGCTTCGGTTTCATGCTTTCGACGCGCGACCCTTGCTCGGGGCCGGTCACGCGCGATCCATCGACTTCGTTCATTACAGCGCATTTTGCGGGCGCGCGCGATGCTCCGGTGAGCATTTCGCGTTCCGCCCGCGGCGCGGATATTAAACGAACGCCTATTACATGTACATGCCGCCATTCACGTGCAGCGTCGTTCCGGTAATGTAGCCCGCGAACGGCGAGGCCAGGAAAGCCACAGCATGCGCGATATCGTCCGGGCTGCCCAGTCGGCCGAGTGGTATCTGGGCGGTGAGCGCGGTGCGCTGCTCTTCGGGCAGAACCTTGGTCATGTCGGTGTCGATGAAGCCCGGCGCGATGCAGTTCACCGTGATGCCGCGGCTGCCGATCTCGCGCGCGAGCGCGCGCGTCATACCCGCGACGCCGGCCTTCGCGGCCGCGTAGTTCGCCTGCCCCGGATTGCCCGACGATCCCACCACCGACGTGATGTTGATGATCCGGCCGCCGCGCGCCTTCATCATCGGACGCAGCACGGCGCGCGAGAGGCGGAACACGGCGCGCAGGTTGGTATCGATGACGGCGTCGAATTCGTCGTCCTTCATGCGCATCGCGAGCTGGTCTTTCGTGATGCCCGCGTTGTTCACCAGCACGCTGAGGCCGCCGAATTCCTTCACGGTGGCGTCGATGAACGCGTCGGCCGCGGCCGCGTCGTTCACGTTCAGCACCGCGCCGCGGCCCTTCAGACCGGCCTGTTCGAACGCTTCCGTGATGCCGGCCGCGCCGCTTTCGCTCGTCGCCGTGCCGATGACGGTCGCGCCCTGGCGCGCGAGTTCCAGCGCAATCGCCCGCCCGATGCCGCGCGATGCGCCCGTGACGATGGCTACCTGCTTGTCCAAGTTCATGTCGTTGTCCTTGCTCTTCGTTTTTATCCGGCGCGCTTTATCCGGCAATCAGCTTGCGCGCTTCGTCCAGCGACGCCGGATCGAACACGGACGCGCCGACGAGCGTTCCGTCGATGCGCTTTGTCAGTCCCGCGAGCACCTTGCCCGGGCCGCATTCGATCACGTGCGTCACGCCGTCGCGGGCCATCGCCTGCACGCATTCGACCCAGCGCACGGGGCCCGCCGCCTGGCGCACGAGCGCATCCTTGATCGCGGCGGGGTCGTCGGTGATCGCGACGTCGATGTTATTGATCAGCGGAATCCGCGGCGCCTTCACGTCGACTTGGGCCAGATAGTCGCGCAGTTGATCCGACGCGGGCTTGAGCAGCGACGAGTGGAACGGCGCCGACACCGGCAGCGGCAGCGCGCGCTTTGCGCCCTTCGCCTTCGCGATTTCGCACGCCTTCTCGACGCCCGCCTTCGCACCCGCTATCACGACCTGCGACGGCGCGTTGAAATTCACCGCTTCGACCACGCCCGCTTCCGACGCTTCGGCGCAGACTGCGCGCACGGTGTCGTCGTCGAGACCGAGGATCGCGGCCATGCCGCCGACGCCGACCGGCACTGCGTTTTGCATCGCCTGGGCGCGAAAACGCACGAGCGGCACGGCGTCCGCGAACGCGAGCGCGCCGGCCGCGACGAGCGCCGTGTATTCCCCGAGGCTATGCCCCGCGACGATCGCGGGCTTTACGCCGGCTTCCTGTTCCCACACGCGGTAAATGGCGTAGGCGGCCGTCAGCATGACGGGCTGCGTATTAGTGGTGAGATTGAGTTCTTCCGCCGGACCTTCGGCGATCAGCTTCGCGATGTCCTGGTTGAGCGCGTCGGACGCCTGCTGCAACGTCTCGCGCACCACGGCGTGATCGGCGAATGCGTTCAGCATGCCGACCGATTGCGAACCCTGTCCGGGAAAAACGAACGCAAATTTCATATCGTCCTCGATGAATTGGGATGGCTGGCGCGCTCGGCGCGGGCGATCGGGGCGCGATGCCACGCGCCCCTCGACGGTCAGTAGCGAAAGACCGACGCGCCCCAGGTGAAGCCGCCGCCGACGCCTTCGATCAGCACGTTCTGGCCGCGCTTGATGCGGCCGTCGCGCACGGCGACGTCGAGCGCGAGCGGAATCGACGCCGCCGACGTGTTGCCATGCTCGCCAACCGTCACGACCATGCGCTCCTGCGGCAGCCGCAGCTTGCGGCAGGTGCTCTGCATGATGCGGATGTTGGCCTGATGGGGAATCAGCCAGTCGACGTCTTCGGCGGAAAGCTGCGCTTTGTCGAGCGCTTCGACCGCGACCTTTTCCAGCACGTTGACGGCGAGCTTGAACACCGCCTGGCCGTCCATGTGCAGGAACGCGCTGCCCGCGACCACGCCGCCGTTCACGTTGCCCGGCGTGCAGAGAATGTCGGAATAGCTGCCGTCCGCGTGCAGTGCGCTCGCGAGCACGCCCGGTTCCTCGGATGCCTGCAGGATGATCGCGCCCGCGCCGTCGCCGAACAGCACGCAGGTCGTGCGGTCGCTGAAGTCGAGAATGCGCGAGAAGGTTTCCGCGCCGACGATCAGCGCCGTGCGATGCGCGCCGCTGCGAATCAGGCTGTCGGCGACCGCCACGGCATACGCGAAACCCGAGCAGACGGCCTGGACGTCGAACGCCGCGCCGTTGTTCTTGATGCCGAGCTTGTTTTGCAGCAGACACGCCGTGCTCGGGAACACGAAGTCCGGCGTGGAAGTCGCGACGATGATCAGGTCGATCGACTGCGGATCGACGCCGGCCGCTTCGATCGCCTTATTCGACGCGTGAAGGGCGAGATCGCTCGTGGTTTCGTCGGGCGCCGCGAAATGGCGGGCGTGAATGCCGGTGCGCGCCACGATCCATTCGTCGCTCGTCTCGACGCCCTGCTTTGCCAGACGGTCTGCCAGATCCTGATTCGTGACGCGGTCGGCCGGCAGATAGCTGCCCGTGCCGAGCACGCGTGAGTAGAGATTGGATTGAGCCATTATGCCTTCGAGGGTAGCGCGGCACCGGGTTCGTCCGGCGCGCTCGGGGGTGGCGGATTAGGCCGACCGGCCGCGACGCCGTTCTCGAGTGCTCCGGCCGCATTGGGTTCGGCGGCCGTGCCGTTTGCGAGACCGGCGCCCTGGGCCGCCTGCCGCATGGGTGCGGCGTTTTCTTCCATCGCGCGCACGAGGCGTTCGAGCACGCCATTTTTGACGGCATCATACCCGCGTTTGATGGCCCACTCAAACCCGTAGGCCTCGGCCGATCCGTGGCTCTTGATGACGAGCCCGCGCAGGCCGAGCAAGGCGGCGCCGTTGTACTGGGCCGGGTCGACGCGTCGCTTGAAACGCTTGAGCACCGGCATCGCGACGACCGCCATCAGCTTCGTGGCGAGCGAGCGGCCGAACTCTTCCTTGATGATGTCGGTGAGCATTTTCGCGAGACCTTCGGAGGTCTTCAGCGCGACATTGCCGACAAAACCATCGCAGACGACGACATCCGTCGTGCCTTTATAGATGTCGTTGCCTTCCACGTTGCCGTAGAAGTTGAGCGTGCTCGCGCGCAGCAGTTCGCCCGCGCGCTTGATGGTTTCGTTGCCCTTGATGACTTCTTCGCCGATGTTGAGCAAGCCGATGGTCGGCCGCTCGCGCCCTTCGATCGCGGAGACGAGCGCGTGGCCCATCTCGGCGAACTGCAAGAGGTGCTGCGGCTCGCAGTCGACGTTCGCGCCGAGGTCGAGCACGGTGGTGTAGCCGCGCTGACTCGGCATCGCGAAGGCGATCGCCGGCCGCTCGATACCAGCGAGCGTCTTGAGAACATAGCGGGAAACGGCCATCAGCGCGCCGGTGTTGCCGGCGGAGATGCAGGTCTGAGCCTCGCCTTCCTTAACGAGATTCAGCGCGACGCGCATCGACGAATCTTTTTTCTTGCGCAGCGCGACTTCGACGGGATCGTCCATCGCGACGACTTCCGTCGCGGGAACGACGGTCAGGCGCGCCTCGTCGGCGGCCTTGCACTTCTTGAGCTGCGCGCGGATCGCGGGCTCGATGCCCACGAGCAGCAGATGTGCGTCCGGGTGCGAACGCACGAAATTGACGGCAGCGGGAACCGTCACGGCCGGGCCGTGGTCGCCTCCCATGCAGTCGATGGTGATCTTTACAGTCATGGAGTGCGACGAATTTCAGGCACAAAAAAGCGGCAGTGAAATGCCGCCTTCTTGTCGTACCGAGGAAATGTCAAGCGCGAGCGACCGTAATTCAAAACGGTGACGCGAGACGCAGCAAGCGTCGTACGCTTAGTCGTTCTTCGTCTTGATGACTTTCTTGCCACGGTAGTAGCCGTTCGGGCTCACGTGGTGACGCAGATGCACTTCACCCGTGCTCGGCTCAACGGCCAGCGGCGCTGCGTTGAGGAAATCGTGCGAACGGTGCATGCCGCGCTTCGACGGCGACTTCTTGTTTTGCTGAACTGCCATGATAACTCCAGAAAAATTTTGCGAATTCTAACACAGCCCGACGTGCCGGCGACCGCTGGCCGAAAGGCCAGTCAAGGTGCGGAAAACGTAAACTCACGTAAACTCGGCTTATCGCGCTACCAGTTAATGCTTCTTGTCGTCGCCGGGGCCGCCCTGCTTGAGCTTTTCGAGCGCGGCGAACGGGTTGGGCCGCGCGGGTTCGTCACCCGATGCGCCTTCACCCCCGTCGATCTCGCCATCGACCCCTTCCGCGCCCTCGCCCGAAACCAGGCTTTCGTGCACTTCCGGACACACATCGTGCTTGGGCACGAGCGGCAAGGCCAACAACAACTCCTCCTCGATCAAGTCGACGAGATCGAATTGGCGCGAACCCACGATCACTTCGACTTCATCGTCGTCGAGCGGAAACTCGTCTGCTTCTTCCTCCGTGTCCACGATGCGATAGGTTGCATCGACATCGAGGTGCTGCGAATACGGCGAAAGACAGCGCTGACACTCGATCCACACCGACCCGTGCACCGCAAGCCGCAGATAGGGCTGCGGCGCCTCGGTGCCGTCGTCCTGCAGTTCGGGCTGAGTCGAGCCTTCGGCTTGCCAGGTGAACGCGGTATCGCGGTCTGGCGCATCTGCCGGCACTTCGTTTAACATGCGCGGCAGTTGCGGGACGCGCACGGCGCCGGCGGCTTGCCGGCCGCTCTGCGCGAATTCGTAGATGTCGAGCGCGCGCAGATCGGCGGGGCTCGCAGGTTTGCCAGGATTCTGAGTCATGTGCGCTCCTGCATGTGCCGCGTTAGGACGGATGTTTCGTCCGGATGTTTCGTCCGGATGTTTCGTCCGGTGTTTTCTTCATCTCGCCAGTATGCACCGCGCCGCCTGCTCCGACTGGTGTGGTTTGCCCGGATTCTGCAACCGCCATTTCCGGACCCGCTTTCGAAAAGGCCTGACGCCGATCCGTCGCGCCCACGGCAAGGACATACCGATGAAAAGCCCAAAATCATATCGGTTTTGTCTTTACGCGTCAAATACTTAAGGGGCGATTTGTCACCGCCCCTCTTTCCAACGCTTATCCGCCGATTCCACTCATGTCCGACGTCCTCCACCCGCCGCCGCGCCTCGTTCTCGCGTCGAGTTCGCGCTATCGCCGCGAGTTGCTCGACCGCCTGCGCGTTCCCTTCGACGTGATCGTGCCCGATATCGACGAAACGCCGCTCGACGGCGAAACGCCCGAAGCAACCGCCCTGCGCCTCTCGCTCGCGAAGGCGCGCGCCGCCGCCGTGAAAGCGCCCGGCGCGCTCGTGATCGGCTCAGATCAGGTTGCGACCTTCGACGGCCGTCAGATCGGCAAGCCCGGCACGCACGAGAACGCGGTCGCGCAACTGCGGGCGATGCGCGGGAAGAACGTCGCGTTTCACAGCGCACTGTGCCTCTTCGACAGCCGTTCGGGCGGGGCGCAATCGGCGGACGTCGTCACGCGCGTGCAGTTCCGCGCCCTGTCGGACGCCGAAATCGAAGCCTATCTGCTGGCCGAAACGCCCTACGACTGCGCCGGCAGCGCGAAATCCGAGGGGCTCGGCATCGCGCTGCTCGACGCGATCGATTCGAACGACCCGACCGCGCTCGTCGGCCTGCCGCTGATCGAACTGTCGCGGATGCTGCGCGCGGCCGGCTTTCCGTTGCTGGAGGCGCGATGAGCGGCGTCCTGTACCTGATCCCCAATACCCTCGGCGAAGGCGACGCCGACGCGCTCGCTCAAGTCCTGCCGGCGCCGGTCCGCGCGCAGGCCGCCGCGCTCTCCTACTACATAGGCGAAAACGCGAAAACGACGCGCGCATTCCTGAAAAAAGTCGGCACCGAGCGGCCGATTCAGGAAATCGAAGTGCGCGAACTGAACGTGAACACGCCGCCAGGCGAAGTCGAAAAGCTGCTCGCGCCGATTCTCGCGGGCACCGACGCCGGGCTCGTCTCCGAAGCGGGCTGCCCCGCCGTCGCCGATCCGGGCGCGCTGCTCGTGCGGCGCGCGCACGAACGCGGTGTGAAGGTCGTGCCGTTCGTCGGGCCGAGTTCGATTCTGCTCGCGCTGATGGCGTCCGGCATGAACGGCCAGAGCTTCGCGTTCAACGGCTATCTGCCCGTCGACGCGAGCGAGCGCGCGAAACGTCTGCGCGAACTGGAGCAGCTGTCGCGCAAGGCGAACCAGACGCAAATTTTCATCGAGACGCCGTACCGCAACCGCGCGCTGCTCGACACGCTGATCGCGACCTGCGCGCCGTCGACGCTCGTGTGCGTCGCCGTCGACCTGACGCTGCCCGCCGAAACGATCGTCACGCGCACGGTCGCCGACTGGAAGAAGAAGCCCGCGCCCGATCTGCACAAGCGGCCGGCGATCTTTCTGCTGCTCGGCGCCTGAAGGCAAAACGCCACGGTGATCCGTGGCGTTTTGCATAGAACGCGGGCGAACTCAGCGCAACTGCATCTTTCCGCCGACAATCAGCGTATGCATCGCGGCATTGCCGACCGCCGCGCCGAACTTGCGCGCCACACGCTCGCTGATGCTCTCCTTCTGCGTGTAATCGACGATGTCCGGCTGCTTGATGATCTCGCGCGCGACGTAGTCGGCGTCGCCGAAACCGTCGGCGAGACCGAGCGCCACGCCCTTTTCACCCGTCCAGAACATGCCGGAGAAGAGTTCCGGGTCGTTCTTCAGACGCGTGCCGCGGCCCTGTTTGACGGCATCGATGAATTGCGTGTGGATCTGATCGAGCATCTCCTGCGCGTGCGCCGTCATTTGGGGCGTTTCCGGCGAAAACGGGTCGAAGGCGCCCTTGTTTTCGCCCGAAGTGTGCATCCGGCGCTGGACGCCGAGTTTGTCCATCAGGCCCGTGAAGCCGAAACCGTCCATCAGCACGCCGATCGAGCCGACGATACTGGCACGATCGACGTAGATCTTGTCGGCGGCGGCGGCGACGTAGTAGCCGCCCGACGCGCACATGTCGTCGACGACCACGTAGAGCGGCTTCGACGGATATTTCGCGCGCAAGCGCTTGATTGCGCGATAAATAATGCCCGCCTGCACCGGCGAACCGCCCGGACTGTTGATGCGCAGGATCACGCCGGCCGTGCCGTTGTCCTCGAAGGCGCTTTGCAGCGCCGCGTTGATGTTGTCGGCGCTCGCGTTGCTGTTCGCGGCAATTTCGCCTTCCAGTTCGACGAGCGCGGTGTGGCGCGCGGTTTTCGACACTTTCTCGCCCGTGAAATCGAACGCGCCCCAGACGAGGAGCGCGAGCACCCCCAGCGCGACGAAGCGAAAGAAGATTTTCCAGCGCCGCGCGGCGCGCTGCTCGTTGATCGCTGCCATCGCGATGCGTTCGAGCGCGGCACGTTCCCAGTTTTCACCGGCGGGCGGCGGCGTGCGCTTCGGGTTGTCGGGACTGGCGGGATCGTTCGGATATTGGTCGGACATGCGGCGTCTGTTTGGGGAGTCGATGGAGAGTGGAATATTCAGGCGGGGCGAAGCGCGTCGTCCGGGATCCAGAAGACGGCGCGGCCTTCGGGTGTGTCGCGCTCCTCGACCTGAAGCTGGCGCAGACGCGCGCCGCGGCACGGCCCGCCGACGCACTTGCCGCTATCCGGCTCGTAGATCGCGCCGTGCGTGGCGCACATCAAGTATAGGCCCGAGCTTTCGAAGAACTGACCCTCGTTCCAGTCGAGTTCCATCGCGACGTGCGCACAGCGGTTCAGATAGCCATACGGCTTGCCGTCGAAACGCACGAAAAACACGACCGATTCGCCGCCCGACTTCTCGACGGCGTTGCGACGAACGCCCATCCCGCCATCGACGAGTTCGTCCGCCGCGCAAATCCGAACGGCTACGCTCATGCGTGCTCCCGCAGCCAGCCGACGAGCGACGCGACGCTGTCGGCGCAGAATTTCGGCTCCAGTGCCACGAGCGAATCGGCCGGATGCGCGCCGTAGCCCACGCCGATGCCCGCCGCGCCCGCGTTGATCGCCATTTGCAGGTCGTGCGTCGTGTCGCCGATCATCACCGTGCGCGCCAAATCCTGGCCGAGTTCGCGCGTGAGTTCGTGCAGCATCGCCGGATGCGGCTTCGAGAACGTTTCGTCGGCGCAGCGCGTGCCGTCGAAAAGGCTCGTGAGCCGCGACTGGTCGAGCGCGCGATTCAGCCCGACACGGCTCTTGCCCGTTGCCACGCCGAGCAGATAACCCTCGTCGCGCAGTTCCTGGAGCATGTCGCGCACGCCGTCGAAGAGTTCGGTGTGCTGGTCCTTCACCAGATAGTGAAAGCGGTAGCGCTCGGCGAGCCGCGGATAATCCGCCGGATCGAGCGTGGGCGCGGCGATCTGGAGCGCGTCGCGCAGGCCGAGGCCGATCACGTAGCTCGCGGCCTCGTTCGACGGAACGGGCAGACCCAGATCGCGGCAGGCCGCCTGGATGCTGCGCGTGATGTGCGCCGTGGAATCCATCAGCGTGCCGTCCCAGTCGAAGACGATCAGATCGAATTGCTGCCGCGCCATTTATTAGGTCTCGCTTGAATGCTTCAATTGATCGATGAAACGCCGGCATTCGACGGGCAGCGGCGCTTCGAGCTGAAGCGGTTCGCCCGTCGCCGGATGCGTGATTTTCAGCCGGTAAGCGTGCAAAAACATCCGTTTGAGCGACGGTTTCGCGTTCGGCCGCGCCAGATTCTTGTTCAGCGCGAAGTCGCCGTACTTGGCGTCGCCCGCGATCGGCAGGCCGAGGCTCGCCATGTGGACGCGAATCTGATGCGTGCGCCCCGTCTTCAGTTCCGCCTCGACCCACACGTAATCCGTCCAGCGCTCGATCAGGTTGAACACCGTATGCGACGGCAAGCCGTCTTCCTGAATCCGCACGCGCCGTTCGCCGTCCCCCGCCACGTACTTGTGCAGCGGCGCCTTCACGATGCGCCGGCGGCCCCAGTCGCTCGCCCAGTCGCCGTGACCGACCGCGTAATAGCGTTTATCGACGCGGTTTTCGCGAATCTGCTCATGCAGATGGACGAGCGCCGAGCGCTTTTTCGCGAGCATGAGCACGCCGGACGTCTCGCGGTCGAGCCGGTGGACGAGTTCCAGGAACTTCGCGTGCGGCCGCGCGTTGCGCAACTGCTCGATCACGCCGAACGCCACGCCGCTGCCGCCATGCACGGCGACGCCCGACGGCTTGTCGATAACGATCAGGTGGTCGTCTTCGAACAGGATCGGGAATTCGGCGGCCGGCGCGTTCGACGAAACCGGCGTTTCGTCGGGCTGCGCCACGCGAATGGGCGGCACGCGCACGAGATCGCCGAGTTCGAGACGATAAGCCGCGTCGATCCGCCCCTTGTTCACGCGCACTTCGCCGCTGCGAAGAATGCGATAAATATGGCTTTTCGGCACGCCTTTACAGACGCGCAGCAGGAAATTGTCGATGCGCTGCCCGGCGGCTCCTTCGTCGATCTCGATCATCGAGACCTGCTCGCTTGCGACCTTTTTATGGGATGTTTTGCCTAACTCATTCATTATGAATATAATTTGCGAGCAATCTGAAAAAAGGCGAAAAATCTCGCCACGATTCGTCAGACTGTACAGGTGCAAGCGATAAACCATCATTTTACTTGCGCCCAGGGACGGTTGCTCGCCCGGAAAATCGAGCAACGAGTTGCACGCACGGCGATATCGCACGGCAAGGACGGTGCCCACAGGCGCGTTCGGTCGGGTCGATCGCTGATCGGTAACGGAAGTTTGGTAAAAAAGAATTTTTTCGGCGAGAGGCGAAGGCGTCCGGTTTGATGATCGGAGGCCGCCGCGCCCGGCTCGGGTATCAAGAGTATCGAGCGGGACGGAAAATACGCAGCTCGCCGATTGCGAATAACGTCGACGTGAAACGCTGCTGCGCTGAAATCTGCGAAGCGCGCCGAACGTCGCACATGAGGCGAGACACCCAAAGGCAGGTCGCCGGGAGCTTTCGACGCCCACGATCTGCCGCCGCGGCCTGGCCGCAGCTTCGACGTCGTCGGTCATCCGTCATTCGCGCGTGGTTCGCGCGGGCCGCCTTCGCAGAAGCCGCATCAGGAGGAACACGGCTCGGTCGAGCACGGCTCCTGGCACATCGGGGCGCGCGTCCGGTCGCAACGGACGTGAAGCCGGATGATCCCGGAATGGCGTGCCGTCCGGGCCGCGAGCCGCGTCGGATGCATGGCGTGTCGAAGCCGCGTGTGCAAGCCGTTTTCGCATGTGCCCCGGAGCTTGGCCGCCGCGACGCCGTTCGTCGTTTCGTCGCGAACACGGCCGATGTCTCTTCTCAGGCAATTCTCCCGCCAGACTTCCCGCTCCCGCGTGCTTTGTGACAACACACAAAGAAGCGCGGCGTGCCCGCCCTCTTCGCTTTGCGCGCCTGACAACCGCGCGAATTCGCCAGACGAGGGACGGCATAGCCGCTCTGGAGCCGTTCAATGAAACGCATGCTGTTTAATGCGACGCAGCAAGAAGAACTGCGCGTCGCCATCGTCGATGGGCAAAAACTCATCGACATCGACATCGAAACCGCCGGGCGCGAACAGCGCAAAGGCAATATCTACAAGGGAGTCGTGACCCGCATCGAGCCGTCGCTCGAAGCCTGTTTCGTCAACTACGGCGAGGACCGCCACGGTTTTCTCCCGTTCAAGGAAGTGGCCCGCCAGTATTTCCGCGACGGCGTCGACATGCGCTCCGCGCGCATCCAGGACGCGCTGCGCGAAGGCCAGGAACTCATCGTCCAGGTCGAAAAGGAAGAGCGCGGCAACAAGGGCGCGGCGCTCACCACGTTCATCTCGCTTGCCGGACGCTATCTCGTCCTGATGCCGAATAACCCGCGCGGCGGCGGCGTGTCGCGCCGGATCGAAGGCGACGAGCGGCAGGAACTGCGCGAGACGATGGCGCAGCTCGAACTGCCGGAAGGCATGAGCATCATCGCGCGCACGGCCGGCATCGGCCGCTCCGCCGAAGAACTCCAGTGGGACCTGAACTACCTGATGCAACTGTGGCGCGCGATCGAAGCGGCGTCGCAGAGCGGCGTCGCCGGCACGCCGATGCTGATTTATCTCGAATCGAGCCTGGTCATCCGCGCGATTCGCGATTACTTCCAGCCGGACATCGGCGAAATCCTCATCGACACGACCGAAATCCATGACCAGGCGCGCGCCTTCATGGACATCGTGATGCCCGACAACCTCCCGAAGGTGAAGCGCTATCACGACGACGTGCCGCTCTTCTCGCGCTTCCAGATCGAGCATCAGATCGAAACCGCGTACTCGCGCACGGTGCCGCTGCCCTCGGGCGGCGCGATCGTGATCGACCACACGGAAGCGCTCGTCGCCATCGACGTGAACTCGGCGCGCTCGACCAAGGGCGCGGACATCGAGGAAACGGCCACGCGCACGAACCTCGAAGCCGCCGACGAAGTCGCGCGCCAGTTGCGTCTGCGCGACCTGGGCGGGCTGATCGTGATCGACTTCATCGACATGGAGTCGGCCAAGAGCCAGCGCGAAGTCGAACAGCGTCTGAAAGATGCGTTGAAGCACGACCGCGCGCGCGTCCAGATGGGCAAGATTTCGCGCTTCGGGCTGATGGAACTGTCGCGTCAGCGGCTGCGTCCGGCGTTGTCGGAAGGCAGCCACGTGACGTGCCCGCGCTGCAACGGCACGGGCCACATCCGCGATACCGAATCGTCCGCGCTGCAAGTGCTGCGGATCATTCAGGAAGAAGCGATGAAGGAAAACACCGCGGCGATCCATTGTCAGGTGCCGGTCGAGGTGACCGCCTTCCTGTTGAACGAAAAGCGTAGCGAAATCAACAAGATCGAGTCGCGCTTCAAGGTCAACGTCGTCCTGATCCCGAACAAGCATCTGGAGACGCCGCACTACAAGCTGGAGCGCCTGCGTCACGACGACGCGCGCCTCGACGAGCCGCGCGCCTCCTGGAAGATGGCCGTGGAAGCGGCGACCGAACTGGAATCGGAAACCGGCTACAGCAAGCGCACCGAAGAAGTGAAGCCGAAGCAGGAAGCGGCGGTGAAGGGCATCACGCCGGCATCCCCGGCGCCGAGCGCGCCCGTGAAGCCGGCGCCCGTCGAAGCCGTCGCACCGGTCGCACCGGTGGCACTGGCTCCGCTGCCGGCTGGCGGCGGATTCATCGGCTGGCTGAAGAACCTGTTCGGCATGCAGCCGCAAGCGCAGCCCGCACCGGCTCCGGTCGAAACGACGCCGCCCGCGCGCCCGACGCGCGAGCGCGGCGAACGCACGGAGCGCGGTGAGCGTCCGGGCGGCGACCGCAATCGCAACCGACGCAGCGGCGCAGCCGCACGCGACAGCGCAACCGCGGGTGCAAACGGTGCCAACGGCGCCACGGGCAGCCGCCAAGGCGGGCGTCGCGAGGAACGCGAGCCGCGCGAAGCACGCGCCGGACGCGAAGGCCGTGAAGGTCGTGAAACGCGCGAGCCGCGTGAAGCCCGCGAAGGCCGTGAGCCGCGCGAGGCCCGCGAGCCGCGTGAAGCACGCGAGCCGCGCGAAGCCCGTGAAGGCCGCGAACCGCGTGAGGGCCGCGAGCGCGGCGATCGCGCCCAGGAACGCGGTGCCGAACGCGCGGAGCGTCCGGAAGCGGCTGAGCGTCAGGAGCGTCGCGAACGTCCGGATCGTCCGGAGCGCGCCGAACGTGGCGAGCGCAAGAAGCCGCAGCCCGAAGCCGCCGTCGAAGCACTGACGCAAGGCGAAACCGTGGCATCGGAGATCGTCGAGACACCGGAAGCGCAATTCGTCGGCATAGATGCCGCGCAAGGCGATCAGTCGGCTGCGGCGCGTGAAGGCGAAGAGCGCCGCCGCCGTCGTCGCGGCCGCCGTGGTGGCCGTCGCGAGCGTGACGAGGAAGGCGTGACGGTGAATCACGCAGCCGACGTCGCGGAAAGCGAAGGCGCCGCTGAAAGCATGACCGCGCAAGCCGGCGTGTTCGACACGAGTTCGTCGCAGGAACCGGGCGAGCATCGCGAAACGCGTCCGGCCGCACCGGTGGCCGCAGTCGCTGTGCCGGTCGCGGCAGCCGCCATCGGCGTGACGGAACTGCGCGAAGAAGTACGTGAAGAAGCGCGCGAGCAAGCCGCCGAAACGTCGCAGCCGGCGAGCGCCGAACGCGTCGAAGCGCCGGCGGAGGCCAAGCAGGAAGAGCCCGCTCCGACGCCCGATCTGTTCGCGAAGCCGGCAGCGCCTGAGCCGGTCGAGAACCCGTTCGGCGCGGAACCGAAGCTCGCGAAGACGGAGCCGGCCGACCCGTTCGCTCCTGCGTCTGCGCCTGCCGCACAAGCGCCGACAGCACCCGAGCCCGTGCAGGTCGCCGAAGCGGTCGAGACGACGCAAGCCGCCAAGCCCGTCGAAGCACCGGAACCGGTGAAGGCCGAAGCAGCGCCGCAGGCGGTCGTCGCCGAGCCGGTCAAGCCGGCGCCCGTCGCGGCAACGCCCGCGTCGGACATCGTCGAAACGAACGCGGTGGCGGAGCCGGTCGCGACGCCCGCTCCCGTCGAATCGGAACCGGTCAAGACGTTCGAACCGGCGGCTGTCGAACCGGTTGCCTCGGCAGCGCCCGCAGCCACGCCCGAGGCCGCACCGGTCAAAAGCGTTGCGCTGAAGGAAGAAGCGCTCAAGCCGATGCTGGAAACGGCGGGCCTCGTCTGGGTGAACACCGACGCCGACAAGCTGCGCGCAGCAAGCGCCGCCGCCGAGCAGGCGGAAGCCCCGAAACGGGTGGCGCGCGAGCGCAAGCCGCTTCCGCCGGTCGATTCCGCGCCGATGGAGCAAGTCGAAACGGGCGGGAACGCCCATTCGGACGCGCACTGAGCGCATGAACCGCCTGCGCCGCAACCGCGGTGCGGGCGGCGAAGCGCGTGACGATGCACCGAGCGCCACCGGCGAAAGCCGCGTGGCGCTTTTGCTATGTGCCCAAAGGGTCTACGGGTTTCACGTGCTTACATCCGTTAAAATGATTGGATAGCCTCAAAAAACAGAGCGCAGTCCTCGATAGAGCCGCCATGTCCCGACGCATCATTCCCGTAGCCGATGTCAGCGCGATTCCGGATTTCTCCGGCGTCGCGACGCCGCCGTCGGGGCTCCTCACCGATACGCTGTCGCGGCCGCTGCGCGATCTGCGCATTTCGGTCACGGATCGTTGCAATTTCCGCTGCGTCTACTGCATGCCGCGCGAAGTCTTCGACAAGAACTACCAGTTCCTGCCGCACGCCGCGTTGCTGTCGTTCGAGGAAATCGAGCGGCTCGCGCGCATTTTCGTCGCGCACGGCGTCGAGAAAATCCGGCTGACGGGCGGCGAGCCGCTCTTGCGCAAGAACATCGAATTCCTGATCGAGCGGCTCGCGTGTCTCACGACGCCCGAAGGCCGCCCGCTCGACATCACGCTGACGACGAACGGCTCGATCCTCGCGAAGAAGGCGCGTTCGCTCGCAGACGCCGGTTTGTCGCGCGTGACGGTCAGCCTCGACGCCCTCGACGACGCCCTCTTCCGCCAGATGAACGACGCGGATTTCGCGGTCGCCGACGTGCTCGAAGGCATCGATGCCGCGCACGCCGCCGGACTCGCGCCGCTCAAGGTGAACATGGTCGTCAAGCGCGGCACGAACGACCAGGAAATCGTCCCGATGGCGCGCCACTTCAAGGGCAGCGGCACCGTGCTGCGGTTCATCGAATACATGGACGTGGGCGCGTCGAACGGCTGGAACATGACCGAAGTGCTGCCCTCCGCCGACGTGGTCGCGCGCATCGCCGAGCAATTCCCGTTGCGACCGCTCGAAGCGCATACGGCGGCCGAAACCGCCCAGCGCTGGGGTTATGTCGACGGCGACGGCGAGATCGGCGTGATTTCCAGCGTGACGCGCGCGTTCTGCGGCACGTGCACGCGCGCGCGGCTCTCGACCGAAGGCAAGCTCTACCTGTGCCTGTTCGCGAACCACGGCCACGACCTGCGCGCCCTCGTGCGCAACGGCGCGAGCGACGACACCATCGCCACCGCGATCGCCCGCATCTGGGAGCGGCGCGCCGACCGCTATTCGCAACTGCGCGGCAGCAACGCCCTGCCGGTTCCCGATCCCGACGCGCCGCGTGTCGAGATGTCGTACATCGGCGGCTGATTTGTCTTCGTCCGTCATCGCGCTTTCCGACATCACGGGCGTCGTGCTCGCAGGCGGACGCGGTTCGCGCATGGGCGGCATCGACAAGGGCTTGCAGCCGTTTCTCGGCGTTCCGCTCGCGCTCCATGTGCTGCGGCGTCTCGCGCCGCAGGTCGGCGCGATGCTGATCAGCGCGAATCGCAGCATCGACGAATACACGCGCCTCGGCGAGCCTTTCGACGCGAAGATCGTCGCGGATGCGCTTCCCGACTATCCCGGCCCGCTCGCCGGCATCGCGTCCGCGATGCGCGCGGCAGAGACGCGGTACGTGCTTACCGCGCCCTGCGATGCCCCCTACGCCGACGAGCATCTCGCCCGCACGCTCGCCGATGCGCTCGCGGCGGAGCAAGCCGACATCGCGACTGCGGTCGTCGTGGAGGCAAACGGCCAGCGCGACCTGCATCCGGTGTTCGCGCTCTTGCGCGCGTCGCTTGCCGACGACCTCGAAGCCAGCCTGCGCGCGGGCGAGCGCAAGGTACGCGCGTGGTACGCGCGCCACAAGACGGTGGAAGTGACATTCCCCGATGTGCACGCGTTTTACAATGTCAACGATTTGCAGCAGCTAGCCGAGCTGGAGCGCCGATAGCGAACCGGCGTCTTTGAACGCGACGAACCCGCTCAGGCGCACTCATCTCCCGGCCGTGCAACGAGCGCACCGGCATCGCGAGACCTCCAGATCCAATCGCCCGACTCCGGTCGCGACCCGCCCCGATTCAATGACCACGTCCAAGCCCTTTCCCGGTTGCATCGCCCAGTACGATCCGAACGCCCTGCCCGTCGGCGCGGCGCAGGAGATCGTGCGCCAGTGGGCGACGCCGCGCGGGCACGATGCGCCGGTCGAGCGCGTGGGCCTCTTCGACGCACTGGATCGCGTGCTGGCCGAGGACGTCGTCTCGCCGATCGACGTGCCGTCGCACGACAATTCCGCGATGGACGGCTACGCGTTCGCCGGCGCTTGCCTCGATGGCGCGCGCGAGATCGATCTGAGCGTGATCGGCGCGGCGCTCGCGGGACAGCCGTTTCTCGATACACCGGGCGCCGCGCAGTGCGTGCGCATCATGACGGGCGCGCTCATTCCGCCCGGTTGCGACACCGTCGTGCCGCAGGAACTCGTCGCGCGCGAAGGCGACGCGATCCGCTTCGCAGCCAGCGCCGTGCAGCCGGGCCAGAACCGGCGCCTCGCGGGCGAGGATCTCGCGAAGGGCCGGCCGGCGCTCGCCGCGGGCCGCATCATGCGCGCATCGGACCTGGGCTTGCTGGCGTCGCTCGGCATCGCGCAGGTCGCGGTGCGGCGGCGTCTGCGGGTCGCGTTCTTTTCGACTGGCGACGAACTGCGTTCGGCCGGCGAAACGCTGAGCCCGGGCAGCGTCTACGACAGCAACCGTTACACGCTCTACGCGATGCTGCGCCGGCTCAATGTCGAACCGGTCGATCTGGGCGTGGTCCGCGACGACCGCGCCTCGCTCGACAAGGCGCTGCGACGCGCGACCGAAGCAGCCGACGTCGTCATCAGTTCGGGCGGCGTCTCGGTCGGCGATGCGGACTTCACGCGCGAGCTGATGAATTCGCTCGGCGACGTCGCGTTCTGGAAGATCGCGATGCGCCCGGGCCGTCCGCTCGCGTTCGGCCGGCTGTGGTCTGGTCCGCGCGCGGGCGAAGGCGAATCCGCGCTCTTTTTCGGCTTGCCGGGCAATCCGGTCGCGGTGATGGCGACGTTCTATTTCATCGTGCGCGAAGCGTTGCTCGCGATGTCCGGCGCGACGCGCGAAACGTTGCCGCTGATCCAGGCGGTCAGCCCGCAACCGATCCGGAAACGCGCGGGCCGCACCGAGTTCCAGCGCGGCATCGCGCGCCGCGACGACCAGGGACGCTTCGTCGTCGTGACGACGGGGCCGCAAGGCTCGGGCGTGCTGAGTTCGATGAGCGAAGCGAACTGCTTCATCGTGCTCGAACACGATCGCGCGGACGTCGACGCTGGCGAAACGGTCGACATCCTGCTTTTCGCCGGACTCATCTGAAACACGCAACAGGCTCTTGAAACACCGACAGACGGGGATTTTCCTTCAATGAAAAAGCAGATTTCCTTCATCGCGCCGGGACAAACGGCAAAGGCGCTGATCCTCGTGTACCTGACGTTCAGCGTGCCGATCGTGCTGCTGGGCGTGTTGGTCGCGTTCTTTCGCTTCGGCTCGGTCGAACTCAGCACGGTGACGAGCGCGCTCCTGCTCAACGCGATCCTCGGCTTCGTCCTTCTGTGGATCGCGTGTCACGCGTACAACTGGGTGGCGTCGCGCTTCGGCGGCATCGAGATCACCTTGTCCGACGCGCCGGAAGAAGCGTGATGAGCGCGCTGATCCGCACGGCCACGCCCGCCGACATCAGCGCGATCTTCGCGCTGATGCTTGAACTCGCCGAATTCGAGAAGCTCACGCATCTCTTTATCGCCACCGAAGACGGCGTGCGCGACGCGCTGTTCGGCGCGCGGCCCGCCGCCGAAGCGCTCGTGGCGGAAGAGAGCGGCGCGGTGGTCGGCTATGCGCTCTTCTTCCACAACTTCTCGACCTTCCTCGGCAAACGCGGCCTCTACCTCGAAGACCTATACGTGCGTCCTCATCTGCGTGGCAGCGGTCTCGGCACGAAGATGCTGCGCGCGCTCGCGGCACTCGCCGTCGAGCGCCAATGCGGCCGCTTCGAGTGGTCGGTGCTCGACTGGAACCAGCAGGCCATCGACTTCTACGAAAAGATGGGCGCCACCGTGCTGCCCGACTGGCGCATCGTGCGCATCACGGGCGACTCGCTCGACAAGCTGGCTCACGGCTGACTGGTTTATCCGGCGTCGTCGGGGTCTTCACCCGGCGACGCCCCGAGCATTCCCGCCGCCTGCTCGCCCGGCAACGCCTCGACATCGCGCAGCTTCTTGTTCATCTGGCGCGTGCGCGTCTCCGCCGCTTCGATCGACCGCGTCACGGTTTCCAACTGGCGTTTGGTCGTTGCGAGCACATCGCCGAACCGGCGGAATTCCGTCTTCACTGCACCGAGCACCTGCCACACCTCGCTCGAGCGCTTCTCGATGGCGAGCGTCCTGAAGCCCATTTGCAAGCTGTTGAGCAGCGCGGTCAGCGTCGTCGGCCCCGCGACGCTCACGCGGTACTCGCGCTGCAGCAGGTCCGTGAGCCCCGGACGCCGCAGGATCTCCGCGTACAAGCCTTCGGTCGGCAGGAAAAGCAGCGCGAAGTCGGTGGTGTGCGGCGGCGCGACGTACTTCTCCGCGATCGTCTTCGCCTCCGCGCGCACGCGCCCTTCGAGCGCCCGCGACGCTTCTTCCACCGCGACGGAATCGCCGCGTTCCTGCGCGTCGATCAGACGCTCGTAGTCCTCGCGCGGAAATTTCGCGTCGATGGGCAGCCACACAGGCGTCGCGATGCTGCCCGCCGTGCCAGGCGTGTCGTGCCGCCCGGGCAGCCTGATCGCGAACTCGACGCGCTCGTTGCTCTGCGGAATCGTCGCGACGTTCTTGGCATATTGCTCGGGCGTAAGCACTTGTTCGAGCAGCGACTCGAGTTGCACTTCGCCCCACGTTCCCCGCGTCTTGACGTTGGTCAGCACTTTCTTGAGATCGCCGACGCCCGCGGCGAGCGTCTGCATCTCGCCGAGCCCGCGATGCACCTGCTCCAGCCGGTCGGACACGAGCTTGAACGATTCGCCGAGCCGCTGTTCCAGCGTCGCGTGCAGCTTTTCGTCGACGGTACGGCGCATTTCTTCGAGCTTCGCCGCGTTGTTCGCCTCGATGTCCTTCAGCCGCGCTTCCAGCGTCTCGCGCACTTCGGCGAGGCGCCGGTCGTTGCTCTCCGACAGTTGCGCGAGTTGCAGCGTGAGCGCGTCGCCGAAGCGCTTCAACGCATTGCCCTGCTCGTCGCGCGCGTGCTGGAGTTGCAGCGCGTTGCTCTCCGTGAGCTTCACGAGCTGCTGGGCGAAACCTTCGATCTGCGCGTTCTGTACGGTCGCCATGCTCGCAAGCTGCGTGGCGAGCGTCTGCTGGAACTGCGCGAAACCGCTGCTCGCCTCGGCGCGCGATGCACGCGAACTCTCCGTGATGTCGCTGCGCAAGCCGCGTTCGAGCCGCTCCTGCGCGCGCGCATGCGCCTCGCCCATGTCGTTGATGCGATCGGTCAGCGCGGCGAATTCCTCGTCGATGTCGCCGTGCGCGTTGCGGCGCGCGAGCACGAAGAGCGCGATCGAGACAATGACGAGCGCGATCGCCAGCAAAGCGACCGCGCTGGGCAACAGCATGGTCATTTCTTCAGCACGTCGGGGTTGATCGGATTGGGCGGGTTGCCGGCGCGCGGCCCTTCGCCCAGGCCGGCGATGAGATTGTCGGCGGCGAGATTCGCCATCGCGCGGCGCGTCGCTTCGCTCGCGCTCGCGATGTGCGGTGTCAGCACGACGTTCGAGAGCGTCAGAAAATCGCGGTTGAAATTCGGCTCGCCTTCGAAGACGTCGAGACCCGCGCCCGCGATCTGGCCGCGCCGCAATGCATCGATCAGCGCCGCGTCGTCGACGATGCCGCCGCGCGCGATGTTGGTCAGCGTCGCCGTCGGCTTCATCAGCGCGAGTTCGGCGTGGCCGATCGTGTGATGGCTCGCGCTGCTGTACGGCACGACGAGCACGACGTGGTCGGCGCGCTTGAGCAAGTCCTCTTTCGTCGCATATTCGGCATTCAATTCGGCTTCGATCTCGGGCGCGACGCGCGAGCGGTTGTGATAGATCACGCGCATGCCGAAGCCCTTCGCGCGCCGCGCGAGCGCCTGACCGATGCGCCCCATGCCGATCACGCCGAGCGTCGAGCCGTAGATGTCCGAGCCGGTGAACGCGTCATACGACCATTCCTTCCACTTGCCAGCGCGCAGATAGTGCTCGGATTCGGTGATGCGGCGCGCCGTCGCCATCATCAGCGCCCAGCCGAAATCGGCGGTGGTTTCGTTCAGCACGTCGGGCGTGTTGGTGCCGAGCACGCCGTGCGCGTTGAACGCCTGCATGTCGAAGTTGTTGTAGCCGACCGCCATGTTCGACACCACTTTCAGGTTCGGCGCGCCTTCGATCGCCTTTGCGCCGACCGGGTCGCCCGCGATGAACGCGCCGTCCTTGTCGGCGAGCCGCGCGGCGATCTGATCGGCGGGCAGCGCCGGGCCGTCGTGGGCATCGACTTCGAAATACTGCTTCAGGCGCTCGATCACGTCGGGGAAGATGGGACGCGAGACAAAAACCTTCTTCATCGGTTGCTCCTAGAAAAATAGCCAGCCAGTGATGATGAAAATGGGCAGCAGCACGATCGCGGACCAGCCGAGATAGCCGAAGAAACTCGGCATGCGCACACCGCGCGACTCGGCGATCGCCTTGACCATGAAGTTCGGCGCATTGCCGATGTAGCTGTTCGCGCCCATGAAGACGGCGCCCGCAGAGATCGCGGCAAGCGTCGATGCGCCGCTGGTCATGAGCGTTTGCGCGTCGCCGCCCGCGAGATTGAAGAAGACGAGATAGGTCGGCGCGTTGTCGAGGAACGACGAGAGGATGCCCGTCGCCCAGAAGTAGGCGATGTCGACCGGCTGGCCGTGCGCGTCCGTGACGAGATGCACGATGCTCGCGAACGCGCCCGACTCGCCCGCGCGCAGGATCGTGATGACCGGCACGATCGTGATGAAGATCGCGGCGAAGAGCTTCGCGACTTCCTCGATCGGCGCCCAGTTGAACGCGTTGCCACGACGCGCGCTTTTTGGCGTGAGCGCAAGCGAAGCCAGCGCGACGACGACGAGCAGCACGTCGCGCACGGCGTTCTGCAACGCCACATGCGTGCCGAACACATCGAATTCGATGCCCGGCTTCCAGACGCCGCTCATCAGCACGAGCGCGATCACCGCGCCGAGCAGCAGGAAGTTGATCTTGCCCTCGATGCCGAGCGGCGGCGAATCGGGCGTCGGATCGAGGAACGCGCTGCGCGCCTCTTCCTTCATGCGGAAATAGTAGGTGTCGAGCGCGTAGAACAGCGCGAGC
The DNA here is from genome assembly GCF_001544495.1 of Caballeronia telluris. Taxonomy (GTDB): domain Bacteria; phylum Pseudomonadota; class Gammaproteobacteria; order Burkholderiales; family Burkholderiaceae; genus Caballeronia; species Caballeronia telluris. The sequence goes on from NZ_FCNZ02000008.1 coordinate 218,603, forward strand.
AGCACGACGCAGATGAAGAGCATCGGCAGCGCGAGATGGACCGTCGTCCAGAAAAAGCTGACGCCGTTCAGGAAGCCGAGGAACAGAGGCGGATCGCCGAGCGGCGAGAGCGATCCGCCCGCATTCGCCACCAGGAAGATGAAGAACACGACCACGTGGACGACGTGCTTGCGGTTGTCGTTCGCGCGCAGGAGCGGCCGGATCAGCAGCATCGCGGCGCCGGTCGTGCCCATGATGCTCGCGAGCACGGTGCCGAGCGCGAGGAGTGCCGTGTTCAGGCGCGGCGAGCCGTGCAGGTTGCCGCGCACGCAGATGCCGCCCGCGACCGTATAGAGCGCCGCCAGAAGAATGATGAACGGCAGGTATTCTTCGAGCATCGCGTGCACGAAGGCGCCGAACGCGACGCCCGCGCCGAAGGAAAACGCGAACGGCACGAGAAAGGCCACCGCCCAGGCGGCCGAAATCTTGCCGAAGTGGTGATGCCAGAACCTGGGCGCGATCAGCGGAAAGACGGCGATGGACAGCAGGATGCCGATGAACGGAACGCCCCAGAGCGCGGACAGCGTGGCGCCGTCGAGTGTGGCCGCGGACGCGCCGAGCGGCAGCGCGGCGAGCGCGCCGCCGAAGATCAAACGTCGCATCGTGCTCAGGCCTCCCGCACGACGATCACATGCACGCGATACGGCCCGTGCGCGCCGAGCACGATGGTCTGCTCGATGTCGCCGGTACGCGACGGCCCCGACACGAAGTTCACCGCTCGCGGCAACTCGCCCCGCTCCGCGCGCATCAGCGCGAAGGCGTCCTCGTGAGCCGCGACGATGCGCGACGCCGGCACGATTGCGATGTGGGTCTGCGGCAGCAGCGCGCCCGATGCAGGCGTGTCAGGACCGGCGAGCAGCACGAGCGAGCCCGTTTCGGCCGTCGCGCAGAAGCATCCCGTAATGCCGACGAGATCCGCGTCGACGGGCTTGCGCATCTGCACCTGCATGCCGGCCGTCGCCCACCGCAAGTCCGCGAGCGAAGGCCACGCGACCGCCCCGGTGCCGAGGTTCAGCGACTGAAGATAACGAAGGGCTTCGACGGGCGCGTCGCCGGGCGACTGCACTTGCGCGACGGTGGTGGAAAGGCGTTCAGCTTCGAGCGTGAAGCGCGCAATCAGCTCGGCTTGCGTCGAGGGCAACTCGGGGCGCGGACCAGCGGGATGGCGAGCGAGATACTCTTCGACAGCGGCGCGTTCGGCATCCGTCGGCGCGAGCGGCCTGCCCTGCGCGCTGCGAATCCGCGCAAGAATGTTGCGGCGAGCAGCCGATGTGTCCATGTCGAGGTCCTCGTTAGCCTGTGTCGATGCGCTTCGTCGATGCGCTTCGTCGATGCGCTTCGTCGATGCGCTTAGTCGATGTCGAAGCGATTATAGCGACCGGTCCGCGAGGCCCGCCCCTTGGCCGAATGGCTAACGCGGCGTCCGCTCGCTCCCGAAACGCGCGCGGGCGGTTACGCTTCTTCCTGCGGCTGATCGATGCCGAACACCTGACGCAGATACGCGAGATACGCCTTGTCGTCGCACATGTTCTTGCCCGGCGAATCGGAGAGTTTAGCTACCGGCTGGCCGTTGCAGCGAACCATCTTGACGACGATCTGAAGCGGCTGGTAGCCGAGATCGTTCGTCAGGTTCGTGCCAACGCCGAAGGCGAGCTGGCAGCGTCCGCGAAAACGCTCGTAGAGTTGCAGGACCTTGGGAATGTCGAGCGCGTCGGAGAACACGAGCACCTTCGTGCGCGGGTCGCAGCGGTTCTCTTCATAGTGCTTGATGAGCCGCTCGCCCCAGTCGAACGGGTCGCCGGAATCGTGACGGGCGCCGTCGAAGAGCTTGCAGAAGTACATGTCGAAGTCGCGCAGGAACGCCTTCATGCCGTAGACATCCGAGAGCGCGATGCCGAGGTCGCCGCGATATTCCTTCGCCCACATCTCGAAGCCGAAGGTCTGCGAGTCGCGCAGGCGGGGCCCGAGCGCCTGGCACGCCTGCAGGTATTCGTGCGCCATCGTGCCGAGCGGACGCAAGCCGTGCTTCATCGCGTAGAAGACGTTGCTCGTGCCCGCGAACTGTTCGCCGAGCCCTTCTTTGAGCGTGAGCGCGACTTCCTCGTGCCACTGCTTCGAGAAGCGGCGCCGGGTGCCGTAGTCGGCGATCTTGCAGTCGGAGAATTCGGGCGGCGCGGCGAGCAGCTTGATCTTGTCGCGCAGACGCTCGCGGCCGATCGCGTAGTCGGGCTTGCCCTGCGTGTTGCGAAAGTAGACCTCGTTGACGATCGCCAGAACCGGAATCTCGAACAGGATGGTATGCAGCCACGGACCGTCGATCACGATGTCGATCTCGCCGTTTTTCTTCGGCGAAGGCGCAATGACGATCGACTTTTCATTCAGATGAAAGAGCGCGAGGAAATCGATGAAATCGCTCTTGATGAAGCGCATGCGCCGCAGATAGTCGAGTTCCTCTTCCCTGAAGCGCAGGTTGCAGAGCTGGCGCACTTCGTCGCGTATTTCGTCGATGTAGGGCACGAGGTCGACGTTCGGCGTGCGGCAGCGAAAGCGGTACTCGACATGCGCCGCCGGAAAGTGATGCAGGACCACCTGCATCATCGTGAACTTGTAGAGGTCGGTATCGAGCAGCGAATTGATGATCATGATTGTCGGTCGAACATCGATGAAAAGCGTGCACATCCCGGGCGCATTCGCGGAGCGCCGCAGGAGCCGCACCACGTGGCCTTCTGCGCCCCATGTTACCCGAATGCGCGCGCCGTCACGGGGAGCGCAGACCCCTCGCGCCATCCCATAAACACATCACGAAACGATATAAAGGCCGCCCCGTGGGGCTCGCGCTGAAATTTACCGGTACGCTACAATATTGGTTTTGGCAGGCCCGGCTGCACACATCAGAGAAAGACTCGAGTGCATGGCCCAAGTAGCCGCCGGCCGCCGCCCCCACGAATTCCGCATGCAGGAGCCTGAATGACTCACGTTGTGACCGAAAGCTGCATCAAGTGCCGCTATACCGATTGCGTCGACGTGTGCCCGGTGGATTGCTTCCGCGAAGGTCCCAACTTTCTCGCGATCGATCCGGACGAGTGCATCGACTGCGCCGTGTGCGTGGCCGAATGTCCGGTGAACGCAATTTACGCCGAAGAAGACGTGCCGGGCGACCAGCAGCATTTCACAGAACTGAACGCCGAACTCGCGCGCAACTGGCCGAGCATCACGAAGACCAAAGCGCCGCTTCCCGAAGCCGACGAGTTCAAGGACGTGAAGGAAAAGCTCGACCTGCTCGAGCGCTGATGCGTTTGATCGGTGCCCCGCGTCACTCGGATAGAAAAATTTTTATCGAGATGAACGCAGGGTGTTGACAGGGTACGAAACCCTTCATATAATTTCATCTCTCTGCTGTTGATGTTCCCCGATAGCTCAGTTGGTAGAGCGCCGGACTGTTAATCCGTAGGTCCCTGGTTCGAGCCCAGGTCGGGGAGCCAAAAAGTTTCGAAGCGAAAAGCCCAATCAAATGATTGGGCTTTTTGCTTTTCGGCGTCTGGCTTTTTGCCCGTGCGCGCTGCTAAAGCCTACGCGCCGAGCCACACCACGGTCAGCGAGCGCACGCCTTGCGCGCCCCGAATCAGCACGCCTTCGATATCCGCCGTCGCGGACGGCCCGGTCACGAGCACCGCATAGCGCGCCGACCCAAAATCGTCCCGCCGATACACTTCCTGCAAGCCGTCGACGAGTTGCGCCGGATCGAGCAGCACGACGAGATGCTGCACGAGATAGCCGATCGAATTCACGATGTACTCGGCTTCGCTGAACCACACCGAACCCGTTTCCGCGACCCCGAAGCGTCCGCGCACCACGCCGACATCGACATCCTGAAGCGAAGCCGGCGGCGTATCGGCTGCGAGCGGGCGATTGCCCTCGATCCCGTCCACCGCGGATGCCACCACCGCATTCGATCCGAACCGCTCGGCCAGCATCGCGCGGACGTCGTCGAGATGCTGCGCTTCGATGCACGTGCCACCCATCATCGCGAGCGCGGCCGTGAAGCGTGCGCGCCGGTCGCCTTCGGGTACGTCGAACAGCGGCACGTCGGGACGCGGCCTTGGCGCCGGCTGCGCTGCGCGGATTCGGTCGAGAAAGGCGTCGCGAGTCGTCATTTCGGTTGCTTCCGGTTTTTTCGATACCACTCGTGGAACGTCTCGGCGGGCGCGTCGGGCAAGTCGCGCTGACGCCCCCAGATGTTCAGCGGGTTGTAGAGCACGAAGTTCGGCAGACGCTTGAGCGCGCCGCCGAGCGAGGCGACCGTCGCGCGATACAGCGTCGGGCTCGCCAGCAGCCGTCCCGCCATCTTCAGCACTTCCTTCTTCACGAACGGCACTTCGTGCCGCTCGGCGATCACCTCGCGCCACTTGTAGATCTGCTCGTGGATGTTCACGCGCACGGGACACACGCTCGTGCAACTGCCGTTCATCGTCGAGGCGAACGGCAGGCTGCTGTAGCGCTTCAGGTCGAAGGTCGGATTGATGATCGCGCCGATCGGCCCCGAGTACGTGCCGCCGTACGACAGCCCGCCGCTTCGCCGGTACACCGGGCAGGTATTCATGCACGCGCCGCAGCGGATGCACTTGAGCGAATACCAGAAGTCGTCCATCGCGAGGCGCTCGGAGCGGCCGTGATCGACGAGGATGTAGTGCATCTCCGTGCCGGGGCGCGGCGCGCGAAAGTGCGACGTGTATTGCGTGATCGGCGAGCCGAGCGCGCTGCGTGAAAGCATCCGCACGAAGACGCCAAGATCGGACACCTTCGGGATCAGCTTCTCGATGCCGATCGACGCGATGTGCAGCGGCGGCACGTTCGCGGAAAGATCGGCGTTGCCCTCGTTCGTGCAAACGACCACCGTCCCCGTTTCCGCCACCGCGAAGTTGCAGCCCGTCATGCCGGCCGTCTTTTCGCGCACGAAGTACGGCCGCGTGTGCATGCGCTGGCTTTCGGCGAGATAGTGGATGTCGCTGTTCGCGGGATCGGTGCCGATCGTGCGGCCGAAGAGTTCCGCGACGTCCGCGCGCAGCTTGTGCACGGCCGGCACGACCATGTGGCTCGGGTCTTGATGATCGAGCTGCTGGATGCGCTCGCCGAGATCGGTCTCCATCACCGCGATGCCGCGCGGTTCCAGGAATTCGCGCATCTTGCATTCGTCGGTGAGCATCGACTTGCTTTTGACGAGCGTCGTCATGCCGCGCTCGCTCATCAGCCGATGCACGATCGCGTTGTGCTCGTCCGCGTCCGCCGCGAAATGCACGACGACGCCGTTCTGTTCCGCCTGCGCGATGAACTGCTCGATGTAGTCGGCGAGATGCGAGAGCGTGTGCTCCTTGATCCCCGACGCGAGATCGCGCAGCGTCTCCCATTCCGCGATGCCGTGCGCCTGCGCATCGCGCTTCGTGCGCAAATCCCACAGGCGTTTGTCGTGAAACGCGACGTGATCCGCCTTCTGCAAGAACGCGCCGGCGGCCTTCGCGTGGTCGATACGGACGGTCTTCGTCATCCGCGTGCTCCGTTCAGAATCTGCGCGATGTGGATGAAACGCGCATCGAGCTTCATGCGTTCCGCGCATCCTTGCTGATGCATGAGACACGACATGTCGCCGGACACAATGTACTGCGCGCCCGCCCCGACGTGATCGCGCACCTTGTCCTGGCCCATTCGCACCGATACGGCTTCCTCGGTCACGGAGAACGTGCCGCCGAAGCCGCAGCATTCGTCGGGCCGCGCGGGCGCGACGAATTCGATGCCCTTCACGCGTTCGAGCAGCGCGCGCGGCTTGGAGAACGCCGGCTCGGCAATTTCCGACGCCGAGCTTTCGCGCAGATGCCGGATCGCGCTGCAACTGTTGTGCAACCCCACGCGATGCGGGAACTCGGCCCACGGGAAGTCGCGCACGTTGAGCACGTCGTGCAGGAATTCGGTCAGTTCGAACGCACTCGCACGCACCTTGCGCACGGCCGCCGTCTGCTCGATCGCGGTGAAATGCTGACGCACATGATGGATGCAACTCGCCGACGGCCCGACCACGTAGTCGTAGTCGGCGAAGTTGCGCGCGAATACGCGCTCCGCGCCCGCCGCGTCTTTGTGCGCGCCGCTGTTCGCCATCGGCTGACCGCAACAGGTTTGCGCCTCGGGGTAGTCCACGTCGAGGCCCAGCCGCTCGAGCAATTCGAGCGTCGCAATGCCGACTTCCGGATAGAAGGCGTCGATGAAACAAGGAACGAACAGGGCAACTTTCATGGCTTCAAGAGGCGTGGGACGTCGATGCGGGGCGCTGGCGCCAGCTTTGGTCAGCTTGGTCTGACCACGACTTTAAAGTTTGCGATCTTTCGTGTCAAACTAGGGAAATCCGCCAGCCTCAAGAAATCGAAAGCGACGACCGATGACCTTCCAGCCCGTTCATTCCTATTCGCGCGTGCGTTTGTCCGATGTCGTCTCGGGACAAATCCGCGCGCTGATTTCGAGCGGCACGCTGCTGCCCGGCCAGCGACTGCCCGCCGAACGCGATCTCGCCGAGCAGTTGAACGTGTCGCGGCCGTCGCTGCGCGAGGCGTTGATCCGGCTCGAATCGGACGGGTTCATTCGCGCCGTCGCGCGCGGCGGGTTCATCGTGTCGGACGTGACGGCGCCGCTCGTGTCCGATCCGCTCGCGGCGCTCCTCGAACAGCATCCGAACGCGAGCGCCGACGTGCTCGAACTGCGGCACGGGCTCGAAACGCTTTCGACCGCCTATGCCGCCGAGCGCGCGACCGACGCGGACTTGCAGCGCATCGCCGCGGCCTTCGACGCGTTGCAGTCCGCGTCCGCCGAACCGAAGCGCACGCGCATCGCGGAAAAGGACGCGGCGTTTCACCTGGCGATTGCCGACGCGACACACAACGTCGCGCTCGCGCACGTGATGCACGGGCTGCACGAGCTGATCCGCGAATCGATGCTGACTTCGCACCGTCTCGTCGATTACGACGACGAGGTTGAAGCCAGGCTCCTCGCGCAGCATCGCGCGATCTTCGATGCGATCGTCGCGCGCGATCCGCAGCGCGCCCGCGAAGCGGCCGGCGCGCATCTCGATTACGTGCAGACGCTTTATCGCGACCGGCCGCCGAGGCAGGCGCGCGCCGGTTCCGTCTGAGCATAGCAACGCATAGGACAGCGCCTACACGCGTTTCGGACATCCCCGGATTTTTCTCAATCGACGCGCAGACGATACTGAAACCGTCCAATCAGAAAACGAACGGAGGAACCCCAAATGCCTTATCTGCTCGGCTGGCTACTCGGCGTACCGGTGATCGTGCTCGTCATCCTGTATTTGATTTTTCATTGATTGCGCGGCAAGACGCGCGTCATCGCGAAAGGCGTCGTTACAATACGACGCCTTTTCTTTTTTCCGAAGGAATCCGATGAAACGCGCCCGTCATCAAGCTCGCTCAGCCGGCGTGCTCGCCGCCCTCGCCATCGGCTGCCTGCCGTTCGCGCAGGCCGAAGAAATCGCGAGCGTCAACACCAACTTCCGCTTCACGGGCTCGGATCGCGTGAGCGTCGAAGCCTATGACGACCCGCTCGTCACCGGCGTGACGTGTTACGTGTCGAGGGCGCGCACGGGCGGCGTGAAAGGCACGCTCGGCATCGCCGAAGATCCGACGGAAGCGTCGATCGCCTGCCGCCAGGTCGCGCCGATCAAGATCGTCGAGCCGCTCAAGCAGAAGGCGGATGTGTTCTCGGACCGCATGTCGTTCATCTTCAAGACACTGCACGTCGTGCGGATCGTCGATGCGAAGCGCAATACGCTCGTCTATCTGACCTACAGCGACCGCATCGCGACCGGCAGCGCGAAAAACAGCGTGACGGCCGTGCCAGTCCCCGCCGGCACGGCGATTCCGGTCAAATGAGCGCGCCGGCGCTGTCCGGCAGCCGCTGAAAAGCGCGTGGCGTGTAAGATCGTCGGCTCGACCCTGAAAAGCCCTGCCCGTCATGACCGTCAACCGATTCAGCGATTCCGCGCGCTACTGGCGCTCGCCGCTCGCGCCCGGCGCGGACATGCTGACCGCCGAGTACCACGACCACGCGTTCACGCCGCACTGGCACGACGCGTACACGGTGCCCGTGATCGAGGCGGGCGCCGAATGCTACGACTATCGCGGCTCGCACTATGTCGCCGAGGCCGGTTCGGTGCCGGTCATCAATCCGGGCGAGCTGCACACGGGCGCGCGGGCGGTCGATGCGGGCTGGCGGTATCGCGTGTTCTATCTGCCGGTGGAATTCGTGCAGTCGATCGCGAGCGAAGTCTCCGGCCGCGCGGAGCCCTTGCCGTGGTTTCCCGCCGACATCATCCGCGACGGCGATCTCGCGCGCCGTCTCGTACTCGCGCACCGCGCGCTCGAAACGAACGCCGATCCGCTTCACGCCGAGACCGCGCTCCTCGATGCACTCTCGACGCTCCTCGCGCGGCACGCGGGCGAGCGCCCGGCGCTTGCCCGCATGGGCAGCGACGCGGTGCGCGTCGAAGCGATGAAGGCGCGCCTGACCGACGACCTCACCGCACCGGTCACGCTGGCGGAACTCGCGCAGAGCGTCGGCTTGTCGACGTTTCATGCGGCACGGCTCTTCACGCGCGAGACCGGCCTCGCGCCGCACGCCTGGCGCAACCAGATGCGGCTTACGCGCTCGCTCGGCGCGTTGCGCGCGGGCGTCCCGGTGACGGAAGTCGCGGCGGCGAGCGGTTTCACCGATCAAAGCCATTTCACGCGGCATTTCAAGCGCGCGTTCGGCGTGCCGCCGGGGCGCTGGCGATAGAAGCGCGCGACGCAACCGCAACGCCCTTCCTTTGACGAACCGCAAGAACGTACAAGCGCGCCTGTGTCCGCTGCCTTATCCTCGCTGCCACAGGAGGACATCTTGAAAGCACCACCCGGCAACAGCACGACCCTCGGCGAACTCGCCGCGGGCGCCCGCGACACCATCCCGATGATGGTCGGCGCCGCGCCTTTCGGCGTCATTTTCGGCACGCTCGTGACCGCGAGCCCGCTCAGTCTGTGGCACGGTCAACTGATGTCGCTCGCGGTCTTCGCGGGCTCGGCGCAGTTCATCGCGGTCGGACTGATCGCGGGACATGCGAGTTTCGCCGTCATCTGGGCGACGACGCTCATCGTCAACCTGCGCCACATCCTCTACTCCGCGACGCTTGCGCCCTATGTCGCGCACCTGCCGGCGCGCTGGCGCTGGACGCTCGGCGCGCTGATGACCGACGAGGTGTTCGCGGTCGCCTACGCGCACTATCAAAAGCGCCCGCCCGGCGAGACCGGTCCGCATTACTTCTTCGGCTCCGGCCTCGCGATGTACCTGAACTGGCAGTTGTGGACGCTCGTCGGCCTCGTCTTCGGCGCCGCGTTTCCCGGCCTGCAGTCGCTTGGCCTCGATTTCGCGATGGTCGCCACGTTCATCGCGATCATCGTGCCGCAACTCGTCGCGCTGCGGTTCGTGGCGGCGTCGCTGGCGGCCGGTGTGCTGTCGTTCGCGTGGCAGGGCTGGCCGTACAAGCTCGGCCTGCTCGCGGCGGTGGTCGTGGGCGTCGCGGTGGGGATGCTGCTGACGATGCTCGAAGGACGCCTTCATCCGCAGGAGCGCACGCAATGACGTCGATCGCGCAAACCTCATCGGCGAGCTATGTCGTGCTGATTCTCGGCATGGCGCTCGTGACTTACCTGATCCGTGCGGCCGTCTTCGTGCTCGGCGAGAAGCTCGCGTTTCCGCCCGTCGTGCGCACGGCGCTCTCGTTCGTGCCCGTCACGGTGCTGACCGCGATCATCGTGCCGATGACCGTCTCGCCGCACGGCAACGGCGCCGAACTGAGCTGGCGCAATTCGCAACTGGTCGCGGCGGTGGTCGCGATCGGCGTGTGCGTCGCGACGCGGCGGCCGTTGCTGACGATCGCCGTGTCGCTCGCGGTGTTTTTCTTCTGGCAACTCGTCGTGGTCGCCTGACAGCCGATTCTAAAATCCTCAAGTTCCCGGCCAGCGCGCCGTAATAAGAGACGAATGGCCTTCGCCCTCGTGGCCGGCCGACTGTACTCCCGCCATCAGCATCTCTGACGCGCGGAACCGGGAACCATCATGCGTCAAATCACCCTTTCGTTTCGCGACGAGACCGTCGCTTCGCTGCATCGCGACTTCGAATCGTTCGTTCGTCTTTCGCTCAAGATCGATCCGCACTTCTTCACGCCGACGTTCGAGGACTTCCTGCGCGCGAAACTCCTCGACAATCCGACGCCGCTCACCGAGCAGGCCGTGCAGCACATGCTGCAAAACGGCCAGTACGCGTGGGCGAAGCGCACGCTCGACAAGGAGTTTCCGGAGGTCGTCGAGATTCTGATCCAGCAGGCGGCCGAGCATGGTTTCAGTTTCGCGATCCGCTCGGACTGGACGGCCGAGGATCTCATCATGGCGTCGCGCGCGTGGGCGATGGCGATCGTCACGGAGGCCAAGGGCGACGCGTCGCAGGTCGACGCGCTCGCGTCGCAGATCAAGTCGGCGGCGATGGACGTCCGCGAAGTCGAGGAAAAGATGCAGACGCCGGCCTGGCGTCTCGCGGATTCGCTGCGTCAGCGCGTGTACGACACGAAGATCGCGGTGGAGCACAGCGTGGGGTCGAGCGCGCGGGAAAAGTTGGGCGAATTGCGGTGCCTGCTGCGGCTCGGGATCTCCTACGGGTCGATCCAGAAGCACGAAGCGCAGCAGGTGCTGGAATACCTGCGGTCGATGCGACCGGAACTGTTTATCGAAGAGCCTTACGACGGGTTCACGCGCTTTGCCAACTGGCTGCGCAGCGTCTTCGCGCCGACGGAGAGGGTGCCGAGGGCGTCGCGGGCGCAGCGCTGAACGGCGCCGAGGAGCGCCCTACTCCCACATCCCCTTCAGCCGCGCCGCGATATCGATTTTCGCCTTCGCGGCGGCGGCAAGCCCGGCCGCCGTCGGCGGCGCCGCGACCGGCACGGGCGGCCACGCCGCCGCTTCGAACCGGTCCATCAGTTGCGCGGGAATGAAGCGCGTTCTCGACGCCCACACGTGCCGGTCGCCCATGTGCGTCTGGTTGTGCACGTAGAACCGCTGCGGCGTGACGATGTGCAAATCCTCCTTCGCCCGCGTCATCGCGACGTAGAGCAGCCGCCGCTCTTCGTCGATTTCCTCGTCGCTGCCGGTGCCGAGATCCGACGGAATGCAGCCGTCCACGCCATTGAGCACGAACACGTTGCGCCACTCCTGCCCTTTCGCCGAGTGGATGGTCGAGAGGATCAGATAGTCCTCGTCGAGCATCGGCACGCCGGATTCGTCGCTCGTCGCGTCGGGCGGATCGAGCGTCAGTTCGGTGAGAAAGCGCTCGCGCGTCGGATAAGTCGACGCGATGCTCTCCATTTGCAGCACGTCGCCGTGACGGATCGCGGCGTCCTCGTGATTGCGCTCCAGATGCGGCTCGTACCAGCGGCGGATCATCTCGAATTCGGCCGGCCAGCCGGTTTCGCGCCCGCAGACTTTCGCCATCAGCGCGACGAATTGCGGCCAGTCTTCGCTCGCCCGAGCCGGCGCCGCGAACGACGCCAGCGCGTTCGCCGTCGCGCCGCCCGACACCTGATCGAGCACGCGTCCAGCGATCGCCGGCCCGATGCCCGGCAGCAGTTGCACGACCCGAAACCCCGCGACGCGATCGCGCGGATTCTCGGCCCAGCGCAGCACCGCGAGCACGTCCTTGACGTGGACGGAGTCGAGAAACTTCAGCCCGCCGAATTTCACGAACGGAATGTTGCGCCGCGTCAGTTCGATCTCCAGCGCCGCGCTGTGATGCGCCGCGCGAAACAGCACGGCCTGCGATTTCAGCGTCATGCCGCCCTCGTGCGCCTCCAGCACCTTCTCGACGACATAGCGCGCCTGATCGGCCTCGTCCGCCACCGACACGACGCGCGGCTTCTGCGCACACGCCTTGTCGGTCCAGAGGTTCTTCGTGTAGCGCTCGGACGCGAGCCCGATCACCGCATTCGACGCTTCGAGAATCGGCTGCGTCGAGCGGTAGTTGCGCTCGAGCGTCACAGCGCGCGCGGGTGGATCGAAGTGATTCGGGAAGTCGAGAATGTTGCGCACGGTCGCGCCGCGAAACGAATAGATCGACTGCGCATCGTCGCCGACGACGGTCAGGCCGCGCCCGTCCGGTTTCATCGAAAGGAGGATGGACGCCTGCAGCTTGTTCGTGTCCTGGTACTCATCGACGAGGACGTGATCGAAGCGGCTCGACAGATCGGCGGCGATGGAAGGCTCGGCGGCGAGATGCGACCAGTAGAGCAGGAGGTCGTCGTAATCGAGCACGCTTTGCGACTGCTTGGCGTTCACGTAGGCGGCGAAAAGCCGGCGCAGGTCCGGCTCCCACTCGCGGCACCACGGGAACGCCTGATCGAGCACGGTCGCGAGCGGCGCGCCTGTGTTCACGACGCGCGAGTAAATGGCGAAACACGTCGATTTCGCGGGAAAGCGCTTTTCCTTCGACGACAGACCGAGTTCATGCCTCACGAGGTTCATGAGATCGGCGGAATCTTCGCGGTCGTTGATGGTAAACGACGGCGACAGGCCGACGAGATCCGCGTAATCGCGCAGGAGCCGCGCGCCGACGCCGTGAAACGTGCCCGACCAGGTGAGACCCTGCGCGATCGCGCTTTTCGCGCCCAGCGCGCCGATCGCGATGCGCGTCACGCGGCGCGTCATTTCGAGCGCGGCGCGGCGCGAAAACGTCAGGAGCAGGATGCGATGTGGATCGGCGCCCTTGACGAGCAGATGCGCGACGCGATGCGCGAGCGTATTGGTCTTGCCCGAACCCGCGCCCGCGATCACGAGCAGCGGGCCGCCCGGCGAGCCGGACGCATCGGTGCCGAATTCGACGGCCTCGCGCTGCGCCTCGTTGAGCTTCGCGAGGTAGGTGGCGACCTGACTGGCGACGTCGGTATCGGAAGCGGCGGGAATCTCGTCGGTTATCAGCACGGGCGATGGTTTGAGCGGGCAAAGTGACGCACACTGTATATCCATACAACCCGCGCGCGCAAGTGCCTGTCGCGCCGCGCTTTTGGCCCCAAAAAAGAAGAAGCCCCGCATGCGGGGCTTCTTCGCTACGATCTTAAAAAACGACGGCTATTGCGCCTTCTTCGCGTTCTTCAGGTTCGCATCGGCGGCGGCTTCGTGCGCCTCCGACTGGGATTCGGTCTTCTTCTTGTCGGCCTTCGCCTGCGCGACGGCGGCATCCTTGTCGGCTTCGGCCTGCTTTTTGGCGGCCTTCTTGTCGGCGTGGGTCGCCGGGGCGTCGGGGGTCGTCTGCGCGAACGAGGCCGCGGCCGTCGTCGCCAGGACGCCCGCGATAAGCGCTGCTGCGAGTTTGTGCGTGGTCATGAGGTGCTCCTGGTGTTGTTATCGATGCGGCCGCCCGCGCTCTCGGCGCGCGGCGGCCTGTCCTGCCTGGCCGTCCGGCTTAGTGCTGGAGGCCGCTGTCCTTCGGCGTCGACGGTTCGGCCGCGTTCAGTTCATCCTTCGCGGTTTGCTTGTCGGCCTTCTGGTTGATCTTGGCGTTGCGCACTTCTTCCTTGTATTGCGCCTTCGCTTCCTTGTTCGTCGCCTTCAGTTCTGCCTTGGAGGCCTTCTTCGACGCGCGATATTCCGCGTTCGCCTTGGCAGTGGCATCGCGCTTCTGGACGAGCGGGTCGGTCGACGCCGGGGCGACCACGTTCTGCGGCGGCGGCGTCACGCCGGGCGCGCCCTGCATTTGCGCGGACATCTGGGAACCGTTCGCCGGCGCGGGTTGCGCGGTCTGCGCGAACGCAGAAGTCGAAGCGATTGCAGCGAGAGCCGAGCCGATCAGCAACGTTTGAATCTTATTCATGAGTCTTTCCTCTCTTGTTGGTGTCCCGGACGAAGCGATGAAACCCAGTGAAGCGCCGCCTGCCCGAATTCTTCGATTGATGAACAGCGACCGAAAACGCATCGATCACACGGTCAGACCCCGGGTCCGTTCAGCGAGTTCGCGCAAATCAGTCATTGTTACCGACCGTTTCACTTGGCTACATTTGCACACTTACCCGATAACGACCGTTTTCCGCCCGCGCTGTCGAAACAGCACGGGCTGTGCCTGCGTGGTTTATCATGGGCGCCCTTCCCACATTCCAGAGCGCACGCCGCGCGCCGTCACCATGCCGCCACTCGAATTCACACTGACGGGCGAGTTCATCGAACTGCACAATTTGCTCAAGCTGATGGGACTCGCGGACAGCGGCGGCTCGGCGAAGGCGCGCGTCGCGATGGGCGACGTGAAGGTCGATGGCAAGGTCGAGTTGCGCAAGACGGCGAAGATCCGCGCGGGACAAAAAGTGTCGCTCGACGGATCGACGATCAAGGTGCTCAAGGCCGTCTGACGCTCAGGCGCGTATCCGGGCGCCGCGTCGTCATCGACATGCCACAGGTCAGGCAATAAGCTAGGCGTCTTTCGTCCAGATTTCGAATGCACGGACGAGCGGGCGGTCAGCGGCTCCGGTCAGGAACCGCCGACCGCCCGCTGGCGTTTTCCGTCCAGTTTCCGTTTTCGTTTCCGGCCGCGTCGGCACCCGAGCGCGGCGGTCTCTTCTCACCGATCCGACATGCAACCCGGCTTCACACGCGCGGCGAGCCCGCCGCCCAGCTTTTCCCGTCACGCCGTCGATACCGCGCGGCTTGCCGCGCCGCTCGCGATCGCGCAGCTTTCGCAGATGGCGATGGGCGTCACCGACACGATCCTGCTCGGCTCGCTCGGCCCCGACGCGCTCGCGGCCGGCGGCCTCGGCGCCAATCTCTTCTTCGTCGTGGTCACGCTGCTGCAGGGCGTGCTGACGTCGGTGAGCGTCTCGGTGGCGCACGCGCGCGGCGCGAATGCCGACGACCGCGTGCCGCACATCTACTGGACGGGCTTCGTGCTGTCGCTGCTGCTCGCGATTCCCGCGTTCGTGCTCTTGAGCTACGCCGAGCCGCTGCTGCTCGCGTTCAACGAGCCCGCGACGCTCGCGAGGAACGTCGGCGAATACTGCGCGGTGCTGCGCTGGGGCACGCCCGGCAGCCTGATCGGCGTCGGCATGATGCGCGCGTTCCTGCCGGCGATCGGCGCGGCGCGGCGGCTCTTGTGGGTGTCGATCGGCGGCATTTTCGTCAACGGTTTTCTCAACTACGGGCTGATCCACGGTGCCTACGGCCTGCCGAAATACGGGTTCCTCGGCTCGGCGGCGGCGACCTCGATCACCGTCTGGGCGATCGCGTTCGCGCTCGTCGCTTTCTTGCACCTGCGCCCGCGCTACCGGCACTTCGTCGCCCGCGCGCGCGTGCGCCTGCCGCTGATGGGCGAACTGTTCGGCATCGGCTGGCCGGTCGCGATCACCTACGGCGTCGAATCGACGCTCTTTCTCGCCACCGGCATGATGGTGGGCCTGCTCGGCGAAGCGCCGCTCGCCGCGCACCAGATCGCGCTGAACGTGGCGTCGGTGGCGTTCATGGTGCCGCTCGCGATCGGCCAGGCGGCCAACGTGCGCGTCGGCTACTGGATCGGCGCGGGCGTGCCGGTGGCGGCGCGCCACGCGGGCTTCGTCGCGATCGCACTGGGCGTCGGCTTCATGATGCTGTCGGGGATCGTGCTGATCGTGGCGCCGCATGCGATCGTCGGCCTTTACCTGAATCTCGACGATCCCGCCAACGCGCACACTGTCGCGCTCGCGACGTCGCTGCTCGGCGTCGCGGCCGTGTTCCAGATCGTCGACGGCATGCAGACGGTCGGCTCGGGCTGCCTGCGTGGCCTGAAGGACACGCGCGTGCCGATGCTCGCCGCCGCGTTCGGCTACTGGGGCATCGGCTTTCCGACCGGTTACGTGCTCGCGTTCCACTTCGGGGCGGGCACCAAGGGACTCTGGTGGGGTCTCGCCGCCGGTCTCGCGAGCGTCGCCGCGCTGATGACGCTGCGTTTTCACCGGATGAGCCGGCGCATCGTCGAACGCGGGGTCGTGGAAAGCGCCGCGCGCGAGACGGCGAGCGCGCGCCGCAACGCATGAGCATCGAACGCCAAGCGCCATAAGCAAAGCACGCATCGTTGGTTGGAGCGGCCGGGACCGGCGGTTAGGATGAAATCGTCTCCTCCTTGAGGGACTCCAGTGACAGGGGTATTGAGCCCGCCGCGACGGCGGGCTTTTTTTCGTCTGTGCTGTGGCGCGCACGCCGCCGGTCAAGCGCATCGGCAACTCCCCGCATCAGCAACTCCCCTATTGCTTGCCCGCGTTCCATTTCCCCTAGAATGTTTCAGAGATGGCGTCCCGCGCGCACGTTCCTTGCTAACCTCGCGAAGACAACGCGCCGCGCATCGTCGCCATGCTGTGCCGCAGACCAAAAAAAGAGGAAAGCACGTGTCGGAATGCAGGGGAACGTCAGTCGCAGCACCCGTCATACACGCGGCATCGCGTGACATCCAGGAAAGAGCCAACAGGCGCCGAAGCCGGTCGCGAAGAATCGCCTCGGCCGCCGTGGCCGCGCTCATGCTCGCGGGCTGCGCCGCGCGTCCGCCCGCCACCGCGTTCGACCGCTACGTCACCCGCGCGCTCTCCCCGACCATCCCGACGCCGCTCCAGACCGCGCTCGCGCCGCTCGAAGCGGCGCATCCGGATCAGTCGGCGGTGCGCCTTTTGCCGAGCGGCACCGACGCGCTGCAAGCGCGCATCGCACTCGCGCGCGCGGCGACGAAGACGCTCGACATGCAGTACTACATCGCCAACGAGGATGAAACCGGCAAGCTGCTGCTCGGGGCGGCGCTCTATGCGGCGGATCGCGGCGTGCGGGTGCGGATGCTGGTCGACGACCTGAACTTCAAGGACATCGACCAGATCATGGCGGCGCTCAATTCGCACGAGAACATCGAGATCCGCGTGTTCAACCCGTTCGGCAGCGCGCAGCAGAGCTTCGCCGAGCGCACGCAGAACCTCTTGACGCAGATCGGCCATTTCACGCGCCGGATGCACAACAAGTCGATGATCGCGGACAACCAGATCGCGATCGTCGGCGGCCGCAATCTCGGCGACGAATACTTCAGCGCGAGCCCGACGCTGCAATTTCGCGATCTCGACGTGTTCACGGCAGGCCCGGTCGCGCACAAGATTTCATCGAGCTTCGACGACTACTGGAACAGTTCGCTCGCCTATCCGCTGCGCGTGCTGAACAAGCAGAAGTTCGATCCCGCCGATCTCGACAAGACCCGCGACGACCTGCGCCACCACTGGCGCACGAACGCCGAGCCGCTCAACGCGAAGCCGCTGAACGCGACGCCGCTAGCCCAGCAGATCGCGCGCGGCGAAATGGGCCTCGTCTGGGCGCCGACCGAATTCGAGGCCGATTCGCCGTCGAAGATCGAACATCCGAGCGACGACTACAAAAGCCCGCCGATGGAGCGTCTCGCCGAGCTCGTCAAGCAGGCGCAGCGCGAATTTTTGATCCTGTCGCCGTATTTCGTGCCGCACGAAGTCGGCGTGAAGGCGCTCTCGGCGCTCACGCAGCGCGGCGTGCGCGTCGCGGTGCTGACCAATTCGCTCGCCGCTACCGACGCCGTCGCGGTGCAGGCGGGCTACGCGCCGTACCGCGTGCCGCTCCTGAAAAACGGCGTCGATCTGTACGAATTCAAGCCGATGCAGGCCGAAGGAGAAGACCGTCCGAACGCGAGTCTGTTCGGTTCTCAATCGCGCGCGAGCCTGCATGCGAAGGCGTATGTCATCGATCGGAGTATTCTCGTGATCGGCTCGATGAATCTCGATCCGCGCTCGGCGCTGCTGAACACCGAACTCGCACTCGTGATCCACAGCCAGCCGGTCGCCGACGAAGCCGCGCAGTTGTTCCAGCGCAGCATCCGGCCGGAGTCGAGCTATCGTGTCGAACTGGCGTCGCCGGACACGCTTGCGCGGCTCGCTTCGACCGGCTCGCCGCTTTCGCCGCTCGTCTGGACGACCGTCGAGCGCGAGGGCGCCGTGACCTACAACTTCGATCCGCAAGCGGGCTTCTACCGTAACGCGATGACGGGTCTTTTCACGTTGCTGCCCGTCGACGGGCAGCTTTGAAGGAGCTTTCAAGCCATGACCGAGCAAGCGAAGGGCGATGTGCGGCTGGAAAAGGACACCTTCGGCGAAATCGCCGTGCCGAATCACAAGTTGTGGGGCGCGCAGACGCAGCGTTCGCTGCAGAACTTCAAGATTTCGTCCGAGAAGCAGTCGCCGGAACTGATCACCGCGCTCGCCATCGTCAAGCGCGCCGCCGCCGAGGTGAATCTCGAACTGAAAGTGCTCGACGAGAAGAAGGCGCGCGCGATCATTCAGGCCGCCGACGAGATCATCGATGGAAAGCATCCGGACGAATTCCCGCTCGCCGTCTGGCAGACGGGCTCGGGCACGCAGACCAACATGAATCTGAACGAAGTGATCGCCAATCGCGCGAGCGAGTTGATGGGCGGCCAGCGCGGCGAAGAGCGCCTCGTGCATCCGAACGACGACGTGAATCGCGGACAGTCGTCGAACGATGTTTTCCCGACCGCGATGCACGTCGCCGCGGCCTACGCGATCGTCAAGCATCTGGTGCCGTCGCTCAAGGTCCTGCGCGAGACGCTCGACGAGAAAGCGAAGGCGTTCGATCACATCGTGAAGATCGGCCGCACGCACTTGCAGGACGCAACGCCGCTCACGCTCGGGCAGGAGTTTTCGGGCTACGTCGCGCAGCTCGACCAGGGCGTGCGCCATGTCGAGGCAACGCTGCCGCATCTCTACCAGCTCGCGCAGGGCGGCACGGCGGTCGGCACGGGCCTGAACGCGCATCCGGCGTTCGCGGCGAAAGTGGCGCAGGCAATCGGCAAGCTGACCGGCCTGCCCTTCGAGACCGCGCCGAACAAGTTCGAAGTGATGGCCGCCGCCGACGCGCTCGTCGCCGCGCACGGCGCACTCAAGACCGTCGCGGCCAGCCTGATGAAGATCGCGAACGACATCCGCTGGCTCGCGAGCGGTCCGCGCTGCGGTCTCGGCGAACTGTCGATTCCGGAGAACGAGCCGGGCAGTTCGATCATGCCGGGCAAGGTCAACCCGACGCAGTCCGAAGCCGTCACGATGCTCTGCTGCCAGGTGTTCGGCAACGACGTCGCGGTGAACTTCGGCGGCGCGAGCGGCAATTTCGAGCTAAATGTGTTCCGGCCGATGATCGCGCACAACATGTTGCAGTCGGTGCGCCTGCTCGCCGACGGCGCGCAGAGCTTCAACGACAACTGCGCGGTCGGCATCGAGCCGAACGAAAAGCGCATCGAAAGCCTGCTGAACGAATCGCTGATGCTCGTGACGGCGCTCAATCCGCATATCGGCTATGACAAGGCCGCGCAGATCGCGAAGAAGGCGCACAAGGAAGGCACGACGCTGAAGGCGTCCGCGCTTGCGCTCGGATATGTGACCGAAGCGCAGTTCGACGAATGGGTGAAGCCGGAGGAGATGGTCGGGAAGCGCTGACCAGACGTTGAAACAAACGCGGCGGCTAGAAAGCCGCCGCGCTTTGCGGTGTTACTGCGTTCGATCAGGCGTCGCTGGCGGGCCAGAGATCGTTTTGATCGCACAGGGCGACGAGTGCCGGACCGGACGTGTTGAAAATGTTGCGGATCGCGGCCGGCATTTCTTCACGCGTGGTCGCGCGCGAGCCGACGTTCAGGTGCAGGCCGCTATTGGTGAGCGAGCGCTCGGCGCGTGCGACGAGTTCGTCGATATCGCTCGTGAGCGCCGCTTTCGGATCGCGTTTCATGCGCAACGGCGCGATCAGCAACTGGTCGAGCAAGCCGACCGGCACGCCGCCCGCGAATTTCGGCGACGCAAGCGCATCCCACTTTTCGCCGCGTTCCGCGCGATCCAGCAGCACGGTGTTCAGGCGATCGGCGGCGGCGCGCGGTGCGACGTCGCCATAACGGATCGACGTCTCCCCCGCCGCGAGCGAAAAGCGCACGAGCTGCATGATCGAGTCGATGCCGAATCCGGCGAGTCCGGGCGCGTCGAAGAGTTCGTCGAGCGTCGTTTCGGGCTTGCTGCGCAGCAGGTCGAAGAGCGGCCGGTGAGCATCCTCGCTGCGATTGACGCTCGCGTGCTCGAGCGTCACCGCCGGCTGGTATTCCGCCTTCGGATTCGCCCACAGATGCACGCGCTTCGCGTGCTCGCGCAGACGCACGTCGTTGAGCGGCGCACGGCCGCGCACGAAGACGTCGGAACGGAACGACCGGTTGCAGAAATAATCGCGGACTTCTTCCGCGAACATCGGGTCCTTGATCGAATTGATCACGTCCGACTGTTCGTTCGTGAGCCACGACACCGGCGACATCTGCACGTAACGCGCGCTGCCTGCGTACACGAGCTTGGCGTTGGCGAGTTCGTTCGCCATGTCGGTGAAGTGAAACGGCGTCCATTGTTCGTGCATGTACTCGTGCACGAGATAGCGCTGGTCGGCGGCATCGAACGACTTCACGCGTGCGGCCGCGTCGGGATTGCGCTGGAAGTGGAGCGCGTTCGTGTCGAGCAGTTGCCGTGCGAATGCCGCCGCGCCCGCGAAGTGTTCGCCCCGGTTGCCGGCATGCAGCGTCAGCAGGCGTTGCAGCGGCTGGACCTGCGCGCACGCGGCCATCGCGTTGTAGCTGATCTGCACGACGCCGCCCGGCTTCAGATAGCGCGCGAGAAAGCGCACGATCTGCGCGCGCGTTTCGTTCGACACCCACGAAACGATGCCGTGCAGCGTCACGAAATCGAACATCGGCAGGTCGACCTGGCCGTCGGCCAGTTCGCCGAAGCTGTTTTCGAGCAGCGTGAGATTGGGCAACTGCGCGTCGTCGCGAATGGACGATGCCGCGATCACGTGCAGCGGGTTGAAGTCGCACGCGTAGAAGTCGCCTTGCGGATGCGTCGCCGCCAGGATCAGCGACGTCAGGCCCTGTCCGAAGCCGAGTTCGCAGTAGGTGAACTTGCCCTCGGCGGGCGGGGCGACGCGCTGCATCACGAGCGCGGCCTTGAGCCACGTCGGGCTCTGTTCCTGGTAGTAGCCGGTCGTGTATTCGACCGAATTGTTGTAACCCGCAGCCCAGCTCATGCTTGCTCCCTTCATCGATGTTCAAGTGTCGGCGTCGCGCGGCGCGTCAGACGCGCTGGCGCGAGTGCGCTGCACTATGCCCGTCGAGGACGGGTCGATGAATGAGATGCTTCTGATTTGTTACGTGAAACGAGCCGATCGGCGCAAGTTTTCTGCGCATTGCCGGCAATTATCGAGCGATCAGACCTTGCCGGCCGCCACTTCCTCTGGCTTCAGTTCGACGATCGCATCGAGCGCGTCCTTCACGTCCATCGCGTATTTGGCGAGGCGCTTCTGCTCCTCGGTGACCGGAACGAAAGCGGGCACGGGCGCCGGCCGCCCTGCTTCGTCGACGGCGACGAACACGACGAGGCAATCGGTCGTCTGCTGGAGTTCGCCGCCCTTCGGATCGCCCGCGTGAACGGAGATGTGCAGGTGCATGCTGGTGCGGCCCGTCGCGACGACGCGTGCGCGCAGTTCCACCAGATTGCCGACGAGAATCGGCCGCCTAAAGCGGATGTTGCCGACGCTCACCGTCACGCAATAGCGGCCGGACCACATCGCGGCGCAGGCGTAACCGGTTTCGTCGATCCATTTCATCAGCGCGCCGCCGTGGACCTTGCCGCCGAAATTCACGGAAGTCGGCTCGGCGAGAAAGCGGAAGGTGGTTTCGGAGCGCTCGGGCGCGGGGGTATCGGTTTGAAGCGACGCGGGCGACGGGGTCGGCGTGGTCATGGCGGCTCGCGGTGCGGGAGGTTCCCGCGACAGGGATGGGGTAAGAACGAGTATAGGGGCGGCAAAAAGCCCCGGGGCCGCGCCTGCCCGAACGACAGCGTGCGAGCGCCTTACTTGCGGATCGTCACGCCTTCGTCGATCGTGCCGTACATCGTGATGCCGCTCGATCCGCCCGACGACGACGACGACGATCCCGCCATCCCCGAGCACCCGGCGCACAGCAGCAAGGCGGCGACGAGCGCCGCGACAGCAACCTTGGACATGATATTTCCTTGCAACGGCATGAATACGCGAATCGTCATTCTAGCCCCGCGCCTCGGGCGCACGCGCATCGACGTTTCAGCCGCGCGTGAAACATCGGATGCCGGCAGCGTTTAAAGTGGACGCATCTTGTATCGGGAGCAGGAGACGCCATGACACTCGCCCACGACGACCCCGACGCCCGCGCGCGCCATTTTCCGGGCCTCTCGCGCATCGGGGCGCTGCTCGCCGATCCGGGGCGCGCCGCGATGCTCTGGTCGCTGATGGACGGCACCGCGCGGCCGGCCGGCGAACTGACGATGATCGCGGGACTGTCGCCCTCGGCGGCGAGCGCGCATCTCGCGCGGCTGACCGAGGGCGGACTGCTCGCGCTCGAAGTGAGCGGCCGCCACCGCTACTACCGGATCGCGACGCCCGACATCGCCGCGGCCATCGAAGCGCTCGCGAACCTCGCGCAGGCGAGCGCCCCGCAGCGCTCGGCGCCCGAGCGGCCGCCGTCCGCCGTGCCGCTCGACATGCGCTACGCCCGCACCTGCTACGACCATCTGGCGGGCGAACTGGCGGTGCAGCTCTTCGACCGGATGCTCGCGCGGCGCTGGCTCGCCGCCGCCAGCCGCGCGGACAACGGGCCGACCACCCTCGAACCGACGCCCGAGGGCGCCAGCGAATTCGCGCGTCTCGGAATCGACATCACCGCACAACGCGCGCGGCGACGGCGCTTCGCCTGCACCTGCATCGACTGGAGCGAGCGGCGGCCGCATCTGGGCGGCGCGCTCGGCGCGGCATTTCTCGACCGTTGCGCCGCGCACGGCTGGCTCGAAGCCACGACGAAGCGCCGCGTGCTGCGCGTGACGCCGTCCGGGCGCGCGCATTTCGAGCGCTTTCTCGCCGACCGCTGACGAGCGCTGACGAGCGCTGACGAGCGCTGACGACCGTCCGCGCCTGCAAAGCTTTGTTACGCCGCGACGCCGCCGCTTACAAACGACAGCGCCCTGATACAGGCGCGGAAGGTACATTGGATCGACAGGCCGCGTCGGCCTTCACAACAACAACTCGACGCCGCCCCGGGAGATCCACATGCGCGTCCATCGTCTTACCCGAATCGCCACGGCCACACTCTGCGCCTGCTCGCTGCTGCTCGGACCGGCGGCCGTCTCGCTCGCGCAAACGGCGCAATCGACGCAATCGGCTCCCGATATCGCGGCCGCCCCCGCCGACGCCGATCCGCCCGGGCGCGTCGCGCGCCTGAACTACATGGCCGGCACCGTGACGAGCGAGCCGGCCGGCGGCGCAGACTGGAGCTACGCGCAGATCAACCGGCCGCTCACGACCGGCGACCAGCTCTGGAACGATGAGAACGCGCGCTCGGAGCTGCATATCGGCTCGACGGCGGTGCGGCTCGGGTCGTCGACGAGTCTCGACATTCTTTCGCTCGACGACGCCAACGCGCAACTCAAGGTCGCGCAGGGAACGCTCTCGACCCGCGTGCGCTCGGTGCCGCCGGGCAGCGCCTACGAAATCGATACGCCCAACGCGGCGCTCGGCATTACCTCGCCGGGGGACTATCGCGTCGACGTGGCGCCGGACGGCAGCCGCACGACCGTCACCGTGCGAAGCGGCAGCCTCACGGCATACGGCGACGGCGGCGCGGCGCCGATGCGCGCCGGCCAGCAGATCACCTTTGCCGGCACCGCGTTGCAGCAGGTCGCGGCGAGCGGCGTGCCGGCGGCCGACGGCTTCGACCAGTGGGCCGCCGACCGCGACGCGGCCGAGGACCGGTCGGTCTCGGCGCGCTATGTGTCGCGCGACGTCCCCGGCTATCAGGATCTCGATGCCAATGGCAACTGGCAGCACGATCCGTCGTACGGCGACGTGTGGGTGCCGAACGCGGTGCCGGCGGACTGGGCGCCGTATCGGCAGGGACACTGGGCATGGCAGGCGCCGTGGGGCTGGACCTGGATCGACGACGCGCCCTGGGGCTTCGCGCCTTACCACTATGGCCGCTGGGCCTACGCCGGATCGCGCTGGGCGTGGGTGCCGGGACCGCTCGTCGAGAGCGCGCCGCCCGCGTATGCGCCGGCGCTGGTCGCGTTCGTCGGCGATGGCGGCGGCGGCGTCGACTGGAACGTGAACCTCGCGATCGGCGGCGCGGCGGCGGCGGGCGTGGCGTGGTTTCCGCTCGGCCCGGGCGAGCCGTGGCGCGGACATCGCAACGGCTGGAGTCCGCGCTATGACGAGCGGGTGAACCGCAACGTGTACGTCGACCAGTCGGTGCACATCCGCAACGCCTACGTGAACTATCGCGCACCGGGCGCCGTGACCGCCGTGCCGGCGACGGCATTCGTCCACGGACGGCCCGCCGGACGCGAAGCCGTGCGCGTGGACCCGGAGCGCTGGCGCAATCCCCGCTTTACCGAAGGCGGCCCGGGTATCGCGCCGACGCGCGAGAGCTTCGGACCGGGTCTGCGACGCGCCGATTACCGGCCGCCGCAGGGCGCGTTCGGTCGCCCGGTCGTCGCGACCCGCGCCCCGCTTGCGCCCCCCTCGTTTCACGACACCTATGCGCGGCGACTGGCGGCCGGTCCGGGCGCGCGCGTCACGGGCGCGGGGAATCCGGCGGTACGTTTCGCGCCCGACGCCGATGGCGCGCGAACCTCAAGGGGCAACACGCGGGGCAATGCGCCGCCGATGCCGAACGGGCGCGAGAACATTCATCTCGTCGCGACGCACGGGCCGGCGCGTTCCCTGGAAGACGCGGCGATCGCGGCGCGCGGCGGTGCACGGCCGGTCAATCCGAGCGTCGCCGGGGCGCAGACGCCGCGCGGCGGCTCGCAGGCAGGCCATCCCCCCGGCGACGGACGCAACGGCGGCGTCCCGCGACCGCCTCAGACGGTGCAATGGGGCAACGGTCAGCCACCTTCCGATGCCAACCGACAACCGGGGCTCGTCCAGCACGGACCGCAATGGTCCGGTAACGACGGTCAGCAGCACGTCGGCCGAAATTCGCCTGCGATGCAGGCCGACCGCCAGCAGCAGCGCAACGCCTCGCCGCAAGAGCGTCCAGCCGGACAACCGCCTCGCCAGAATGGCGCGTTCGCGGCAAATGGCCCGCAGCAACGGGACGCAGCTGCGGTTCCGCATCCGCCGATGCAGCATGCCGATCAACGCATCCCGCCGCCGATGCCGCAGGCCGCGCCGATGCGCAACGACCAGCGGTCCGCGTCGGCGCAACCGCCGCAGATCTTCCGCGGCGCTCAGCAGCCGCAAGCGCAGCCACCGGCGCATCAACAGCAGGTGCAGAACCAGAACGCGCGCGAGCCGCGACAGGACTTCCGTCCGCCGCAGACCCAGCCGATGCCCCGCCCCGAGGTTCACGCGCCGCAGGCCCAGCAGATGCCCCGCCAGCAGGTCCACGCGCCGACACCGCAGCAGATGCCGCCGCCGCAACCGCAAGCCCGTCAGGAGCCGCGTGCGCAACCGCAGCAGCCCTCGCAGCAGCACCAGGCTCCGCCACATCAGGAGCAGCCGCACACGGCCGGCGGCAACGGCGACCCGCATCACCGGGGCTAAAGCGTCTCGCCCGGTCCGAAAAAAGCAAAACGCGCGGTCAGGGCCGCGCGTTTTGCTTGAGCATCAGGAGGCGCAAAACTACACCGCCATCGGCGCCTTGAGCGCCTCGTGATGCCGATATCCCTCCAGCGCGAAATCCGCCGGCTCGATTTTCTCCAGCCACTCCGGTTCATAACGGTTCGTCACGGCGTAGTCGGGCACGCGATCAGAGAGGACCAGTTGCGGACTGGCGAACGGCTCGCGCGTGAGTTGCTCGTTGAGCATGTCGAGCTGGTTCTCGTAGATGTGCGCGTCGCCGATGAAATACGTGAACCAGCGCGGCGCATAGCCCGTCAACCGTCCGACGAGATGCAAGAGCGCCGCGCCTTCGGTCAGGTTGAACGGCGTGCCGAGGCCGACGTCGTTACTGCGGATATACAGGCACAGCGAGATTTCCCGCTTCGCCGCGTTCGGAATGAACTGATACAGCAGATGGCACGCGGGCAGCGCAATCTCGTCGAGTTTCGCCGGGTTCCATGCATGAAACAGAATGCGCCGGTCGGTCGGGTTCTCGACGATCGTATCGAGGCATTGCCGCAACTGGTCGATCGCCTTGTAGAGCAGCACCTTCTCGCGCCCGCCTTCGACGAAGCTCGTCACGACCTGATAGCCGCGATGGGTGGCATCGGCGATCTGGTCGCCTGCGTTGGCATCGATCACCTTGTAGGCCGGCCACTGGCGCCATTGCACGCCGTACACGTCGCCGAGATCGTCGGGGCCCTCGCGATACGGGTTCGCGAGCCACTGCGGATTTTCGTTCGCGTTGGCGTCCCACACCTTGCAGCCGAGCGCGCGAAACTCCGCCGCGCTCCTCGACGCCCGCAGGAAACCGATCATCTCGCCGATCGCCGACTTGAATGCGAGTTTCTTCGTGGTGACGGCCGGGAAGCCCTGCTGCAAATCAAAGCGCAGCATGGCGCCGGGCATGCCGATGGTGCGGATTCCCGTGCGGTTTTCCTGCCATGTGCCGGTGTCGAGGATCGTGCGGACGAGCTCGAGATACTGTTTCATGCGATTTCCTTCGACGCGCCTACACGGCTCGCTCTATATGGGCAGAAAGACGTGATTTTACCAAGCGCGGCAAGGCAATGCCGGACCGGAGCCGAGAGAAAATGAAGCGAAACTGGCAGGCGCGCGAACGGCGCCCGCCGATGATTGTTCAACCGCGCGTCGCGTGTTCCGTGGGCGCGTCGACTTCGATGTGACGCATACCGTGCGCGCTCAACAGACGATACAGCGTCACGCGCGAGATCCCGAGTTCGTGGGCGGCGTCGCCGAGGCGTCCACGATGACGCAAAAGCGCCAGTTCGATCGCCTGCCGCTCGGCCGCTTCGCGTGCCTGCGCAAGCGACACCGGCGCCACTTCGACGTATTCGCCCAGTTCGAGATCGCGCGCGGTGATCTGCCGCCCTTCCGACATCACGATCGCACGCCGCACGCGGTTGATCAGTTCGCGGACGTTGCCCGGCCAGCCGTAGTTGTGGATCGCCGCGATCGCGCACGGCGAGAAGCCGCGCAGACGCCGGCTCGCGTCCTTCTTGAAGCGGTCGAGCATGTGCTTCGCGAGCAACTCGATGTCCTTGCCGCGCGCGCGCAGCGGCGGCTCGTCGATCTGCAACACGCACAGACGGTGATACAGGTCGGCGCGAAAGCGCCCTTCGATCATCGCCGTCTGCATGTCGACGTGGGTCGCCGAAATGATGCGCACGTCCACAGGCGTCGAGCCGTGGCCGCCGAGACGTTCCACCTTGCGCTCTTGCAAAAACCGCAGCAGGCTCGCCTGGCTTTCGAGCGGCAGGTCGCCGATTTCATCGAGGAACAGCGTGCCGCCATTGGCCGCTTCGACGCGCCCGATCTTGCGCTGGTTCGCGCCGGTGAACGCGCCGCGCTCGTAGCCGAAGAGTTCGGATTGCAGCAAATGCGCCGGAATCGCGCCGCAATTGATCGCGACGAACGGTTCGCTGCGCCGCGCCGAGCGCTCGTGAATCGCGACGGCGGTGAGTTCCTTGCCGGTGCCCGATTCGCCGGAGATGAAGACGGGCGCATCGGTCATCGCGACCTTGCGGATCGAACGGAAGAGCGCGAGCATCGCGTCGCACGAGCCCACCATTTCGCCCTCGGCGCGGCCCTCGCCGCCCGCCGCGCGCGCGTCGTTCGACGCCGAGTCGTGCAGCGACACCATGCCGTACGCGTGGCCGACCGCATCGACGATACGATCGTTCGACGTCGGCAACGTGACGTAATCGAAACAATAATCGCGGATGAGACGGCGCACGGCCGCGTCTTCGAGCTGGCCCGTGACAGTGGCCGCCACCCAGCCGACGTTCGTCAGCGTGAGCGACGCCTCGAACGCCGCGAGTTCGTGCGATTCGAACCGGCTCGACAAGTCGAGCAGGCCGCCTGTCGCCAGGTCAGTGCGCAGCGACTTGCGCGCATCCCGCGCGCTCGCCACGACTTCAATATGCCATCCGCGCTCCTCGAATCGCGCGCACAGCGCCTCGCTTGGATCGCGAGTGACATAGATGAGTTGCCGCCGAGCGACTTCCATTATTCAGATCCTTTCTTCAACGGTAGCTGAAAAGGTCGCGTAGTTCAGGCCCTCGGTACATCGATACACAGACGATTGCAGGGATACTCACTACCGTGCAATTCTTTCAAACACCGTGACCCCGAACTGCAGATATTACTGAGCGCGCTTTTCCTCCGTTACCTTTTGTCTGATTGTGTGCTTTTGAGAGACTACTATAACGCAGAACCTTCGAAAACAAATATCCATAAAAGCTCTCTGCACGCTATTCGGACCCTTATCGGACGGGCCTCCTGCGGCTTTGTCGCCTGTCTGCTGAAAGTTGTTTCACCGTAATTAACGAGAGAAAAATTTGTACACGTATTTACCCGATTTTCCGCTTTTTCGGCGTCCCGTTTCACGCGTGAAACGTTTTCGCCGATTTTTTATGCGGCTTTCTTCGCCAATCTGAGCACGCTCCATATCCGGCAAGGGATTGCACACGATGGCATAAATCTGGCTAAAAGGAGAATGTGACAGGAGTAAGAGATGCGTATTACGGCACGTACGTTCGCACAAATCACTTCGGATTCAGCGCTCGCATCAAATAATACGAGCGTCGCGCTTTCGGCCGTTTCGCTTGCAACGGCCGACGTCGTTGCCGAGGTTCCGAACGCTTCGTGCGCCGCGCCGGACGCCCCGATTTGCGCCGAAGCCGCGCCGGTCGCGCTCGTCGCGCAAAGCGGCATGTCCATCACGCTGTGGGACGAGATCACGTCGCCCACGCCCGTCGTTCCCGGCCAGGCTCAGACACCTTTGCCGCAGCCGGCTCCGGTGCCCGTCCCCGTCGACGCGGGCCGCGACGCGGGCACCGTCAGCGCCTGAGCGTTCCGCCGTCCCTCGGAGCCACGTCACACCGACCGTTTCGCGCAGTCGGTTAGAATTGGGCCCCCGCCGCGACCGCCGCCCGCTGTTTCGGCCTGCGAACTCCGGCGCAAGCCTGCTTAAACCCACTTCCGCTTACATGACGACGCTGACCCTGATCGTCGCCCGCGCGCGCAATGGCGTGATCGGACGCGACAACGACCTGCCCTGGCGCCTGCCCGAAGACCTCGCGTTCTTCAAGCGCACGACGATGGGCTCGCCCATCATCATGGGCCGCAAAACGCACGAATCGATCGGCCGGCCCTTGCCGGGGCGGCGCAATATCGTCGTCTCGCGCGACGCGGCGCGCCGCTTCGAAGGCTGCGACACCGTCGCGAGTCTCGACGACGCGCTCGCACTCGCGGTCGCCGACGACGCGCGCGAAGCGTTCGTGATCGGCGGCGCGCAGTTGTATCGCGAGGCGATCCGCCACGCCGGCAAGCTGATCGTCACCGAAATCGACGCCGACTTCGAAGGCAACACGAAGCTCGACGCGTTCGATCCGGACGAGTGGATCGAACAATCGCGCGAGCGGCATCGCGCCGCCGCGCCGAACGACTTCGACTACGCGTTCGTCGTGTATCGGCGCCGCGACTGAAACCGCGCGCCAAATGAAAAGCCCCGGATGACGTTGCGTCATCCGGGGCTTTTCATTACCCGCGGGAAAAAGCGCCTACTGCCCCGCGATCGTCATCTTCTCGATCAGCACCGAACCGATTTCCTTGGTCCCGCGCACGACGGTATCCGCGCCGATCGCCTCGATGTGGCGGAACATCTCCTGCAGCGTGCTCGCGACCGTGATTTCCTCGACCGGATACTGGATCTTGCCGTTCTCGACCCAGAAGCCCGACGCGCCGCGCGAATAATCGCCCGTCACGTAATTCACGCCCTGCCCCATCAGTTCGGTCAGCAAGAGGCCCGTGCCGAGCTTCTTCAGCATCGCTTCGAAATCGTCTTCCGGCTTCGTGAGCGAACTGCGCAGCGTCAGGTTGTGCGAGCCGCCCGCGTTGCCGGTCGTCTTCATGCCGAGCTTGCGCGCCGAATACGTCGACAGGAAATAGCCCTGCACGACGCCATCCTCGACAACGCTGCGGCGCTGCGTGCGCACGCCTTCTTCGTCGAACGGCGCGCTGCCCATGCCGCCGCGCACGTGCGGGTCTTCAACGACCTGGACGTGCGGCGCGAACACCGGCTTGCCGAGGCTGTCGACGAGGAACGTGGTCTTGCGATACAGCGCGCCGCCGCTCACCGCCTGCACGAACGCGCCGAGAATGCCGGCCGCGAGCGGCGCTTCGAACAGCACGCGGCACTTGCGCGTGTCGAGGCTGCGCGCGCCGATGCGCGACAGCGCGCGCTCGGCTGCGTATCGTCCGACGGCTTCCGGGTCGGCCAGATCGGCGGCGTCGCGCTTGGAGGTGTACCAGTCGTCGCGCTGCATGTTGCGGCCGCTGCCGGCGATCGGCGCGCACGAGATGTAGTGGCGCGAGTACGGATAACCGGCCAGGAAGCCGCGCGACGTCGCGAGCACGAACTGCGAATGCTGCGCCGAAATGCTCGCGCCTTCCGAATTCTTGATGCGCGGATCGACGGCGAACGCGGCATCTTCCGCGCGCCGGGCGACGTCGGCGGCTTCTTCGGCGTCGATGTGCCACGGGTGATAGAGATCGAGATCCTGCGGCGACTTTTCGAGCAGCTCTTCTTCCGCGAGGCCGGCGGCGCTGTCTTCAGCCGTGAAGCGCGCAATGTTGTACGCGGCCGCGACCGTGTCCTTCAGCGCCTGACGCGTGAAGTCGGCGGTGCTGGCATTGCCGCGCTTCTTGCCGATGAACACCGTCACGCCGACCATCTTGTCGCGGTTATGCTCGATCGTCTCGACTTCGCCGCGCCGCACGCTGACCGACAGGCCGTCGCCCTCGGAGATTTCGGTGGCCGCGTCGGTGGCACCGAGTTCCTTCGCGTGACGCAGGATATCGGACGCGATTTCCTTCAGCTCGTCCTGGGTATGCGGGAAAAAGCGTTGTTTGACGTCCATGTCTGCTGCCATTTTTCGTTGCCTTGAGGGTCGGGCCGAACTGAGGGCCCGCGTGTTCGTTGCATGGGTTCGCGCCTGCTGCTGCGCGCGATGCCCGGTCGCAGCGAGCGCTGCCGGCGCACCGCGTGCTTCGAGCGCATCACGCGATCATAGCAAGGTCGGCGCGCATTCACTCGTCAACGTCGAAGGACTTCGGGGCATGCTCGCGCGTGCCCGGGAAATCACCGGGAGGCCGGCAAGCTACAATATCGCGATGAACCGAAAAACCCGCATTCAACCGATCGAAAACGCGTCCGCCGCCGAGCAGGACGCGAACGACAACGGTTACGACCGTCCCAGCAAATCCCAGTTGAAGCGCGACATGCACGCGCTGCAGGATCTGGGCGAGGCGCTCATCGCGCTGCCGAAAGATGCGTTAAAACGCATGCCGATGCCCGAAAGCCTGGGCGACGCCGTGCGCGAAGCGCGCCGCATCACCGATCACGAGGGCAAGCGCCGTCAGGTGCAGTACGTCGGCCGCGTGATGCGCTCGCTGACCGACGACGAAACCGCGCTGATCCGCACCGCGCTCGACAGCTATCGCGGCGTGAACCGCGCCGAGACGGCGAAGCTGCACTGGATCGAGCGCGCCCGCGAAAAGCTGCTCGCCGACGACGCCGCGCTGACCGAATTCATCCGCGAGCATCCGGGCGTCGATGCGCAGGAAGGCCGCACGCTGATCCGCAATGCGCGCAAGGAACGCGAGCAGCAGAAGCCGCCGCGCTATTTCCGCGAGCTGTTCCAGTGGATCAAGAACGCGGCGGGCGTGGAAGCAGACGAAGACGACGCTGACGACGAACGGGCCGACGACGACGATGACGAAACCCACGCGTAATCATCCGGATGAAGTGCTGATCGGGCTCGTGTCGATCAGCGATCGGGCGTCGCAGGGCGTCTACGAAGACAAGGGCATTCCGTCGCTTCAAACGTGGCTGGGCGTTGCGCTCGCGACGCCGTGGCGCACGGAAACGCGCCTGATCCACGACGACGCCGCGACCATTTCCGCGACGCTCGTCGAACTGGTGGACGTGATCGGCTGCGATCTCGTGCTGACGACGGGCGGCACCGGCCCCGCGCGGCGCGACGTCACGCCCGAGGCGACGCTCGCCGTCGCGACGAAGCCGATGCCGGGCTTCGGCGAACAGATGCGCCAGATCAGCCTGAATTTCGTGCCGACGGCGATTCTGTCGCGGCAGGTCGCGGTGATCCGCGAAACGGAAGATCACGCCGCGCTCATCATCAATCTGCCCGGCCAGCCGAAGTCGATTCGCGAAACGCTCGAAGGGTTGAAAGACGCCGACGGCAAGACCCAGGTGCCCGGCATCTTCGCCGCGGTGCCCTACTGCATCGACCTGATCGGCGGACCGTACATCGAAACGCGGCCGGAAGCGGTTGCCGCGTTCCGGCCGAAGAGCGCGATCCGTCCGGCGAAAGCTTAAGTCGCGTCGCTCGCCGACGCGACGGACGCGCCCGGAATCAGGAAGTGCTCGCGGTAATACTTCAGTTCGTCGATGGACTCGTGGATGTCGGCGAGCGCGGTGTGCATCGCGCGCTTCTGGAAACCCTTGTAGATCGCGGGCTGCCAGCGGCGGCACAATTCCTTCAGCGTGCTGACGTCGAGATTGCGATAGTGGAAGAACGCTTCCAGTTCGGGCATCCAGCGCGCCATGAAGCGGCGGTCCTGACAGATCGAATTGCCGCACATCGGCGACTTGCCCGGCGGCACGTACTGGCCGAGAAACTCGCGAATCTGGCGCGTGGCTTCGGCTTCATCCACCGTCGACGCCCGCACGCGCTCGGTCAGTCCGGAGCGGCCGTGCGTGTTGCGGTTCCATTCGTCCATCTTGCCGAGCGCTTCCTCGTCCTGATGAATCGCGAGCACCGGCCCTTCCACCAGCTTGTCGAGCGTCGAATTCGTCACGACGACCGCGATCTCGATGATGCGGTCGTTGTCGGGTTCGAGGCCCGTCATCTCCATGTCGAGCCACACGAGGTTCATGTCGCTGCGCACGAGGACGGCGGAGTTCGCCGGTTCGGAAGGATCGAGTATGTCGGTCATGGAGAACGCCTGGAATGGGAGACGGGCCGCGCTCGCGTGTATGCTGGCGCCGAAGCCGGAAAGCGCCGGCTGAAACCGGCGCATCGAGCGGCGCCAGCGCGGCCAAGAACCTATAATTCTCGCATAGTCCAATCGGAATCCCCGGATGTCCAATCTCAATCTCGTCGTCTCGGTCGTGTTCGTCGTCGCTCTCGTCGCGATGGTCGGAACCAAGCTCTGGCTGGCTTCGCGCCAGATCCGCCATGTCGCGGCGAACCGCAACCAGGTGCCGCAGCAGTTCACCGGCACGATCGCGCTCGCCGCGCACCAGCGCGCCGCCGACTATACCGTCGAGCGCACGCGCCTCACCATGATCGAAGTGGTCGTGAGCGCGGCCGTGCTCGTCGCGCTGACGCTGCTCGGCGGCGTGCAGCAACTCGATCTCGCGATCAGCGACTGGCTCGGCCGGGGCTACCTCGGGCAGATCGCGCTCGTCGCGTCGGTGATCGCGATCACGAGCCTCGTCGACCTGCCGTTCGACTACATCCGTCATTTCGTCGTCGAAGAGAAGTTCGGCTTCAACCGCATGTCGAAGAAGCTCTTTTTCGTCGATCTCGTGAAGGGCGTGCTGCTCGGCATCGCAATCGGCCTGCCGCTGCTGTTCGTCACGCTCTGGCTCATGAATCGCGCGGGGCCGCTCTGGTGGCTCTGGACGTGGATCGTGTGGGTGGCGTTCCAGCTGCTCGCGATGATCATTTATCCGACTTTCATCGCGCCGCTCTTCAACAAGTTCGAGCCGCTGAAGGACGAAGCGCTGCGCGCGCGCATCGAAAACCTGATGTCGCGCACCGGCTTCGCGGCGAAGGGCCTTTTCGTGATGGACGGCAGCCGCCGCTCCGCGCACGGCAACGCGTATTTCACGGGATTCGGCGCGGCGAAGCGCATCGTCTTCTTCGACACGCTCCTCGCGCGCCTCTCCGGCAGCGAAATCGAAGCGGTGCTCGCGCATGAACTCGGGCACTTCAAGCGGCGCCACGTGCTGAAACTGCTCGTCGTCATGTTCGCGATCAGCCTCGCGATGCTCGCGCTGCTCGGCTGGCTCGCGCAGACGGTCTGGTTCTACGAAGGTCTGGGCGTGCGCCCGTCGCTCGTCGGCAGCAACAACGGGCTCGCGCTCGTGCTGTTCATGCTCGCCTTGCCGGTGTTCATGTTCTTCGTGACACCGCTCGGCAGCTTAAGCTCACGCAAGCACGAATTCGAAGCTGACGCCTTCGCCGCCAGCCAGACCGATCCGAAGGATCTCGTCAACGCGCTCGTGAAGCTGTATGAAGACAACGCGTCGACGCTCACGCCCGATCCGCTCTATACCGCGTTCTATTACTCGCATCCGCCGGCGTCGCAGCGGATCGATCGCCTGATGCAGCACGCCGCATGACGGCGCGCGCCGGCAAACCGACGCGCACGTCCGGTGCGCGCATCGAAGGGACGGTGATCGCGGCGCACGGACGCCATTACCTCGTCGCGCCCGCCGACGGCAGCGCGATGCTCCAGTGCTTCCCGCGCGGCAAGAAAAGCGAAGTCGCCGTCGGCGATCGGGTGATCTACGAGCAGTCGTCGGCGGATCAGGGCGTGATCGTCGAGATTGGGGAGCGGCGCAATCTGCTCTATCGATCCGACCAGTTCAAGTCGAAGCTCTTCGCGGCGAATCTGGACCAGTTGCTGATCGTGCTCGCCACCGAACCGCATTTCAGCGAGGACCTGCTCGGACGCGCGCTGATCGCCGCCGAGGCGCACGGACTCGAACCGCTGATCGTCCTAAACAAGATCGACGTCGAAGCGGCGCTGCCGCTCGCGCGCGAGCGGCTCGCGCCGTATCGCGCGCTGGGCTACACGGTGGTGGAACTGTCGGCAAAGCTCGCGCCGGGCGCCGTGCATCCGCAGCTCGACGCGCTGCTCAAATCCCGCGCGACGATCCTGCTCGGCCAGTCGGGCATGGGCAAATCAACGCTCGTCAACATTCTCGTGCCGGAAGCCGAAGCGGCGACCCGCGAAATCTCGACGGCGCTCAACAGCGGCCGTCACACGACGACGTTCACGCGCCTCTATCCGTTACCGGGCGGCGGCTCGCTGATCGATTCGCCGGGATTTCAGGAGTTCGGGCTGCATCATCTGTCGGAAGGACAACTGGAGCGCGCGTTCGCCGACTTCCGGCCTTTTCTCGGCAAATGCCGCTTCTACAACTGCCATCATCTGCAAGAGCCGGGCTGCGCGATTCTGGACGCCGTCGATGACGGCAAAATCAGGCCGGAGCGACACGCGCTCTACGCGCAACTCGTGCACGAAGCCAGCCAGATCGTGCGATGAACGCGTGCTTTCGTGACGGCATATCGGCATGAAAAGGCTCACGCGCGCGCCGAACCTGATCACGGCCCAGCATTGGGTGAACGTGCTGGCGACCGCGGGCGTGCCGTGCGAATTGCACAACCGCTATCTGAATGGCGCGTTGGGGGAAATTCCGGCGGATCAATGCGCGCCGGAAATCTGGATCGTCGACGATCGCGACGAGGCGCTGGCGTGGCGGTTACTGGAGCGCGCGAAGAGCGGGCCGGCGTCGGACGCGCGGCCGTGGCGTTGCGCGAATTGCGGGGAAATGCTCGAAGCTCAGTTCACCGTCTGCTGGCAGTGCGGCACGGCGCGCAATCCGCTCGACGACTGATTACCGCGCCTTACGCGAGCCACACCGCGATGGTGAGCATCAGCAAGAGCAGCATCCACAGGATCACGGCGCGCCACACGAGCCCGACCGCCGATTGCAGCGTGCGGGGCGTGCAGTCGTCGCCGACGGGCAACGGGCTTGCATCGCCGACTGCCAGCGCCTCGACACTCAACGGCTCGGCCAGCGGCCCGGCCAGTCGCGCGCCGAGCGCACCGCTGCCGGCCGCGAGCAGCACGCCTTCGTTCGCGTCGGGCCACTGCTTCGCGTGGTTGCGCCAGGCGTAGATCGCATCCTCGAAATTGCCGACGATCGCGAACCCGAGCGCCGTCAACCGCGCCGGCACCCAGTCGATCACGAAAAACGCCTGTTTCGCAAACGTCGTGAACGCGACCGAGCGCTCTTCGGCGGGCGTCGCCCACGTGCGGGCCAGATATTCGGCGATGCGGTAGAACACCGCGCCGGCCGGACCGATCGGAATCAGGAACCAGAAGAACACGCCGAATACATGCCGATGCGACGCAACGACCGCATAGACCAGCGTATGCCGGACGATCTCGCTCACCGGCATGTCGATGGTATCGAGGCCGGTCCACTCGGCGAGCACTTCGCGGGCGCGCGGCACGTCGTCGTTATTGAGCGCGAGGTGGATATCGGTGAAGTAGTGGCTGAACTGCCGGAAACCGAGCGTGAAGTACACGATCACCACGTTCCACAGGAACGCGAGCACGAAGTTGATCCGGTACAGCACGTAATAGACGAGCCCGACGGCGAGCGTCCACGGCACCACGACCACCAGCCACGCGAGGATGCCATGCTTCGGCTTGCCGGCATCGAACCCGTGCGCCGTCGATTCCGCATGATATTTGAGCAGCGCCGACACGGGATTGTGCGGCGAAAGCGCGCGCACCTGCTCGATGATGAGGGCCAGCAATACGGAGAAAAAAGTCATGCGATGCGCCGAGACATTCGAGTTTTACGAATTTCGCGTAACGATAGCACAGCGTCGCACGCGTTTAGCGCGCTAAGCATTTCGCGCAATAAGCGACGACTGTGGCTCGCGCGCTCGCGATCGCTCAAGCCGCGAGGAAGCGATAGAAATTGCGTAACATGCCGGCCGTTGCGCCCCAGATGAAATACGGAGCCTTCTTTTCGCTCGCGACGTAGGGCATCGCAAAAAAACGACGCTCGCCGCCTTCCCACTTGAAGAGCCTCACTTCGTGATGGGCCGGGTTCATCAGAAAGGCGAGCGGGACTTCGAAGATATCGGCGACTTCGAGCGTGTCGGCCGTCAGCGTAAACGGCGGATGAACCAGCGCGACGACCGGCGTCACGCGAAAACCGGTGCCCGTCAAATAGTCCGGCATCGCGCCGAGCACTTCCACGCGTTCCGGCGCGAGCCCCACTTCCTCGTGCGCCTCTCGCAAGGCGGTGGCGGCGGCATCGGCGTCTTCCGGCTCGCGGCGGCCGCCGGGAAAACTGATCTGCCCCGCGTGGTCCGACAGATGATCCGCGCGCTGAGTCAGCAGCACGGAAAGCCCGTGATCGCGCACCACGAGCGCCACCAGCACCGACGCCACGCGCGGATCGCCGCCGATCGCCTTGATCCGCGCTTCGGGCGCTTCCTGCGACCAATCGAGCGTCTCCTTGAAGCGAGCGCGCAGGCCGTCGGGCGTCAGGCGCGCGGCGGGAATGGGCGGCAGATTCGCGCCGGTCGACACGACGGGCAGAAGTTCGGGCTCGAGGATGCGCGGAGTCGATTGCTTGCTGGGGGACACGGAGGGAAAGAATCGAGGCGGAAAACCAATTTGAACACATCAAAGAAAAAAGCACCCGGATGGGTGCTTTTTCTGGGTAGCGCAGCTCTTATGCCTTGGAAGCAGCACGGTCCTTCGAGACCAGCTTTTCCTTGATTCGAGCCGACTTGCCCGAGCGCTCGCGCAGGTAGTACAGCTTTGCACGACGCACGTCACCGCGACGCTTCACGACGATGCTCGCGAGCAGCGGCGAGTACGTCTGGAAGGTACGCTCGACGCCTTCGCCCGACGAAATCTTGCGGACGATGAAATTCGAGTTGAGACCGCGGTTGCGCTTTGCGATCACCACGCCTTCGTAAGCCTGGACACGCTTGCGCGTACCTTCGACCACGTTGACGCTAACGATGACCGTATCGCCGGGGGCGAATTCGGGGATGGACTTATCGCCGAGTGCGCGCGCGATTTCTTCCTTCTCGAGTTGTTCAATCAGATTCATTACTGACTCCTGGTGCCATCTTGCCGAAGTTGTGTGCCCGCTTCGCGTGGCCTCGGTAGAGGATGGATTCACATCTGACGCCGTCCACGAATGGCCGGCGCCGCCTTTGCGCCTCGCTCGATCAGCCGAAAGCTCGAATTGCTACTGCGCTTTCGATGCCTCTTTCGCGAGACTTGCGAGCCATGCCTCGTCGGCACGGCTCAACATCTTGTTCCTGCGCGCCCGCGCGATCAGATCGGGGCGCTTTGCCAGCGTGTTCTTCAGCGACTCGCGCCGCCGCCACGCCTCGATTTCCTTGTGATGGCCGCCGAGCAGCACATCGGGCACGCGCATGCCTTCGTATTCTTCGGGCCGCGTGTAATGCGGACAATCGAGCAGCACATCGACGAAACTGTCCTGCACCGCCGACTGCGCGTCGTTCAGCACGCCCGGAAGCTGCCGCACGACTGCGTCCATCAGCGCCATCGCCGGCAGCTCGCCGCCGGAGAGCACGAAGTCGCCGAGGCTAATTTCCTCGTCGACGACCCGCTCGATCAGGCGCTGGTCGATCGCCTCATAACGTCCGCACAGCAACACGAGACCGGGTTCCTGCGCAAACCGCATCACGCGATCGTGATCGAGCGTCGCGCCTTGCGGCGACATCATCACCACCCGCGTGCTCGCGATGCCCTGCTCCGCCTGCGCGGCTTTCGCCGCGGCGATCGCGTCTTCCAGCGGCCGCGCCAGCATGACCATGCCGGGACCGCCGCCATACGGACGATCGTCGACGGTCCGATAGTTGTCGGTGGTGAAATCGCGCGGATTCCACGTGCGCAGACCGAACCGTTCCTGCTTCACTGCCCGGCTGGTGATGCCCCAGTCGGTCAGCGCGCGAAACATGTCGGGGAAGAGCGTTACGACATCGAACTGCATCGCTCTCTCCCCTTGCTGTTCATGACAGATTTAATAGTCGGCGTCCCAGTCGACGACGATTTTCTTCGCCGCCTGATCCACCGTTTTGACGTACACGCCGACGAATGGGATCAGCCGCTCGCCGTTGACCGGCTTGCCTTCTTTCGAGGTAGCCGGATATTCGACGCGCATGATGGAGTGCGCGCCGTTGTCGATCATGTCGGCGACGCGGCCCAGCGCCACGCCCGCTTCGTTCTCGACAAAGAGGCCGATCAGATCGACCCAGTAGAATTCGTCTTCGCCGTCGAGTTTCGGGAAGTCGCCACGCCCGACATGCACCGTGTGACCGCGCAGCGCGAGCGCCGCGTCGCGGTCGTCGCAGCCGGAAAGCCGCGCGACGATGGTGCCGCTGTGTACCTTCGACTGTACGCACCGCGCCGATTTCAGGTCGCTGCCTTTCACGAGCCACCAGCGTTTCGCCGACAGCATCGCGTCGCCGCCGTGCCCCGCGTTCGCGTGCGGCACGACCTTGACCCAGCCCTTCAGGCCGTAAGCATCGACGATTGCGCCGACTTCGATCGCATCGTCCGGCAGGCTTTCGACCGGCTCGATGCGCGTCTCGTCGCCCGAAGCCTCAGCGGCCACGCGACGCGCGGCCGGCTTGCGCACGAACGCACCGAACGTGGCAGCGTCCTTTTGCTCCGGCTTCGACTCCGAACGCACGTCGTGTGTCTGACCGGAAGCCGAATCACGCGATGACATCGACGACCTCTCGAGCAAACTTCAACCGAACCTCGGCAGCGAATATCGACCGGACGATGCGCGCCGGTTGGCGGCGCACGTCACCGTCGATTTTCACCTTAGGCAGCCGGTTGAGCTTGTTGCGCTTGCTTGACCAGACGCTCGACGGTCGGCGACAGTTGCGCGCCCACGCCTTGCCAGTAGGTCAGGCGGTCCTGCGCGATACGCAGCGATTCGCCCTTCGTGGCGACCGGGTTGTAGAAACCAACGCGCTCGATAAAGCGGCCGTCACGGCGGCTACGCGAATCGGTTGCGACGATGTTGTAAAAGGGGCGCTTCTTCGAGCCGCCACGAGCCAAGCGGATGATGACCATGCTGAAATCCTTGAAAAACCGGGGTTCGGAACTACCAAAACACGCGATTATAGCGGGAAAGCGGAGCCTTAACAAACACTTAACCGGATAAATCGGGATGGCGCGAGTCGGACGGCGCAGGGAAGACGGCAAACCAACGTCTTCTGCCGCGACGCAGACGTGAATTCTAACGCGCCGCGCCGGCGACCCGGTCGGTCGCGAACCGATGCGGGGGCGTAGAATGCGGCGTCGGGCGCGCGGCGCCCTCGCTTCCGGTCCACCGCTTTCACCCATCGCCGATGAATCCCTCGCCTTCCGCCACGAAACCGTCCGTCTCCAGCACGTCCAGCCGTCCCGCCGCCGGCCGTTTCCGCTCGAAAACGCTGACCGCCGCGCTCGCCTTCCTGCTCGGCAGCATCGGCGCGCATCGCTTCTATCTATATGGAATGCGCGACAAGTTCGGCTGGGCGCATATCGTCGGCATCGTGCTCGGCGCGCTCGGCTTCATGTTGCTCGCCTCGACGGAGCGCGCGTCGCTGCTCGGCTGGGTGCTCGCGTTTCCCGGCGCCGTCTCGCTGCTCGCCGCGTTTCTCTCCGCGATCGTCTACGGACTGCGCCCCGACGCGAAATGGGACGCGCAGTTCAACGCAAACACCGGCCAGCATAGCCGCTCAGGCTGGACCGTGATCTTCGTCGTGATGTTTTCGCTGCTGATCGGCGCATTTCTCCTGATGACGGGGCTTGCGCTGACATTTCAGACTTATTTCGAAGGCCAGGTGCAGGCGGCGAAGGCGCTTTCGCAATAACGCGGTTCAAAAAAGCTTCAACTGGACGCTATCGGCCGCCTTTGCGGGAGCGCTCGGCGCGTCCGGCCGTCGAAATCCCGACATATCGAGAATCCCGCGCTGCCGCGCGTTCAGGCCGAGTCGTTTCGTCGCTTTCTGGAAACGCTGCTTCAGCATGTCGGCCCATAGCCCTTCTCCCTTCATCCGCGTCGCGAAGTTCGAGTCGTAGTCCTTGCCGCCGCGCATGTCGCGCACACGGCTCATCACGCGATCGGCGCGATCCGGAAAATGCGCCGCCAGCCAATCCTTGAAAAGCGGCGCGACCTCCCACGGCAGACGTAGCACGATATAGCTCGCGCTCGTCGCGCCCGCCTCGGCGCACGCCTCCAGCACCCGTTCCATATCCGGCTCCGTCACGAACGGAATCACGGGCGCGATGCTGACACCCACCGGAATCCCCGCCTCGCTCAGCGCGCGAATCGTGCGCAGCCGCCGCGACGGCGTGGCCGCGCGCGGCTCCAGCGTGCGCGCGATGTCGGCGTCGAGCGTCGTCACGGTGATCGCCGCCATGACCTGTCCGCGTTCAGCCATCGGCGCGAGCAGGTCGATGTCG
Organism: Caballeronia telluris; assembly: GCF_001544495.1. Lineage (GTDB taxonomy): Bacteria > Pseudomonadota > Gammaproteobacteria > Burkholderiales > Burkholderiaceae > Caballeronia > Caballeronia telluris. The sequence goes on from NZ_FCNZ02000008.1 coordinate 260,317, forward strand.
CGCTCGATCAGCGAAGACTTCGTGATCGCCGCGAACGGATGCCCGCGCTCGTGAAGGATTTCGATTACCCGGCGCGTGAGACGCAAATCGCGTTCGACAGGCTGATACGCGTCGGTATTCACGCCGAGCGCGATGGGTTCCGGCTGATAGGACGGTTTCGACAACTCCCGTTCGAGCAGTTCGCCCGCGTTGACCTTGGCATAAATGCGGCTCTCGAAGTCGAGACCCGGCGAAAGCCCCAGGTAACTGTGCGTGGGCCGCGCGAAACAGTAGATGCAGCCATGCTCGCAACCGCGATACGGATTCAGCGAAACGGTGAACGGAATATCCGGCGACGCGTTGCGGGTCAGGATGCTCTTCGCGCGCTCTTCGAAAACCTGCGTGCGCAAAACCGGCGAGTCTTCGCCGTCTGCTGCGTCGGTGTGCAACCAGCCGTCGTCGATACGCTCGCGTTCGTCCTTCTCGTAGCGCCCTTGCAGATTCGTAACCGCGCCGCGCCCTTTCAGCGGCGTCGGCGGCGCGATTGGGAATTCGAGGGGATCGGTGGGTTCATCGGGCGACATTGCGGCTGACCATCAAGCGTTGCGATACTGTATAAATATACAGTATCGCACGCCGACCGCAAGCTGAATCAGACGTCGACGAGGATCGTCAGCGTCTCTTTAATCTCTTCCATCACCACGTAGCTTTTCGATTGCACCGCGCCCGGCAACTGCAAAAGGATGTCGCCGAGCAGCTTTCGGTAGTCGGCCATTTCGCCGATGCGCGCCTTGATCAGATAGTCGAAATCGCCGGAAACGAGATGGCACTCGAGCACTTCGGGAATGCGCTGCACCTCGCGGCGAAACTGCTCGAACATGTTGCCGCTCTTGTGATCGAGTGTGATCTCGACGAAAACCAGCAGCGCCGCGCCCAGCTCGGCCGGATTCACGCGCGCGTAGTAACCGGTGATCACGTGGTCGCGCTCCATGCGCTTGACGCGTTCGATGCACGGCGTAACTGACAGTCCAACCTGCTCCGCCAGGTCCTTCATCGCCATCCGGCCGTCCTGCTGGAGCAGGTTCAGGATCTTGTGATCGAGCTTGTCGAGCGTGCGAATCGGATTGCGCTGGGTTCTCATGTGTTTTTACTAAAAATCGAGCAAATACGATAACAAAAACTAGTCTTACATCAATAGTATAGGCGATAACACTGGACACACCGTCAATCCTGGCTTCGATTCCTCTTTCGAAAGCGCGCGAGTGGCGACCATCGGAATCTCACGGAAAAACTCATGCGAATCGTCATTCTGGGAAGCGGCGTTGTCGGCATCACGAGCGCCTATTATCTCGCGCGCGCGGGCCACGAAGTCACGGTCATCGACCGTGAGGCTGGCCCCGCTCTCGAAACGAGTTTCGCCAACGCGGGCCAGATTTCGCCGGGATACGCATCGCCGTGGGCAGCACCGGGCGTGCCGCTCAAGGCCGTCAAGTGGATGTTCGAGAAGCACGCGCCGCTCGCCATCCGGCTCGACGGCACGGCGTTCCAGTTGCAGTGGATGTGGAAGATGCTGCAGAACTGCACGCAGGATCGCTACACGGTCAACAAGGGCCGCATGGTGCGCCTCGCGGAATACAGCCGCGACTGTCTGCAGGCGTTGCGCGCCGATACGGGCATCCAGTACGAAGGACGCACGGGCGGCACGCTGCAGGTGTTCCGCACGCAGCAGCAACTCGACGGCGCCGCGAAAGACATCGCCGTGCTGAAGGAAGCGAACGTGCCGTTCGAACTGCTCTCGCCTTCCGAACTCTTCAAGGCCGAACCCGCGCTCGCGGCCGTGTCGCACAAGCTGACGGGCGGCCTGCGCCTGCCGAACGACGAGACCGGCGACTGCCAGAAGTTCACCACGCGCCTGGCCGCGATGGCCGAAGCGCTCGGCGTGAAATTCCGCTACAACACGCCGATCGACGCGCTCGCCATGGCGAACGGCCGCATCGCCGGCGTGCAATGCGGCAGCGAACTCGTGCGCGGCGATTCCTACGTCGTGGCGCTCGGCTCGTACTCCACCAAGCTGCTCGGCGATCTCGTGAAGATTCCGGTCTATCCGCTGAAGGGCTATTCGATCACCGCGCCGATCGTCGACGCGAACGCCGCGCCGGTGTCGACCGTGCTCGACGAAACGTACAAGATCGCGATCACCCGTTTCGACGACCGGATTCGCGTCGGCGGCATGGCGGAGATCGTCGGTTATGACAAGTCACTTAAACAGGCGCGCCGCGAGACGCTCGAAATGTGCGTGAACGACCTGTTCCCCGGCGGCGGCGACACGTCGAAGGCATCGTTCTGGACGGGCCTGCGCCCGATGACGCCGGACGGCACGCCGATCGTCGGACGCACGCCGGTGCCGAACCTGTTTCTCAACACGGGACACGGCACGCTCGGCTGGACGATGTCGTGCGGCTCGGGACAGTTGCTCGCCGATCTGATGTCGGGCAAGCAGCCGGCGATCCAGTCGGACGATCTGTCGGTGCATCGCTATTTCGGCGACACACGCGTGAACACGCGGCCGTCGTACGCACGGGCCTGACGCGCCGCGTTCGCGCACGCGATGAAACTGAAACGGCGCCCGAGGGCGCCGTTTTTCGTTGCTGCCGCGTCGGTCAGAACTGATCTGCGTGCAATGCCAGCATGTCCTTCACGGGCGCTGAGTAACTCATGTCTCCTCCTGCGGCAGATGTGCAAAGGGGCGCCGACTTTCGTCGCGCCCCTTGTTCGTACTGCGTGCGTCTTGGCGGATCAGCCGAGTTCTTTCACCAGCTCCGGCACGACCGTGAACAGGTCGCCGACGAGGCCGTAATCGGCGACACCGAAGATCGGCGCTTCAGCGTCCTTGTTGATCGCGACGATGACTTTCGAGTCTTTCATCCCGGCCAGATGTTGAATCGCACCCGAAATGCCGACCGCGACATACAACTGCGGCGCGACGATCTTGCCGGTTTGACCGACTTGGTAATCGTTCGGGACGAAGCCCGCATCGACGGCTGCGCGCGATGCGCCGAGTGCTGCGCCGAGCTTGTCAGCCAAAGGTTCGAGCACCTTCGTGTAGTTCTCGCCGTTGCCCAAGCCGCGTCCGCCGGAGACGATGATCGACGCGGACGTCAGTTCCGGACGGTCCAGCTTCGTGAGTTCACGCGACACGAACTTCGAAATGCCCGCGTCCGCTGCCGCTTCGATCTTCTCGATCGATGCGCTGCCGCCTTCGGCTGCGACCGGATCGAAACCCGTCGAACGCACCGTGATGACCTTGATCGGATCGCTCGATTGCACCGTCGCGATGGCGTTGCCCGCGTAGATCGGACGCTCGAAGGTGTCGGCGCTGTCGACTGCGGTGATGTCGCTGAT
>NZ_FCNZ02000009.1 GCF_001544495.1 Caballeronia telluris
TAACCCGCAAAGCTGGTCCAACGGGTGGGTCAGAATTCAATGCAAATCGTGGGTCAGGATTCCGTGCAAATCAACAGGTCAGCATCGCTGGCGCTACTTGAAGCGAGAGGCCGCTTCTCTAATGGTACGTTTTTGATGGTAACCGTTGATTCCTAAGGAAAACTTCTGCCGCTGCACCGATAGTTCTCCCTTCCCCTCAGAAGTAGCGATTGCATGCTCTGCATAGTGCTAGGAACCGCTGGCGGGTCTCGTCCGTCTTCGGAGATGTGTAGGGTCCGGGAACGGCTCCTAGAATCGAGAATGCTTAAATCTTGAGCAAACTTTAATGCAAGACTCGTCTGTCGCGTGGTCGTTGCTACAGGTCGCGCTGCTGCTGCACACCGCAGAATATTGTTGTGTGCCCTATGGGGGGCCTTCTCTCTGTTGGTGTCCAAATTGCCGCTCCCCTTACCCAGTAGGGCTCTCAGGGAACGGTGAGTCCAGATAAGATTCTCTACTCACCTTGGGGTTTCCCAGTGATTTATTCGAAAGAGGCTACCATGCTTGGAATATCTGGGTCGGCGCGTAGCGGCGCTACTTGGAGAGACACACTCGGTATGGTCAGCAGAAACCTGAAGAAACTCGTAGACAACACTGGGAGGCTGAAGGGAGGAAGGATTTTTTTAGGCCCTCTCTCCAATGGTAAGAAAATTACCGCTCCCCTTGTCCCGTCGGGCTCTCAGGGTACTAAACCTAAAACTTGGTAAAAGATAAGACTTCTCGGGATTGAGGGGGTCTGAGGGAATCCGGTGTGCTCGGTGGATGACTCTGAGAATGTCAAGGGTTTCCTTGAGATTCGTGCGCCTCTTTAAAAGTGTTGTATCCATACAACTACTAATAGCAATATGTACTAGACGGTACAAATACAGAGACCTCTGGATTCACCCCGATCCTTCGGCCCCTCGAGTCTCGCACGACGATCCTCAATCAATCACATACAGGGTGAACTCGTCGTCAGGTTCCGAATCGCAGTCGATCAGGGTGACCGTGAACTCATCATCGAGCGTGGAATCGCAGTCAATCAGGGTGAAAACGTCTTGTTGCGGCATTCTTGAATCCCTTGGTATCCGTCGCTTCCCGGTATTGGGGCGACTTGTTGTCATTAAGTACTAACGGCTGACTTTGGTTTTTCCTAAAGAGGCCCGAGAAACGGCCTCACCTGTCTGTGTGTTATGCGCGGTCTTTCACGCGAAGGATCGTTGCCCGGGAGGTGTCGAAATCCCTTGCCAACTGGGAGACCGTAACGCCTTGCCCCAGAGCCTCACGGACCTTCTGCTGGTCTGCGGTGCTGAGGCTTGCCTTACGGCCCAACTGTTTGCCTTCAGCCTTCGCGCGTGCCAGTCCTGCCTGTGTACGTTCAATGATCAGGTCCCGTTCAAACTCAGCCATTGAGGAGAGGACGCCCATGATCAATTTCCCTGCAGAGCTAGTGAGGTCCGCGCCGCCAAGCTGGAGGCAATGCACTCGCACACCCATGCTCGCCAGACGGTCAACCGTAGCCCGCACGTCCAGTGCCGAACGTCCCAGACGGTCCAGCTTGGTCACGATCAACACGTCACCCTTCTCCAGACGGTCAACCAACTTTGCGAAGAGGGGACGCTTGAAGGCTTCCGTGGATCCACTAATGGTCTCCTCAACGATCCGTTGGGGTTCCACAGCAAACCCCGCGCTCTGGATTTCCTGAAGCTGGTTGTTCGTGGTCGATTCGATCTTGCTGACTCGGGCGTATGCGAAGGTGCGGGACATTTCGTCTTCCTCGGTGTTCTTGATGTACGAAAGGGGTGAACGAAATATAACTAGTGTCCGGAATAGCGTCAACCTATATTTCGCACAGGCCGTAGCTATCTGTTCACAATTGACCGTTTTCGCACAGAGGACAATCCCTCCCACAGACTGCTGAAGTGTCCGCTATCCTTTCGTCGGATTATTCCAAGGGCATAGGTTGACCTAAGTCCACACATAACTACAGAAACGGGGAAGGTATGAAGATCGTCGCTATCGCTGCAGCAATAACGGTCCTGTCGGGTTGCGTATCTGCTCCAGACCTCGATCTAAGCAAAGTCGATTCAGCTTGTTCTCAGCGTTGCTCCTCTCAATATTCAACCTGCACTGCAGGGTTCAAACTCTTTCCCTTGGTGGCCCAAGCGCATTGCAATGAGTCCCTGAAGGTCTGCGCTTCGACTTGTCCGACTGCACAGCCTGTCATTGCAACCACGACGTCCGCCCAGAAGCTTTCCGAGCTAAATAGCTTGTACAAGCAGGGGCTGATTACGGAGAAGGAGTACGAGACCAAAAAGCAGGAAATCTTGAAGGCTCTGTAGCAGACGTGACCTTCGTGGAACATGTGGCCGCGCCGCTCTTATTTTTTCTGGGCACTTCAGGCTACAAGCACTTATACATATGAAAGCGATAACGACAACGATGCTGTCCGCCATTGCTCTGGCTGGCTGCGCGAGCGCATCAGGCGTGGTGCCTATGGGGCAAGATACATTCATGGTCTCTCGGCAGGCCGCCACAGGGTTTTCGGGCCTTGGCAACCTCAAAGCCGAAGCCCTCCAAGAGGCAAACCAATACTGCATAGGCCATGACAGGGCCCTCCAGCTTGTCCACACCGACGAGACGAAACCTCCTTACCTCCTCGGGAATTACCCCCGAGTGGAGGTTCAGTTCATGTGCCTTTCCGCGAACGACCCGCAATTGAAACGGGCACGCCCGAGGCGCGACGCAGATGCGACTATCGAGGTACGCTAGGTCGAAAGGACACTGCGCTAATGTCCCCGGGAATCTTCGGGGAATTAGGAAAAGATACGACGGCGGGACGACAGCGAGGTAGACCAGAGGCACAGCAAGGGTCAGCGGGGGCGAAGCGGTCTCAGCATTTTCCCGGCTGTTTCCCAAGGTACCGGGTATGCCTCTGCGGAATCCTTTTCCAAAATGCCGCTAAAGGTTTTTCGTTGTTCTTGTTGTTCAGACTCGTGAGTGAGAGAACTTCCCCCAGTTTTTCGAAAGGGAATACAAATCGAGGCTGAGGGTGTGTGGGCTGGGCAGAACAGGGGGGCTTGTTTTCCTACAGTGTCGGCCCCCCATAGGGGCGGGGCTATCTGGGGACTTCTGTAAGGTACCCGTAAGACAGCCTTGGTACTACAAACCTAGCATCTGAGGTACTACAGCGTCTCTAAACGGCCTCTCTCCTGACACCTTGCGATCGACCGCAAATCCTTATACAGTCTGGGGTTGAGCCCTTCACACGGCTATGTTAGGTTACGTTCCTTATTCCTCTTTCCGGCACCAAGCTTCATACAAAAAACCCGCGTGATCGCACACCACGCGGGTTTTTTCATTTTCGCCCTCAACGCCTTCTGCCACCTGCCCTGCGCGTCGCCGAGGCTGTGCACCGGATGTCGTCGAATGGCAAACGGATGGCGCTTTTAATACGCACGATTCGCTGGAATTACGATGCGAATCACGATTCTCCTGCTCTATGTGCGTTTCCACACAAGTGAATAATTATTCTCCCTGGGGCGATATTACGTCAACGATGGTTTCCCGCTATCGTTATATGTATGGAGTGAACGTTAAAGTGCTATTGCAGCGCGTCATCTGCCAGGGCCTGAACCGCCGTACGCCAAGCGCCGCAACGTGGCGCCGCAGCAGATAAAGGCGCACAAAGTACCGGGTCACCGCTGGAGAACGGTAAATCAGTCAATTTGATTTTGCAGGCAGATTTCACGAACGGTCATGCGTATATTAGATAGTCGGATTTATCCGCTCGACCTCAAGTAATGCTGCGACGTTCCGATAAAGCAACAAAGGAACTTGGAAATGTTCCTGCAGTGCAATGGGCTCGGGAAGAACTGAGGCCGAGTCTGAAATCGAGCTACAAGGAGAGAAATCATGGACGCCAAGCCGACGAAAATTCCGACACCCGACAAAGTCCGTTGTCCGGATCCGGAACCGGTCGGGGTCGAGTTCCTGGCTGCCGAACTGCCGGAGCACGTTCGCGCGTTTTTCGACGAGCAGCGCAATCTGCGCGAGTCGAAATAAACGTCGCTGACGGGAACGCCCGCCATCACCGCGCATTCGACGCATCGTGAAAGAACGCTCTCGCGGACTTCGCGAATCCTCGTGGCTCACGCCAAGCGTCGTTGCGCCTGATCGCCCCGACGACGCGCGACACCGGTCGCGCGCCATGCATAATCCTGCGCGGCGGGTAAACGACTGGCGAACGGGGACGCTGAGTTATGCTGGCGCTTTTCGCCGCCCGACCTGTCGCATGCATCCAACGTTTCGCTTCTTCGCCGCACTCGGACATCGCCGAGGCCGCGTACTCGCCGCCCTCGCCTCCTTGTTGCTCGGTTGCATCGGCGCCGCTCACGCCGACGGCGACGACGCGCCGCTCACGAGCCTCGTCGCGCTGGCGTCGCAACGGCTCGCGCTCGCCGAGCCGGTCGCCCGCTGGAAGTGGGCGCGTCACGAACCTATCACCGATGAACCGCGCGAAGCCGCCCTGCTCGCGAGCGTCGAACAAAAGGCGCAGGCGGCGGGCGTCGATCCGGCGTTCGTGCAGCGCTTCTTCCGCGATCAGATCGAGGCGAGCAAGGACGTGCAGAACGCGCTCTTTGCCAACTGGCGCGCCGCGCGCCCGCCCGAAGGATCGCCGCCCGATCTCGCCGCGGACACCCGCCCGAAGCTCGATCGCCTGACGCAGTCGCTGATCGCGGCACTCGCGCGCGTCGAGCCGATTCGCCATGCCGACGATTGCCCGCTGCGACTCGCCGACAGCGTCGCGCGTTGGAAGCACCTGACGCGCTACGACGCCGCACTCAACGCGCCGTTGTCGCGCGCGCTGTCGCACGTGTGCGCGACCGGCGGCGTCGGGGCGGTCGGGTAGATAAAGCAGAAATCAGTCGACGGCGACCATCGCGGCGAGCGGCACGAACGCGAGACCGCGCGCGAGCCGTTCGCCGAGAATCCGATAAGTCGATAGTTCAAAGCCCGTGGCCGGCGATTGCGCACGCAACATTGCCGCATCGACGAGCGTCGCGGCGGAGCCGAAGTACTGCCACTGATCGATGACATGCCACGCGCGCAGACCGGTGCCCGGATCGCGCTCCTCAATGGCGATCGCACCCGGATAGGGCCAGACTGCGCCGCGCGCGTCGTCGCGCCGCTCGCGCACCGGGCGATTGTGCGGCGGCCGCAAGCGCGCCACCGAGCTCGCCTCGGCAAGCAACGCACCGATCTCGCCGCCCGTGGCCGTCCATTCGACGTGCCGCACGAGCGCCGCGAGCCGCAGGTCTTTCGCCGACCGGCGCGGGCCCGTGAGGTGCGAACGCACGCGCTGGCGCAAGCGCACGCTTCTGCCGACGAAAAGCGGCATGTCGTTCTCGCCGTAGAACACATAGATGCCGCAGCCCGCCGGAATCCGCTCGATCGTATCCTCGTCGATGTCACCGGCGAGCCGGAAGCGTCGCGTGACTTTTTCCATATGTCCGCGCAGCACGTCCGACGCATGCGCGCGGTGCAGGTGCTGCCAGAACTGCCAGAGCAGATCCGCGTCGGCGAGCGCGCGGTGGCGCGCCGAAGGCACGAGCGCGTGCCGCTCGACGAGTGCGTCGAGACCGTGCCGCGCTTCCGACGGATAGACCGCGCGCGAGAGTTGGACCGTGCACAGCACGTCGGGCTGGAATTTCAATCCGACGCGCTTGAATTCGCCGCGCAGAAAGCCGTGATCGAAATGCGCGTTGTGCGCGATGAACAGCCGGCCGTTCATCCGCTCGAAGAGGTTCGCGGCGAGTTCGTCGAAGGTGGGCGCGTCGCGCACCATCGAGTCGGTGATGCCGGTCAGGTTCTGAATAAACGACGGGATCGGCTTCAGCGGATTGACGAGCGTGCTCCACTGCGTCACGCCGGACGGACCCGCCTCCACGATACCGATTTCCGTGATGCGATCGATACCGAGCGAGCCGCCGGTCGTTTCGAGATCGACGAAAACGACGGGGTCTGCGGGAAAGTGATTGACGGGAAACGGAGGAAGAGCGTGCATCGTGATGATTGAGGGCACGGCGTTCAGCGGACCCGATGTGAACCGCCGGAACTCACGCGCGTAAAAGATGCGGACATTTTAGCCCAGGCGCGCCATGTGGACGACTTCATCCAGTTCCTGATCCTCAATTGCAGCCGTGGATGTCGGCAGCTTAAAATCCGGAATCGACTCGGCATTTACCCCAATTTACGGATCACGCGTTTGTCGCCTCGATTATCTCGCGGCGTTTAATCATAACGAGCCAGATAGAAAACCGATGCGAAAACATGAACCGCGCCCGCGTGCAATACTGGTATTCCCGGCAAATTAAAAACCCCTTGCGAAGGCAAGGGGTTTCTCAAGGCACCGAATTCACTCGCGACTTAGAGCGCGCGGATGTTGGCAGCCTGCTTGCCCTTCGGTCCGGCCTTCGTTTCGAAGGACACGCGCTGGTTTTCCTTCAGCGACTTGAACCCATCGGCACGGATCTCGGAGAAGTGCGCGAACAGGTCTTCGCCGCCAGCGTCGGACGTGATGAAGCCAAAGCCTTTAGCATCGTTGAACCATTTGACGATACCGGTTTCCATATATTCGACTCCCTCGGAAGTTTGATCAAAGACGGGCGAACCCTTAAAATGCCGCGTGTATTTTATCTGCTGGAATGGACGCCAACATATTAATCCACGGCCTCGCTTTTATATAAGGCAGCGCCGCGACCGTCAAGTCAATTTTAATGACCACCGCGATTGATTCAGCAGTATTTGTGTAAAGCAAATCGGCTCTCGCACCATGAGTTAAGCACATCAGACAGAGTGCGTGGAACGCGCAATATAGTGGGTATTTGTTGTCATATTTGTAACAAGACATTTCTAATGGTAAGTGTTTACGCGTCTTGTTCGAACCGCGTCAGATCCGCAAACTGGAGACGTAATTTGCAGACGAATTAGGAGTATCAGTTGTGATGACCGAACTCAAGCGCGCACTTCAGAAAATGATGTCGCTGGTAGCACCGATGCCTTCCGAGACCACCGCGGTCGCCCCGCTCGAATTCGATCCAGCCTGGCATGGCGATCACTGGCAGAACCTTTTATCGTCGCCGATGGACGCCCGGCATTACGTGATGGAAGACTGGACCGTACCGTTGCAGTACGAATCGGCGGACGCGCCAGCCGGTTTCAGCGCCGGGAAAAAGGCCACATGAAGGGTTGACGGCCCTCGAACCGACGAAAAAAAGCGCGACTAAAGAGTCGCGCTGAAAGGTTTGGAGATCTTTTCCGTCAACGAAAAAGTCTGCTTCGGAAAGCAGAGACACTAGTATAACGAGCGTCGTAGCAATAATTACCACCACAAACGGCAAACGACTATTGCGCTTATCTCAATAATCTAACTTTCGGATTATTCTTCTTGTGCATTGCATTATCTTTGTCGTGAATGCGCAACGGCGAAAGGTTGACACCTCTTCCCAGCTATTTTCGATTTCTCAAAAAGCCTTGTCGCTCAAGGCTTTACGGCAATTTTTCGATCATTGCCGATCAAAGAATACTTTATTGCGTATTTCGGAATGTCTGCGCTGTAACCTCGTCTTTACACTTCGTGTGGTCCGGAAACAAATGTGTTCGAAATGAACATATTGCTCGCCTGACAGCGCCTCTCGCAGCGCGTCGGAGGGAAGGTTTCCTTCAAGCCTGGGCTCACCGCCCATTCTGCTCTCGGAGTTACAAAGATGAAAAAGACTCTCATGGTCGCCGCCCTGACGGGCGTATTTGCTACCGCCGCTCACGCACAAAGCAGCGTCACGCTGTACGGCCTGATCGACGCGGGCATCACGTATACCAACAATCAGCAAGGCCACAGCAACTTCAAGGCGACGAGCGGTTCGGTCAACGGCAGCCGTTGGGGCTTGCGCGGTTCTGAAGACCTCGGCGGCGGCCTGAAGGCAATCTTCACGTTGGAAAACGGCTTCAACATCATGAACGGCAACAACCTCCAGGGCGGCCGTGAGTTCGGTCGTCAGGCGTTTGTCGGTCTGTCGAGCCAGCAATTCGGCGCCGTGACGCTCGGTCGCCAATATGATTCCGTCGTCGACTACCTCGGGCCGCTGGCTCTGACGGGCACGCAATACGGCGGCACGCAGTTCGCCCACCCGTTCGACAACGACAACCTCGATAACTCGTTCCGCGTGAACAACTCGGTCAAGTACACGAGCGCGAACTACGGCGGCTTCAAGTTCGGCGGCATGTACGGCTTCTCGAACGAAGCGGGCGGTTTCGCGAACAACCGCGCTTACAGCGTCGGCGCATCGTATAACTATGGCCCGTTGAACGTCGCTGCGGCATACATGCAGTTGAACAACGCGAATTCGGCGCTTGCCTTGACGACGAACGCAGGCGGCGCAATCTCGACGGACGCTCCGTTCTCCGCGGGCCGTCAGCGCACCTTCGGCGGCGGCATCAGCTACGCCTTCGGCCCGGCAACGGTTGGCTTCGTGTTCACGCAGACGATGCTGGACGACGCAACGCAAATCACGGCAGCCGGCACGGGCGGCGCGGCGATCGCCCTGACCGATCCGCACGTTCGCTTCACCAACTACGAAGTCAATGGCCGTTACAACCTGACGCCGGCTCTGAGCCTGGCAGGCGCGTACACGTACACGGACAGCCGTATCGACGGCGTGAAGCCGAAGTTCCACCAGGTCAGCCTGCAAACGGCCTACGCGCTGTCGAAGCGCACGGACGTGTATCTGCAAGGCGAATACCAGCACGTGACCGACACCGACGGTACGAACCTCGGCGCGACGATCACGGGTGTTGGCGTGTCGTCGACGGAAAACCAGGTTTCGGCAACGGTCGGCATTCGTCACCGCTTCTAAGCCTTGTTCTAAGTCTTACCCGCAGTACCGACGTGCAAAAGGCGCCGCTTGCGGCGCCTTTTTTTATGCTTCGATTGCGGTGCGCTGTTCAGGAAGCGCGCGGATACCGGACATCGAGAATATCGATCTGCTGCACGCCCGCCGGCGTGTGCAACGCCACGGTGTCTCCGATCTTCGCCTTCAGGAGCGCACGCGCGATCGGCGAAATCCAGCTGACGTGCCCGACATCGAGATCGACCTCGTCCACACCGACGATCGTCACCATATGCGACTCGCCGTCGTCGCCCGCGTAGTCGACCGTTGCGCCAAAAAACACCTGATCGACGTTTTCCTGCTTGCTGCTGTCGACGACTTCCGCGAGATCCAGCCGCTTTGTCAGAAAACGGATCCGCCGGTCGATCTCGCGCAGGCGCCGCTTGCCGTAGATATAGTCGCCGTTTTCCGATCGATCCCCGTTCGACGCCGCCCATGAGAGCAGCTTCACGATGTCCGGGCGCTCGACATCGAGCAGATGCAGCAGTTCGTCGCGCAGCCGCTGATGCCCGGCCGGCGTGATGTAGTTCTTGGTGCCCGCGGGCACGTCCGGCTGGGCGAGATCGAGGTCGTCGTCCGTATCGTCCGATTCTTTGACAAATGCTTTATTCATGGTGCAAACCGCTCAAAAGTCCCGTGGGAAATGCGCGCAGGATTACGATTACGCTGATGTACAAGGTAACACGAAGGCCAACGAAAACCCGGCGAAAATGCCTTCCAGCTCTTCCTTTTTCAGACAGCTTTGTCTATAATCTCGCTTCTGCGTGCGGCTGTAGCTCAGTTGGATAGAGTACTTGGCTACGAACCAAGGGGTCGTGGGTTCGAATCCTGCCAGCCGCACCACTCTTTCAAGCGTATTTTCCCTCGGGAAGTCGTTTAATCAGCAAATCGCGCTTAACCACAAGCGCAGCGAAGTATCACGAAGTTATCAAGTAGTATCGGTTTTGCGTGCGGCTGTAGCTCAGTTGGATAGAGTACTTGGCTACGAACCAAGGGGTCGTGGGTTCGAATCCTGCCAGCCGCACCACCTTTTGAAGGGCCTTCCATTCGGAAGGCCCTTTTGTTTTGGCCTCGCGGTTTTGGCCTCGCGTTCGGGTTTATTGACGCGGCGCCGATCCAATATCGCCGATGCGTCCGTCCGGCACCGGCATGTCTTCCACCGATGCCACCGCGCTCGCCTCGCCGATCGGTTCCGCGTGGGCGCCGAGCAGCGTCTGCGGGCGACGCAGGTATTCGTCGTCGACCGTGTCGCCAAACGCATGGCGCACGAACGCGCGCAGCAACGCGATTCTGAGCGACGCGCCCCGCCCTTCCACCTCTCCCCCGTCCTTAGCGAACGTCGCGGTGCAGATCACCTCGCCGCGTCCGTGGTCGCTCACTTCGAGCCGGCATGCGCGCTCCAGCACGACCGACGCCGCTTCCCACGACGTCGACGGCAGGAAGCGGCCGTCCCACGGCTTGCCGCGATCGTTGCCGCGGATCGAGAGCGTCTCGCCGCTGTCGGTGAAGTGAATTTCGCGGATGAAGTCGTGCAGGCCGCGCGCGACCCAGTAGTCGAGCGCGGGACCTTCGAGATCGGATGTTTTCATGGTCGTGCCCTTGTGTACGTCGTGTTCGTTCAACGGGTACAGGCACGCAGGTTACGTTCCAGCGCCGGCGCGCCAAAAACGGTCGATGTCAGTAGTCGCCGCGTTCGCGGTCGATGCGCATGCCGCCATCCTGGTTGCGATGGTGCGGCTCGTCGCTCGGACGCTCGCGCGCGATGCGCATCACGTCGGGATTCGTGCGCACGCGTCGCATCACATTCGCGAGATGCACGCGGTCGCTCACCTGGATCACGAAGCGCAGCAGCGTGGCGTCCTGCGTGGGATCTTCGTCCATCGCGATGTGGACGATGTTCGCGTCCGCCGACGTGATGTCCGCGGCGACCCGCGCGAACACGCCCTTCGTATTCTTCACAAGCACCTTGACCGCGACGTCGAAGAGACGCCCCGGCTGCGGCGCCCACGCCACGTCGATCCAGCGGCCCGGATCGCGGCGATGAATGCGCTGCGCGACGCGGCAGTCGGTCGTGTGGATCGCCATGCCGAGGCCGATGCCGATATAGCCCATGATGTCGTCGCCGGGAATCGGGCGGCAGCACGCCGACAACTGCACCGACATCCCTTCCGTACCCGTGATGACCACCGGCGGTGCCGTGTTCGTGGTGAAGCTTTCGCGCGGGGAATCGTCGTCGTCGCGACCGTTCATCAGCACTTCGATGCGCTTCGCCATCACCGCCGCCACGCGCCGGCCGAGACCGATATCCGCGAAGATTTCCTGGCGCGTCTTGTTGCCGGTCCACTGCACGAGCTTTTCCCACGCTTCCGGCGTGACTTCCGCGAGCGTGAGGCCGTAGCCCTTGAGACTTTGATCGACGAGCCGCTCGCCCAGTTGCACCGATTCGTTGAGCCGCATCGTCTTCAGATAGTGGCGGATGGCCGAGCGCGCCTTGCCGGTGCGCACGAAGCCGAGCCATGCGGGATTCGGCTTCGAATACGGCGCCGTGATGACTTCGACGATGTCGCCGCTCTTCAATTCGGTGCGCAGCGGCAGCAGTTCGTTGTTGATCTTCACCGCGACGCACTGGTTGCCGAGGTCGCTGTGGATCGAATACGCGAAGTCGAGCGCGGTTGCGCCGCGCGGCAGCGGCATGATTTTCGACTTCGGCGTGAAGACGTAGACGGCGTCCGGGAACAGGTCGATCTTGACGTGTTCGAGGAATTCGCTGGAGTCGCCCGCTTCGCTCTGAATGTCGAGCAGCGACTTCAGCCACTGGTGCGCGCGCTTTTGCACGTCGTTGAGATCCGCGCCGCCGTTCTTGTACAGCCAGTGCGCGGCCACGCCCGCCTCGGCGATCTCGTGCATCTTGCGCGTGCGGATCTGGAACT
Source organism: Caballeronia telluris (assembly GCF_001544495.1). GTDB lineage: Bacteria > Pseudomonadota > Gammaproteobacteria > Burkholderiales > Burkholderiaceae > Caballeronia > Caballeronia telluris. Next base: position 11,897 of record NZ_FCNZ02000009.1, read on the forward strand.
CGATCGGCGCGCCGAACGGACCGACGAGCGTCGTGTGAAGCGACTGATAGCCGTTCACCTTCGGGATCGCGATGTAGTCCTTGAACTTTCCCGGCACGGGCTTATAAAGCGCATGCAGCGCGCCGATGCACGTATAGCATTCGAGCGCGGTTTCGACGACCACGCGAAAACCGTACACATCCAGCACCTGCGAGAACGACAACTGCTTGTCGCGCATCTTCTTGTAGATGCTGTAGATGGTCTTTTCGCGGCCGGTGACTTCGGCGGAAATCTTGGCGTCGCCGATCGTGCGCTGCACCGCTTCGAGAATCTTGCCGACCACTTCGCGCCGGTTGCCGCGCGCCGCCTTCACCGCTTTTTCAAGCGTGGCGTAGCGACGCGGGTTGAAGTTCGCGAAGCTCAGGTCCTGCAGCTCGCGATAGGTATTGTTCAGCCCGAGCCGATGTGCGATCGGCGCGTAAATGTCGATGGTCTCGCGCGCCACGCGCCGGCGCTTCTCCGACGGCACGGCGCCCAGCGTGCGCATGTTGTGCAGCCGGTCGGCGAGTTTCACGAGGATCACGCGCACGTCGCGCGCCATCGCGAGCAGCATCTTGCGGAAGTTTTCCGCCTGCGCTTCCTCGCGGTTGCGAAACTCCATCTTGTCCAGCTTCGACAAGCCGTCGACCAGTTCCGCGACCTTCGCGCCGAAGCGCTCGGCGATCTCGGTCTTGGTGACGCCCTGGTCCTCGATCACGTCGTGCAGCAGCGCCGCCATGATCGACTGCGCGTCGAGCTTCCAGCCCGCGCAGATTTCGGCGACCGCGACCGGATGCGTGATGTACGGCTCGCCGCTCTGCCGGTACTGGCCGAGATGCGCTTCGTCGCTGAAATGGAAGGCCGCCTTGACGTCCTTGATCTCTTCGGGCGTGAGATAGGACGAAAGCCCGTTCGTCAGTTTCGCGATGGAAACGACGTCATGACGGCGTGGCTGCTCGGGTGTCGCGGTCGGCCCGAACAGATGGCGAAACGACTGTTCGAGGACTGCGTCGATGTATCTGCGTGCCGGCGCAGACTGGTTCGGCTCTTGGGCCGAGTCCTGGGCCGACTCGTGGTCGGCGTCGCTATCCGCGTCGACGGAGACGGGCAAGGGTGTGTGACTCATGTTCGCCTCCGTGGTTGTGACGTGGTGGACGCCGTTGCTAAGAAAAGCGCGATGAAAAAACGGCGCCTTTAGACCGGCACCTTCTTCAGCATCTCCACCCCGACCTGGCCTGCCGCGATTTCGCGCAGCGCAACGACCGTGGGTTTGTCGCGGCTTTCGATTTTCGGCGTGTGGCCCTGTGCAAGCTGACGTGCACGATAGGTCGCCGCGAGCGCCAGCTCGAAGCGGTTCGGGATCTGTTTCAGACAGTCTTCTACGGTGATGCGGGCCATGTTTGTTTCCTTCGGAATATGTTCTTCATTCTACCTTATGTGACCGGAACGCCCTGATCACGAAGCGTGCGGCGTATGAATGCCCAGCTCCACGAAAAGCTGCGTGTGGCGGGCGTATTGCGAACCGAAGCGCAGACGCGTCGCCGCCACGAGACATTGCAGTTCCGAGAGCGCGCGTTCGAAGTTCTCGTTGATCACGACGTACTCCGCTTCCGGCGCATGCGACATCTCGCTGCCGGCCGCGAGCAGGCGCCTCACGATCACGTTCTGCGGGTCCTGTCCGCGCTTCTTCAGGCGGTCTTCCAGCGCATCGAGCGACGGCGGCAGGATAAAGATCTCGACTGCGTTCCTGAACTGCTTCTTGACCTGCTGCGCGCCCTGCCAGTCGATTTCGAGCAGCACGTCGTGGCCGCTCTTCATCTGTTCCTCGATCCACACGCGCGAGGTCGCATAGTAGTTGCCGTGCACTTCCGCGCTTTCCAGGAACTCGCCCGTCGCATGACGCTCCATGAATTCGTCGACGGAGACGAAGTGGTACTGCACGCCGTTCTTGTCCTTCGGACGCGGCTCGCGCGTCGTGTACGACACCGACAGGCGGATCGCCGGGTCCTGCGCGAGGAGCGCGTTGACGAGCGTCGACTTGCCCGCGCCCGAGGGCGCGACGACCATGAAGAGGTTGCCCGGATAAATGCCGGTGTAGGTGCTGAGATGCGAGGTGCGCGTCGGGGTGGTCATTGAAACGTTACTCCAGGTTTTGTACTTGCTCGCGCATCTGCTCGATGAGGAGCTTCAACGTCATCGACGCATCGGCGAGTTCCTTCGCCGCCGCCTTCGAGCCGAGCGTATTCGCTTCGCGGTTCAGTTCCTGCATCATGAAGTCGAGGCGCTTGCCGACCTTGCCGCCCTTTTGCAGCACGTGGCGCGTCTCGGAGAGATGCGCGGTGAGCCGCTGCAGTTCTTCCGCGATGTCGATGCGGATGCCGTAGATGGTCACCTCCTGGCGAATCCGCTCCGCGATTTCCTCGCGCGGCAGGCTCGTCGGGGTGCCTTCGGGCGCCGCGATGCCGAGCGCGTCCTGCAGCCGCTCGACGATCTTTTGCTGATGCTTCGCGATCAGTTCGGGAACGAGCGGCGTCACGCGCGCGACGATCGCTTCCATTTCGGTTGCGTTGTTGATCAGCACCGACGCGAGCGCCGCGCCTTCGCGCGCGCGGACGTCGATCAGGTCGGCGATGGCCTGCTTGCCGCAGGCGATGACCGCTTCGCGCAACGCTTCCGGCGACACGCCGCTTTCCGCGAGCACGCCCGGCCAGCGCAGGATTTCGCCGGTGCGCATGCGTTCGGCCTGCGGGAAGGTTTCCAGCACCGAGCGCTCCAGCGCCGCGAGTTGCGAGAGCGCATCGCGGTTGAGCGCGCCGGCGTTCGCGGTTTGTTCCGCGCGATTCAGGTTGATACGGATGTCGACCTTGCCGCGCGAGAGCTTCGTCATCAGCATTTCGCGCAGTTGCGGCTCGCAGGCGCGCACGTCTTCGGGCATGCGGAAGTTCAGGTCGAGAAAGCGCGAATTCACCGTGCGCAATTCCACGGATACGCCGATGCCCGAGCCGCTCGGTCCCGTACCGTCCGCGGCGACTTCGCGCGTCGCGCTGGCATAGCCTGTCATGCTGTAGATCATGGTGCGTCTCGCGATTGATGCCTCCGAACGGAGGCCGGTTTGCTACGAGCGCCCGGCTGGTGACTTGTGCATGAGGGGCACGCGAGGACGGCCGGGCGGGGAAGCAGCCATTATCCCATTTTTGCCGCGAAGGCCCGGCAATCGCGCCGGTCAAGCCGATGCCGCGCGGGGCTCGCCGACGATCGCGATCGATTGGCGATAAAATCGCACGTCGAGCGTCGCTCGCGTTTTTCCACCTTTTCCCGCCCATTCCATGACCGACTCCGTTCTGCTCGACCCCTCCGCCCTCGACCGCCCGAGCGGCCGCCGCGCGAACCAGTTGCGCGACGTGCGCATCACGCGCCACTACACGAAGCACGCGGAAGGCTCGGTGCTCGTCGAATTCGGCGACACCAAGGTGATCTGCACCGCGAGCATCGCCGAGCGCGTGCCCGAGTTCCTGCGCGGCCGCGATCAGGGCTGGCTCACGGCGGAATACGGCATGCTGCCGCGCGCCACGCACACGCGCAGCGACCGCGAAGCCGCGCGCGGCAAGCAGACCGGCCGCACGCAGGAAATCCAGCGGCTGATCGGGCGCGCGCTGCGCTCCGTGTTCGATCTCAACAAGCTCGGCGCGCGCACGCTGCACATCGACTGCGACGTGATCCAGGCCGACGGCGGCACGCGCACCGCGAGCATCACCGGCGCGTTCGTCGCGGCGCACGACGCGGTGTCGAAACTGCTGGCGTCGGGCCGCATCGCGGAATCGCCGGTCAACGATTTCGTCGCGGCCATTTCGGTCGGCGTGTACGCGGGCACGCCGGTGCTCGACCTCGACTATGACGAAGACTCGCAGTGCGACACCGACATGAACGTCGTGATGACGGGCGCGGGCGGTTTCGTCGAAGTGCAGGGAACGGCCGAAGGCGTGCCCTTCACGCGCGCCGAAATGAACAAGCTGCTCGATCTCGCGCAAAGCGGCATCGCCACGCTGATCGCGAAGCAAAAGGTCGCGCTGGAGTTGATCGGTGCCTGAAGTCAATGAACTGAAGCGGGTCGTCCTCGCCTCGAACAATGCGGGCAAGCTGCGCGAGTTCGCGTCGCTGTTGAGCGCGGCCGGCATCGAACTGATCGCGCAGGGCGAACTGGGCGTGCCGGAAGCGGAAGAGCCGCACGTGACGTTCGTCGAGAACGCGCTCGCGAAGGCGCGTCATGCGTCGAAGCTGACGGGCCTGCCCGCGCTCGCCGACGACTCCGGCCTCTGCGTGCACGCGCTGCGCGGCGCGCCCGGCGTGTATTCGGCGCGCTTCGCGCAGCTCGCGGGCGGCGAAAAAAGCGACGCGGCGAACAACGCGCGCCTCGTCGCCGAACTGGCGGGCAACGCGGATCGACGTGCGTACTATTTCTGCGTGCTCGTGCTGGTGCGTCACGCCGACGACCCCGAGCCGTTGATCGCCGAAGGCCGCTGGCATGGCGAAGTCATCGACGCGCCGCGCGGCGCGCACGGCTTCGGCTACGATCCGCACTTCTTCCTGCCGACGCTGGATGCGACCGCCGCGGAACTCGAACCCGCGCGCAAGAACGCGGTGAGCCATCGCGCGATCGCACTCAACGCACTGCTCGGCCGCCTGAAGGAACTCGCGTGAGCACGGGTCCGCAAGCCATCAATGTCGTGAAGGCGTTCACGTCGCCGGGGAGCATCCGGCTGACGTCGCTGCCGCCGCTGTCGCTTTACGTCCACTTTCCGTGGTGCGTGCGCAAGTGTCCGTATTGCGATTTCAACTCACACGAGTGGAAAGGCGATTCGTTTCCCGAAGACCGCTATCTCGACGCGCTGCGCGCCGACCTCGAACGCGCACTGCCGCTCGTGTGGGGCCGGCAGGTGCATACGATCTTCATCGGCGGCGGCACGCCGAGTCTTTTGTCCGCGAAAGGGCTCGACCGGCTGCTGTCGGATGCGCGCGCCCTCCTTCCGCTCGACGCCGACGCCGAAATCACGCTCGAAGCGAATCCCGGCACCTTCGAAACGGCGAAGTTCGCGCAGTTTCGCGCAAGCGGCGTGAACCGGCTCTCGGTGGGCATCCAGAGCTTCAACGCGCTGCATCTGAAGGCGCTCGGGCGCATCCACGATTCGACGCAGGCGCACAAGGCCGTCGAAATCGCGGCGCGTCACTTCGACAACTTCAATCTCGACCTGATGTTCGCGCTGCCGCAGCAGTCGCTCAACGAATGCCGAAGCGATATCGAAACCGCGATCGGCTTCGCGCCGCCGCATCTGTCGCTGTACCACCTGACGCTCGAACCGAACACGCTGTTCGCGAAGTTCCCGCCGCAAGTCCCCGACGACGACGCCTCCGCCGACATGCAGGAGTGGATTCACGAGCGCACGCGCGCGGCGGGCTATGAGCGCTATGAAGTGTCGGCGTATGCGAAGCCGCATCGACAGAGCCGCCACAACCTGAACTATTGGCGCTTCGGCGACTATCTCGGCATCGGCGCGGGCGCGCATACGAAGCTGTCGTTCCCGCAAAAGATCGTGCGCCAGGCGCGCTACAAGCACCCCGCGACGTACATGGACGAAGCGCTCGCCGGCGCGCCCATCCAGGAAGAACGCGAAGTCGGCCCGCATGATCTGCCGTTCGAATTCATGCTGAACACGCTGAGGCTCGTCGAGGGATTCCCGGTGCATGCGTTCGTCGAGCGCACCGGCCTCGCGATGTCGACGATCGAACCCGCGCTCGTCGAAGCCGAGCGGCGCGGCCTGATTCATCGCGACTTCGAGCGCATCGCGCCGACCGAACTCGGGCAGCGCTTCCTCAACGACCTCCAGGAACTCTTCCTGAAGGACAGCCGAACGTGAGCGCGCCGAGCACGCTGCCCGGCCCGATCATGCGTCATCGTCCGTTCGCGCTGTTCTGGAGCGCGCGCGTGATGTCGTCGGTGGCATTCCAGATGATGTCGGTCGCGATCGGCTGGCAGATCTACTCGATCACGCATAGCGCCTACGCGCTCGGGCTCGTCGGGCTCGCGCAGTTCGTGCCGATGTGTGTGCTGACGCTGGTCGTCGGCCATGTCGCGGATCGGTATGACCGGCGCACGATCGCGTTCGTCTGCCAGTTCTTGCAAGGGCTCGCAGCGTTGACGCTGTGCGTCGGCGCGTGGCACGGCTTGCAGAGTCCCGCGCTGATCTACGCCATCGCGACGATCACCGGCGCGGCCCGCGCCTTCGAATCGCCTTCGATGGCCGCGCTCTTGCCCAACCTCGTGCCGCGCACGCAGTTGCAGCACGCGACCGCGTGGTCGACGTCCGCGAACCAGACCGCGCAGATTCTCGGGCCGGCGATGGGCGGCCTGCTATACGGGCTCGGCGCGTCGAGCGTGTACGGACTGGTCGCGTGCGCGTTCGTGGCGGCGGCGGCGTTCGTGGCGTCGATTCGCATCGACGAGGCCGTGCGCATGCGCGCGCCGCTGTCCTTCGAGTCGCTCTTCTCGGGCATCGCGTTCATTCGACAGAAACCGGTGATCCTTGGCGCGTTGTCGCTCGATCTGTTCGCTGTGCTGCTCGGCGGCGCGACCGCGCTCCTGCCGGTCTTCGCGCACGATATTCTGCACGCCGGACCGTGGGCGCTCGGCGTGATGCGCGCGGCGCCGGCGGCCGGCGCGCTTGCCGGGGCGATCTGGCTCGCGCATTTTCCGCTGAAGCAGCGCGCGGGGACGGCGCTCTTCGGCGGGGTGATCGCGTTCGGTATCGCGACGGTTCTGTTCGGGCTGTCGCGCAATCTGGTTGTGTCGCTGGTCGCGCTGGCGGCGCTTGGGGCGTCGGATGTGATCAGCGTCGTCGTGCGGACGTCGCTCGTGCAGTTGCAGACGCCCGACGAAATGCGCGGACGCGTCGGCGCGATCAATTCGCTCTTCATCGGCACGTCGAATCAGCTCGGCGAGTTCGAATCGGGGATGACGGCGGGATTGTTCGGCGCGGTGCCGGCGGTGCTGATCGGCGGGATCGGGACGATCGCCATCGCGCTCTTGTGGATGCGGCTTTTTCCCGCGTTGAGGGCGACGCGGTCGCTGGAGGGATAAGCGTTCGTCGAGCAGGCGAGTTGCGCTACAATACCCGCCTTCTGGAGGTGTGGCCGAGCGGTTTAAGGCACCGGTCTTGAAAACCGGCGAAGGAGCGATCCTTCCGTGAGTTCGAATCTCACCGCCTCCGCCAGAATCCATTCGAGCGCATCAAGCCGCTCGACCCGTCTCGTCGTTCATCCCCGCTCCGTATTCCAAGTACGCGCATCGCAGCGCCATGGCGGCGTCGGACGCTGCTTTTCAGCCTGGCGAAATTGACGCATCGTGAACGCCGTTGCCTGATCCCACTCAAACGCCTTCGATCACAACACCCGGAGACCGCCATGAGACTCCCCGCCATCGCGCTCGGCCTGCTCGCCCTGTCCGCCCTCGCCCTCGCCCACGCGGACGAATCCGCCAGCCAATGGCGCTTCACGGAAACCACGCTGTTCGATCTGATCCAGAACAACTACACCATCATCGCGGTCACGAGCGGCACAACGCGCAGCGGAGCATCCGCGGAAGACACGTTCTTCCTCCAGAAGACCAATAGCGTATTCAAGTGCTTCGAGTCCCGCGACGCCAACGCGGGCGCAAAGCGCGCCACAGGCGCCGTCGAGTGCTACGAGCTGACCAAGCCCGGCGCGACCGCACCGGCCAAGTAACAGACGCGGCAGCGCGAACTTGCGTCCGCGCTGCGCCAATGAAGCTCAGTTATCGTCGGAGCGCACCGGCGGTCGTTCATGCGGATCGGGCTCCGCTTTGTCGGCGTCCGGTTTGCCGGCCTCGGTGCCGGGTGACGCCTGGGGCGCCGGCTCGGGCGCCGGCTGATTCGGCCGGGCAGGTTGCCCCGCCGGTTGCGTAGTGGAGGCTGTGGGCATCGCGTTCTCCCTCTGGCTGGGGACGTCCCCCGCTACCAAGTTAGCACCGAACGCATCGGCCAACACGCGCGAATATCAGCCGACGTCCGGTTCGCCCTCGCCGGACTTCTTGCCGGGCGTGTCGTTCGGCCCTTGCTTTCTCGCGTCGTCGTCGCGCTCGGGCAGCTTGCTCTTCTCGTTGTCGCTGTGTTCGGCGGGCTGTGCGTCGCCGGCCTGCTCCGTATCATTCGTCATGGTTCTCCTCCTCTTCCGATGGATGACGCAACCCTCAGCAAGCGGCGGGCCCGCCCGGCGCTTGGCGTCCTTCTTCGCTTTTGGCTACCATGAAAGTATCGCGAACAGCCGGGCGGCCGCCATGATGGCATCGATCAAACCCTGCGCCACCTACGCGCATACCGTGCTCGCGGCGGTCGGCGTAATCGCGATCGTCGCCTTCGCGGGCTGCACGATCACCCCGCCGCCGAAATCGGTCGAAAGCCGTCCGCCGGCGGCCGTTGCCAGCGGCACTCTCGATCAGTACAAGGCGCGCGTCGCCCAGCGCATCTTCGAACGCAATCCGTCGCTCGTGCTCAAGGGCACGCCGCAGGCGATGCTGCGCTCGTTCGTCGTCGTCACCTTTACGGTCGATCGCGGCGGGCGCGTCGTGGAGTCGTCGGTCTATCGCACGAATGGCGACGACGAAGCCGAAGCCACCGCGCTCGCCTCGCTGCGTCGCTCGTCGCCACTGCCCGCGCCGCCGCCGCGTCTGCTCAACGGCAACGGCACGCTGGAACTGTTCGAAGGCTGGATGTTCAACGACAACGGTCAATTCCAGTTGCAGACCTCGCACTCGCCGCAGGCGACGACCATCGACTGATGCGTGTCCCGCCACGCTCGGTTGCCCCGGCCCGCGCACGGTCGTTATAATTTTCGATACCCTCCGCCGGATACCCCTCCGGCACGGCCTTCGCCGCTTGCCGATCCGCATGCGGCGCGAAGCCCGACCAACGGCCCGCGCATTACGCATGTCGCGGCGCCCGGAACGCAGGCGCGTCGTTCTTCGGCGCGCCTTCTCGTCATACGCGTATCGCACCGATGCACCGCAAACAAGACCGCGGCCCAGCGGCAATCCCCCAGCACAACGACTACGGAGACTCCATGTCCTTAGCATCGCTTTCCGCCGCCGAGCCCAACGACGGAAAAAACAGCGCATCGCGCGTGATTTTCGCGAGCTTCATCGGCACCGCCATCGAGTTCTACGATTTCTACGTCTACGCGACCGCCGCCGCGCTCGTCATCGGCCCGGTGTTCTTTCCGCACGGCGATCCGGCCGCGCAGGCGCTCTCGGCGTTCGTGACGTTCGGCATCGCGTTCGTCGCGCGGCCGATCGGCTCGTTCATCTTCGGCCACTTCGGCGACCGCATCGGACGCAAGTCGACGCTCGTCGCCTCGCTCCTCGTGATGGGCGTCTCGACGACGCTGATCGGCTTCGTCCCCGGTTACGATTCCATCGGCGCCGCGGCGCCCGTGCTGCTGTGCATCCTGCGCTTCGGGCAGGGCATCGGCCTCGGCGGCGAATGGGGCGGCGCCGCGCTCCTCGCGACCGAATACGCGCCGCCCGGCAAGCGCGGCTGGTTCGGCATGTTCCCGCAACTGGGGCCGTCGATCGGCTTTCTCGCGTCGAACGGTCTTTTCTTCGGTCTCGCGCTTTCGCTCTCGGACGAGCAATTCCGCAGTTGGGGCTGGCGTGTGCCGTTCATCGTGAGCGCGGTGCTCGTCGCGCTCGGGCTGTACGTGCGCCTGAAGATCGCGGAGACGCCCGCGTTTCGCGCGGCCGTCGAACGCCACGAGCGCGTGCGCGTGCCGATCGCGACGCTCTTCGGCCGATACCTCGCGCCGACGCTCCTCGGCGCGCTCGCGATGGTCGTCTGCTATACGCTCTTCTATATCTCGACGGTCTTTTCGCTGTCGTATGGCGTATCGACCTTGCACTTCTCGCGCGAGAAATTCCTCGGTCTGCTCTGCTTCGCGGTCATCTTCATGGCAATCGCGACGCCGATCTCCGCGCGCGCCAGCGACCGCTTCGGACGCCGGCCGGTGCTGATCGTCGGCTGCATCGCGGCGATCCTGTCGGGCTTCACGATGGCGCCGCTTCTCGGCAGCGGCAACACGTTCGCCGTGGCGCTTTTCCTCACGCTCGAACTGTTCCTGATGGGCGTGACGTTCGCCCCGATGGGCGCGCTCTTGCCCGAACTCTTCCCGACGAACGTGCGCTACACCGGCGCGGGCGTCGCCTACAACCTCGGGGGGATTCTGGGCGCGTCCGTGGCGCCGTACATCGCGCAACTGCTCGCGAACCGCGGCGGGCTCGCGTGGGTCGGTGGCTATGTGTCGGTCGCGGCGGCGGTGAGTCTCGTCGGCGTGCTGTGCATGCGCGAGACGCGCGACATCCGTCTCAGCTGAGCGCGCGACGACGTGCGGCGCCGCGGCGTCAGCCGTCGCGCCGGTTGGTCACGTGCGCGGGCACGGGCCGCTGCGGGCCGGCCTTGGGAACGGCCACGCGGCGCAGATCCTTGCGATCGCGCCAGAACCGCGCGAGCAGCATCAGACTGCCGATGGCGAGTGCATCGGCGCCGAGCCCCGCGAGCCACGCGAAGTGGCCGGACGGAATCACGCGCAGGGCCGTGTCGAGCGCGAGCGACACGCCCGTTCCCGCGATGAAGCACACGAGCCCCTGCGTGCCGATCGTCACGACGCCCGGCAGGCTGCGCGCGAGCGAGCCGATCCAGCCGGCATGCACGGCGCGTGCGACGACCCATGCGAACGCGGCGAAGCTCACGATGCGCAGCGACGCCAGGTTCTGTTTCATGTATCCCGGCGGCGGCGCGCTTTCGATGAAAAGCTTGGCACACGCGAACCCGAGCACGACCCCGATCGCAATGCGCGTGATCCAGCGCGCCGTCGCGCTCGCGTGGAATTCATCGCTGATCGGCTGGGTTCGGCCGAGGATGCCCGCGACGAACATCAGCTGCCAGGCGAACGGATTGAATGACCAGCCGTCGGCGTAGTTGGAAGGCAGGATGGGCGCGAGCTGGGTGGCGAACAGCCAGATGCCGAGGCTGCCGAACAGGACGAGCACGGGCTTTCTCGCCGCGAGCGGCACGACGACGGGCACAGCCAGCGCAAACAAGGCATACATCGGCAATACCGCCGACAAATACGGCTGATTGCGCAGCATCGCAATACCGGCAATAAGTTCGAGCGGCCTTTCGAGAAACACGGGCCACTCGGTATATTCGACCATCGGCGAATCGATGCGAAGCCACATCAGAAGCGCACCGGCTACGAGCATCAATGCCGCGGTAAAGAGATAGGCGCGATATATCTCCAGACTTCGCTTGAAAAAGCGCCGCCGCGCGGCTGATCCGCTGCGTCGCGATTCGAGCGCGGTATAGGCCGCCGCCGAAGCATAACCGCCGAGGAATACGAAAACCTCGGCGGAATCGCAGAACGCGTATTTATGCAGTGTGAAATTGGAAACCACGCTTCCCGATATGTGATCGACAGCGATGACGAGCAGGACAATTCCTCGAAAGAAATCGACTTCCAGTGAGCGCCCTGTCAGTGATGTCATCGGTGAAGGCTCCGGGTCCGCCAGCCCGCGCTCCAGAGAGGACCGCCAGGTTTGTACGGGTTTGTACGAAGCTAGGGGAAAAGATTCCCCGAATCAAGATTTATTTGATTGCGTCCTGAACAAAGGTCGCGAGTATGGCGGGGAAATGGCTTTTTTGTCGGATTTGCGTCCGGCAGGCGCGCGCATATACTGAAATTAATCGGCGGGATAATACGGGACTGCCGCGAACGCTCGTCAAGGAGCCGGGAAATGCGCATTCATCTGGAAAGCTCGCATCTCGTCGCGATTATTGCCATTGCATTGTTTACGGCCTTGATGCTTGCCATCCGGTTTCGACCGAAAAGCTGGCGCGGCGTACTTTGCGAAGCGCTGATCGCAAATCTCGGTGCAATTGCCGCCGTGGTTGCTTTCGAAATTCTGACGGCATGAATTAGTCCAGGTTCGCGATTTAATTCAAGTCGCTTTCAATCGCTGTGCCAAGGTCTACCGCGCGATTTCCGGCGGGACGCCACCGCCGCGCGCACACCGAACGCCCTTCGTTTTTGAGATGGCTCGTTATAATCGACGCTTTTGCCGGCGGCCATCAGCATGATTCGCGCGCTTCGCTCCCTTCCGATCGTCACCATCCGGCGCGCACGCAGCATCTGGCGCCGGTATGGCATTTTCTGGCTCGGCGCGATCGCGGTCGGCCTCGTCGCGGTGCTCTACGCGCGCCTGATCGACTGGGGTTACAGCCAGTTTCTCCACGTCCAGCGCGAACATGTCTGGCTGCCGCTCATCGTGACGCCCGCCGTCTCCGCGCTGTGCGTCTGGCTCACGCGCAAGTTCTTCCGCGGCGCCGAAGGCAGCGGCATTCCACAGGTCATCGCCGTGCTCAACGGGCCGACCTCGGCGCTGGGCGCCCGCCTGCTCACCTTCCGCATACTCATCGGCAAGATCGCCGTCTCGTTCCTCGCGATTCTCGGCGGCTTCACGATCGGCCGCGAAGGGCCGACCGTGCAGGTCGGCGCCGTGCTGATGTTCAACCTGCGCCGCCTCTATCCGCGCTCCAGTTCGGTCATCGAGCGGCAACTCGTGCTCGCGGGCGCGGCGGCGGGTTTGTCGGCGGCGTTCAACACGCCGCTCGCGGGCATCGTCTTCGCAATCGAGGAGCTCACGCGCAGCTTCTCCGTGCGCACGAGCGGCGTGCTGATCACGGGCATCATCCTCGCCGGTATCGTCGCGCTCGGGCTGAACGGCAACTACACGTACTTCGGCACGATCGACATCGGCCAGCACTTCCCCGATCTGCTCGCGGTCGCCATCGTGCTGACGGCGGTCGTCACGGGCATCGCGGGCGGCGTGTTCTGCTGGCTGCTGCTCAACACCGCGAAGTGGATTCCGGCGCCGCTGCGCCGGCTGCATACGTCGCAGCCGGTCGCATTCGCGGCGCTGTGCGGGCTGGTGATCGCGGCGGTCGGCATCGTGTCGGGCGGCACGACGTTCGGCAGCGGTTACGAGGAAGCGCGCGGCCTGCTCGAAGGACACACGCAGTTGTCGATGTTCTATCCGCTGCTCAAGTTCGTCTCGATGATCGGTTCGTATCTGCCGGGCATTCCGGGCGGCATCTTTGCACCGTCGCTGTCGATCGGCGCGGGCTTCGGCAACGTGCTGCACATGATCTTCGAGGACATGCAGTTGCAGATGCTAATCGCGCTCGCTATGGTCGGCTATCTGGCGGCAGTCACGCAGTCGCCGATCACCGCGTTCGTGATCGTGATGGAGATGGTGAACGGTCACGCGCTCGTGATCTCGCTGATGGCGACGGCGCTGATTTCGAGCCGCGTCTCGGCGTTTTTCGCGCCGCCGCTCTACGAGGCGCTTTCCGAGCGCTACATGGGACACATGCCGCAGCCCGCGCCCGCGCCTTCGCCCGAAGTGCCCGAGCCGCTCGTGGAGGAAGAAGACGAGAACGAGGCGCCGCGGAAATGAACCGCGCGATCCCGCACGTGCCCCGCACGCGCGGACGGCGTGTTCAGCCGACACCGGCTGCGTAACGAGCCGGCCGAACGTTCAACGCGACGTCGACGAAAGACCAGACGATTCCAGACACCCTCGCGCAAACGTTGACGCAAAAAAGCAAAAAGCCAGGATCGCCCGATCCTGGCTCATCTTTTCCCGACGCCCTTCCCGCGCGCGCCACGCGCCGGGCGAAAGCGCCTTAACGTTTCAGGCCTGCGGAATTTCGATCTTCACTTCCAGCACTTCGAGATCGTCCTGACGTTCGAGGCTCACGCGGATGTCGTCGTTGGAAATCTTCACGTACTTGGAAATCACGGCAACGAGTTCCCGTTGCAACGCCGGCAGATAATCGGCGGCGGCTTTGCCACCCGCGCGTTCGTGCGCAATGATCAACTGCAGGCGTTCCTTCGCCACCGAAGCGGACTTCTTTTTCTCGCCCAGCAAAAACGAAAGAATCGACATTGCGTCCCCTTACTTGGTGCCGAAGATGCGTTGCAGCAGACCTGGCTTCTGATAGTCGATGAAACGCAGCGCCTTTTCCTCGCCGAGGAAACGCGACACGATGTCCTTGTACGACTCGGCGACGTCGGTACCATCGAGATGCACGGCGGGCAGACCCTGGTTCGACGCATGCAGCACCGCTTCCGATTCCGGAATCACGCCGATCAGCTCGATGCGCAGGATCTCCTGAATGTCGTTGAGCGACAGCATTTCGCCTTCGCTCACGCGCTTCGGGTTGTAGCGCGTGATCAGCAGATGCTCCTTGATGGGTTCCTTCCCCTCGATCGCACGCTTGGTCTTCGACGACAGAATGCCGAGAATGCGGTCCGAATCCCGCACCGACGACACTTCCGGATTCGTCACGATCAACGCTTCGTCGGCGAAATGCATCGCGAGCAGCGCGCCCGATTCGATGCCGGCCGGCGAATCGCACACGATGTACTCGAAGTCCATCGCGATGAGGTCGTTGATCACCTTTTCCACGCCCTCCATCGTGAGCGCGTCCTTGTCACGGGTTTGGGACGCCGGCAGGACGAAAAGGTTCTCGCATTTCTTGTCCTTGATGAGCGCCTGGTTCAGGTTCGCCTCACCCTGGATCACGTTGATCAGGTCGTACACCACGCGCCGCTCGCAGCCCATGATGAGATCGAGATTGCGCAGACCGACGTCGAAGTCGATCACGGCCGTCTTGTGGCCGCGCAATGCGAGCCCCGATGCGAAGCTCGCGCTGGTAGTCGTCTTGCCGACGCCGCCCTTCCCCGATGTCACCACAATGATTTTTGCCATACATGTACCTTGTGTTCGTCAAATAAGTCCGGCTGGCGGTTCGTCGAGCGTGCGCCGTTCGTTCGGGGCGCGCGTTCGTCTCAATGAATCAGGTGAGCCGCAGCGGTTCGATCATCAGTTTTTCTTCGTCGAGCCAGATTTGCACCGACTTGCCGAGCACGTCGGCGGGCAACGGGTTCTCGGTCGTCCGGTAGATTCCCGCGATCGAGATGAGTTCCGGTTCGAGACAGGTGCAGAAGATCCGCGCGTCGTTGTTGCCGTGCACGCCCGCGAGCGCGCGCCCGCGCAACGGCGCATAGATGTGAATGTTGCCTTCCGCGATCAATTCCGCGCCGTAGGACACGAGCCCCAGCACGACCAGATCGCCCTTCGCGTACACCTGCTGGCCGGAGCGCAGCGGACGGTCGATGATCGTCGTCGGCGACGGTGCCGCGGGCGGCGGTGTCTTCGCGACGGCCGCTTCGATCACGGCTGCGGCATCGGTGTTCGCGCTCGCCGCGCCTTCCGAAGGCTTCGGTGCGCCACGCCGGTCGCGTGCTTCGAGAAGCGGCAGGCCGCCGCCCGACGCCCATTCGGCCGCCCACGCCTGCGCGGGCAGCGCGACGACGCCGATCGGCCGCATGCGCACGCTTGCAAGCAACTGCGCGAGTTCGCCGAGCGCGATGCGCTCGGTCGCCGACGTTTCGGCGAGACGGCGCACGTCGATCGCGACGACGTCGCCCGCGAAAAACTCGGGAGTCGCTTCGAAGCGCCGCGTGAGTTCGGTGCGCAGCGCGTCGAGGTCGGTGGTCTTGACGACGAAGAGAAGCGTGTCGACGGAGCCGCTGCGCAGTTCAAAAAAGGGCGTTTTGTTGAGCGACATAGGAGCGGCCAAAAATTTTGCGTATTTTACAGGCGCGCGCGCGCTCAGCCATCTTTTTCGAGACTGGTTTGCGCGATATTGGCCGGCGGCGGAGTGCCGCGGATGGCGGCGCCCCACGAATGCGACGGCGCCGCGAAAATGAATAGACGTATCGACAATTCACGCCGTGCCCGGCGCATCTTGCTCTTCGTTGTGCACGTGACGCACGAGCAGCGTTTCCCATTCTTCGGCATGCGCGGGCATCATCCGGCGATCGCCTGTCGGACCGAAACCGAGTCGCTCGTAAAAACGCTTCGCGGTGCGGTTTTCATCGGCGATCCACGCATGGATTTCCGTGGCGCCCTCGTCCGCGAGCCATTGCGACGCCGCGTTCACGAGCAGTTCGCCGCCGCGCAGATGCCGGACGGCCGGTGCGACCCACAGCGAATGAACGAATGCGCGCTGCGTGCCCGCTTCGTCGATGAACGCGCCGACGAGCCCCGCCGGATGACCTTCGGTGTAGAGCAGAAACGTGGCCGTGGACGACGAACTCGCGTGATGCGCGGCTGTTTCGTCGAAACTGGATGCTTCGGCGAGAAGCGCGTCCTCGAGGGTCTCGTCGAAGGCGTACGGCGCCTCGCGCAGCGAAGCGGTACGAAGCTCGCGCAGGACAGCGCCCTGATGCGCGGCGATGCGGCGAACGGTCAGTGAAGGACTCATGCGGACGGTTGACTCTCTGGTTCTTTCTGACTATCCGGTAGCTTCAACCGAACGGGCGATCGAGTCAATTTTTTATTTGCACGCGTCGACTCGCGGCGCGCCGTGCGGACTCGGATGGGTCGTGCCATCCGCTTACGGCGCCGCGTAGGCGCCGGTGCCGTCGGGCCACGGCGTCAGCAGCTCGAAGCCGTCTTCCGTGACGGCGACCATGTGCTCCCATTGCGCCGAGAGCGAGCGGTCCTTGGTGGTCACCGTCCAGCCGTCGCGCGACTGCTGCGTGGCGGCGCGCCCTGCGTTGACCATCGGCTCGATCGTGAAGACGAGGCCCGGCTTGAGACGCAGCCCCGCGCCGCGCTGGCCGTAATGCAGCACTTGCGGGTCTTCGTGGTAGACGCGCCCGATGCCGTGTCCGCAATACTCGCGCACGATCGAGAAGCCCTCGCGGTGCGCCACCGACTGGATCGCATGGCCGACATCGCCGAGCGTCGCGCCAGCGCGCACTTCGCGGATGCCGGCGAGCATCGCCTCGTAGGTCGTGTCGCACAGGCGTCGCGCTTCGGCGCTCGGCGTGCCGGCGTAGTACATGCGGCTCGTGTCGCCGAAGTAGCCGTCCTTGATGATCGCGACGTCGATGTTGACGATGTCGCCGTCCTTGAGTTCGCGCGGGCCGGGAATGCCGTGGCACACGACATGATTCACCGACGTGCAGATCGTCTTCGGAAAACCCATGTAGCCGACGTTGGCCGGAATGGCCTTCAGTTCGTCGACGATGAAACGGTTGCAGATCGCGTCGAGTTCGTCGGTGGTGACGCCCGGGCGGACATGCTCGCCGATCATCGCGAGCACGTCGGCGGCCATGCGGCCCGAGATGCGCAGCTTTTCGATGTCGGCGGGAGACTTGAGAGTGATAGCCATTGGGTCTTGCGGGATGGGTTCGGTCGACGCGCGCGGCGGCTGCGGCACGCGCGCGTCGGGCGCGGATTGTCGGCGATGATAGCATTGCCCGCTGGGCGCCCGCCCGCGCACGGGCCAGTCGGCGCACTCGCGCCGGGGCGCGGACGGGCTTGCTTCGAGCGGGCGTTTACGGTTTATTGGGCGCTTTTATCGTCACCCGACGGAGTTCCATGTCCTTGCATCGCCTTGCTGTTTCTGCCGTGACCGCCACCATCGCCCTCGCCGCCTGTAGCTCGACCAGCGGGCCGGAATTGCGCGCGTCGAAGCCCGTCATCTACGTCTCGTCGGCGCGAACGGCGTCGGATATTTCGAGCTGCCTCGAACGCATGCTGCCGTCCGCGCAGACGACGCGCAACGCCGGATCGACGGAACTGCTCGTCGGGCCCAACGCGTGGCTCGTGACGCTGACGCCATCGGGATATGGATCGACCGTCAAGGTGCAGAAGTCCGATGGCGAATACAGCGGGCTGCCCGAGCCGGAATTGCGGTTCGACATTGCACGGTGTACGACCTGAGTCGATCCGCCGGCGCTTCGCACAGAGGCGCACGAGACCGCGCACAAAGCAAAAGCCCCGCAAGTCTTTCGATTTGCGGGGCTTTCAGTATCTTGGCGGAAAGGGTGGGATTCGAACCCACGGTACAGCAAAACTGTACACTGGATTTCGAGTCCAGCGCATTCGACCACTCTGCCACCTTTCCGTCTACCGGGATCTTTCGATCCGGCGCTTCATCGAGCGGGTCGTTGCTCAACGAAGAGCAAGATTATAGCGGACTCGATTTCGCTTTCCAAGCCCCTTTTTGCATCTTCCCGGAAGATTCAGGACTTCGACGGCGCCAGGCGCTCGATGCCGCCCATATAGGGACGCAACACCGCCGGCACCGTCACCGATCCATCGGCGTTCTGGAAGTTCTCCAGCACCGCGACGAGCGTGCGGCCGACCGCAAGTCCCGAGCCGTTGAGCGTATGCACGAACTCCGGCTTGCCCTGCGCGTGGCGAAATCGCGCCTGCATCCGACGCGCTTGAAACGCCTCGGTGTTCGAGCAGCTCGAGATTTCGCGATACGTGTTCTGCGCCGGCAGCCACACTTCGAGGTCGAACGTCTTCGACGCCGAGAAGCCCATGTCGCCCGTGCATAGCGTGATCACGCGATACGGTAGTTCCAGCTTCTGCAGGATCGCCTCCGCGTGGCCGACCATCTCGTCGAGCGTCTCGTAGGATTTTTCCGGCGACACGATCTGCACCATCTCGACCTTATCGAACTGGTGCTGGCGGATCAGACCGCGCGTGTCGCGCCCGTACGAACCCGCCTCCGAGCGGAAACACGGCGAATGCGCGGTCAGCTTCACCGGCAGCGCGCTGGCTTCGAGAATGCTCTCGCGTACGGTATTCGTCAGCGAGATTTCGGAGGTCGAGATCAGGTACTGCGTCACCGTGTTCTCGGCGCCGCCCTTCTCGACGCGGAACATGTCGTCGGCGAATTTGGGAAGCTGGCCCGTGCCGTACAGAATCTCCGGATTCACGATGTACGGCGTGTACGTCTCGGTGTAACCGTGCTGCTCCGTGTGCGTGTCGATCATGAACTGCGCGAGCGCGCGATGCAGCCGCGCAATCTGCCCGCGCAAGAGCGTGAAGCGCGCGCCCGAGAGCTTCGCGCCGGTCTCGAAATCGAGCCCGAGCGGCGCGCCGACGTCGACGTGATCCTTCACTTCGAAATCGAACGCGCGCGGCGTGCCCCAGCGGCGCACTTCGACGTTCTGCGTTTCGTCGTCGCCGACGGGCACGCTTTCGTGCGGCAGGTTCGGCACGCCGAGCAGCAGGTCGTGCAGACGCTTCTGGATCTCTTCGAGCTGCGCCGCCGACGCCTTCATCGTGTCGCCGATGCCGCCGACTTCCGCCATCACCGCGGAGGTGTCCTCGCCGCGCCCTTTCATCGCGCCGATCTGCTTCGACAGGCTGTTGCGCCGCGCCTGGAGTTCTTCGGTGCGCGTCTGGATGTCGCGGCGCTCGGCTTCGAGCGACGAGAACGCGGCGACGTCGAGGGTGTAGCCGCGAGCGGCGAGACGTTTCGCGACGCCGTCCAGGTCTTTGCGCAGGAGTTGGATGTCGAGCATGGCGGGGGCTGCTTTTGAGTAATCGGAATTCGCGATTTTAGCGCACGGCACGCGGCGCCCCGCGTTTGGTCAACGTTTCTTGTCGTCCTTGTGCTCGCGCCGCCACGCCGCGTCCAGTTCGGCGAGCCGCGCCATCTTCTCGCCGATCTTGCCCTCCAGGCCGCGCGGTGTCGGCTCGTACCAGTGCGGGTCGCGCATGCCGTCCGGCAGATACGTTTCGCCCGCCGCGTATGCGTCGGGCTCGTCGTGCGCGTAGCGATACTCGTGGCCGTAGCCGAGTTCCTTCATCAGCTTGGTCGGCGCGTTGCGCAAATGCACCGGCACGCCGCGCGACTGATCTTTCCCGACGAACCGCCGCGCCTCGTTATAAGCCTTGTAGCCCGCATTCGATTTCGGCGCGACGGCCAGATAGATGATCGCCTGCCCGAGCGCCAGTTCGCCCTCGGGCGTGCCGAGCCGCTCGTAGGTTTCGGCGGCATCGAGCGCGATGCGCCCGGCGCGCGGATCGGCGAGACCGATGTCCTCCCACGCCATGCGCACGATGCGCCGCGCGAGATAGCGCGGGTCCGCGCCGCCGTCGAGCATGCGGCAGAACCAATAGAGCGCGGCGTCCGGATTGCTGCCGCGCACCGATTTGTGCAGCGCGCTGATCTGGTCGTAGAACGCGTCGCCGCCCTTGTCGAAACGGCGCAGGTTTTCGGCGAGCGCGCTGCCGAGCAGCGTGCCGTCGATTTCCGTCGTCTTTTGCTGGGCCGCCGCGCGCGCGACGATTTCCAGGTTGTTCAGGAGCTTGCGGCCGTCGCCGTCGGCGGAACCGATGATCGCGTCGCGGGCTTCGTCGGTGAAAGTGAGCCCGCCGAGTTCCGCCTGCGCGCGCTCGAGCAGTTGCTTCAGTTCGTCGGCGTCGAGGCTCTTCAGCACGTACACCGCCGCCCGCGACAGCAACGCGCTGTTCACCTCGAACGACGGATTCTCGGTCGTCGCGCCGACGAACACGAACAGTCCCGACTCGACGTGCGGCAGGAAAGCATCCTGCTGGCTCTTGTTGAAGCGATGCACCTCGTCGACGAACACGAGCGTCTGGTGCCCGTTCGCGCGATGGATCTGCGCGGTCTCGACGGCCTCGCGAATGTCCTTCACGCCCGAGAGCACCGCGGACAGCGAGATGAACTGCGCGTCGAAGGCGTCGGCCATGAGGCGCGCGAGCGTCGTCTTGCCGACGCCCGGCGGGCCCCAGAGGATCATCGAATGCGCCTCGCCCGATTCGAACGCGACGCGCAGCGGCTTGCTCTGCCCGAGCAGATGCTTCTGGCCGATGACGTCGTCGATGGTGCGGGGACGCAGGCGCTCGGCGAGCGGAACGGTGCCACGATTTTCTTCGAACATGTGCTTATGTGACGCAGGTTGGGCAAAGGCGGCGATAATCTCTCGCTTTTCGAGACGAGGGCGCGGCCAGCGGTTCGGCCATGCGCTCCAGCGAATCGGCTCATTATGACAGCGACGGCGAAACGCCTTCGCCCGCATCGAGACATCACGGACAGAACCGACAGGACACAACGCCAATGGCGCAAGAGAGCACACCAGAGAGCACACCATCCAACGACGCCTACGCGCCCCTTACGCCCGTGCCGCCCGAGCGCCGCGCGTTCGCGACCTCCGACGCCTTCGCGCTCTGGTTCTCGCTCGGCATCGGCCTTCTGGTCGCGCAGGCGGGCGCGCTGCTCGTGCCGGGACTGTCGCTGCCGCACGCGCTCGCGGCGATCGCGATCGGCACGGCGATCGGCGTCGTCCTGCTCGCGCTCGCGGGCGTGGTCGGCACGGACACCGGGCTCGCGGCGATGTCGTCGCTGCGGCCGACGCTCGGCGTGCGCGGCGCGTCGGTGCCGGCGGTGCTGAACGCGGTGCAACTCGTCGGCTGGGGCTCGTTCGAGATCATCGTGATGCGCGATTCCGCCGATGCGCTCGCCAAACAATCGTTCGGCTTCTCGATGCCGCTCGTCTGGACGCTCGTCTTCGGCGTGCTGGCGACGCTGCTCGCCATCTCCGGCCCGCTTTCCTTCGTGCGGCGCTTCCTGCGCACCTGGGGCATCTGGCTTTTGCTCGGCGGCGCGGGCTGGCTGACGTGGAACGTGCTCGCGAAACTCGACCTCGGCGCGCTGATGCACCGTCCGGGCACGGGCGAGATGGCGTTCGGCTCGGGCATCGATCTGGTCGTCGCGATGCCGTTGTCGTGGCTGCCGCTGATCGCCGACTACACGCGCTTCGGCAAGAGCGCGGGCGGCACGTTCCGCGGCACGCTCCTGGGCTACGGCATCGCGAATATCTGGTTCTATGCGCTCGGCGCGATCTACGGGCTCGCGGCGGGCGGCGGCGATGCGCTCCTGACGGTCGCGTTCGCGCAGGCGGGCGGCGGCCTCGCGCTGCTTCTGATCCTGATCGACGAAACCGACAACGCCTTCGCCGACATCCACTCCGCCGCCGTCTCGACCGGCACGTTCTGGGCGCGCGCAAGCGTGCCGATGCTCTCCGCCGCGTTCGGTGCGCTGTGTACGCTCGTGGCGCTCGTCGTCGAAATGGGCAAGTATCAGAACTTTCTGCTTCTGATCGGCTCCGTGTTCGCGCCGCTCTTCGGTGTCGTGCTGGCGGATCACTTCGTCGTGAGGCGGCGCCGCATCGACGTCCCCGTTCTCGCGGATGTGAACGGCCGCTACGGCTTTTCGGGCGGCTGGCACGTGAGCGCGTTCATCGCGTGGGCGATCGGCATCGCGGCGTATCACGCGATCAACCAGTGGCTGCCGAATCTCGGCGCGACGCTGCCCGCGCTCGCGCTCGGCGCGGTGTGCTATCTGCTGCTGGTGTCGGGCCGGCGCGCGGCGCTCGCCTGACGTGCAAAAAAACGGGCGCCTCTGGCGCCCGTTTGCTGTCAGCGCTCGTCGCGGCGCATCAGCGCGCTTTCGTGCAGGTCGCGAATCACGCGCTCTTCGGCTTCCAGATCGAGCGAGCGGCTCAGGATCCAGTACACGCCGCCCGACACGATCAGCCCCACGAGCCACGCGATATCCACGCCGCCGAGCATCCGCGCGAAATAGCCTTCGAACACGGCCTTCTCGGCCGCCGCGTCGTAGATGAAGAAGAACGGAATCATCGCGACGAAGCCCACCACGTAGGCCACGATGCCGCGCATCTGCCACGCGCCGTAGATGCCCTTCGGCGTGAAGAAGTGCGCGATCGCGTAGCGGCCGCGGCGCACGAAGAAGTAATCGACGAGATTGACCGCCGTCCACGGCACGAGAAAATACAGCATCAGCATGAGGAACGTGTTCAGGAGCGCGATGCCGTTGCCCTTGATCGCGAGCACGCAGGCGAGCACGACGGCGCTGATCGCGATCACCGATGCGATGCGCGCGCCGCGCGACGGCTTGATCCGGCGGATCGAATCGACGCCGGTCAAAAGCGTCAGCATCGCGCTGTAGGTGTTGAGCGCGATGATCGGCAAAAAGCCCGCCACCGAGACGAACACGATCACGCTACCAAGCCCCGGCACGACCGACGAACCGACCTGATTCAGCGCGACGAGCGCATCCGACGCCTTCAACTCCTGCGCGAGCCACGCGCCGAGGCCGATCATCCAGGTGCCCGACAGCGCGGCGCCGATGAAGATCGCCGCGATCAGCTTGCTGCGGCTCGTGTTCTTCGGCAGGTAGCGCGAGTAGTCGGAGACGTAGGGCGCGTACGAAATGTTGTAGCTCGCGCCGATGGCGAACTGCGTCGCGAAGGCGATCCAGCTAAAGCCGAGATGCGGCGCGTTTGCCGCCGGCACCGAAGGCGCGTGGCCGGCGCCGAATAGGAGCGCGATCGACACGAGCGCGTAGAGCGGCAGCGTCGCGATCAGCGCCCACTTGAACGCGCGGTGCATGAGGTCGTGCCCGTAGATCGACAGCAGCGCGCCGGCTGCGATCGCCACCACGGCGACGAGCGTCGCGTCCAGCCCGAAGACGTGCTTGAGGCCGTCCGTAATCAGCGAAACATTGACGACGTTGAATCCGACGAACACGAAAAGCGTCGCGAGGAGCGCGAGGATCACGCCGCGATAGCCGAACTGCGCGCGCGACTGGATCATCTGCGGCAATCCCATTTCCGGCCCCTGCGAGCCGTGAAATGCCATGAAGATCGTGCCGAACATGATGCCGAGCGCGCCGGCGAGCGTCGTCCACCCCGCCGACAGCCCCATGCCCGGCCCGACGAAGCCGATCGAAATCGTAAAAAAGTGAAAATTGCCGAGGAACCAGAACGGTCCCTGGCCGGAGAGCCGGGCGTGGCGCTCGCTCTCCGGAATGTAGTCGATCGAATGACTTTCGACTTCGAGGGCCGGCCCCGCGTGGGGCAGGCCGATGACTTCTTCGTTACGCATCTGCTGTTGTCTCGCTTGGTTTTTCTGATCGGCGCCGGTTCTCACACGCATTGAATCTTCAGGCGCGACGCTCGACGCCCGGCAGCACGCACAGCAGTTCGAACGCGAGGTTTGCGCCGAGCAGCGCCGTGGTGCCGAACGGATCGTAAGGCGGCGCGACTTCCACCAGATCCGCGCCGACGATGTTCAGCCCGTGCGCGCCGCGAATGATTTCGAGCGCCTGCGGCACGGTCAGCCCGGCGATTTCCGGCGTGCCCGTTCCCGGCGCGAAAGCCGGATCGATGCCGTCGATGTCGAAGGTGATGTACACCGGCCCGTCGCCCATTTGCGCGCGCACTTCCTCCATCAGCGGAGCGAGCGACTTGTTCCAGCATTCCTCCGTCTGCACGACGCGAAAGCCCTGCTCGCGGCACCAGTCGAAGTCGCCGGCTTCGTAGCCCGTGCCGCGCAGGCCGATCTGCACGACGCGCTCGCAGTCCAGCAAGCCCTCTTCCACCGCGCGGCGAAACGGCGTGCCGTGGGCGATCTTCTCGCCGAACATGGTGTCGTTGACGTCCGCGTGGGCATCGACGTGGATCAATCCGACCTTGCCGTGCTTCTTCGCGATCGCGCGCAGGATCGGCAGCGCGATCGTGTGGTCGCCGCCGAGCGTGAGCGGCTTGCAGTCGTGCGCGAGGATTTCGTCGTAGGCGCGCTCGATGCGGTCGATCGAGTCGAGCAGGTTGTACGGATTGATCGCGACGTCGCCGATGTCGGCGACACGCAGCGAATCGAACGGCGCAGCGCGCGTCGCCATGTTGTACGGGCGCAGGAGCACCGATTCGCTGCGCACCTGACGCGGGCCGAAACGCGCGCCGGTCCGGTTCGACGTGCCGAGATCGAACGGCACGCCGACGAAACACGCATCCAGCCCCGCCGCCGTGTGGACGTGCGGCAGACGCATCATCGTCGTGATGCCGCCGCAGCGCGGCATCTGGTTGCCGGACAGCGGCTGCGGCCGCTCGTCGCGATGGTCCGGCGCGGTGAAATGCGAGTCGAAGTGCTCGGCCGGTGCGAAATGTGAAAATGTATTCATGGCGTTCGATGATTTCCCGTGGAAGGTTTAATCGGTTCACCCTCCATTAATAGGCGCTCGCGCGGGAAGTTAAAATGGCGACAAAATTAACTTCACATCGATCTCCATCGATGTATCGGGCGCCGCCATGTTCACGCACCTCTCCGACCTCGACTTGCGGCTCATCCGCGTGTTTCTCGCGATCGTCGATGCGGGCGGGATTTCGTCCGCGCAGGCGACGCTCAACGTCGGCCAGTCGACCATCAGCACGCAACTCGCGACGCTCGAAACGCGCCTCGGCTATCGTCTATGCGAGCGCGGACGCGGCGGTTTCGCGCTGACTTCACGCGGCGGACAGTTCGTCGAGGCGTGCCGGACGCTGCTCGCCGCCATCGACACGTTCGACATGACCGCGCGCAACGTCGGCAAGAAGCTGGTGGGAACGCTCGCGCTCGGGTTGATCGGCCACACGCCGGTGGCGGCGAGCGCGCGCATCAGCGAGGCGATCGCGCGGTTTCGCGAACGCGACGAATCGGTGCGGTTTTCGGTGCTGGTGCGCTCGCCGGGCGAACTGGAGGAATTGCTGCTAGCGGGCAGGATTCAGGTGGCGATCGGCTATTTCTGGCATCGCGTGCCGTCGCTGGAATACACGCAGATCTTCGCCGAGGACCAGTACGCGTACTGCGCGCGGCGGCATCCGCTTTTTCGGGAAGCGGGCGAAGTCGATCCGGAGCGCGCCGCCAATTTCGAATGGGCGTGGCGCAGCTATCCGCTGCCGGAAGCCGACGCGATGTCGCCGAGAAACATCACCGCGGTCGCCGACAACATGGAAGCCGTCGCGATGCTCGTGCTGTCGGGCCATCATCTCGGCTATCTGCCCGAGCACTTCGCGGCGCCGCATGTGAGGGAGGGAGCGCTCGCGCCGCTGAATCCGGCGCGGATGCGTTACCGCGTGGCGTTCCAGATGGTCACGCGCGCGCGGCAACTGAGAAACGACATCGTGGAAGCGTTCATCGAGGACATGAACGCCGCCCACGCGACCGGCGACGAGCCGATCAGCCGTTGATGACGTCCGCGCCCTTCGGCACGGCGAACTTGAACTGATCGGATTTGAGCGGCGGGTTCTTCTGCATGTTCGAGAACGTGAGCAGCGTCACGTTGCCGAAGACGTCGTGCAGTTCCATCGCTTCGAGATTGCCGTCCTTGAAGCCGATGCCGACCGTCTCGAACTGCGTGTCCTTCGCTTTGGGCGTCAGTTCCAGCCAGTCGATGCCGCCCTTCACGCCCGCGTCGCGCAGCGTGAAATTCTTTTCCAGATCGTTGCTGCCGAAGAGAATGGCCGCCGGACTCGCGCCGAGCGAGCCGCCGAGCGGACGCACGGTCACCTGATTCAGGTCTTTGTCGTAGACGTAGAGCTTGTCGCCGTCGGCCTGAAGCACTTGCGAGTACGGCTTCTCATACGACCAGATGAACTTGCCGGGACGCGCGAACACAAACGTGCCGCTCGACGTGCCGCCGGTCTTGGGCGCATTCGACTGGCTCGCCGCCTTGCTCGGCGCCTTCACTTCCTGCTGCACAAAGGTGCCGCGCGCCGCGTGGACCTGCGACACGAACGCCTTCAACTGCTCGGTGCCGCTCGCGAAAGCCTGCGACGCGATGAACATCGACGCGCCCGCGAGCACGGCGCCGACAGTCTGCTTGAACCACTTCTGCTGCATGAATTCGTTCTCCAAGGTGAAGCGCTTACTCTGCGTCGCGTGCCGGCGTGAGGATTTCGCGATTGCCGTTCGACGACATCGCCGAAACCAGCCCGGAGTTTTCCATCTGTTCGAGCAGCCGCGCCGCGCGGTTATAGCCGATCCGCAGGTGCCGCTGCACGAGCGAAATCGACGCGCGCCGGTTCTTGATCACGACCTCGACGGCTTGATCGTACAGAGGGTCGGACTCGCCATCGGCGCCACCGGTTCCCGCGCCGCCCGCCGCGCCTTCGTCGCCTTCGCCCGCGAGGCCGCCTTCCAGGATGCCTTCGATGTAATTCGGCTCGCCCTGCTCCTTCAGTTTGTCGACCACGCGATGCACTTCCTCGTCCGACACGAACGCGCCGTGCACGCGCACCGGCAGCCCGGAACCCGGCGGCAGATAGAGCATGTCGCCCATGCCGAGCAGCGATTCGGCGCCCTGCTGGTCGAGAATCGTACGCGAATCGATCTTCGACGACACCTGGAACGCCATGCGCGTCGGCACGTTCGCCTTGATGAGGCCGGTGATGACGTCCACCGACGGCCGCTGCGTCGCGAGAATCAGGTGGATGCCGGCCGCGCGCGCCTTCTGCGCGATCCGCGCGATCAGTTCTTCCACCTTCTTGCCGACGACCATCATCAGGTCGGCGAGTTCGTCGATCACGACGACGATGTTCGGCAGGCGCGTGAGCGGTTCCGGTTCGTCCGGCGTGAGGCTGAACGGATTCGGGATCTTTTCGTCGCGCTTGGCGGCTTCGTCGATCTTGTTGTTGAAGCCGGCGAGATTGCGCACGCCCATCTTGCTCATCAGCTTGTAGCGGCGCTCCATTTCGGCGACCGCCCAGTTGAGCGCGTGGCCCGCCTGCCGCATATCAGTGACGACCGGGCAGAGCAAGTGCGGAATGCCTTCGTAGACGCTCATTTCGAGCATCTTCGGATCGATCAGGATCATGCGGACCTGGTCCGCGCTCGCCTTGTAGAGCAGCGACAAGATCATCGCGTTGATGCCGACCGACTTGCCCGAACCCGTCGTGCCCGCGACCAGCAAGTGCGGCATCTTCGCGAGATCGGCGCAGACGGGCTTGCCGCCGATGTCCTTGCCGAGCCCCATCGTGAGCGGCGAGGCGGCATCGGCGTAGACCTCGGAGCCCAGGATTTCCGAGAGCTTCACCGTCTGGCGGCGCTGGTTCGGCAATTCGAGCGCCATGCAGTTCTTGCCCGGAATCGTCTCGACGACGCGAATCGACACGAGCGACAGCGAGCGCGCCAGATCCTTCGCGAGTCCGACGATCTGGCTGCCCTTCACGCCCGTCGCGGGTTCGATCTCATAGCGCGTGACGACCGGCCCCGGATACGCCGCGACCACGCTCACCTCGACGCCGAAATCCTTCAGCTTCTTCTCGATCAGGCGCGAGGTGTATTCGAGCGTATCGGCGGAGATGGTTTCCTTCACTTCGGGCGCGGCGTCGAGCAACGCGATCGGCGGCAGCGTGGAATCGCCGGGCAGGTCCTTGAAGAGCGGCACCTGCTTCTCGCGCTCCACGCGCTCGGACTTCGCCGGCGTCGCGACCGGCGGCACGATCATCACCGGCTCGTGGTCCTCGATCTTCACGCGGCTTTTCACGACCTTGCCTTCGCGCGTCGAGGCCGCTTCCTCGCCGAGCTTGCGGTCGCGGCCCGCCTCGCGGCGCAGGCGCGCGCCGGTGATCGCGGACAGGATGGCTTCGCCCGTCTTCTCGCACACCGAGAGCCACGAGAAACGGAAATACAGCGACAAACCGATCGCGAGCGCGATCAGCAGAAAGAGCGTCGCGCCGGTGAAACCGAACGCGTGCATCATGTTCTTCGCGATCGCTTCGCCGACCACGCCGCCGGGCGCGCGCGGCAACTGCACTTTCAGCGACCACATCCGCAGCGCCTCGATGCCGTCGCTCGCGAGCAGCACGAGCACGAACGCGAAGGCTTCGGCGAGCCAGGTGCGGTCTTTATGTGCGTCGGTGTCGACGGGCGCCTCGGCCTGCGTGATGCGCCGGTAGTTCGCGACGATGCGCCGCGCAAGCAGCACGATCAGCCAGTAGGACGAGAGCCCGAAGAGCAGCAGCAGGATGTCGGACATCCACGCGCCGACGCGGCCCGCCCAGTTGCCGATGTGATCGACGCTCGCGGCATGCGTCCAGCTCGGATCGCGCCGGCTGTAGCTCACGAGCGCCATCAGCAGGAAGAGTCCGAGCCCGACCTGGAGAATCCAGCGAATTTCGGTGAAGAGGCGCGACATGCGGTGCGGCAACGCCTGCGCGCTCGCAGAATAGGTAGCTTTTGCCATTGATCCGTGAGGCTTTTTCACGGCCTCGCACCAACAGGAGCGGGCCGAATGTGTCGGTCGCCCATTGTAAACGCTGCATTGCGGCGAGCGGTCAAAAAGGGCCGCACGTTTCATCCTGTAACACGGCTGAAAGCCCTGCCGGCGCTATCGCCGCCATTGAAAGGTTCACTCGGTGAGCCTTCTTGCGGACCTTTATAATGGCGTCTTTGCGCCCAACTAGGGTTCATCGACCGGTTTTGCGCCGGCGCCCGCACGCGAACCACCCGCCGCGCGGCACCGAAGTGGCATCCCGTCGATCGAAACCATCAACAACGGAATTGCTCTCATGTCCTCGCCCAAACACGCCAAAGTGCTGATTCTCGGTTCCGGTCCCGCTGGCTATTCCGCCGCCGTCTATGCGGCGCGGGCCAACCTGTCGCCGCTGCTCATCACCGGTCTCGCGCAAGGCGGCCAGTTGATGACCACCACCGATGTCGAAAACTGGCCCGGCGACCCGATGGGCGTCCAAGGCCCCGAACTGATGCAGCGTCTGCTGGAACACGCCGAGCGCTTCAACACCGAGATCGTGTTCGACCACATCCATACGGCGAAGCTCAACGAGCGGCCGCTGCGCCTCATCGGCGATTCGGGCGAGTACACCTGCGATTCGCTGATCATCGCGACGGGCGCGTCGGCGCAATATCTCGGCGTGCCGTCGGAAGAGCTTTTCATGGGCAAGGGCGTGTCCGCCTGCGCGACCTGCGACGGCTTCTTCTACAAGAACGGCGAAGTGGCCGTGATCGGCGGCGGCAATACGGCCGTCGAGGAAGCGCTCTATCTCGCGGGCATCGCGAAGAAAGTCACGGTCGTGCATCGCCGCGACAAGTTCCGCGCCGAGCCGATCCTGATCGACCGCCTGCTCGCGAAGGAAAAGGAAGGGATCGTCGAGATCAAGTGGAATCACGTGCTCGACGAAGTGCAAGGCGACCAGTCCGGCGTCACCTCGCTGCGCGTCAAGCACACGCAGACGGGCGACACCACCGACATCCCGCTGCAAGGCATCTTCGTCGCGATCGGCCACAAGCCGAACACCGATCTCTTCGCGAACCAGCTCGAGATGAAGAACGGCTACATCATCACGAAGGGCGGCGCGAGCGGCGACGCCACGTCGACGAGCATTCCCGGCGTGTTCGCCGCCGGCGACGTGCAGGACCACATCTATCGCCAGGCGATCACGAGCGCCGGCACGGGCTGCATGGCCGCGCTCGACGCGCAGCGCTATCTCGAAAGCATCAACGAAACGCCGACGCCGCATTCGATGAGCCACGAGAAAGACCGCTGAAAGGCGCGCGTCGCGGGCGGCCGGTAAAATAGTGTCGCCGGGCCTCGATACAAGGCGACGGTGACGGTTCGAAAACCGGCGCCTGCGCCCAAAGCGCAAGAAAGGGCCGCGGATCGTCTCCGCCGGCCCTTTTTTCTTGGCTTTCGCGTGAGACGCTGCGCGACGCCGGAGGAATCCGTCGCATCCTGCAAGCACCGCTTCATCACCGACTTCCAGCGCGATGCCCAAGAATCTGCCCCATCCGAACGAACCGAAGCCGCGGCGCCCGCCCGCGGCACGCCCGGCTGCGAGCGCCGACGAGCCGTCCGCGACGCTCGCGGACGCGGCCGGATCGCTCAAGCGCGACGGCCTCGCCGGTCTCGCGAGCCTGAAGAGCGCGCTCAAAGCCGACGCCGCGAAGCGCGAAGTCGAGCGCGTGGCGGCGGCGCGCGCGCAACGCGAAGCGATCGCGGACGCCGACGTGTTCCGTCGCTCGATCGGCGAAGTCGAGCCGCTGAAGACGCCGCCGCGCCAGACCGTGACGCGCATTCCGCCGACGCCCGTGCCGTTGCAGACGCGCCGCGACGAAGAAGCGGTCCTGCAGGAAGCGCTCTCCGACGAATACGACCCCGAAAGCCTCCTCGACATCGACGAGACGCTCTCGTACTGCCGCACCGGCGTGAGCCAGGAGGTCGTGAGGAAACTCAGGCGCGGCGCGTGGATCGTGCAGGCGCAACTCGATTTGCACGGCATGCGCCGCGAAGAGGCGCGCGAGGCGCTGGCGGAATTCATCCGCGAATCGGTCAAGCGCGGGTTGCGCTGTCTGCGCGTGATTCACGGCAAGGGGCTCGGCTCCATCGGCCGCGAACCGGTACTGAAGGGCAAGGTCCGCGCGTGGCTCGTGCAGAAACAGGAAGTGATCGCGTTCTGTCAGGCGCGGCCGCACGACGGCGGCGAGGGCGCCGTGCTCGTGCTGTTGCAACCTGGCGGCGCGCCGCGTCATCGCGGGCATCCGCTGGACCCGCACGAAAAAGTCAGCCGAAAGGACCCGCGCAGTGCATCCTAGGCTCACGCTCGCCATCTCGCTGATGGAGGCGCTCGCGCTCCTCTCTTATGCGCTCTCCGGGTTGATCGAAGCGAGAAAGCGCCGGCTCGACGCCGTCGGCGCGTTTCTCGTCGCGCTCGCGACCGCGTTCGGCGGCGGCACGGTGCGCGACGTCCTGCTGTCGCGCCGGCCGTTCTACTGGGTCGAGCATCAGGACTACGTGCTCATCATCTTCGTGATGGCGATCTTCGCGCCGATCCTGCTGCGCATGACGACGCGCCTGTTCGACGAACGCATGCTGCTCGTCGCCGATGCGATCGGCCTCGGTCTCTTCAGCATTTCCGGCACGTCGGCCGCGCTCGACGCGCAAATGCCCGCCTTCACCGCCGTCATGATGGGCGTGATCACGGGCGTGTTCGGCGGCGTGATGCGCGACGTGCTCTGCAACGAGATTCCGCTGATCCTGCGCGACTCGCGGCCCTACGCGGTATGCGCGTTCGCAGGCTGCTGGCTGTACCTCGCCCTGGAACGGATCGAATTCGACACGATCTACGCGGTGCTGGTGTCGACGGCGTTCATCCTCGTCGCGCGGCTCGTCACCTTCAAGCTCGATATCCGCCTGCCGCACTAGCACCCAAGCGGTCCGCGAAGGCTTTCGGGGCCGCGATTTGCTACAATCGGCCGGTTCCCCCACCGATTCCCGCAGACTGAACATGAACATCGAGCAAGCGCGTTTCAACATGATCGAGCAACAGATTCGTCCTTGGGATGTGCTGGACCAGGACGTCCTGAACCTGCTGTCGATCGTCAAGCGTGAGAACTTCGTGCCCACCGTGTATCGCAATCTCGCGTTCGCGGACCTCGAAATTCCGCTGCCCGGCGGCGAGCGCATGTTGTCGCCGAAGGTCGAGGCGCGCGTGCTGCAGGAACTGGCCGTCACGAAGCACGAAACGGTGCTCGAAATCGGCGCGGGCTCGGGCTACATGGCCGCCCTGCTCGCCGCGCGCGGCCGCAGCGTGACCACCGTCGAGATCTCGCCGGAACTCGCCGCGTTCGCGGAACAGAATCTGGCGGCCAACGCGGTGTCGAACGCGCACGTCGTCACCGGCGACGGCGCGCTCGGCTGGGAAGGCGGCGCGCCCTTCGACGTGATCTGCGTGTCGGGCGGCCTGCCCGTCATGCCGCAGGAATTGCTGGAGCAACTGAAGGTCGGCGGGCGGATCGCGGCCTTCGTCGGCGACGCGCCCGTCATGAAGGCGCAGATCATCACGCGGGTCGACGAGAAGCAGTTCCGCGTCTCGGACATCTTCGAAACGCTCGTGGCGCCGCTCACGAACGCCGTGCAGCCGCCGCGCTTCAAGTTCTGATCATGCAGAATCTTTCCGCCACCGACCTCGCCGCCTGGCTCGCCGATTCGTCGCGCCCCGCGCCCGTTTTGCTCGACGTGCGCGAACCGTGGGAACTGGAAACGGCGAAGCTGGCGAACATCGTCGCCATTCCGATGCGCGACATCCCGGCTCGCAGCGAAGAACTCGACGACGAAGCGCAAATCGTCTGCATCTGCCATCACGGCGCACGCAGCGCGCAAGTCGGGATGTTCCTGGAATCGCGCGGATTCACGCAGGTGTTCAACCTGTATGGCGGCATCGATGCGTGGTCGCGTCAGGTCGATCCGGGCGTGCCGACGTACTAGGTTTCCCCCGCTCCAAAAGCAAAAAGCCGCATGCGCCAGAAACGCATGCGGCTTTTTTTCGTCCTGACGATTACACCACGTTCATCGCCAGCGCACTCTCGCGGTAATGCAGGCTCGCCTTCTCGGTATCGCCGAGCTGCTCATGCAGGCGCGCGAGCGCACGGTGCGTGCGAATCTTGAGCGGCTCGTTGTCGGCGAGCTTGAGCGCCGATTCGAGAAACGCCTGCGCCTTGCCCCACAACTGCTGATGCAGACACAGCCGGCCGAGCGTGAAGAGCAGGTCGGCGTCTTCGGTGCGCTCCTTCTGCCAGGCTTCCGCGCGCTGGATGAGCGGCAGCGCATCGCCGCCCGACACGCAATCGGGATAGCGGCGCAAGAGCCGCGCGTCCCAGTTGTGCGCGAGCGCTTCCTCGACGATCTTGCGCGCTTCCTGCCGCCTGTCCAGCGCGATCAGCAGTTCGGCAGCGAGATCGGCGAGACGCGGCGACTGGCGTTCCGCCGGCGAAAGCGACTGCCACAGTTCCAGCAGCGCATCCGGATTGTGCCGACGGTCGCGCAGCAGGTTTTCCGCCGCGACCTGCCGCAGACGCACCGCGACCGCCGGATGCAGCGCCTCGCGTTTCTCCAGCATCTTGACGAGCTTCAGCACCTCGCCCCAGTTCTTCAACTGCTGCTGCGCCCGCAGCGCGATCTGCTGCGCGTGCAGACGCCGGCCGCCCTGCGCCTGCATTTCGGTCAGCGCGACGAGCGCGCCGTCCGCGTCGCGGCCGTCGGCGCGCATGTCGGCGGTCGCCATCAGGCGCGCGTCCTGCCATTCCGCGCCGGTGATCTGGCCGAGCCACTCGTCGCGGCGCGCGTACTCGTGCATCCGGTGCGCCGCGTTCGCGCCGACGAGACCGGCGGCGCCCTTGTTATCGTCGACGCTGAGGGCGTCGCGCGCCGCCTTCTCCGCCTTCGAGAAACGGCCCGCGTACAGATGGCCGATCGCATCGCGCAGCGACGCGTTCGCCTTCGCGAGCTTGCTGCGCGCGCGATAGGCCGCGACGCGCCGCGGCATCTTCCAGACGGTGCGGGCCGCGCGGATCAGCCCATAGAGCACGATGAACAGCACGACGAGCGCGACCGCGAAGAGATTGAGCGAAATATCGACGCGATACGGCGGCAACACGATGAGCACCTGCCCGCCGTTGAACCCGCCGACCGTCGCGACGACGACCGCGACCGCGAACAGGAGCGCCAGCCAGATGAGTCCACGAATCGTCATCATCCGCCTCGCTTGAACTGGTGGACCGCGGCCAGGCTGTCGTTCAGGTTCGGCACGGCGACCGCGAGCGATGCCTGATCGACCTGTTTCACGAGATCTCGCACGGACGCGACCTTCTTAGACGACGGATCGAAATAGCGGCCGAGCGCGGCATCGGCGGCGCGCAGGTCGGACTTGAGCGTCGGTTCGCTGCGCGAGAGCAGCGACAGGCGCGCCGACAACAGCCGCAGCTTCACGTTCTCACGCACGAAATAGCCCTGATCGGGCGAGGTCAGCATCGCGTCGGCGTTGTCGATGCGGCGCACCGACACGAGGCTCGACAACTGCTGCCCGACGCCGCTCACGAACTGCTGCCAGAGCACCTTCCAGCGCGGCTGGCCGGTCGCCGCTGCAATCGACGCGCTGTCGCCGGGCGCGGCCGCCTTCGCGCTCGCGCGCTCGATCGGCGCTTCGCCCGCGAGCGGCAGGTTGTCGACCTGACCGATCGCGGTGTCGAGCTTGATGGCGAGGCCGGTGAGATCGGTGCTCGGCGTGGCGTTGAGTTTGTCGATGTCCTGCGCGATGGCCTTCCTGATCGCGACGATCTGCGGCCCGGTGGCGGCAGCGAGGCGCGTATCGGCGCTTTGCAGCGCGAAGAGCGCGAGCTGGACGTTGCCCGTCAGTTGCAACTGCTGGCTCGCGCTCGACAGGATCTGCCCGACTTCGGCGATGGTCCAGTCGTCGCGGTTGCTCGCGAGATCCTGATATTGCTGTTGCAGCGCCTGGCTGTGCGCTTCGGCGTCGTTCAACTTGCCCTGCAACTGGATGATCTGCGTGTTGAGCGCGCCCGTGGAACTCGCGGCCTGGTCGGCTTTCGCGCGCAGGTCGGCAGTTTGCGCGTCGTTCGCCTGCAAACGCTGGGCAATCTGCTGGTCGGTGCGATCGAACTTGCGGTTCAGCAGGAAGCCGCCGCCGCCCGCCGCCACCGCGAGAATCACGATGACGAGCCACAACAGCGCCGTGCCCGCACTGCTTTTCTTCGGCTGCGCCTCGTAGGGCGTGAACGGCGTGTTCGGCGGCAGGGGCTGCGTCACGGTCGGCTGAGGTGAAGCTTTCTTGGAATCGTTCGAATCAGTCATGCGTGATTGAGCCGGTTGGTGGGCCGGCGCTCTGGCCGGTTTGGAATCCGTCGGCGTGGATTCCGCATTAGAGGTCTTCGTCTGTGTTGTCGTCGCGCTGTGTGTCGCATCGGCATTGTGTTGCGCTTCGCTTGCGAACACCGTCCTGAGCGACTCGGCGATGCGCTCGTCGCCGGCGCCGGACACCGTAATCCTATCAAAACCCGCCTTCCGCGCGGCTTCGGCGATGCGCGGATGCGGGCTCACGAGCGGCGCGCGCTTCAGTCGCGCGGTTTCGTCGGGGCTCAGATGCTCGCGCGCGAGTTCGTCGAGATTGCGCACGCCTTCGGAACTCGTCAGCAACCACGCGTGCGGCTCATCGGCGAGCAGCGCGTGAATCCGCTCCCACTTCTGCATCGACGGTTCGGGCACGATGCGCCGGTAGGCCGCGACTTTCTCGACCGTCGCGCCCGCTTCCGTCATGCGCTCGGCAAGCCATTCGCGCCCGCCGTCGCCGCGCACGATCAGGACGCGTTTGCCTTCGAGGCCGTTCGTGCCGAACTGAGACTCGATGGCGGCATAAAGCGCTTCGGAATCGAAACGCGGATCGGCGGATTCCGCCGACGGGCTGATCACGCGATGCGCCGGCGCCGCGACGCCCTGACGCGCGAGCGCCGCGACGCTGCCCGGCCCGACGACCGCGACCGGCACGTCCGCCGGCCACGGCGCGGCGAGCTTGCCGAACGCGTGATCGACCGCATTCGGCGACACGAACACGACCAGCGCGTATTTCCGCGGCCCGTAGAGTTCGTCGAGGGCCGCGCGCAACGGCGCCTCGTCCGTGACGGGCGCGATGTCGATCAGCGGAAATTCGAGCGTGTCGAACCCCGCGTCGGCCAAGAGCGCGAGGAGCGTGGCGGACTGGCCGATCGGCCGGGTGACGACAATGGTGACGCGTCGCGCGCTCGTCATCAGGCAGCGGGTGTCGCGGCGGGCGGCACGCGGGCGCCGCTTGCCGTGGAAAGCGCGCGCACGATGTCCATCGCGCCCTGGGCTTCGAGATCGGCGGAGACGCGGCGGCCGAGTTCCAGCGCGCCGGCGACGTCCGGTGCGTTCGCCGTGTCCTCGGCGGTGAGCACGCGCGTGCCGTCGGGCGTCGCCACGCAGCCGCGCAGATGGAGCGCGCCGTCGCGCCAGGTCGCGTAGGCGGCGAGCGGCACTTCGCAGCTTCCGCCGAGCGCGCGCGACACCATGCGCTCCGCTTCCACCGCGGCCGCCGTCTCCGGATGATGCAGCGGCGCGAGCCACGCGGCGAGTTCGGCGCGATCCGCGCGAATCTCGATGCCGAGCGCGCCCTGCCCGGCCGCCGGCAGACTTTCGTCGGCGTTCAGCAACGCGCGGATGCGCGACTCCAGTCCGAGCCGCTTGAGACCGGCCGCCGCCAGAATGATCGCCGCGTAATCGCCGCGATCGAGTTTGGCGAGCCGCGTGTCGAGATTGCCGCGCAGCGGCCGCACGTCGAGATGGGGAAAGCGCATGCGCAGCATCGCTTCACGGCGCAGGCTGGAAGTCCCGACGACGCTGCCTGCCGGCAGTTCGCCGAGCGACCCGTAGTGCGACGACACGAACGCATCGCGCGGGTCCTCGCGTTCGAGGATCGTCGAAAGCGCAAAGCCTTCGGGCAGCTCCATCGGCACGTCTTTAAGCGAATGCACCGCGAGATCGGCACGGCCGTCCGCGAGCGCGGCTTCCAGTTCCTTGACGAACAGGCCCTTGCCGCCGACCTTCGACAGCGTGCGATCGAGAATCTGGTCGCCGCGCGTCGTCATTCCTAAAATTTTTACGTCGCAAGATGGATATAATTTGTGCAGCGCACACCGCACGTGCTCCGCTTGCCACATCGCGAGCCGGCTCTCCCTCGAAGCGATCACAAGGCTTTTGGGTGGTGTCGTGGAATGCGTCTCGGAATTCATTGATGCTCGGTGAAATGACGGGATGGATAACAAACAATGGTAGCACGCACGCCAGGGTCCATTTACAGACGGACAACCCGCTCGAGCCTTGTGCCAGGCACGTGCGGCGGGCGTCGTGGGAGGAGACGAGGGACCAGAGAGTCCCGGCAAGCAAGGCCCCCGCCAATTCCTTTTCACGCACGACCGACGAAGGTTCCAGTGACTTCGTCGCCCTCTGTACATGGGTCCTGGCTTCCAAGAGGAACCCATCGTGACGTCTTCCGGATCGGCGCGCCGCGCGCGCCGCAATGCTCCTTTGCCCGACGCGCCCGCCGTGCCGTCGCCGTCATCCACCGTCGTTACGCGCGCCGCGACCGCGGGCAAGTCGTCGAAAGCGGCCGTGGCCGTCAAGGGCAAACCGTCCTCGAAAGTGGCGCCCAAGCTGAACGGCGCATCCGTGGACGCAGCGGAGCCCGCCGCGAAGCGCGCGTCGAGCCGCGCCCGCGACGACAAGGACCGCCCGCTCTTCGAAGACATCCGCTTTCTCGGCCGCCTGCTCGGCGAAGTGCTGCGCGAGCAGGAAGGCGACGCGGTGTACGACGTCGTCGAGGCGATTCGTCAGACGGCCGTGAAATTCCGCCGCGAGGACGACCGCGACGCGTCCCAGACGCTCGAAAAGCGCCTGAAGCAGCTCACGCCCGCGCAGACCGTGAGCGTCGTGCGCGCGTTCAGCTATTTCTCGCATCTCGCGAACATCGCCGAGGACCGGCATCACAACCGCCGCCGCCGCATCCACGCGCTCGCCGGCTCCGCGCCGCAGCCCGGCACGATCGCCTACGCCATCGAGCAGATGCAGGCGAAATCGAAGGACGCGGAAACGAAGGCGCTGCTGCAAAAATTCTTCGACGACGCCCTGATCGTCCCCGTCCTGACCGCGCATCCGACCGAAGTGCAGCGTAAGAGCATTCTCGACGCGCAGCACGACATCGCGCGCCTGCTCGCCGAGCGCGACCAGGAACTGACCGTGCGCGAGCGCGCGCACAACGAATCGT
Organism: Caballeronia telluris; assembly: GCF_001544495.1. Lineage (GTDB taxonomy): Bacteria > Pseudomonadota > Gammaproteobacteria > Burkholderiales > Burkholderiaceae > Caballeronia > Caballeronia telluris. Next base: position 50,366 of record NZ_FCNZ02000009.1, read on the forward strand.
TGTTGCGCGCGCGCGTGACGTCGCTCTGGCAGACGCGCATGCTGCGCGACTCGCGCCTGACCGTCGGCGATGAAATCGAGAACGCGCTCTCGTACTATCGCGCGACCTTCCTCGCGGAAATTCCCGCGCTCTACGCCGACATCGAAGCCGCGCTCGCCGAACACGGCCTGCCCGCGCGCCTGCCGCCGTTCTTCCAGATGGGAAGCTGGATCGGCGGCGACCGCGACGGCAATCCGAACGTCACCGGGCCGACGCTCGAAACCGCCATCACGCGGCAGGCGACGGTGATCTTCGAGCATTATCTGGAGCAGGTGCACAAGCTCGGCGCCGAACTGTCGGTGTCGAATCTGCTCGCCGGTTCGAGCGACGCACTGAAAGCGCTCGCCGACGCCTCGCCCGACCAGTCGCCGCATCGCACGGACGAACCGTACCGGCGCGCGCTGATCGGCATCTACACGCGGCTCGCGGCGAGCGCGCGCGTGCGGCTCGGCGAAGGCGTCGTTTCGGTGCGCAGCGCGGGACGCGGCGCCGCGCCCGTGCGCGCGATTCCCTACGCCGACGCCGCCGAGTTCGCACGCGATCTGCACGTGCTGATCGACTCACTCGGGGAGCATCACGGCGCGTCGCTCGCGACGCAATGTCTTGCGCCCCTCGCGCGCGCCGCCGAAGTGTTCGGCTTCCATCTCGCGAGCATCGACTTGCGGCAGAGTTCGGACATCCACGAAGCGGTGATCGCGGAACTGTTCGCGCGCGCGGGCGTCGAGGCGGATTACGCCGCGCTTTCCGAAGAAGACAAGCGCACGCTGCTGCTGAAGGAGCTGGCGCAGCCGCGGCCGCTGCGTCTGCCGTATACGCCCTATTCCGAACTTGCGAAGAGCGAACTCGGCGTGCTGGAAATGGCGCGCGTGACACGCGAAAAATTCGGCGAGCGCGCCGTGCGCAACTACATCATCTCGCACACGGAAACCGTGAGCGATTTGCTCGAAGTGATGCTGCTGCAAAAGGAAACGGGCGTGCTGCAAGGGCGCCTCGGCAGCGACGACGACCCCGTGCGCGGCGGCCTGATGGTCATTCCGCTCTTCGAGACCATCGCCGACTTGCGCAACGCGCCCGTCATCATGGGCGAGCTGTTCGCACTGCCGGGCGTCGATGCGCTCGTCGAAAATCAGGGCGGCGAGCAGGAAGTGATGCTCGGCTACTCGGACAGCAACAAGGACGGCGGCTTCCTCACGTCGAACTGGGAGCTGTATCGCGCGGAACTGGCGCTCGTCGCGCTGTTCAAGGAGCGCGGCACGACCTTGCGCCTCTTCCACGGGCGCGGCGGCACGGTCGGACGCGGCGGCGGCCCGACCTATCAGGCGATCCTGTCGCAGCCGCCCGGCACCGTCGACGGCCAGATCCGCCTCACCGAACAGGGCGAGGTGATCGCGAGCAAGTTTGGCAATCCGGAAATCGGGCGACGCAATCTGGAAACGGTCGTCGCGGCGACGCTCGAAGCCACGCTCTTGCCGCACGAAAACTCGCCCGCGCAACTGCCGCTCTTCGAAGCGACGATGCAGGCGCTCTCGGATGCCGCGATGGCGTCGTATCGCGCGCTCGTCTACGAGACACCCGGCTTCACCGACTACTTCTTCTCGTCGACGCCGATCGCGGAAATCGCGGAACTGAACATCGGCAGCCGGCCCGCTTCGCGCAAGCTCCAGGACCCGAAACAGCGCAAGATCGAAGACCTGCGGGCGATTCCGTGGGGCTTCTCGTGGGGACAATGCCGGCTGCTTCTGACCGGCTGGTACGGGTTCGGCGGCGCGGTCGCGCAGTATCTCGACGGCGCGGGCAGCGACGCCGAGCGCGCGAAACGCCTTGCCACGCTCAAGAAGATGCACAAGAGCTGGCCGTTCTTTGCGAACCTGCTGTCGAACATGGACATGGTGCTGGCAAAGACGGACCTCGCGGTGGCGTCGCGCTACGCGCAACTCGTCGCGGACAAGAAGCTGCGCAAGCATGTGTTCGAGCGGATCGTCGCGGAATGGGCGCGCACGTCGGACGCGCTCGCCGAAATCACGGGCAAGGGCGAGCGTCTCGCCGACAATCCGCTGCTCGCGCGTTCGATCAAGAACCGCTTCCCGTATCTCGATCCGCTCAATCACCTGCAAGTGGAACTGCTCAAGCGCCACCGCTCGGGTGACCAGAACGAGCGCCTGCGGCGCGGCATTCATCTGACGATCAACGGCATCGCGGCGGGCCTGCGCAATACCGGCTGATTGGCGACGGCGGCCGCGTGCTTCGCGCGGCCGCCGCTTTTTTCAACTCGCCTCGATCATCATCGCGTCGAGTTCGAACGAGCCGTCTTGCTGCACGGCAAAGTACTTGCGCACCTCGTCCGGCGCGTTATTCCACATCGATTTGATCGCCACGACGCGTTCCGCGGGCGTTCGCATGCGCGTCACCCACGCATCGAATTCGAGCGGCAGGCGCCAGCGGCTCGTCACCTTCGCGGCGAAACCCGCCGCTTCGAAAAGCGCAATCCATTCGTCGGCGCGATAGTCGCGGATATGCGATGCGTCGCGCAGCAATTCGATCGCCTGAATGTGCGTGTCGAGGAGCGGATGATCGGCGCCCGCGATATCGACGAACACCACGCGGCCGCCCGGTTTCAGCACGCGCCGCACTTCGCGAAGCGCCGCCGGGACGTCGTGCCAGTGATGCGCGCTCATCCGCGAGAGCACCCAGCAAAACGACGCATCCGCGAACGGCAGCTTTTCCGCCGGCCCTTGCTGCGTGCGGATGTTGCCGAGCCCGCGCTCGGCCGCGGCGCTGGCGACGGTCGCGAGCATCGGCTCGGCGATGTCGTACGCCACCACCGATTTCACGTGCGGCGCCACCGCGAAGCTCACGTGCCCCGCGCCGCAGCCCAGATCGAGAACGTTGGCTTGCGGCGTCGCAGAAACCTGGCGCGCCAGTTCCTTGAGATCGGCGCCCGTCGCGTGGACGGCGCTCGTCAAATAGGCGGCGGCGGTGCTGCCGAAGGCGTCGGCGACCTGGTCATGGTGTTTCATCGATTGCTCCGTGGGGTTGAGTTTGGGTTGTCGGTGGAGTCCGTGCCGCTACAATAGAGCCCGCCCTGTACCGGTACAAGTCAAGCGATTATTCCGGTATCTAAACTACCTGCCCCGATTCACCGACGTTTCATGACCACCCTGTCCACGGAAAAACACGACACTGACGTCACGCCCGCGCGGGCGCTCGGCGATTTCATCCGCGCGCATCGCGAACGGCTCTCGCCGCTCGCGGTCGGCCTGCCGCCCGGCCCGCGCCGCCGCACGCCGGGCCTGCGCCGCGAGGAAGTCGCGCAACTGTGCGGCGTCAGTCCGACCTGGTACACGTGGATCGAACAGGGACGCCCGGTCTCCGCCTCCGCCGACGCGCTCGCGCGCATCGCCGTCGCGCTGCAGCTCTCGCGCGCCGAGCGTGCGTATCTGTTCGAACTCGCCGGCGAGCGCGATCCCGCCGAGCCCGATCCCGCCGCGCAGGACGCCCCCGCCGCGCTGCTGCAAACGGTCTCGCTGATCGGCGCGCCCGCTTATGTGCTCGATCGTCAGTGGAATGCGCTGCGCTGGAATCCGCAGGCGTCGGACCTGTTCGTCGGCTGGCTCGACGGAACGCACGACCGCAATCTGCTGACGTATATGTTCACGACGCCGCAGGCGCTGGAACTGGTGGTCGACTGGGAAACGCGCGCGCGGCGGCTCGTCGCGGAATTTCGCGCGGATTCGATCCGGCATCTGAACGACGCGCCGACGCGCGCGCTGATCGACGGCCTCACCGCCGCGAGCGACGCGTTCGCGCGCTTCTGGGCATCGCAGGACGTGGGCGAGCGCGAAGGCGGCGAGCGCGCGTTCAATCATCCGGTGCACGGACGGCTCGTCTTCGATCAGATCACGTTCAAGCCCGCTCATCGCGAGGATCTGAAGCTCGTGATTCTGGTCGGCGGCGCCTGACCCGCTGGGCGAAAAAGCGCCACCAAAAAAATGCCCAGCCGAGGCCGGCCGGGCGAACCGTTCTCCCCGGATGCGCCGGCGAGAACGGGGACACGCAATGAGCCATGCCCGCGCTCTCGTCGCAGGACGCTCTCGTTTCTTGTTTCCCCGATGGTCTCCCGCTCTTTTTTTGCGCTATGTCAAAAGCCTTACGCGGCGCAGAACCGATCGGATGCACACACGGCGCGAAAAAATCGGTTCTGGGCGCGAGGATTCGTTCTGTAAGATGGCCGGGCCGCTTTCACGAACGGACATACGAGCGTCACGATGCCGACAGCCCTTCCCCGCGATCCGACGCCCGACACGCTCGTCGAACTCCTCGAACGCGTTGCTACCGAAGACGCCGCTGCACTGCGCGCGCTCTACGACCTCACATCGTCGAAACTGTTTGGGCTCGCGCTTCGTATATTGGTGAAGCGCGAGTGGGCCGAAGAGGTCCTGCAGGACGCGTTCGTCAACATCTGGCGCTATGCGGGCGACTACCGCGCGGGACTCTCCGCGCCGATGACCTGGATGGCGGCCATCGTGCGAAACCGCGCGCTCGACTTTCTGCGTCGGCAGAAGGCGAGCGGCGCGGCCGCGGAAACGCAGTGGAGCGAAGCGTTGGACGACATCCTGCCCGGCAACGAGGCCGATCCGTCGGAAGAAACGCTCTTGAGCCAGGAAGCCCGGCGGCTCAGGATCTGCATGGAGCAGCTCGAAGCGAGCCAGCGCCAGGCGGTCGCGCTCGCCTATCTGCGTGACCAAAGCCACAGCGAAGTGGCGAATGCAATGCAGGTCCCGCTCGGCACGGTGAAATCGTGGATCCGGCGCGGTCTCGACAAGCTCAAGGCTTGCCTGGGAGGTCTGTGATGGATCTGAACAGACATCCCGACCTCGTCGACCGGCTCGCCGCCGAATATGCGCTCGGCGTGATGCGCGGCCCGTCGCGGCGGCGCTTCGAAGCCATTTCCCAACGCGATCCGGCGATTCGCGTCGCCATCGAAACGTGGCGCGCGCGGGTTCTGGCACTCGGCGAACTCGCGCCGCACGAGACGCCAACGGCTGCCGTGTGGGACGCGATCGAGCGGCGTCTGAATCTTGGCGGCGCGCGCCGCCCGGCGCCCGCCGCGCCGCCGCCGCGCTGGTTCGAGAGCCTGTCGTTCTGGCGCGGCTGGTCGATCGCGGCGACCGCCGTGGCGGCGATCGCGCTCGTCGTCGCGCTGCGGCAACTGACGCCGGTTCCGGCGCCCGTGCCCGCGCCGCAGGTCGCGGAGGAACCGCACGTCGGCTACGTCGTGACGCTCGCCGACAAGGAATCGCGCACGACGATGCTCGTCACCTGGGACGACCGTACGTCCGAGATGACCGTGCGCCGCATGAGCGGCGTCACCGATCCCGCCGGCAAGTCGATGCAGCTCTGGGGCTTGCCGAAGGAAGGTCATCCGGTGTCGCTCGGCGTGCTCCCGCCGGGCGGAACGGCGCGCTTCAAGGCGGCGTCGGTGAACACGTTCCCGGCGCTCGCGGTGTCGGTCGAGCCGCCGGGCGGATCGCCGAACCCGAACGCGCCGACCGGACCCGTCGTCTACACCGGCAAGGTAGTTCCGGCCGCGTGATAGCGTGCTTCGCGGCGTGCGCCGGGCCGGCGCACGCCGCGTAATGGGAAAGCGCCGATGTTAAAATCGCGGATTCCCCGGCTTCGCGCCGCCTGCTGCCGCTCTTTCCCCGAATTCACATCACCATGACGTCCCAACTGCACAAAAAAGGCGAAGCCTGGTCGGCTCGCTTCTCCGAGCCGATGTCGGAACTCGTCAAACGCTATACGTCGTCGGTGTTCTTCGACAAACGGCTCGCGCTCGTCGACATCGAAGGATCGCTCGCGCATGCGTCGATGCTCGCCGCGCAGAAGATCATCGGCGCGGACGATCTGCAAGCGATTCAACGAGGCATGGCGCAGATCAAGGGCGAAATCGAGCGCGGCGAATTCGAGTGGAAGCTCGATCTCGAAGACGTCCATCTGAACATCGAGGCGCGCCTGACGGCGCTGATCGGCGATGCCGGCAAGCGTCTGCACACGGGCCGCTCGCGCAACGACCAGGTCGCGACCGACATCCGCCTGTGGCTGCGCGGCGAAATCGACCGCATCGGCGGTCTGCTGAAGGACCTGCGTCTCGCGCTGATCGATCTCGCCGACCAGCACGCCGGCACGATCATGCCCGGCTTCACGCACTTGCAGGTGGCGCAACCGGTGACGTTCGGGCATCACCTGCTCGCCTACGTCGAAATGTTCGGTCGCGACAGCGAGCGCATGCGCGACTGCCGCGCGCGCGTGAACCGCCTGCCGCTCGGCGCGGCGGCGCTCGCGGGCACGAGCTATCCGATCGACCGTCACGCGGTGGCGAAGACGCTCGGCTTCGACGGCATCTGCGCGAATTCGCTCGACGCGGTGTCGGATCGCGATTTCGCGATCGAATTCACGGCGGCGGCCGCGCTCGTGATGACGCACGTCTCGCGCTTCTCGGAAGAACTCGTGCTGTGGATGAGCCCGCGCGTCGGCTTCATCGACCTGGCGGACCGCTTTTGCACGGGTTCGTCGATCATGCCGCAGAAGAAGAATCCGGATGTGCCCGAACTCGCGCGCGGCAAGACCGGGCGCGTGAACGGGCACCTGATGGCGCTCCTCACGCTGATGAAGGGCCAGCCGCTCGCGTACAACAAGGACAATCAGGAAGACAAGGAACCGCTCTTCGACACGGTCGATACGGTCGCCGATACGTTGCGCATCTTCGCGGAAATGGCGGCGGGCATCACGGTGAAGCCGGACGCGATGCGCGCGGCGGCGCTCCAGGGCTTCTCGACGGCCACCGATCTCGCGGATTATCTGGTCAAGCGCGGCCTGCCGTTTCGCGACGCGCACGAGGCCGTCGCGCATGCGGTGCGGATCTGCGTGGACCGCGGGTGCGATCTCGCGGACTTGTCGCTCGACGAGATGCGCGCGGAATTGCCGAAGGTCGCGCATCTGCTCGGCGACGATGTGTTCGAATACCTGACGCTCGAAGGGTCGGTCGCGAGCCGCAATCATCCGGGCGGAACGGCGCCGGAGCAGGTTCGCGCGGCGGTGAAGGCGGCGCGGGCGGCGTTGGCGTAAGCCACGACGCACGCGAACGGCGCCTGGAACGTAGCCAAAAAAGCTACGTTCGTAGCCGACCTTGCTACGTTTTCCCGCCGGCCCTGACCGATGATCATCCGCCCCAAGCTCCACTGGTTCCGTCTGCTCTTCGTCTGGCGCGGCTCCGTCCTCCCGCAGTTGTTGCCGCGGCTCATGCTGATTCTCGCGCTGTCGATCGTCGCGATCTTTCTACACGATCACATGCGTAATTATCCCGTCGGTCTCGGCACGCCGCCGTTTGCGCTCGTCGGCATCGCGCTCGCGGTATTTCTCGGCTTTCGCAACAGCGCCAGTTACGAGCGCTGGTGGGAAGGCCGCAGGCTCTGGGGCACGCTCGCGATCACCGCGCGCTCGCTGACGCGTCAGGCGCTGACGCTGCCGAGCCCGCGCCAAGCCGCGCATACGCGCGAGTTCATTGCCGCGCTCGGCGGATTCGCTCACGCGCTGCGCCACCAACTGCGCGGCACCGACGCCTGCGACGACCTCGCGCCGCGCCTGCCGCCCGATCTCCACGCGCGCGTGATGGCCGCGCGGTTTCGCCCCGCGACGATCCTGCTCTGGCACGGCGAATGGGTCGCGGCGCGCTCGCGCGAAGGCGCCATCGACGGCTACGCGCTGCTCGCGTTCGAGCACAATCTGAATGCGCTGTCGGAAGTGATCGGCGGATGCGAGCGGCTGGCGAACACGCCGCTGCCCTTCTCCTACTCGGTGATGATCCACCGGACGGTCTATCTCTTTTGCGCGCTGTTGCCGTTCGGTCTCGTCGATGGAGCGGGTCTGCTCACGCCGCTCTTCGCGCTCCTGCTCGCCTATGCGTTCATGGCGCTCGAAGCCATTGCCGCGCAGATCGAGGACCCGTTCGGAATGGAAGAGAACGACCTCGCGCTGAATTCGATGTGCGAGACGTTGGAGATTGCCCTGCACGACATGGCCGCCGACACCGCGTTCGAACGCGCGCCGAAGCCGCCTTCGCGCGCGAGCGACTATTTGCTCGATTGACCGGCTGCCGTCAGTCAAACAACTTTCGTCTCTTGCGCTGACACAGTTTATTGCACGGCTTGCGGTCCACCGCGTGTCTCGCATCGACCATAATTCTCCGGTTCCACTCTGGAGATATGACTTGAAACTGTTCTACAAAGCGGGCGCCTGTTCGCTCGCGTCGCATATTGCTCTGCGGGAGTCGGGCCTGCCGTTCGACATCGAAGCCGTCGACCTTCAGAAGAAGCTCACCGCGAGCGGCGCCGATTTCCTGCAAATCAACGCGAAGGGCTACATCCCCGCGCTGCAGCTCAACAGCGGCGAAGTGCTGACCGAAGGCGCCGCCATCCTGCAATACATCGCAGATCAAACGCTCATCGCGCGGCTTGCACCGGTGAACGGCTCCATCGAACGCTACCGCCTGCAAGGCTGGCTGAATTTCATCGGTACGGAGTTGCACAAGAACTTCTCGCCGTTCTTCAACCCGGCCGCGAACAGCGAATGGAAAGCCGCGGCGATGGCGAATCTGGAACGCCGTCTCGCCTACGTGGCGCAGCAGCTCGAAGCCACGCCTTATCTGCTCGGCGACGCATTCGGCATTGCCGACGCGTATCTCTTCACCGTGCTCGGCTGGGCAAAGCACATCGACCTCGACCTCGGCAAGTGGCCGGCGCTGGTCGCCTACCAGACGCGCGTGGGCGCGCGCGCTAGCGTGCAGGCAGCGATGAAGGCGGAAGGGCTGATCTGAGCGATCAGCGGTTCTTCGCCTCAAAACGAAACGGCCCTCGCGGGCCGTTTTTTCATTGCAGCACGTCACGCGGACATCAATCCCGCACGCAGTCCACGAAATACTCGATGCGCCCGTTGATCATCTCGCCCACGAGGCCGTGGATATCCGTATGGAAGCCCGGGAAGCGTTCGTTGAACTCGCGCGCGAAGCGCAAATAATCGACGATCGTGCGGTTGAAGCGCTCGCCCGGAATCAGGAGCGGAATGCCCGGCGGATACGGCGTGAGCAGGATGCTCGTCACGCGGCCTTCGAGTTCGTCGATCGGCACGCGGTCGATCTCGCGGTGCGCGAGTTTCGCGAACGCTTCGGACGGCTTCATCGCCGGCTCCATGCTGGAGAGATACATCTCCGTCGTCAGGCGCGCGATGTTGTTCGCACGATAGACGCTGTGAATCTGCTCGCACAGATCGCGCAGCCCGATGCGCTCATACGACGGATGCTGCGCGATGAATTCCGGCAGCACGCGCCAGAGCGGCTGGTTGTTGTCGTAGTCGTCCTTGAACTGCTGGAGTTCGGTGACCATCGAGTTCCAGCGGCCTTTCGTGATGCCGATCGTGAACATGATGAAGAACGAGTACAACCCCGTCTTCTCCACGATGATGCCGTGCTCGGCCAGATACTTCGTCACGATCGCGGCCGGAATGCCGGACTCTCCGAACTCGCCGTCCACGTCGAGCCCCGGCGTGATGATCGTCGCCTTGATCGGGTCGAGCATGTTGAAGCCTTCCGCGAGCGGCCCGAAGCCGTGCCAGCGGTCGTTCGGCTTCAGAACCCATTCCTCGCGGTCGCCGATGCCCTCTTCCGCCAGCGCGTCCGGGCCCCAGACCCTGAAGAACCAGTCGTCGCCGTATTCGGCGTCGACCTTGCGCATCGCGCGCCGGAAATCGAGCGCCTCCGCGATCGATTCCTCGACGAGCGCCGTGCCGCCCGGCGGCTCCATCATCGCCGCGGCCACATCGCACGACGCGATGATCGCGTACTGCGGGCTCGTCGACGTGTGCATCAGGTACGCCTCGTTGAAACGATGCCGGTCGAACGTGCTGTTCTCGCTGTCCTGCACGAGAATCTGCGACGCCTGCGAAATGCCCGCGAGCAGCTTGTGCGTCGAGTGCGTCGCGAAGACGAGCGCGCCGGTGCGCGGACGGCCCGCGCCGATCGCGTGCATGTCCTGATAGAACGAATGGAACTCGGCGTGCGGCAGCCACGCTTCGTCGAAGTGCAGCGTGTCGAGCAGGTCGCCGAGCAGGTCCTTGATCATCTCGACGTTGTAGATCACGCCGTCGTAGGTGCTTTGCGTAATTGTCAGAATGCGCGGCTTGACCTTCGGATTCTTCGCAAGCGCCTCGCGTGCGAACGGATTCGCCTCGATCTTCTTGCGAATGTTCTCAGGCTTGAATTCGTCGCGCGGAATCGGACCGATGAGGCCGAAGTGATTGCGCGTCGGCGTGAGGAACACGGGGATCGCGCCCGTCATCGTGATCGCGTGCAGGATCGACTTGTGGCAGTTGCGGTCGACGAGCACGATGTCGCCAGGCGCTACGGTCGCGTGCCAGACGATCTTGTTCGACGTCGACGTGCCGTTGGTCACGAAGAACAGATGGTCCGCGCTGAAGATGCGCGCCGCGTTGCGCTCGGACGCGGCGACCGGCCCGGTGTGATCGAGCAGTTGGCCGAGTTCGTCGACCGCGTTGCAGACGTCCGCGCGCAGCATGTTCTCGCCGAAGAACTGGTGGAACATCTGGCCGAGCGGGTTCTTCAGGAACGCGACGCCGCCCGAGTGGCCGGGACAGTGCCACGAGTACGAGCCCTCTTCCGCGTACTGCACGAGTTCCTTGAAGAACGGCGGCGCGAGCGAATCGAGATAGACCTTCGCCTCGCGGATGATATGGCGCGCGACGAACTCCGGCGTGTCCTCGAACATGTGGATGAAGCCGTGCAGCTCGCGCAGGATGTCGTTCGGCAGATGGCGCGAGGTGCGCGTTTCGCCGTAGAGGAAAATCGGGATGTCGGCGTTGCGGCGGCGCACGGCCGTGACGAACGCGCGCAACGCGACGATCGCGGCCGCGAGTTCCGGCGTGTCGCCTTCCGCGACCACGACGTTTTCCGCGTACGGCAGCAACTCGTCGTCGTCGATCGACAGGATGAAGCACGACGCGCGGCTCGACTGCTGCGCGAACGATGTCAGGTCGCCGTAGCTCGTCAGGCCGAGCACTTCGGCGCCTTCGCGCTCGATCGCCTCGGCGAGCGCGCGGATTCCAGAACCCGAGATGTTCTCGGAGCGAAAGTCTTCGTCGATGATGACGACGGGAAAACGGAACTTCATTGGGCGAATCTCCAAATGGAACGACCGCTGGCCGGGCGCTCGATGCCCGATTCCAGCGGTCTTTCGTCAACCGGTGCGGGTTCAACTCCCGGTTCGACTTGCTTCACGACGCTTCGTGCGGTCCCGCTCAGGTTTTCGGCAGCGTCACGCCGTGCTGCCCCTGGTACTTGCCGCCGCGATCCGCATACGACGTCTCGCAGACCTCGTCGCTCTCGAAGAAGAGCACTTGCGCCACGCCTTCGTTCGCGTAGATCTTGGCAGGCAAAGGTGTCGTATTCGAGAATTCGAGCGTCACATAGCCCTCCCATTCGGGTTCGAACGGCGTCACGTTGACGATGATCCCGCAGCGCGCGTACGTCGATTTGCCGAGACACACGGTCAGGCACGAGCGCGGAATGCGGAAATACTCGACCGTGCGGGCGAGCGCGAACGAATTCGGCGGAATGATGCAGACGTCGCCCTTGAAGTCGACGAACGACTTCTCGTCGAAATTCTTCGGATCGACGATGGTCGAATTGATGTTCGTGAAGATCTTGAATTCGTCGGCAACGCGGATGTCGTAGCCGTAGCTCGACGTCCCGTAGGAGACGATCTTGCGGCCGTCTTCGGCCACGCGCACCTGATCGCGCACGAACGGCTCGATCATCTTGTGCTCTTCGGCCATGCGCCGAATCCACTTGTCGGACTTGATGCTCATAAGGGACGCTACCAACGGTGAGCGGCGCGGACACGAAATCCGGCGCCTTGCGTGAAACGGGGCATGGCCGGACGGCGCTTCGGGAAGCCAAAAGGCGCTGCCGGACAAACGAAAGCGCGTATTTTACTTGAATGACGTGACGGTTCGCCGCGCGCCGGGAAGCGGCCGTTATTGTCTTACGACGCCGCACGCGAGCGCCGGGCCGGCGCTGTGCGGGCCGATCACGTAGGGGTCGGAAGCATCGCGATGCAGGATGAGCGCGCGCGACACCACGGAGCGCACGCCGTCGAGCGACACGTCGGTCGCGACGATAAAGCCGGTTGCCGTGCCGTTCGCGTCGGAGCGGATGTTGGCGAGATCGCCTTCGGCGCGCGAACTCGACCGCCTGCGGTCGGCCGCCAGCGCGAAGACGGGGCCGGCGTCGGGCTGGCTCGTGACGATGCAGTCGCCGCGCTCGTGCACCTGCAACGCGTGCTCGCTGTTCGGCGGCATGCCGGCAAGGTTATAGGAGATCTGGACGCCGTCCGCGCGTTCGATCAGTGTGACAGTGCCGCGCGTGGCGCTGCCGGGCGTGGACAGAAGCGTCGCGTCGGCGCGCTTCTCGTGGTTCTGAAAAATGATGCCGCAGCCCGAGAGCAGGAGCGTGCTCGCGGCCATCGCGATCAAGGCGGCGCGCGACCATCCGTCGAATCTCTGTCTCATGCGATCCTCTTGGCGGCCGCGCACGCCCCATGCATGCGCGCTGCCGCACCAATCGAAGGCAACATGATACCGCGAGCCGCACGGCGTCAGGCTCGCGCCAGAGGGGTCGATCAGGTGTTCTGCACGACGATGCTGGGGAACTTCGACGTCATGTCGCGCTGACGCTCCGCGATACCGATCGCCACCTTGCGCGCGATGGCCCGATACGTCTCGGCGGCGCGGCTTTGCGGATCGGACACGACGGTCGGCGCGCCCGCGTCGGTGCGCTCGCGGATCGCGATGTCGAGCGGCAACTGGCCGAGTATGTCGACGCCGTATTCCTTCGCCATGCGCTCGCCGCCGCCCGCGCCGAAGATGTGTTCCTCGTGGCCGCAGTTCGAGCAGACGTGCGTGCTCATGTTCTCGACGATGCCGAGGATCGGAATGCCGACCTTCTCGAACATCTTGAGGCCCTTCTTCGCGTCGAGGAGCGCGATGTCCTGCGGCGTCGTGACGATCACGGCGCCCGTCACCGGCACCTTCTGCGAGAGCGTGAGCTGGATGTCGCCCGTGCCCGGCGGCATGTCGACGACGAGGTAGTCGAGGTCCTTCCAGTTGGTCTGGCGCAGCAGCTGTTCGAGCGCGGACGTGACCATCGGGCCGCGCCAGATCATCGGATTGTCCTGCTCGATCAGAAAGCCGATCGAGTTCGCCTGGATGCCATGGCCGACGAGCGGGTTCATCGACTGGTTGTCGGGCGACTCGGGGCGGCCGGTGATGCCGAGCATCATCGGCAGCGACGGGCCGTAGATGTCCGCGTCGAGCATACCGACCGACGCGCCCTCGGCCGCGAGCGCGAGCGCGAGGTTCGCGGCCGTCGTGCTCTTGCCGACGCCGCCCTTGCCCGATGCCACCGCGATGATGTTCTTGACGTTCGGCAGCAGTTTCACGCCGCGCTGGACCGCGTGCGCGACCACCTGCGACGATACGTCCACCTGCACCTCGCCCACGCCCGCGACCTGCCGCAGCGCCTCGCCGACGAGCGCGCGGACCGCCTCGAACTGCGACTTCGCCGGATAGCCCAGCACGACACTCAACGAGACTGTCGAACCGTCGACCGCGATGTTGCGAAAGGCCTTGGCGTCCGCGAACTTGCGATGGGTGTTGGGATCGATCAAGGTAGCGAGTGCGGTGTCGATCTGGGCGCGGTCAATACTCATCGAAGCTCCATGGAACGGTGGTTGCTGGCGCCAGACGGCTACCCATGACCACGCAAAATTGAAAGGAATTGTTAAGTGCGGTTGCGCACGGCACGGCCGCGCTGCACTATCCGACGCGGCAATTGGCCTGGAACCAGCGCCTTGTCCCGTGCGCAAGCTAGAAGCTTATTGTAGTGTCTGCGGCGCGGGACCGCCGGAAGACCCCTCGGACCGCGTGTCCGCGATCGTCCGGATCGTTAGTTGATTACTGGAGAATACTGAAAATGAATGCAAAATTGTTGACCCGCTTGTCCGTTTTCGCCGTGGCAGGCGCGCTCGTCGCGGGTTGCGCCTCGCAGCAAGGCAACAACACGGCGGTCGGCACGGGCGTCGGCGCGGCCACGGGCGCGGGTCTCGGCGCGATCTTCGGCGGCGGCAAGGGCGCGGCGATCGGCGCAGGCGTGGGCGCGGCGGTCGGCGGCATCACGGGCTACAACTGGCAGGCGATCAAGGGCAAGATTTCGGGCGACGCGAAGGGTACCGGCACGCAAGTCACCGAGCAGCAGGACGGCTCGCTCAAGGTGAACATCCCGAATTCGATTTCCTTCGACACGAACAGCTACGCAATCAAGCCGTCGTTCGATCCGGTGCTCAATTCGGTCTCGCAGACGCTCACGCAGCATCCCGAGCTGATCGCGTCGGTCGTCGGCCATACGGACAACACCGGCCAGCCGGCTTACAACCAGACGCTGTCGCAGAATCGCGCGCAGAGCGTCACGCAGTATCTGGGCGGACACGGCGTCGCCGCGCAACGTCTGTCGGCGCAGGGCATGGGTCAGAACCAGCCGATCGCGGACAACTCGACCGAAGCCGGCCGGGCGCAGAATCGTCGCGTGGAAATCTACCTGCGCGCGACGGCGCAGCCGGGCCAGGTGCAGTAAGCGCCTGATCTGAAAGGAGAAATGGGACGCGCCAGCGGCGCGAACCGACGTCGGTCGAGCGAATCGAAAAAAATTTTGAAACTTGGCCGCGCGTCGCGTGTCTCTCATTACGGTGGGTGGCTGGCGATGCCGCCACCCGCCATTCTCCTCTTGTCGTTGTTGCTCCGGGGCCGATCATCGAGCCCCGGTTTTTTTTTGGGCGCGCGGTTTTAGCGGGCCCGTTTTCTCCGGTGGACAGCCGCCGCTGGTTCCCCGCAACCGTCGCACCTGACCGCCTCCCCGCGTCGCCATTGCCACCCCTGCTAGAATCGTGATTCCGTTTTTCACGCAATCACGCAACTCAACCCGCAGGCCCGCGTCTTTTATGTCAGCACCGATCTCCGCCACCGCATCCACCGCGGCTCCGGCCCAAGCCGGCCGCCGCCAGGTTCTCGTCACGTCCGCGCTTCCGTACGCGAACGGCCAGATTCACATCGGCCACATGGTCGAATACATTCAGACGGACATCTGGGTTCGGGCGCTGCGAATGCACGGTCATGAGGTCTACTACGTCGGCGCCGACGACACCCACGGCACGCCGGTCATGCTGCGCGCCGAGAAAGAAGGCATCACGCCGAAGGCGCTGATCGAGCGCGTCTGGAAGGAACACAAGCGCGATTTCGACAGCTTCGGCATCTCGTTCGACAACTACTATTCGACCGACGCCGACGAAAACCGCCTGCTGTGCGAAAAGATCTACGGCGCGCTCAAGGAAGCCGGGCTGATCGAGGCGCGCGACATCGAGCAGGCCTACGATCCCGTCAAGGAAATGTTCCTGCCGGACCGCTTCATCAAGGGCGAGTGCCCGAAATGCGGCGCGAAGGATCAATACGGCGACAACTGCGAAGTCTGCGGCTCGACCTACCAGCCGACCAAACTGATCAACCCGTACTCGGTGGTCTCGGGCGCGACGCCGATCAAGAAAACCTCGACGCACTACTTCTTCCGCCTGTCCGATCCGCGCTGCGAAGACTTCCTGCGCGGCTGGGTGAGCGGCCTCGCGCAACCGGAAGCGACCAACAAGATGCGCGAATGGCTCGGCGACAAGGGCGAAGCCAAGCTCGCCGACTGGGACATTTCCCGCGACGCGCCCTACTTCGGCTTCGAGATTCCGGGCGCGCCGGGCAAGTACTTCTACGTGTGGGTCGATGCGCCGGTCGGCTATTACGCGAGCTTCAAGAAGCTCGCCGACGAGCGCGGCATCGACTTCGATGCCTGGGTCGCGCCCGGTTCGAAGGCCGAGCAGTATCACTTCATCGGCAAGGACATCCTGTATTTCCACACGCTCTTCTGGCCCGCGATGCTGCAATTCTCCGGCCATCGCACGCCGACGAACGTGTTCGCGCACGGTTTCCTGACCGTCGACGGCGCGAAGATGTCGAAGTCGCGCGGCACGTTCATCACCGCAGAGAGCGTGATCGACACCGGCATCAATCCGGAATGGCTGCGCTATTACTTCGCGGCGAAGCTGAACAACACGATGGAAGACATCGACCTGAACCTCGACGACTTCCAGGCGCGCGTGAACAGCGATCTCGTCGGCAAGTACGTGAACATCGCGAGCCGCGCGGCGGGTTTTCTCATCAAGCGTTTCGACGGCCGCGTGCAGGACAGCGCGATGCATCATCCGCTCGTCGCGCAGTTGCGCACGGCGATTCCGGCGATCGCGGGCCTGTACGAATCGCGCGAATACGGCCGCGCGCTGCGCACGACGATGGAACTCGCCGACGCCGTGAACCATTACGTCGATGCCGCCAAACCGTGGGATCAGGCGAAGGACCCGGCGAATTCCGTCGCGTTGCACGAGACGTGCAGCGTGAGCCTGGAGGCGTTCCGCCTGCTGTCGCTGGCGCTGAAGCCGGTGCTGCCGAAGCTCATCGAAGCGGTCGAGGCGTTCCTCGGCATCGCGCCGCTCGTCTGGGCCGATGCGGCGAAACCGCTGAGTTCGGAACAGACGATCAACGCGTACAAGCACCTGACGACGCGCGTCGATCCGAAGCAGATCGAGGCGTTGCTCGCGGCGAATCGCGAATCGCTGCAGCCGGGGCAGGAAGGCGCGGCGGCGGCTTCGGCTGCATCCGCTTCCTCGACCGAGGCGGCCAAGGCGACCAAAGCGGTGAAGGCGAAGGAACCAGAAGCTGAAGGCACGATTTCCATCGACGATTTCGCCAAGATCGATCTGCGGATCGCGAAGATCGTCGACTGCAAGGCGGTCGAGGGTTCCGACAAGCTGCTGCAACTGACGCTCGACGTCGGCGAGGACAAGACGCGTAACGTGTTTTCCGGCATCAAGTCGGCGTATCAGCCGCAGGATCTCGTCGGCAAGCTGACGGTGATGGTCGTGAATCTGGCGCCGCGGAAGATGAAATTCGGCTTGTCGGAAGGCATGGTCCTGGCGGCGTCCGCGACGGACGAGAAAGCCGAGCCGGGGCTGTATATCCTCGAACCGCACAGCGGCGCGAAACCGGGGATGCGGGTGAAGTAAGCGTCACGAACGCGAGACCAACAGGGCACGCCAGCGGCGTGCCCTTTTTTTACGGCCCGCCCCTTCTCGACCACGAATCGAAGCGCCGCGTATACAGCAGATCGACGCCCTGGAACGTCCCGCCGTAAGCTGCCACCGACCAGAATCGCGAGAGGTTGATCGTCGCCTTGACGGCGTTGCTGGCCGACTGCAAGCCCTGCTCGTACCCGATGACGAGTCGCTCGTTGATCGCCTTCGAAATCATCACGACCTGCGGATCGGTCAGCCCGACCTCGCTCGTCCCGATCGAAAACTCGTCGAGCCCGAACGTCTGCGCGATCCGCTTGCCGCTCGCGCTGCCGAGCAGCGCGAGCGCGTTGGTCATCGCGCTCTGCTGGCCGAGGTTGTTGCCCTGATCCGTGCCATGACCGAACAGCAGCCACGAGAGCTTTTCGTTATCGGGCACGTTCGGCTCGGAGATCAGCTTCGCGTTCGGCGACTGCACCGTGCCCGTCACCTGCACGCCGGCCTCGATCTCCTGATTGCGCCGCATCGCCAGAATGTTGATGCCCGGATTCGCGACCGGTCCGTTGAACGTGAAGAAGCCGTTCTCGATATTGAGCTTGCGCCCAAACGCCGTGTAGGTGGACCCCGGCGTCACGCGCACGTTGCCGATCGCGCGCAGCGGCATGTTTGGCGCGCTCATCGCCGTGATCGTGCCGGCGAGGCCCAGGTCCGCGCCCGCGCCGCGAAAGCGGAAGTTGCCGCCCAGGTCGACGTCGACGTTGGCGCGCGGCGCGAACTTCACCGGCTTGTCCGTGGTGGCGACGACCTGCTGGTTGTTGCGGTCCTCGCCCTTCACGGTGCCGTCGGGCCGCACGATCACGACGTCGTCGCCGAGCGATGGCGCCGACTTCTCCGGCAAGTCGAAGAGCGCGTGATCGACCTTGAACTTGCCGTCGATCATCATGCCGCCCAGCACGCCGCCATTCGCGATGCTCGCGCTGCCCGAGAGCGACAGTTGCCGGTCGGGCGAAGCGAACAGTTCGAGCTTGTCCGCGACCACGCTCGCGGTCAGGTCCGGCTCGTTCTGGTCGAGGCGCACCTTGCCGGTCGCGCGCAGCGTTCCGCTCGCGCCGTGGAACTCGACCTTCTGCAAGTCGACGAGATTCTCCGAAAGCGCGATGCGGATCACGCCGTCCTTTAGCTGGACGCCCTGTCCGACGAGCGTCGCCGAAAGTTCGTCGCCGGTCAGCATGCCCGACAGGTTCGGTTTCGCGACGATCCCCGCGATCGTCAGCTTGAGCGCCATCCGTCCGCCGAGCAGATACGTCGGTCCGAGCAGACCGCCCGTCGTGCGCAACTGCGGAATGTTCGCGTCGATGCCGCCCGTGAGCGGCGATTCGTCGGCGACCGTGAGAATGCCGTCGCGCACGACGAGCGGCGTGTGCACGTTCGCGTCGATCGTGCCGATGCGGCTCGCCTGCGCGCGAAACGTCGCGTTCAGGCGATGGCCCTCGGTGAAGTCGGCGCGCGCGACGATATCGGTGATGCCGAGCGCCGCCACGCCGCGCGCGGCGTCGATCGACACGTCGCCGCTGCGGCGCTTGACCTGAAGGTAGCCGGTCGCGGTGGTGCCGAGCGAGAAGTTCCAGTCGCCGTCGAACACGAGATCGCTTTTCACGGGCGGCTCGGCGCCCGTCAATTCCTGGCGGATTTCGAGAATGCGGGCGACCGACACGTTCGTGAGCGTCCCCGCCGACTGCATGCGCCCGCCTTCGAACGCGAACGACTTCAAATCGAGGACGGCGCCCTCGGCCGAAAGCCGCGTCGCGCCGAGCACGATGCGATTGGGCGCGTAGCTCACCGAAAGCGGCGATTCGAGATTCACCGCGGGCGTGCCCTTGTTCGTGAGCCGCGTGATGCTGCCGTCCCAGTGCGGGCCGTCGCGGGCATCGACGAGCTTGCCGTTCGCCGCGAGCGTCAGGTTGACCGCCTCGCCGCGCACCTTGCCGGTCGCGCTGGCGTCGAGTTTGTGGTTGGCGCGCGTGCCCGTGAGGCTGGCGTCGAGCGTCGCGAGTTCGACGCCTTCGGTGGTGAAATCGCGCGCTTTCGTCGTGAAGACGAGCGCGCCGTTCGCGCCGTCGCGCAATTCCGCGCGCCCTTCCGCGTGTCCGAGCCGGTTCGGGCCGAACACGACGCCATCGGCTTCGTAGTTCGCCGCGACGTTCGGATGCGCGAACGAGCCGGTCAGGTCGCCGTCGGCCTTCACGAGACCCGCGAGGCCGAACCCGAGCCGCTCCAGCGCGGGCGCATCGATGCGAAAACGCAGCCGGTCGCCGGGCGCGCCGAAGCTGCCGTTCAGATCGACGTCGTTGCCCGCCACCGACAGCTTCGCCGTGCTCGGCAAAATCCGCGTGCCCGCGACCTGCACGGTGCCCGCGCCCGTCAGCGGCAGGTCGTCGTAGACGCTCTCGCCGAGCTTGAACTGCGCTTTCGTGGTGAGCACCGGGGCGAGCACGCCCGTCGCAGCGAGCGTGCCGTTCACGCGCGCCTCGATCGTGCGCGCGGGCGGCGCCGCCTTGCCCTTACCCTTGCCCTTCCCTTTCGCGGGCGCGGCGGGCTTCTGCTGCACGAGCAAGAGCGGATTGAACTCAACGAGCGTCGCCTTCAGGTCGTAGCTCGAACTGGCGTCCTTCTTCAGCGCGCCTTTCAGTTCGACGCGCCCTTTGCCCACGGTCAGCTTCACGCCGTCGAACGCGGTCTCTTTCGCGTCGAGCTTGACCTTGCCCTCCGCGCGGATCGCGGCCTTCGGATCGTTCAGATCGAGCGTGATGGTCTGCGTGTCGCCCGCGAGCGTGACGCCGATCGGCCCGGCGAACTGCGTCGGCCGGATGGCGGACGAAATCGCGTTCAGATCGAGCTTGGCGACCTTCAGGTCGAACTGGCCGCGACTGCCCGTGAGCTTGCCGCCGCCCGTGACCGTCGCGTCCTTCACGAGCCGCACGGACAAATCGGAGATGGTCTGCGCCGACGCGTCGAGCCGCACGTTCGCGTGCGCGTCGATGAGCGGGAGCAGCTTGTCGTCGATGGAACCCGGCTTCGCGTTGACGATCGACACCGGCCCCGTCACGACGAGCGCGCCGGGCTTATCCGTTTGCGCGGGCTTCACCTCGGCGCGCACGGCGAGATCGGCGAACGGCGCGCCCGGACTGAACGCCTGCGGATTCACGTGATCGACGGTGATGAGGGCGTTCTTCAGCGGCACGTCGTCGAACGGCGTCGCTTCGACGTGCGCGTTGCCATTCAGCTTCATGCCGCTCGCCTGCACGTCGGCGAGAAGCGTCGCAAGCGAGCCGCCCAGATGCGCGCCGACCTGCACGGCCTCGCCGTTCACCTTGCCCGAGTAGCCGGCGTCGCCCGACAGCGGAAACGGCCGCGCGCCGCCATCCAGTTTCAGCGCCGCCGTGACGCCGCCGAACGGCGTATCGAGCCGCTCGATGCTCGCTTCGTGATGACGGCCGTCGCTGCGTCCGTGGAACAGCAGGCGCGAGAATTCGGTCGTCGTCGCGCCTTGGAGCAGACGCAGCTTCGCCACGCTCACATCGCGGATCGCGAGCTGGATCGGCAGGCGCAGGTCCTTCGGCAACTCGGTCTTCGTGGTCGGCGAAGGCGACGGCGCGATACGCGCGTCGATCGTCCCGATATGCAGATAGTCGATCGTGAAGCGCCACGGCTCGCGCGTCAGCGCCCAGCGGCCCGAGACGCTGTCGACGGCGATATCGGTGCCATCGGGACCTTTCCAGTGGACGTTGCGCAGACGCACGCCGGTGGCGATCGCGCCGCCGTCGAGCGTGCCCGAGAGCTTTCCGCGAAGCAGCGACGTCGCCGCCTGCCAGACGTAATGCGTGCCGCGCTCGCTCGTGAGCGCGTAGAAGATCAGCCCGACGCCGAGCGCGAGACACAGCACGAGGACGAGCACGATCCCGCCGAGCCACTTCGCGAGCCGCCGCCCGCCGCCGCGGCGGCGCGGCGGCGGCGTGTCGGGCGTGCCGGCGTCCCCGTTGCTGCCGGGTTCGTCTGCGTTCGCTTCGGTGGTCGGTTCGCTCATGCGTCGTGGATTCGAGAAAAATCAGAAGGCGATGCCGAGCGTCAGATACGGCTTGACGCTCTTGTTCTTGAAACCGTACGCCAGGTCGATGTTCACCGGCCCGACCGGACTGCGCCAGCGCACGCCGAGGCCCGCGCCCGGCTGGAAGACGCGCTCGCTCCAGGTGTCGGTGGCGGTGCCGATGTCAAAGAACGTCGCGCCGCCCCAGTCGTGCGTGAACCAGTGCTGGAACTCGGCGCTGCCCGTGACGAGATACTTGGTCGGCAGGATCGAGCCGTCGACGTTATTACCGATGCTCTGATAGCTGTAGCCGCGCACCGAGTTCGAGCCGCCCGCGCGAAACAAGAGCGACGCCGGAATGCTGTTGGTCGGACCGCTCGTGAACACGCCGCCGAACTCCGCGCGGAACACGAAGAGATCGCGCTTCGTGATCGGCACGTACTGCAGCAGGTTCGTGTAGAGCCGCCCGAAGGTCTGCTCGGTCGCCACGCCCTTGATCGCGAAGCCCGCCTCCGCGCGGATCAGGTTGCCGCTCCTCGGAAACAGCGGATCGTCGACGTTGCGGCGAATCCACTGCCACGCGGGCACCAGCGCGCGCGCATTCGACGGGTTCGGCGCGTTCTGCGTCAGGCGGTCGTCGTAGAAGATCAGCGAATAGGTCGTGTCGATGTTCTGCGTCGAGCGCGAACGCTGCACGCCCACGCGCGCGCTGTAGATGCGCGTGTCCGACACGTTCGTGTTCGTGTACGACGCGAGCACGCTGTTCACCCAGCCGCGCGTGCCCGGCGGCATCGCGAGCGTCACCTGGCCGTACTGCTGGGTCTGGTCGAGCCGCCCGGAGACCGTGAACGGATAGGCCGCGCCGAACGTGTCGAGATAGCTGTACGAGCCCTGGATGTGCGGGCCGGTATCGGTCGCGTAGCCGACGCCGTAGCGCACGCTGTTATACGGATACTCGCTGACCTTCAGGTGGATCGGCGTGCGCTCGGGCTTGTTGACGTCGTTGTCGGCGTCGATCGCGACGCTCGCGTAGTACGGCGTGTTCTGCAACTGGCGCTGGAGTTCGTTCACGCGCGCGATGTCGTAGATGTCGCCGGGGTGGATCGGGTCGACGTTGTGGATGATCTGTTCCGGATAGCGGCGCACGCCGCTCACGTCGAGATCGCCGAACGTGAAGGTCGGGCCGCTGTCGAACACCACCGACAAATCGACGATATGCGTGCGCGGGTTCACCCGCGCCTGCGAGCGCGCGATTTTCGCGCCCAGATAGCGGCGCGCCCGGAGCGCCTTGAGCGAGGCGTTCTTGGCGTCGTCCCACGCGCTCTCCGAGAACGGATCGCCCTCCTTCACCGAAAAGGCGAAGCGCGCGGCGTTCTCCCGCGCGCGGTCCTCGGTCGTCACGGCGCCCTTGAACGTCAGGTTGACCGAGGCGACCTTCGTCTGCGGCCCGGGATCGACGCTCACCGTGACCGATTTCTTGTCGTCGACCGTCTTGACGTCGGTGCGCACGACCGGCGTGAAATACCCCTCGGTCGCGACGAGACCGCGCACCGACTGCGGCGCCGCCGTGACGAGGAACTCGAACTGGTCCTCGCTGATGTCGTCGCGTTTCGCAAAGCGCGACAAATCGAGATGGTCTTTCAGCAAGGAGCGCACGCTGCGCGGCGCTTCGATATCGACGTCGTATTTCGCCCAGGCCGGATGCGCGGCAGCGAGGAGAACCAGCGGCAAGAACAGGCCGCGCACACGCGCCGCCGCGGCTCGCCGCCAGCCGGCTGTGGCGCGCGCGTGGCGCAGCGGATCGAACAGGCCAAACAGGCGCCCCGCCAAACGTGACCTCCGGCGTTGGGATGGTTATCGAGAAAAAAATGAATCGCGGAATCGATTCGTCGGATTGCTCCGGCGGACGGCTGCCCGGGCGGCCGGATATCGACGGGCTGCACGCTGCAACCGAATGGCGCAGGCGCTATTTCACCACATCGGTAAGACCTGCCGTCCTAAAAACGACTCGGTGAGAAGCCGCGACGGGCCGCAGAGCCGGCCGCAAAGCGTCGGAAAGGTCAGCCGAAACGCGGACCGTGCGCCGTTGGACGATTCGCCCGCGCACTTGTTCCGCGCGCGAGCATGGCGCGGGGCCGCCTTTTTCGGCGTGTTCCGATAGACCTTCGGCGAATCATGCCTTTCCGTCCCGCCGATATCGAACCGGGGCGGGTCGCTTGCGGTAAAATTGCGACGATACATCGCGCCGGTCCTGACGCTATAACAGGGCCGCCGCCACCCGGACGCAACGTCCCGGCCCCACGCGGACCTTAACGGAAGTCGAACCATGTACCAGTCGGACATCACCCAGTTCATCAATCAGCTGAAAACGCAGAAGCCGTCGCTGGAAGAAGAACAGCGCCGCGGCCGCGCGCTCCTGTGGGACAAGCAGCCCATCGACCTCGACGAGCGCACGAAGCAGCAAACCTCGCGCGTGCAACAGACGCCCTACGTCTACTACCAGAACTTCTGAACGTGAGTTCCGCCCGCGAGGCGCAGCCGGCAACGGAACCGCCTCACCCGGACGCGCGCCACGGACATGCGCGCGATGAGCGCGCAGAAGCGCTCGCCACGCCCGCCACCGATTCGACGCCCGATACCATCGACGGCGTCGCTTTCGCGCATCTGTACGGCGAACCGCTCTGGAAGCTCCCGACGGATCTGTACATTCCGCCGGACGCGCTCGAAGTCTTTCTGGAAGCGTTCGAAGGTCCGCTCGACCTGTTGCTCTACCTGATCCGCAAGCAGAACTTCAACGTCCTCGACATTCCGATGGCGGACGTCACCGCGCAGTATCTCGGCTACGTCGAGCAGATCCGCGAGTCGAATCTGGAACTTGCGGCGGA
This sequence comes from Caballeronia telluris, assembly GCF_001544495.1. Lineage (GTDB taxonomy): Bacteria > Pseudomonadota > Gammaproteobacteria > Burkholderiales > Burkholderiaceae > Caballeronia > Caballeronia telluris. The sequence continues at coordinate 74,659 of NZ_FCNZ02000009.1, forward strand.
ATACCTGCTGATGGCGGCGATGCTGATCGAGATCAAGTCGCGCATGCTGCTGCCGGTGAAGAAGGCGGACACCGGCGAGGAAGCCGAAGACCCGCGCGCCGAACTCGTGCGGCGCCTGCTCGAATACGAGCAGATGAAGCTCGCCGCGATGCGGCTCGACCAGTTGCCGCAGCTCGGGCGCGACTTCCTGCGCGCCGAGGTCTATATCGAGCAGGCGCAGACGCAGCGTTTCCCCGACGTCGAAGTCGCCGACCTGCGCGCCGCCTGGGCCGACGTCATCAAGCGCGCGAAGCTCGTGCAGCATCACAAGATTTCGCGCGAAGAGCTTTCGGTACGCGAGCACATGAGCGTGATTTTGCGGCGTCTGCAAGACACGCGCTTCATGGAGTTCTCCGAGCTCTTCGACACCTCGCGCGGCGTGCCCGTCGTCGTGGTGAATTTCATCGCGATGCTCGAACTGTCGCGCGAATCGCTGATCGAGATCACCCAGGCCGAACCGTATGCCCCCATCTACGTGAGACTGGCGTATTCGCCTGCCTGAGCGCCCTTGCGCCCTTGCGCCTCCAATAAACCTTGTGCCCCGGAACAGCCTTCGCGGGCAACCCAGGAGACACCCGCTCGATGAAAGTCATCAGCTCGATCCATGAACTGCGCGACCAGTTGCGCGGCCAGAACCGAACCGCCTTCGTCCCGACGATGGGCAATCTTCACGAAGGCCATCTCTCGCTGATGCGGCTCGCGCGCCAGCATGGCGATCCGGTCGTCGCGAGCATTTTCGTGAACCGCCTGCAGTTCGGCCCGAACGAGGATTTCGAGAAATATCCGCGCACGCTCGAAGCCGACATCGATAAGCTGCAGAAGGAAAACGTCTACGTGCTCTTCGCGCCGACGGAAAAGGAACTGTATCCGCAGCCGCAGGAATATCGGGTGCATCCGCCGCACGATCTCGGCGACATCCTCGAAGGCGAGTTCCGCCCGGGCTTCTTCCAGGGCGTGTGCACGGTCGTGATGAAGCTGATGTCGTGCGTGCAGCCGCGCGTCGCCGTGTTCGGCAAGAAGGACTACCAGCAGTTGATGATCGTGCGCCAGATGTGCGACCAGTTCGCGCTGCCGACCGAAGTGATCGCCGCCGAAACCGTGCGCGACACCGACGGCCTCGCGCTCAGTTCGCGCAACCGCTTTCTCTCGACCGGCGAGCGCGCCGAAGCGCCCGCGCTCGCCGCCGCGCTCAACCGGGTGCGCGATGCGGTGCTCGCCGGCAATCGCGATTACGCGTCGGTCGAAAAGGACGCGATGAATTCGCTTGCCGTGCGCGGCTGGCAGCCGGACTACATCGCCGTGCGCAAGCGCTCTAACCTGCTGCCGCCGGGCGCCGGCGACACGGACGCCGACGCGCCGCTCGTCGTGCTCGCCGCGGCGAAGCTCGGCACGACACGCCTTATCGACAATCTGGAAATCTGAGCAAGACAAACGACATGCTGCGAACCCTGCTGAAATCGAAGATTCACCGCGCGACCGTCACGCATTGCGAGTTGCATTACGAAGGCTCGTGCGCCATCGACGAAAACCTGCTCGAAGCGGCCAATCTGGTCGAAAACGAGCAGATCGACATCTGGAACGTGAACAACGGCGAACGCCTGACCACTTACGCGATCAAGGGCGAGCGCGGCAGCGGCATGATTTCGCTGAACGGCTCGGCGGCGCGGCGCGCGCAACTGGGCGATCTGGTGATCATCGCCGCGTTTGCGCAAGTCGATGAGGCGGAACTGAAGGCGGGCTGGAAGCCGGATCTCGTCTTCGTCGACGAGAACAACCGCATCAAGGGCAGCCGCGACCACGTTCCCACGCAGAACTGGACCTGAACGCGCGGGCGGACGCGCTCAACGCCCCGCCCACGCGACGATCGGCTGCCACTGCTCCAGATCCTTCTCGACGCGGCTTTTCGCGACGTCCCACACCGTCAGCCCGTGCGCCGCGAGTTGCACGTAATTCTGCGTATCGCGCAAGAATCCCAGCACCGGCAGATCGAGCCCTTCGACGAACCGGTGCAACTGCTCGGCCGAGCGCGTGCGCGCATCCACGCGCATGCCCACCACGCCGATTTCGATCGTGCCCTTTCGCACCGCCTTTTCCTTCGACAATTTCTGCAGGAAATCCTGCGTCGCGAGAATGTCGAACATGGATGGCTGGAGCGGCACGATCACCTTGTCCGCTAGTTCGAGCGCGAGCGCGAGCCGATTGCCGTGAACCCCGGCGGGCGTATCGACGACCGCTTTCTCCAGACCTTTCGGCGGCTTCGCGGGCGCATCGACGTCGAGCGTCCATTCCTCGATTTTCGCCAGCGTGTCCGGCCGCAAGGCGAGCCACGCGTGAGCGGAGCGCTGCTTGTCGAGGTCCGCGAGCGCGACCCACTCGCCGTTCGCCGCGAAATACCCCGCCAGATTGGTCGCGAGCGTGCTTTTGCCGACGCCGCCCTTCGGATTCGCCACCACGATCACCGTCATGAAGTTTCCCGAGTGTTCTGACGACGGCCGGCATCGCCCGGAACTGCGGCGATCCCGCCCGCCGGTTCATTGTTTTGGAACCTGCAATGCGCGAGCCGTTGATATTATCGGTAAAACCGGCGCGACCGGAACCTCTCCCGAACAGCCAACCCGCTCCCCATGACCCTACTTCGTCCCGATGTCACGCTCGAATACCTGCGCAAGCGCCAGCGCGGCTGCCTGCCGGAGCTTTTGGGCGTCGAGCTTGTGTCGCTCGAAAGCGGCGCGCTCGTCGGCGAACTGCCGATCCGGCCCGAACTGCTCGCCCCGAACGGCTTTCTGCATGCCGCGAGCGTGATCGGCCTCGCGGATACCTGCTGCGGCTACGCGTGCATCGCGCATCTGCCCGAAGGCGCGAAGAATTTCACGACCGTCGAGCTGAAAAGCAACCACGTGGGGACCGCGCGCGAAGGCAAAATCATCGCGAAGGCAACGGCCGTGCACCTCGGCCGCAGCACGCACGTCTGGGACGCGACGGTGACGAACGCCGACGGCAAGACCGTCGCGCTCTTTCGCTGCACGCAGATGATTCTGTATTGATCCGCTTTGATCGGCTCCCGGCGCGTCAGCCGAACGCCGCCGCGACCTTATCCAGATCGAGCGATTGAGCGAGCGTATCGGCGAGCCGGTCGAGCGACGCTTCGCGCAGCGCCGGATAGTCGAGCGCCTCCGCCCCGTCGACGCCCGCCCACGCGAGCAGCGCCGCGCACGCCTCGGGCGTGTCGAAGAGGCCGTGCAGGTAGGTGGCCGCGATCTGGCCGTCTTCCGATACGGCGCCGTCCGGCCGTCCGTCGGCGAGCCGCACCGCCGGCCGCGCGAGCGCCGCGCCGCTTGTACGCCCCATGTGGATCTCGTAGCCGCGCACGGTGGCCGCATCGTCCCCGAAAGCGAGCCGCCCGCCGACGTTCTCGAGCAGCTTGTGCGGCGTGAGCGTCGTCGACAGATCGAGCACGCCGAGCCCTGTTACCCGCCCCGCCGGACCTTCGATGCCGTCCGGATCGTCGATCTCGCGTCCGAGCATCTGCATGCCGCCGCAAATGCCGAGCACCTTGCCGCCATAGCGCAGATGCCGCCCGATCGCGCGATCCCAGCCGTTCTCGCGCAGCCACGCGAGATCGCGCTGCACGCTTTTCGAGCCGGGCAGCACGATCAGATCGGCCGGCGGCGGCGCCATGCCGCCGCGCACGTATTCGAATTCGACCTGGCGATGAGCGCGCAACGCGTCGAAATCCGTGTGATTGCTGATGCGCGGCAGCGCGGGCACGATCACCTTCAGCGCATGGCGCGCGCTGCGCGTGCGGGACTCGCGCGGCAGCATGTCCTCGGCGTCGAGCGTGAGACCGTGCAGATACGGCACGACGCCCAGCACCGGCTTGCCCGTCCGCGCTTCGAGCCAGTCGAGCCCGGGCTGCAACAGGCCGATGTCGCCGCGAAACCGGTTGATGACGAAACCGCGAATCCGCGCGCGCTCGCTGTCGGAGAGACACGCGAGCGTGCCGACCAGATGTGCGAACACGCCGCCGCGATCGATGTCCGCGACCAGCACGACCGGACAATCGACGCGCTCCGCAAAACCCATGTTCGCGATGTCGCGATCGCGCAGGTTCACTTCGGCGGGACTGCCCGCGCCTTCGACGATCACCGTGTCGAAGCCCGTCGTAAGGCGCCCGTAGGACGCGAGCACGGCCTCGAACGCGACGCTCTTGTACTCGTGATACGCCCGCGCGTCGAGGTTCGCGTGCGCGTGGCCGTGGATGATGACCTGCGCGCCGCGATCGCTCGTCGGCTTGAGGAGCACGGGATTGAAGTCGATCTGCGCATCGACGCCGGCCGCGAGCGCCTGCAACGCCTGCGCGCGGCCGATCTCGCCGCCGTCGACGGTGACCGCGCTGTTGAGCGCCATGTTCTGCGGCTTGAACGGCGCGACCCGCACGCCGCCGCGCCGCGCGAGCCGGCACAGGCCAGCGACGAGCGTGCTCTTGCCGGCATCGGAGGTCGTGCCCTGGATCATCAGCGTGCCGTGCGGGGCGAAGTGCATGGGTTGGTTTTCCGTGTGATGCGCGGGTTAGGACGGGCCCGATATCTTAGCCCGCCGTTACAATGTCGCGATGACCTCCTCTGCTCCATCGCGCGATCTCACCTTCGTGCTCGGCGGCGCGCGCTCAGGCAAGAGCGCGCATGCCGAGCGGCTCGCCATCGAAAGCGGCCTGCCCGTGACCTACGTCGCGACCGCGCACATCGGCGACGCGGAGTTCGAAGCGCGCGTGGCGCTGCATCGCGAGCGGCGGCCCGCGCACTGGTCGCTCGTCGAGGCGCCGCTCGATCTCGCGGGCGCGCTCTCTTCGGCGGCGCGCGCCGGCCATTGCGTCCTGATCGACTGCCTGACGCTGTGGCTCGCCAATCTGTTGTGCCCCGCCGAAGACACCGCAAGCAACGAAGCGCCCGCCGTCCCCGAGCACACCCTGAACGCCTTCGATACTGCCTTGGCCGATGCGCCGGGCAAGATCATCGTCGTGAGCAACGAAATCGGCATGGGCGTCGTGCCGCTCGGCTCGGTGACGCGTCTTTACGTCGACGAACTCGGGCGCCTGAACCAGCGCGTCGCCGCCACGAGCACCCGCGCGCTCCTGATGGCCGCGGGGCTGCCGCTCGTGCTCAAGGGCTAGCCGCGATGCTCGTCCTCTCCTTCTACGCCATGGCGATGCTCGCGATTGCGGGCGTCGTCGTCGACCGGCTGATCGGCGAGCCGCGCACACGCCATCCGCTCGTCGGCTTCGGCACGCTCGCGGCGCGCCTCGAAGCGCGCATGAACAGCGGTTTTCGCGCGCGGCCGGCGGGAATACTCGCGTGGTTCGCCGCCGTCGTGCCGCCCGTCGCGATTGCGTGGCTGCTGGTGAGCGTGCTGCCGTTCACGCTCGCATGCATCGTCCACGTCGTGCTGCTGTGGTTCGCGCTCGGCGCGCGAAGCCTGCGCGACCACATCGCGCCGATCGCGCGCGCGCTCGGCCGCGGCGACCTCGACGAAGCACGCATGCTCACCGCGCGCATCGTGTCGCGCGAGACCGCGAACGCCGACGAAGGCGCGCTGTCGCGGGCGGCGGTCGAATCGGCGCTGGAAAACGGCAACGACGCGATCTTCGGCGCGCTCTTCTGGTTCGCCGTCGCGGGCGGTCCGGGCGCGCTCGCGTTTCGTCTCGCCAATACGCTCGATGCGATGTGGGGCTATCGCACGCCGCGCTATCTGCGTTTCGGCTGGGCCGCCGCGCGCTTCGACGACGTCCTCAACTTCGTGCCCGCGCGGCTCACCGCCGCGAGCTACGCGCTCCTCGGCGACACGCGCACGGCGTGGCACTGCTGGCGCACGCAGGCGCCGTCGTGGGACAGCCCCAACGCGGGCCCGGTAATGGCGTCGGGCGCGGGCAGCCTGAACGTGCTGATCGGCGGACCGGCCATCTATAACGGGACGCTGGAATCGCGTCCGGTGCTCGGCGCGGGAATGGCCGCGATGCCCGTGCACGTGGTCGCGGCATTGAAGCTCATCGAGCGCTCGACGGTACTGTGGCTCGCGCTTTTGCTCGTGGCCGCGTTCATCAGCGTGGGCGCGCATGTCTGAGCCGATTCATGAGCCGATCCGCCACGGCGGCAACCTGCGTGAAGCTGCGCGCCGCTATTCGATTCCGCTCGAAGACTGGCTCGACCTCTCGACCGGCATCAATCCGCTCGGCTTTCCGGTGCCGCCGGTGCCGCCCGACGCGTGGCGGCGTCTGCCCGAAGACGACGACGGTCTCGCCGAAGCCGCCGCGCTTTATTACGGCGCGAAGGCGGCGCTGCCGGTGGCGGGAAGCCAGGCGGCGATCCGCGTCCTGCCGACGCTTCTTGCGCACGGCGAGGCGGCGGTTGCACCGCTGACCTACGGCGAGTACGCGCCCGCCTTCGAGCGCGCGGGACATCGCGTCGTGCCGCTCGATGTGTCGGCGCACGAATTGCCCTTGCACGTCGATCACGCGATCGTCGCGAACCCGAACAATCCGACCGCCGAACGCATCCCGCGCGACACGCTGCTCCGCTGGCATGCGCAGCTCGCGAAGCGCGGCGGCACGCTGATCGTCGACGAAGCATTCGCCGATGCCTTCGATCCCGCCGGTCCGCACGCGTCGCTCGCCAACGAGACGGATCGCGAAGGTCTCGTCGTGTTGCGCTCGGTCGGCAAGTTCTTCGGTCTCGCGGGCATTCGCGCGGGTTTTGTGCTCGCCGCCGCGCCGTTGCGCGCCGCGCTCGCCGGGACGCTCGGCGCGTGGACGGTGAGCGGCCCGGCGCGTCACGCGGTCGAGGCCGCGTTCGCCGACCGCGCATGGCAACGCGCGACGCGCGAGCGGCTCGCCAACAACAGCGCGCGTCTCGCCGCGCTGATCGCGCAGCACGGTTTCGACGACGTGAAGTCAACGCCGCTCTTCGTCTGGTTTCAGGACACCGATGCCGCGACGCTGCAGCACGCGCTCGCCACGCGCGGCATCTGGACGCGCCTTTTCGACCGCGCCGGAATGACGCCGAGCCTGCGCATCGGCCTGCCCGGCTCCGAGGACGACTGGGCGCGACTTTCGCGTGCCTTGTCGGAGAGTCGCGCATGATGGCGCGAGGGGTGGCGCGATGGGCGGCGATGTTCGCCGCGTTGGCGTTCTGCGTTCAAAGCGAGGCCGCGCTCACCGTCACCGACGACACCGGCGCCGCCGTCACGCTCGACGCACCCGCGCAGCGCGTCGTGAGTCTCGCGCCGCACGTCACGGAACTGCTCTTCGCGGCGGGCGGCGGCGCGCGTGTCGTCGGCGCGGTGACTTACAGCGATTACCCGAGTGCCGCGCAGTCGATCCCGCGCGTCGGCGACAACAAGGCGCTCGATCTCGAACGCATCGTCGCGATGAAGCCGGACCTGATCGTCGTGTGGCGGCATGGCAATGCGGCGCGCCAGACCGAGCGTCTGCGCGACCTGCACGTGCCGCTCTACTTCAGCGAGCCGCAGCATCTAGCCGACATCCCCACGACCATCGACAGGCTCGGCGTCCTGCTCGGCACGAAAGAGGCCGCGGCGAGCGCATCGAATGCATTTCGCCGCGACATCGCGCAGTTGCGCGCGCGGTATGCGAGCCGTCCGGCGGTCGGCGTGTTCTATCAGGTCTGGGACGATCCGCTGATGACGCTCAACGGCGCGAGCGTCTTCAACGAAGTGATCGAATTGTGCGGCGGACGCAACGTGTTCGCGAACCTGAAGCCGAACGTGCCGACGATCTCGACCGAGGCCGTGCTTGCAGCCGACCCCGAGGCGATCGTCACGGCGACCGTTGGCGCGACGGGTTCTGACCGGCCGTTGCCGGCATTCGAGCGCTGGAAGAAGTGGCCGTCCTTGATGGCGGTTGCGCGCAACAACCTCTTTGGCATCGACGGCGATCTGATCAGCCGCCCGACACCGCGGCTCGCGCTCGGTGCAGCGCAACTCTGCGAAGACCTCGACGCGGCGCGGGGGCGGCGTCCGAAGTAATCAAGCGTTCCAGCGCACGAGAAACCACTCGCCACGCGTGCGCCTGAGCCACACGATGCCGCCATGATCGATCGCCCATTGCAGCACGCGCGCCGTTCTCGCTTCGATGAGCCGCGCCGTCAGCACGCGAATCACGCCCGCATGCGTGACGACATGAACGGGCGCATCGCCTTCGCGGCACGTCTCGTCGAACCATCGGCCGACGCGCGCGCTGAACTGCGCGAGACTCTCGCCGCCATGCGCGCGCGCGTGTTCGAGATCGTCGGCCCATGCATCGAGCGACGCGCGGTCGATGTCGTCCCACGCGCACCCTTCCCAAGCGCCGAAGTCGATTTCCATGAGACGCGCATCGGCGTGCGATGCGCCGAGCGCGTCGGCAAGCAACGCACAGCGTTGCAGCGGACTCGTATGCCAGACGCCTGCGCACGCGGGCACCTTCAGTGCGCGCATCCGTTCATCGAGCCCGCGCGCCGACGCCGCGACATCGTCCGCGAGCGGCACATCGCTTCGACCGTAGCACATGCCCGCTTCGACGCCGACGGCGGGATGACGTATCAGGACGAGATCCATCCGAGTCCGATCAGGTAGATCGCCAGTTCGAAGAGTTGCTGCGCGAAGCCGAGACAATCGCCCGTATAGCCGCCTAAGCGCCGCACGAAGTACCGGCCGATGAGAAAACGCAGCGCGGCGAGGACGGCCAGCGTCAGACAGCCGAGCCGCCAGTCGGGCCAGAAAAGCCACGGCAGCCCGCAGACCGCCGCGAGCGCAAACGCCGTCGCACTCATGCGTTGCGCCACTGGCTTCGCCTTGCCTTCGGCGCGCACGTAATCGAGCGTCAGCAGATAGCTGATCGCGAACGTGCGGCTCGCGGCGTGCGCGGCGAGCATCAGCCATACCGCGTGCATCAGCGGTAACGCGGCGAGCGTCTGCCACTTCAGCGCGAGCGAGACGACGAGCGCAATCGCGCCGAACGCGCCGATGCGCGAGTCATGCATGATACGCAGCACGTCGTCGCGCGTGTAGCCGCCGCCGAAGGCATCGACGCAGTCGGCGAGACCATCTTCATGGAAGGCGCCCGTCAGAACGAGCGTCGCGGCCATCGAGAGCAGCACGGCGACGCTCGCCGGCAACACGCGCAACGCCGCGAGATAGACCAGCGCGGCAACGCCGCCCACCATCAGCCCGACGAGCGGAAAGTAGCGCGCCGCCGCGTTCAGATAGTGCCGCTCGAAGCCGACCCAGCGCGGCACCGGCACGCGCGTGAAGTAGCCGAGCGCGGTGAGGAAGTAGCGCAGTTCGTCGAGCAGACGCGGCGTGGGATCAGGCATCGCGGTCCGAGACGCCGGCGGATTCGAAGCTCGCCATCTCGTCGACGAACGCGACGGCCGCGCGCAGGAGCGGTAACGCGAGCGCCGCGCCCGTGCCTTCGCCGAGACGCAGGTCGAGTTGCAAGAGCGGCGCGGCATCGATGTACTGAAGCATGCGCGCGTGCCCCGCTTCGTTCGATGCATGCGCGAACACGCAGTAGTCGAGCACGTCACGCGAGATCGCATGCGCGACGAGCAGCGCGGAGCTGGCGATGAAGCCGTCGACCAGAATCGTCATGCGCGCTTTCGCGGCGGCGAGGCAGGCGCCCGCGATCATCGCGATTTCGAAGCCGCCGAAGGTCGCGAGCGTATCGACGGGATCGGCGCTTTTCGCGTGACGTTCGAGCGCCGCCGCGAGCACGTCGCGCTTGTGGCTGACGCCCTCGTTCGACAAACCCGTGCCGCGCCCGACGCAGACGTCGATCGGCAAGCCGCACAAGCGGCTCATCAGGCACGCCGCCGCCGAGGTATTCGCGATCCCCATCTCGCCGAAGCCGATCACAGTGGTCCCGAGCGACGCGTGATGACGCACGCGCGACGCGCCGCGTTCGATTGCCTGCAAGGCTTCGTCGCGCGTCATCGCCGGCTCGTGCGCGAAGTTGCACGTGCCGCCGCGCCGGATCGCGATGTCGACGAGACCTTCCGTTGCGGGCAGCGCTGTCGCGACGCCCGCATCGACCACTTCGAGCGTCATGCCGACCGAGCGCGAAATCGCATTGATCGCGGCGCCGCCGGCAAGAAAATTCGCGACCATCTGCACGGTCACTTCCTGCGGATACGAACTCACGCCTTCAGCGGCGATGCCGTGATCGCCTGCGAACACGATCATCGCGGGACGTTCGATGCGCGGCTTCGTCGTCTGCTGGATCAGGCCCATTTGCAGCGCGAGCGATTCGAGGCGGCCGAGACTGCCGGGCGGCTTCGTCTTCGTGTCGATGATGCGTTGCAGCTCGGCCTGCAAAGAGCGGTCGAGCGGTTGCGGCAGGTCCTGGATGAGAGACATCGGTTCGTCCTTTGAAGGCGGTTCAGTTCGGGAAGCGGGGCACGAGCGCTTCGTGACCGCCCTCGCGGATCAGCGTGAGCGGATAGCCGAACGCAGCGCTCGCGCGCTCCGCGCTCAGCACGTCGCGAGCGAGGCCGGCGTGCGCGCGGCCCGCGCCATCGAGCAGGAGCGCATGCGTCGCGTAACGGCGCGCGAGGTTCAGATCGTGACACGAGAAGATCACCGTGCGCGTATCGCCGCGCTCGCGCATCCATGCGTTCAGCGCGTGCAGACAGTCGATCTGGTGATGCAGGTCCAGATGCGAAAGCGGTTCATCGAGCAACAAGAGCGGCGCGTCCTGACACAGCGTCGCGGCCAGCGCGACGCGCTGCCGCTCGCCGCCCGACAGCGACAGCACGTCGCGCGCCGCGAACGCAGCGAGCCCGAGCCGATCGAGCGCCGCGTGCGCCGCGTGGCGGTCGGCTTCGCTCTCCCAGCCCCAGCCGGTCAGATGCGGAAAGCGGTTGAGCATCACGATGTCGAGCACGGTCGCATCGAACGCATCGTGGCTGCTTTGCGGCATCAGCCCGCGACGGCGCGCGAGGTCGGCGGCGCGCCAGTCGGCAAGATCGACGCCATCGAGCGATACCGAGCCTGCCGCGGCCTTCGACAAACCGGCCAGCGCGCCGATGAGCGTGGTCTTGCCCGCGCCGTTCGGCCCCGCGATGCACCACATTTCGCCGGGCGCGAAGGTCTGCGTGAGCGATTCGACGAGCGTGCGGCTCGCGGCCTTCAACATGAGGCCGGTGACGCGAAGGCGCGCGTTCATCGCGGCCTCCGCAGCAGCATCCAGAGAAAGACGGGCACGCCGATCAGCGCCGTAATCACGCCAACCGGCAACTGCGCCGGCGCGATCGCCGTGCGCGCGATCAGGTCCGCGCCCATCACCGCGACGCCGCCGCCGAGCGCGGCGGCGGGCATCAGCATGCGCTGGTCGTTGCCGAACGCAAGCCGCAGCATGTGCGGCACGACGAGCCCGACGAAGCCGATCGTGCCCGCCGTCGTCACGGCCGCTGCCGCCGCGAGCGACGCCACGAGATAGATGAAGAGGCGCAGGCGCACGACGGGCACGCCGAGCGCCTGCGCCGCGGCATCGCCGCGCAGCAGCACGTTGAGCTGCGGCGCGACGGGCACGACGACGACGAACGCGACAGCGAGCGCGACGAGCGCGGTCCACGGCGTCGCGACGCCGTTCAGGTCGCCGGTCAGCCAGAAGACCATGCCGCGCAGCCGGCTCTCCGGCGCGAGCGCGAGCATCAGCGTGATGAGCGCGCCCCAGCCCGCGGCGATCACCGCGCCCGTCAACAGCAAGCGCGGCGAGGCGTCCTGCGGCTCGCCGCGCCACAATTCGCGGCGCGCCAAGCCGAGCACGAGCAGGATCGACAGCAAGGCGCCTGCGAACGCGGCGACATCGACGCCCCACCACGGCGTCGACACCAGCATCGCGCCGAGCGCGAAGGTCGCGGCGCCGCCGGACACGCCGAGCACGTAGGGCTCCGCAAGCGGATTGCGCAGCAGCACTTGCAGCAGCGCGCCGGCCATCGCCAGCAGCGCGCCGGAGGCGAACCCGGCGAGCGCGCGCGGCAGGCGCAGACTCAGCACGATCTCGTCGATCACATCGGACGACGATGCGCGCGCATGCAGCAACGCGTCGATCACCCGCAGCGGCGACAGCGCAATGCTGCCGAGCGCGAGCGACGCCACGAACACGACGAGCGCCGCTACCGCGAGCGCCGTCCAGATCGCGGCGGCGCGACCCGCGTTCATGCCGCGCGCGCTCGGGCGCCCGGCGCTCACGTTAGCGCGCACCGTTCGCATCAAAGCTGCCGCCAGCCGATCGTGAGATACGCGCCGCGACGCGGCGTGTTGTACGAGTAAGCGAGTTCATAGTCCTTGTCGAACAGGTTGTCGATGCGCGCGTCCACGTACCACGACTTCGTGATGTCATAACGCGCCGACAGGTTCACGAGGCCGTAGCCCGCGAGCGTCGACTCGTAGTCGCTGCGCGCGCCGCTCACGATCCATTCGCCGCCCACGCGCCAGTGGCCGATCGAACGATGCGCCGTGAACGCTGCGAAACGGCGCGCGCGGCGCGTGAGTTCCTCGTGATTGGTCTCGTCGACGGGATTTTGCAGCGTGAAGCTCGCGCGCACGTCGGTGGCGCCGACCTGCCCCGCCCACGATCCCTCGATGCCCTGCACCTTCGCGCGCCCCACGTTCTGCGCGATATAGAAACCGCTGCCATCGGCGACATAATCGATCAGGTTCGAATAGCGCGTCTGGAACGCCGTGAGACGCAGCACGCCAAGCCGCGACGACGCGTACTGCAACGCCGCTTCCACCGAATGACTGCGCTCGGGCTGGATCGACGGATTGCCGGAGAACGGATAGTACAGATCGTCGAAGCTCGGCGCGCGAAACGATGCGGCGTAGCTTGCGCTCGCCTTCCAGTGCGCGTCGAAGTTGTAGCCATAGCCGAGATAGTAGCTGTTCGCGCCGCCGAAATCGGAGTACTGGTCGCGCCGCAGGTTCGCCTGGAACTGGCTCGCGCCGATGCGCCCCACATAGCCCGCGAAGATCGAATTCACATGACGGTCGGGCGCGTCGAGCTGGTCGGAATCGAGCGACTGGTCCGTGTGCTCGTAGCCGAAGAGCAGCTTGTGACCGGCCGCGAGCCGCACATCGTTCTGCCACAGGTACTGCCGGTTCTCCGAGTTGAAGCGGTTCGTATAGACGCCGTTCTGTTCGATGTTCGCGCGGTCCTGGCCTTGCGCAATCGTGAAGTGCGTGGTCCAGCGGTCGGTCAGCCGGCCGTTCGCGAATACCGATGCCGAGCGCACGCGGTCGTGCGATTCGTTGAGATCGGACGGGCGGCCGTAGGCGTCGTCGAAACTATTGATGCCGTTCGACTGCAAGAATCGTACGCCGCCGTCCCACGTGTCGCTGAATGTATGGCGCAGCGTCGCGGCGACGCTTTCATTCAGATAGCCGTTCGCGTTCGGGTTCGCGCCGGGTGCGAGCGCCGGATCGATCGACGAGAAGCCGTCGGTCTTTTCGCGCGAGACGGTGAAGTCGAAAGTCGTGCGGCCTTCGCGGTCGAGCGCGCCGTTCACGCCGAATTGCTGGCGCTGCGTGTGATAGCTACCGTATTCGGCTTCGACGTTCACGCGCGGCGGATGATCGCCGCCCTCTTTCGTGAAGATCTGCACGACGCCGCCGATCGCGCCCGATCCGTACAGCGCGGACACGTTGCCGTTCACCACTTCGATGTGGTCGATTTCATCGAGCATCAGTTGCGAGAGCTGCGCGGCGCCGACTCCCGCCGACTCGACGCGCACGCCGTCGATCAAAACGAGCGACTGCGCCGACGACGCGCCGCGCACGTAGAGGCCCGAGGTCGCGCCCGGCCCGCCGTTGCGCGTGATCTGCACGCCGGGTGCGAGGGCCAGCAGGCCGAGCGCATCGGAGGCGTTGGTATCGGCGATGTCCTGCGCGTCGAAGAGCGAGGTCTGCGCGATCGTGTCGGCGAGCGGCTCGCTCGCGCGCGTCGCGGTCACGACGACGGGCGCGAGCGTCGTCGTGCCTGCATGGCGGTCAGCGGAATCGATGGATTGCGCGGACGAAGCGAACGGCATGCCACAGGCGACGAGCAGCACCGGACGCGCCGCGCGGGCGAAGATTGAAGACATGTGTGAAGCGTTTCCTGTCGATGACGAGCGCGGCCCGCTCCCCGCGGGCTTCATGCGCGTATCGGCACGGCGCGCGAACAAAGCAACGCGCGACGCACCCGACTCCTGGCCGGTATCCGGGCTGGCGACAGCATCGTCCCGCCTTCCCGCGCGTTGGCGCAGTGGCATTTAACGTTTGCCTCGGCCGCCTATTTCAAGTGACGAAAAATGCGGGCAAAAACGCGGGCAAAACGTATCGGGGACGACTTGCAACTTGCGTTGCGGTCGCTTACCGTTGCGGGGGCAGCACAGGTCGGCTCGTCCTTGCCGGACTTCGCTCCCTGTTTCCCGTTTGACTGCGTCCGCTTCGAAGGCGGGCGCGAGCACCAAAAGTGCGGCAAGTTTAGGAGCCGAGCCCGTGAGCGTCAAGAAAGCGGCGCGGATGCAAGCGGTCGGCGCGCGCTGCGATTGACGCGACGCAACGACCCGCTCTTTCCACACGTATTGCGCTGAAGAAATGCGTTTTTACGCATGAAGGCGTGCTGTTACGTCTCGAAACGAGACATTTATCGGAAGCCCGGTTGAACCGCGCTAAAATGCGAGGTCTTTAGAGGACGCAGCACATGCTCAACGAACTCGAATCACTTTCACAGAACATCGGCCGGCTGATCAAGATCAGCGAGCGCCATCATCAGGCCCGCCGCGCACTCGAAGAACAACTCGACCAGGTGCGTGCCGACTTCGCCGCCGTGCAGGTCGAACTCGCGCAGGTGCGCGAAGAGCGTGACACGCTGCAGGCGGAACGCGACGGACTCTCGGCGAAAATCGACGACGCGCAGGTGCGCCTGAACGCCATCCTCGAAAAACTGCCGCGCGCGAAAGCCGCGCCCGAGCCCGACAATCAACTGGATCTCCTTGGCCCCGCTGCGTCGTCCGATTCTTCGTCCGCTGCGCCCGAACACGCGCACGCCGGCGAGATGAACGGTGAACACAGCCACGGAGAAAAAGCATGAGCACCAAACAGATCGAAGTCTCCATTCTCGGCCAGCAATACCGTCTCGCGTGCTCGGCCGAAACCGAAGACGCATTGCGCGAAGCCGTGGCGCGCGTCGATGCAGAGATGAACAAGGTGCGCAATGCAAGCAGCGTGCGCGGTACGGACCGCATCGCGGTGATGGCGGCGCTCTCGCTGGCGTCGGAATTGCTTAAGCTGCAGAACAGCGTGCGTCATGGCGAGGCCTTCCCCGCCGAAGAAATCCGCCACACGGTGCACCGGATGAACGAGCAACTGGGTGCTGTCATCGCGCAATATGAAGCGCAGTAAGCACACTCTCGCGACGAGCGTGCTCATCACGTGGCCGCCAGCGTGACAAGCGTCCTTAAATCGCGAAAGCTTAAAGTCGTTGCTGCATCCGGCTGGCGATTGGTGTAGAGTTAGTACTCCCTGCCTGGTTCGCCAAGGTCATATATTCCTTGAACCAATGCCATTGTGCACGGTTGCGGAAATTTGTAGCACGGGCGCGCGCGTCACTCTGTCTGATGTACCCGAAGTGCTGCTTACTGCGACCAATCTTGAACCCCGGTTCAGGATGCCGGCCTAGCGGCTGAGGCGGGGACCTTATTTGAAACGGCATCGGTTTTTCCGATGCCGTTTTTCTTTGGCTGCTCGGTTTGGCAGGCTGCTCAACACGCCCTCACATTCAATCGATCATGCGTTACTGGCTGATGAAGTCCGAACCGGACGAAGCGAGCATCGATCATCTCGCACACGCGCCGAAGAAAACCCTGCCGTGGACCGGCGTGCGCAACTATCAGGCGCGCAACTTCATGCGCGACGCCATGCAGGTCGGCGACCGCGTGCTCTTCTATCATTCGAGCTGCCCGCAGCCTGGCATCGCGGGTCTCGCGGAGGTCGTCTCGACGGCTTATCCCGATCCCACGCAGTTCGATCCGAAGAGCCCCTACTACGATCCGAAGTCGACGCAGGAAACGCCGCGGTGGCTGCTCGTCGATGTGCGCTTCGTGAAGAAGACGCCGCTCGTCGCGCTCGCGACGCTGCGCGAACACAAGGAGCTTGCCGACATGCAGGTGCTCGCGCGAGGCAATCGTCTCTCCATCACGCCCGTGACCGAGGCGCAATGGCGTTTTATCACCGAGCATCTCGTCTAAAAGCGCGCAGGAACTTCGCGCGCTCGCGAGCCGCCTAAGTGACGTCGCAAATCAAGCGATTCAACGCTCCCGGAGTTCCACGATGATCAAAAACAAAACCGCGTTCGCGCTCGCAGCCGCCGCCATTTCGAGCGCGGCGCTCACGATGTCGGCGACGGTCGCCGCGCAAACCGTGCTCACGCAACCGCAGCCTTCGGGCGTGCTGTCGCTGTCGGCGCAGGCGAGCACCGAAGTGCCGCAGGACACCGTCAACATCACGCTTTTCTACGAGCAGGAAGCGCAGGACGCATCGTCGCTCACGACGACGCTCAACCAGCGCGCCGACACCGCGTTGCGCGCGGCAAAGGGCGTCGAGGGCGTGACGGCGCGTAGCGGTTCGTTCACCGTGTTCCCGTCGACCGATCGCGACGGCCGCATTTCCGCCTGGCGCGGCCGCACGGAAGTCGTGCTGGAATCGCATGATTTCGCGGCGGCATCGAAGCTCGCGGGCAAGATGAGTTCGTCGATGCAGGTCGGCAATGTCGCGTTCTCGCTGTCGCCGCAGGCACAGCGCGCGGCCGCGCAGAAGCTCTCGACGCAGGCGATCGAATCGTTTCGCCAGCAGGCGCAGGCCTCGGCGCAGGCGTTCGGCTACAGCGGTTATTCGATCCGCGAAGTCAGCGTGAATCACGACGGCTCGTCGCCGCGACCCGTGATGATGATGCAGGCGCGCGCGATGAGCGCCGATGCGAAGATGGCCGCGCCCATGGCCTTCGAGGCGGGCACGTCGACGGTGACGGTCAACGTGTCGGGGTCGGTGCAGATGGCGCGCTAAAACGGAACGACGCCTCGCGATGGCGAGGCGTCGTTCATGGATCAGGCGGCGTTCGCGGGCGTCGACGGCAACCGCCCGTCGCGCCGGTAGGCCCAGATCATCACGACGATGCCCGCGACGATCATCGGCAGCGAAAGCCACTGCCCCATTGAGAAGCCGAGCGCGAGGAGGCCGAGATAATCGTCCGGCTCGCGCGCGAATTCCACCGTGAAGCGCGCCAGTCCATAGCCGATCAGAAAGAGCGCCGAGCCGGCGCCCACGGGACGCGGCTTGCGCGAAAACGTCCAGATCACGATGAAGAGCACGAGCCCTTCCAGCGCGATCTCGTACAACTGCGACGGATGGCGCGGCAGCATGTGATAACGCTCGAAGATCTCCGTCAGATGCCAGCGCACATCCGCTTGCGGGTGCTTGGCGAGCCAGATCGCGTCGTCGTTCGATGCGCCCGGAAAGAGCATCGCCCACGGCGCGTTCGGATCGGTCACGCGGCCCCACAGCTCGCCGTTGATGAAGTTGCCGAGACGCCCCGCCGCGAGCCCGAGCGGCACCATCGGCGCGACGAAATCGGTGACTTGCAGCCAGGTGCGCTTGCGCTGATACGCGAAGAGGACCATCGCGAGCGTCACGCCGAGAAAGCCGCCGTGAAACGACATGCCGCCTTCCCACACCTTGAAGATATCGAGCGGATGCGCCGCATACCAGCTCGCCTTGTAGAAGATCACATAGCCGAGCCGGCCGCCGAGGATCGTGCCGAGCACGCCGTAGAACAGCATGTCGTCGATGTCGCGCGCGGTCCAGCCTTGCGCCGCGACATGCGGCAGCCGCAGCCGCAGCCGGCCGACGACGACCGCCGTCACGAACGCAACCAGATACATGAGGCCGTACCAGCGCACGGCGAGCGGGCCGAGATGAATCGCGACGGGATCGAAATTGGGGTGTATGAGCATCGTAAGTTGTAGTAGCGGTTCGAGATGCGCGAACTATAAAGCGCGAACTATGAAGCAGGCAGCGCCGCGCCGTGGGCGCGCACGATGTCGATGAAACCGGCGAGCACGGGACTCACCTCCGCCGCGCGCCACACGAGACCGGTCTCGACGAGCGCGCCGTTGCCCGCGCCGGATTCAGCAAGCGGACGATACACCACGCCCGTGCGCCGCAGATTACGAAGCGACTGCGGCACGAGCGCGACGCCCATGCCGGCGGACACGAGACTCACGATGGTCTGCATCTGGATCGCCTCCTGTCCGATGCGCGGCGTGAGTCCACACGCGCCGTAGCAACCCATAATGATGTCATAGAAACCGGGCGCGAGCCGTCTCGGAAAGACGACGAGGGGCGTGGACGCCAGTTCCCGCAAGCTCACGGGCGTGTCGGCCCATTCGGGCGCGCCCTGCCCGAGTTGCGCGGCGAGTTCCGCCGGCAGCGCGACGACGAGCGGCTCGCGCGCGACCGGCAGATACGAGAGCGCCGCGACATGGCGCGGCGGCAGCGGCGGAATCGCGAGGCCCGCGTCGATGCGGCCCGCGATCAGTTCCTCGATCTGCACGTCGCTGGTGGCCTCGGTGAGTTGCAACCGCACGCCGGGATAACGCGCGCCGAAATCGCGCAAGAGCGACGGCAGGAGGCCGTAGTCCGCCGTCGAGACGAACGCGAGCGACAGCACGCCCGCCTCGCCGCGCGCGAGCGATTGCGCGAGCGGCCTGAGCGCCTCGGCGGCCGACAGCAGGCGCCGGACTTCCGGCAGCAGGTCGTGGCCGACCGGCGTAAGCTCGACAGATCGCTTCGTGCGCGCGAAGAGCGCGACGCCGAGCGCGTCTTCGAGCGCGCGAATCGCCTGCGACAGCGGCGGCTGCGTCATCGCGAGGCGCGCGGCCGCACGGCCGAAATGCATTTCTTCCGCGACGGTCACGAAGTAGCGCAGCAGCCGCAATTCGACGGGGGGATTGCGCGGGTCCATTGATATGTCTGGCGACCTAATAAACCCTGAATAATATATTGGACAGACACTTGCCGACGCTGCATTCTTCCGGCACTAGACGAAAAAATCCTCAAGGAGCCCCCAAATGGCCTTCAATCGCCGCTCGAAAAACATCACCCAGGGCGTGGCGCGCTCGCCCAATCGCTCGATGTACTACGCCCTTGGCTACAAGGAAGAAGACTTCGACAAGCCGATGATCGGCATCGCCAATGGTCACTCGACGATTACGCCGTGCAACGCCGGCCTGCAGCGTCTCGCCGACGCCGCCATCGAATCGATCAGGAAATCGGACGCGAACCCGCAGATCTTCGGCACGCCCACCATCTCCGACGGCATGTCGATGGGCACCGAAGGCATGAAGTATTCGCTCGTGTCGCGCGAAGTGATCGCCGACTGTATCGAGACGGCCGTGCAAGGCCAGTGGATGGACGGCGTCGTCGTGATCGGCGGCTGCGACAAAAACATGCCGGGCGGCATGATCGGCCTCGCGCGCATGAACGTGCCGGGCATCTACGTGTATGGCGGCACGATCCGTCCGGGCAACTGGAAGGGTAAGGATCTGACCATCGTGTCGTCGTTCGAGGCGGTCGGCGAATTCACGGCCGGACGCATGTCGGAAGAAGACTTCAAGGGCATCGAGAAGAACGCGTGCCCGTCGAGCGGTTCGTGCGGCGGCATGTACACGGCCAACACGATGAGTTCGTCGTTCGAGGCGCTCGGCATGTCGCTGATGTATTCGTCGACGATGGCGAACCCGGATCAGGAAAAGGTCGACTCCGCCGCCGAATCGGCGCGCGTGCTGGTCGAAGCGGTCAAGAAGGACCTGAAGCCGCGCGACATCATCACGAAGAAATCGATCGAGAACGCGGTCGCGCTCATCATGGCGACGGGCGGCTCGACCAACGCGGTGCTGCACTATCTGGCGATCGCGCATGCGGCCGAAGTGGAATGGTCCATCGACGACTTCGAGCGCATGCGCAAGAAAGTGCCGGTGATCTGCGACCTGAAGCCGTCGGGCCAGTTCGTCGCCACCGACCTGCACAAGGCCGGCGGCATCCCGCAAGTGCTGCGCATCCTGCTCGACGCGGGCATGCTGCACGGCGACTGCATCACGATCACGGGCCGCACGATCGCCGAAGAACTGAAGGACGTGCCGGGCAAGCCGCGCGCCGACCAAAAGGTGATCTACCCGATCGACCAGGCGCTCTACGACGAAGGCCACCTCGCGATCCTGAAGGGCAATCTCGCGCCGGACGGCGCCGTTGCCAAGATCACCGGCCTGAAGAACCCGGTGATCACGGGCCCGGCGCGCGTCTTCGAAGACGAGCAAAGCGCGATGGAAGCCATTCTCGGCGACAAGATCAAAGCGGGCGACATCGTCGTGATGCGCTATCTCGGACCGAAAGGCGGCCCGGGCATGCCGGAGATGCTCGCGCCGACATCGGCGATCATCGGCAAGGGACTGGGCGAATCGGTCGGCCTCATCACCGACGGGCGCTTTTCCGGCGGCACGTGGGGCATGGTGGTCGGCCACGTCGCGCCAGAAGCGTTCGAGGGCGGCACGATCGGACTCGTGCAGGAAGGCGATTCGGTCACCATCGACGCCCACAAGCTCTTGCTGGAACTGAACGTCGATGCCGCGGAAATCGAGCGCCGTCGCGCCGCGTGGAAGCAGCCGGCGCCGCGCTACACGCGCGGCGTGCTCTCGAAGTACGCAGCGCTCGCGCTGCCCGCCAACAAGGGCGCCGTGACAGGCTGACGATCCGTCGCTGAGGTCTGAACGCCGACGAACGAAGGGGCGCACGATGCGAATCGTGCGCCCCTTGTCATTGGGCCGCGGCTTTTATAATGCCGCGAAAAAAGCCTGCACGCGGCGCTCGCCCGCAAGATCGTGGAAGGCGGCGCGGGCGTCTGAGGCCCGGTGCCGATGCCCGCGAATGCGCAATTGACCGCCGCTCAGGCGCTCCGGCGCCGCTGCAGCTCTTCGTCCACCGCCTCGCGCACCCAGTCCGTCATCTCCGCTTCCAGCGCGAGCGCGACTTCGCGCGTGATCTGATGCACGAGCCAGGTCGAATGCTCGCGCAGCGCGTCGCGGCAACGCGACTCGATCAACTCGCGGCCATCGCCCGTCAAGAAGTTCGTGAAGCGCCCGTGCAGGCGCTCGGCGAGGAATTCCGCGTCGTAATCCGTGCCGTGCGCGGGCGCGGGCGTGCCCTGTCCCGGCGTGCGCGCGTATTGCGCCTTGCCCGGCATGACGACCTCGGTGAGAACGGGGATCGAGGTATCGAATTCTTCTGGCGTTTTGGACACGTTCTGCTCCGTCTCTCTGTAGGTGTGCGGCCGATCTTATCGCGACCCGTCGCGCGACTTATGTTCGGTCAACCGCCTTGCTTGTGCATGTTGAGCGCGTAGCCGCGGTCGCGGTAGAAGCGAAAGCGCTGGCGGCCGGCGGCGAGTTCGTCTTCGTCGTCGCCGATGACTTCGATCAGCCGCTCGAAACGCGCGAACTGCGCCGGCACACTCTGCGCCAGATTGATGAGGATGCGATGGTGCGGCGCGTCATCGAGAGTGGCCGCGAGCACGACGGGCGTATCCTTCGCAAGCGCGCTGCCCGCCATGCAATGCGGCACGAAGTCGAGCGGCGAGAAGGTCCAGAGCTGCTCGTCGAAGGCCGCGAGCCGCGCGGGCTCGGCGAGCACGATGATCGGCTCGCCGCTCAGATACGCCTTGCGCACGAGGCGGCACGCATAGGCCACCGAATCGCCGACGTTCGTATGAAAGTCGATGCGCGTCATGCGTGCGCCCCGCTCAACCGCACTGCGCGAGAAAAGCCGGCCTTCATTGGCCCGCGCGGTCGATCAGGAACTGGGCGAGGAGCGGCACCGGACGGCCGGTCGCGCCCTTCGCGGCGCCGCTCTTCCATGCGGTGCCCGCGATGTCGAGGTGCGCCCACGGATAGTTCTGCGCGAAGCGCGACAGGAAACACGCTGCCGTCACGCTGCCCGCCGGGCGGCCGCCGATGTTCGCGAGATCCGCGAAATTCGACTTCAGCTGGTCCTGATATTCGTCGTCGAGCGGCAGGCGCCACGCCGGGTCGACCGCTTCGCGCGACGCGTCGAGCAGTTCGCCCGCGAGCGCGTCGTCCTTCGAGAAGAGGCCCGAGTTGTGATGGCCGAGCGCGATGATGCAGGCGCCCGTGAGCGTCGCGATGTCGACGACCGCCGCCGGCTTGAAGCGCTCCGCGTAGGTCAGCGCGTCGCACAGGATGAGGCGGCCTTCGGCGTCGGTGTTGAGCACTTCGATGGTCGTGCCGTTCATCGCGGTGATGATGTCGCCCGGTTTGAGCGCGTTGCCGGCCGGCATGTTCTCGCAGGTCGGCACGATGCCGACGACGTTGAGCTTGAGCCCCATCTCCGCGACCGCGCGCAGCGTGCCGAACACCGATGCCGCGCCGCACATGTCGTACTTCATCTCGTCCATGGCTTCGCCGGGCTTGATCGAGATGCCGCCGGAGTCGAACGTGATGCCCTTGCCGACCAGCACGATGGGCGCGCCCGCGTTCTTGCCCGCGCCTGCGCCCTGATACTGCATGACGATGAACGCCGGCGGCTCGACCGAGCCCTTCGCGACCGCGAGGAACGAGCCCATGCCGAGCGCTTCGATCTGCTTCTGGCCGAGCACCTCGACCTTCAGCTTCCAGTCGCGGCCGAGCTTCTTCGCGGTCTGGCCGAGATAGGTCGGCGTGCAGACATTGGGCGGCAGATTGCCGAGATCGCGCGTGAGGTCCATGCCGTTCGCGAGCGCGGCGCCCTGCTTCGCGGCGAGCTTGGCCGCCTTTTCTTCGGCCGGGTCGATGCTGAACACGATCTTCTTGAGCGCGCGCGCACCGTTCTCCGGCTTGCTCTTCATCTGCGTGAACCTGTAGGTCAGTTCGCGCAGCGCGAGGATCGCGGCGCGCACGGCCCAGTCGCCGGTGCGCTCCAGCACGGGCAATTGCGCGAGCGTAAATGTGACCTGCGCGATCTTCGTGCCGAGAATGGCGCGCCATGCCGCGCGCGCGGCTTCGGCATAAGCCTTCTGACTGAAGGCATCCTGCTTGCCGAGTCCGACGAGCAGGATGCGCGATGCGCCGATGCCCGTGATCTCGTGCAAAAAGAGCGTTGTGCCCGCCTTGCCGTTCATGTCGCCGGCCTTCACGACACGCGTGATGAGCCCTTTGGTAGCCAGGTCGAGCTCGAGTGCGGCGCCCGTCAGCGTCTGCGCTTCGAACACCCCGACCACCATGACGTCGGCCTTCCCGTTGAGGAAACCATTTGCCGCGCCTTTGCTCCAATCACAGGCTTTTATGCTAAAGTCCATCGCGCTTATCCTCGGATAAAATCTGGGCTGAAGGATGAAAGCCGCAATTATCCGCTATTTTTTCCGCGGCGGTCACAGGCGGGAGTCTCCGGGAACGTTCACATCGCCCGGGCGTCTTTCAAAGCATGCGCTTGCAAAAGCATCGCCGCCGGCCATCACGCGGTTATCGACGCGGTTATCTGTTACCAATCAATGATCTTCGAACGCTCCCTCCAGCGCGAACTCGCGTATACGGCCGGTGCCGTATTCATGGTGCTGCTCACGATCATGCTGACGACGATGATGATCCGCATCGTCGGCTTCGCCGCGTCGGGAGAAATCGATCCGCGCGATGTCGTCGTGCTGATCGGTCTCACCGTGATCGGCTATCTCGCCGTCATGCTGATCGTCACGCTGTTCGTCTCGATTCTCTTCGTGCTCACGCGCTGGTATCGCGATTCGGAAATGGTCGTGTGGCTCGCCTCGGGCGTGAGCCAGACGCAGCTCATCAAGCCGGTCGCCGTCTTCTCCACGCCGATCATCATCCTGATCGTGTTCTTCGCGTTCGTCGGCTGGCCGTGGTCGAATCAGCAGAGCAAACTCATCAAGCAGCGCTTCCAGCAGCGCGATGAAGTGTCGCTGCTCGCGCCGGGCCAGTTCCGCGAATCGCCCGGAAGCCATCGCGTGTTCTTCATCGAGAAGATGTCGCCGGACCAAGGGCAGGTCGAAAACGTGTTCGTCACGAGCACCGAAGGCGGCAAGGTCAACGTGATCGTCTCGAAGACGGGCCACACCGAAACGCACGAGGACGGCGACCGCTTCATCGTGCTCGAAAACGGCCGCCGCTACGACGGCGAACCCGGGCAGCCGAACTTCCGCATCATGGAGTTCGAGCGCTATGGTGTGAAGATACAGAGCCGCCAGGTCGTCAACACGCCGACCACCACTGGCATCTCCACGCCCGACCTGCTCGCCAATCCGACACACAACAATCTCGCCGAATTCGCATGGCGCGCGGGCCTGCCGCTCATCGCGATCAACCTGATGCTGCTCGCCATTCCGCTCTCGTACCAGAACCCGCGCCGAAGCCGCACGATCAATCTCGTGATGGCGGTGCTGATCTACCTGACGTACTCGAACCTGCTGAACGTGGTGCAGTCGTGGATCGAGCAGGGCAAGATGTCGTTTGGCGTCGGCATTGTCGGCTTGCATGTTCTCGTGGCGCTGCTCGTCGGCTTCATCTTCTGGCTGCGCATACGCAACCGGCCGCTCTTCAGGCTGTCGTCCTTGCGCCGTTCGAAGGAGGCCTGACGCAATGCGCATCTACGAACGGTATTTCGCGCGTCAGATCTACTTCGCGTTCATCTTCATCCTGTTCGCGTTCTCGGGCCTGTTCTTTTTCTTCGACCTGATCAACGAACTCAACACGGTCGGGCACGGCAACTACAAGTTCGGCCTCGCCGTGCTGCGCGTCGGCCTGCAGACGCCATCGCGCTTCTACGAGATCATTCCGGTCGCGGCGCTCATCAGCGCGATCTACGTGTTCGCGCAGATGGCAGCAGCCTCCGAGTTCACGATCTTCCGCGTGTCCGGCCTCTCGACGGGACAGGCGCTGCGATCGCTCCTGAAGATCGGCATCCCGCTCGTGTTCGTGACGTACATCATCGGCGAAGTGGTCGGGCCTTACTCGGACCAGCTGAGCGAGCGCGTGCGGCTGGAGGCGCTCGGTTCGTCGGTGTCGACGAACTTCCAGTCGGGCGTCTGGGTGAAGGACACGCTCACTGCCCGCGACAACGGCGAGCAGGTCACGCGCTTCGTGAACGTCGGGCAACTGAATCCGGACACGACGATCGCCAACGTGCGCATCTACGAGTTCGACTCGAAGTTCCGCCTGCAGAACGTGCGCATCGCGAAGACGGGCGTGTACCAGCCGCCGGGGCACTGGAAGCTCACGGGCGTGACCGACACGCAACTGATCGACGCGGCGCCGCAGGCGGTGAATCCGGGCGATGCGCTGAACCCGGTGTATCGCGCGAAGCAGACGACGCTGCCCGAATATTCGCTGCGCTCGGAACTCACGCCGCAGATTCTGTCGGTGCTGCTGGTGTCACCGGACCGCATGTCGATGTTCAACCTGTTCCGCTACATCCAGCACTTGACGGAGAATCATCAGGACACGCAGCGCTATCAGATCGCGTTCTGGCGCAAGATCCTGTATCCGTTCGCGGTATTCGTGATGCTGGTGCTCTCGCTGCCGTTCGCGTACCTGCACACGCGAGCGGGCGTCGTGGGCGTGAAGGTGTTCGGTGGCATCATGATCGGCATGAGCTTCCAGTTGTTCAACACGCTCTTTTCGCACATCGGCAACCTGAATACGTGGCCCGCGCCGGTCACCGCGGCCGTGCCGGCGCTCGCCTATCTCGTGATCGGGCTGGTCGGCCTCAAGTGGGTGGACCGGCACTAGTCCACGCGCAGGAGGAAGCATGAGCAAGCACGGCATCATCCTGTTCGGCCACGGCGCGCGCGATGCGCGCTGGGCAGAGCCGTTCGAGCGCCTCGCCGCCCGGCTGCGCGCGGCGCGCAGCGAACCCGTCTCGCTCGCCTTCCTCGAACTGATGACACCCGACCTGCCGGGCGCCGTCGCCGAGCAGGCCGCGAGCGGCTGCGATGCGGTGACCGTGGTGCCGGTGTTCTTCGGACAAGGCGGACACGTTCGACGCGACCTTCCCCAAATCATCGACGCCTGCCGCGCGGCGCACCCGGCCCTGACGATTCATTGCGCGACGGCAGTCGGCGAGGACGATGCCGTGCTCGATGCGATCGCGGCGTACTGTATGCGCCAGTTGGATGCCTAAAAAAAAACGCACCGTCGAGACGGTGCGTTCTTCATTGAAGCTCAGGCGTTTCAAGCTGCGAACTGCAACGCCTTCAGCTTGATCTTCGCCTTGGCCGATGCGCGCTCGGCAAACGCCTCGCCGATCATCAGGAGACTCGGTTGCGACGCATCGAGCCAGTCCTGCGCTTCGCCGCGCGCCATGCGTTCGAGCGTGAGCGTCAGCGTGCGTTCGCGCGGCGTGCTGCATGCCTCGACGATCGCCACCGGCGTCGATCCCGCACGGCCCGCGTCGATCAGTTGCTGCGCGATATCCGGCGCGCTATCGCGGCCCATGTAGAACACGAGCGAATCCGCGCTTGCCTGCTGGCGAATCTCGTCGCTGTCCGGCGCGCGGCTGTGCGTGGCGAGCGCGACGCTGCGCGACACGCCGCGCAGCGTGAGCGAGCGCTTGAGCGTCGCCGCACTCGCGAGCGCCGCCGTGATGCCCGGCACCACTTCGTATTCGATGCCCGCCGCTTCGAGCGCGCGCATCTCTTCATCCGCACGGCCGAAGAGCATCGGATCGCCGCCCTTCAGGCGCACGACGACATCATGCTCGCGCGCCGCATCGACAATCTGCTTGTTGATGAAATGCTGCGCCGTCGAGCGCTGGCCGCAACGCTTGCCGACCGCGATCCGGCGTGCGTTCGGCGCATAGTCGAGCATCGCGGGTTCGATGAGCGCGTCGTGCAGCACGACGTTCGCCCCGCTCAGGATGCGCGCGCCGCGAACCGTGATGAGGTCCGCCGCGCCCGGCCCTGCTCCGATCAGATAGACCTTGCCCATCGCGCTCACCCTTCGTCCGTCAAGCCGAGAACGAACGGATCATGCCGGCCGCGACCGTATGATGCGTCGCTTCGTCGATCAGCACGAACGCGCCGGTGCCCTGATGCGTGTCGTAAGCGTCGGCGACGAGCGGCTTTTGCAGCGTCAGCGCGACGCGGCCGATGTCGTTCATCGCGAGATCGCGGCGATCAACCGCGTGCGACAGCGTATGCACGTCGAGCACTTCCTTGATGGCGCCGATGCGCGCGAAGACCGTGTTCGTCGTCTGCTTGAGCAGGTACTTGCGTTGCAGCGAGAGCGGCTCTTCGTCGAACCAGCAGAGGTCCGCTTCGAGCTTCTTCGCCGGCTCGACCTTCGATGCGCTCGGCACGAACGTATCGCCGCGCGACACGTCGACGTCTTCCGTCAAACGGATCGTCACCGTCTGGCCGGCGAATGCGCGGTCCACTTGCGCGACGCCGCCCGGCACCGGCGCGATGATCTCGGCGACGGTCGCTTCGCGGCTCGCGGGCAGCACGGTGATCGTATCGCCCACGCGCACTTCGCCCGCTTCGACGCGGCCCATGTAGCCGCGGAAGTCGTCGGCCTGGCTGCCGTCCTGACGCGCGACCCATTGCACCGGAAAGCGCAGCGCCTGATCGGTCGGCTGCGTGACCGGCAGCGCTTCGAGCAGGTCGAGCAGCGGCTCGCCCGCGTACCACGGCATGCGCTCGCTCGCGGTCACGATGTTGTCGCCCTTCAGCGCCGACACCGGCACGAAGCGCACGTTCGAAATGCCGAGCTGGCGCGCGAGTTCGACATAGGCATCGCGGATTTCGTTGAAACGCGTCTCGCTGTATTCGACGAGATCCATCTTGTTGATCGCGACGATCACGTGCTGAAGCCCAAGCAGCTTCACGATCGCGCTATGGCGCTTGGTCTGCGGCAACAACTGTGCGACGCCATCGACGAACGTGACGCGCGTGGCATCGACGAGAATGATCGCGGCATGCGCCGTCGATGCGCCCGTCACCATGTTGCGCGTGTACTGCTCGTGGCCCGGCGTATCGGCGATGATGAACTTGCGCTTCGCGGTCGCGAAGTAGCGGTACGCGACGTCGATCGTGATGCCCTGCTCGCGCTCGGCTTCGAGGCCGTCGGTCAAGAGCGACAAATCGATTTCGTCGCCGACGGTGCGCTTGTTCTTAGCACGCGAGATCGCGGAGAGTTGGTCCGACAACACCGCCTTGCTGTCATAAAGCAGGCGGCCGATCAGCGTGCTCTTGCCGTCGTCGACGCTGCCTGCCGTGATGAATCGCAACACGCCGAGGTCTTCAGCTTGATAAATGCTCATGATCCGTTTTCCTTTGGCGTGATGCTTAGAAATAACCTTGCTTCTTGCGCTGTTCCATCGCGGCTTCGGACGCCTGGTCGTCCATCCGCGTCGCGCCGCGCTCCGTGATCTCCGTCACGGCCGTTTCCGCGATGATCTTCTCGACGTCGTCCGCATCGCTCGCGACCGGGCACGTGCAACTGATGTCGCCGACGGTACGGAAACGCACCTGCGCGACTTCGGCGGTTTCGCCTTCGCGCAACGGCGTGAGCGGCGTGAGCGGCACGAGCAGGCCGTTGCGGCGAATGATCTCGCGATCGTGCGCGTAGTAGATCGACGGCAGTTCGAGCTTCTCGCGGGCGATGTATTGCCACACGTCGAGTTCCGTCCAGTTCGAGATCGGGAACACGCGCAGGTGTTCGCCCGCATGCAGGCGCGCGTTATAGATGCTCCACAGTTCCGGGCGTTGCGCCTTCGGGTCCCATTGGCCGAATTCGTCGCGGAACGAGAAGATGCGCTCTTTCGCACGCGCCTTTTCTTCGTCGCGGCGCGCGCCGCCGATCATCGCCGTGTAGCCGTATTGCTCGATGGTTTCGAGCAGCGTCACCGCTTGCGCGGCGTTGCGCGAATCGGTCTCGCGGCGCAGGCGCACGGTGCCCTTCTTGATCGAATCCTCGACATGGCCGACCACCAGTTCCGCGCCGATTTCAGCAGCACGGCGATCGCGGAAGTCGATCACTTCGTCGAAGTTATGGCCCGTGTCGATATGCACGAGCGGGAACGGCAGCTGAGTCTTGCGGCCGCCGCCGAGACCGAACGCCTTCAACGCAAGATGCAGCACGACGACCGAATCCTTGCCGCCCGAGAACAGGAGCGCCGGCTTGCTGCACTCGGCGACGAGTTCGCGCAGGATGTGAATCGACTCGGCTTCGAGCCAGTCGAGGTGGTCCATCCGGGTCGCCGTGTTGGCGATCGGGGCGGTGACGGTTGAGTCGAGCGTGGTGCTCATGTTCGTCGATCCTTTTCTTTGCATCGCCTTCAGCTTGTGACGAAAGCGCTGCGTTTCAATGACAGAGGTTTGATGCGAGGCGCGTCTTGATGGGCGTCCTGGATGCGCGCCTTAGATCGCGGAGCTTGGCGCTTCTTCGACGATCCTGATGTTCGTGATGTGCAGGCCGCATTCCTTCGTGTCGCGCGATTCCCACCACCAGCGTCCGGCGCGGCTGTCCTCGCCCGGACGGATCGCGCGCGTACAGGGCTCGCAGCCGATGCTCGGATAGCCGCGCGCATGCAGCGGATTCACGGGCACGTCGAAGGCTTTCAGGTAGTCCCACACGTCGGCTTCGGTCCAGTCCGCGAGCGGATTGAACTTCGCGATGTTGCGCGGCGCGTCGTGCTCTTCCTCGTGCAACTCGACGCGCGTCACCGACTGTTCGCGACGCTGCCCCGTCACCCAGGCGCTCACGTCCTGCAAAGCGCGATTGAGCGGCTCGACCTTGCGGATGCCGCAGCACGACTTGCGCAGATCGACGCTCTCGTAGAACGCGTTCAGACCGTGATCGCGGACATAAGCCTCGACCGCTTCCGGCTGCGGATGAAACTGCTCGATGTCGTAGTCGTAGCGTTCCTTCACGCGATCGATCATGCCGAGCGTCTCCTGATGCAGACGCCCCGTGTTCAGCGAGAAGATGCCGATTTTTACACCGCGCGAAAGAATGGCATGCGTGAGCAGCATGTCTTCGGCGGCGAGGCTGCTGGCTAGCTTGACGTTCGCGTGGCGTTGCGCGATCGAATCGAGCAGCGCGTCGAGCCGTTCAACCTTGGCTTGCAGTTCGGGGGTCATCACGCGGCTCCGGATGCGGCCAGCACGGCGGCACGTCGACGGAAAAGCGGCTCGGGATTGTCCGTCGCGCCCTGATACCGCTCGCTGAATTCGCTAAACGCGTTCAGCGCGTCGTTGATGTCCTTGTCTTCGCGCACGGCGAAGGCGTCGAAGCCGCAGCGCGAGTGGAACAGCAACTGGTCGCGCAGCACGTCGCCGATCGCGCGCAGTTCGCCCGTCCACTGATAGCGCTCGCGCAGCAAGCGGCCGATGGAGAAGCCACGGCCATCGCGGAACACCGGGAAGTCGACGGCGACGAGCGCGATCCTGTCGAAATCGGCGACGAGATCGGCGGGTTCGTCATCGGGCGCTAGCCACACGCCGAGTTCGTCCCTCGAGCGCGCTGCAACGAGCGCGTCCTTGTGCTCTTTCCAGAGCGAAAACGGCACGAGGACGCGGCCGGCGGCAAGCGCATCGACTGCGGGCAATGCGCCGTCTTCAGCTGCACGCACCACGGTCCAGTCGTCGTTCACCACGGCGCGGTTCTTGATAATCAAAGCCATCTGCAATTTCCTCGATGAGGGCCGTGTCTTACGCGTGCGCCTGGCGCGACGCGTACACGCGATCCTTGAACGGCGCGATGCCGATGCGGTTGAACGTCTCGATGAAGCGCTCGCCTTCCATGCGGTTGTCGACGAACGTGTCGATCACCTGCGACACCACATCGGGCATCTCTTCCGCCGAGAACGACGGGCCGATCACACGGCCGAGATGCGCGCCGGTCGCGCCCGAGCTTTGCTCGCCGCCGAGCGTGACCTGATACCACTCCGAGCCGTCCTTATCGACACCCAGCACGCCGATGTTGCCGATGTGGTGATGTCCGCAAGCGTTAATGCAGCCCGAGATGTTGAGCGTCAGGTCGCCGAGGTCGTACACGTAGTCGAGATTGTTGAAGCGCTCCTGGATCGCCAGCGCGATCGGGATCGACTTCGCGTTCGCGAGCGAGCAAAAGTCGCCGCCCGGGCACGCGATGATGTCCGTCAGCAAGCCGATGTTCGCGGTCGCGAAACCCGTCGCCTTCGCGCGTTCCCACACGGCGTACAGATCGCGCTTCTTCACGTTGGCGAGAATCAGGTTCTGCTCGTGCGACACGCGGATCTCGCCGAAGGAGAATTCGTCGGCGAGGTCGGCGACGTCGTCCATCTGCTTGTCGGTGGCGTCGCCGGGGGCGATGCCCGACGGCTTGAGCGACAACGTGACCGATGCGTAACCCGCCACCTTGTGCGGACGCACGTTGCGCTCGACCCAGCGCGCGAACGGCTTGCTGTCGATCAGATGCTTTTCATACGAGGCGTCCGTGTCCGGCAGCTTTTCGTAGACGGGCGGCGCGAAGAACTTGGACACGCGATCGAGCTCTTCCTGCGTGATCGTCGACGGACCGTCCTTCAGGTGCTGCCACTCTTCCTCGACCTGCTTCGCGAATTTCTCCGGCGACAGCGCCTTCACGAGAATCTTGATGCGCGCCTTGTACATGTTGTCGCGGCGGCCGTAACGGTTGTACACGCGCAGCACGGCTTCGCAGTACGTCAAGAGATGCTGCCACGGCAGGTCTTCCTTGATCACCGCGCCGACGATCGGCGTGCGTCCCAGCCCGCCGCCCGCAAGAATGCTCGCGACGACTTCGCCCGCCGCGTTCTTCTTCAAATACACGCCGAGATCGTGCACCTGCACGGCCGCGCGATCCTCGACCGAGCCGTTCACCGCGATCTTGAACTTCCGCGGCAGCCACGCGAACTCGGGGTGGAACGTGGACCACTGACGCAGGATTTCAGCCCACGGACGCGGATCGACGATCTCGTCCGGCGCGACGCCCGCGAACTGGTCGGCGGTGATGTTGCGGATGCAGTTGCCCGAGGTCTGAATGGCATGCATCTGCACGGAAGCCAGCTTGCGCAGGATTTCCGGCGTTTCTTCGAGCTCGACCCAGTTGAACTGGATGTTGGTGCGCGTCGAAAAGTGGCCGTAACCGCGGTCGTGCTCGCGCGCGATGGTCGCCAGCACGCGCATCTGGTCGGAGCGCAAGTTGCCGTACGGAATCGCGATGCGATGCATGTACGCGTGACGCTGCATGTAGAGACCGTTCTGCAGGCGCAGCGGACGGAATTCCTCTTCGCTCAACTCGCCCGACAGCCGGCGGCGGACCTGGTCGCTGTATTGGGCGACACGTTCGTCGACGATGGTCTGGTCGATCTGATCGTATTGGTACATTCGGGGACCCCAAGTTTTTTGTCACACGCGAGCGTCGTGCACGACGCTGCATTGATACCCATTGAGTCGTCGCGCCGAGCGTCGTTCAGACGGAACGCTCATTAGCTAATGACAAATACAGATATGGATATTGGAAAAATTGGACAAATCGTAATAAACTTTCTTTATATAGCAAACGACTGAAAAATTACTTTGATATGCGGACGGGTTATAAATGAACCTGCATCAGTTCCGGTTCGTGCGCGAGGCCGTCCGGCAGAACTTCAACCTCACCGAGGCGGCGAAGGCGCTGTTCACGTCGCAGCCGGGCGTGTCGAAGGCGATCATCGAGCTGGAAGACGAGTTGGGCGTCGAGATCTTCACACGCCACGGCAAGCGCGTGCGCTCGCTCACGGAGCCGGGCAGGATCATTCTGGCGTCGGTGGAAAAAATACTGCAGGAAGTCGAGACGCTCAAACGCGTCGGTAAGGATTACGCGGCGCAGGATCAGGGCCGGCTCGTGATCGCCGCCACGCACACGCAGGCGCGCTATTCGCTGCCCGCCGCGATCGCGGAGTTCAAGAAGCGCTTTCCGAAGGTGCATCTCTCGATTCTTCAGGGCAGCCCGACGCAGGTCGCGGAAATGGTGATCCACGATCAGGCGGATATCGCCATCGCGACCGAGGCGATCGCCAACTATAAAGAACTGGTCTCGCTGCCGTGCTTCCAGTGGCAGCACCTCGCCGTGATGCTGCCGGATCATCCGCTGCTCGAACGCAAGCTGCTCGCGCTCGACGACCTCGTTCAGTACCCGCTCATCACCTACGACGCCGCGTTCGCGGGCCGCTCGAAGATCAATCAGGCGTTCGCGCTGCGCAATCTGGCCCCGGATATCGTCCTCGAAGCGATCGACGCCGATGTCATCAAGACCTATGTCGAACTGGGGCTCGGCGTCGGCATCATGGCGGACATCGCGTTCAATCCAGAACGCGACAAGCATCTGCGCGCGATGCCCGTCGGCCATCTGTTCGGGACCAACGTCACGCGCCTCGCGCTCAAGCAGGGCGCGTATCTGCGCAGTTATGTCTACACGCTCGTCGAACTGCTCTCGCCTTCGATGAACCGCAAGCTCATCGAACAGGCGCTTTCCGGGGAACATGAAAGCTACGAGCTGTGAGCGGTTCGATTCATCTAACAACCAACCCACCATCCGCCACGGAGACCAGCCCATGAAGTTGTCGAAGTCCCTTCGCCGCATCGCGCTCGCGAGCGCATTTTCGGCGTTGAGCGCCGCTGCACAGGCGCAACTGAAGGTCGGCATCGACCTGTCGAGCACCGGGCCCGCCGCGGCGATCGGCATCACGAGCAAGAACGCGATGCTGATGTGGCCGAAAACCATCGCCGGGCAGGACGCGCAATACCTGATCCTCGACGACGGCTCCGATCCCGGCGCCGCCGTGCGCAACATCAGGAAGCTGATCACCGAGGACAAGGTCGATGTGATCGTCGGCCCGAACATTACGCCGGCGGCGCTCGCGGCGCTCGATCCGGTCGCCGAGTACGAAACGCCGATGATCACGCTGATCGGTTCGGCGTCGGTGGTCGAGCCGCAGGAAGGCAAGAAGGTGTGGGCGTTCAAGATGGCGCAGACCGACCGCGCGATGGCCGACGTGATGACGCGCTACATGTCGAACCACGGCGTGAAGACGGTCGGTTTCATCGGTTTCGCGGATAGCTACGGCGACAGCTGGTTCAACGAGTTCTCGAAATTCGCGGACTTGCGGCATATCAAGATCGTCGCGAGCGAGCGCTTCAACCGCACGGACGCGAGCGTTACCGGCCAGATTCTCAAGCTGATGGCCGCGAAACCCGATGCGGTACTGATCGCGGGCGCCGGGACGCCGACCGTGCTGCCGCAGCGCACGCTCGTCGAGCGCGGGTTCAAGGGCGCGATCTACCAGACGCACGGCATCGCGACGCCGGAGTTCATCAAGCTCGGCGGCAAGGACGTCGAAGGCACGCTGTTCCCGACCCAGCCGGTGGTCGTCGCGCGCACGCTGCCGGCCGATCATCCGTCGAAGAAGGCGGCGCTCGCGTTCGTCAACGCCTACGAGGCGAAGTACGGGCCGGGCACGGTCACGCAGTTCGCGGGCGACGCGGCGGGCGTGTACCCGCGACTTCAGGATGCCGTCGCACGGGCGCTGAAGGCCGGCCAGCCGGGGACGAAGGCGTTTCGCGTGGCGCTGCGCTCGGAACTGGAACACGCGCATGAACTGGTGGTGCCGAACGGCGTCGTGAATACGAGCGCGACCGATCACGTCGGCCTTGATCAGCGGGCGAGCGTGATGGGCGTGATCAAGAACGGCTCGTTTACCTATCTGAGCCAGTAAGCGGGGTCGGAAACGCGGACGGCACTCTTGTCGCGGCCCGCGTTTTCCGACATAATCGCTGACTTGCCGATCGGCGTGCCTCTTCGCGGTGCGTCGGCCCGACAAATGAAAATGCAAGTGCCCAGGTGGTGAAATTGGTAGACGCAGGGGACTCAAAATCCCCCGCCGCAAGGCGTGCCGGTTCGATTCCGGCCCTGGGCACCAACAAATTTCCAAGCAACACCCAAGTTTCACCAGAAACCCCGACAGCGTAAGGCTCTCGGGGTTTTTTGTTTCTGATCGTCGTCGAGGTTCCACCATTGACGCTGGGCGCATTTTGCGGATACCCGCGGATCTATGCCTCCATAAGTGCCCTATTCCGCTCACGACGGCGTGCGCCATGGTTTCGTCGGCTCGATCCGCGCGGCCAGCTTCTTGATCTCGGTCGACATCGCGAGGAAGCGCAGAGCGCAGCCGGGAATGGGCGCCGTGTTCCTCATCCAGCGGATCGGCGTGCATAGTCGGCGTATCCGATAAACAACTACGTGCGGCAATCTGCTAGGTTTACGCCGTCATAAGCGACGGGGTTGCCGATGGGTGGAACTGAACTGAAGACGGATTCGTTTCAACGCTGGGTGCTTTACAGTAAGGACGCCTACGGAAGCGGGCGCATCTTTCTTTCTACCGAGGAGAAGCAGGCTGTTGAGCAAGGCAAGAAGTCGTGTCGGCGCGTGGTCACTGCATATCCAATGCGACTGGACAGCCGAGCAAGGCGCTACGGTCCTGGCGGCCTATCGTGATTTTGCGGCGTCTCAAACGAGCCCGCACGAGATAACGCATCGCATCCGCGACTTGATCGTCGACGATGGGCCGACCGCAGTTCAAGCGATTGAGGTCGGCGATAACGGTACGGTGCACATCGGCTTATCCAGAGATATCCGACTTTCCCTCACCACGGACGGAAGATCAGACGAGGAAGACTGGCGGTTCTTTGCTTCGGGCTCCGATGCGAAGCACTTTGTGATTACAGGTGGCAAGGTCGATCCTTGGTCCCTATCGTAACCGGCCGTCGCAAACAAAACCGTCTGGCCGGGGAGTTACGTTGCTTCGTACAACGGTACGGCCGCAAGGCGCAGAAACAGGGCGACCCGAATGACCCCCGATACGATAAGAAAGTTGAAAAGGCGATGCAACGCATGCTGCCCGCAGACTTGTCCGAGTTGCTCACCGGCGATGGCGACGACGAGTCGCGCGGTCGAGATTGATGAGTACCGGTGCGCGGCACCGACTCCTCCGCTCGCATTTCCAACGCACCTCGCCTCCAGTCCGTAAAAAGCCGTCCATATCCGTCTGAATCCGCCAATTGTCGGACAAGTGTGCGCAGCCGCGTAGTCGCGCTCAATTTTCGCTGACATACTCGTTTCGCCGCACGAACTCTCGCCGCAATTTATGCGGTGCGGCGAAACGTCGACAAGGGCGCGAACAATCAAAAATCTCGTCATTGTTGAGAAATTTGCCAGCGAACACGCCGATTGTTCGCCTTCCCGAGTTATTCTGCGGCCAAGTACGTTACGCCCGGCCATTGTTGTCCAGGCGAAAACTCAACGGGTGCGGCATGAGTCGCTCTAAGTATTCACTGCAGCTCGATTCGGTCATCTGCGCGCGCTGTGGCGCTGCGTCGAGAGCCGAAGACGATACCTGCCCGCAGTGCGGCGCCGATCGCGAAGGCGCGATCTTCAGCGCCGACGCCCTGCGCCTCGCCGAAGAGATGCCGCGCGCGGGCTGGCTCGTCACGAAAGTGCGTCGCAATGCGCTCGTGACCTATCCGAGCATCCGCGAACAGGGCGATGCCGCGCCGGCAATCGAAGCGCCGAAGAAGCGCTCGTTCCTCGGCGGCGTGCTCGCGACAGGCGGCGTCGTCGTGATCGGCTTTGCGGCCGGCGCGTTCATCCTCGCCAACATCGACACCACCATCCAGGCGCCGCGCGTTACAGAAGCACAAAGCTCGGGCGGTTCGATCGCGCCGGACCCGCGAAATCCGGCGCTCGCCGCCGCCCGGCGCGCGCCGCCGCCCGTGTCCAGGGGCGCAGTCGCCGCGACCCTACCCGCAGCGCCGGCGCACCCGGCAGCGGCCAGTTCCGCCAAACCGGCGAACACGACCGCGCTCGCCAATTCGCCCAGACCTTCCGGCGCATCGTCGGCGCACGCACCGTCGAGTCAGGTCGCGAACGCGCCGCCCTCCGCTCCCGCCTCGCCGAAGACCGCGCTTGCCAGCCCCCCTCTGACGATCGCACCGCCCGCCGCGCCGCGCACGGCGCCGCCACCGCCCGTTCTCGCCGAGACCGTGCCGCGCGACGCCCAGCCCGCCCGCAGCGCGTCGGCAGCTCGCAAGGCGATGGTCAATCGCGATCTCGCCGCCGCGCGCCGCTATGTCGACGAGGTGCCGGACAGCGAGCAAAGCAGCCCGGACGTGCAACGCGTCGCGACGCGCCTCACGCGACTCGAACGCCAGCGCGACGCCGCGCTGCAGCGCGCGAAGGCGTGCCCGACGAAGTCGTCGGCGTGTGTCGCGCGCAACGCGAATCAGGCGCTCGCGCTCGACGCGCGTAATCCGCAGGCGCTCGCGCTCGCGCGGCGCGTGTCGACGCGGACCAAACCCGCGCCGGCGCGGCCCGACATCGTCGCTGCGTCGCCCGCTCCGGCGCCGGAAGCGCATCCGAATCCGCCGAAACGCAAGCCCGACCCCGCGCCGCAGCCCGATCGCTCGTTCACCTGGTTCGGCTGGGGCGTCCCGACCGTCGCGAAGGGCCGCGGCGAAGCGCACTGAATCGGGTGCGCGAGCGACGCACTGCTTTCGCCGCCTGCGCCTGCCCGGCATCCGGATTGCGCCGAACCGCACCAAGCAAATCTCCCGCCGCACCGGAATAAGCCCCGCCCGGCGTCCGTTTAGAGATGACGACACACAACTACGGGCGCACCTCGCGCCAGGGAGTCGTCATCATGAAACCAGCAGCCATGCGCGCGCGTGCGGCGATCCTCATCGCATCGATGGCCGCGGTGGCGGCCCTGTCGGGCCTCGCCTCGTGCGGCGGTTCGGACGACAACCACCCGATGGCAACGCGTTTCAAATCGACGATCCTCGTCTCCGACGGCGCGGTCGCAGCGGCACACACGGACCCCAATCTCAAAAACGCGTGGGGCGTCGCGTTCAACCCGAACGGCTTCGTGTGGGTCGCGAACAACGCCACCCAGACGGCCACGCTCTACGACGGCAACGGCGTCGTGCAATCGCTCGTCGTGGCGATTCCCGCGACCACAATCGGCCTCGCCGGCCCGACCGGCATCGTGTTCAACGGCAGCACCACGGATTTCATGGTGTCGCAGACGGGCAAATCGGGCGCGGCGGCGTTCATTTTCGTCGGCGAAGGCGGCTCCGTCACCGCGTGGTCGCCAACCGTCGATCTGACGCACGCCATCACCGTGTCGGATTCCAGCCGGGCGGGCGCCGTCTACAAGGGCCTCGCCATCGCGACGGCGTCGACCGGCCAGCGGCTCTACGCGACGGACTTCCACAACAACCGCATCGACGTGTTCGACACCGCATTCCAAAAGGTCACGCTCGCGGGCGCGTTCCAGGACTCGCAGATACCCGGCAATTTCGCGCCGTTCGGCATTCAGGCGATCGGCCAGAAGCTCTACGTGACGTACGCGCAACAGGACGCGGACGCGCACGACGACGTCGCGGGCGCGGGGCTCGGTTTCGTCGACGTGTTCGATACGGACGGACATCTGCTGCAAAGGCTCGATCACGTCTCGGAACTCAACGCGCCATGGGGCATCGCGCAGGCGCCGGGCAACTTCGGGACGCTCTCCAACGACATCCTCATTGGCAATTTCGGCGACGGCACACTCCACGCGTTCGACCCGACGAGCGGAAAGCTCGTCGGCACGGTGACGAACCCGGATGGCACGACCTTCGCGCAGTTCGGTCTCTGGGGCCTCGCGTTCGGCAACGGACTCAACGCCCAGCCGACCAACACGCTCTTCTTCGCGGCCGGCCCGAATCGCGAAGCCGACGGCGTCTATGGCCGGCTCGACATGCAGTAACGCAAGCGTTTGGTCGGTTTCCCCGGCACGGCATCGGATTCGCCGTTGGAATCCGGTGCACGGTGCCCTTGACGCGCCGCCTGCTTAGCTGGCGGCGCGTTCTTTTTCGTCCTGATTCATCCGGCCGCCCGGGCCCGGCGCATTGTTAAAATGCGCGACTCACTCCCGACGCCTCCGATGGATCTCGAACGCATTCTCTTTTCCCAGGGTTTCGGTACGCGCCGCCAGTGCCGGGGCATCGTCGCGGATGCTCGCGTGCGGGTCGCGGGCGCGCTCTGCACGGACCCCGACGCGGATTTCCCGCTGACCGCGCCGCTCGATTTCGAAGTCGACGGCCAGCCGTGGCGCTATCGCGAGAAGGCTTATCTGGCGCTCAACAAGCCGGCGGGATACGAGTGCTCGCGCGATCCGCAACATCACCTGAGCGTGTTCCATCTGCTGCCGCCCCAGTTGACGACGCGCGGCGTGCAATGCGTCGGCCGGCTCGATCAGGATACGACCGGCCTGCTGCTCCTCTCCGACGACGGCGCATTCGTCTACGCCTTCACGTCGCCGAAGCGCAAGGTGCCGAAGGTCTATCTCGCGACGACGCGCCATCCGCTCGACGAAGCGCAACTCGCCGCGCTCGTCGAAGGCGTGCTGCTGCACGGCGAATCGAAGCCGAGCGCGGCACTCGCCGCCGTTCGGCGCGACGACCATCTGCTCGAACTGAGCGTGGTCGAAGGCAAATATCACCAAGTGAAACGCATGGTCGCGGCGGCGGGCAACCGGGTGGAAAAACTGCATCGCGAGAGGATCGGCGGCTTTGCGCTTCCGGCGACGCTCGCCGCCGGCGCCTGGTGCTGGCTCGACGAAGCGGAACTCGCGGCGCTGCGGCGCGAATAGCCGCAACGTCGCCGCGCGGCGTCGCGGCTGGAAAATCGAACGGTCATGCAAGTCCGTAAAAACCTGACGCCCTACGCTGCGGCGCAGCATGCCTTCTCGCCGGCGGACTCTTATACTCGTCTAACGGGTAGCTGAATAACGACTATCAAAAAAGGCAGGAGGGCATCATGGGCTCCCACATGACCGTCGCGCTCGTGGCGTTCGTCGCGCTGAGCGCAGTCCTGATCGGCGCTTTGCTCGTCGCCATGCATATGCGACACAAATACGCGCCGAACCTCATCGGCGCGCTGATCGGTGCCTTGCTCTGCTTCGTGCTGCTGGAGACGATCCCTGCGCTCATCTAGCGCGAAGGAAATCGTCGACGGTCGGATAGCGCAACGCGTAGCCGAGCTCGCGCTTGAGCCGCGCGTTGGTCAGGCGGCGCGACTCGCGCATGAAAGAAAGCGTCAGCGGCTCCAGTTGCGCCTCGGCGGCTTCCCGCGTGATGCGCGGCACGCGCGGCATGCCCTTCGCGTCCGCCACGCGATCAAAATAGTCTCCCATCGGCAGGTCGGTGTCGTCGGTCGCGTTGATCGCGCGCTGCGGCTTCGCGCGCCGGATCGCGCGCACGAGGATGGCGGCGAGGTCGTCGGCGTGGATGTGGTTCGTGAAGACGTCGTCGCGCGCGACGAGCGCCGGCATACCCTTTTCGATGCGCGCAAGCGGCAGGCGGTTGGCCGCATAGA
The DNA here is from genome assembly GCF_001544495.1 of Caballeronia telluris. Lineage (GTDB taxonomy): Bacteria > Pseudomonadota > Gammaproteobacteria > Burkholderiales > Burkholderiaceae > Caballeronia > Caballeronia telluris. The sequence continues at coordinate 115,239 of NZ_FCNZ02000009.1, forward strand.
TGCCCGGAATCCGCACGATGGACACGCGCCAGCCGCCTCGCACGGCGGCGCGCCGCAATTGCGACTCGGCCGACACGCGGCGCTTCGCACGCGCGTTTGCGGGGCGCACCGGCCGCGTTTCGTCGATGAGCGCACCGCCGCAATCGCCGTAGACGCCCGTCGTGCTCGCATAGACGAGGCGGATCGGCGGGCGGCGGCGCGCTATCGCAAAAGGCTCGTCGGGTACAATGGGCGCTGTTCTGGCGGGGTTTTGCACGCGCGCCGATCTGTTTTCGGCATTCGCGCGGAACCATGCGCGCCATACGCGATGCGGCGCCACGGCGCTGACCGTCGCGCGCGCGACGCTGCGCCGTTTCGCGCAGAGCGTGGCAATGAGCGCGCGCGTGCGGCGGTCGCCGTCGCCTTCCTTTTGCGGGGGCGCGAGATGCACCACGGTCGACGAAAGGCCCGCGAGCCGCGCAAGGCTCGCACGGTCGTCGAGATCGCCGACAATGGGCGTCGTGCCCGCGGCGCGCAGTTCGGCGACGCGTCCGGGATGGCTCGTGAGCGCGATCACGCGAGGCGCTGCCGCCCGCTTCGTGAAGAGCGGCACGGCGCGCATTCCGACATCGCCGCAGCCGACGATCAGGACGCGCGCACGGCGCAGGTTTCGAGTGGCAATCATGCCGTGATTGTAGCCGCGGCATGCGAGGCTCATGCGGCACGCGAGCGCGGTCAGGCCGCGCTCCATGCCGATGAAACACGTATTCGACACACCCAACACATAACGATCTATGGCTTTCAACGTAACGCTGCGGCAAAGCGGCCGACAGTTTCAAGTAGAACCCGATGAAGCGGTGCTGATCGCCGCGTTGCGTCAGGGCATCGGCCTGCCGTACGGCTGCAAGAACGGCGCGTGCGGGTCGTGCAAGGGCACGGTCGTGAGCGGCGAAGTGGAGCAGGCGCCGCATTCGTCGTCGGCGCTGTCCAACGACGAGAAGACCCGCGGCATGGCGCTCTTTTGCTGCGCGACCGCGCAGACCGACCTCGAGATCGACGTGCGCGAAGTGGCGGGCGTCGGCGACGTGCAGGTGAAGAAGCTGCCGTGCCGTGTCAACGCGCTCGCACGCTGCGCCGACGATGTCGTCGAGCTGAAGCTGCAGTTACCCGCGAACGAACGCCTGCAATATCTCGCGGGCCAGTACATCGAATTCATCCTGAAGGACGGCAAGCGCCGCAGCTATTCGATGGCGAGCCCGCCGCATCACGAAGGCCCGCTCGAACTGCACATCCGCCACATGCCGGGCGGCACGTTCACGGATCACGTGTTCGGCGCGATGAAGGAGCGCGACATCCTGCGCTTCGAAGGCCCGCTCGGCACGTTCTTCCTGCGCGAGGATTCCGACAAGCCGATCGTGCTGCTCGCCTCGGGCACGGGCTTCGCGCCGATCAAGGCGATCATCGAGCATGCGACGTTCAAGAACCTCGGCCGCCCGATGACGCTCTATTGGGGCGGCCGTCGCAAGAAGGACCTGTACATGATGGACCTCGCCGAGCAATGGGCGAAGGAAGTGCCGAACTTCAGCTTCGTGCCGGTGCTCTCCGAACCCGACGCCGACGACGCCTGGACCGGCCGCACGGGCTTCGTTCATCGCGCGGTCATCGAGGATCTGCCGGACTTGAGCGCGTATCAGGTGTACGCGTGCGGTGCGCCCGTGATGGTGGAATCGGCCCAGCGCGATTTCACGAATCATCACCGGCTGCCGGAAGACGAGTTCTACGCGGACTCGTTCACGAGCGCCGCCGATCTCGCGCATCCCGTCTGACAGCAATCGTTCGCCGTGCGCCGCGCGGAGAAAAAATCCGCGCTGCACGGTTTACACGCACAAAGCTCGTATCGTATCCTTCGCGAATGATCGAAATCCAGACCAGCCTCCGACGTCGCCGCTCGCCGCTTCCCTAGGGATGCCGCTGGCTCGTCACGGATTCGCGCTCATGTCTTGATCGATGCGCACGAAATGAAGCCACGGGATACCGTGGCTTTTGTTTTTTCCGACGCCCTTTTCAACCCTCGCTGTCGCTCTCGTGGAGCCCGCTGTCATGAATTTCAATGAGTACCCCGTCGAATCGCTGATGTTCATCACGAACCGCCCTGAAATCGTGTTCACGCACGGCAAGGGCTCGTGGATCTACGACAACACCGGCAAGCGCTATCTGGACTTCATCCAGGGCTGGGCCGTGAATTCGCTCGGACATTGCAACGACGGCATGATCGAGGCGCTTGAAAAGCAGGCGCGCACGCTGATCAACCCGTCGCCGGCGTTCTACAACGCACCGATGGCGCAGCTCGCGGGCCTGCTCACCGAGCACAGCTGCTTCGACAAGGTGTTCTTCGCCAACAGCGGCGCGGAAGCGAACGAAGGCGCGATCAAGCTCGCGCGCAAGTGGGGCCGCAAGTTCAGGGACGGCGCCTACGAGATCATCACGTTCGATCACAGCTTCCACGGCCGCACGCTTGCGACGATGTCGGCGAGCGGCAAGGCCGGCTGGGACACCATCTATGCGCCGCAAGTGCCGGGCTTCCCGAAGGCCGAGCTGAACGACATCGCGTCGGTCGAGCGGCTCATCACGGAGAAGACGGTCGGCGTGATGCTCGAACCGATCCAGGGCGAAGGCGGCGTGATTCCCGCGACGCGCGAATTCATGCAGCAACTGCGCGCACTGACGAAGAAGCACAACCTGCTGCTGATGGTCGATGAAGTGCAGAGCGGCTGCGGTCGCGCGGGGACGCTCTTCGCCTACGAACTGTCGGGCGTCGAGCCGGACATCATGACGCTCGGCAAGGGCATCGGCGGCGGCGTGCCGCTCGCGGCGCTGCTCTCGAAGGCGGAGATCGCGTGCTTCGAACCCGGCGATCAGGGGGGCACCTACAACGGCAATCCGCTGATGACGGCCGTCGGTTATTCGGTGATCTCGCAACTGACGGCGCCCGGCTTCCTCGACGGCGTGCGCGAACGCGGCGAGTATCTGAAGTCGCAATTGCTCGAGTTGTCGGAGGAGCGCGGCTTCAAGGGCGAACGCGGCGAAGGTCTATTGCGCGCGCTCTTGCTCGATGCCGACAACGGTCCGCAGATCGTCGAGAAGGCGCGCGCGATGCAGCCCGACGGCCTTTTGCTGAACGCGGCGCGTCCGAACCTGCTGCGCTTCATGCCCGCGCTCAACGTGACGAAGGACGAGATCGACCAGATGATGTCGATGCTGCGTTACGTGCTGGATTCGCTGTGAAGATCCGCGTGTTCGACGCGCGCGACACCGGCACGGTGATCGCGCTCTGGCGCGAAGCGTTTCCCGAGTACGCGGATGCGTCGAGGCCGCAGCGCGATCCGCGTCTGTCGATTGCGAACAAGCTCGCGACCCAGCCGGATTTGTTCTTCGTCGGCGAGGTGGATTCGCGCGTGATCGGCACGATCATGGCGGGTTACGACGGGCATCGCGGATGGCTGTATTCGCTTGCCGTCGCGGAAGACATGCGTCGGCACGGGTATGGGCGCGCGTTGGTCCAACACGCGGAAAGCGAACTGGCGATACGCGGATGTCCGAAAGTCAACTTGCAGATACTGACAAGCAAATCCGGCGTGCAGGCGTTTTACGCGAAACTCGGCTACCGCGCCGATGAAGTCGTGAGCTTCGGCAAGCGGCTGCAAAGCGCATAAAAAAACCGCATGCGTTTGGAACGCATGCGGTTTTCTACCTGAAGCGGCGTGGCGTGTTTTACTCGCCCAGATAAGCCGCCCGCACCTTCGGATCGTTCAGCATCGTCTTGGCGTCGCCGGACATCGTCACCAGTCCGGAGTCCATCACGTAGCCGCGATTGGCCGCCTGCAACGCGAGCCGCGCGTTCTGCTCGACGAGCAGCACCGTCATGCCTTCGGCCGAAATCGCCCGCACCACTTCGAAGATCTTCTCGACCATGATCGGCGAGAGGCCCATCGAAGGCTCGTCCAGCAGCAGCAACTTCGGGCGCGAGATGATCGCGCGCGCCATCGCCAGCATCTGCTGTTCGCCGCCCGAGAGCGTGCCCGCGTACTGCGACGCGCGCTCCTTCAACCGCGGGAAGAAGCCGAACATACGTTCGGTGTCCTTCTGGATCTCGGCGGTGTCGTTGCGCAGGTACGCGCCCATCTGCATGTTTTCCAGAATCGACATGCGCGCGAAGATGCCGCGTCCTTCCGGCACCATCGCGAGACCGCGCTTCAAAAGCTCGTGCGTCGGCACGCCCCTGATCGACTGGCCCATGTATTCGATGTCGCCCGCCGAATACGGCTTGAGACCCGTGATCGCCTTCATCGTCGTGGTCTTGCCCGCGCCGTTCGCGCCGATCAGCGTGACGAGTTCGCCCTGCGCCACTTCGAGATCGACGCCCTTCACTGCCTGAATGCCGCCGTAATTGACCTGCAGGCCCTTGATTTTCAACATCGCGTTAGTTGTGGACATCAGTGGACCCCCGCACCCAGATATGCCTCGATCACCTTCGGGTCCTTCTGCACGTCTTGCGGCAGACCCTCGGCGATCACCTTGCCGTAATCGAGCACCGTCATGCGGTTGCACAATCCCATCACCAGTTTCACGTCGTGTTCGATCAAGAGAATCGTCTTGCCGTCCGAGCGAATCTTGTCGAGCAGGCGCGTGAGTTCGACTTTCTCCGTCGCGTTCATGCCGGCGGCGGGTTCGTCGAGCGCGAGCAGCTTCGGATCGGTCGCGAGCGCGCGCGCGATTTCCAGACGCCGCTGGTGTCCATACGACAGATTGCGCGACGTGTAATCGGCGTATTGCAGCACGCCCACGTATTCGAGCAGTTCGAGCGCGCGTTCCTTGATCTCGCGCTCTTCGCGACGTTCGGACGGCGTCTGGAACACCGCGCCGATCAGACCGTGCTTCGTGCGCACGTGGCGCCCGACCATCACGTTCTCCAGCGCCGTCATGCCGCCGAAGAGGCGAATATTCTGGAACGTGCGCGCGATGCCCGCCTTCGCCACCTGATAGACGGCGGTCGGCGTGTACGCTTCGCCATCGAGCTTGAAGACGCCGGAATCCGGCGTGTAGAGCCCCGTAATCACGTTGAAGAAGGTCGTCTTGCCGGCGCCGTTCGGGCCGATCAGGCCGTAGATTTCGCCTTCCTTGATTTCGAGGCGCACATCCGAGAGCGCCTGCAGGCCGCCGAAGCGCTTGTTCACGCCCGTCACGGACAATCGAGTTTGTTTATCGCTCATTTGAATTCCCCCGCCTTAGGCGCGCACCGGCTTCTTGCCAGCGCGCTTTGCGATCTTCGCGATCTTGTCTTCGTGTTTCGCGGCGGGCCACAGGCCTTCCGAGCGATACAGCATGATCAGCACCATCGCCAGGCCGTACAGCAACTGGCGGATGACTTCGGTATCGACGATCTGATGGCCGAAGATGGCGTGTTGCAGCGGACCCATCGTCGAGCGCAGGAATTCGGGGAACACGGCGAGCAGCACTGCGCCGAGAATCACGCCGGGAATGTGTCCCATGCCGCCGAGCACCACGCACGCCAGCACGACGATCGATTCCCAGAACGTGAACGATTCCGGCGACACGAAGCCCTGGAACGCACCGAACATCGCGCCCGACAATCCGCCGAACGACGCGCCCATCGCGAACGCGAGCAGCTTCACGTTACGCGTGTTGATGCCCATCGCCTTCGCGGCGATTTCGTCTTCGCGGATCGCGGCCCACGCACGGCCGATGCGCGAGTGTTGCAGACGCGTACACACCCAGATCACGAACAGCGCGCACAGCACGAACAGGTAGTAATACATGTACACGGACGGAAACTTCAGGCCGAACAACGTGTGCGTCTGCGAGAGATTGAAGCCTGCGACCGTCACCGGATCGATGCCTGTGATGCCTTTCGGACCGTTCGTGATGTTGATCGGACGATCGAGGTTGTTCATGAAGATCCGGACGATTTCCCCGAAGCCCAAGGTCACGATCGCGAGATAGTCGCCGCGCAGACGCAAGGTCGGTGCGCCGAGCAGCACGCCGAAAGTCGCCGCGACCGCCATCGCACAAGGCACGATCAACAGGAACGGCACGTGCAGTCCGCCGGGCGCGAGTTGCGCGATCCATTCGAACTGGTTCGTCAGCTGCGGCGAGGAGAGCAAGGCGGCCACGTAAGCCCCGACCGCGTAGAACGCGATGTAGCCCAGATCGAGCAGACCGGCGAAGCCGACCACCACGTTGAGGCCGAGCGCGAGCATCACGTAGAGCATCGCGAAGTCGAGCACGCGAACCCAGTAGTTGCCGCCGGCCGCGCCGATCACCATCGGCGCCATGATCACGAGCGCGGCGACCAGGATGGTGATCGCGTAGCTTTTCGCGCCTTTTTTCTCGGGGATGAGCGTCGTCGACGGCTCAATCGGTTGAATCGATGTCATTTTTTTATGCTCCCTGTTATGCGCGGTCAGCCACACGTTCGCCGAGCAAGCCGGACGGACGGAACACCAGCACGATGATCAGCACGACGAATGCGAACACGTCCTGATAGTTACTGCCGAAGACGCCGCCCGTCAGGTTGCCGATGTAACCCGCGCCCAACTGTTCGATGAGGCCGAGCAGCACGCCGCCGACCATCGCGCCGCCCAGGTTGCCGATCCCGCCGAGCACCGCCGCGGTGAACGCCTTCAGGCCCGGAATGAAGCCCATGTAGAAGTGCGCGTTGCCGTATTCGGAGGCGATCATCACGCCGGCGAGTGCGGCGAGCGCCGAGCCGATCATGAAGGTCGCGGAAATCACGAAGTTCGGGTTCACGCCCATCAGCGAAGCGACGCCGGGGTTCTCGGCGATCGCGCGCATCGCGCGGCCGAGCTTGGTCTTGTGCACGAGGAGCAGGAGGCCGCCCATCACGAGGAACGCCACCACGATGATCACGATCTCCGTCATCGAGATCACGGCGCCCGGACGCGTTTCGGTCGCGGTGATCACGTTGATCGGGTCGGTCGGAAGGAGCTGCGGGAACGGCAGCGGATTGCGGCCCCAGATCATCATCGCGAGGGTCTGGAGAAGGATCGAGACGCCGATCGCGGTGATCAGCGGGGCGAGACGCGGAGCCTTGCGCAGCGGGCGGTAAGCGACCCGCTCGATCGTGTAGCCGACCAGCGCGCAGACGACAGCCGCGACGGCCAGCGCGATCACCAGCATGATCGGCCCGGGCAGGCCGGGAAAGTGATTCGTCATGACGCCGATCGCGGAAAGCGCCACCATCGCGCCGACCATCAGCACGTCGCCGTGAGCGAAGTTGATGATGCCCAGAATGCCGTACACCATCGTATAGCCCAGTGCGATGATGGCGTAGACGCTGCCTAGCACCAGACCGTTCAAGATCTGCTGGATGAAAATATCCATTAAAAGCTCCTTAGCCCGTGCGACTGGATACCGCTTTATCACCGGCCGATAAACCGGTGTGAAGCGAAATCGAGAACGGCACCGCGCGTACGTGTGAAAAAACCGGTAAGGGTCAATCGCCTCGACCCGCGCCCGCTGCCGGATGTGGCGGCGAACACCTGTCGGACGGATACGGAAACGGCGCCACCGGGTAGCCGGCGCCGTCGAGGCTGCAAACAGGCTGCAAACGCCGCGCCATCACTGCTTCACGACATCGAGGACGTTCTTCTTCTTGTCCTTGAAGTCGTAAAGCGTGATCGTGCCTGCCTTCAAATCGCCCTTGTCGTCGAATGCGATGTGTCCCGTCAGACCGTTGTAGTCGGTCGACGCGATCGCAGCGAGCACCTTGGGCGCTTCGATGGAATTGGCGCGTTTCATTGCGTCGACGATCACGTACATCGCGTCATACGTGAACGGCGCGTAAATCTGCACCGGCGTGTGAAAGCGGGCCTCGTACTTCTGGGCGAAATCCGCTCCCTTGTCCATTTTCGAAAGCGCGAGTCCCGCTTCGGAACAGACCAGGTTTTGTACGGCGTCGCCCGCAAGCTCCGCGATCTTGTCGGTGCACACCCCGTCACCGGCCAGGATTCTCGTCTTGATGCCGGCCTCTGCCGCTTGCCGGATGAACGGGCCGCCGGTCACATCCATCCCGCCGTACATCACGACGTCGGGCTGGGCTCGTTTGATTTTTGTGAGGATCGCCTTGTAGTCGCGAACCTTTTCGCTGGTCGCCTCGCGAGACATCACCTTCAGGCCGCCCGCCTGCGCGCTCTTCGCAAACTCATCGGCGAGACCGCGGCCATATGCGGACGTGTCGTCGACGATCACCACTTTCTTCGCGTGCAGCGTTCTCATCGCGTAGTCGGCGAGCACCGGGCCTTGCAGCGCGTCGGTGGCGACGACGCGAAACGTCGTCTTGAACCCCTGCTTCGTGTAGTCCGGATTGGTCGTCGACGGCGAGATCTGCGCCACGTTCGCGTCGCGATAGATCTTCGACGCCGGGATCGACACGCCCGAATTCATATGACCGATGACGGCGACCACGTGGTCGTCGACGAGCTTCTGGGCGGCTTCCGTGCCGGTGCGCGGATCGGCGGCGTCGTCCTGGGCGTCGAGTTCCAGCTTGATCGGATGGCCGTCGATCGTGAGTCCCTGCGCGCTGATTTCTTCCATCGCGAGGCGCGCGCCGTTCTCGTTATCCTTTCCGAGATGCGCCTGCAAGCCAGTGAGGGGCGCGACGTGGCCGATCTTGACGACCATTACCGCCTCGCTCGGCGACGATGCCGCCGCCGCGGGCGCTGCCGCCGAACTGGCGGCCGATGCTCCCGTGCCCGCCTCGCCATCGCTCTTCTTGCCGCATGCGGTTGCCATTGCAACCGCAGCCGCAAACGTCACGGCGTAAGCAAACTTGACTCGCATTAAGTAGGTCTCCTGCGCCTCTGAAAGCCGATATTTCAAGCCCTTCCGGGCTGGAACGCGCGCATTGTAACTCTAATTATGGGACGGGCAATATTGTTCTGTGACAGGGGTTTTCCTGCATTGCAACCGCACTTTTCGACCGATTTTCGCGCGGAGGCGCAACCAGGTTGCGATCCGCATCTGTGCAGCAGTTGCACCAAAAATGTAAGTGTTTGCCAGGCGGCGGATTGTAAGGTTCGGCAAGGCTGAATGGGGTAAGGGAATGCCCTTACTTCGAAGCCATCCTCGATTTGAGCGAAACGCACCAGAAAAGTGCATTCGTCGGCTTGTGCCGTCGGATACATCGCGCTATGGAGTGTTATTTATCTTGTACGCGATATATTCGCGGCAAACAAAAGCGCCCCGAGGGGCGCTTCTATTGTGTGCAACGCTTTACTGCGGCAATGCCAGCCCGCGCGGCAAGGGGAAGGAAATCGTTTCCTCGATGCCCTCGAGCGGCCGCACGCTCGACACGCCGAGTTCGCGCAACCGCGCAATCACCGCCTGCGCGAGCACTTCCGGCGCGGACGCGCCCGCCGTGACGCCGATGCGCTTCTTGCCTTCGACCCATTTCGGATCGATCTGCGTCGGCGAATCGACCATGTAGGCCGGGATGCCGCGCTTTTCGGCCACTTCGCGCAGACGGCTCGAATTCGAGCTGTTCGGGCTGCCGACCACGATCACCACGTCGCACTGCGGCGCGAGAAACTTCACCGCGTCCTGGCGATTCTGCGTCGCGTAGCAAATGTCCTGCTTCTTCGGCTCCTTCACCGCCGGATAACGCGTTTTCAGCGCGTCGATGATGGCCGAGGCGTCGTCGACGGAAAGCGTCGTCTGCGTCACGTAGGCGATGCGCTCGGGATTCGGCAACGCGAGCGCCATGACGTCCTCGATATCTTCGACCAGATGCATGCCCTCGCCCGACTGCCCCATCGTGCCTTCCACTTCCGGATGGCCCTTGTGGCCGATCATCACGATATCGAAGCCTTCCTGGCGCATCTTCGCGACTTCCATGTGGACCTTGGTCACGAGCGGACAGGTGGCATCGAACACGCGCAGGCCGCGCGTTTCGGCTTCCGCCCGAACCGCCTTCGACACGCCGTGCGCGCTGAAGATCAGCGTGCTGCCGGACGGCACGTCCGCGAGGTCCTCGATGAAGATTGCGCCCTTCTTGCGCAGATCCTCGACGACATAGGCGTTGTGCACGATTTCGTGTCGCACGTAGATGGGCGCGCCGAACAGCTTGATCGCGCGCTCGACGATTTCGATTGCGCGATCGACGCCCGCGCAGAACCCGCGCGGCTGCGCGAGGAGGATTTCGACATCGGTCAGGGTGTCAGCGAGGCTCATGGCTACAGAATTCCGATGATTTTCACTTCAAACGCCAGCGCCTGGCCGGCAAGCGGGTGGTTGAAATCGAACAGCGCCGAGGTTTCGCCCACTTCCTTCAGCACGCCCGCATAGCGGCCGCCGCCCGGCGCATTGAATTCGACGAGATCGCCCGGAGAAAAATCCTCGTTGATCATGCTGTTTTCGCGCAGCGTCGCGAGCGACACGCGCTGGAGCAGCTCGGGATTTCGGGGACCGAACGCCTGCTCCGGCGTTAGCTGAAAGGTCGAATGGTGGCCGACCTTCAGGCCGAGCAGAATGTCTTCGAGCGGCGGCGCGAGCTGGCCTGCGCCGAGCAGGAGCGTCGCGGGCTTGTCGGTGAAGGTGTTGACGATGTCGGCGCCATCGGCCAGCGCGAGCCGGTAGTGAAGCGTGACGTGCGAACCGGGTTTCACCTCGGAGATATCGATGATGCTCATGTGTATTGGATGTAACCGAACAGTCAGAGACGGCGCGCGCGCAATATTCGCCGCGAATGCCATGCGCCGCGGCGCGCCAAACCGCCATTGTAAGCCAAGGTCGGCGACCGACGTGCCGCGCGGATTCATCGCGCGTGACGGGCCGTACTATATGGAGGCGCGGCTGTGTCTCACCGTGCGGAGGCTCGCATGACGGCCGCGCTGAGGCTGGTCGGGGGCGCCGACGACCTCGCCAAGCCGATGAAATCCGCGCCGCGCGTGTCCCCGATTCGCGACTGGGCCGAAGGCGAACGGCCTCGCGAGCGGCTGCTCGGCGCCGGTGCCGCTTCGCTCTCGGACGCGGAACTGTTCGCCCTCTTCCTTCATTCCGGCATTCCGGGCCGGACCGCCGTCGACCTCGCGCGCGAACTGCTCGCGCACTTCGGCACCCTGCGCAGCGTCCTCGATGCGTCCGCGACACAGCTTTGCGCGCTGCGCGGCATCGGGCCCGCGCGGGCGGCGCAGTTGCTGGCGGTGTCCGAGCTGTGCCGGCGCGCGCTCGCGGAGCGCGCCCGCGAGCGCGCGCTGCTGGATTCGCCGGGCGCGGTCGAAGACTATCTGAAGATGCTGATCGGCACGCGTCCGTATGAGGTCTTCGTGTGCCTCTATCTCGACGCGCGCCATCAGTTGCTGCTCGCGGAGGAATCGGCGCGCGGCTCGATTACGCGCGTCGCGGTGTATCCGCGCGAAATCGTGCGGCGCGCGCTGACGCTGAACGCGGCGGGTTTGATCGTCGCGCATAATCACCCGTCGGGAGGCGTCGCGCCGAGCGCCAACGACCGCCGGCTCACGCGCACGCTGCAGGACGCACTGACACTCATCGATGTCAGGCTGCTCGATCATCTGGTCGTCGCCTCGAACGATGTATTCTCTTTCGCACGACAGGGCTGGATTTGAGGCAAAAGTGCGCGGGCCGGGACGCCATCTCAATCGGAACGAAACCAAAAAGGCTTGATATTGCTGGGTTTTTGCTGCTAGAATCTCGGTTTGCTTCTTTCAACCAACCTGTTCCGAGCGCGGAATGTTAGTGGGGTTGCTCCTTGGTAATGCCGTCAAAGGCATGCGCACCGGGGGTTTCACCAGGCGTTCGAACTCAGAATTTCAGCGTATTAGGAGTGCTCTCATGGCACGCGTATGCCAAGTAACTGGGAAAGCGCCGATGAGCGGCAACAACGTTTCCCACGCGAACAACCGTACCAAGCGTCGTTTCCTGCCGAACCTGCAGAACCGTCGTTTCTTCGTTGAAAGCGAAAACCGTTGGGTCCGCCTGCGCCTGTCGAATGCCGGCCTTCGCCTGATCGACAAGAACGGTATCGACGCTGTGCTCGCAGACCTGCGCGCACGCGGTGAAGTCTAAGGAGCACTGAAATGGCCAAGGGCGCACGCGACAAAATCAAGCTCGAATCGACCGCAGGTACGGGTCACTTCTATACCACGACGAAGAACAAGCGCAACATGCCGGAAAAGATGTTGATCAAGAAGTTCGATCCCGTCGTCCGCAAGCACGTCGAGTATAAAGAAACCAAGATCAAGTAAATCTGGTTTCAGCGAGTTTGACGAAGACAGCAAAAAGCCCCGCGAATGCGGGGCTTTTTGCATTGGCTCGGCAAATGAGCACGCTATTGAGCGTTCGGCCGACTGTCCGTCCCGGAATTTGCCCGGTATCCTTGCTGGTTACTGTTCTCCGCGCAAGGAGGACGAGCGACTAGACGGCATAACGACGGAGAAGCGGTAGCATGAATTTCGACGTAGCAATCGTAGGCAGCGGCCTGGCGGGACTCAGCGTCGCGTTGAATCTCGCCCAGACACGGCGCGTCGCGATCATCGCCAAGCGCACCGTCAGCGACGGCGCGAGCGACTGGGCGCAAGGCGGCATCGCCGCTGTGCTCGACTCTGCCGACAGCACGGACAACCACGTCGAAGACACGCTCATCGCCGGCGGCGGACTGTGCGACGAGGCCGCGACGCGCTTCATCGTCGAGAACGGGCGCGCGGCCATCGAATGGCTGATCAAGGAAGGCGTGCCGTTCACGAAGGATGTGTCCGCCGAACTCGGCTTTCATCTGACGCGCGAAGGCGGCCACAGTCACCGGCGCATCATCCACGCCGCCGACGCAACCGGCCACGCAGTCGTCTCGACGCTCAACGAGCGCGTGCGCAATCATCCGAACATCACCGTCCTCGAAGATCACTACGCGATCGACCTGATCACGTCCGATCGTCTCGGCCTGCCGGGGCATCGCTGTCACGGCCTGTATGCGCTCGATCTGGCGAGCGGCCGCACGGTGACGATCGAGGCGCCGCAAACGGTCCTCGCGACCGGCGGCGCGGGCAAAGTCTACCTGTACACGACCAACCCCGACACGGCGACCGGCGACGGCATCGCGATGGCATGGCGCGCGGGCTGCCGCGTGTCGAACATGGAATTCATCCAGTTCCATCCCACCTGCCTGTTCCATCCGTACGCAAAATCCTTCCTGATTTCGGAAGCCGTGCGCGGCGAAGGCGGCATCCTGCGTCTGCCCGATGGCACGCGCTTCATGCCCGCGCACGACGAGCGCGCGGAACTCGCGCCGCGCGACATCGTCGCCCGCGCGATCGACTTCGAGATCAAGAAGCGCGGCATCGATTGCGTGTATCTCGACATCAGCCATCAGCCGCGAGCGTTCCTCGAAGAACATTTTCCGACGATCCTCGCGCGCTGCCGCGAGTTCGGCATCGACATCGCGAAGCAGCCGATTCCCGTCGTGCCGGCGGCGCATTACACGTGCGGCGGCGTCGTGACCGATCTGGCGGGGCGAACCGATCGCGCGGGCCTGTATGCCGTCGGCGAGACGTCGTGCACGGGGCTGCACGGCGCGAACCGGCTTGCGAGCAATTCGCTGCTCGAATGTCTTGTGGTGGGTCGCGCGGCGGCTCAGGCAATCGAAGCCGCGGGTTTCTCGGCGGGCTGTCACGCGCCGCTGCCCGACTGGGACGAGAGCCGCGTCTCCGATCCGGACGAGGAAGTCGTCGTCGCGCACAACTGGGACGAGCTGCGCCGGCTGATGTGGAATTACGTGGGCATCGTGCGCACCGACAAGCGGCTCGCACGCGCGCAGCACCGGATCGCGCTGCTGCGCGAGGAGATCCACGAGTACTACGCGAATTTCAAGGTGAGCCGCGATCTGCTGGAGCTGCGCAATCTGGTCGACGTGGCGTCGTTGATCGTGGAAAGCGCGTGTTCGCGGCGCGAAAGCCGCGGGTTGCACTTCAGCCGCGACTGGCCCGACACGCTGCCGAAGGCGCTGCCAACCGTGCTGACGCCGCCCGTAGCCCGCCGGCGTCAGGTCTGAGCGGCGCGGCCGGAATCAGACGAGCCGCATCGAAAAATCGGTTGCGCGCACGTCTTTCGTGAGCGCGCCGATCGAGATCCGGTCGACACCGGTTTCGGCAATCTGACGAACGGTCTCGAAATTGACGCCGCCGGACACTTCGAGCACGGCCCGCCCGGCGGTGATGCGCACGGCGTCGCGCATGGCGTCGAAGCTGAAGTTGTCGAGCAGGATCGATTCCGCGCGATGCGCGAGCGCCGACTCCAACTGTTCGAGCGTTTCCACTTCGATCTGGACCGGCACGCCCGCGTTCAGGGCAAGCGCCGCGTCCATCGCGGCGCCCACGCCGCCCGCCGCCGCGATGTGGTTTTCCTTGATCAGAATACCGTCGTAGAGCGCGAGCCGCTGATTCGCGCCGCCGCCGACGCGCACTGCGTACTTCTGCGCGAGCCGCAAGCCCGGCAGCGTCTTGCGCGTATCGAGGATGCGCGCACGCGAGCCCTCGATCGCATCGACGAAACGGCGCGTCGCGCTCGCCACGCCCGAGAGCAGTTGCAGGAAGTTGAGCCCGTTGCGCTCGGCGGTCAACAGCGCGCGCGCCGGGCCGTGCAGCAGCACGACCGGCGTGTTCGCGGCCATCCGGTCGCCCTCGCGATACTGCCATTCGACGTCGATCGACGGGTCGACGCGCCGCATTACTTCGTTGAACCACGGCACGCCGCACAGCACCGCTTCCTCGCGAACCGTGATGCGCGCGGTACGGCGCGTATCCGCGGGAACGAGACGGCCGGTCTGGTCGCCGCTGCCGATGTCCTCGGCGAGCGCATCGGTAACATTGCGGGCCAGCGCGGCGTCGAACGCCTCGCCGTACTGCGCCCGAATCTGCGCGTAGAGCGGCGACACGAAATCGCTCGAATCCTTCGTCGCCATCACGCCGCTCCCACGTTCGAGAACAGCGCGCCGTCCTTCGCGAGATCGCCGCTCGCCTGCACGCGCTTCTTGTGGCGCGCCGCGAAATCGAGCATTCGGTCGATCGGCAGACGCGCGCGCGCGCCGATCGCCGGATCGACAGAAATTTCGTTGTGGCCGCGCTCCAGCACTTCGGCCAGGTTGCTAAGGCCGTTCATCGCCATCCACGGGCAATGCGCGCAACTCTTGCAGGTCGCGCTGTTGCCGGCGGTCGGCGCCTCGATGAACGTCTTGCCCGGCGCCGCGAGCCGCATCTTGTGCAGAATCCCGAGGTCCGTCGCGACGATAAAGCGCGTTGCGTCCAGGCGGACGGCGGCATCGATCAGTTGCGTCGTCGAGCCGACCACGTCGGCGAGGGCCACGACTGCTTCCGGCGATTCTGGATGAACCAGGATTTTGGCGTCGGGATACTGGGCGCGCAGCAGGTCGAGTTCGATACCTTTGAACTCGTCGTGGACGAGACACGAACCTTGCCACAGCAGCATGTCGGCGCCCGTCTTCTTCTGGATGTAGCCTCCGAGATGGCGATCCGGCGCCCACAGGATCTTCTCGCCGCGCGCGTGCAGGTCGGCGACGATTTCGAGTCCGATCGACGACGTGACCATCCAGTCCGCCCGCGCCTTCACGGCCGCGCTCGTGTTCGCATACACGACGACCGTCCGGTCCGGATGCGCGTCGCAGAACGCGGAGAATTCGTCGGCGGGACAGCCGAGGTCGAGCGAACAGGTCGCGTCGAGATCCGGCATCAGCACGCGCTTTTCCGGGCTCAGGATCTTCGCGGTCTCGCCCATGAAACGCACGCCGGCGACCACCAGCGTACCCGCCGCGTGATCGCGCCCGAAGCGCGCCATCTCGAGCGAATCCGCGACACAGCCGCCGGTTTCGTCGGCGAGTTCCTGCAACTCCGCATCGACATAATAGTGCGCGACCAGCACGGCCTTCTCGCGTTTGAGCAATGCCCGGATCTGCTCTTTCAGTTCCCGCTTACGCGCGGCCGACGGCGCATCCGGCACTTTCGCCCACGCCTCGCCCACTCCGCACGTCAAGCCGTGCGGCCGATCGTATTCGACGCTCCTGATGCTTGCTTCCATGTTGTCCTCTGTCTCCTGTCGACCGGAGTACGCGCTGCGCCTTGCTCTGGTCCCATGCCACGGTTGCTGCCTTCTTTCTCGCGAAGTTCGGCCGCCCAAAAACAAAGACCCCGCCAGAGCGGGGTCTTGTGACGTCATCAAATTTTAACGGATAACGCGTACCTGAGCGCGTACCCGGGACAGCGATCGATCAGGCGTAGCGACGCAGACGAATCGCGAAATCCTGCAGCGCCTTGATGCCGCTTTGTTCAGCACGATGGCACCAGTCCTGCAATTGCACGAGCAGTTGTTCGCGCGAAGCATTCGACCGGTCCCACATCGCCGCCAGATCCTTGCGCAGTTCGATCAGAGTGCGCAGCTTCTGGTTGTCCGAGAAGATTTCCGGCAGTTGCTGGCGCTGCGGCTCGTTCAGGCCGTCTTCTTCCTTGTGGAACCAGTTGCGCGCGCCGTGCATCAACTGGTACTTTTCGCGGGCGCCGGCTTCCTTCAGCTTCGCGAGTTCCTGGCGATACGCGTGCTTCAGCGTCTTGCCGTAACGCGCCATCACTTCGTAGCGGTTCGCGAGCACGGCCTGCAGCGTGTCGTTGTCGAGCACGGGCTTGGTGGCGGCCAAGCGCGGCGTCGGCGCGACCTTCTTCACCTTCGCGAGCTTGAACGCCGACATGATGCGGATATACATCCAGCCGATATCGAACTCGTACCACTTGTTCGACAGCTTCGCCGACGTCGCGTACGTGTGGTGATTGTTGTGCAGCTCTTCGCCGCCGATGATGATGCCGAGCGGGAAGATGTTCGTGCTGGCGTCGCCGGAATTGAAGTTGCGATAACCCCACCAGTGCGCGAGACCGTTCACGACGCCCGCGGCCCAGAACGGAATCCAGATCATCTGCACGGCCCACACGCTCAGGCCCACGATGCCGAACAGCGCGACGTCGATAACCATCATGATGCTGATGCCGAGGATCGGATAGCGCGTGTAGATATTGCGCTCGATCCAGTCGTTCGGCGTGCCGTGGCTGAACTTGCGCATCGTCTCTTCGTTCTTCGCTTCCGTACGATAGAGTTCGGCGCCTTGGAGCAGCACTTTCCAGATGCCGCGCGTCTGCGGGCTGTGCGGGTCTTCTTCGGTTTCGCATTTCGCGTGGTGCTTGCGGTGAATCGCAGCCCACTGGCCGGTCAGCATGCCGGTGGTCATCCACAGCCAGAAACGGAAGAAGTGGCTCGCGATCGGATGCAGCTCCAGCGCGCGGTGCGCCTGGCAGCGATGCAAATAGACCGTGACGCCGATGATCGTGATGTGGGTCATCACGAGGGTGAAGAGCAGGATCTGCCACCAGGAAAAGTCGAGCAATCCGTTGGCGAGAAAATCAAGCGAGGAATTCAGCAAGGCAATTTACCTGTTGAGGCGGAAAAAATGGCCGGTCGAAAAGCATCTTCGACGTGTGTTGGGCGCGTGAAAGAAATGCGCAGGAGTTCGATCGCATTCTACTTCAAGCGTTCCAAGTCGTTGTGCCAAAGGAGAAATTTTTTGATTGGCGCCAAAATAAGGAAGATTCGAACTGCATCCAGACCACGCGTTTTCCGTGAGATCGGCGAGATTTCGGCGATCAGGCCGGCGATTGCCGACCGTTTGTGCTAGTGACAGATGCCGATCGCGTCACAATTTCCGAATTGGTCGGCGTCGCGGCCGCGCCGTCGATGATCCTGATCTCGCGCTGCGCGTAGGGAATTTCAATGCCGTGCTCGGAAAAAAGGCGCCAGATGTTCCGATTCACCTGCGATTTAACGCCACCCGTCCCCTTCGCGGCGTCCTCGATCCAGAAGCTCAGTTCGAGGTTGATGCCGTCCGCGCCGAAGCTCGCGAGAAGCGCGACGGGCGCCGGGTCCTGCAACACGCGCTCGACGCCTTGCGTGGCGTCGGCGAACAGTTTCATCGCGAATTCGACGTCGCACCGGTAGCTGACCTGCACGGCCACCTTCGCGTTGCCGCGCGTCAGGAACGACGAATGGTTCTGTACGACATCGGTGATGAGCTTTTCGTTCGGAATCAGCGTTTCGATGCCGTCGAGGCCGCGCACGATCGTGTAGCGCGTGCGGATCTGCGTGACCGTGCCCTGGAAGTTCGCGACGTTGATCATGTCGCCGAGCCTGAGCGAGCGGTCGAGCAGGATGATGAAGCCGGACACGTAGTTGCTCGCGATCTTCTGCAGGCCGAAGCCGAGCCCGACGCCCAGCGCGCCGCCGAACACGCCGAGCACGGTGACGTCGATGCCGACGATCGACAGGCTGATCAGGATCGCCGCGAGAATCATCAGCGCCCGGCCGACCCGCGCGAGCACGACCTTGACGTTGGCGTCGAGCGAGCGCGCGCGCATCAGGCGGTCGTCGAGCGCGGCGCCCGCCCACATCGCGACGATCAGCGTCACGCACACCCAGAGCACGCCCGACGCGAGCGACAGCAGCGTCATGTGCGCGTTCGCCAGGTTGAAGCGCACGCTCGCCATCCAGCGCACGACGTCTTCCTGGATGCCCATGACGGTAAGCAGCATCGCGACCCAGACGAGCGCCGTCACGACCTTCTCGAAGAGAAAGAGCAGCGCGCTCGCCTCGCCGCCGCGGCTGAAAACGCGCCGCGCGACGTAGAACATCGTGTAGATGACGGTGATGCCGAGGAGCGGCACGAGCGCGAGCCGCAGTAGCGCCGTGTGCATGAACTGCGACATCACGACCTGCGCGATCGAGACGAGCACCGTGCCGAGCAGCGGAAAGAGCGCCTTGTTGAGGCTCTCGGCGCCGAAGCGCAACGCCTCGAAGCGCGACTGGCGCCGTTCTTCGAGCCGTCGCCGCAGAATGCGCGCCAGCCACCACGCCACGGCGAGCGAGCCGAACAGCACGATCACCTGCCAGATCGCCGCGGCCTCGCCGAAATCGCGGACGATCCCGCTGAGCATGTGCGGAAAGTAGGCGTCCTGCATGCTCGCGGGCACGTCGCTTACTCCGAAGGCGCGTCTTCCGGCGCTTCCGGCGCTTCCGGTGTTTCGGCCGCCGCTTGCGCCTTGGCCGGCGCGGGCACGCGTTCGAGCACGGCGGCGAAGAAACCGTCGGTGCCGTGCTTGTGCGGCCACAGCGACAAATAGTCGCCGGTGTCGAGGTCGATGCGCTGTTCCGCGAGCACCTCGCGCGCCGGAATCAGCTTGAATTGCGGATGCGTCGCGAGAAATTGCGTGACGACGCCTTCGTTTTCCGCCTCGAGCATGCTGCAGGTCGCATACACCAGCCGCCCGCCGACTTTCACGAGCCGCGCGGCGCTCGACAGAATCGAGAGCTGCTTGGGGGCGAGTTCCGCGACCGAGTCCGGCGACTGCCGCCATTTCAGGTCAGGATTGCGGCGCAGCGTGCCGAGGCCGGAGCACGGCGCATCGACGAGCACGCGGTCGATCTTGCCCGCGAGGCGCTTGATCTTGGCGTCGTGCTCGCTGTCGATCAGCACCGGATTCACGTTCGACAAACCGCTTCGCGCAAGGCGCGGCTTGAGCTTCGCGAGACGCCGGTCGGAGACGTCGAACGCGTAGAGACGGCCGGTCGAGCGCATCATCGCGCCGAGTGCGAGCGTCTTGCCGCCCGCGCCCGCGCAAAAGTCGACGATCATCTCGCCGCGCTTGGGCGCCACGAGCGAACAGAGCAACTGGCTGCCCTCGTCCTGCACCTCGATCCAGCCCTCCTGGAACGCGGCCAGGCGCGTAAGCGCAGGCTTGCCGTCGACGCGCACGCCGAACGGCGCGAACGGCATTTCGCCCGCGTCGATGCCGGCTTCGGTCAGCGCCTTCACGACCGCGTCGCGGGTCGCCTTGATCGGATTCGCGCGCAGATCGAGCGGCGCCGGGTAATTCAGCGCGGCGGCGAGCTTCGCGAGTTCCTCGGCGTCGAAACGCTTCGCCATCGCGTCGTAGATCCACTGCGGCAGATTCGTGCGCACGCGCACCGGCAGGCTCGCCGGATCGATCTTCGAGACTTGCGTGAGCCACTGATGCTCGTCGGCGGAGACGAACGGCTTGATCGCCGAAAGTCCCGCCGTCTGCATCAGGCCGAGCAGCGCGAGACGCCGCGCCTGATTGCCGCTGCCGCTCTCGGCGAGGTGCGAAAACTCCATTTTCCGGCGCAGCACCGCGAACACCGCTTCGGCGATCACGCCGCGCTCGTTGTGGCCAAGCTTCGGATGCGCGCGGAAAAAGCGGCTCGTGGCGGCGTCGGCCGGGCCCGAAAACCGCAGTACGTCCGCAATCAGCGTTTCAGTTTGTCCAATCAGAAATCCATGCAGCCTCATACGCCCTCCCCGGCAATGTCGGCAAAGAGCCATTGCGGCTCCGGTGGCGTGAGCACGACGCGCTCGCCGTCGATGGCAAGACGCCCTTCGACGAACCAGCGCACCGCACGCGGGTAAATAGTGTGTTCGACGGCTAGCACGCGCGCGGCGAGCGCGGCCGCGTCGTCGCCGGCCATCACCGGCACGGCGGCCTGCGCCACGATCGGCCCGTGATCGAGCGTCGGCGTGACGAAATGGACGCTCGCCCCATGCACGCGCACGCCGGCGTCGAGCGCCTGCTGGTGCGTGCGCAAGCCCGGAAAGCACGGCAAAAGCGACGGATGGACGTTCAGCATGCGCCCGGCGTAGTGGTCGACGAAACCGTCGGTCAGGACGCGCATGAAGCCTGCCAGCACGACGAGATCGGGCGCAAACTGGTCGATGGCGGCGGCGAGCGCGCGGTCGAAGGCGGCGCGATCGGCGTAATCACGATGATCGACGACCGCGGTCTCGATGCCGTTGGCGGCGGCGAATCCGAGGCCGGCGGCGTCCGGCCGGTTCGATACGACGGCGCGAACCTCGGCCGGCCAGCCGTCGCGCGCAGCAGCGCGCACGACGGCTTCCATGTTGGTTCCTCGCCCGGAAATCAGAATGACGATTTTTTTCATCCGCGGATTTTATCATTCGGCGCTGCGAAAACCGTGCCAAAACGGGGCGCCGGCGCCGTGCATCCGTGTGAGCGTTTATAATCGAACGCTTTGCTGCATTCGCCCGAGCCCCGGTCCGGCCGAGGCGGCGAAGATCAGCCCAAAGAGCCCAACCACCGACCATCCGCCATCGTGAGAGTCTTTCGCGGCCTACCCAATGCCGAGAGCCGGGCGCCCTGCGCACTGACCATCGGCAATTTCGACGGTGTCCACCGCGGCCACCAGGCGCTGCTCGCGCGCGTGCGGGCCGCCGCCGACGCGCGCGGCCTGCCGGTCTGCGTGATGACCTTCGAGCCGCATCCGCGCGAGTTTTTCAATCCGGCCGGCGCGCCGCCGCGCATCGCGATGCTGCGCGACAAGCTGGAAGCGCTGCGCACGAACGGCGTCGACCGCGTGGTGGTCGAGCATTTCAACCGCACGTTCGCCGGGCAGTCGCCGGATACGTTCGTCGAAAACATCATCGTGAACGGCCTGCACGCGCGCTGGGTCATGATCGGCGACGACTTTCGCTACGGCGCGAAGCGCGCCGGCGATTTCGCGTCGCTCAAGGCCGCGGGCGAGCAGCACGGCTTCGAAGTCGAGCAGATGGCGACCGTCGCGCATCCGAACGGCGCGCGCATTTCGTCGTCGTCGGTGCGGGCCTCGCTCGTCGCGGGCGATCTCGAGGCCGCGCACGTCGCGCTCGGCCGTCCCTACGTGATCAGCGGGCATGTCGTGCATGGCGCGAAGCTCGGCCGCGATCTCGGCTTTCCGACGCTGAACCTGCCGATCGCCCACAAGCGGCCGGCGGCGGCGGGCATCTTCGTCGTGCGCGTGCATGGGCTTGCAGCCGAGCCGCTGCCGGCGGTCGCGAGCCTCGGCCTGCGCCCGACCGTCGACGACTCGGGCCGCGTGCTGCTCGAAGTCCACCTGCTCGACTGGCACGGCGACGCGTACGGCAAGCTCGTGCGCGTCGAATTCCTGAAGAAACTGCGCGATGAGGAGAAGTTCATCGACCTCGACACGCTGACGGCCGCGATCGCGCGCGATGTCGCCCATGCGCGCGAGTATTTCGCGACGAGCGGCGGCCGGCCCGGCAACGCCAACGGCCACGTGAGCGCGTCCACGGGCTCGAGCACGACGAGCAGCGCAAGCGGCTTCGCCACATCGGCGACCGACCGAATTAGGTGAGCGCGCGGCGCTGTTCCACACGCGCCGCCCGCTGCCTCGCTTAAAAGCCGTTCTCGGCGCGCCAACCCGACAACCCGGCGCCGCCCCACAGCATTCACACTGAGTCATCCATGAGCGACAAGAAAGCCTCTTCGAAGTCCGACGCCAAGCCGCAGTCGAAATACCCGGTCAACCTGCTCGACACCCCGTTCCCGATGCGCGGCGACCTGCCCAGGCGCGAGCCGGCATGGGTGAAGGAATGGCAGGACAACAAGATCTACGAGAAGATCCGCGCGGCGAGCCGTGGCCGCGACAAGTTCATCCTGCACGACGGCCCGCCGTACGCGAACGGCGACATCCACCTCGGCCACGCGGTCAACAAGATCCTGAAGGACATGATCGTCAAGGCGCGCAACCTCGCGGGCTTCGACGCGGTCTATGTGCCGGGCTGGGACTGCCACGGCATGCCGATCGAAATCCAGATCGAAAAGCAGTTCGGCAAGTCGCTGCCGGCCGCTGAAGTGATGCAAAAGGCGCGCGCCTACGCGAGCGAGCAGATCGAGAAGCAGAAGGCGGGCTTCCGGCGTCTCGGCGTGCTCGGCGACTGGGACAACCCGTACAAGACGATGAACTTCGCGAACGAGGCCGGCGAGATCCGCGCGCTCGCGAAGATCCTCGAAAAAGGCTACGTGTTCCGCGGCCTGAAACCGGTCAACTGGTGTTTCGACTGCGGCTCGGCGCTGGCGGAAGCGGAAGTCGAGTACAAGGACAAGACCGATCCCACCATCGACGTGATGTTCGCCTTCGCCGAACCGGAAAAGACCGCGCAGGCGTTCGGGCTCGCGTCGCTGCCGAAGGCGGAAGGCGGCATCGTGATCTGGACGACGACGCCCTGGACCATCCCCGCGAACCAGGCGCTCAACGTGCATCCGGAGATCGTGTACAGCCTCGTCGATACGTCGCGCGGCTTGCTGATCCTCGCCGAAGAACGCGTCGAGGAGTGCCTGAAGAACTACGACCTGAGCGGCACGACGCTCGCGACGGCGAAGGGCGAAAAGCTCGCCAACCTGCGCTTCCGTCATCCGCTCGCTTCCGCCCATCCGGGCTACAAGCGCACGGCGCCCGTCTATCTCGGCGACTACGTGACGACCGAAAGCGGCACCGGCATCGTCCACTCGTCGCCGGCGTATGGCGTGGAAGACTTCGTGTCGTGCAAGGCGCACGGCATGTCGGATTCCGACTTCATCAACCCGGTGATGGGCGATGGCCGCTACATCGAATCGCTGCCGCTCTTCGGCGGCCTCTCGATCTGGAAGGCGAATCCGCAGATCGTCGAGGCGCTCGCGGGTGCAAAATCGCTGCTGAAGTCCGAAAACTACACGCACAGCTACATGCACTGCTGGCGCCACAAGACACCGATCATCTATCGCGCGACGTCGCAGTGGTTCGCCGGCATGGACGTCAAGCCGCACGACAGCGCGAAGACGCTGCGCGAAACCGCGCTCGAAGGCATCGAGGCGACGGCGTTCTATCCGTCGTGGGGCAAGCAGCGCCTTTACAGCATGATCGCGAACCGGCCGGACTGGACGCTTTCGCGTCAGCGCCAGTGGGGCGTGCCGATGGCGTTTTTCGTGCATAAGGAAACGGGCGAACTGCATCCGCGCACGCTGGAGCTGCTGGAGGAAGTGGCGAAGCGCGTCGAGGTGAGCGGCATCGAAGCGTGGCAGACGCTTGAACCGCGCGAGCTGATCGGCGACGACGCCAACCTGTATGAAAAGAACCGCGACACGCTCGACGTCTGGTTCGATTCCGGCACGACGCACTGGCACGTGCTGCGCGGCTCGCACAAGGACGCGCTGCAATTTCCCGCCGACCTTTACCTCGAAGGCTCGGACCAGCATCGCGGATGGTTCCATTCGTCGTTGCTGACCGCGTCGATGCTCGATGGCCGCCCGCCCTACAACGCGCTTCTGACGCACGGCTTCACCGTCGACGGCGAAGGCCGCAAGATGTCGAAGTCGCTCGGCAACGGCGTCGATCCGCATGAGGTGTCGAACCGGCTCGGCGCGGAAATCATCCGCCTGTGGATCGCCTCGACCGATTATTCCGGCGAGCTCGCGATCTCCGAGGAAATCCTGAAGCGCGTGACGGAAACGTATCGGCGCATCCGCAATACGCTGCGCTTTTTGCTCGCGAACCTGTCGGATTTCGACGTCGAGAAAGACGCGCTGCCGGTCGGCGAGTGGCTCGAAATCGACCGCTATGCGATCGCACTCGCGCAGAACCTCCAGGACGACGCGCTCGCGCATTACGAGAAGTACGAGTTCCATCCGGTCGTGTCGAAACTCGCGACGTTCTGCTCGGAAGATCTGGGCGGCTTTTATCTCGATGTGCTGAAGGATCGTCTCTACACGACGAAGCCCGATTCGCGCGAGCGCCGTGCCGCGCAGACCGCGCTCTTCCACATCGCGCACGGTTTGCTGCGGCTGATCGCGCCGTATCTGTCGTTCACGGCGGAAGAGGCCTACAAGGTGCTGAAGCCCGGTCAGGACACGATCTTTACCGAGGTCTACCACGCCTATCCGCAAGTGCCGAACGCCGGCGAACTGCTCGACACGTGGACCCTCGTGCGCTCCGCTCGCAGCGACGTGACGAAGGCGCTGGAAGAGGCGCGCACGGCGAACGAGATCGGATCGTCGTTGCAGGCGGAAGTCGTCGTGCGCGCGAGCGGTGCGCGCTACGACGCGCTCGCCGGACTCGGCGCGGATCTCAAGTTCGTGCTGATTACGTCGGCGGCATCGCTCGAGAAGGTGGCGGGCGAAGCGGAGGAAGGCGTCGAGGTGATGGCGTCGAAGTATCTGAAATGCGAGCGCTGCTGGCACTACTGCGCGGACGTCGGCGCGAACGCCGAGCACCCGGGCTTGTGCGGACGCTGCATCTCGAACCTCTTCGGCGCGGGCGAATCGCGGAGCGCAGCATAATGGCAAGAACGATGTCGAAACAAAGCAGTGGTTCTCTTGCGCCGTGGCTCGGCGTCGCGGCAATCGTGATCCTCTTCGACCAGTTGACGAAGATCGCGGTCGCGCGCGTGTTCGCCTATGGCGAGCCGCACGCGCTTACGCCGTTCTTCAACTTGCTGCTCGTCTATAACCGCGGCGCCGCGTTCAGCTTCCTCGCGGCGGCGGGCGGATGGCAGCGCTGGGCGTTCACGGGACTCGGCATCGTGGCGACGATCGTGATCTGCTATCTGCTCAAGAAGCATGCGGCGCAACGGTTGTTCTGTACCGCGCTCGCGCTCATCATGGGCGGCGCGATCGGCAATGTGATCGACAGGCTCGCTTATGGGCATGTGATCGATTTCCTCGATTTCCACGTGAACACGTGGCATTGGCCGGCGTTCAATCTCGCGGATAGTGCGATTACCGTCGGGGCGGTGTTGCTCGTGTTCGACGAACTGCGGCGCGTGCGCGGAACGAAGTAGGCGCTGGCAAGCTTTTCAGAAGGTTCGACGATGTCACCGTCCGCGTCCGGGGAGGACGAATTGAACACAGCAGAACTTGCAGGCAAGCATCTTCTCTTGGGCCTGACCGGTGGAATCGCCTGCTACAAGATCGCCGAACTGACGCGCCTCTTGACCAAGGCCGGCGCCACCGTTCAGATCGCGATGACCGAAGCAGCCACGCAATTCATCACGCCCGTTACGATGCAGGCGCTCTCCGGCCGCCCGGTCTACACGTCCCAGTGGGACGCGCGCGTGCCGAACAACATGCCGCATATCGACCTGTCGCGTGAAGCCGATGCCATCGTCATCGCGCCCGCCTCCACCGACTTCATCGCCAAACTCGCGCACGGCCAGTGCGACGATCTGCTCTCGACGCTGTGCATCGCGCGCGATTGTCCACTGCTCGTCGTGCCCGCGATGAACCGCCAGATGTGGCAGAACGCCGCGACGCAACGCAATGTCGCGACGCTGCGCGGCGACGGCGTCGAAGTGCTCGGACCGGATTCCGGTCCGCAGGCGTGCGGCGAAATCGGCGACGGTCGCATGCTGGAACCCACGGCCACATTCGAAGCCATCTGCGCGTTCTTCCAGCCGAAGATCCTGCGCGGCCGACGCGTCCTGATCACCGCCGGTCCGACTTTCGAGCCGCTCGATCCGGTGCGCGGAATCACGAACCGCTCGTCGGGGAAAATGGGCTTCTCGCTCGCGCGCGCCGCCGCGCAGGCCGGCGCCGACGTCCACCTCGTCGCGGGACCGGTCGCGCTGGAAACGCCGTGGGGCGTCTTTCGCGAGGACGTGCAGACCGCGCAGCAGATGTACGACGCGGTCATGCAGGCGAGCGCCGACGCCGACATTTTCATCGCGGTGGCGGCCGTGGCCGACTGGCGCGTCGATCACGTCGCCGAGCACAAGATCAAGAAGTCGGCCGATGAAAAGCTGCCTACGTTCAGCTTCGTCGAGAATCCCGACATCCTCGCGGCCGTCGCGAAGCTTCCGAATCCGCCGTACTGCGTCGGATTCGCGGCGGAAAGCGGCGATCTCGACGTGCACGGCGAGGCAAAGCGCGTGCGCAAGAACGTGCCGCTCTTGATCGGCAACCTCGGCCCGCTGACCTTCGGACTCGACGACAACGAAGTCGTGCTCTTCGAAGCGTCGGGCAAGACGCGCCTGCCTCGCGCCGACAAGAAGCTGCTCGCGCGCACGCTGATCGGCGAAATTGCGAAGCGCGCGCCGCGCGGCGGCTCGATCCTCTCCTGAGCAATCCACGCACGGCAACCGCACGATGACGAAACTCTCCGTTCTCGACCAAACGCCGGTCATCCACGGTCACAGCACGGCCGACGCCATCGCGGCCACGCTCGATCTCGCCCAGCTCGCCGACGATCTCGGCTACACGCGCTACTGGTGCGCCGAACATCACGGGTTGCGCGGCGTGTCCAATCCCTGTCCGGAAGTTCTGCTCGCGCGCGTCGGCAGTCTGACGAAGCGCATCCGCATCGGCTCGGGCGGCATCATGCTGCCGTACTACAGCGCGTTCAAGGTCGCCGAGCAATTCCTGATGCTCGAAGCGCTGTTTCCGAATCGCATCGACTTGGGCGTTGGACGCGCGCCCGGCGGCGACATGCGCACGGCGCAAGCCGTCGCGTCCGGCGACTACAACCGCGGCGACATTTTTCCGCAGCAGGTTGCCGACCTCATCGGCCTCTTCAACGGCACGCTGCCCGACGATCACCTCGCGCACGGCGTCCTGCTGCAACCGCAGATCGACACGCGCCCGCAACTGTGGATGCTCGGTTCGAGCGACTTCGGCGGACTGCTCGCGGCGCAGCTCGGCATCCGCTACGCGTTCGCGCATTTCATCAACGCGCAGTATGGACATCGCGTGGCCGAGGCGTATCGCGAGCGCTTCACGCCCGGTAACGAAGCGAAGCCGTATCTCGCCGCCGCCGTGTTCGTGATCTGCGCCGACACCGACGAAGAAGCCGCCGCGCTCGAAAAGGCCGTCGACTTGCGCCGCGTGCAGATGGCATACGGCCTGAACATGCCGATTCCGTCGATCGAACAAGGCGCCGCGCAGCACTACGGCGAGCGCGAACTGAACGTGATCGCGCGCGAGAAGAACCGCAGCATCATCGGCACGCCGGAACGCGTCACGGAGGCGCTTCATGCGCTGCAGGAACGTTTCGACGCAGACGAACTCATCGTGCTGACCGTTGCGGGAAGCTACCGCGCGCGCAGCCGTTCCTATCAACTCCTGGCCGAAGCGTTCGACCTCGGCCGCCCGAACTGAACCCATGAAACTCGACGTCAAGATTCTCGATGCGCGCATGCGCGATTTCCTGCCCGCCTACGCCACGACCGGCAGCGCGGGCCTCGACCTGCGCGCGTGCCTCGACGCGCCGCTCGTCCTCGCGCCCGGCCAGACGGCGCTGGTGCCGACGGGCCTTGCGATCCATCTCGGCGATCCCGGCTATGCCGCGATGATCCTGCCGCGTTCGGGTCTCGGCCACAAGCACGGCGTCGTGCTGGGCAATCTCGTCGGCCTGATCGATTCGGATTACCAGGGCCAGTTGATGATCTCGACGTGGAATCGCGGCGACACGGCCTTCACGCTCAATCCGATGGAGCGTCTCGCGCAAATGGTGATCGTGCCGGTCGTGCAGGCGGAGTTGAATATCGTCGACGACTTCGAGACCAGCGAGCGCGGCGCGGGCGCTTTCGGGAGCACCGGCAAGCACTAAGCGCTCTCTGGCGCAAAAAAAACGGCGCGGATAAAAATCCGCGCCGTTTTTCATTGCGACGCGCCGTCACGGCGCGCCACGTTGCTTCGTCACTCGACCTCGACCGCTTCCGGATTCGGATTGCGCGGCACGGGGTTTTCATCGAACGTCAGTTGCACCTTGTCGTTCTCGTCCACATCGACGGTCACGCGGCCGCCCGACAGCAGCTTGCCGAAGAGCAACTCGTCGGCGAGCGCCCGGCGGATCGTGTCCTGGATCAGACGCTGCATCGGCCGCGCGCCCATCAGCGGGTCGAAACCGTGCTTCGCCAGGTGCTTGCGCAGCGCGTCGGTGAAGAGCGCGTCGACCTTCTTCTCGTGCAACTGATCTTCCAGTTGCATCAGGAACTTGTCGACCACGCGCATGATGATTTCTTCATCGAGCGAGCGGAAGCTGATGATCGCGTCCAGACGGTTACGGAACTCCGGCGTGAACATGCGCTTGATATCGGCCATTTCGTCGCCGGTTTCGCGGCGGTTCGTGAAGCCGATCACGGACTTGTTCATCGCTTCGGCGCCCGCGTTCGTCGTCATGATGATGATGACGTTGCGGAAATCCGCCTTGCGGCCGTTGTTGTCCGTCAGCGTGCCGTGGTCCATCACCTGCAACAGCACGTTGTAGATGTCCGGATGCGCCTTTTCGATTTCGTCGAGCAACAGCACGCAATGCGGCTTCTTCGTGACGGCTTCGGTCAGCAAACCGCCCTGGTCGAATCCGACATAGCCCGGCGGCGCGCCGATCAGCCGGCTGACCGCGTGACGCTCCATGTACTCGGACATATCGAAGCGCAGCAGTTCGATGCCGAGCGTGAACGCGAGCTGCTTCGCGACTTCCGTCTTGCCGACGCCCGTCGGACCCGAGAACAGGAACGCGCCGATCGGCTTGTCCGTCTTGCCGAGACCGGCACGCGCCATCTTGATCGAAGCCGACAGCGCGTCGATCGCCGGGTCTTGCCCGAACACGACGCTCTTCAGATCGCGATCGAGCGTCTGCAGCTTGCTGCGGTCGTCCTGCGAGACGCTTTGCGGCGGCACGCGCGCGATCTTCGAGATGATCTCTTCGATCTCGTTCTTGCCGATGGTCTTCTTCTGCTTCGACTTCGGCAGAATGCGCTGCGCCGCGCCCGCTTCGTCGATCACGTCGATCGCCTTGTCGGGCAGATGACGGTCGGTGATGAAGCGCGCCGACAGTTCAGCCGCGGCCGACAGCGCGCCCGACGAATATTTCACGCCGTGGTGCTCTTCAAAACGCGTCTTCAGGCCGCGCAGGATCGCAACGGTCTGCTCGACGGTCGGCTCGGTCACGTCGACCTTCTGGAAGCGCCGCGACAACGCCGCGTCCTTCTCGAAGATGCCGCGATATTCCGTGAACGTGGTCGCGCCGATGCACTTCAGCTGCCCCGACGACAACGCCGGCTTCAGCAGGTTCGATGCGTCGAGCGTGCCGCCCGATGCCGCGCCCGCGCCGATCAGCGTATGGATTTCGTCGATGAACAGAATGGCGTGCGGACGCTCCTTCAGCTCCTTCAGCACCGTCTTGAGACGCTGCTCGAAGTCGCCGCGATACTTCGTGCCCGCGAGCAGCGCGCCCATGTCGAGCGAATAAACCTGCGCATCGGCGAGAATGTCCGGCACTTCGCCGCGCGTGATGCGCCAGGCGAGACCTTCGGCGATCGCGGTCTTGCCGACCCCGGCTTCGCCGACGAGCAGCGGATTATTCTTGCGACGGCGGCACAGCACCTGCACCACGCGCTCGACTTCCGACTCGCGGCCGATCAGCGGATCGATCTTGCCGTCCTTCGCAAGCTGGTTCAGGTTCGACGTGAACTGCGCGAGCGGCGTTTCCTTTTGCGCGGCGGCGTCGTCCGTTTCCGGGTTCGCCTCGCTGCTCGCCTTCGCGGCGTCGCCGCTGTTCGTCTTCGCGATGCCGTGCGAAATGAAATTCACGACGTCGAGCCGCGTCACGCCCTGCTGCTGCAGGTAGTAGACCGCGTGCGAATCCTTCTCGCCGAAGATCGCGACCAGCACGTTCGCGCCAGTCACTTCCTTCTTGCCATTCGACGTCGACTGCACGTGCATGATCGCGCGCTGAATCACGCGCTGGAAACCAAGCGTCGGCTGGGTATCGACGTCGTCCGTGCCGGGCACGGTCGGCGTGTTGTCATGAATGAAATTGCGCAGGTTCTGACGCAAATCTTCTATGTTTGCTGCGCATGCGCGCAAGACTTCAGCCGCGGTCGGGTTGTCCAACAAGGCCAGTAAAAGATGCTCGACCGTAATGAACTCGTGCCGCGCCTGACGTGCTTCCATAAACGCCATGTGCAGACTGACTTCCAGTTCCTGGGCAATCATGCTTCCTCCATCACACACTGCAGCGGGTGCCCCGCTTGCCGTGCATGGCTAACGACTTGCTCAACTTTGGTCGACGCGATGTCCCGCGTGTAGACCCCACAAACTCCCCTGCCCTCGCGATGAACCTTCAGCATGATTTGCGTCGCGGTCTCACGATCCTTGTTGAAATATTCCTGCACGACCATCACGACGAATTCCATCGGCGTGAAGTCGTCATTCAGCAGCACCACCTTGTACATCGCAGGCTGCTTGAGCTTCTGCTCCTGCCGCTCCAGTACCGTGCCGTCCTGCTTGTTGGGATTGATCGCCATACACCCATTCTAAACAACTCGGACAGGCCCGCAATGCCTCCGGTAACGCCAACCGTCCGGTCGGAAAACTGGCACCGCGGATGCCCGCATCGAGCCCATCCTGCCTGAATTCTGCCGGCGCCGTCTGCGCGCCAGCCCGCTTGACCCTTCTGTGAATCCAGTATCGCACAGCTTCAAAAAAAACTGACTGCAGGGCGCGTCTCGCGACTACCACTCAAGTGAGACGATTATGCGACTTTTCAAGATGGCTTGCTTGCGCGGCCGCACACACGCAAAGCAGGAATAACCCTACGAATGTGCTCTTTACAACGGGCTTATCGGCTATCTCAAAATTTTCTTGACACGTGATTTAAGAGATTCAACAATCAAACTGGCACTTTTTTCCGAAGGCCATTCAGGCGAAAAAATGCCGAGGTGAGCTAGTGAGGAGGGCACGGTTCACATAGTGGCCGCTGAGCTTTTCGAGCGTGCTCGTGGAAGCGACGAGAGCTAGAGGGGAAGTAGGTATGTCAACTGGTACGGTCAAATGGTTCAATGACGCGAAAGGCTACGGATTCATCACGCCCGACGAAGGCGGCGAGGATCTGTTCGCACATTTCTCGGCTATACAGATGAACGGTTTCAAGACGCTCAAAGAAGGCCAGAAGGTCAGCTTCGAGATCGTCCAGGGACCGAAGGGCAAACAGGCTTCGAATATTCAGGACGCGGCCTGACCGTTCGATCGCACTTTTTTGCCTGCTGGACCCGGCCTCGTGCCGGGTTTTTTGTTTTTGGAGTGCGGATTATGTGCGGCCGCGGCGTCGGCGATTCGTGGAAAGCGCGATCAGTTTTCCGACGATCTGGACACCGGACAGGATTCACCAGCGTGCGCGTCGCGATTGCGAGATCGAGGACGCAAAAATGACCGATATACGCCGACTTCACTCCGGCGCACGGCGCACGGCGAAACGATTTCAGCCGCTATTTTCCGAGCGTTGATTCTTAACGATCCTCGATAACGCGCGGCATTGAATATCGGAAGTCATGAAAAAACCCCGGCGACACTTGCATGCCAGCCGGGGCCTTCTATCGCGTGAAGCCGATCCGCGACTACATATTCTCGATCATCACCTGCCCGAAACCGGAGCACGAGACCTGCGTCGCGCCTTCCATCAGCCGCGCGAAGTCGTACGTCACGCGCTTCGACAAAATCGACTTCTCCATCGAACTGATGATCACATCCGCCGCTTCGGTCCAGCCCATGTGACGCAGCATCATCTCCGCCGACAGGATCTCCGAGCCCGGATTCACATAATCCTTGCCCGCATACTTCGGCGCGGTGCCGTGCGTCGCTTCAAACATCGCGACCGAATCCGACAGGTTCGCGCCCGGCGCAATGCCAATGCCGCCGACTTGCGCCGCCAGCGCGTCGGACACGTAGTCGCCGTTCAGGTTGAGCGTCGCGATCACGTCGTATTCAGCCGGACGAAGGAGGATCTGCTGCAGGAACGCATCGGCGATCACGTCCTTCACGACAATGTCGTTGCCCGTCTTCGGATTCTTGAATTTCATCCACGGGCCGCCGTCGATGAGTTCCGCGCCGAACTCCTGCTGCGCGAGTTCATAGCCGTAGTCGCGGAACGCGCCTTCGGTGAACTTCATGATGTTGCCCTTGTGCACGAGCGTGACCGTGCGGCGGTCGTTGTCGATCGCGTACTGGATCGCCTTGCGCACGAGCCGCTGCGTGCCTTCCTTCGAAACGGGCTTGATGCCGATGCCCGATGTCTCCGGGAAGCGGATCTTCGTCACGCCCATTTCCTCGCGCAGGAACTTGATGACCTTCTTCGCTTCTTCCGACTGCGCGGGCCACTCGATACCGGCGTAGATGTCTTCGGAATTCTCGCGGAAGATGATCATGTTGATCTTCTCGGGCTCGCGCACCGGTGACGGCACGCCCTTGAAGTACTGCACCGGCCGCAGGCAGACGTACAGGTCCAGTTGCTGGCGCAGCGCGACGTTCAGCGACCGGATGCCGCCGCCGACAGGTGTCGTGAGCGGACCCTTGATCGAGACGATGTATTCCTTCACCACGTCGAGCGTTTCTTCCGGCAGCCACACGTCCGGGCCGTATACCTTGGTCGCCTTCTCGCCTGCGTAGATCTCCATCCAGTGGATCTTCTTCTTGCCGCCGTACGCCTTCTCGACCGCCGCATCGACGACCTTGATCATCACCGGCGTGATGTCGAGGCCCGTGCCGTCACCTTCGATGTACGGAATGATCGGCTGGTCGGACACGTTGAGGGAGTAATCCGCGTTGACGGTGATCTTGTCACCGCCCGTCGGAACCTTGATGTGCTGATACGGCATGGTCGACTCCAAAGAAGGCTGGCTGGTTGATACCTGGCTTACGAGCTGGCTGAAGCAGATTGCGACGATGCATGGAACTGCGCGCTCCGGTGAGCGTCCCCGCGCGCGCCCTTGGCCGGCCGGGCATCCAGGATAATATTCTAGACCACCGAAGCGGGCGGTCGCGCAGCGTCCGGAGCGGCGCCGGGCGCGCGCGAGACTGCGCGGGCAAGGCCGGACGCAACTCCTATGTCTTATATAAGACCTGCGAGTTACAGAGTCGGATTATGCATTAATATGCCGCCATCCGCCAGCACGCAGACGAGCCCGAAGCCAGCCAGAAGGCGCGTGAATCAAGGCCCGGCGCCCTCTTCCCGATTTTTCTCATCCCAGCCATGTCGCTCATCGCCCTCAACAAACCGTTCGGCACGATCTGTCAGTTCTCCGCGCACGAGACGCGCGCGTCGCTCGGGGACTGGGTGAAAAAACCGGGCGTCTATCCCGCGGGCCGGCTCGACGCCGACAGCGAAGGCCTCCTGCTCCTCACCGACGACGGCGCATTGCAGACGCGCATCGCCGAGCCGCGTCACAAGCTCGTCAAGCGTTATTGGGCGCAAGTGGAAGGCGCACCTGACGAGACGGCGCTCGCGCGCCTTGCGAGCGGCGTCGATCTCGGCGACTACGTCACGCGCCCGTGTCATGCCGCGTTCGTCGAGTTAACGAAGGCCGACGCGCAACTCTGGTCGCGCACGCCGCCGATCCGCCATCGCGCGGCGATCCCGACGACGTGGATCGAACTGTCGATCACCGAAGGCAAGAACCGCCAGGTCCGGCGCATGACGGCGGCGGTCGGCTATCCGACGTTGCGGCTCGTGCGCGTCGGCATCGGCGCGCTCGATGTATTCGCGCTCGGGCTCGCACCGGGCGAGTCGACGGAGTTGCCGCCGCGCGCGCCGTGGAACGGCATCGCATGAACTTCGCCGTGCTTCAAACTCCTGTCACGAAAAAGCGCTAACGCACGACCCACCAAGCGATTTAAAGCAATCCGCAATATCAAAAAAGATTTTCGTCAACCGGTTGTCGCCACCCTGCGTTAGTGGTCGCAGATGCCTTGCAAAGCTATCCGGCATTAGCGAATGACCGCACCAAACACCTGCTTGAGACAGGCTTTTTGTAAGGTTTTAGCGCTCGCAGCGATACCGGTTTATTTATCGATATCACTGTCAACCGAAAGGTGGATGGCTCGTTTACCGACATGACTCCAATAACCGGGTCGTTTGGTTAATTTACTCAAGCTGAGGATTCACAGATGAACAAACTGATCGCTGCTCTCGTCGCTGGCCTGTTCGCAACGGCTGCATTCGCACAAGCTTCGGACGCAATGGCTCCGGCAGCACCGGCAGCGGCTTCGACGGCCCACAAGTCGACGCACCACAAGAAGACGTCGCACAAGAAGTCGCACAAGAAGGCAGCTTCGTCGGCTGAAG
This sequence comes from Caballeronia telluris, assembly GCF_001544495.1. GTDB lineage: Bacteria > Pseudomonadota > Gammaproteobacteria > Burkholderiales > Burkholderiaceae > Caballeronia > Caballeronia telluris. Next base: position 150,273 of record NZ_FCNZ02000009.1, read on the forward strand.
CAGCACCGGCCGCTGCTACGGGCGCATCGCAGTAAGTTTGTTGTAACTCGCTTTAAAGCGAAGCCAGAAAAACAGCCGTACCGCTACCGCAGTACAGCCGTCTTCATGGCGTTAAAAGGCAGAATGCCCTCGGGTACTCTGCCTTTTTCTTTTGCAGGTGCATCGAGTAACATGCGCGGGTCATGTCGGCTTTTGCGGCTTTTTCCCCGATCTTTTCTGTTACCAGGGCTTCCAAGGAGTTTCGTCGTGCGTCTTTCGCTGCGCTCATTCAAACCGCTCGCTTCATTCGATCCGCTCGCCTCGTTTCGCCAATCCGGTTTCGGGCGGCGTCTCTGCGCGCTGGCCGTCGCGCTCCTTCTGCCGATCGCGGCGATCTCCACGGTGCACGCGCAGCAACTGCCGCCGGGCGCGAAGCAGCCGGGCGAATTTCCGCGCGCGCGGCTCACGGCTGGCATGTTCGTGATCGACGCAGCGGTCGCGGCCAACGATGCCGATCGCGAGCAGGGACTCATGTATCGTACGAAACTCGCGCCCAACGAAGGTATGCTCTTCGTCTTCAACGAAACCGCCGTGCATTGCTTCTGGATGAAGAACACGCTGATCCCGCTGTCGATTGCATTCATTCGCGGCGACGGCACGATCACCGACATCGACGAAATGCAGGCCGAGACGACGGACAATCACTGTCCGCGCAACAACGGCGTCTATGCGCTCGAAATGAGCAAGGGCTGGTTCACGTCGAAGGGCATCAAGCCGGGCATGAAGATGCAAGGGCTTCCCGCAGCGCACTAGGCCTGCCGCAGTCGCCCGCTGCGAACGAGATCAGCCGAGCCGGCGCGTCCACCCGACGCGCCGGTTTTTTTTCGCCCGCGGCATCGCTGCGCCGCGCCCGGCCGCGTCGCGCGCGGCGCGTATCGGCGGCCGGCCGCGCCTGGCAAGAATCCTGCAAGAAGCGTGTCGAAGCGCTATCCTGATAGACCGCGAGAGACCAGCGAGACGCTGTCCGGCGCTTTCCCGGCCGCGCGCGAGGGCGGCCAGCCTGCCTTTCGCCGCTTCAGGGAAAGTCGCCATCCGCTCGACCCATCCACAGGAGGTTCACGTGCCCCGCAAGACTCCCATCGAGCGCTATCGGAACATTGGCATCAGCGCTCACATCGATGCCGGCAAGACCACCACCACCGAACGCATTCTTTTCTACACCGGTGTGAACCACAAGATCGGCGAGGTTCACAACGGCGCGGCCACGATGGACTGGATGGAACAGGAGCAGGAGCGCGGCATCACGATCACCTCCGCTGCCACGACGGCCTTCTGGAAAGGCATGGCCGGCAATTATCCGGAACACCGCATCAACATCATCGACACCCCCGGGCACGTCGACTTCACCATCGAAGTCGAGCGTTCGATGCGCGTGCTCGACGGCGCCTGCATGGTCTACGACTCGGTCGGCGGCGTGCAGCCGCAATCGGAAACCGTCTGGCGCCAGGCCAACAAGTACAAGGTGCCGCGCATCGCGTTCGTCAACAAGATGGATCGCGTCGGCGCCGACTTTTTCCGCGTGCAGCGCCAGATCGGCGACCGGCTGAAGGGCGTCGCGGTGCCGCTGCAGATTCCCGTCGGCGCGGAAGACCACTTCCAGGGCGTGATCGACCTCGTGAAGATGAAGGCGATCATCTGGGACGAAGCGAGCCAGGGCGTGCTGTTCGAGTATCAGGAGATTCCGGCGAACCTGCTCGCGACCGCGCAGGAATGGCGCGACAAGATGATCGAGGCCGCCGCCGAAGCGAACGAAGCCTATCTGGAGAAGTACCTCGGCGGCGAGGAACTGACCGAGGAAGAGATCAAGAGCGGCATCCGCCAGCGCACGATCGCCAACGAAATCGTGCCGATGCTCTGCGGCAGCGCGTTCAAGAACAAGGGCGTGCAGGCGATGCTGGACGCCGTGATCGATTACCTGCCCTCGCCGGTCGACGTGCCCGCCATCCTCGGTCACGACGAGTACGACCGGCAAGCGGAACGCCATCCGACCGACGACGAGCCGTTCTCCGCGCTCGCGTTCAAGATCATGACGGACCCGTTCGTCGGGCAACTCATCTTTTTCCGCGTGTATTCGGGCGTGGTGAATTCGGGCGATACCGTCTACAACGCCGTGAAGGAAAAGAAGGAGCGGCTCGGGCGGATTCTTCAGATGCACGCAAACGAGCGCAAGGAAATCAAGGAGGTGTACGCGGGCGACATCGCCGCGGCCGTCGGTCTGAAGGAAGCCACCACCGGCGACACGCTCTGCGATCCGAATCACGTGATCATCCTCGAAAAAATGATCTTCCCGGAGCCGGTCATCTCGCAGGCCGTCGAGCCGAAGACGAAGGCCGACCAGGAAAAGATGGGCATCGCGCTCAACCGGCTCGCGCAGGAAGATCCGTCGTTTCGCGTGCAGACGGACGAAGAATCCGGCCAGACCATCATCTCCGGCATGGGCGAGCTGCACCTCGAAATTCTTGTCGACCGGATGAAGCGCGAATTCAACGTCGAGGCGACCGTCGGCAAGCCGCAGGTCGCGTATCGCGAGACGATCCGCGTGCCGATCGAAGATGTCGAAGGCAAGTTCGTCAAGCAGTCGGGCGGACGCGGGCAGTACGGCCACGTCGTCATCAAGATGGAACCGCAGAAGCCGGGCGGCGGCTATGAATTCGTCGATGCGATCAAGGGCGGCGTCGTGCCGCGCGAGTACATTCCGGCCGTCGACAAGGGTATTCAGGAAACGCTGAAAGCGGGCGTGCTCGCGGGCTATCCGGTCGTCGACGTGAAGGTGACGCTCACGTTCGGTTCCTACCACGACGTCGATTCGAACGAAAACGCGTTCCGCATGGCCGGGTCGATGGCGTTCAAGGACGGCATGCGCCGTGCGAAGCCCGTGCTGCTCGAACCGATGATGGCGGTCGAAGTGGAAACGCCCGAGGAGTTCATGGGCAACGTGATGGGCGACTTGTCCAGCCGGCGCGGCATCGTGCAGGGCATGGAGGACATCGCGGGCGGCGGCGGCAAGCTCGTGCGCGCGGAAGTGCCGCTCGCGGAAATGTTCGGCTATTCGACGACGCTGCGCTCGCTCTCGCAGGGCCGCGCGACCTACACGATGGAGTTCAAGCACTACGCGGAAACGCCGTCGAACGTCGCCGAGGGCGTCGTGAACGCGAAGTCGAGATAAGCTGCGTTGCTGTAACGAGTCCGTTGTATGCCCGTGCTTCACGAGTGGCCGCAACGGACTTTTTTTATCCGCGCGCTTTACCTGACCTGAACGGGAGACGACGATGAGCGACGAACCGAAGATCGACTGGCGCGAGCACGGCGTGAAGGTGATCCGCGCTGGTCAGCTCGATACCAACACGCCGCAGACGCCCGGCATGAACCGGGCGGCCGCGATCGACGCGGCGCGGGTCGGGGCGCAGAAGATCTGGGCCGGCACCGTGACGATCCATCCGAACGCGAAGACCGGCGCGCACCATCACGGCGCACTGGAAAGCGTGATCTACGTCGTGCGGGGCCAGGCGCGCATGCGCTGGGGCGAGCATCTCGAATTCACCGCCGAAGCCGGTCCGGGCGACTTCATCTTCGTGCCGCCGTACGTGCCGCATCAGGAGATCAACGCGCGCACCGACGAGCCGCTCGAATGCGTGCTCGTGCGCAGCGACAACGAGGCCGTGGTGGTGAACCTGAACATCGACGCGGTGGAGCAACCGGAAGAGGTTTTCTGGGTCGATCCGATCCACAAGCATCCGCACGATCACTGATGCGGCACGCGCGGCGCGGGACTTGCTAGCTGTCGCTTCCTGAGCCGGCGCGAAGCGAATACGGCGAGTCGCGTCGGACGAATTCTGCCCGGCTACACTGGCGAGGCGTCGGCAGGCCCGGCGAACCGGCGGCGCCTCTTATCGCGCTGCCCGCAACAATGACAACATACGGAACGGAACGCCCACTGATGAAGACATCGACCGATCACGATCAAGCCTTCGACCGCGCCCTCGACGATGCGCGCACCTCGGCCGGCGAACTGGGCAATCACGCCATCGACGAATTCAAGGCCGGCCGGCTCACGCGGCGCGAACTGCTGCGGCACGCGAGCATGCTCGGACTCGCGCTCGCGCTCGGCGGCGCGATCGACATCGGCGGCGGATTGGGCGGATTGGGCGGATTGGGCGTACTGGGCACCCCGCGCGCCCGCGCACAGGGCACGGGCAAGCCCGGCGGCACGATCCGCGTCGCGCACCTGACGCCTGCGGGCGCGGTCGATCCGCTCACCGTGACCGACGCCGCCGGCCTCGCGCTCATCAACCAGACGGGCGAATTCCTGATCGACGACGACGGCGAGAAGCTCACGCTGCGCCCGGCGCTCGCGCTGTCGTGGAAGTCGAACGACAAGGGCGACGTGTGGACCTTCAAGCTGCGCGACAACGTCAAGTTCCACGACGGCCAGAAGATGACCGCGAAGGACGTCGCCGCGACCTTCAACCGCCTCGCCGACCCGGGCAGCGGTTCGGCGGCGCTGTCGGTGCTGAAGGGCGTGTTGTCGAAGGATTCGGTGAAGGCCATCGACGCGCTCACGGTCGAATTCCATCTCGATGCGCCGAACGGCAACTTCCCGTTCTACGTTTCCTCCGACAACTTCAACGCGGTGATCTTGCCCGCGAATTTTTCGGGCAGCTACGAGAAGTCGTTCATCGGCACGGGGCCGCTCAAGTTCGAAAAGTACACGCCGAAAGTGGGCGCGTCGTTCGTGCGCAACCCGGACTACTGGGGCGAGAAGGCGCTGCCCGATCGCGTGACTTTCGCGTTCTACGCCGACCAGCAGGCGCAACTGCTCGCGCTGCAAGGCCGCCAGGCCGACGTGATGGGCGACTTCACCGTCCAGGGCGGCCTGTCCGTGCTGAACAACCGCGAGTTCAAGGTGCTCGGCGTGAAGTCGAGCGCGCATCGGCAGATGCACATGCGCAACGACATGGGCCCGTTCAAGGACAAGCGCGTGCGTCAGGCGCTCGCGCTCGCGATCGACCGCGAGATCATCGTCAAGGGCCTGTTTCGCGGCCGCGCCGCGCTCGGCAACGACAGCCCGTTCGCGCCGATGTTTCCGTCGAGCGACCTGTCGGTGCCGCAGCGCAAGATCGACGTCGCGAAGGCGAAGCAACTGCTCGCGCAGGCCGGCGTGCCGAACGGTTTCGAGATCACGCTCACGACCGAGAAGTACATGGAAATTCCCGATCTCGCCGTGGTGATTCAGAATGCGGCGAAGGCGATCGGCGTGAAAATTTCGCTGAAGGTGGAAAGCCAGGAGCTGTACTACGGCGCGGGCACGTTCGGCAAATCGGACTGGCTCGATTCGCCGCTCGGCATCACCGACTACGGCCATCGCGGCGTGCCGAACGTGTTCCTCAACGCGCCGCTCGAAAGCGGCGGCACGTGGAACGCCGCGCACTTCAAGAATCCGCAGTACGACAAACTGGTCGCCCAGTTCGTCGCGGCGCTCGACGTCGCCTCGCAGAAGAAGCTCTCCGCGCAGATCCAGACGCTGTTGTTCGACGAAACGCCGGTCGTGATTCCGTATTTCTACGATTATCTGGTCGTGACGCGGGCGAACGTGGCGGGCGTGCGCTTCAATGCGAATTCCCAGCTTTATCTCGATCGCGCGACGATTGGTGGCTGATCCGGTGGCTGATCCGGTAGCTGATCCGTCTCTCGGCCGCGCTGTTTGCGCGGCGCGCACATGGAGGGCCCCGCGACCATGAACACCGCGACGAAAGCGCTCCCGCCCGCACGCGCGAGCGGCCAGGCGTGGCGCATCGCCCGTTTCGTCGGCACGCGGCTCGTGCTGGCGCTGATCACGCTGTGGCTCCTTTCGGTGATCGTGTTCGCCGGCGGCCAGATGCTGCCGGGCGACGTCGGCCGCGCGATCCTCGGCCCGCTCGCCGATGCGCGCGCCGTCGCGGCGCTGAATCACCAGTTGGGCGTCGACCGGCCGCTCCTCACGCAATACACGGCGTGGATCGGCCATTTCCTCGCCGGCGACATGGGCCAGTCCTACGCGTTTCGCGCGGCCGTCGCGCCGTTCGTGCTCGAAGCGCTCGCGAACTCCGCGAAGCTCGGCGCGCTGGCGTTCGTCGTCGTGGTGCCGCTCGGCATCGCGGGCGGCGTGTTCGCGGCGCTGCACGCGGGCCGCTTCATCGACCGCGCGATCAGCATCACCGGGCTCTCGGCGACGGTCGTGCCGGAATTCGTCTCGTCGATCGTGCTGATCCTCGTGTTCGGCGTGTGGCTCCAGTGGCTGCCGATCGAGGCGACCTTCCCGCCCGACGCGAACGTGCTCGTGCAGTTGAAGCACCTGATCCTGCCCGTGCTGCCGCTCGTGCTGGTGTTCTTCGGCTATATCGCGCGGATGGCGCGGGCGGGCACGGTCGAAGCGCTCGACGCCGACTACACGCGCACCGCGATCCTCAAGGGCCTGCCGCGCCGCACGGTGATCTGGCGGCATGTGCTGCGCAACGCGCTCCTGCCGACGGTGACGGTCGCCGCGACGCAGCTCGGCTACATGATCGGCGGACTGGTCGTCGTGGAAACGCTCTTTCACTATCAGGGCATCGGCTCGCTGATCTACAACGCCGCGAAGGCGAAGGACTTTCCGATGCTCGAAGCCGGCGTGCTGACGGTCGGGGTGATCTACACGGCGGCGAACCTGATCGCCGATGCGCTTTATGTCGTGCTCAATCCGCGGCTGCGCGTGAAGGAATCGCGATGAGCACTCTGCCCTCGCCCACGGTCAAGACACCGCGTTTCCAACGCTCGGCGGCGCTCCTGCGCTCGCCGACCTTCCTGATCGGCGCGCTGATCCTGCTGTTCTGGGTCGCGTGCGCGCTCGTCGGACACGCGCTCGTGCCGCAGGACCCGTATGCCTCCGATCCGCTCAACTCGCTCACGCCGCCCGACGCCGCGCACTGGTTCGGCACCGATCAGCTCGGCCGCGACGTGTTCGCGCGCGTGATCGTCGGGGCGCGCGACATCCTCACTATCGCGCCGCTCGCCACGCTGCTCGGCACGCTCGCGGGCACGGCCATCGGTCTTATCGTCGGCTATTTCGACGGCTGGGTCGACAACGTGATCGGCCGCGTGATCGACGCGCTGCTCGCGCTGCCGCTCGTGATCGTGGCGCTGCTCGCGCTCGCGGCGGTCGGCGCGAGCAACGCGACGGTGATCATCGTGATCGGTCTCACCTTCGCGCCGATCACCGCGCGCACGGTGCGCTCGGCAGTGTTCGCCGAGCGCAATCTCGACTACGTGCTCGCGGCGCAACTGCGCGGCGAAAACGCTTTCTACATCATGTTCGCCGAGATCCTGCCGAACGTGCTGCAACCGATCATCGTCGAGGCGACGGTGCGGCTCGGCTACGCGATCTTCGCCGTCGCGACGCTCTCGTTTCTCGGCTTCGGCATCCAGCCGCCGTCCGCGGACTGGGGCCTCGCGCTCTCCGAAAGCTACACGCTGATGGCGGGCGGCGCATGGTGGACCGTCGTCTTCGATGCCGCCGCGATCGCCTCGCTCGTGGTCGGCGTGAATCTCGTGGCGGACGCCGTCGAAGGAGTGCTCGACCGATGAACGGACCTCCGCCCGCCGCCTTCCCCGCCTTCGACGTCGGCAAGCGCGACCGCGCCGATGCGCTGACCATCGTCGGCCTGACGGTCGCTTATCGGATGCGCGGACGCGAGCGCGACGTGCTGCAGGACGTGACCTTGCGCGTGAAGCGCGGCGAGGCGTATGGCCTCGTCGGCGAATCGGGCTGCGGCAAGTCGACGGCCGCGCTCGCGGTGCTGCGCTATCTGCCGCGCAACGGGCGCGTGAAGGCGGGCCGGATTTCGATCGGCGGACAGGACGTCGCGTCGCTCGACGCCGACGCGCTGCGCCGCATGCGGGCCAACGCGGTGTCGATGGTCTACCAGGACCCGGGCCGCGCGCTCAATCCGTCGCTGACCATCGCGCGGCAGGTGTCGGAGGCGTTCGAGGCGTCCGGCGCGACGGCCGCCGACGCGCTCGCGCGCACCGTCGAGATGCTCAGGCGCGTGCGCATCGCGTCGCCCGAGCGCGTGATGGAAAGCTATCCGCATCAACTGTCGGGCGGCATGCAGCAGCGGGTCGTGATCGCGATGGCGCTCGCGTGCAATCCCGAACTGCTGATCCTCGACGAACCGACGACCGGGCTCGACGCCACCGTCGAGGCCGAAGTGCTCGATCTGATCGCGCAATTGCGCGCGGAACTCGGCACGGCGGTGCTCTTCATCAGCCACAACCTCGCGGTGATCGGGCGCATGTGCGACCGCGTCGGCGTGCTGTATGCGGGCAAGCTCGTCGAGGAAGGCGCGACGCGCGACGTGTTCGCGCGGCCGCGTCATCCGTACACGGTCGGCTTGCTGCGCTGCCTGCCGAGCGCCGGACGCAGCAAGGACGCGGGCCGGCTCGACACGATTCCCGGCTCGCTGCCGCTGCCGGGCACCGTAACGCAAGGCTGCATCTACGCGGACCGCTGCAAGCTCGCCGACGAGCGGTGCCTGCGCGACGCGCCGCCGCCTTATCGCGTGGCAGCGTCGAACGGCGACCAGATGGCGCGCTGCCACTATCACGAACGCGCGATCGACCTGCCGCGCGCGACGCCCGACGCCGTGAGCGAATCGGCCGCGCCAAACCGCACGAGCGTCGCGCTGCGTGCGCGCAACGTATCGAAGACGTTTCGCGTCGGCAACGAACAGGTGCGCGCGGTCCACGACGTCTCGCTCGATCTGGCGGAAGGCGAGACGCTCGGCCTCGTCGGCGAATCGGGCAGCGGCAAGACGACGCTCGCGAAGCTGCTGCTCGGCCTGCTCTCCCCCGACGAAGGCGCGACGCTCGAACTTGACGGCGCCGCTCTGCCCGCGCGCGTCACGCGCCGCAACGACGCGCAGGTGAAGTCGCTGCAAATCGTGTTCCAGAATCCGGATTCGGCGTTGAACCGCGCACATTCGGTGCGCCGGCTGATCGCGCGTTCGCTCGCGAAGCTCGCGTCGCTGCGCGGCGCGGAGAAGGAAGCGCGGCTCCAGTCGCTTGCCGAATCGGTGCGGCTGCCCGAGCGCTATCTCGGCTCGCGCACGCGACAGTTGTCGGGCGGACTGAAGCAGCGCGTCGCGATCGCGCGGGCGTTCGCGGGCGATCCGCGCGTGGTCGTCTGCGACGAGCCGACGTCCGCGCTCGACGTCTCCGTGCAGGCGGCGATCCTCAACCTGCTCGCGGATTTGCAGCGCGAGCGCGGCGTGAGCTACGTGTTCATCTCACACGATCTCAACATCGTGCGTTACCTGTCGGACCGGATCGCGGTGCTGTATCTCGGCAGGATCATGGAAATCGGGCGCGCGGCGGACGTCTTCGGCGGGCCGCAGCATCCTTATACGGAGGCGCTGCTGTCGTCCGTGCCGACGCTCGGCGATGGCGCTCAGGAAAAGCGCATTCGCCTGTCGGGCGAATTGCCGAGCGCGGCGAATCCGCCTTCGGGCTGCGTCTTCCATACGCGCTGTCCGCGCAAGCTCGGCGCGATCTGCGAGCAACAGGCGCCGCCCGACGCCGACGCCGGCGACGGTCACCGGATTCGCTGTCATATCCCGGTCGAGGAACTGCGCGCGCTGCAATGGGCGCCAGGGCCGGCGCAACTTGACGGAACGCAAACTTGAAGGAACGCAGCTTGACGGAACCTATGCCGGCGCCGCGCCTCTCATTCGAACACCGTTCGATATGAGGATAAAAATGAAGCGACACATCTCGATTGCGCTCGTCATCAGCGCCTCTTTCGCCGCGCTCGGCATGGCCGCGTCTGCGAACGCGCAGCAGAACGCGCCCGCCTCCGTCGATCCGAGCTTCACCGCCTATTCGCTTGCCCAGCAGTGCGCGCAGAAAGGCGACAACACGGCGCAAGGCCAGTGCGTCGGCGCGGTGCGCGGCATCGTGCGCGGTTATCAGTACGGCGTGCTCTTTCTCGGCCAGCGTGCGTCGCTGCCCGCCAACGAAACCCAGCGCGTCTCGCTGTGCCTGAACGACGTGAAGGTATCGGCGATCGTCGACGACTTCCTCGCCGACGCGAAGCAGGTCAAGGACGACGACCTCAAGCGCACGCCGGCCGAAGTCGCGGTGCTCGGGTCCGTGCATTCGCATCACGCGTGCATGTGACGCTTCACTGAACCTCGGGCGCGACCGTATTGCCGGCCGCCGCGCCCGGCACGCTGACCGAAGCCGCCGCCGGCTCGTCCGCATGCCGGCGCGCAAGCCGCGCGCAATCGACCATCGGCAGGCGCCTGACCACCCTCCACGCGACGATCATCGCGATCAGCCCGAAGATCGCGCTGCCGACCGCCTGCCCGACGAGCACGCCGATCGGCCCGTGCTTGATGCCCGCCGCGACGAACGGCACCGTGCCGAGCGTCGTCCTTCCCCAGTTGAAGATCGTCGAGAAGAGCGGGCGGTCGAGATTGTTGAACGTCGCGTTGGCAACGAAAAGGCACCCGACGAACGCATAGCTCGCGACGAGCCACGAGCAGAACGTCGAGATGATCTCGGCCGTTACGCCCTGCGCCGAGAACGCGCGGATCAGCCCGTCCTGCGCGAACGCCAGCACGAGCCACGCGAGCGCGACCGTCGCCAGCACGAAGCCGAGACTGTTGAGAATCGTCTCGCGGATGCGGTCCGCGCGTCCCGCGCCCAGGTTCTGCGCGACGATCGGCCCGACCGCGCCGGTCAACGCATAGATCAGCGCGAAGGCGACGGGCGTGATGCGGTCGATGGTCGCCTGCCCCGCGATCGCGGCCGGCCCGAAGCGCGCCATCGCATGCGTGACGTAGGCGCTCGCGACGGGCGTCGCGAGATTGGTCAGCACCGCGGGCAGCGCGATCTTCAGCACGGGCCTGACGTCGTCCCAGGCGCGCCGCGCCTGAAAGCGGCCGATCAGCCGGTTCGCCCGCGCGACGCCGTAGAGCCCGACCCACGCGAGCGCGACGCGCGCGATCACGTTCGAAATGGCCGCCCCGGTCAAGCCGAGATGCAGGCCGAAGATCAGGATCGGATCGAGGATCGCGGTGACGATCGCGGCGGTCAGCGTGACCGTCATCGCGCGGCGCGCATCGCCGGTGGAACGCATCAGCGCGGACGTGCACATGCCGATGGCGAGCAGCGGCAAGGTCGGCGCGGTGATGTAGAGGAACTGGCGCGTGAGCTCGCGCGCCTCGCCAGTGGCGCCGAGCACGTCGAGGATCGGTTCGAGCAATAGCAGCGTCGCCGCGCTCAATACGACGGTCACGAGCACCATGAACGCGAGGCTCGCGGTCGCGACCTGCCGCGCCTTCGCGCTCTGACCCGCGCCGAGCAGACGCGCGACCGTCGCACTCACGCCGATCGTCATGCCGATCGAGATGGCGACGTGAAAGAAGTTGATCGTGCCCGCAAAGCCGACCGCGGCCGCGACCGAGGTATCGCCGAGCATCGAGACGTAGAACAGGTTGGCGAGATCGACGGCGAAGACGGCCATCAGGCCGATCGCGCCCGTGCCGGCCATGACGATCACGTGACGCAGCGTCGAGCCGGTGACGAAGCGGGCGGCCTGCGCCGCTGTCTTCGATGTCATTGTGCTGCCTTCATGGCGCTGCCCCGAAATTCGATCTGCGCATCATGGCACGAACGAGCATGCGTCGCGCCGCGCCGAACGCCGTGCAAAGCCTCGCTGCGACCCGCGACATTGCGGTTCGATTGAGGTTAAGGCCCGCCACACCAGCCGTTTGTCTTAGAATCGCCGCTTGGCCTCCCTTGCGTCCGCTTTATGAACTCGACATCGGAAGACCGCTGGCGCGACTTGCGCCCGGACCCGGACAGCGACACCCCGCTTTATCTGCAGCTCGCGCGCAAGCTCGCCAATGCGATCCACGAGAACCGCTGGAACGCCGGCGAAGCGCTGCCTTCGGAACGCGTGTTGTCGGAGGCGCTCGGGGTGTCGCGGATCACGTCGAGAAAGGCCATCGCGCTGCTCGTCGAACAGGGTCTGATCCGCCGCACGCAGGGCGCCGGCAGTTTCATCACGCCGCGCTACGAAGACCCGCTCTCGCGCCTGTCCAGTTTCAGCGAGATGCTGCGCCGGCGCGGCTTCACGCCGAGTTCGAAGTGGCTCTCGCGCGTGATCGAGCCCGCCAATCGCGACGAAGTGATCCAGCTCGGCCTCTCGCCCGCCGCGGCGGTGACGCGTCTGCGGCGGCTGCGTCTCGCTGACGGCATCGTGATGGCCGTCGAGAACTCGACGTTTCCCGCCTCCCTGATTCCCGATCCGCTCGCGGTCGGCGATTCGCTCTACAGCTTCCTCGACCAGCGCGGCCTGTCGATCGTGCGCGCGCTGCAGCATTTTCGCGCGGTCAACGCGAGCGACGAGATCGCGCAGCAGATGGGCATCGCGCCGCACGACGCGCTTTTGCTTATCACGCGCGTCGGCTATACGGCGGACCAGCGCGCGATCGAACTCACCGATACCTACTGCCGCAACGATTACTACGATTTCGTCGCGGAGTTGCGCAAATAGGCCGGGCGTTCACCAGCGCGGTTCGTCGGTGCCGATCGGCACGGGCGGCCGCGCCCAGCGCGGTGGCGTCTCGGGCATGCGTTCGGCCGGCTGCGTGCAGGTGAGCTTGCCGAAAGGCGAATCCATCGTCAGCAGCGCGTCCTGCACCTCGTCGAAAGCCGGGTCGTGGGTGCGCTGGCCGTCGTCGAGCGTGCCCATCGATTGCAGCCAGCGGCCGGTCTGCGCGAGCGACACCCGCACCAGCCAGCTTCCTCCTTCCCTCGCGCGGCGTTGCAGCGCGACCATCGCGCCGAACGCCGCGAGATAGCCCGTCGCGTGATCGAGCGCCTGGCACGGCAGATGGCGCGGCTTCGCCTGGCCGGCCGCGCGCGCCTCGGTCCACGCGATGCCGCTCGCCGACTGCACGAGACTGTCGAACCCGCGCCGGGTCGACCACGGTCCTTCGTGCCCATACGCCGACACCGTCACGTAGACGATGCCGGGCCTGATCCGCGCCGCATCGCCGGGGCCGAAGCCGCGCGCCGCGAGCGCGTCTGGCCGGTACGATTGCAGGAAGACATCGGCTTGACCGAGGAGCGCGCGCAGCGTATCGCGGCCGTTGGGCTCGCGCAGATCGAGCGTCGCCGAGCGCTTGCCGCGCCCGTTGTCGATCACGAGCGGCGCGATATTCGGCAGATGCGGGCCGTTGATGAGCAGCACGTCGGCGCCGTGCTGCGCGAGCGTGCGCCCGCCGACCGGCCCCGCGATGATCCGCGACAGGTCCAGCACGCGCACGCCCGAGAGCGGCGCGGCGCCCGCCGGATCGCCGATCGGCATGGCGGGCGCGTCGCCGATGCGTTCGATTTCCAGGAGCGGCAGGTTCGCCAGCGCCTGCGCCTGCGGCAGCGCGGCCCATTCGTCGGGCGAGCGGATCAGCGCGGCGCAGAGTCCCTCGTCGCCCAGCGCCTGATCGAGCTCGGCGCCATCGCGGTTGCGGATCGCCGCCGCGACCGAAGCGGGATCGTCGGCGCAACCGAGCAGTGTCACGATGCCCGCGCGATGGTGCGCGAAATTCGCGTGAAGCTGGAGCCAGCGGCCGTCGCGCGTTTCGAAGAAGCCCGTCAGCGGATCGCGCAGTTCGGGAGCGGGGCCGTCGTCAATGCGCAGATAGCGCTCGCTGCGAAACGCGACGCACGCGCGCCGTGCGGCGACTTCGACGTGCTGCTCGCGGCCCGTGCGCACGCGAAAGCACTCGGCGGCGGCGAGCGCCTCGGCAGCGATCACGGCCGTCGCAAGCCGCGCCACGCGATACACCGAAGGCAATTGCGGATCGCCGCCCGTCACCGTGACGCGCGACAGCGCGGCCGGATCGCACCGCGCCGCGTGCCAGACCTGTTCGAGCGGAGTCATCGAAATGCCCCTGACGGGTTGCCGGAACCGCCAGTCTACGGGCGGCACGAAGCGCGGATCAACCGTAAAATCATGGGCCTTCGCCCTTCAAAGGCCGCGCCGCGCCCGCCCTCATGCCCGACACCCTGACCTCGCCCGCTCCCGCCGCGCCCTCCGACCGGTCGCTCACGATCATGCTGTGGCTCGTCGCGACGGGCTTCTTCATGCAGACGCTGGACTCGACGATCGTCAACACCGCGCTGCCCGCGATGGCGAGAAGCCTCGGCGAAGCGCCGCTGCGCATGCAGGGCGTCGTGATCGCGTACTCGCTCACGATGGCGATGATGATTCCGTTCTCCGGCTGGCTCGCCGACAAGCTCGGCACGCGGCGCGTGTTCTTCAGCGCGATCCTCGTGTTCGCGATCGGTTCGCTGCTGTGCGCGAACGCGCAGTCGCTCACGCAGCTCGTGATCTACCGCGTCGTGCAGGGCGTGGGGGGCGCGATGCTCTTGCCGGTCGGGCGGCTCGCGGTGCTGCGGGTGTTTCCGGCCGAGCGCTATCTGTCCGCGCTCGCATTCGTCGCGATTCCGGGGCTGATCGGCCCGCTGATCGGCCCGACGCTCGGCGGCTGGCTCGTGCAGATCGCGTCCTGGCACTGGATCTTTCTGATCAACGTGCCGGTGGGCATCGCTGGCTGCATCGCGACGCATCTCTACATGCCCGACAGCCGCAACCCGGCGACGCCGCCCTTCGATCTCGCGGGCTATCTGCTGCTCGCCGTCGGCATGGTCGCGCTGACGATCTCCCTCGACGGCCTCGCCGATCTCGGCCTCGCGCACGCCATCGTGCTCGTCCTGCTGATCCTGAGCTTCGGCTGCTTCGTCGCCTACGGGCTGCACGCGACGCGCGCCGCCCAGCCGATCTTCTCGCTCGATCTCTTCAAGATCCACACGTTCAGCGTCGGCCTGCTCGGCAACCTGTTCGCGCGGATCGGCAGCGGGGCGATGCCGTATCTGATTCCGCTGCTCCTGCAGGTGAGCCTCGGCTATAGCGCGTTCCAGGCGGGCATGATGATGCTGCCGGTGGCCGCCGCGGGCATGCTGTGCAAGCGGCTCGTCACGCGCCTCATCGAGCGCCACGGCTACCGGCGCGTGCTCGTCGTGAACACCGTGCTCGTCGGGCTGATGATGGCGAGCTTCTCGCTCGTGAGCGTCGACCAGCCGCTGTGGCTGCGGCTCGTGCAACTGGCGATCTTCGGCGGCGTCAATTCGATGCAGTTCACCGCGATGAACACGCTCACGCTGAAGGACCTCGGCACGGGCGGCGCGTCGAGCGGCAACAGCCTGTTTTCGCTCGTGCAGATGCTCTCGATGAGCCTTGGCGTGACCGTCGCCGGCGCGATCCTCGCGACCTTCACCGGCATCCTGCCGCGCGTCACCGAGAGCAATTCGCTGCCCGCCTTCCACGCGACTTTCCTGTGCGTCGGCGTCATCACGGCGGCGACCGCGTGGATCTTCGCGCAGCTCGCGCCGGAGATCCGCGCGGCGGCGAAGCGCAAACCCGATCCGTCCGAATCGAACTAGGCGTTCCTGCGAATTCCGCCGTCCGGTCGTGCGCGACGCACACGAATAGTGCGCGCGGCACCGCCTCGCGTCACGACCGCGCATGGGGCGACGCAGCGCGCTGGGGCGCGTCGCGCGGGCGGCCCAATGAACACACAAAATCCGCCCGCCATCACGAATAAACGCCAGACGCGCATGGTTCTTGCTCGGACGGACAGGCGCCTATCCTGTAAACTCGATGGCTACGTCAACTCGCCAGCGCACCCGACAGCCCCGACACCATGAGCATGGTTGATCTCGACCCTCCCCGCTTCCAGCCGCCGCGCCCCGTCGCTGGCGACGA
The DNA here is from genome assembly GCF_001544495.1 of Caballeronia telluris. GTDB lineage: Bacteria > Pseudomonadota > Gammaproteobacteria > Burkholderiales > Burkholderiaceae > Caballeronia > Caballeronia telluris. Next base: position 166,159 of record NZ_FCNZ02000009.1, read on the forward strand.
CGGCTCGCGGCGCACCGTCCTGTACGGCGAATACACGGTGTTCAGCGTGTTCCAGCCGGTGTTCTCCGTGTCGCACCGGCGCGCGGTCGGCTATCACGCGTCGTTGCGCGCGCGCGACGATGCCGAGCGACACGTGCCGTCGCACGAGGTCTTCACGCAGGCCGCCCGGCGCGGCGACCTGCTGGAACTCGGACGGCTCGCGGAATCGCTGCATCTGGGCAACTTCTTCGCCTTCGACAGCCACGACGAGTGGCTCTTCCTGAGCCTGCACCCCGCCGCGCTGATGGACATGAGCTACGGCGACGCGCTGCTCGCCGCGCTGAAGGAACTCGGCCTGCCGCCGCAACGCGTCGTGCTGGAAGTGCCCGAGCAGGCGGGCGGCGAGACGACGCGCTTCACGGAGATCATCGATTCGCTGCGCAAGTCGGGTTTCCTGATCTCGCTCGACGGCTTCGGCGTCAAGCATTCCAACATCGACCGCGTGTGGCAGTTGCGGCCGGATATCGTGTCGCTCGACCGCTGCATCCTCCAGCAGGCGAGCGAGCACAAGCACATCGAGCGCGTCTTGCCGGGGCTCGTGTCGCTGCTGCACGAATCGGGGCAACTGGTGCTGATGGGCGGCCTCGCCACCGAGCGCGACGCGCTGATCGCGCTGGAATCGAATGTGGACTTCGTGCAGGGCGCCTATTTCGCCGGACCGAACGTCGATGCCGTCAAGCCGCAGGCCGCCGCCCATCTGATGGACACGCTTTCGGCCGCGTCGCGCGAACGCGCCGCGGCGCGCGAGCGCGCGCAGGCGGCGCGGCTCGAACCGTACGTCAGCGGGCTCGAGGGCGCGGCGGCGCGGCTCGTCGGCGGCGATTCGCTCGCGGCGGCCACGCGCGACCTGCTGCAATTGCTCGACACCGCGCGCTGCTTCCTGCTGGATCACGCGGGCCGCCAGATCGGCGACAACGTGGTGCCGGTCGTGCGCACGTCGCAGCGGGCGAAGCGCTTCAGTCCGCTCCTGCATTCCGAGGGCGCGAGCTGGGAGCGCCGTCCATATTTCATCGAGGCGCTGCGCGCCCCCGGCCGCGTGCACCTGACGGCGCCGTATCTGTCGATCAACGAGGCGCACCTGTGCGTCACGGCGTCGATCGCGGCACAGACGCCGCACGGCCTTCAGGTGCTGTGCGTCGACATCAACTGGGACGCCGCCATCCGGCGTGTCTGAAGCGCGGCGTTTCGCGCCATCGTCGGCGGCGGCCCGATGCGCCGCCGCCGACGTTCTCACCTCCCTCCCGCACTCCCCCGCAAGATCGTCCTAGCGATTCGTCAGATCGTCATAACGCTGCGAACCGGAAGCGCACTACGCTTGGGTTTAGCTTTCGGCAGCCTTGCGCGTCGGCTGCCGGGCTCGATTGACCTTTGATCCCCCTTTGATCCGCTCGCGTTCCGCTCACGCGTCAAGCGCGGGCGACGCGTCCGAGACAGGTCGCCCGATGCTTGAGTCAGATCGTGGCCGGGCTTGTCCCAACCCGTTTCATCCGGAGCCGTAAAACATGCCTTCACTGACCACCCTCCTCGATACCCCCGTGCGCTGGACGCAAGCCGCCGTCGACGCCGATACGCGCGCCTTTCTCGACGACCTGCAAGCGAACATCCTCAAGGGCCACGGGCGCCATCACAGCGCGCACGTGTTCATGAGCTTCCAGGGCCTCGACCCGGGCCAGACCGCGGGCATCGTCCGCGCGCTGGGACAGGCCTGCACGAGCGCCTACGAGCAACTGCGCGCCAACAAGCGCCTGCCGCCCTTTCTCGACGGCGGCACGCTGCGAACCCTCTTTCTCAGCGCGAGCGGCTATCAGGCGCTCGGGCCGAACGTCGAGATTCCGCCGGGCGAGGCATTTCGCGCGGGCATGGCCGATCGCGCCGCGGACCTGGGCGACCCGGATCGCTGCAAGTGGGACCACGAAGGCTGGGCGGACACCAAGCCCGACGCGATGTTCCTGATCGCCGACGCCGACCCGCAAGCCGTCGCGGCCGACGCCGACGCCGTCAAGGCATGGCTCGCGCTGACGGGCGTGACCGTCCTTGCCGTCGAGCGCGGCCTGCAGCAGACGCGCAATTTCCGGCCGGGCGTCGCGGAAGGCGTCGAACATTTCGGTTATGTCGACGGCCGCAGCCAGCCGCTTTTCCTGCAGGAAGACATCGACGAAGAAGCGCTCTCGACGGGCGGCTGGGACTTCCGCTTCAAGCCGTCGCAGTTTCTGGTCAACGATCCGAACGGCAGCGGGCCGATGTCGGCGGGCAGCTACTTCGTGTTCCGCAAGCTGGAGCAGAACGTGCGCGGCTTCAACGCGGCCGAGGACGCGCTCGGGCGCAAGCTCTTCGGCATCACCGCCGAAGAAGGCGATCTCACCGACGCGCAGAAGGTGCAGCTCGACCGCGCGGGCGCGATGGTCGTCGGGCGCTTCGAGGACGGCACGCCGCTCGTGCTCTCGGATCACGAGGCCGGTCTCGCGCCGCCGAACAACTTCGACTATGCCGCCGATCCGAATGCCGCGAAGTGCCCGTTTCATGCGCACATCCGCAAGGTGAATCCGCGCGGCGACATCGAGCGCATCACCGGCGCGACCGATCTGGAACCGGGGCGCCGGCCGATCATGGCGCGGCGCGGCATCACCTACGGCGCGCTGCGTCCGCACAGCGCCGACCTGAGCGAATTCGCCGATGCCGGGCACGAGCCGGAGAAGGACGCCGGGCTGCTTTTCATGGCGTACATGGCGAACATCGAGAACCAGTTCGAGTTCACGCAGAAGTCGTGGGCGAACAACAAGGCGTTCGTGGCGAACATCGTGCCGTCGCAGATGCGGCCGTCGACAGGGATCGATCCGATCATCGGCCAGACCGCCGATGCGCCCAGTCACGAGCACACCTGGCTCGACGGTCACACGCCGGGCGCGCAGCCGCAGACAATCGGCTTCGATGCGTTCGTCACGATGAAGGGCGGCGAATACTTCTTCGCGCCGTCGCTCACATTCCTGCGTGGAGTCGGGCTGCAGGCGGTGTAACGCGCGGCTTGCGATGCCGCTGATTTCGCGCTTCGGGCGGGCAACCGCCCGAAGCGCTTTTTATTACGCGCATGGCGGCGCTGGCCGCGTCTCGGGTCTGCCCTGCTGCTTACTTCGCCTCGGGGGACGCCGGCGGCTCGGTGTGCATCACGACCTCCTTCACGCCCGGCACGGTCTCGGCGGCGACGCGAATGGCTCGCCGTTCTTCGTCGCTCCGTGCAATCGCAAAGAGATGCGCGACGGCGTCCTTGACGATCACGCTCTCCCGAGGAAGCGCCCAGCGATGACCCGTCATCGCAACGAGAATGGCTTCGCGCAGACCGGCGTCGTCGCCCTCGGCCACGGCCGGCTGCTTCGGCACCACCGTCACGAGGGCGCGGATCAGGTTCGCCCGGCTGACCACACCCACCAGCTTGCCATCGCGGACGACGGGCACGCGCTTGATGCGCCGCGCGTCCAGCAACTCGGCGATCTCGGCGACCGGACACGCTTCGGCGATGGTGACGATGTCGGTGCTCATCACATCCTTGACCTTGGTCGCGTTCTCCTTGACATACATGTTCGCGAGATCGGTGGTCGATGCCAGCGATTCCAGCCACCACGACTGACGTTTGCCGGTGCCGATTTCCTCCCGGCGCATCAGGTCGCCTTCCGTGACCATGCCGACGAGTTTGCCGTCCGGATCGATCACCGGCATACCGCTGATGCCGGCGAAAACCATCGTTCCCGCCGCGATGCGCACGGTCATCTCCGGATCGGCGGTGATGACCGACGTCGTCATGATGTCGACAGCTCGCATGTGCGTCTCCTTCGGTTGGACGGCCCGTCTCGTCGACGGCGATGGACCCATTGTGCTATCGGAATCGTGCGACGATCAAGCCGCTCGCTGTTCTGTCCGCCGGAACTGAGAGAGTAGAACACGAGCTTGCACGAAGCCAGACGTTTCAAGGACGCCGCGTGTGAATTCGCTCCCGGCGGCGCGCGTTCGTGCCATCATGGGTCGTCGGCGATGGAAGGCTCGCGGCGAGCAAGCGAACGCGGACCGCCATTTCAACCAGACACGGAGGAGCGTGACATGGTCGAATCGAGATTCGGATTCTGGAGGGCGACGGGCGCAATGCTGGCCGCCGCCGGACTTCTGGCGCTATCGGACGCGGCACTCGCTACCACTCAGTCGCAACAACGCCAGCAAGGCAGGAACACAAACCAGGCTGCCAAGCACGAAGCGCGCACGGGCAAGGTCGACTGTCGCGCCGCAAACCAGAAGAGCAATTCGCAGTGCCGGCACGACAAGCGCGATACGAAGCAGGAAGGCCGTCAGCAAAAACGGGACATCAAGTACTGACGAAGCGCGCCGGTCGCATGGCGTGCCCGCCAGCGGCGGAAAACGCATCGGCCGCCGCGCGACGGTTGTGACCAGGCGTGTGCGTTTCGCCGGGTGCAACACCGCAGGCCGTTGTCTCGCGTTCGGGCCGAGCGCCGAAGCGCCATCAGAACTTGAAGGTCACGTTCACGCTCGGGCCGTTGAAGCGCAGCGTTTGCACGAGTTGATCGCCCGAGCCGTAAAACGCGAGGTAGCGATAGAGCAGGCCGAAGTCGACCCGCCTCGTGGCGTAGGCCACCCCCGTCAGCGCCTGCCATGTGAACTTCGAAGTGCCCGCCCCCACGTCGAGATAGAACGGGATGTACCACGCGCCGTCCCGCGTGATGGTCGCTCGTCCGCGCACGCCCGCAAAACCATTGAAGAGGTTCTGCATCTGTCCGACGTGGACGTCCGAACTGGCGCCGGGTCCTGAGCCGACTGTCGCCGCGATTCCGACGTCGAGTGTGCCCTTCACGCCGAGATAGCGCATCCCCGCGACCGCATCGAGGTATCCCCATTCCCGCCAGACGAGCGTGCGGCTGGCGCCCAGTTGGATCAGCGTGCCCGCGAAACTCGTCTGTACGTCCTGCTGCGTTTCGCGCGTGCCGAGGACACCGTTCGTCGCATTGACAGATGCCTCGTGCCGGCCGAAGTTGAGGTAGATGCCGTCGGCGAAGATGCTCCACTCGCCCTTGCGCGCCTCTCCCTGCAGCATCAGCGCGAACCTCAGGTTCTGAAGATAGTTGTACGGGCCGCTGGACGCGTCGGCGCCGCCGCCGGGCACCGTGAAGCGCAGCGTCCCGCTCACCTCGGGCAACCAGAGGTACGGTCCCACGGCGAACTGCCACGGCGTGCCGGCATCGACCGGAGCGGAGTCGGCCGCGAACGCCCAGCCGCCTGGCGCAGTCGTCAGCGCAGCCGTCGTCAACGCGGCGATGCAGGTCGAGCGTCGAGTCATGATGTCCTCCTGTCTCTCTCCACGCGGATGCGTATCCGCCACGCGCCGGCGCAGTGTTGCGAGACCGCCGAATTGCCAGTCCCGTTGTTCCGGCCGCGCTTCCAGGACTAGTCCTGAAGGCTCGCCCGGCGCGCCGCTTCCTGGACGCCCCTGACTGCCGCGGCAACAATCAGCCCCGTGAACACCATGCCGACCATGCCCAGCAAGATCGCGTCGATGCGCCCGAACGTCGACGTCGGGACCACGTCGCCGTATCCGATGGTCAGCGCCGTGATCGCGCAGAAGTACACGGTCTCCGCCATCGGCGAAGGCGTTCGCTTCACGGTCTCGACCGGGTTTCCCATGTAATACATGGCGAGCGTCAGCAACACGAACACGACCAGAAGCCCGGCCAGAATCGCTCGCAGATACCAGAGCGTCCTGCCCGATTCCCGCAGGATGTCGCGTGCGCGCAGGTGAACCACCGCGTCGCGCGTTGCATTGCCCATTGCCGGCACCTCCTTCATCGCGCGCGGCTTCGCTGCTCGAAAATCAGCAGCATCAGACACGCGTAAACCGTGACCGCCACGAAGAGCCCCATGCGCACCGCGAACGCCGTGTAGACGTCCTTTCCCGCTGCGCTGTCCTGCACCGACTGGCCGAGCAGGATGATCATCGTGATCAGGCTGTTCAGCCAGAAGCCCGTCGAGTAGCGCGTCGGGTCGATGCCATAGAGCTTGCGTCCCACCAGCAAGCCGAACAGCAGCATCCACAGAAAGAACATCCACAGATGCACGAAGAGCTTGAGCGCAAACCAGAACAGAATCGCGAGCAGACCCCCGAGCAACGTGGAACCGATCAGATCGCGCGCCGCGCTGCGAGCGGTCGTGGTGCAGCTTTGTCTGCCGAGACTGACGGACTTCATGATGATCGGCATGTAGCTCGCCGGATCGGCCATCGCGAGCAGATACGCCGGCATGACCACGAGCGCGGCGCGCAGCGCGATGCGCACCGCCTGATCGTCCGGCATGACCCGGGCGGCGGGCGGCGCCCGCGCGCTCGCGGGCTCGGGAAACAGCATGTGAGTGACGCCCGACACCAGCACGGCAAGCAAGAGTCCCTGCACCAGCGCGCCGACGACCGTCGCGGCCAGTTGGAAGTCGGCGGTTCCGGCAGCGGAGATCATCGTGAGTCCGGCCGCGAGGAACGTCGAGACCAGATTGTTCCCGCCGCGCAGACCATAGCGAAACGCAAGGAACAGCAGGAGGCCGACGAGCATCACGCCAGCGAACGCGTAATGCCGAAGCAACGGGACGAGCAAGAGGCCGCTGCCCGTCGTCAACGCGACGACCAACGCGAGGGCCACGCCGGTCTTGAACGACAGCGGACGCGTGTGCGTCGCGAGCAGAAAGACGGCGAAGACCGGCGCGACCACGGGAATCGGCAGGTCGAGTGCGAAGCTGATCGAGAGACACAGCGCGGTCCCGACGGCCATGCGCAAGGTTCGATAATCAGGCCGCCGAAGCTCGCGTTGCATGGGCGTCTCAGTAGAGGTATGAAAACCAGCTCATCACGCGCAGGAACACGCTGCCGAGCGGATTGAGCGGATTGCCCGAACCGGGAAACGCCATCACCTCGGCCTGCCCGCCGACGCGAACGTTATGCAGACGCGCCCGCTCCCCCTGATCGAACTCGACGATGACGGGAAAGCGTTGCGCAGGGCGCAGCCAGTCGCGGCTGTTCTGCACGGTCGGCAGGCTGCCGGGCGGCGCAGGCTGGCCCACGCTCACGCCATATCCGATAGTGCGAACCCGCCCCTGGAACACTTCGCCCGGCAGTGCGTCGAGCGCAATCGACACGGCCGTGCCGGGCTGCAGATGCGCCAGATTGTTTTCGGTCATGTCCGCGCTGATCCACACATCGCGGATGGCGATCAGCGTCATGACGGGGTTGCCGGCCGCGGCGAACTGGCCGACCTCCGCGCGCAAATCCGTGATGACGCCACCCGAGCGCGCCGTGATGCGCGTGTTGGCAAGATCGAGTTCGGCTTTTTCGAGCCCGGCGGCAGCGGCGCGCAACTGCGCGTTCTCCGACTCGTTGCCGCCCTGTTGCTCGCGTGCCCGCTCCACTTCGGCGCGTGCCGCGACGACCTGACTCTCTGCCTGCTCGTGCGCCGCCCGCGCCACTTCGAGACGTCGCAGGGAGACGGTGCCTTCGTCGTCGCGGTACAGCCTGTCGAGGCGCTCGCTGTCCTGACGCGCCTTGATCTCGTTCGCGATGGCCGCGCGCAACGAGGCGCGCGCCGCGTCGATCCCGGCCGTGCCCGCGCCGATCTGCCGGCGCGTCGACTCCAGGTCGGCCCGTGCGCGATCGACGGCGATCCGGTAGGGCTCGCCGTCGATCTCGAAGAGCACGTCGCCCGCGCTGACTTCCTGGTTGTTGTGCACGAAGACGCGGGTTACGCGCCCCGACGCTTCCGCCGCGACGGACACGACATAGGCCTGAACGCGCGCCTGTTGCGTGTAAGGCGTAAAACGATCGGCGAGCAGATACCAGATCAGGCTGACGACGATCACGCACACCACCACCTTCACCGCTTTGCCCGACGGCTCGGCGGAAGGCGCCGGCGGATTCGGCGGCGGATTCGGCGGCGTGGCGGTCGGCTCGGGCTTGTCGCTCATGGGGACGCTTCTTCAGACGGGCTTCTGGTGGCGGACGCAGCATTCGGCGCGTCCAGCAAGTCGCCCCAGTCGGTGCGTTGCTGCATCTGCCGGCGCGTCGCGGCATCGACGAGCGGCTGTTCCGAATACCAGCCGCCGCCGAGCGCCTTGTAGAGCGCAATCAGACCGCCCACCGCGTTGCTGCGGTTGACGACGTAGTTGTCCTGTTGCGCGAAAAGTGCACGCTGCGCATCGAGGACGCGCTGGAAGTCCGAGTACCCTTCGCGGTAGATCGTATTGGCGAGCGTGAGCGAGCGCCGCGCGGCCCCTTGCGCGTCGTTCAGGATGGTGTCTCGCTGCAAGGCGGCGATCAGCGCCGTGGCGGCGTCGTCGGCCTCGCGGGCCGCCGAGCGCACGGTGTTCTGGTAGGCGACGGTCAACTGTTGCAGGCGCGCGTCCTGCACGCGCACGTTGTTGGTGATTCGCCCGTGATCGAAAATGTTCCATGTGACGCTCGGGCCGGCCACCAGGGCCAGCGTGTTCGGTGAGCCGGTCAGCGAACTCGCGCTCCACACGAGCGAGCCCAGCAAGGAGACGGACGGATAGAGATCGGCTTTCGCCACGCCGATGAGCGCCGATTGCGCGGCCATCTGGTACTCGGCGGCGAGAACGTCGGGGCGACGCAACAGCAGATCCGCCGGCACGTCCTGCAACACCACATGGTCCACCAGCGGCACGACGCCCTCCTTGCCCGACTGCACGTCGAGTTCCGGCAGCGGGCCGGGCGGCCGCCCGATCAGCGCGGCCAGCGCATGATGCGCAAGCACGATCTGGCTTTCGAACTCGGGAATGCTGCTCAGTGTCCCGAGATACTGCGTCTTTGCCTGCTGGAGATCGAGTTCGTCGGTCTCGCCGCTCTTGAAGAGTTTCCGGGCAATCTCGAAGCTGCGCTTTTGCAACTGGGCGTTCTCGCGCGCAATGCGCAGACGCGCCTCGGCCGTGCGCAGCGTGAAATATGTATCCGCGACCTGCGCGTGCAACAGCACCAGCGCCGCATCGCGGTTGGCTTGCGCCGCGAAGAACGCGGCGTCGGCCGATTCGATCGCGCGGCTGAAACGCCCCCAGAAATCGAGTTCCCAGCCGATGCTCAAGCCCGCGCCGTACTGCCAGTAACCGCCCGAGCGGGTGTTGAATCCATCCGAACGCTTTCCCGCCGAGTAAAACACGTCGGCGTTGGCCTGCTGCACCTGCGGGTAGCGTCCCGCGAGCGCGATGCCCAGTTGGGCGCGGGCCTCGATGACACGCAGGCCGGCGATCTTCACATCGCCATTGCTGGCATCGGCTTGCGCGATCAGGCGATCGAGGTTTGCGTCGCTGAAAATTTGCCACCACTGCCGCACGTCGGGCTGCGCCGCCTGTTGCGTGACCCGCGCGATCGACTCGCTGCTCCAGTGCTCGCGCAAGCGCTCAGGCGGCGGCTGAAAGTCCGGACCCACTCGCATGCATCCGCTCAGACACCCTGCGCCGAGCAGTATCGCCATCCTGTAAGAGCGTATGAAAGGCGACACGGACACGTCCCCGCAGCATCAAGACTGCTTTTGTTCCTGGATCTCGACGGGCGGCGGCTGGTTCGGGTCTCTCACCCATCGCCAGAACAGCTGATACCCGACTGCCAGCATCACGGGTCCGATGAACAGGCCGATCACGCCGCCCGTCACCATGCCGCCGAGCGCGCCGATCAGCACCACGGGCATGGGCACGGCGACGCCGCGGCCGAGCATCATCGGCTTGAGCACGTTATCGGCAAGCCCCGCGACGAACACATAGACCGAGAAGATGATCGTCATGACGTTCGCGCCTTCCGTGACGATCACGAAGGCGATCACGGGCACGGTGATCAGCGTGGCGGGCAACTGCATGATGCCGATCAAGAGCACCGCGAGCGCGAGCAGACCCGCGCCCGGAATACCCATGACGATGAACGCGACGCCGATGAGCAGCATCTGGATGAACGCGATCCCGACCACGCCCTGCGCGACCGCGCGAATGGTGGCCGTGCAAAGACCGGCGATCTGCGAGCCGTTTTCCGGGCCGAAGATGCGCGCGGCGATCTCCACTGCGCTCTTGTGGCCCAACGCGCCATACGCCATGAGGATGCCGGCGACGATCAGGGCCGCGAAGAACAGCAGCAGCCCCGCGCCGAGACCGGTAATGGTTCCGAGCAGCGCGAGACCGGCCTCCTTGAGTTGCGGCGCGAACTTCTGCGCGAGACCGGTGAGGTCCGTCGATGCCTGCTGCCAGAAGTCATGCACCTTCTGGCCGACCAGCGGCCAGCTCGCCACCGAGTCGGCCGGCGGCGGCACGTGGAATTCACCGCTTTTGAACATGTCCTTCGCATGCTCGATCGAATCGCCGACCGCGACGCCGAGCAGATAAGTCGGCACGAGAATGACGACGAACGCGATGAGGATGATGAGCGTGGCGGTCAGTCCGTCCTTGTTGGCGAACCTGCGCCGGAGTCTGGCTTGAAGCGGATATAGCGTGATGGCGAGGATCAACGCCCAGACCATGAGGTTGAGGAACGGGGCGAAGATCCTGAAACAGAACATGGCGAGAACAGCCACGAGCCCCGCGCGGATCAGGACATCAAGCAGTTCCTTGGACAGCACCCGCCGGCTCGTCGGTGTGAGCAGCATGACTTTTCTCCCGGCAGGTCACTTCGCGCATGTGCCGCAACCGCGCTTCACCGGTTACGCGCCGCAGCACCGACATCAGATATCGAGCTTGCTGACCTTGGTGCCTTCGAAGCTGAGATTGGCCATCAGGCCGGTGTTGGTCAGCACGTAACCGACGATGGGCGAATTCGTCGTCGCGGTGTCGAGTGCACCGTTGGCGCCCGTCTTCGCCACCGCCACCGAGCCATCCACGCCGGCCGTCCAGCCCTTGTCGCTCGTGCGGAATTTATTCAGCGCGTCGTCGGTCATGAACATGAGAAACACCGCCTTGGACTGGGCGCCGATCTGCAAGCCGAACGATGCGGTACTGGTCTTGTAATAGCCGACCGACGACCCTCCTGCGCGCAGCGCGCCTTCGCCATATTCGCCGCCGACCACGAGACCCGCGGCGATCACCGACGGAAAGACGAGAATGGCACGGGCCTTGGCGCCCTGCGCCTGCGCACCGGGCGTCGAACTGTACAGCTTGCTGAGCGCGGCATCGACAGCGGAGTCGATTTCACGGCGCTTGTTGGACGCTTCCGTCGGTGTCGAAGCCGTGTTGCACGCGGCCAGCGAACTAGCCATGGCGATGGCGGTCAGCGAAAAGAAGGTACGACGGTTCATGAAAGTCTCCTCGATTGAAATGCGGCCGATTGGGCTGTCGCGCACCGGAGATTGCCGCTCTCGTCTCGTGCAAATCACGCCGAACCGACAACAGCCGCTAAGCGGCCGTTGAACTTGTCAGGTGAATCTCGGAACAAAAACACGTCAGGTCAAGAATAGGACTGACACACGTCGGCAGGTATTGGACTTTGGTCCAAGGTCACGGAGGCGGCGTGAGCCGACGTGACGCAATGCTTGACCCGCTCGGGACGGAAAACCTGGCGCTCGTAATGCGATGAACTCGAAGGGAACCAGCGAACGTGATCTAAAACCGCCCGCGCCGGTCGCGTTCGTACATCGGGTCGGGCATCTTCTGCGTCTCGCGCAGGACGCCCTGATTGTCGAACGAGAAGTTGTAGATCAGGTGATCGATGTTGTTCTCCATGTACCGATATGACCACACCTGCCGGTCCGTGCGCTTGAAGTAGGCCGTCTCGAAGGGCTTGCCGAAATTGACGAGCACGTCGTTGCGCGTCCATTTTCCGACTTCGGCGCGATAGAACTCCGTTTCCCGCAGCATCTGGCGCACGCTCACCACCTTGCCCGACGCATCGACGTCCGCTGCGGTGGTCGTCGAACCCATCGGCTGGGTCGGCCACATCAGGCGCTTGCCGCCGTTCTGGAGGTCGTACGTTTCGCGCGGCGGTCCGAGGCGCGCGATCAGCGCAGACGAATCCTCGCCGGGCGCGACCTGCTCGTGCGGCTGCGCACAGGCGAAGAGCGCGAGCGCCCCGAACGAGACCAGCCAGCTTGCGAATCGAATCGACATGGGTTCTCTCCCGCAATGGCGCCGCGACGGATTCGGGCACTCGCCCGCTGCTTTCTCAATCGTATTCCAGGTATTGAAGCGCGCAGGAAACCACGATTTCGATATGTGCGCCGTTGCGTCGCCACGCGATGAATGCGCGCGAAACGGCGGAGCAGACATTTATGCCGATCGAATGACGGGCGAATAAAAGTCTTTGAAAAAGGCACTTTGATAACGCGATGAGCCTTTATACACTGTCCGTTAGTGCCAGCTTCCTATCTTGAGGAGGTTTGTCCCTCGTTGGACTTCACGCCATGGACAGTCAGAGTCCGTTGCCGGCTGAGGATTTCCAGCTTCTGTTCGAAGCGATACCCAGCCCGCTCTTGATGTTGCGGCCCGACTGCGCCGGGCTGCCCGGCATGAACGGCTACGAACTGCCTCGCGAACTTCGCGCCTTGTCGGGCGCCGAGGACGCCATCTTTGTCGCGTACACCGGATATGGTCAGGACGAGGACCGCCGGCGGTCGGACGAAGCGGGGTTCGCACATCATCTCGTCAAACCGGCCGGGATTCATGAATTGCAACGGGCGCTCGCCGATCATGGCGACTAGTCGTCTCGCGACCGTCACGTCGCGCAGAACCTTTCTCTCGATGATGCTGGCCTCGGCGGGCAGCGGCGTGCTCGCGGCGTGCGGCGGGGGCGGGGGCGGCCCATCCACGGACAACGTCGGCAAGGCGCCCCAGCCGGTTTCATCGGCGCAAGGTCTTTTCTACGGCATGAACGGCCACATGGGATTTGGCACCGGCATCTACAAGACGATGTCGGCTGCCGAGCAACTCGCCATCCTCAAGGATCTCGGCGTGACCAACTACCGCTGCGACGTCGCGGGCAGCGTCATGTCGCAGGTGCTCGCCGATGCGTTGAAGGGCGCGTTCGCGGGCAGCGGCGTCTCGATCCTGCCTATGCTCAATCCGTACTCGGCCGGCTGGGACTGGAGCAGCACGGAAGCGGCGGCGTACACGCTCGGCCACGACCTCGGAGCGAACTGCGCGCGCCCGCTGAAGGGGCTCGTGACGCACATCGAATGCGGCAACGAACTCGATGTGCCGCTCAAGATCGGCGGCGACGGCAGTCTCTCGTCCGACTGGAACCCGGCCTACTGGCCGTCGTTTCGCGGCGCTTTGCGCGGGATGATCGACGGCGTGAAGTCGATCGATCCGTCCATCAAATGCGGCGTCAACGTCGGCATTCCGATGGCCTATCGCGCGTTGCAGATGCTGTGGAACGGCATGTCGCCCGATGGCAGCGCAGCGGGCGTGTCGGGCGCGGCGGCACTGCGCTGGGATTTCACGAGCTATCACTGGTACAAGACTTCCGGCGACATCCAGTGCGGCGGGCGTCTCAACGCCTGCGTGGACGTGTTGCAGGTGCTGAAGGATTCGTTCGGCGTGCCGATCTGGCTGACGGAATGGGGCTGGGCCGGCAGCGGGGACACGCAGCAGTCGGCAGCCGACTATGTGACGAAGGCGCTCAAACAATACCGGTCGATCAGGGACAAGTACGGCATCGAATCGGTGATGATGTACTGTGTTATCGATCCGGACTACGGGCTGATCCAGGCGGACGGCAAGTTGAAGAATCCCGCGTATTTTGCGTTCAGGGACTTCGTCGCGGCGAATCCGGCTTGAGTCGAAAGGACTTTGGAAGAAGTGCATCGACGTTCACCAGGAGACGCATCATGTGTCGTTGGCTCGCGTACAAGGGCAACCCCGTTCAACTCGAAGCGGTGCTGTTCCGCGCCCAGCATTCACTGATCGATCAGAGCCTGCATTCACGCCTCGGCCATACGACCACCAACGGCGATGGCTTCGGCGTCGGCTGGTACGCGCCTGCGTCGGACACCCCGTTTCGCTATCGCTGCGTGCAACCGGCCTGGAGCGACCGCAATCTGCGGGAAGCCGCGCGCGCCATCCGTTCGCCGCTTTTCGTCGCGCACATTCGCGCGGCCACCGATACGCCCGCCCAGGAAACCAACTGCCATCCGTTTCGTTATGGACGCTGGCTCTTCATGCACAACGGCCTGATACGCGAGTACCCCAAGGTCAGACGCGACCTGATGCTCGCGATCGATCCGGCGCTGTTCGCGTCGGTAGAAGGTTCCACCGATTCCGAAGTCATGTTCTTCCTCGCGCTCACGTTCGGCCTGCAAGTCGAACCGGTTCAGGCGATCGAGCGCATGGTCGCGGTCATCGAGGCAACGGGGCGAAGACATGGCATCGAGCATCCGCTCAACATGACCGTCTGCGCGACCGACGGCGAGCAGATCGTCGCCGTTCGCTATTCGAGTGAGACAGAGTCACGCTCGCTCTTTCACAGTAATTCGTTTCGGCATTTGCGCGAACTGTATCCCGACGATCCACGCATCAAGGTGGCGGGCGACGACGCCTTTCTGGTCTTGTCGGAGCCGCTGGTCGACCTTCCCGGCGCATGGCAGGAGATACCCGAGAGCGCGGCGCTCGTCGCGCGCGGGTCGAGCGTCGAACATCGTGCATTCACGCCCGCGCTGCCGTGAGCAGACACATCGTCGGCCTCACCGGCGTCAAGCGCGCCGCGCGCCAATGGCTGCGCGAACGCGTGCGGCCCACGGTGAAACTGAACCGACGCTGGCCGCGCGCCGGCTAAAAGCAGCGCACACCGCGAACGCATAAAAAAGCCCTCACGTCGGAGGGCTTTCAAACACGCTACATCTTTCAAATCCTGTCGCGAATCATCCCGCTGAACAAACGACTCACGCGCCGAAATTCTTCGTGGCGAAGTCCCAGTTAACGATGTTCCAGTAAGCCTCGACGAACTTCGGACGCGCATTGCGATAGTCGATGTAATACGCGTGTTCCCACACGTCGATCGTCAGGACCGCCTTCGAGTCGGTGGTGAGCGGCGTGGCGGCGTTGCTCGTCGACACGATGTCGAGCGTGCCGTCCGCCTTCTTCACGAGCCATGCCCAGCCCGAGCCGAACGTCGCGATGGCAACCTTCGCGAATTCTTCCTTGAACTTGTCGTAGGAGCCCCACTTGGCGTTGATCGCGTCGCCGAGCGCGCCCGACGGAGCGCCGCCGCCATTCGGCGACAGGCTGTTCCAGAAAAACGTGTGGTTCCAGACCTGAGCCGAGTTGTTGAACACACCGCCCGACGACTTCTTCACGATCTCTTCGAGGGGAAGGTTCTCGAATTCGGTGCCCGGAATCAACTTGTTCAGGTTCGTCACATAGGTCTGGTGATGCTTGCCATAGTGGTACTCAAGCGTTTCTTCCGACATGTGCGGAGCGAGCGCGTTCTTGTCGAACGGCAGCGGCGGGAGCGTATGTTCCATGGTGCGAGCTTCCTTCTATGTTGATTTGTGGGGACTGTGAGGAGTGAGGCAGTGGAGCAATGGATTGTAGGCGAGTTGGGATAACCCCGCAAACCGCATGCCCTTTATGAGCAGGATCGCTTTCGGCGCCTTCTGTGCGGCGTAAATAATGCTCGACTGCCTCGTTCGAGAGGCGTCAAAAATACATTCGCGGATGCAGAAAACGCATCCTTCAAAACTCGTCGGAGAGACGCGGCTGCACGTCGGCGATGAGGACATCCGCGCTGCCTTCGGCGAGATGCACGGTCAGCGCGCGCTTCGGTTTCAGCGCGCCCGGCGCGCGCAATGCACGGCCCGTCTGCGTATCGATCAGCGCCGCGTAGCCGCGTTCCAGTGTGCGCCGCGGACTCAGCACCTGCAAGCGCGCCGACAACTCCGACACGCGCGCCGCCTCCCGCTCGTGACGCCTGCCTTGCGATGTGCGCAATCGCTGCGCCACCCGCATCAGATGCTCGCGTTCGGCGCCGAGATCCGGGCGCAGGCGCTGCCAGCGCAACTGCGCCATCGCAAAGCGGGCGCGCGCTTCGCGCGCCGGACGCGCACCCGCAGAGACGAGCCGCATCGCCAGTTGCCGAAGATGCACGCGCTGACGCTCAAGCCGCTCGGCCGGGCTCACGAGCCGTCGCGCGAGCCAGTCGAGTTGCTGCTCGCGGCGTTCCATCATGCGCCCGAACGCGCGCGCGAGCGCCGCGTGCCGGTGATCCAGATCGCGCAGCAGCAGCACGCGCTGCGGACTGACGAGTTCGGCGGCGGCAGTCGGCGTCGGCGCGCGGACGTCGGCGGCAAAATCGGCGATCGTGAAATCGGTCTCGTGCCCGACGCCGCTCACCACCGGCAGCGCGCTCTCCGCGATCGCGCGCGCGAGCACTTCCTCGTTGAACGCCCACAGGTCCTCGATCGATCCGCCGCCCCGGCACACGATCAGCACATCCACTTCGCGCCGCGCGTTCGCCGCCTCGACCATCGCGGCGAGCTTCGCGCCGACGCCCGCGCCCTGCACCGGCGCCGGATAGACGATGACCGGCACGTGCGGCGCGCGGCGGCAAAGCGTGGTCAGCACGTCGCGCAACGCGGCGGCCTGTAGCGACGTCACGATGCCGACCGCGCGCGGATGCGCGGGCAGCGCGCGCTTTCGTTCGGCGGCGAACAGGCCCTCGCTTTCGAGTTGCGCCTTCAGGCGCAGGAACGCTTCGAAGAGCCGTCCCTGCCCCGTGCGCCTCACCGCTTCGACATTCAACTGCAATTCGCCGCGCGGCTCGTACATCGTGACGAGCGCGCGCACTTCGATCTTGTCGCCCTCGCGCGGCGTAAATTCGGCGTACTGCGCACGGCCGCGGAACATGACGCAGCGCATCTGCGCCTGCGCGTCCTTGATCGAGAAGTACCAGTGACCGCTCGCGGCGCGCGTGAAATTCGACACTTCGCCCGACACCCACACGAGCGGAAACGACCGTTCGAGCAGGGTGCCGATCGCGCGATTCAGCGCGGAAACGGGGACGACGGCATCGCCGCCTGGCGATGACAGAGGATCGGAATTCATGGCAGCGCGGAGTGTTTGTAGACCTGCCGGACGATACGCCATTCGGCCAGGACACGTTAAAAAAGGACTCGGAGTGTAGCAAGTGTCCACACAGCAGGACTTACCGACCGGCGCTGCGAAGTCGCTCCGGAAGGCCGTAGCATGGAAATAAGTCGTTGATTTTGAAGGAGAATATTTATGGAACCGTTCGCATTGCCGGAGCAACTCTTTCCTGACGCGGCTTTGGGCGATTTCGGGCGCAAGTTCTTCACAGAGTTATCCACAGGTTGTGGATTCCCGCGCGGCGCGCTCCGGCCGGCCATTGCCGCCAGTTTTCGCGACTGGCGCGCGCGGCCCGCCCGCGCTAGAGTGCCGGGTTCGTGCACCGGTCGCGATCGCGAGCGGTCGAGCAAGTTTCTCGGAGATCCATGCCGATGCTGAATCCGTCGCACCCTTTCACGCCGGTCGTCCCTGCGCGCGTCCACGTCAACATCCGCGGCCGGCGGGCGGTCCATGTCTGATCTCAAGCCGCCGATCGAAACCTTCCTCGCGCGCGAATGGCGCAAGCGCGGCTACGTCGCGTGGGCGCTCACGCCGTTCGCCTGCGTGTTCGGCGCCATCGCCGCAACGCGCCGCGCGCTCTTCGACCTCGGCTGGATGAAGCGGGTCGATGTCGGCGTGCCGGTCGTGATCGTCGGCAACGTGACCGTCGGCGGGACCGGCAAGACGCCGACCGTGATCGCGCTCGTCGAGGCGCTACGCGCCGCCGGGTTCCAGCCGGGCGTCGTGTCGCGCGGTTACGGCGCGAAGATCGAAGCGCCGACCGCCGTCACCGCATCGAGTTCGCCGGACAAGGTCGGCGACGAACCGCTCCTGATCGCGCGCCGCACGCATGCGCCGGTGTACGTGAGCCCCGACCGCGTCGCGGCGGCGCAGGCGCTGCTGAAGGCGAATGCGTCGGTGGACGTGATCGTGAGCGACGACGGCCTGCAGCATTACCGGCTCGCCCGCGCGTTCGAGCTCGTCGTGTTCGACGACCGGCTCGGCGGCAACAACTTCCTGCTGCCCGCCGGTCCCCTGCGCGAACCGATGTCGCGACGCCGCGATGCGACGCTCGTCAACAGTCCCTACGAGCGCACGCTGCCGCCGTGGCCGAACACGTTCCCGCTCGACCTCTCGCCCGGCGACGCGTGGCTCCTCGACGATCCGTCCATGCGCCGGTCGCTCGCGCAGTTCGCGGGCGAGAGGGTCGTGGCGGCGGCGGGCATCGGCTCGCCCGAGCGCTTCTTCGCGACGCTGCGCGCGGCGGGCATCACGCCCGCGACGCGCGCCTTCCCCGATCACTACGCGTATCGCGAGAATCCGTTCGCCGGCATCGACGCCGACGCCATCCTGATCACCGAGAAGGATGCAGTAAAATTCGGGGCCTGGCGCGACGCGCGCATCTGGGTCGTCCCAGTGGAAGCCGTGCTGAAGCCCCGCCTCATCGCCCTAGTTGTGGAGAAACTCCGTGGACGCACGCCTCTTTGAAATCCTCGTCTGCCCGATCTGCAAGGGCCCGCTCAACTACGATCGCGCGGCGCAGGAGCTCATCTGCAGCGCGGACAAGCTCGCCTATCCGATCCGCGACGGCATCCCCGTGATGCTCGCCGACGAAGCGCGCCAGACCGTCGAAGGCACGCCCGTCGAGCCGCTCAAGCCCAGCGGCAACTGAGCGCCGCGACGATGAACGCTCCCGTCGATTTCGTCGCCGTGATTCCGGCGCGGCTCGCGTCCACGCGGCTGCCGAACAAGCCGCTCGCCGACATCGGCGGCAAACCGATGGTCGTGCGCGTCGCCGAGCGCGCGCGGCTTTCGGGCGCGCAGCAGGTGCTGATCGCGACCGACTCGCCGCGCGTCGTGGACATCGCGAAGGAACACGGGATCGACGTGCTGCAAACGCGCGCCGATCATCCGACCGGCACGGACCGCCTCGCCGAAGTCGCGACGCATTTCGGCTGGAGCGACGACACCATCGTCGTCAACGTTCAGGGCGACGAACCGCTGATCGACCCGCAACTCGTGCGCGATGTCGCCGCGCATCTCGCGGCGCATTCGTTGTGCGCGATCGCGACCGCCGCGCATCCGATCCACGATCCCGCCGACGTCTTCAGCCCGAACGTCGTGAAGGTCGTGCTCGACGCGCGGAGCGTCGCGCTCTACTTCTCGCGCGCGCCGATTCCCTGGTCGCGCGACGCGTGGCAATCGCGCTGGCCCGATGTCGCTGCGCTCGCCGCGCTGCCCGCCGTGCCGCCGAACGTGCTGCGCCACATCGGCCTCTATGCGTATCGCGCGAAATTCCTGCGCGTCTATCCGACGCTCGCGCAGGCGCCGATCGAAGAAGCCGAAGCGCTCGAACAATTGCGCGCGCTCTGGCATGGCGAGCGCATCGCCGTGCTCGTCACGCACGACGCGCCGCCGCCGGGTGTCGATACCCCCGCCGATCTCGCGCGCGTACAGGCGCTTTTCGAGCGAGGAAACTGACGCGCGAAGGCGCATGCCGCGTCTTCGGCACAAGTCGTGTAAACCCCCGCTCTCGCCCGAATAACGGGCATCACAGCCGTTTTTAACGGTCGCGATTATGACGAGCCGTGGCATAATCAAACGATTAGCGCGAGCCATCCGGTCAGCGCCACGCTCAACATCGCGCCGCTGTCGACTGGTGCCGCGCCGTCTCTCCGACCGGCCGCGCCGCCACGCTTGACGCCGCACGAGCGCGGCATCACCGGATGCATGTCAAGCCTCGCGACGCAGGTTTCAATACGATTCGGAGATATCACCATGCGTTTGATCCTGTTGGGCGCACCCGGCGCGGGCAAGGGCACCCAGGCAAACTTCATCAAGGAAAAGTTCGGCATTCCGCAGATCTCGACGGGCGACATGCTGCGCGCCGCGGTCAAGGCGGGGTCGCCACTCGGCGTCGAGGCGAAGGGTTTCATGGACGCCGGCGAGCTGGTTCCGGACACGCTCATCATCAATCTCGTGAAGGAACGGCTGCAACAGCCGGACTGCGCGAACGGCTATCTGTTCGACGGCTTCCCGCGCACGCTGCCGCAGGCGGAAGCCATGAAGCAGGCGAACGTCGCGATCGACTACGTGCTCGAAATCGACGTCCCGTTCGACGAGATCATCGTGCGCATGAGCGGACGTCGCGTGCATGCGGCGTCGGGGCGCACGTATCACGTGAAGTTCAACCCGCCGAAGAACGACATGGTCGACGACGTCACCGGCGAACCGCTGATCCAGCGCGACGACGACAAGGAAGAGACCGTGAAGAAGCGGCTCGACGTGTATGTCGCGCAGACCAAGCCGCTCATCCAGTACTACAACGACTGGGCGCAGCACGGCGGCGCGAGCGGCCTGAAGGCGCCGCAGTACCGGAAGATCTCGGGCCTCGGCAGCGTTGACGACATCCGCACGCGCGTGTTCGATGCGCTGAAATAAGCGCTTTCGTTTTTCGATTTGCATTGGCAAACCCGCTCTTCGTGAGCGGGTTTTGTTTTTCCGCGCGTGGAGAATCGAAGCCGCGCGAGCTGGCGGATACAATCGTCCGGCCTCAAAACACGCATAGCGACACTCAAGCCAAGGAGCGAGACATGGACATCCAAGACAACGTCTTTTTGATCACCGGCGGCGCATCTGGCCTCGGCGCCGCGACCGCGCGCCTCGTCACGGAACACGGCGGCAAGGTCGTGCTCGCCGACATGAACGAAGCGGCGGGCGAAGCGCTCGCGAAAGAACTGGGCGGCGTGTTCGTGAAATGCGACGTGAGTCAGGAAGCGGACGGCAAACAGGCCGTCGAGGCCGCGACGCAACTCGGCAGCCTGCGCGGCCTCGTGAACTGCGCGGGCGTCGCGCCGGCATCGAAGACCGTCGGCCGGGACGGCCCTCACCCGCTCGACCTGTTCGCGAAGACGATCGCCGTCAACCTGATCGGCACGTTCAACATGATCCGGCTCGCGGCGGCCGCGATGTCGAAGAACGAGCCGAACGCAGCGGGCGAGCGCGGCGTGATCGTCAGCACGGCGTCGGTCGCGGCTTTCGACGGACAAATCGGACAGGCGGCCTATGCGGCATCGAAGAGCGGCGTCGCGGGCATGACGCTGCCGATCGCACGCGACCTCTCGCGCAACGCGATCCGCGTGATGACGATCGCGCCCGGCATCTTCGAGACGCCGATGCTGCTCGGCATGCCGCAGGACGTCCAGGACGCGCTCGGCGCGATGGTGCCGTTTCCCTCGCGGCTTGGCCGGCCGGCCGAATTCGCGATGCTCGTCAAGCAGATCTTCGACAATCCGATGCTCAACGGCGAAGTGATCCGGCTGGACGGCGCGATTCGCATGCAGCCGAAATGAAAAACGGCGGCCTTCGCGGGCCGCCGTCTTCGTTCTCGCTGCAAGAGCGCTTCAATCGCCGTCGTGCTGGGTGCGCTGCCGGAGCTCGTGCAATTCCGTTTCGACGACGGTCGCGTCTTCCGCCTCGGGCCGGTCTTCGAGATAGCGTTGCAAATCTTCCAGCGCCGGGCGCAGGTAATCGAGCCGCGCGTACGCGAAACCGCGATCGCGCACTTCCTCGATGTTCTCGGGCAGCAGAATCACGAGCCGCTGCTGGACGGCGAGCAGCCGCTGCCAGCGCTCCGTTTGCAGATAGACGCTCTTCAGGTTGCGCAGCATCCGCGCGACGATTTCACGGCGTGTCGCCGGTTGCAGCAGCACGCGCAGCGCGCTCCCGAGCGATTCGCCGACGCGCTGCACATACGGCTCCAGCATCTCCACCATCTGCGATTCGGACAGATAGTGGCCCGTGGTCGGATCGAGCATCACGTCGCCGTCGGGCGCGCTGACGCGCAGCAGGAAGTGTCCCGGAAACGACACGCCGCGCACCGGAATGCCGAGCTGCTCGGCCATCTCCAGATAGATCACCGCGAGCGAAATCGGGATGCCGCGCCGGCGCTTCAGCACGACGTTCAGATGGCTGTTGTCCGGATCGTAATAGTCGTTGAGGTTGCTCGTGAAACCGAGTTCGCGGAAGAAATAACGATTCAGCACGCCGACTTTCTGCTTGATGTCGGCGTCCTCGGGCATGCGGCGGCGCACCCGCAGGACGAGTTCATCGACTTCGGCGAGCACGCCCTGCAAGTCGAGATCGGGATAGGCGTCCTGCGCCAGCGACAAAGCCGACTCCGTGAGCGGCAGCGTTTCGTCTTCCGCCACGAGCGAGCTGAAATAGTCGAGGATGCGCGTTGTCGTCATCAGAGCGTTCGCCTTCGGAAATACGCGTATTTAAAGCCCATCGCGGAGAGCATACCGAAATATAGCGCGGCGAAGATAACCAGGCTCGCTCCGAGCAGCACAATTCGTGCGAGCGGCGTCGCGCCCATGCCGATCCAGTCGAAGTTCGCCGACACCCAGTGCATCACGCCCGCGAGCACGAGACACGCGCCCAGCAGTTGCACGAAAAAGCGCGTCCAGCCCGCCGACGGCTGATAGATTCCGCGCCTGCGCAAGCCGAGGAACAACAAGAGCGCGTTGGCGAGCGCGCCGAGACCGATCGAAAGTGTCAGGCCCGCGTGCGAAAAAATCGGCACGAAAATGTAATTGCTGACCTGCGTCATCACCAGCACACCGACCGCGATCTTCACCGGCGTCTTGATGTCCTGTTTCGCGTAGAAGCCGGGCGCGAGAATCTTGATGAGGATCAGGCCGATCAGCCCGATGCCATACGCCGAGAGCGCCCGGCCGACCATCACGACGGAGTGCGCGTCGAACTTGCCGTAGTGGAAAAGCGTCGCGGTGAGCGGCTCCGCGAAGAAGAACAGCGCGACGGCGCTCGGCGCGGCCAGCAGGAACGTGATGCGCAGACCCCAGTCGAGGAGCGCGGAATATTCGACGGGATCGGCGTCGACGTGCGCTTTCGAGAGGCTCGGCAGCAGGATCGTGCCGAGCGCGGCGCCGAGGAGCGCGGTCGGGAATTCCATCAGGCGGTCAGCGTAATTGATCCACGAGACGGCGCCTTGCCCGATCTGCGAGGCGATATTCGTATTGATGATGAGGCTCAACTGGCCGACGGAGACGGCGAAGGTCGCCGGGACCATCTTGAGGAGTACGCGCTTCACGCCGGGATGCCGCAGCGCGCGAAAGAAATTGAGCCCGATGCGCGGGATCATGTCGATTTTCTTGAGCCCCGGCAGCTGCACGAGAAACTGCAAAACCCCGCCGACGATCACCGCGTATGCGAGCGCGAACACCGGCACTTTCAGGTGCGGCGCGACGAACACGGCCGCGCCGATGAACGAGACGTTCAGCAGCACCGGCGCGAACGCCGGCAGCGAAAACTGCTTGTAGGTGTTGAGCACGCCGGACGCGAGCGTCGTCAGCGAGATCAAGATGATGTAGGGGAACATGATCCGCGTCATCGAGACGGCGAGCACGTAAGCCTGGCCGTCGTGCTTCAGCCCCGACGCCACCGCGAACACCACCCACGACGCGCCCGCCGCGCCCGCGAGCGAGAGCACGGCGAGGCTCCAGGCGAGCACGGTGGACATCGCGTCGACGAGCGCCTTGGTCGGGTCGTGCCCTTCGGTATTCTTGAACTCCGCGAGGATCGGCACGAACGCCTGCGCGAACGCGCCTTCCGCGGACAGACGCCGCAGCAGGTTCGGTATTCGGAAGGCGACGTAAAAGGCGTCGGTGAACTGGCTCGCGCCGAAGGCTCGGGCGATCAGCGTTTCGCGGACCAGCCCGGTCACGCGCGACAGCAGCGTGAAGCCGCTGACCGTCAAAAGGGCGCGGAATAGATTCATGGGGCGCTTATTATACGGGCGGCGCGTGCCGGTCTCAGATCGGCTCCGCACAAAGACGGGAGCGGCGCCGCCGGCCCGCCCTACGAGGCCTCAGGCACCCGTGCGGTACGCGGCTCGAATCGGCGCTTGTCACATCTTGTGGTTGCTTGCTATACTCGTCGGTTTCGAAGCTCCGCAAAGGCAGCTTCACGTGTTTTTTCCACGATTTTTGCGCTCTTGGGCAATCGTTCCCGGGAGTTCCGATCAAAGCAGCGCGTAGGAAGCCACCTTCGCACTCTCGTCTGGTCCACGGCCAGAGCAGTAGCGAGCGGGGTGAACACTCGCTGACACAAGTAAACAGCTGGAACAGGATAAGGAACCGTCATGGCAAATACCGCACAAGCTCGCAAGCGCGCCCGTCAGGCCGCCAAAGCAAACTCGCACAACTCGGCACTGCGCTCGAAGTTCCGCACCGCCATCAAGGCAGTTCGCAAGGCGATCGACGCCGGCGATCAAGCCAAGGCTGCTGAAATCTTCAAGTCGTCGTCGAAGACGATCGACATCATCGCCGACAAGAAAATCGTTCACAAGAACAAGGCCGCTCGCCATAAGAGCCGCCTGGCTGCAGCCATCAAGGGTCTGCAAGCTCCCGCAGCCCAGTAATTCCGGCTCGCTGCCGGCTGTATCCGCCGCCGGGCGCGCATTCTCTGCGCACTTCCGGCGTTCGCGCGATTCAGCCGGCCGCTGCTTCCTGTTTCCGCTGTCGCAGCATCGAAAAAGCCCGCTTTCGCGGGCTTTTTTGTCGTCGACAGCGCGCCTTGAACCGTTCAGCGCTGATTCGTCTGCGTGCCGTGATGCGGCGGCAGTTCGCACGCTTCGGTGACCACCAGATCGTTGTCCTTCGCGAAGTTCATCACGAAATCGAATGCCATCGGTTCGACGTCGCGCAGGCGCGAGTCGAGGATCACCGTCTTCACGTTGCCGAGCATCGTCGGACGGACATACGACGAATATTGCAGGCGCGCATTCGGTCCCCTCGCCCCCGGCCCGAACGCCGACATCACGCCGCACAGTCGCTCCGACCAGTCGCTCGGGCGAAAGGTCTTTCCGCTCTTGGTCACGCCTTGAATGAAGTACTCGGTTGGGGTTGCTTCGGCCATGTAGGAATACCTGTTTGACGGCCGGCTGGCACGCCGGCGAACACGCACGCATCATGCACAAACCGCGTCGGCGGGCGCTGCCGATGCGGTTTCATCGGATACGGCCTTTCGTGGTTCTGTCGGTTCCGGGCTCGTGGTCTCGGCCGGACCCGCTTCGGACATCCGGCGCGACGCTGCATCTGAAAAAGCGTGCGCGTCATGCGCATTGGATCGCGCGTTTCGGCCAGTCGAACCTGCGCCGCGAACACGCGTTGGAAGCTGCGAAATGTCAGTGATGTGTTGAAAAAACCAGCGCAATTATACAGCAGCGGCCTTCTTTCCGCAGTGCACCCAAACGGCCGGATGCCCTGCTCTCGCGCCCTGCGGCGCGGTTCTGCGCGTTTTGGCCAACTCGTCAAACAGGGCGAAATCCTTTATGCTCAAATGTGATACCACCAACGACGGCGGCGCCGTCCGGCTCATTCCGGGCCGGGTCGAAGCCGCCGTATGCGTTTCATGACCTCCAAAAAAATTCGCCACTATCTGCAGTTCAAGGATTTCTCGCTCGACGATTACGACTACGTCCTCGAACGCGCGCGCATCCTGAAGCGCAAGTTCAAGAGCTACGAGACCTATCATCCGCTGCACGACCGCACGCTTGCGATGATCTTCGAAAAGAATTCGACGCGCACGCGTCTTTCGTTCGAAGCCGGCATCTTCCAGCTCGGCGGCCACGCGGTGTTTCTCAGCACGCGCGACACGCAGCTCGGTCGCGGCGAGCCGATCGAGGACGCGGCGCAGGTCGTCTCGCGGATGGTCGACATCATCATGATCCGCACGTTCGGGCAGGAGATCATCCAGCGTTTCGCCGAGAATTCGCGCGTGCCGGTGATCAACGGTCTGACGAACGAATATCACCCGTGTCAGGTGCTCGCCGACATCTTCACGTACTACGAGCATCGCGGGCCGATCCACGGCAAGACGGTCGCGTGGGTCGGCGACGCCAACAACATGCTCTACACGTGGATCGAGGCGGCACAGATTCTCGGTTTCAAGCTGCGGCTCTCGACGCCGCCGGGCTACAAGCTCGACCGAGCGCTCGTCCCGGACGAAAGCGCGCCGTTCTACGAGGAATTCGACGATCCGAACGACGCCTGCGCCGGCGCCGACCTCGTCACGACGGACGTATGGACCAGCATGGGTTTCGAGGCCGAGAACGAGGCGCGCAAGAAGGCGTTCGCCGACTGGTGCGTCGATGCCGAAATGATGGCGCGCGCCAATCCGGACGCGCTTTTCATGCACTGCCTGCCCGCGCATCGCGGCGAGGAAGTGAGCGCGGAAGTGATCGACGGTCCGCAGAGCGTCGTCTGGGACGAGGCGGAAAACCGTCTGCACGTGCAAAAGGCGCTCATGGAGTACCTGCTGCTCGGAAAGCTTAATCACTGATTCGACGCGAGCTTCAACGTCAAAACCCGCCGGCAACGGCGGGTCTTGACCTTTTGGCGCAGCGCTTCAGAGACAGACCGGCTCGGCTTCCAGTTCGACGTCGAAGCGCGCGAGGACATCGCGTCTGATTGCGGCCGCGAGTTCCAGTACTTGCGCCCCGGTCGCGCCGCCGCGATTGACGAGCACGAGCGCCTGCCGGTCGTGCACCGCCGCGCCGCCGATCGAGCGCCCTTTCCAGCCGCAGCGGTCGATCAACCATCCCGCTGCGAGTTTCGCCGATCCATCCGGCTGGCGGTACGAAACGACGCCGGGTTCGCGTGACCGGAGGGTTTCGAACGCCTCGGCGCTCACCACCGGATTCTTGAAGAAACTGCCCGCGTTGCCGAGCACGGTCCAGTCGGGCAGTTTCGCCCGCCGCACCGCGACGACCGCATCGAAGATGGCCTGCGCATCGCGCTTGCCCGAGCCTTCGAGCGCGCGCGCGACGTCCGCGTAATCCGCGCGCGGCGTCCACGCTTTTGAAAGCCGGAACACCACCGACGTGATCACGAACCGCCCGCGTCCGGCCCGCTTGAAAAAGCTGTCGCGATAACCGAATGCGCACGCGTCGCGGTCGAAGTCGTGCGCAACGCCTGTCGCCAGTTCGATTGCTCGCAGACGCTCGAAGCGCTCGCCCATTTCGAGCCCATACGCGCCGATGTTCTGGATCGGCGCGGCGCCCACCGTGCCCGGAATCAGCGCGAGATTTTCGAGCCCGGGCATGCCCTGGGCGAGCGTCCACGCGACGAAGTCGTGCCAGTTCTCGCCCGCGCCGGCTTCGACGAGATACGCGTCGCCGTCTTCGCCGATCACGCGCTTGCCCGGAATGCCGACCAGGAACGCGACGCCGTCGAAGTCGCGCGTCAGCACGACGTTGCTGCCGCCGCCGAGCACGAGCCGCGCCAGGTTCGCGATGCGTTCGTCGCGCGCGAGCGCCGCGACTTGCGCTTCGCTTTCGAGTTTCATCGCGTAACGCGCGCTCACGTCGAAGCCGAACGTGTTGTGCGAACGAAGCGAGTAGTGGTCGACGAGGGACGGGAGCATGAAAAACCGCGTGCGGAGAAGAGGCGTCCTTGGGCAAAGCGGGACGCATCGGTAGAATGGCGATGGTCCGTGATTATAGCGAGTGCGCGGGTGCGTTTCCGCGCCTCGCCTCAACGAAGGGGAATGCAGATGCCATCGTTTGACGTCGTCAGCGAAGCAAACATGATCGAGGTGAAGAACTCGATCGAGCAGTCGAACAAGGAAATTTCCACGCGCTTCGACTTCAAGGGTTCCGACGCGCGCGTCGAGCAGAAGGAGCGCGAACTGACGCTCTACGCCGACGACGACTTCAAGCTCGGTCAGGTGAAGGACGTGTTGCTGTCCAAAATGGCGAAGCGCAACGTCGACGTGCGTTTTCTCGACTACAAGAAAATCGAGAAGATCGGCGGCGACAAGGTGAAACAGGTCGTCGAGATCAAGAAAGGCGTGACGGGCGACCTCGCGAAGAAGATCGTCAAGCTCGTGAAGGACAGCAAGATCAAGGTGCAGGCGAGCATTCAGGGCGATGCGGTGCGCGTCTCCGGCACGAAGCGCGACGACCTGCAAAGCACGATCGCGATGCTGAAGAAGGACGTGACGGACACCCCGCTCGACTTCAATAATTTCCGCGACTGAGGCCTGCGCCGCGCATGAAGAAGCCGCCTTGAACTGACCCCGCAAAGTTGGACAGTTTTCGGCTAGGGCCGCGAGGGCTGAGTCCTGTACATCACGGGACTCAGCCCGTTTAGCTTGAGCTTGATGCGTTTGTGGTTGTAGTAGTGGATGTACTGTCTGATGCCTGCCTTGAGCGCCTCGACGCTGTCAAACCGGTTCAGGCGGAAGAACTCTGACTTGAGCGTGCCGAAGAAGCTTTCCATTGCCGCATTGTCGTAGCAGTTTGCCTTGCGCGACATGCTCTGCGTCAGACCGTGTTGATCCAGCAGCCTTCGGTAAGCCGGCATCTGGTACTGCCAGCCCTGATCCGAATGCAGCATCGGCCTGTCCTGAGCGCCTAGTTTTGCCAACGCTTTCCTGAGCATGCCGCCAACCAGTTCGAAGACCGGGCGCGTGTTCATCTGATAGGCCACGATCTCGCCGTTGTACAGATCCATGACCGGTGAGAGATACAGTTTCTGCCCCAGCACGTTGAACTCCGTCACGTCCGTGACCCACTTCTGATTGGGCTGCTGCGCGCTGAACTCCCGTTTCAGCAGGTTCGACGCAATACGCCCGACTTCGCCGCGCCAGGCGCGGTATTTCTTCACCCACACCACCGACTTCAGTTGCAGCTCGCCCATCAGACGTTGCACCTTCTTGCGGTTGACCGTCTGGCCCATCTGCCGGATCGCCGCCGTGATACGCCGATAGCCATACCGGCCCTTGTGGCGTTCATACACCGCCTTGATCCTGGACTTGAGGTCCTTGTGCCGGTCGCCGGCGCCCATCACCTTCAACTGGTAGTAGAACGTGCTGCGCGCCAGACCCGCCGCCTTGAGCAACGCCGGCACCGGGTGGTGCTGTCTGAGATCCTGCACTATTTGCGCTTTTTCTTTGGCGCGCCCTGCTTGTTCCCCTGAAGCAGGGCATCGAGCTTTTTTAGGTACGCCACCTCCGCGCGCAAGTACTCGTTTTCCTTGAGCAACTGCTCACGCGTGCGTTCATCTGGCGCACGCTCTTCGGTCGGCTTGTCGGGTGCTGGCTGGGTCATGGTTTTGCGGCGGCCTCGACGACGAGGCGCCAGAGCGTCGATACCGCCATCATGATACTGGCGTTCCCATTTCGCGATGCAGCTCGGGCTGCGAATGTCGAACACCGCGGCCACCTGCCGATACGACAGCTCCTTTTTCCACATGCGAGTGAGGACCGACATTCTAAACTGCGCATCATAGTGATGGTATTTCTTGCGCAATCCGTCACGGCCATGATGCTCATACGTCGCCACCCAGCGCTGCAAATCCGCGCGACTCACGCCGTGCCGATCAGCAAGCCTGCGCGTCCCGACGCCGCCCGCCAGATACTGCTTCACCAATTCAAGCTTTAACTGCTCACTGTACTTCGCCATGAAAAACACCCCAAAGGTTGGATCAGTGTCCAACTTTTGGGGTGCAGTTCACCTCCGGGCGGCTTTTCTTTTGCTTATTGCCCCGCCTGCGCGGCCCGCTTCTTGTCACCGATGCGGCTTTCCTGCCCGTTGAGCAGCTTCTTGATATTGCCGCGATGGCGCCAGATCAACAGCGCGCTCATTGCGGCGACCGCGAGCGAAATGCGGCTCGGCCCGAACAAAAACACCTGGAAGAACGGCGCGAACACGGCCGCGACGAGCGCGGCGAGCGACGAATAGCGGAAGAAAAACGCGATGATGAGCCACGTCAACAAGGTGGCGAGCCCGAGCGCGGGATGGATCGCGAGCAGCACGCCGGCCGCCGTCGCCACGCCCTTGCCGCCCTGGAACCGGAAGAAGACCGGGTACAGGTGGCCGAGAAACACGGCGATCGCCGCGAGCGCGATGGCCGTCGAGTCGAGGCCGAAACGCGCGCCGAAATGCACGACGAGCCATACCGGCAGCCAGCCCTTGAACGCATCGCCGAGAAGTGTCAGGACGGCCGCGAGCTTGTTGCCGGTGCGCAGCACGTTGGTCGCGCCGGGGTTGCCGGAGCCGTAGGAGCGCGGATCGGCGAGACCCATCACGCGGCTCACGACGACGGCAAACGAAATCGAGCCGATCAGGTAAGCCGCGAGCGCGACGATCAGATTGTTCATGGGTTCAGCTCATTCAACAAGGCGGGAGTGGCGCGCATTTTAATCGACGCTCGCGCACTGCACGGGTTTCGCGCGCAATAGCTCGGTCAGCACCGACGGCCTGATGCTCACGAGATAGCCGCGCCGCCCGCCGTTCAGGTAGATCGTGTCGAGGTCGAGGATGCTCGATTCGACGTACACCGGCATCGCCTTTTTCGTTCCGAACGGCGACGTGCCGCCGACCAGAAACCCGCTGTGCCGGTTCGCGACTTCCGGCTTGCACGGCTCGATGCGCTTCGCGCCCGTCTGCCGCGCCAGGTTTTTCGTCGAGACGGTGCGGTCGCCGTGCATCAGCACGATGAGCGGCTTCGAGTGCTCGTCTTCCATCACGAGCGTCTTGACGACGCGATGTTCGTCGACGCCGAGTTGCCGCGCCGATTCCTCGGTGCCGCCGTGCTCGACATAGTCATACGGATGCTCGCCGAATTCGACCTTGTTGCGGCGCAGGAACTGCGTCGCGGGCGTTTCGGACACGTGTTTCGCTTTGGACATGTGCGCATTGTAGCGGCGGCGATTGCCCTCCACCATCGGCCGAACGGCCTATTGCGCGCGTCATCGCGTGCGTGGCACGATCGTTCGAAAGGGTCGTCTAGCCGCGCGGATGATGCTGCTGATGAAGCGTCTTCAGCCGCTCCCGCGCGACGTGTGTATAGATTTGCGTCGTGGAGATGTCCGAGTGACCGAGGAGCAACTGCACGACGCGCAGGTCCGCGCCGTGATTGAGCAGATGCGTCGCGAACGCGTGCCGCAGCGTGTGCGGCGAAAGCGGCGCGTTCACGCCGCCCGTCAACGCATGGCGCTTGATGATGTTCCAGAACTGCTGGCGCGTCATGCCCTCGCCGCGCCCGGTGACGAAGAGCGCATCGGCGGCACGCGCGCCGAGCAGTGCGGGTCGCGACTCGCGCAGGTAGCGGTCGATCCAGCCGTGCGCGGTTTCGCCGAACGGCACGAGCCGCTCCTTCGAGCCCTTGCCCATCACGCGCAGCACGCCGTCGTTCAGGCTGATCTCGACGGTCTTCAGCGTGACGAGTTCGGTCACCCGCAGGCCGCTTGCGTACATCAGTTCGAGCATCGTGCGATCGCGCAGGCCAAGCGGTGTCTCGATGTCCGGCGCATGCAGCAGCGCTTCGACTTGCGATTCGTTGAGCGTCTTCGGAAAACGCGGCGGCTGCTTCGCGGAGCGCAGCTTGAGCGTCGGATCGGCGGCGGCGCGGTGTTCGCGCAACGCCCAGCCGTAGTAGCGGCGAAACACGGAAAGCCGCCGGTTCGCGGACGTCGCCTTGTCGCCGCGGCGCACGGCCATATAGCGGTTCAGGTCGGCTTCGGTCGCGCTGTCGATCGAGCCGCCGCGTGTCTTCGCGAGCCAGTCGCCGAAGAGCGTGAGATCGCGCCGGTAGGCTTCGAGCGTGTTTTTCGCGAGGCCGTGCTCCAGCCAGAGCGCGTCGCAAAAGAGATCGATCGATGCGTTGCTCGCGGTGAATTCCGGAGTCTGCGTGGCTTCGGTGAGTTCGGTGCTCATGCGATCTTGACGCCTTCGTGCGCCAGCAGCCAGCGCTTGATGTCGGTGAAAAAATTCTGGCCCGCATGATGCGCGAATCCGCCGAGCCCGTTCGATCCCACCACGCGATGGCACGGCACGACGATCGGCAGCGGATTCGACCCGCACGCCTGCCCGACCGCGCGCGGCACGCTGTCGATCGATTGCGCGAGCTGGCCGTAGGTCCAGACTTCGCCGGGCGGGATACGGCTGATCGCGCGCCACACGCGCCGCTGGAACGCGGTCCCGCGCGACGCGAGCGGAAGGTCGAAATGCATCGAGGCCTCTTCGAAATAACGGTGAATCTGCGCGGCAGCCTCGCGGGCGAGCGGCGTATCCGGCGCGAAACCGGCCGTCGACGCCGGCAGGTAGACGATCTCGCGCACGAGCGAAGCCTCGGTCCGGATGCCGATCTTGCCGAACGGCGCATCGATTATCGCGTTGAACATCATCGCATCACGCCTCGATCGCCGCCCCGCGCAATGCCCACTCGACATGCTCGCGCACGAGCGCCGACGCATCGTCCGCGCGCGAACGCAGCGCGTCGACAATCTCGGCGCGCAGCGCGGGTTCCAGCTTCGCGCGCAACGCATTGCCCATCGCCACCGCGATATTGCGCGACCACCGCTCGTAACCGATGCGCCGGATCGCGCTGCCCTGCATCCTGACATCGAAATCGGCGGCGCTCCAGCGGAACAGATCGACGAGCGATGCCTCGTTCAGCCCGTGGCGCACGTCGAAATCCGCGACTGGCGCGGCCTGCGCGAACTTGTTCCACGGACACACGAGCTGGCAGTCGTCGCAGCCGTACACGCGGTTGCCGATCAGCGGGCGCAGGTCCTCGGGGATGCTGCCCGCCAACTCGATCGTCAGGTACGAAATGCAGCGCCGCGCATCCACGCGATACGGCGCGACGATCGCGCCGGTCGGACACGCCGCGATGCATCGCGTGCACTGACCGCAGTGGGCGCCTTCGTGCTCGGGCGCGCTCGACGGATGCGTTTCGGCATCCGTCGGCAGCGGAATGTCGACGTAGATCTCGCCGAGAAAAAAGAGCGAACCGGCGTCGCGCTGGAGCAGCAGCGTATGCTTCCCGCGCCAGCCGACGCCCGCCTTCTGCGCCAGTTCGACTTCGAGCACCGGCGCCGAATCGGTGAACGCGCGATAGCCGAAGCGCCCGATTTCCGCCTCGATGCGCTCCGCCAGTTGCTGCAGCCGGTTGCGCATGACCTTGTGATAATCGCGTCCGCGAGCGTAGATCGACACGACGGCCGCGGCCGGATCGGCGAGCCGCGACCACTCTACAGCGCGCCAGTCGTTGCGTTGACCATCCACTGTCATGACGCTTTCGTCGCCGGCGGATTCGAGCGTCGAAGCCGGCAAATACGCGATGCGGGCCGTGATGACGCGTCGCGTGCCGGCCACAAGCTCGGCCGGCCTTGCGCGTTTCATGCCATGTTTCGCCATATAATCCATTTCGCCGTGATAGCCTGCTTCGAGCCATGAGGCTAGGCCCTTCTCGGCATCCGTCAGGTCGGCATCGCTGATGCCGACGGCACCGAACCCCAGCTCGCGACCCCACGCCTTGATGCGTTGCGCGAGTTCCGCCAGCGCGGCTTCATCGCGGATATCGAAGACGCGCGCGTCATCGGCGGCGTTCCCGGACGCGGCCGCGACTTCAGTGGAGTGTTCCGGCAATCGGTTCATCACGACATTTTACGAGCAATGCCCGCAGCCCAAGCACGATCGACGCATCCTCTTCCCCCCGCGCTATTCGAACGCCGCTTCGAACTGCCGGACGAAGACGCGACGCTCGCCTTCGGCTCACGCTTCGCGCAGGCGCTCGACGCTGTCCGCCACGCTCTAGCTTCCAATCCAGATAACGAACGTTTCACCGGCCTGCAGGTCCAGTTGACTGGCGACCTCGGCGCGGGAAAGACCACGCTCGTGCGCGCGACGTTGCGCGCGCTCGGCCACCACGGACGCGTGCGCAGCCCGACCTACACGCTCGTCGAGCCTTATTCGCTCGAAACGAAGGCGGGCCCGCTCGATGTCTATCACTTCGATCTCTACCGCTTCGCCGATCCCGCCGAATGGGCCGATGCCGGCTTTCGCGAATATTTCGACCGCGGCGCGGTCTGTCTCGTCGAATGGCCGCAGCAGGCAGGCGGTCTGCTCGGCGTGCCCGATCTCGAGTTCGCGCTGGATATCGAGGGAGAAGGCCGCGTTCTGATTGCGCGGGCGTTTAGCGAAACAGGAAAGACATGTCTCGAAAGATGTTGATCAAGCCGTTCCGTTCGATCGAATCGACGGCCACTGCCTCGCACAACTGGAAACGCCGTCAGGTGCTGCGCGCGGGCGTCTCGACGATCGCGCTCGCGCTCGTCGCTCCGCGTCTCGCACACGCGAGTTCCGTGCTCGGCGTGCGCGTGTGGCCGGCGCGCGATTACACGCGCGTCACCATCGAATCCGACCAGCCGCTCGCGAACAACCAGCAATTGTTGCAAGGGCCGGACCGGCTCGTCGTCGATCTGAACGGTCTCGATCTCGACCAGGAACTGAAGGACCTCGTCTCCAAGATCACGCCGAACGATCCGCAGATCCAGGCCGTGCGCATCGGTCAATATCAGCCGCATGTCGTGCGCATGGTGTTCGACCTGAAGGGCTCGGTGAAGCCGCAGGTTTTCACGTTGACGCCGATCGGCAGCTACAAGTACCGGCTCGTGTTCGACCTGTATCCGGCGGTCGCGCCCGATCCGCTGATGGAACTGCTCGCGCAGTCCGAGCACAAGCAGGAGGCGTTCGACAAGTCGAACCCGAATCCCGCGCCGCCGCCTGCCACGCTGAGCGGCCCCACGCAGCCGCAGCGCTCGCCCGCGCCCGACAACCCCGACGATTTCTTCCAGAAGTACGCGGACAACACCGACCCGCCGCGCCCGGCCGCCCCGGTCGTGCCGGCGCCGAGACCGTCGGTGAAGCCGGCCGTTCCGCTCGCACCGCCCGTCGCAACAAAGAACGACAGCGACGACGATACCTACGCCTTTTCCACGCCGAAGCAGAAAAGCAAATCCGCGACGACGCGCCTTCTGACCGTCGCGATCGATCCGGGGCATGGCGGCGAGGACCCGGGCGCGATCGGCGGCGGCGGAACCTACGAGAAGCACATCGCGCTCGACATCGCGAAGAAACTGCGCGCGAAGATCGACGCCCAGCCGAACATGCGCGCGATGATGACGCGCGACGCCGATTTCTTCGTGCCGCTCAACGTGCGCGTGCAGAAGGCGCGGCGAGTCGAGGCGGACCTGTTCGTGTCGATTCACGCCGATGCATTCACGTCTCCGGAGGCGCGGGGCTCGTCGGTGTTCGCGCTGTCGGATCATGGCGCGTCGAGCGCCGCCGCGCGGTGGTTGGCGAACAAGGAGAACGAGTCGGATTCGGTCGGCGGGATCAACGTGCGCTCGCAGGATGTGAGCGTCAATCGCGCGCTGTTCGATATGTCGACGACGGCGCAGATTCGCGATTCGATGCGCTATGGCAATTTCGTGCTGAACGAGATCGGCGGCATCAACAAGCTGCACAAGGGGTCGGTGGAGCAGGCGGGGTTCGCGGTGCTCAAAGCGCCCGACATTCCTTCGATTCTTGTCGAAACCGCCTTCATCAGCAATCCGGACGAGGAAGCGCGGCTCAACGACGACGCCTATCGCGAGAAGATGGCGAACGCGATCCTCAAAGGAATCAAGCGGTATTTCG
This sequence comes from Caballeronia telluris, assembly GCF_001544495.1. GTDB lineage: Bacteria > Pseudomonadota > Gammaproteobacteria > Burkholderiales > Burkholderiaceae > Caballeronia > Caballeronia telluris. Next base: position 201,782 of record NZ_FCNZ02000009.1, read on the forward strand.
CGGCGAATCCGCCGCTCGCCAAGAGTCGCATGACCTGAGCAAGACCCGGGCTTTCGGGCGGGCGCGCAGGCGCCCGCCCCCGCTCACTGCGTCGCGGCAAAAAATCGCTGCACGATCCGCCCGCCAAATACGTTCACGACGAGGCCTGCCATGACGAGCGCCGCGCCCGCGATCTGCATGGGCGTCAAGGCCTCGCCCAGCAGAACGGCCGCCGAAGCGAGCCCGATGATCGGCACGAGCAGCGAGAACGGCGCGACCTGGCTCGCCGGATACCGCGCAAGCAACTTGCCCCACAGGCTATAGCCGATCAGCGTGGCGACGAACGCAAGATACGCAATCGCGAACACCGAGAGCGCAGAAATCGACCGCAGACTCGCCTCGATCCGTTCAGGTCCCTCGAATATCAGCGACAGCGCGAGGAAAGGCAGCGGCGGAATCAGGCTCGCCCACACGACGAGCGATACCAGGTCCACCTGCCCCATCCGCTTCGTGACGACATTCCCGAGCCCCCACATCGCGGACGCGACGAGCGTCAACGCAAAGCCGACGAAAGTCATCGCGTGGCCGCCCTGCGCGCCGACCAGCGCGAGTCCACCCGCCGCGATCGCGAGCCCGACGAGATTCGCCGCCCGAATGCGCTCGCGAAGGAACATCGCGGCGAAGATCAACGTGAAGAACGCCTGCGCCTGAAGGACGAGCGATGCGAGTCCCGCCGGCATGCCGACATACATCGCGTAAAAGAGAAACGCGAACTGTCCGAGCGATATGGATAAGCCATAAGCGAACAGCCAGCGCAGCGGCACCTTGGGCCGCTTGACGAAGAACACCGCCGGAAAGGCGGCGAGCGTGAAGCGCAGCGCGCCGAGCAGCATCGGCGGGACACCGTGCAGTCCCACCTTGATGACGACGAAATTCACGCCCCACGCGAGAATGACGATACAGGCAAGCAGCAAATCCTTGGGCGACATCCCCGGCTCCGTAGTTGTTGGCCTTGTTGCGCAAACGGCCAGTTTAGCGGAGGACTTTGCAGCGAGCCTGTAAAAATGCGGGAGAGAAAGGAACGCGATGGAGCCGCCCGGCCGCGGCCGTCCATCGCGATTCCGTCTACTTGCCCTGGCCGTTTTCCGTGCCGGCGGCACCGCCGGCCGTCGTCTGGTCCGGGGTCTTCTTGCCGGTCGAAGGCCCGTGGCTGCTCGTGTGATGGTGCTTCGACTTGTGCTTCGAAGACGTCCCCGACGACATGTCGTCCTGCATCGGCGATGCGGTCGGCGCGGCCGTCGCATTCGACGAGTTGCCCGACGACGTCTGCGCGATCGCGCCGGTCGCTGCAAAAAGTCCTGCGGTGATGGCGATCAAAAGCTTGCTCTTGCTCATTTTCAAACTCCTATCAAGGTTGCCGAGACTCACTCTTTGCTCACTGTTACTGCGTCGATAACCGAAACCCGCTCGCGGGACGGCTCGGCCCGCGGCACGATCCGTCACGAACGCTGCGCCGCTCCGGTTCGGCCAGTAGAATCGGCAGTTCCAGGACTCATTGCGGCGGCTCCCATGTCTTCGACCATCCACGTCTCGCTCAAGCCGCATCAACATGATGTCGGCGGCCTCACCGTGCGGCGCGTGCTGCCCGCGCTCGCCGTGCGGACCATCGGCCCGTTCATCTTCTTCGACCACATCGGACCCGCAACGCTCGTGCCCGGCAAAGGCCTGGACGTGCGCCCGCATCCGCACATCGGGCTTGCCACCGTCACCTATCTCTTCGACGGCGCGATCATGCATCGCGACAGCGTCGGCTCGGTGCAGAAGATCGTCCCCGGCGATGTCAACTGGATGACGGCCGGACGCGGCATCGTCCATTCCGAGCGCACGCCCGACGAGGAACGCGCGTCCGGCCAGTCGATGCACGGCATCCAGACGTGGGTGGCGCTGCCGGTCGCGAGCGAGGACGTCGAGCCGTCGTTCGAGCATCATCCGGGCCCGACCCTGCCGCAGATCAAGCGCGACGGCGTGACGTTGCGCGTGATCGCCGGCAGCGCTTTCGGCGAGACGGCGCCGACAAAAACCTTCTCGCCGACGCTCTACGTCGCCGCGCATTTCGCCGCCGACGGCGAGATCGCGCTCGACGCCGAGCACGAGGAGCGCGGCGTGTATCTGGTGGAAGGCGATCTGTCGATCGACGGCACGCCGGTCGCCGAACGCGAGATGGCGGTGCTAACGCCGGGCGCGAGCGTGACGCTCGCGAGCGCGAACGGCGCCATCGCGATGCTGCTCGGCGGCGCGCCGCTCGATGGCAAGCGGTTCATCGAATGGAATTTCGTCTCGAGTTCGCGCGAGAAGATCGAAGCCGCGAAGCGCGCGTGGAGCGAGCAACGCATGGGCCACGTCCCCGGCGAAACCGAGTTCATTCCGCTGCCGCCGCCGCGCCGTGAGGACAAGGCGCCGGAGGCCTGACAGCCGGATTCGAAGACCTGAATTGATAACTGCGCAACGCGCCCCAACATGAGCGCCAATCGAAGCGCAAAGGAAAGGAGAACATCATGGATACGACGCTGGCAACTTTTGAAAACGATGTGATCGCGGCCTCGACGCTCGCGCCGGTGCTCGTCGATTTCTGGGCGCCGTGGTGCGGCCCGTGCAAGACGCTCGGTCCGATGCTCGAACGGCTCGAAGCCGAAGGCGCGGGCAAGTGGAAGCTCGTGAAGGTGAACGTCGACGAGAATCAGGAGCTTGCCGCCCACTTTCAGGTGCGCAGCATTCCGCACGTCATCGCGTTCGCGGACGGCCACGCGGTCGACCAGTTCGTCGGCGTGCTGCCGGAAGGCCAGTTGCGCGCGTTCCTCGACAAGCTGGTCCCGGACGGCGCCGACGCCGAGCGCCGCGCCGCGCACGGAATGTGGGCGGCGGGCAACAAAGCGGGCGCAATCGACCAGATCAAGGCCGCGCTCGCGCTGGACCCGGGCTACGACGAGGCGCGACTCGACCTGATCGAGTGGCTGCTCGCCGAGCGCCGCACCGACGAGGCGCGCGAGGAAGACAAGCTGCTGTCGCCGAAGACGACGCAGGGCATCGACGCGCGCTACAACGCGCTGAAGACCGAACTGGACGCCGCCGACGCCGCGGCCGCGCTGCCGCCCGCCGACGCGCTGGTCGAAGCGGTGCAAAAAAATCCGGAAGATCTCGACGCGCGCTTCGCGCTCGCGAACCGGCTGATCGCGGGCCGCGACTATGGCGGCGCGCTGGAACACCTGTTCGAGATCGTCCTGCGCGACCGCGCGTTCATGGACGACGTCGGCCGCAAAACGATGCTGTCGGTTTTCGACCTCGCCGCGAATCAGCCGGAACTGGTCGCGCAATGGCGGCGCAAATTGAGCGCGGCGCTCAATTAATCGACGTCGATAAAAGCTTTCATTTTTATAAATCCGGGTTTTTAAAAAAAATCGGCCGCCTTTCACGAGGCGGCCGATTTTTATTTATGCGGGCTTTCAAACCCGCTTTGCCAGATCGCGCAATACATAGGCGACGGCCGCGAAGCCAAAACTCGCCGTCACGCACACGCTCGATCCGAATCCCGCGCAGTTCAGACCGACCGGCCCCGCGTAGCCCGGCGCGGTTTCGAGGTGCTCGGACGCTTCGCCGATATCGCAGGCGGGCGCCTCCGGATAGATCAGCGGCTCGTCCGAATAGACGGCGTTCACCTTGAACTTCGACTTCGGCCCGCGCGGAAAGCCGTGCAGCTTGCGCAACTGGCCGCGCACCTTGGAGAGCAGCGGGTCCTGGATCGTCTGCGCGAGATCGTCGATGCGGATGCGCGTCGGGTCGAGCTGGCCGCCCGCGCCGCCCACGGTGATGAGCGGCTGCCGGCGCTCGACGCACCACGCGATCAGCGCGGTCTTGGTGCGCACGCTGTCGATCGCGTCGATGACGAAGTCGAAGCCGCCGCCGAGCACCGCCTCGAAATTCGACGGCTCCACGAAATCCTCGACCTGCCGGACCTCGCACGCCGGATCGATCGCGTGGATGCGCTCGGCCATCGCGGTCACCTTGGCCTTGCCGTAGTTGCCGTCGAGCGCGTGGATCTGCCGGTTGGTGTTGCTTTCCGCGACGTTGTCCAGGTCGATCAGCGTGATGCGCCCGACGGCGCTGCGCGCAAGCGCCTCCGCCGCCCACGAGCCCACACCGCCGATGCCGATCACCGCGACGTGCGCGCGTTCGAACGCGGCGAGCGCGGGTGCGCCATATAGCCGCGCGACGCCGCCGAAACGCCGCGCGCGGTCGGCCTGCGCTTCGGTGTCGTCGGCGGGATCGAGCTTGGAATCGGATGGCGCGGTCATGTGAGGTCGGAAGATGGGCGGCAGTGCGCTCGCGGCGCGTCACGCATTATCTGCAGGTTTTTATCGGATTGCGTATTCTGCCTTAAACGCGCTGCTCTAAACGCGCTGCCCCGAGGCATCGCCTTATCGCGGATTCGCGGCATGGCGGACGGCTCGCCATTCGTACATTGACGCTGGATTTACGCCGGGCTTTGCGCGCGCGACAATGGTCGCATGGGGATGAATCGGGGCACGAATGTGCGGCCTTGGCTATACTGATGCGACTGTAGCGTTTGCCTAAAACATGACAACTCTCGCCGATCTTCGTAAGAGCTATACCCTCGGATCGCTCGACGCTGCCGACGTCGATCCGAATCCGGTGCGCCAGTTCGAGACCTGGTTCGCCCAGGCGCTCGACGCCAAACTGCCCGAGCCGAACACCATGACGCTCGCCACCGTCGACGAGCGCGGCCGGCCATCGGCGCGCATCGTCCTGATCAAGGGTGTCGACGAGCGCGGGTTCGTCTTCTTTACGAATTACGAGAGCCGCAAGGGCCGCGAACTCGCCGCCAATTCCGCCGCGAGCCTCCTCTTCTACTGGATCGAACTCGAGCGCCAGGTGCGCATCGAGGGCTCCGTCGTCAAGACGAGCGCCGAAGAAAGCGACGCGTACTTCGCGTCGCGGCCGCTCGGATCGCGCATCGGCGCGTGGGCGTCGGAGCAGAGTCAGGTGCTCGAAAGCCGTGCGGCGCTCGAAGCCCGTGAGCGCGAAGTGATCGCGCAATACGGCGACAGCCCGCCGCGCCCTGCGCACTGGGGCGGCTACCGGCTCGTGCCCGACACCATCGAATTCTGGCAAGGCCGTCCTTCACGGCTGCACGACCGTATCGTGTACCGGCGCGAAGACACGGGCGGCGATTGGAGCATCGTCAGGCTCGCGCCCTGATCCGGCTTTCACGGGTCAAAAGCGCGCGCGCGTTGCATCGCCTTCGGTCCATCGCGGACCATGCAGTTTCACGCGCGCCGCAACGCAATAGTGGCGGTGCGCGTGGCCCGTCGGTCGTTCACGGAGCGTAGAAGCAGAAGATCAGGACGAACTGAAGATGCGAGCCTTCCCTTAATTTCATCTAAGCGCGGAGAAACAAGCATGTTCTGGGAGAAGAAGCTGACGCAGTGGGTGCAGGACGTTCGGGACCGGGCCAACCTGCCCGCGCGTCTGGTGTTGTGGGACGGGCAACAGCATGACTTCGGCAGTTTCGCCGCCCCGCAGGTCACGCTGCACGTGAAGAGCGCCACCGCGCTGCCCTACCTGCTCGAACCTAGCCTCGACAATCTCGGCGAAGCCTACGTGAAGGGCAAGATCGACATCGAAGGCAAGCTGTCGGACATCATCAACATCAGCTACTCGCTCGCGAAGAGCACCGTCACCAGCGCGAGCAAGCTGGCGCGCGTGCGGCGCTACTTCACCCATACGAAGTCGTCGGACAAAAAGGCGATCCAGTATCACTACGACGTCTCCAACGACTTCTATCGGCTCTGGCTCGACCGCAACATGGTCTACTCCTGCGCGTACTTCGAGAACGGCGACGAAGACATCGATACCGCGCAGTTGAAGAAGATCGACCACATTCTCACCAAGATCCGTTTGCAGCCCGGCCAGCGTCTGCTCGATATCGGCTGCGGCTGGGGCGCGCTTGTGATCCGCGCGGCGCAGAAGTTCGGCGCGAAGTGCGTCGGCGTGACGCTGTCGCAAAACCAGTTCGATCTCGCGACCCAACGCGTGAAGGAAGCCGGCCTCGAAGGCCAGGTCGAGATCCGCCTGCAGGACTATCGCGACGTCGACGGCCAGTTCGACCGCATCACGAGCGTCGGCATGTTCGAGCATGTCGGGCGCAAGAATCTGCCGGTGTATTTCCGCAAGGTGTGCGATCTTCTGACCGACGACGGCGTGGCGATGAACCACGGCATCACGTCGACGGATTCCGACAGCGGCGAAACCGCCTACGGCGGCGGCGAATTCATCGACCGATACGTGTTCCCCGAGGGCGAGCTTCCGCACATTGGCCTCGCGCTCGAATCGTTGCAACGCGGCGGACTGGAGGCGATCGACGTCGAAAGCTTGCGCCGTCATTACGCGCGCACGCTCGACGCCTGGGCCGAGCGCTTCGAGTCGCACGCGGAACAGGCAAAGCAACTCGTCGGCGACGAGCGATTCCGCATCTGGCGCGTGTATCTCGCGGGCTGCGCGTACGCGTTCGAAAACGACGACGTGTCGATCTACCAGATCGTGTGCCGCAAGGCGGGGCGCAGCGCGACGACGCTGCCGTGGTCGCGCCGCTACATGTACGAGAAGGCGCTCTGAGCGGGCCGCCCGACGAGCAAGGCGATTTGTTCGGTGCCTCGGCCGCGCCTGAAGCCGCAGTCGAAGCCACGCCTCGAGAACCCGCGCCCCGCAAGCCGCGCGGCGTGCTGCCCGCGACCGTCCCGCCCGAACTCGACGCGCTCTCGCGACGCCTTCCGGCCACCGTGCATCTGGGCACGTCGACGTGGTCGTTTCCGGGCTGGCGCGACATCGTCTACGGCGACGATTACTCGAACACCAAGCTCTCCCGCGACGGCCTGAACGCTTACGGCGCGCATCCGCTGCTGAAATGCGTGTCGATCGACCGGTCGTTCTACGCGCCGCTTTCACTCGCCGAGTACGCGCGCTACGCGAGTCAGGTGCCCGGCCATTTCCGCTTCATCGTGAAGGCGCCCGCCTCCGTCACCGACGCCGTGCTGCGCGGCGAACGCGGCGTGCCCGCAGGCGACAACCCGTCGTTCCTGAACGCGCAGATCGCCATCGACGAATTCGTGCGCCCGTGCATCGGCGGGCTCGGCGCGAAAGCCGGCGCGCTCGTGTTCCAGTTCTCGCCGCTGCCCGATGCGATGATCGTCGAGCCGTCGCTGTTCATCGACCGGCTCGCCGCGTTTCTGCGCGCGCTCCCGCCGCTCGAAGGCGAAAGCCGCTACGCGGTGGAACTGCGCGACGCGGTCATGCTGACGCCGCGCTTCATCCGCGCGCTGCGCGACGCGAACGTGCGCTACTGCATCGGTGTGCACGCGCGCATGCCCGAAACGTGGCGCCAGGCAAAGGCGCTCGCACTGCTGGACGAAAACGAATTGGGACCGTTGATCGTGCGCTGGAGCCTGCACAGCGGCTTCAGGTACGAGCAGGCGAAGTCGAAGTACGAGCCGTTCGACACGCTCGTCGACGAAGACCCGGACACCCGGCGCGACCTGGCGGAACTGGCCGCACGCTATGTGTTTGCGGGCCAGCCCGTCGTGATAGCGGTGAACAATAAGGCTGAAGGCTCAGCGCCGCTCACCTGCTTCAAACTGGCAGAAGCGATCGCGCTCGCTTGCGAGCGGCGGCGCGAAGCATAAAAAACGGCGCCGCGCGGCGCCGTCGAAAAACCATCAGCGTTTGAGCCGGCTCGCGAACTTCTGCCGGAACTTCGCCACCTTCGGCGCGATCACGAACGAGCAATAGCCCTGGTTCGGATGCTGCGCGAAGTAGTTCTGGTGATAGGCCTCGGCGGGGAAGTAATTGCCGTCGAGCGGCGTCACTTCGGTCACGATCTTGCCGTCGTAGACGTCTTCGCGCTGCAGTGTGTCGATCACGTCGAGCGCGATGCTGCGCTCTTCGTCCGATTCCGTGAACACGGCCGACCGGTACTGCGTGCCGACATCGTTGCCTTGCCGGTTGAGTTGCGTCGGATCGTGCGTCGCGAAGAAGATCTCGAGCACCTCGCGATAACCGATCACCGACGGATCGAACTCCACCTTCACCACTTCGGCGTGACCGGTGTTGCCGTCGCAGACCTGCTCGTAGGACGGATTGCGCACCTGGCCGCCAGCGTAGCCCGACTCCACCGACAACACGCCCTCGACGCCGAGAAACACCGCCTCCGTGCACCAGAAGCAACCGCCGCCGACAACGGCCGTCTCGCGCGAGGCGGGCTGATTCTGCTGGTTCTGTTCAGTCATGGTTCGCTCCGGTTGTGCGCATCGGTGACTTATATGGGTGCGCGAACTGAGTCCTCAAGCCGGCGAGCTTACTGTCTTTTCAAAGGCCACGCCGGCGACGCGGACTTCAAAAGCCGCTGCAAAGGCGATTCCGCTAGAATCCAGACAATTCGAATTTCTTTACATGACTTCAGAAAAAGTCCTTCCGTCTCCCGCGCGACAAGCGGCCGGTCCGGTCGTCCATGACACAGTTGCTCCGATGAAACGCGCCAAATCCCCGAATTTCGACCACCCCGCCTTTCGCGACGCCCTGAGCCAGTTCGCGACCGGCGTCACGGTCATCACGACGCGCTCGCCCTCCGGCCAGTTGATCGGCATCACCGCGAGTTCGTTCAATTCCGTGTCGCTCGATCCGCCGCTCGTGTTGTGGAGCCTCGCGACCAAATCGGCGTCGATGCCGGTGTTCCAGTCGAATAGTCACTACGTGGTGAACGTGCTGGCGGCATCGCAGATCGACCTGTGCAAGCGCTTCGCCACGGTCAAGGGCGACCGCTTCGCGGGCGTCTCGCACGCGGCCGGCGACACCGGCATGCCCGTGCTCGACGGCGCGCTCGCCTGGTTCGAATGCCACAACCGCAGCCGCTATCAGGAAGGCGACCACGTGATTTTCGTCGGTGAAGTGGAGCGCTGCGGCGTGCATGAGAACGCGAAGGACATCGCCCCGCTGGTCTTCCAGGCGGGGGCGTTCCACACGATCAAGCCGATCGGCTGATCCCGACTACGGGCGCGGCTGTTCGATCAGCGCGACCGGCACGCCGCCTTCGTCCTTCATGGTCTGCAAGACGATGTTCGAGCGGATGTCGATGACGCCCGGCGCCTTGTACAGCTTGCTCAGGATGAAATCGGAGTAATGCTTGAGGTTGTGCGCGAGCACGCGCAGCACGTAGTGCGTGTCGCCCGTCACCACGAACGCGCTGACCACTTCCGGCCATTCCCGCACGGCCGCCGCGAAGGTCTCGTGCCAGTTCTCCTGGTCGTTGCGCATCGAGACGTGGACGAACGCCTCCAGTTCGATGCCGAGCCGCTCACGATCCAGACAGGCGCGGTAGCTCGCGATGACGCCCTCTTCCTCCAGAAGACGCATCCGGCGCAGACACGCCGATGGTGACAGCGAGATGCGCTCCGCCAAATCCAGGTTGCTGATCCGTCCGTCTTCCTGCAGTACCGCCAAAATACGGCAATCCGTTGCATCGAGCGTGAACCCAGTCATTTTTTAGTCTCCCTGGCCCGTTTCATCGAATTATGTTCTAAGACGCGCCGTTTTGGGTGGTTATTTCGCAAGCACTTTCCAGGGCTTGACGACTATGATTTGACGCATATTCACAATTCTGGCAGGCGCTCCGCGATGACCATCCTCTGGGACATTTCCCCGCCGATCCGCCCGGAAACGCCCGTCTGGCCGGGCGATACGCCGGTCGGCGTCGAGCGCGCCTGGCGCATGGAGGCGGGGTCGCCGGTGAACGTCGGGCGTCTGACGCTGTCGCCCCACACCGGCGCGCACGCCGACGCACCGCTGCACTACGACGCCGAAGGCGCGCCGATCGGCGAAGTCGCGCTCGATACTTACCTCGGCCCGTGCCGCGTCATTCATTGCGTCGGCGCGGCGCCGGTCGTGACGCCGGAGCAGATCGCGCGCTTTCTTCACGACACCCCGCCGCGCGTGCTGCTGCGCACCTACGACCGCGCGCCGCTCGATGCCTGGGACCCGCGCTTTTGCGCTGTCGCGCCGGAAACCGTCGATCTGCTGGAGAAAAGCGGCGTGCGCCTGATCGGCATCGATACGCCCTCGCTCGACCCGCAGGAGTCGAAGACGATGGACGCCCACCGGCGCATCCGCGCGCATCGCATGGCGATTCTCGAAGGCCTCGTGCTCGACGCAATCGTCCCCGGCGACTACGAACTGATCGCGCTGCCGCTCAAGTTCACAACGCTCGACGCCAGCCCCGTGCGCGCGGTGCTGCGCCCGCTTCCCTGATTTTCCTGACCCAACCGGACATTTCGATGAACCATCGTGACGAAGCAGCGGCGCTCGACCGCGACGACCCGCTTCACGCCCTGCGCGACCAGTTCGCGCTCCAGCGCGACGTGATCTACCTCGACGGCAACTCGCTCGGCGTTCCGCCCAAAACGGCCGCCGCGCGCGCCGCCGCCGTGATCGCCGAAGAATGGGGCGAAGGCCTCATCCGAAGCTGGAACACGGCGGGCTGGTTCGCGCTGCCGAAGCGCCTCGGCAACAAGCTCGCGCCGCTGATCGGCGCGGGCGCGGACGAAGTCGTCGTCACCGATACGATTTCGATCAACCTGTTCAAGGTGCTGTCGGCGGCGTTGAAGATGGCAAACGCGCGCGATCCGAAGCGTCGCGTGATCGTGTCGGAGCGCTCGAATTTCCCGACCGACCTGTACATCGCGCAGGGGCTCATCGAGCAACTGGATCGCGGCTATGAACTGCGTCTCGTCGACAATCCGTCGGAACTCGCCGCCGCGATCGACGACAGCACCGCCATCGCGATGATCACGCACGTCAATTACCGCACCGGCTACATGCACGACATGAGCGCCGTCACGCAACTGATCCACCGCGCGGGCGCGCTCGCCGTGTGGGATCTGGCGCACTCGGCGGGCGCGGTGCCGGTCGATCTGAACGGCGTCGGCGCGGATTACGCGGTCGGCTGCACGTACAAGTACCTGAACGGCGGCCCGGGTTCGCCCGCGTTCGTCTGGGTGCCGAAGCGCCACCAGAACGCGTTCTCGCAGCCGCTTTCCGGCTGGTGGGGCCACAGGAAACCGTTCGAGATGAGTCCGACCTACCGTCCCGACGACGGCATCGGCCGCTTCCTGTGCGGCACGCAGCCGGTGGTGTCGATGGCGCTCGTCGAATGCGGGCTCGACGTCTTCCTGCAAACCGACATGGCGACGCTGCGCCGCAAGTCGCTCGCGCTCTCCGATCTGTTCATCCGGCTCGTCGAGACGCGCTGCGGGAAGTTTCCGCTGACGCTCGTCACGCCGCGCGCGCAACCGCAGCGCGGCTCGCAGGCGAGCTTCGAGCATCCGCACGGCTACGAGGTGATGCAGGCGCTGATCGCACGCAACGTGATCGGCGATTATCGCGAGCCGCACGTGCTGCGGTTCGGCTTCACGCCGCTTTACACGCGCTTCGTCGACGTCTGGGACGCCGTGGAAGTGCTGCGCGACGTGCTCGAAACCGAAGCGTGGCGCGCGCCCGACTTCGCCGAGCGCGGCGCGGTGACCTGAGAGAGATCGACATGACACAGACCACAACTGGCTGCCCGATGGGCCACGGCGCCGCGACGCCCGCGCAGGAAGGCTGGCACGACGCCCAGCTCGATTTCTCCGACTCGATGAGCTACGGCGATTACCTCTCGCTCGACGCGATCCTCTCGGCGCAGCATCCGCTTTCGCCCGATCACAACGAGATGCTCTTCATCGTCCAGCATCAGACGAGCGAGCTCTGGATGAAGCTCGCGCTCTACGAATTGCGCGCGGCGCTCGATGCCGTGCATCGCGACGAACTGCCGCCCGCGTTCAAGATGCTCGCGCGCGTCTCGCGGATCTTCGAGCAGCTCGTGCAGGCATGGAACGTCCTCTCGACGATGACGCCGTCCGAATACACGGCGATGCGGCCTTACCTGGGCGCGTCGTCGGGATTCCAGTCGCATCAGTACCGGCAGATCGAGTTCCTGCTCGGCAACAAGAACGTTGAGATGCTCAAGCCGCACGCGCACCGGCCGGCGGTACTCGCCGAGGTTCAGGCAACGTTGGATGCACCCTCCTTCTACGACGAAGTCATCCGGCTGCTCGCGCGGCGCGGTTTCCCGATCGCGCCCGAGCGGCTCGAACGCGACTGGACCCAGCCGACGACCCACGACGCCTCGGTCGAAGCGGCGTGGCTCGCGGTTTATCGCGATCCGTCGAAGTATTGGGAGCTGTACGAGATGGCGGAAGAACTGGTCGATCTGGAAGACGCGTTCCGGCAGTGGCGCTTTCGCCATGTGACGACCGTCGAGCGGATCATCGGCTTCAAGCAGGGCACGGGCGGCACGAACGGCGCGCCGTATCTGCGCAAGATGCTCGATGTCGTGCTGTTCCCGGAGCTGTGGCACGTGAGGACCGTGCTCTGAGCATCACGCGAGTCGCGCCGCCAACGCCCTGAGCTTCGGCGCGATGACTTCGCGAAACATCGCCTCCCCCATCGACGACGCCGGCCCGCTGCTGCTCAAGACGAGCCAGCGGCCGTTCCTCACGTCGCGAAACGGCGCGGCGATCGCGTTGACGTCCTCGTGCCAGTCGCGAAACGAATAGCAACAGCCGTCGCGGGCGAAATCCTCGATCGCACCTTCCGCCGCCTGCACGAGTGCCGCGCCATCCGCGCCGGCCGCCGCCGACAGTTCCGCGAGCAACGCGGCGCGCGCCGCCGGCTCCTGCACCGCGAGATAGGCGCGGCCCATCGAACTCGTCAGCATCGAGAGCCGCGAGCCGGGCGCGAGACCGAGCGTCAGCGCGGTTTCGCTGCGGATCGTCTCCAGATAGATCATGTCGAGCCCGTCGCGGCATCCGAGCGACACCGCCGCGCCGATCTCCCGCGCGAGTTCGCGCATGTGCGGGCGCGCGAGTTCGAGCGTGTCCGCGCCCGCGAGCAGCGCGAATCCGAGCGACAGCACGCCCGTGTCGAGCGCGTATTTGCCGGCCGCTTCGTCGAAACGCAGATAGCCGAGCGTCGTGAGCGTGTAGGCAAGCCGATTGACCGTCGCCTTCGGCAGACCGGTGCGGTCGGCGAAATCGCGATTGCCGAGCAGCACTTCGCCCGGCCGGAACGCGCGCAGCAACTCCAGCCCGCGAGCGAGCGCGACGACGAATTTGCGCTCGTCCAACGCGTCCGGCGACGCGAAATTGCGGATGGAATCCGATGTCATCGAGTGCTAGACTCCAGATTGATTTGCAAAACATTGTTCCGCACAGCGGAATTCAAGTCAAGCGCCGGGCGTTTCCGAAGCCGGCGCGTCTTTAGGAAAGTCAGGAGAAAGCACATGGCCGACGCCGCCCGTTTCAACTGGGAAGACCCGCTCTTGCTCGATCAGCAGTTGAGCGACGAAGAACGCATGATCCGCGACGCCGCGCGCGCCTACGCGCAGGACAAGCTCGCGCCGCGCGTCCTCGCCGCGTTTCGCGAGGAAAAGACCGATCCGGCGATCTTCCGCGAGATGGGCGAAATGGGTCTCCTCGGCCCGACGATTCCCGAGCAGTACGGCGGCCCCGGTCTCAACTACGTGAGCTACGGCCTGATCGCGCGCGAAGTGGAGCGCGTGGATTCGGGCTACCGGTCGATGATGTCGGTGCAGTCGTCGCTCGTGATGGTGCCGATCAACGCCTTCGGCAGCGACGCGCAGAAGGAAAAATATCTGCCGAAGCTCGCGACCGGCGAATGGATCGGCTGCTTCGGCCTGACCGAGCCGAACGCCGGCTCGGACCCGGCCAGCATGACGACGCGCGCGAAGAAGGTGAACGGCGGCTATTCGCTGTCGGGATCGAAGATGTGGATTTCGAACTCGCCGATCGCCGATGTGTTCGTCGTCTGGGCGAAGCTCGAAGAAGACGGCCGCGACGACATCCGCGGCTTCATCCTCGAGAAAGGGTGGAAAGGGCTGTCGGCGCCCGCGATTCACGGCAAGGTCGGCCTGCGCGCCTCGATCACCGGCGAAATCGTGATGGACGAGGTTTTCGTCCCCGAAGACAACCTGATGCCGGACGTGCGCGGCCTCAAAGGTCCGTTCACCTGTCTGAACTCGGCACGCTACGGCATCGCGTGGGGCGCGCTCGGCGCGGCGGAGGCGTGCTGGCACACGGCGCGTCAATACGTGCTCGATCGCAAGCAGTTCGGCCGGCCGCTCGCCGCCAACCAGTTGATCCAAAAGAAACTCGCCGACATGCAGACCGAAATCACGCTCGGCCTGCAAGGCGTGCTGCGCCTCGGCCGCATGAAGGACGAAGGCACGGCGGCCGTCGAAATCACGTCGATCATGAAGCGCAATTCGTGCGGCAAGGCGCTCGATATCGCCCGGCTCGCACGCGATATGCTCGGCGGCAACGGCATCTCGGACGAATTCGGCATCGCGCGGCATCTCGTGAATCTCGAAGTGGTGAACACCTACGAAGGGACGCACGATATCCACGCGCTGATCCTCGGCCGCGCTCAGACCGGTATTCAGGCGTTCTTCTGACGCGTTGCCGCAACCGTTCTCAAGGAAGCCAACGCAATCTCCGCGTTGGCTTTTTTTTGAGCGTTTCGCCTCATCGTTCATGCGCCCGTTGTAATTTTTCGGCCGCCCGCAGGAAACTTTTACGGGCCAGATCGTCTCCATTCCCTTCATGCGCATCGTGCAGCGCTGCGCCGGCGGCCATCTGGCGGGAACAAAACGTGCGTACCGAGCTTTTCAAGACGCCCGAGGGCGCTCGTCAGCGACCGCATCTTTGGTTACGATTCGCGTAGCCTCACCCCGATTGGAGTCATCAATGTCAGAAATCAATAAGGAGCGATTCATGTCGGATATCAAAACCGTTCTCTCCGATGCCGAGGACCTGCTCAAGCAAGCAGCCAGCGCCACCGGCGAGCGTGCATCCGAATTGCGCGAGACCGCTCTGACCCGGTTGAAGCAGGCGAAGGAGAAGGCAGCGGACGCGCAGGTCGTGGTCGTCGAGCGCGGCAAGAAGGCAGCGCGCGCAACCGACGACTACGTGCACGAGCATCCGTGGGCATCGATCGGTATCGCGGCGGGCCTGGGCGTGATGATCGGTCTCTTGATCAACCGCCGCTGACCTTGCATCTTGAAGCGGCAACGGTCGCAATTGTCTGGTAACGGCCAGCAGCGACCGTGTGGGCAGCGAAGCGATCCTTCGCGATAGCCGGCGGTGGCCTGATCATTGCTAAGACCGTTGCCAATGCTTCGAACCGGTTCGAAGCCCTCGCGCCGGTGGTCCTCGACGAGGTCCGCCGGCCCCCTCAGCGCTACTCAACGCGCCTCGCGCCCACGCCATGACGACTGAAAGGCCCTCTCCGCAATCGTCCCCCGGACCTTTGCGACGTATCGTGAGTTCCGCGTTCGCCATCTTCGAGACGCGCCTGGAACTGCTCGGCATCGAGCTTCAGGAGGAGAAGGAGCGTCTGATCGGCGTGCTGTTCCTTGGCCTCGCCGCGATGATGCTGACGATGATGGCCCTGATCACGCTGACGGTGCTGATCGCCATCTTCTTCTGGGACACCTACCGCTGGCAGTCGCTCGTGGGCGTGACGGTCGCTTATGCGCTCGTCGCGTTGTTCTGCGGCTTGCGGGCGAGAAGCGGCCTGCACGACGCGCCGAACATGTTCGACGAAACGCTCTCGGAATTCCGCAAGGACCGCGACACGTTCCGCTGAGCCGCGCAACGCCACGACACGTCGCCCCGATATCGCGCCCAACTCCCAACCGCCGACCCCGAACGAGCCGCCCGACATGAGCCAATCCGACGACACCTTCAAGGCGCAGAAGCGCGCCCAGGCGCACAAGCTGAGCACGCCGCACATGCGCGCGCTGCGCAAGGAACTGCTGATCGCGCGCGCGGACGTGGAACGCATGGAGATCGCGCAGGCGAGCGCCGACCTGCGCCACTCGGTGACGCACTTCAGCTTTCTCAAGTTCCTGATCCCGCGCCGCGCCACCGCCGGCTTCGGCCGCAACCGCGCGGCTGGCGGTGGCAGCGGCATCGCTTCGTTGCTGACTGGTCTTCTTTCCGGCGGCGGGTTCAGTTCGCTCTTGAGGCAATACCCGATCATCGGTTCGCTCGCCTCGCTGATTCTGACGAAACCGGTGCTCAGCAAGCTCGCGCGCGGTGCGAAGCCCGCGCTCAAGTGGGGCGGACTCGGGTTGCTCGTCTGGGAAGGCTTTCGCGTCTGGCAGCAGATGAAGACCACGTCCACCGAAACCTCGACCGACGCCGTCGATCCGACCGTCTTCTGAACGTTTCGAGTTTCCATTCACCGGCCGCTCCAGCAGGCGGCGGAGTCGACCGTCCCGGCCGACGCCGGCGCACGGTTCGAACGTGCGCCGGTTGCGTCGATGACGAAGACACCACAGGCATCGTCCTGCATTGCGCCGGGCGCGACGGGCTCGGCCTCGATCGCGTAGCCGCCGTTGGTCGCCGATTCGGCCGTCGCGCGCAGCCGGTACACCGGCGTTCCGTTCGCGGGCGCCTGATCGAAGCCGGCGGGCAACGAAGGCGCGTCGGCATTCGGTGCGGGTTGCGCCGCGCGAGCCGTCTCGATGAACTGGGCGGCGCGGTGCAGCGCCGCCGATGCCTCCATGCGATGCGCTTTCGCGACGTGACCGCGATACGCGGGAATCGCGAACGTCGCGATGATCGCGACGACTGCCAGCGCGATCATCAGTTCGAGCAGCGTGAAGCCTGCCCGGCGCGTGCTCATCAGGTTCATGTCGAATCCCCTCAAAACGGTTTTGCGACGACGCGTCGCCAGCGGCGCGTGACGCTGTTGCCGGCCACTTCGATTTCGAGTTGCAGCCAGCTTTCCGCATCGCCGGACGCTCCGAAGCCGCGCGCCGTCACCAGATACGAGCGCGCGTCGGCGTCGCCAGAGCGGGACCAGGATTCGATCAGGCACTGCGGAACGCGCCGCGCATAAGGCCAGGCGACGAACGGCGCAATCGCCGACGCGCCCGCTCCTTCGAACGACGCCTTTACGCGCCAGCCCGCCGGCTCGTTCGTGGAAGCGTTTTGCGGCGGATCGGGCGAATCGACGGCCATCCGGCCGCAACGCGCGAGCGCGCTGTCCGCCGCATGAAACGCCTGCACCCGATCGCGCAGGCTCGCAGCCGAACGCGTCGCGACGATCGAGGTTTCCAGCCATGCACCCGCCGTCACCAACATCATCGATGACAGCAGCAGCACGATCGGCAGGACCGTGCCGCGCGATTTCGAACGCGGGGTCATGAAGACCTCCCGCCGTCGGCCGTGACTGCATTGCGGATCGCCACGCGCCGCCAGAATGCCTGCCGGGCGCGTGAATCGGTGGAAACGGCGAGCGAGCCATCGCAATCGACGTAGCGCGTGCCCTTCGCCGATACGAGCGGATCGCCGCGCACCAGCACGCAGAGGTCGGCTGCGACCACCGCCGGCCAGCGCTCGCGCGGAACGCTGGCGGCATCGACGGCCGTCGCCGCGTTGTCGAACCAGTACGTGAGGCGCAGCCGTTCGATGCCTTCCACCATCGGCTGCGCTTGTCGGCCAACGCCCTCGCAGTACAACTCCGGCTCACCGGTCGAGGTGCTGGCCTTCGCGTAGAAGCGCCCGACGACATAGGCGCCGACGGCTTGTCCCTGGCAATCGGTCGGCGCGCCCGACGACGACGGCCACGTCGCGATGGCATCGGCGGCGTAGCGGATCATCACGCCGTCCGAATGGCTCGTGAGCGATTCGCACGCCGGCGCATCGTCCGACCCGACTGCACGCCCTTGCGAGCAGCCGAATAATCCGACGCCTGTCGCGCTCCCGAGCGGCGCGAACGCGGCCATCTGCACTTGCTGGCCGACAAGATCGAGCGCCGCGGTCGCCGCTTCGTGCATGCGCACGATGTCGGCGGCGCGATCGTGCGACGCGCGCTGTCCGCGATAAAGCACCAGCGCCGCGACCGCGACGAGAAGGCCGAGCGCCATTGAGATCGCGAGTTCGAGCAGCGTGTGGCCGCGAGAGACGGGACGACGACCAAGCGCGCTCATCGTGCGAACGCCACTGCAACACACGCCGAATGCGGCTTCGCCTGCGGCTCGACGCACCCTTCGGCCGAGTCCTCCGCTCGCCAGCTCACGACCGCGACGCGCACGCCGTCCGCCCGGTCGAACACGTCGACGTCGCCCTGCGGCAGGGCCGACGCCGCTCGCGGACGCCATCGCGACATCACCGGTTCGCGATCTTCCTCGCGCCAGATGCCCTCGGCGACGGAATCGGCAATCCGCATCGCGCGTTCGCGCGCCAGCACCATCCGTTCGCTGCGCGCGAGCCACGTTTGCGCCGCGATCAGGCCGAGCGTCGTGATCGCGATGAGCGACAGCGCGATCATCACTTCGATCAGCGAGTCGCCGCGCTGCCCTCGATGTTGCGTGTCAAGGACGATCATGCCGCCGCTCCACAGGCGCCTTGTGTCATGCGTGGGCGGCCGCCGGTCGCGAGGCGGATGCAGCGGCCGGAACGCGCGGTCGCCGCGAGCTTGCTGTTGCGCGCGCTGAAGTCGAAGCTCCGGAAGCCGCCGATCACCTGGCCGGCCGGTGGCGTGAACGAAAGATCGGTCGTCGCGCCGGCGATGGCGATCGAAGGCGAAGCCGATTGCGCTCGCAACAGCACGGGGGCGCCGTCGCGTTCGACGAAGAGCGCCCAGCCGCACGACCAGTCGGCCATGCCCGAATCGCAGTTCTTGCCGGGCGCGAGGCAGTGGCGCGCGGCGTCGATCCGGCACAGCGTCACGCGCGCGCCCCGCTTCACGGCTTCGGAGCGCGCGAGCGAGAGCGTGGAGAAGAGCGCCCGGGCGCGCGCGTCGACCTGGTCACGCAGGTGCCAGGCAAGAAAAGAAGGCGTCGCGAACGTCGCGACGATCGCCATCACGGCGAGCACCACGGACAGTTCGACAAGCGTGAAGCCGTAAAAGCGAAGTTTCATTCGCATCCCTCATCGTTCGAGTGAGAACAGCGCTCAATCTAGAGAGAAATGCCGGCGGCCGCCATCGGCCGAATGGCCGACTACCGGACGCGCGAAAGCCGCGACAGACTCGGCTTCGTCGTCGGTTCTCAATGCACGGGAAGGGAAAATGCAGAAACGCTCAGCGTTTGCGGGATGTCGATTTCTTCGGCGCGGCTCGCCGGAATTCATCGAGCACGTCTTCGAACTCGGAGACGTCTTCGAAGCGTTTATAGACGGAGGCGAATCGCACGTAGGCGATGGTGTCGAGCTGGCGCAACTCGTTCATGACGAGTTCGCCCAAGCGCTCGCTGCGCACTTCGCGCTCGCCGCTGCCGAGCAACTGGTATTCGATGCGGGCGACTGCCGCGTCGATGGCATCGGCTGCAACCGGGCGCTTTCTGAGCGCCAGTTGCATGCTCGCGACGATCTTGCGGCGATCGAATTCGGTGCGGCTGCCATCCTTCTTCACCACCGACGGCAGCGCCAGCTCGACCCGCTCATACGTCGTGAAACGCTTGTCGCAGGACGGGCAGCGCCGCCGGCGCCGGATCGCGGCGCCATCTTCGGACACGCGCGAATCCACCACTTGCGTGTCGTCGTGACGGCAGAAGGGGCAGCGCATCGTACTTTAGCCGTAGACCGGGAATTGCTTGGTCAGCTCGGCGACCTTCGCGCGCACGCGCTCGAGATTCGCCTGATCTTCCGGGCTGTCCAACACGTCCGCGATCAGGTTGCCGACGATTTCCGCTTCCTTCACGCCGAAGCCGCGCGTCGTCATGGCGGGCGAACCGAGGCGCACGCCGCTCGTGACGAACGGCTTTTCCGGATCGTTCGGAATCGCGTTCTTGTTGACCGTGATGTGCGCGGCGCCGAGCGCGGCTTCCGCGGCCTTGCCGGTGATATTCTTCGCGCGCAGGTCGACGAGCATCACGTGGCTTTCGGTGCGGCCGGAGACGATGCGCAGTCCGCGCTTCACCAGCGTTTCGGCGAGCACGCGCGCGTTGTCGACCACGCGCTGCTGGTATTCCTTGAATTCCGGCGACAGCGCTTCCTTGAACGCGACGGCCTTCGCGGCGATCACGTGCATGAGCGGACCGCCCTGGATGCCCGGGAAGATGGCCGAGTTGATCGGCTTCTCGAACTCGGACTTCATCAGGATCACGCCGCCGCGCGGGCCGCGCAGGCTCTTGTGCGTCGTGGTCGTGACGAAGTCGGCGTGCGGCACCGGATTCGGATAGACGCCCGCGGCGACGAGCCCCGCGTAGTGCGCCATGTCGACCATGAAGTACGCGCCGACGCTCTTCGCAATCTGCGACATGCGCTCGAAGTCGATCTTCAGCGCGAACGCGGACGCGCCCGCCACGATCAGCTTCGGCTTGTGTTCCTTCGCGAGTTCTTCGGTCCGGGCGTAGTCGATGTCTTCGGCTTCGTTCAGTCCGTAGCTCACGACCTTGAACCACTTGCCCGACATGTTCACGGGCGAGCCGTGCGTGAGGTGGCCGCCTTCGGCGAGGCTCATGCCCATGATGGTGTCGCCGGGCTTGAGCATCGCGAAGAAGACGCCCTGGTTCGCCTGCGAGCCGGAGTTCGGCTGCACGTTCGCCGCTTCCGCGCCGAACAGCTGCTTCACGCGGTCGATGGCGAGCTGCTCGACGATGTCGACATACTCGCAGCCGCCGTAGTAGCGCTTGCCGGGGTAGCCTTCCGCGTACTTGTTGGTGAGTTGCGAGCCCTGCGCTTCCATGACGGCCGGGCTCGTGTAGTTTTCCGACGCGATCAGTTCGATGTGATCTTCCTGGCGGCGGTTCTCCAGCTCGATGGCCTTGAACAGTTCGGGATCGACGTTGGCGATGGTGCTTTGGGCTCTGTTAAACATACGTTTTCCGTTAGATCTAAACAGGTTGACCGGATCGCGCGTGCGCGGGCATGGCTGCTTCACGCTGCCTTTCGGCACGGCGGGCGGCATGCAGGATGGGTCCAGGCGTGGGAGGAATACTGCGTTCACGCGAGACGGACAGCCACCGGCAGCGCAGCGACGGCGCGCGGATCTCAGCTGCCCAGGCGAACGGCAAAACGATGCTCCGCGCTTCCCGGTGGGTCGTTCCACCTTGAATCCGAAGATTCTATCGCCAGTCACGCGGAGTTGTAGGGTAGCCCCCCTTCCTTATGGAAGAAGGGCCCCCTAAGAACTGTACGTGCGAGTTTCCCCGCATACAGCTCAAGCCTACTACAAAGTTCGCCCTATTGGGGAACCGGCTTAGTTACAGCAAGTGTACCCGCGTGCACTTTTTGGTGACAGTGGGGATGGAGCAACACACGGTTGGACAATGCGTCCGCACCACCATGCATCCGATACACCAAATGATGGTCGTGCCAGCGTGTTTCTTGAGTCAAGGCACAGTTACAAAGCGCACACAGCCCACTTTGCGACATGAACAACTTAACCAATTGCTTTTGATGGCGCATCGAGTGCAGCATGCGCTCCTGTCGCAACTCCTCCCCATACTGCTCCCATGCGGGATCAAAAGGGTTGTATTCCCCTTTGATTTTCGTCGGATACTTGATCGCCGTCCCACTGAGTGAGTAGAGCTCAAGCAACCGCCGACCGCCGTCTTCCGCAACCATGGAAACGCCAAACACCCAATTGCGGGCATTGACCGAGTGGAAGTACTTCCGTCGCACCCAATCAGAGCCCTTATTCGGATGTCGCCGCTTAGACCACCGCCAGAGTTTCTGGAAGACCAGATACTCCATGCGGCTGTACGCCTTCTTAGCGGATACGCAACGGTGATACTCGGCCCATCCACGTAATAGCGGGTTCAGCAACCGGATTAAATCCGCTTGCTTTGCCGCTTTGTTACCGCTGATCGTTTCCGCAACCTTGCGATAGAACGCTTGCGCGTTTTTCTTGCTCGGTTGAATGAGCATCTTTCCCGAGTACTTTCGGAAATTCCACCCAAGGAAATCGAAGCCCTGGTCAATATGTGTGACCCGCGTTTTCTCCTCAGAGAGTTGCAGACCCCGAACCGCAAGGAATGTTTCTATCCAAGGTCGGACTTCGCTGACCAGTATCTCTTGCGAGACGCCGGTGATCACGAAGTCATCCGCGTACCGCACCACATGGACCTTCAACTTCTTGGCCTTCCCGACTCCGAACTTCGCACGGAGGTGCCCGTCCAGTTCTCGTTCCAGCCCGTTCAACGTCACATTCGCCAACGTCGGGGAGATGATCCCTCCCTGCGGCGTACCGGCCTTCGTCGCCTGAAACTGACCTTCGTAAATCAGGCCAGCTCTCAACCATTTTCGGAGGATTGCTGTGTCCATGAGGACATTGCGCTCCAACCAGTCGTGGTCGATGTGGTCAAAGCAGCCTTGGATATCCGCTTCCAATACCCATTGGGCTGATCCCCCTTTGGACATACAGACGCGAATCTGGCCCATGGCATCAGCCGTCGAGCGATGACTCCGGAACCCATAAGAGTTCGGATCGCTCGTGGACTCAGCCACTGGCTCCAAAGCCAGCAAGTGCAGAGCTTGCATCGCCCTGTCATGCAGGGTCGGAATGCCCAGAGGGCGTTCTTTCCCATTGGCTTTGGGGATAAAGACCCTCCGTAAAGGCAGAGGCTTATAACCGCGCCGCTTCAACCGATCGACGGCGAGCCGTCGACTTTCAGGCGAATCCCACAGCTCGCGATCGACTCCCGCCGTTCGCGCACCCTGGTTCTGTGTAACACGTCGTACCGCGTACAGCTTGGCGGACAACGTGCGAGTCAACATGCGTTGCAGGGCTTTTACTCTGCGCCATTTGCCTTCTCGCGTCGCCTTCGCAATTCGAATCTGCATTCCCCTCACGTTCCGTTCAACCCGACGCCAATCGACGGCGTACCAGTTCTCCGGCGCGTGGGAAAGCGCAGATCCAGTCTTTCGACCAGATACTTTCATGCTGCTCTCCTACTTGGAAAGTCCCCAAGCAGAAGACGCATCTCCCCCAGCGGGGCAGATACGCCCCGCTGGGGAACAACAATTACACTCAGTACGGACGCAAGCATCCGTACCTCACCAAGTTACCAAGGGTCAGTCAGCCATCTTGCGACGGTAGACCAGACGGAAGTCTGCCCGCTTTCGCGTGGGGTGATGTCCCAACCCCTATCCGGACCATTACCGCCCGGCATTCGCTTTTTCCGTCGTCCCATACCCGCACAATCAACAGCGTTCCTTACGGTCCGCCTGCCAGCCAAACCGCACTGGCAACCATACGGGCTTACCACGTTCCCGATCTGTCACACGACTGGGTTAGGGTCTGCCTATTCGCCGGTGGCGTTTGCAACGACGTACCGCGACACTCAAGCGCGGCAGCTCACCACGTACCTGTTGGTTAGTGCCTACCAGCAGCTTTGGCACCTACTACTCACGACGTTTATCAGCAGTTCACATACGTTACCCATACCAGCCAGCCTAGCTCCTTACCCCAACGCTGCTCGGAGTTTCTATACAGCCGTCTCGCGACCGCCGCATACCCGCAAAAAAATCGGGGGCTACATTGTCAGAAGGGCTTCACACCTCGCGGTTACCCACGACGCATGCCTTCATAGGCTACCGTTGGTCGTACAACGGGTTCACTGCCTCGATACACTGAGGTCGAACAATGACAAATCGAGCTTTCGCTCGAACATTAACAAACCCCGCGTTGAAAGCACGGGCAACTGCAAACATCAATCCGCTCGGTAGGCGGAGTTGAAGCCGCGAACCAGGCGGAGCTTGATGGTAACCAAGCTATTGCAATGCGATTCCCGACATACTTCACCGGGTCTCGCTTTGTTACACAAGTGTCAGCGCAAGGGCCAACGATGGACAGCTTTCGCCGTCAAGGTTCGATGCGACGTGTCGCACTGAGCGTTGTAGTGTAATGGGGCGCCCTGGAATAGGCAACCGAGCGCAAAGCCCCGAAACGCTCGCAATTGAACGACCGTTCGTATCGGCCGGCGCGCTCGGCCACGCGGTTCCGGCGACTTGCCGCGCCGCACCAATCGAAGTACGCTTTGCGCCGTTGCAAGGCGCGGTGAGGCGCCGCGCGAACCTCGTTTCCCTACCTCAACTCCGGAATTCGCTCATGATCGTATTCGTCACTGGCGCGTCCGCCGGCTTCGGCGCCGCCATCGCCCGCACCTTCGTGAAAGGCGGTCATCGCGTGATCGCCTGCGCCCGGCGCCGTGACCGCCTCCAGGCGCTCTCGAACGAACTCGGCGACGCGCTCCTGCCCCTCGAACTCGACGTCACCGACGACCGCGCCGTTGCCGCCGCCATCGCTTCGCTGCCGGAAGCGTTCTCGCAAATCGACGTGCTCGTCAACAACGCCGGTCTCGCACTCGGCCTCGAACCGGCGCAGCGCGCGAATCTCGACGACTGGAAGAAGATGATCGACACGAACTGCGCGGGCCTCGTCTCGGTCACGCACGCGGTGCTGCCGGGCATGGTCGAGCGCAACCGCGGCCATGTGTTCAACATGGGATCGGTCGCGGGCACCTATCCGTATGCGGGCGGCAATGTGTACGGCGCGAGCAAGGCGTTCGTGCGCCAGTTCAGCCTCAACCTGCGCGCGGATCTGGCGGGCACGGCGCTGCGCGTCACCGATATCGAGCCGGGGCTCGTCGGCGGCACCGAGTTTTCGAACGTGCGCTTCAAGGGCGACGACTCGAAAGCGGCCAACGTCTATCGGAACGTTCAGGCGCTCACGCCCGAAGACGTCGCCGACGCCATCTACTGGATCGCGACCCGTCCGGCGCATGTCAACGTCAACGCCATCGAGATCATGCCGGTCGCGCAGACCTTCGCACCGTTGCAAATACATCGCGGTTGAATGCCCGTTTTCGCGTCAGATGCGTAGCTTCCGGTAAAATGCGCGGATGAATATGTCTAGCAGCGAAAATCAGCCGGCGAACGATCCGCTGACTTTCGAGTGGCCGATTCGCGTGTATTACGAGGACACCGACGCCGGCGGCATCGTCTTCTACGCGAACTACCTCAAGTTCTTCGAGCGGGCGCGCACCGAATGGCTGCGCGCGTGCGGCATCGACCAGCAAAAGCTGATCGATTCCGCTGGCGTCGCGTTCGTCGTCAAGCGCACGGCCGTGGATTATTCGGCGCCGGCGCGGCTCGACGACATCGTGCGGGTCGTCAGCCGGATCGATCGCCTCGGCCGCGCCTCGGTGGATTTTCATCAGGAAGCATGGCGCGACGAAGTCCTGCTCGCATCCGGCGACATCCGCGTGGCGTCGGTCGATCACGCGTCGATTCGCCCCGTCGGCATTCCGGGTGCGGTGCTCGCCGGACTGAAGCGCGGGCCCATGACACCTTCGGTGACGGCTGCATGAGGGCCGCATGAGCATCGGATCGAGCGCCGGCAGAAACCAATGAACTCGTCGTGACTCTGAGAACACCAAGCCTTAGTTGCAAGGCAAGCAGCATCGAGCATGAGCCGGCAAGAGCCGGGACTTTCGAACCTTTCACGAAAGCCTGACACGCTCCTGACCGGACGCCCCATTTGGGACGTAACAGCGGACCTTTATGAACAATACACAAGACCTGTCGATCGTTTCCCTCGTCATTCACGCGAGCCTGCTCGCGCAGGCCGTCATGGCCCTGCTGCTGATCCTATCGCTGCTGTCGTGGACTTTCATCTTCCGCAAGTGGTTCGCCATCCGGCGCGCCCGTGCGCAAACCGAGCGCTTCGAACGCGATTTCTGGTCCGGCGGCGACCTGCAGGCGCTCTATCAGAGCGCGGCCAACAACCGTCACACCATCGGCGCGCTCGAGCGCATTTTCGAATCCGGCATGCGCGAGTTCCTGAAGGGCAAGGAACGCCGCATCACCGATCCGGGCGCGATCCTCGACGGCTCCCGCCGCGCCATGCGCGCCGCCTTCCAGCGCGAGATGGACGTGCTCGAAGCGAACCTCGCGTTTCTCGCGTCGGTGGGATCGGTCAGTCCGTATATCGGTCTCTTCGGCACGGTCTGGGGGATCATGAATTCGTTCCGCGGCCTGGCGAACGTGCAGCAGGCGACGCTCGCGAACGTCGCGCCGGGCATCGCCGAGGCGCTCGTCGCCACCGCGATCGGCCTGTTCGCCGCGATTCCGGCGGTGGTCGCCTACAACCGCTACGCACACGATATCGACCGTCTGGCGATCCGCTTCGAGACCTTCATCGAAGAGTTCTCGAACATCTTGCAGCGTCAGGCGCACTAAGGAGTCCGCGATGGCCGGAGGCCCCACTCGTTCCAGCATGCGCGGCAGTTCGCGCCGCGCGATGTCCGACATCAACGTCGTGCCGTATATCGACGTGATGCTCGTGCTGCTCGTCATCTTCATGGTGACGGCGCCGCTCGTCTCGCCGTCCATCATCAACCTGCCGACGGTCGGCAACGCGCAGCCGCAGGAGCAGACGCCGCCGCTCGTCGTCAACATCAAGGCGGACGGCAGCATGAACGTGCGCTACAAGGAAGATGGCGGCGCGGCGCAGCAGCAGAACATGACGAAGGACGAGCTCAACTCGTTCGTGCTGAACCGGCAGGAATCGCATCCGGATCAGCCCGTCGTGATCGCCGCCGACAAGACCGTGAAGTACGAAGTCGTGATGAACGTGATGTCCGACATGAAAGCGCGCGGCGTCAAGCGCGTCGGCTTGCTGGTGAAATCGCAATAACGCAATGATCGATCGGCATACCCGGCAGACCCGCGCCCGACCTATCCGCCCGCCGCGCGAGCGCGGCACGTGGAAAGCGTTCGCGCTCGCCGCGCTGATGCACCTGCTGCTCGGCTGGCTGCTCTATCACGGCATCAACTGGCAGAACAACACGCCCGCCGGCTCGGAAGCGGAACTCTGGACGGAGATTCCGGACCTCTCCACGCCGACGCCCCGCCCGGCTCCTGTGCCACCCGCGCCCGTCAAGGTGCAGCCGGCGCCGCCGCCCGCGAAGGACGAGGAAGCCGACATCGCGTTGCAGGAAAAGAAGCGCAAGCAGCAGGAAGCCGCCGCGCGCGAGGCGCAGCTCGCGGAGCAGCGCCGCCAGCAGGAGCAGGCACAACAGGAAGCGGAAGCGAAGCGTCAGCAGCAGCTCGCCCAGCAACAGGCGGCCATGGCCGCGGCGCAAAAGGCCGCGCAGGAAAAGCAGAAGCAGGCTGAAAAGCAGAAGCAGCTCGACCAGCAGAAGGCCGACCAGCAAAAGCAGCAGCAACAGAAGGCGCAGCAGCAGAAGGAAGCCGACGCGGCTAAAACCGAGCAGTTGAAGGAACAGAAGGAAGCGAAGGAGAAAGCGGACGCGCAAGCTAAGGCGAAAGCGGACGCCGATGCGAAGGCCAAGGAAAAGGCCAAGGCCGACGCCGCCGCGAAAGCGAAGCTCGATTCGGAGCGCCGCGCACGTCTCGCGCAGTTGCAAGGGCAAGCGGGCGGCGGGTCGAGCGACAGCGGTGAAGGGTTGGCGAAGGGCGGAGCCGGACGCGGCGCGGGTGGGAATGCGACCTCGCCGGGCTATGCGGAGAAGGTGCAGCGCCGCGTGCGTCCGAACATCGTCTGGGCCGGCGAAACGGCCGGGCTCGAGACCGTGGTCACCGTGCGTTGCGCGCCCTCGGGTACGCTGCTCTCGTCGTCGATCTCGCGCTCGAGCGGCAACGATCAGTGGGACGAGGCGGCATTGCGCGCGGTACGGCGCTCCGACCCGATGCCGGTCGACATCAACGGCCAGGCTCCGGCGTCCTTTACCATCACGCTGCGCCCGGCTGGCGGCTGATTGCAGGGCTTGCAAAACGGGAACGAATCGTGCTGCCGCCGGTCTGTTCTGAAGTTTCGAAAGTTTGAAATTCGGTTTGAAAATCGCTCTTGGGAACGAATACAGCATGAGTTTGATGACAAAGCTTGGCCTGAGGACGCTCATCGCGTCTTGCCTGATCGCCGCGAGTACCGCGCATGCGGAACTCAACGTGCTCGTGACCGGCGTCGGTTCGACCCAGTTTCCGATCGCGACCGCCAACTTCGCGAACGAGGCGAATTCGCCGCAACAGGTGAGCGCCATCGTGCGTCAGGATCTGGCGCGCAGCGGCAAGTTCAACAACATCGATGCGGGCGCCACGCCGGTATCGGAGACGGATTCCGTCGATCTCGGCAGCTGGAAGGCCAAGGGCGCCGACGCCTTCGTGTCCGGCAGCGTGACGAAGCTCTCGAACGGCCAGTACGAAGTGCGCTTCCGCCTGTATGACACGGTCAAGCAGCAAAGCCTCGGCGGCCTGTCGCTCGTCAGTCCCGAGAGCGGCCTGCGCATGAGCGCGCACAAGGTCGCCGACTACATTTACGCCAAGCTGCTCGGCGGGCGCGGCGTGTTCGCGACGCGTCTTTCGTATGTGATCCAGACAGGCGGCAAGTACCAGTTGCAGATTTCCGACTCGGACGGCCAGGACGCGCGCATCGCGCTCAATAGCCCCGAGCCGATCATCTCGCCGGCCTGGTCGCCCGACGGCACGAAGGTCGCGTATGTCTCGTTCGAGAAGAAGAAGCCGGTCGTCTACATCCACGACCTGCCGACGGGCAAGCGCGTCGTCGTATCGAATCAGAAAGGCAACAACAGTGCGCCGGCATGGTCGCCGGACGGCCGCAAGCTCGCGGTCGCGCTGTCGCGCACCGGCAACACGCAGATTTTCGAAGTCAATGCGGACGGCAGCGGTTTGCGCCGCCTGACGCAAGGCAGCTCCATCGACACGGAGCCGGCCTACTCTCCTGATGGCAACTCGATTTATTTCACGAGCGACCGCGGCGGCCAGCCGCAAATCTACAAGATGCCCGCGGGCGGCGAGAGCGCCGGGGCAGCGCAGCGTGTCACGTTTACGGGCAGCTACAACACGAGCCCGCGCGTGAGCCCGGACGGCAAGCAAGTCGCGTACATTTCGCGTACTGGCGGCGGCTTCAAGCTGTACTTGCAGGACCTCGGGTCCGGCACGGCGACTGGCCTGACCGACACGACGCATGACGAATCGCCCAGCTTCGCGGCGAATGGTCAGTACATCCTCTACGCCACCCAGGTGAACGGGCGTGGCGTGTTGGCAGCCGTTTCGACCGACGGTCGGACGCGGCAAGTCTTGTCCGTGCAGGGCGGCGTCGTACGCGAACCGTCCTGGGGTCCGTTCATGCAATAACCTCATGCTTTACATAGATTACGTTGCGCAATAACACAAGGAGAGTAACCATGATGTCGAAACTTCGTGTCGGCTTTGCAATCGCGATGGTCGGAGCGCTCGCCGCCTGTTCTTCGGGCGTCAAGCTCGATGAAGGCGCGAACAAGGGTGCAGGCACCAACCAGCCGAACCCGAACGCCGTGGCGACGGTCAACGTCGACCCGCTGAACGATCCGAACAGCCCGCTCGCCAAGCGCAGCATCTATTTCGACTTCGACAGCTACGCCGTCAAGGACGAATACCAGTCGCTGGTCCAGCAACACTCGACGTACCTGAAGGGTCATCCGGAGCGGCGCGTGCTGATCCAGGGCAACACCGACGAGCGCGGCACGAGCGAGTACAACCTCGCGCTGGGTCAGAAGCGTGCTGAAGCCGTGCGTCGCGCGATGTCGCTGATGGGCGTCGCCGATACGCAGATGGAAGCCGTGAGCCTCGGCAAGGAAAAGCCGACGTCGACGGGTCATGACGAAGCTTCGTGGGCCGAGAACCGCCGCGCCGACCTCGTCTATCAACAGTAACGTAACCAGTCACGGGTGAGTCGCCCTATGTTGTATCGCTTCCCCTCGCTGCGCATCGTCGCAGCCGTTTGTGTGGCCGGTTCGGCGCTCGCGGGCGCGCCCGCGCATGCGGGTGTCTTCGACGACAACGAAGCGCGCAAGGCCGTGCTCGACCTGCGCACGAAATCGGACAACCTGACGAGCCAGTTGTCCGCAGCCCAACGCACGATCCTCGATCAATCGAATCGTCTCGACCAGCTGAACCAGCAGGTCGCGACGCTTCGAGGTCAGAATGAGGACTTGTCCAATCAGGTCGCCACCCTGCAGAAGCAGCAGAAGGACTACTACGCCGATCTCGATGCGCGGCTGAAGAAGTTCGAGCCGCAGCAGCAGACGGTCGATGGCATGCAGGGCACCGTGCAGCCGGGCGAGACGGAAGCGTTCAACGCGGCGTCGAATCAGTTCCGTGCCGGTGACTTCAAGAGCGCCGCGGCGTCGTTCAAGACGTTCGTGGCGAAGTATCCGCAGAGCCCGTATCAGCCGACCGCGCAGTACTGGCTCGGCAATGCGTTGTATGCCGAGCGCGACTACAAGGGATCGACTGCGATCTGGCAGAACCTGGTGAAGACGTACCCTACGCATCCGCGAGCGCCCGAAGCGTTACTCGCAATCGCGAACAACCAGATCGAACAGGGCCAGAAAGCGGCTGCGAAGAAGACGCTGGAACAGATCCTCTCGCAGTACAGCGGCACCGAAACTGCGCAGACCGCGCAGAGCAGGATGTCGCAGGTGAAGTAAGCGAAGCTTTTTCTTTAGAAATTCGCGCCTCTCGCTGAAAGGGCCCGCTGCTTGTTTGCCGCGGGCCCTTTCTTTTGACAGCGCGTGAGCACGTGCTTGTCGGATGAATTCGTTCCCGGCCGATGTTGACAAATTCCGTGTCGAATGACTATAATTTCGGCTCTTTGGGTCGTTAGCTCAGCTGGTAGAGCAGCGGACTTTTAATCCGTTGGTCACAGGTTCGAATCCCGTACGGCCTACCAAAGATCAAAAGGGTTACAGGCGAAAGCCTGTAACCCTTTTCCGTTTGCGCGCTCATCCGTCAGCCCGAATCGTTCCTTCCCCCCTCGCGTCTCAAAGCATCGCGGGATCATTTACATCCCCTCTACGATGTGTGCCGTACACGTGATCTGCGGGTAAAAATACGCATTCCTGATTAACCGGTTCCGTCGTTCGTCCCCTCCTCGCGGATGACATTCATCAACAATCCCGGCGCGCACTGGCGACAAAATAGATGTCGAACCTTGTCCGCAGTTGCTACACGCCGCCTTCGAATGACCATCCGAATCGCACCGACGCAACGAGGACGCATCGCAAGCCAGCCGGATACGACATGGAAGATCGAACGCAAGCCCACGAACATCCCGCGCCCGTCGAATACACGCGCACGGGCCCAACCCGCAGAAAAGTAAAACAAGGCGACGTCATCCACACCAACTCGCCGCTCGCCGCGCAACGCGACGAGGTCGGCAATGCAGTCGAGGCCGCCGGGGCGCTCGTCGCGAGCAGCATGCAGGACATTCTCGCGAAACATGCCTCACAGGAACCCGCGAGCCTCATCGAGACCGTGAAGACGCTGATGGCCGGCCTCTCGCCCGACGAAGCCGCGCTCCTTCGCACCGAGCTGCTGACGGGCGAACCCAATGCCTGGCATGCAAACGTGGCACGTCATCCTGACGAGGAACTCGCCTCCGGATGGCGCAATGGCGAATATCCCTACCGACATCTGATGTCGCGACGCAATTACGAAAGGCAGAAGTATCAGTTGCAGGTCGAATTGCTGAAGCTGCAAGCGTGGGTTCGCGAGACGGGTCAACGTCTCGTCGTGCTGTTCGAGGGACGCGACGCCGCCGGCAAGGGCGGCGCGATCAAGCGCTTCATGGAACACCTGAATCCGCGCGGCGCGAGAGTCGTCGCGCTCGAAAAGCCGACCGCGACCGAGCGCTCGCAATGGTATTTCCAGCGCTACGTGCAGCATCTGCCGACTGCGGGCGAGATCGTGCTCTTCGACCGCTCCTGGTACAACCGCGCGGGTGTCGAGCGCGTGATGCGCTTTTGCTCCGACGAGGAATACACCGACTTCATGCAGCAGGTGCCGGAATTCGAACGGCATCTCGTGAGAAGCGGCATCCATGTCGTCAAATTCTGGTTCTCGGTGAGCCGTGAAGAACAGCGCCGGCGTTTCAAGGAACGCGAAGTCCATCCGCTCAAGCAATGGAAGCTGAGTCCCGTCGACCTCGCTTCGCTCGAAAAATGGGACGCATACACGCAAGCGAAGGAAGACATGTTCGCCCGAACCGATACCGCCGATTCTCCCTGGACTGTCATTCGCTCCGATTGCAAGAAGCGCGCGCGCCTGAACGCCATGCGTTATCTGCTGCACAAGCTGCCGTATGCGAACCGCGATATGAAGACGATCGGCCCCGTCGATTCGCTGATTGTCGGCCGGGCGCTGTAGCGACCCACGAATTGCGCGGCGTCCGACACGCCCGGCGACGCGCAATCCAATACGCCCGTGATGCGTCGGCCGCCGGCCTGGAGCGCACCCTGATGCGCTCGCCACGACCGTCCGTTCGTTTAAATTCCCCGCATTCCCCCGCCTTTCGCCGACAAGAAGTTCGCAGAACTGTCTTACAACTTCTTTTGGATCGGCGTATCTTTCTTGGCAGCGCACCCGCAGGGTTCGCCCGTCCACCGCGTGCAGGCATCGCGCCCGAAGCGCGCGGAATCCCACAACCGTTTCGGCGGGCCTCGACAGCGCCCGCTTCAGGGGAGTCGCACCACCGCACCACCGCAATACCGCAGCCGTGCCGATTGCGTGCCCGCGCAGTGTCGTCGTCCGGGCCATTTGAAGATTTCGTCAAAGGAGAATCGCAGTGAAAAATGCACTGAAACCACTCAAATTGGCGGCTGGCGTTCTCGTCGTCATGGCGTCGATCGGCGTTGCGTCCATCAGCGCTCACGCGCAGTCGAGCGACGCAGCCGCGGCGCCCACCGCGAAATCGTCGAAGGCGTCGAACAAGGCGCTTTCCAAGGAAGTGCGGCGGGCGATGACGAAGACGAAGGGTCTGACTTCGTCGAACATCAATGTTCGCGTGCGCGACGGCGCGGTGACGCTCGCGGGCACCGTGCCCGACAACTCGCAGATCGAGAAAGCGACGGAGGCCGCCAAAAGCGTACCCGGCGTGACATCGGTGAAAAACGCGATCACGATCCGCGAGGTCGGCCGGTAAGCGCAGCAACAGTCTCGCGGCTTCGGCGCCGGTCGCGCACGCGTGACGAGCGTCGAAGCCGCGATTCCGTCGGCGCGCGCCGCAGCGCGCGAAACACGCGACGTCACGCGTTGCATCGTCCGACCCAACCAGCCTCGCCGAGCGCCGGCGCCTGAACCATCCCGTCCACCGTCGATAAAGCCACCTATCATGAAGGCGGACAACGCCCGATAAAAAGCGAGGTGAGACGTGGAATTCGTCAGAACGCTACTCGAACAGCAGCCGCTGATGGCCGTGTTCCTCACCATCGCAATCGGCTATCTCGTCGGCGAAATCAATATCAAGGGCTTTTCGCTCGGCGTGGGCGCCGTGCTCTTCGTCGCGCTCGGGGTCGGCTGGTTCGCGCCCAAGGCGGCGCCGGCACCGATGATCGGCACGCTCGGGCTTGCGCTCTTTCTCTATACGGTGGGCGTCCAGTACGGCAAGCAGTTCTTCCTCGGCCTGACGAGCGCGAACGGGCGCCGCGCCAACCTGATCGCGCTCGTCGGCGTGCTGGTGGCCGGCGTCGCGAGCATCGTCATCCAGCACGCGATGAATCTGAAACTCGGGTACGCGCTCGGCCTCTTCGCGGGATCGGGCACGAGCACGGCGGCGCTGCAGGCGACCATCGCGACGCTCGGCAACGACGACGCCGCCGTCGGCTACTCGGTCTCCTATCCGTTCGGCGTCGCCGGGCCGATCCTGCTGCTCTATCTCGCGTTCATGCTGAAGAAGCCGACGATCGACATGGCGGCGGGCGCGGGCCTCGAATACGTCGAGATCGCGCTCGCCAATCCGGCGCTCTTCGGCAAGACGCTCGGCGACGTGACCCCGCTGCTCCCCGCCGACGTGCAGATCGTCGCGCGCCGCTCGGCGCACCGCAACGAACCGGCGACGCCCGCCATCGTGATCGGCGAAAACGACGTCCTGCTCGCCGTCGGGCCGAGCCAGGCGACGCTCGACCGCGCGCGCGAAGTCCTGGGCGTGGCGGCGCCGGGCCGCGTCACCCGGGATCGCAGCGATCTCGACTACATCCGCATTTTTGCGTCGCGCGCGACCGTGGTCGGCCGGCCGCTCGGCGATCTGCAACTGCCGGGCGACAAGGCGTCGATCGTCGCGCAGGTGCGCCGCGGCGACGCCGACATCCTGCCGGGCCCCGAACTCGTGCTCGAATTCGGCGACCGAATCGGCCTGCTCGCCAATCGCAGCGATTTTCCGGCGCTGCGCAAGTATTTCGGCGATTCGATCAAGGGCACGGCCGAGTTCAGCTACATCTCGATCGGCCTCGGCATGGCGCTCGGCTTTCTGCTCGGCGCGGTGCAGATTCCGCTGCCGGGCATCGGCAAGCTCGCGCTGGGGCTCTCGGGCGTGCTGATCGTCGCGCTCGTGCTGGGGCGGCTGCGGCGCACCGGCGGCATGAACTGGACGATCCCGCTTTCCGCCAACCTCGTGATGCGCAACCTCGGTCTCACGCTCTTTCTCGCGCAGGTCGGGATGGCGTCGGGGCCGAAGTTCGCGGCGACTGTCACCGAGACGGGCTTGCTGATGCTCGGTCTCGGCGCGATCGTGCTGCTCGCGCTGGCGGTGCCGGTGCTGGTGCTCGGGCTCGTCGTGTACCGCATGCCCTTCGACGAAGTGGCAGGCATCGTCGCGGGCGCGTGCGGCAATCCGGCGATCCTCGCGTTCGCGAACAAGCTCGGTCCGACCGAGCGCCCCGACATCGGCTACGCGATGATCTTTCCCGGCATGACGATCGTGAAGATCCTGTTCGTCGACATCGTCGGCGCGCTGATGTAGCGCGCGTCAGGCGAAGCCGTCGCGCAGGATTTGCGCGGTCAGCGGGCGGTTCTTCCAGTGCATGCTGTGGATGCGCTTCTGTAGCTGGCCGAGCGCGTTGGGATCGATGTTCCGGTAGGTCAGCACCGCGGCCGGGCGCGAGCCTTCGCCGGGCGCGCGCTCGATCTCGTCGAAAGGCGGAAAGCCGTACTTCGCGAGGAACTCGCGGATTTCGTCGTCGGACGTATCGGGGTCGAGGTTGCCGAGAAAAAGACGTGCCATCGCAAAACTCCTGTTGATCGGCCGAGCCATGACGTTGCTCACGGACCTCGTGAACTCATAGTAGGCAATGCGTCCGGGGGCCGCAAATCCATGTGCGCTCATCGGACGCCGTCCGCTGAAGCCGCACGCCGGTGAAAATCGACCGCCTGGTCGAGGTTGTGGAACATGCGTTCCCGGCCGAGCGTTGCGCCGAGCGGCGAACGCTGCACCATCTCCAGCACACCCGGATTCAGCCCGACCAGCCACAGCGACACGCCCACCTGGCGAAAGTGCGCCTCGGCCTGCGTGAGCATCTTGAGCGCGGTGTATTCGATGTCGAACACGCCGCCGAGATCCAGCACCACGACGCGCGGCGCGGCCTCTTCGATGAACGCGCGCATCTTCTGCCCGACGAGCTCTGCGTTGGCGAAGAAGATGCGGCCTTCCGGCCGCAGCACCAGCATGCCGGGAATGGCATCGTCGCCCGGGTGCGCCGCCGACGACGGCCGGAACACGTTGGTGCCCGGCTTCCTCAGCAGCACGTAGACAGGCGGATTCGACACCTGGTACGCGAGCGCCACGAGCGACACGACGATCGCCACGACAATTCCCTGCAACGTGCCGAGCAGCACGACGCCCGCCAGCGCGACCAGCGCCCACACGAGCTCCGTGCGACGGATTCTCACGATCGCGCGAAACTCGGCGGGATCGAAGAGGCCGACCGAGTACACGATGACGACGGCGCCCAGCGTCGCCTGCGGGATCAGGCCGATCAGCGGTGCGAGCAGCAGCATCGAGCCGAGCGCGACGGCGGCCGTCACGAGTTCCGCCGCCTGCGTGACCGCGCCCGCGCTGCGATTGACCGCCGTCTGTGTCGTGCCGCCGCCGGCGGGCATCACGCCGGTGAACGCGCCCGCGAGATTCGCGAGGCCCGTCGCGAACAGTTCCCGGTTCGCGCGCGGCGTCGGCTCGCCCTCGCGCACGAACGCGCGCCCCGCCGCGATGGTCTCCGTGAAACTCATCAGCGCAGTGCCGAGCGCGACGGGCCAGAGCATCTCGACGAGCGCGAGATCGGGCATCGTCAGCGTCGGCAGTCCGGTCGGAACATGGCCGACCGTTTCGACGCCGTGCGCCTGCAACCCGAGCAGGCTCACGCCCGCGATCGCCGCCGCCACCGCGACGAGCGGCGCCGGCAGACGCGGCGTGAAGCGCTCGAACGCGAGCAACGCGGCAGCCGTCGCGGCGCCGACGGCGATCGTCGTCATGGAGGCATGCGGGATGCCCTGCGCGATCGCCAGCAGGTTGTGAAAGAACGAGCCTTTGGCGAAGTGAATGCCAAGGAGCTTCGGAATCTGATCGACGACGATGACGACCGCGATTCCCGCCTTGAACCCGACCAGCACCGGCTCGGAGATGAAGTTCGCGAGAAACCCGAGCCGCAGCAGCGACGCCAGCAAGAGAATCACGCCGACGAGCGCCGTCACAGTCACCGTCGCGGTCACGAGCTGGGCGGCGTCGCCGTCCGGCACCGCGCGGCCGAGCGCCGAGGCGACGAGGATCGCGAGTGTCGTGGTCGTGCTGACGCTGAGCGGCCTCGATGTTCCGAAGAGCGCGTAGATCACCATCGGCACGAAGGCGGTGTAGAGGCCGATCTGCACGGGCAGGCCCGCGACCGTCGCGTAGGCGAGCGCCTTTGGAATCACGACGGCGGAGGCCGTCAGTCCCGCGATCAGGTCGGGCTTCGCCCACGCCATGCGGTAGTGGGCGATCCAGTCGGGCACGATGCCCTGCGTGGCGCGTGAGGCATGATCCGGCGATTGCTGCGCCATGACTCGGCCCATCCAGAAAGATCGGGGACGTAGAGCGCCGGTGCGTCGGCGGGCGGCGTGGCTCAGAACGTCTCCGGCACGTACCTGTACGGAAAATCCGGTTCGTGATAGCCCTTCGGCGCCTGCCGCTTCGGCAGCGTGATCCTGGGCCGCGGCATCGCTTCATAGGGAATGCTTTTCAGCAGATGCGTGATGATGTTGAGCCGCACGCGCTTCTTGCTGTTGGAACGCGCGACGAACCAGGGCGCGAAATCGGTGTCGGTGGCGGCGAACATGTCGTCGCGCGCGCGGGAGTAGTCGTACCAGCGGCTATACGAATCCAGGTCCATGCGCGAGAGCTTCCAGACCTTGCGCCCGTCGTGGATGCGCGCCTGTAGCCGCCGCGTCTGCTCTTCTTCGCTCACTTCGAGCCAGTACTTGATGAGCGTGACCCCCGATTCGACGATCGCCCGTTCGACGAGCGGCACCCCTTTCAGAAACGATTCGCACTGTTCCTTCGTGCAAAAGCCCATCACGCGCTCGACGCCCGCGCGGTTGTACCAGCTCCGATCGAAAATCACGATCTCGCCCGCGGCCGGCAGATGCGGCAGGTAACGCTGCACGTACATCTGGCTCTTCTCGCGATCGGTCGGCGCAGGCAGGGCGATCACGCGAAACACGCGCGGGCTCACGCGTTCGGTGATCGCCTTGATCGTGCCGCCCTTGCCCGCGCCGTCGCGTCCCTCGAAGACGATGCAGATCTTCGCGCCCGTCTGCACGACCCATTCCTGAAGCTTCACCAGTTCAACGTGCAGCCGTGCAAGCTCCTTGTCGTAGGCCTTGTTCGACATCGGGGCTTCTGCTTCGGTTTCGTCGCTGGCTTCGGTCTCGTGCCTGTTTCCTTTGCCCTTGCCCATGGTGTTCTCTCTTCGAGTCGTGCGCGCGTCCGCTTAACCGTCAACAGCGAGATTGCGAGCGGACGCGCCGTATCAGCACTTCGCCGCCGTGGTCTTTTCGTCGGCGTGGCCATGCAGCGTCGGCGCGGTCGCGCTGCCGCCGTGCTGCTCCAGATACTTGCACGCGCCGATGATGTCCCGCGCCAGAATCATCGCGACGTTGTGGTTGATGTGCGGCCGCACGACCACGCGCAGGCTTCTCACTTCCTGCGCATCGGGCGGCATCGAATACGCCGACAGCACCCAGCCCTTCTCGCGCACCTTGTTCGAGACGTCGAACTCGTTGAAGTTCTTCACCTTCGGATCGAGCGTGACGGCCACCACCGGAATGCGCTGCGTCTCGTTCATGATCGTGAAGTAGCCGCTTTCGACGAGCGCGTTGCGCAGCGCCACGGCGTTGTTCAGCGTGTGCGTCATGCCGCGCTTGTAGCCGTCGAAGCCGAGCCGCAGGAACTGGTAGTACTGCACGGCGATCGGCGCGGCGTTGCGGCTGAAGTTGAGCGTCGCCGTGGGCATCTCGCCACCCAGATAGTTGACGTAGAAGATCAGGTCTTCGTTGAACACCTTGCGTTCACGGAACACGACCCAGCCGAGACCCGGCGGCGTGAGGCCGAACTTGTGCCCCGACGCGTTGATCGACTGCACGCGCGGCAGCCGGAAGTCCCACTTGTAGTCGGGATACAGGAACGGATTCACGAAGCCGCCGGACGCGCCGTCGATATGCATCGGGATCGAGATGCCCGTCTTCTTCTCGTAGGCGTCGAGCCAGTCGTGGATTTCCTGGATGTCGTCGTCCTCGCCGGTGAAGGTCTGGCCCGCGATCGCGACCACGGCGATCGTGTTCTCGTCGACGAACTTGTCGAGATGCTCGGCGCTCAGCCGATAGTTGCCCGGCTTGAGCGGCACGATGCGCGGTTCGACGTCGAAGTAGCGCAGGAACTTCTTCCAGACGATCTGCACGTTGCCGCCCGTCACCATGTTCGGGCGCGTCGCGTCCTTGCCCGCCTTCTCGCGCGCCTGACGCCAGTTCCACTTGTGCGCGAGGCCCGCGAGCATGCACGCCTCCGACGAGCCGATCGTCGCCGTGCCATAAGGCTCGACGCCCTTCGGGCCGTTCCATAGCTGATGCAGCCACTTCACCATCCGCGTTTCCATCGCGAAGACTTGCGGATACATGTCATGGTCGATGTAGTTCTTGTACATGTTGCGCTTCGCGACCTCGACCGCTTCCGGCTCCGCGAAGGTCGTGACGAACGACGACATGTTCAGCATCGGATTGGTGTCGGTCCATTCCTCGCTGACGACGAGCGCGGCGGCCGCGCGCGCCGAGATGCCCGACTGCGGAAACTCGTCCTCGGGTATCGGGAGGTTGAACTCGTCGTAAGGCGTGACTTTGTCCATCGATGTGGTCATTTGCTTCTCCTGTGGAGGATGCAAGTCAGAGCACCTTGCTCCTGTCGAGCTTCTTGCCGGTTTCGGCGTTGTAGCGCTCCACGTACTCGCCGAGCAGCGTGCGGATCGCGCGGCCGATCTTCATGTAGTCGCTCTCATTGAGATTCGCGAGCGACACGCGCCCCGACGGATGCTGCGTACCGAAGCCGCGTCCCGGCAGGAGCACGACGCGCGCGTCCTTCGCGAGCCGGAACAGCATTTCCGACGTCTTCGTGTTCTTGATGAGCCACTCGACGAATTCGCGTCCATACGCGCGCTCGCCGAGGAATTCGAGGTCGAGGATCGTGTAGTAGTCGACCTTGTTGATGTCGTCGTCGTCGAAGGTGATACCGATCTCGCGATAGAGCGCCTGCTTGCGGCTGCGGATCAGGCGCTTCAACGCGTTCTTGTAGGCGTCGGGCGTGTCCATCAGCGAGAAGAGCGAGAACAGGACCATCTGCACCTGCTGGGGCGTCGAGAGTCCGGCGGTATGGTTCAGCGCGACCGTGCGGCTGTCGGCCACCAGGCGGTCGATGAACTTGAGGTTCTCCGGCTCCGTCGTGATCGACTCGTAACGTTCGTGCAGTTCGCTTTTCTGCTCCTTCGACAGCGCCGCGATCTGCTTGTCGAGCACGTTCTCGCGGTGCGTCGCGATCGCGCCGAGCCGCCAGCCGGTCGCGCCGAAATACTTCGAATACGAATACACGAGGATCGTGTTCTTCGGGCACAGCGCGAAGAGCGAGACGAAGTCGTCGGCGAAGGTGCCGTAGACGTCGTCGGTCAAGAGGATAAGATCGGGCCGCTCCTTCACGATGTCGGCGATGTATTCGAGGCTCTCCGTGTCCATCTTCACCGAAGGCGGATTGCTCGGATTCACGAGGAAGAACGCCTTCACCTTCGGGTCGCGCAGCTTGTCGAGTTCGCTCTTCGAGTATTGCCAGCCGTTCGCGACGTCCGCTTCGAGATTGACGACGTTCAGCCGGTAGTCGTTCAGGCGCGGGATTTCGATGTACGGCGTGAAGATCGGCGTGCCGAGCGCGATGGTGTCACCGGGCTTGATCAGATGGTTCTCGCGCATCGTGTTGAAGATGTACGTCATCGCGGCCGTGCCGCCTTCGACGGCGAACACGTCGAACTCGCCGATGAACGGATACGAGCCGATCATCTCGCGCCGCAGATACTGCGCGACGATGACTTCCGAGAGCTTGAGCATCCGGTCCGGCACCGGATAGTTCGATGCCAGGATGCCCTCGCACATCTCATAGAGGAAGTCGGTGGCCGAGAGGCCCATCTGGTCGCGCACATACGACACCACGCCGCGCAGAAAGTCGATGCCCGGCACGCCCTTGTTGTCGCGCGCGAAGATCTCGAAGCGCTCTACCAGCCCTTCGCGCTTCGGAAAGCCGCCGAGCCCTTCGGGCATGTGCGCGAACGAGCGCTCCGATTCGCGCATCGCGAAGAGGCCGAGCTGCCAGAAGCCGTGACGCGGAATCGTCGCGAGGAAATTCGGATTGCCGCGGCCGGCGTTGAGCATCGACAGGTTCGCCGGGCGATCCACCGCGCCGCCGCCCGCCGCCTTGATGAGTTCGTCCTTCAGTTCGAACGGGCTCAACGACGCCATCTTCGAATCGGCCGCGATGCCCGGCGCGGAGTCTGCCTTGCCCGACTTTGCTGACTTCTCTGACTTTGCCATCCAACACCTCCAGATTAGGGTGGAACTGCAAGAATCGAATTCGATGAACGGGTGAATCGCGCTGCGTCGATGCACCACGCTAGGTGAGCATCATCACGATCACCATCCCCCAGATCGTGAGCAGCGTGTTGCCGACCGCGTAGGTGACCGTATAGCCGAGACCGGGCACCTGGCTCTTCGCGGCATCGCAGATCATGCCGAGCGCCGCGGTGGTCGTGCGCGAGCCCGCGCAGATGCCGAGCAGGAGCGCCGGATGAAACTTGAACACGTACTTCGCGATGAACATGCCGAGGATGAGCGGCACCGTGGTCGCGAAGATGCCCCACAGGAACAGGCTCACGCCCAGTTGCTGCAATCCCGCGACGAAGCCGGGCCCCGCCGTGATGCCGACCACCGCGATGAACACGTTCAGGCCCACGGAATTCATGAACCAGATGGTCGGCTCGGGAATGCGGCCGAAGGTCGGATGGATCGCGCGCAGCCAGCCGAACACGATGCCCGCGATCAGCGCGCCGCCCGCCGTGGAGAGCGTGATCGGGACCGCGCCGACCTTGATGACCACCGCGCCGATCAGCGCGCCGAGCGTGATCGCGAAGCCGACGAACGCGATGTCCGCCGCACTCGACGGCCGGTCGATCACGCCGAGCGCTTTCGCGGCCGCCGTCGTGTCCTGCGTGCGGCCGACGAGCGTCACGGTGTCGCCGCGATACAGCTTGGTGCTCGGCAGCACCGGGATCTGCGTTTCGGTGGCGCCGCGCTTGATCTTGCGCAGGAACACGCCGCGCGCCGCCGGCAGCGTGGCGAGTTCCGTCAGCGTCTTGCCGTCCACGGCCTTGCTCGTGATATAGACGTCGACGCCTTCGGCCGGCACCGCGAGCAGTTCGGGATCGTCGACCTCGGCGCCGCGCGGCCCGACGATGTCGACGAGCTGTTCGCGACGTCCGCCGACCGCGACGATGTCGCCGGCCTGCAGCACATCGTCGAGCTTCGCGTCCTGTACGGTGCCCCCGCGCCGGATGCGTTCGATGAAAAGCCGCGCGCCCCCCGGTGCGCTGGCTTCCGCCTGTCCCACCGACTTGCCGACCATCGGCGCGCCGTCGGCAATCCGGTACGCGCGCAACTCGTACTTGTGCCACGCCTGACCCGCGCCGCCGACTTCTTCCTTGCCGCCGAGCGTCGCCTCGTATTCCTTGCAGGCGGCGACCAGGTCGATGCGCAGCAGCAAGGGGCCGAGCGTCGCGAGGATGATCGCCGAGCCGATCGTGCCGAAGATGTACGTGACCGCGTAGGCGGTTGGCATCGCGTCGAGCAGCGCCTTGGTTTCGCCGGGTGGCAGGCCGATCCGGTTGATGGCGTCGGTGGCGAGGCCCATCGAGGCCGAGATGGTCTGCGAACCCGCGAAGAGTCCGGCGGCCGAACCGACGGAGTAACCCGCGAGCTTCGCGGCCGCGAAGGGCGCCGCGAGGCAGAGCACGCACTGCACGACCGAGAAAAGCGCCTGCGGCACGCCGTCCTTCGCGATGCCGCGCACGAACTGCGGGCCGACGCCATAGCCGACCGCAAACAGAAACATCAGAAAGAAAACGGATTTGACGTTCGGGGAGATCGTAATTCCGAGTTGCCCGATCGCAATTGCCGCAAGCAGCGTCGCGGTGACGGCGCCGAGACTAAATCCGCGATAACTCTTGCCGCCTACCCAATACCCTATCCCAAGCGACAGAAAGATGGCGATTTCCGGATAACTGCGTAGTGTTGCGGTAAGCCATGACATACGCACTCCTTTTGGGCTGTTTTCAGGCAGCGAATTACATGGTAAACAAAATGGTGGAATAGTTGAAGTAAAAGCATCCAATGCACTCTGTGTGCACGGATACGAAACGTCGGAACCGGCACATTTACCCGATTTTCCGTGGTGCGAATAATGAAACGACCGGGCGAAACGTTGCGGCGTTTGGCATGACAAGGGTCTCCGGTCCGTATTTGTTCGACTATAGCCGATTTATCTTAGGCGCACGATTTGGACTATTCAACTTTTCCGGGCAGTTTTTTCGGTTATTGCTTACAAAAGACATCGACGAAATTTTCGGACCGGCAACAGGGATGTTCGCAAAAACGAAGCAATCTAGGTGCACGGTCACTGCGGAATTCAACATTTCTTATTACGCAACGATAATGCTGCCTACTGCCTGAAAAGGGCGAGTATAAACGCAGCTTTACTCCGGCTCTCCAAATCGTAGGACGTAAAATAGCAGTCCCGAGTTGCCGCCGTCGTTAAAGCTAATAATCAGCGCGGATTTTTTGAGGAACCGTCCGCTATATACGGAAAGGCACGCGCCATCGGCGTTTAGAACCTAATTCCGGCACGCTCATTTTCCATTTGACGCACACGTAATCTGTGTTATTGATATTAAATCCAATGAATCGAACACGTCGTTCGCAAAGTCTTCGGATTGAACCGAAAACCGAAATTCCAGCCGGCATCGCATACCGGTGCGACGCAAAGAAAGTTGTCCGGGAGGTTTGCACGACCATGAGACTGAACCTCGTCTGCTTAGCCAGCGTCGTGGTCTTTCTTCCGCGCGTCGCCGCCGCGCACGCGTCCAGCGAGACCATCGACAAGATCGCCGACTGGCTCGCCATTTTCGTCATTTGCGTCGTGCCGGTCGCGGCCGTCGCGATCCTGCTGATGATTCACGTGCTGCCCGAGAAGATCGCGGAGAAGCGCCACCATCCGCAGAAGGACGCGATCCAGATGCTGTGCTTCCTCTCGCTCGTGTTCGGCGGCCTGCTTTGGCCGATCGCGTGGCTCTGGACCTACTTCAAGCCGCTCGGCTACCGGATGGCCTACGGCACCGACAAGCACGACGACTACTTCTTGCACGCGCGGGACCTGGCGCGGCGCGGCGAACTGCCGTCCGACGAGCTCGGCTATGTCCTCGGCGAACTCGACAGCATCGCCGCCCGGCGCATCCTGCCGCCCGAGCTGCAACGCGTGCGCGACGAACTCGAAGCGCTGCAGCCGAGCGCGCCGCCGCCACGCCCGCACGACGTCGCACGCGGTGACGAGCG
The DNA here is from genome assembly GCF_001544495.1 of Caballeronia telluris. Lineage (GTDB taxonomy): Bacteria > Pseudomonadota > Gammaproteobacteria > Burkholderiales > Burkholderiaceae > Caballeronia > Caballeronia telluris. Next base: position 245,911 of record NZ_FCNZ02000009.1, read on the forward strand.
GAAAGGAGATGCCTGATGGAACTCCTCCTCCTCGCCTTTTACGCGTTCATTGCGTGGCTGATCTTCGGCAAGTTCAGATGGCTGCCGTGGAATATCGTCACGGGTTCGATCACGATTGTGCTGCCGATCATCGGGCTCACCGTGCTCATCCTGACGCTCAATATCGTCGCGCCCGCCTCGGAAGACGTGCGCGTGATCCGCTATGTCGTGCAGATCGTGCCGCAGGTGCGCGGCCGCGTGATCGACGTGCCGATCGCGGGGAACAAGCCCATCAAGAAGGGCGACGTGCTCTTCAGGATCGATCCGACGCCGTTCAACCTGCAGGTTAAGGCGCTCGAAGCGCAGCTCGTCAACGCGCAGGGCTCGGCGCGCAAGCTCAACGAGGACCTCTCGGCGGCGACCGCGAAAAGCGACGCCGTGCGCGCGCAGATCGATCTTGCGAAGCGGCGCGTGGTGGAGAACCGGCAACTCGTCGAGCACGGCGCCGGTGACCGCTTCGCGCTCGAACAGGCCGAGACGAACCTGAAGTCGTTTCAAGCCGACCTCGCCGCCGCGCGCGCCCAGGAAGCGCAGGTGCGCGCAGTGCTGGGCGCGACCGTCGACAACGATCAGGCCGAAGTCGCGCAGATCCGCGCACAGCTCGAATCGGCGAAATGGGACCTTTTGCAGACGACGGTCATCGCGCCAGCCAACGGCGTCGCGATCAATCTGCAACTGCGGCCCGGGTCGATCGTGACGCCGTTGCTGCAGAACCCGGCGATGAGCTTCGTCGAGGATGACTATCAGGTGATCGCGCTCTTCGACCAGAACGAACTGCGCATGGTCGTGCCCGGCGACGAGGCCGAAATCGCGCTCAAGACGATTCCCGGCAAGGTACTGAAGGCGCGCGTCGTGTCGGTCGTGTGGGCGCAGGGACAAGGCCAGCTCACGCCGAGCGGCACGCTGCCGATCACGGGCAACGAGCCGACCCCGGCCGCGCGCTTCGCGGTCCGGCTCCAGCTCGACGAAAAGGAGCGCGACGTGTTCCTCGCCGCCGGCGCGCGCGGTCACGCGGCGGTTTACACCGACCATCTCGTGGAAATCCAGATTCTGCGCAAGGTGATCATCCGCGTCGGCGCGTATATCAACTACCTCGTGCTCAAGGTGTGATCATGCGCACGCGCCGTTTTGCTCTCGCCGCGCTTTCGCTGCTGTTGTTCACGAGCGGCTGCGCGCTGAAGGACCCGCCCGACGCCGCGGCCGTCCAGCGCGACAGCATGAGCAACGCGCGCGTCCCGCCCGCGTGGACGGCCGAGGGCGCCGTGCCGGGCCCCGTGCGCGCCGACTGGATCGACGCCTTTGGCGATCCGGCGCTGAACGCGCTCGTCGCCGAGGCGATCGCGTACAACACGAATCTGCGGGTCGCGGCGGCGCGCGTCGCGCAAGCGGCCGCGCTCGTCAAGGTGGCGGGCGGCGAGCTCTATCCTGCGGTGAGTTTTCTCGCGCGCCCGGGCGGCAAGCTCGGCGGCGACGGCTCGGGCCTGAAGGGCTGGCTGCTGTCCGCGTCGTGGGAAATCGATCTCTGGGGACGCGTGCGTTACGGCGCCCGCGCGGCGGAGGACCAGTACGCGTCCGCGCAGGCCGACGCCGAGTACGCGCGGCAGTCGATTGCGGCGCTCGTCGTGAAGGCGTGGTTCGGCGCGATCGAAGCGCAACTGCAATACGCGATCGCCATCGACATGGTCGGGCACGCCGACGAACTCCGCGATCTCGCGCAGCATCGCCTGCGCGTGGGCAACGGTTCGCAGATCGACGTGAAGAGCGCGGCGATCGCGACGCAGACCTATCGCGATACCGCTCGCCAGTTGAAGCTCGCTCGCGAGCAGTCGCTGCGCGCGCTCGAACTGCTGGTCGGCCGCTATCCGTCGGCGGAAGTGGCCGTGCCCGGCGCGCTCGGACCGTTGCCGTCGATGCCGCCTTCCGGCGTGCCCGCCGACCTGCTGGAGCGCCGGCCCGATGTGATCGCGGCGCAACGGCGCATTTCGGCCGCCTTCGACCTCGCGCGCGAGGCCGACGCCGCGCGGCTGCCGCGCGTGACGCTGAGCGCGGGGCTCCTGAGTGTATCGAGTGAACTGTTTCTGCTCCAGGATCGCGACAACCCGAGCTGGAGCCTCGGCGCGGGCATTCTGGTGCCGCTCTTTCGCGGCGGCGCGCTGAAGGCACAGGCGGACTACCGGACGGCCGAACAGGATCAGGCGCTGGCGAGTTACGGACAGATCGCGCTACAGGCGTTCGGCGAAGTCGAGAACGCGCTGGCCGCCGAAGCCGCGCTGCACGAGCGCGAAGGGCTGCTCACGCGCGCCGTCGCGGACAACGCGAGTCTCTTCGACTTGCAGACCGTGCGCTACAAGGTGGGGTCCGGCGATCTGCTCGCCGTGACGCAACAGGAGCTTGCCTACGCGTCGTCGCGTTCGGGCCTCGTGCGCGTGCAGAGCGAGCAGCGCATGCAACTCGCGAATCTATATCTCGCGCTGGGCGGCGGCATCGACGCGGTATCGAACGTCGCCGATTCGGGCGGCGCGCCGGCTTCCGCCGCCGCGCCGCAATAGACGCGCCGCTTGCGAGCGGCGCGGCCGGTCAGAACAGGTGCCGCACGCCGAACATCACGGCCGTCGTCGCCATGCGCGGCGCGACCGGCTGGCCGTAGGCGATCGTCTGCGTCATCGTGCCTTTGTTGTTGACGTGACCGACTTCGCCATAGACGATCGTCGCCTTCGAGAGGCTGTATTCGGCGCCCGCCGCGACTTCGGTCGACTTGTTGGCCGAATTGTTGCGGTCCTTCAGGTAGTAGACGCCGCTCGTCACGCGGAAAGCCGGTGTGAACAGATAGCCGATACCCGCCGTGAACATGTCGATGTTGACCTGATTCGAGCGCCCCGGATTCTTGCCGTTGCTGTACGACGCCGACACCGAGAAGTCGTGCAACGTGTAGAGCGCGCCGAGATAGAACATGCGATTGTTGGCGAAGCCCGTCGGCACCGCGTTCGGCGCGGGGTTGGTGTCGTGGCCGTTGTAATACACCGCCGAGAGCCGCAACCCGTAGCCCGAATACTTCAGCACCGCCGATTCGCGCGTGTTGCCCTGGAAGCTCCCCGCGACGCCGCCCGGCGCATATTCCAGCAGGCCCTTCACGCCGCCGAAACTCGGCGATTCGTAGATGATCGCGTTGCTGTCGTACAGCGCGCCGAGCGCGCCGTTGGTGCTCGTGCCGGGCCAGCCCGCCGCCTGGTTCATGCCGAGCCACGAGGTCAGGATGCTGCCGAACCAGCGGCCGCCGCGCACGTCGGTTTCGCCCATCGCGATCGCGATCGGCGCGATCTGGCGGCCCAGGTTCACCGTCCCGAACGGACCCGAGACGCCCACGCTCGCGACCTGGTTGAACTCGCCCGAGACGCCCGGCGTGTCGGAGAGCCCCGCCCGGCCGTTACCCGGATCGAACGAGCCTTGCAGCTTGAAGTTCACGCGATACCCGCCGCCGATGTCCTCGGTGCCGGTCATGCCAAAGTTGCTCGAATAGATACCCGCATCCTTGAAGCGATACAGCTTGCCGAGATTCCTCGACGCCGGATTGAACGACGCCGCCGACGTGCTCTGGTACATCAACCCGGCGTCGACGACGCCATAAAGCGTTACCGACGATTGCGCGTGGGCCGTGCCACCGGCTGCGGCGAGCGCGGCCAGACCCATTCCTTTCCACTTCGACTTCATTTTGTCTCCTGCCTGATGTAGTTGTGTCTGAATTGCTACTTCCTGCAATCGGTCAGGCGCTTCGATGGCGCCGTCGCCGAACTCCGCTCAAAACTTTCTTGTCCGCGAGCCCTCCGCCCCTTCAGTTCACGACGGCTGGCTGCTGCGCCGCCGCGACCCGCCTTCTGCCGGCGCGGTTTCGTTCGCGGCCGGCGCGGCGCCGAGAAACATCCGCAATGCCAGCCGCTGCACGAAGTTGCCGTAGGGCGGATGAAACAGCTCGATCGGGAACCAGCGGTGCTCCGAAAACACCGACTTCGCATGCGACAGCTCGCGAAATCCTTCTTCGCCGTGATAGTTGCCCATGCCCGAGCCGCCGATGCCGCCGAACGGCATGTCGTGGTTCAGCACGTGCCAGCCCCAGTCGTTGAGGGTCATGCCGCCGGCGTGCGTGCGCTTGAGCAACGCGTCGGACTCCGCCTTGTCATGGCCGAAGTAATAGAGCGCGAGCGGCCGCGTGCCCGCCTGGATCTGCGCGATGGCAGCCTCGAAAGTGCGATAGGTGAAGACCGGCAGAATCGGACCGAAGATCTCCTCGCGTGCGATGCGCATCGCGGGCGTCACGTCGAGCACCACGTGAAGCGGCATGCGTCGGCCCCCCGAAGGCATCGGGCAGACGAAGACACTCGCGCCGTGAGCGCGCGCGTCGTCAATCAGGGCTTGCTGGCGCTCGTACGCGCGCTCGTGGATCACGGCCGCGTAGTCCTCGCTGCCCGCCGGATGCATGCGCGCGGCCGCTTCCATCACGTGGCGGGCGAACGCTCCCTCCTCGCCTTCGGGCACGAGCGCATAGTCCGGCGCCACGCAGATCTGCCCGGCGTTGACCGTCTTCCCATGCGCGATGCGGCGCGCCGCCACCGCGAGGTCGGCGGACTTCGACACCACCGCGGGCGACTTCCCGCCGAGTTCCAGCGTGACGGGCGTGAGATTGTCGGCGGCGGCGCGCATCACGTGGCGTCCCACTTCAGGCGAACCGGTGAAGACGATGTGATCGAACGGCAGCGCGCTGAACGCCCGCGCCACGGGGGCGTCGCCTTCGACGACCGCGACTTCGTCTTCCTCGAAGACCTCGGCGAGCATCGCGCGCAACGCGTGCGACGTATGCGGCGCGAACTCCGATGTCTTCACCATGCAGCGATTGCCCGCCGCGAGCGCGGTCGCGAGCGGGCCCAGCGCCAGATAGACCGGAAAATTCCACGGCACCACGATGCCGACGACGCCCTTCGGCTGATACATCACGGCGGCGCGATTGGTGAGGAACAGCCACTCCGTATGGCGCCGCGACGACTTCATCCAGCGTCGCAGGCCGCCGAGCAGGTGATTGATGTGGAGCACCGAAGGCAGCACGTCGACCATCATGGTCTCGGCGTGCGCGCGCTCGCTGAAGTCGCATTGCGCCGCCGCCGCGAGCCGTCCCGCGTGCTCGCGGATCGCCGCGCGCAAACGACGCAGCACGCCGCGCCGCTCGGCGAGTGTCGGATACGGGCGCGCCACGAACGCCGCGCGCTGACAGCCGAGAAGACTGGACAGGCCGACGCCGTGGCGCATCTCGCCGGCCGGGTGATCATCGAAAGTTGTCATCGTGAGTACCGGGTTCAGGCAGCCAAGGCGTCGCATGCGCCCGCCACCGTGTCATGCATGCGCTCGCGATACGCGATCAGGTCGCGGATCGTGACGATCGGCAGGCCGTGCTGGCGCGCGAAGGCGATCAGTTGCGGCAGTCGCGCCATGCTGCCGTCGTCGTTGACGACCTCCGCGAGCACGCCGCCCGCGCGTAAGCCCGCGAGCCGGCACAGATCGACCGTCGCTTCCGTGTGTCCCGGCCGTTCGAGCACGCCATCCGGCATCGCGCGCAACGGAAAGAGATGGCCGGGGCGGTTGAAGTCGTCCGCGCTCGCGCGCGGATCGACGAGAGCGCGGATCGTGATCGCGCGATCGGAGGCCGAAATGCCGGTCGTCGTGCCGTGCCGGCAGTCGACGGTCACCGTGAACGCGGTCTGCATCGCTTCGTTGCCGCGCGGGACCATCAGCGGCAGGCAGAGCGCGTCGAGCCGTTCGCCCGGCAGCGCGACGCACAACACGCCGCTCGTGTAGCGGACCATGAACGCGACGGCCGCGGACGTCGCGAACTCGGCGGCCATGACGAGGTCGCCTTCGTTCTCGCGGTCCTCGTCGTCCACGACCACGACGAGCGAGCCGCGCCGTATCGCCTGCAATGCGTCTTCGATGCGATCGATGTGATCGATGCCTTCGGCACTGATTGTGTCGGTCTTCATACTTTGTCTCTGCTCAAAACGGAAAGGGAACGTGCTTAAGCGTCGGGATTGCGCTCGAAGCAGACGGCACCGTCGTCGATGCTCACCCACTCCTGCGCCGACGAACGCCAGATGTGCATCTGCGGCTTCAGCCACGAGGTGTCGTCGAGCGTGCCCGCCTTTACCGCGACGACGCCCCGGTTCGCTTCCAGCTCCGTGTACAGCGGCGACCCACAGGCGCTGCAAAAGTGACGCTTCACCGCGAGACCGCTCGCGCCGACGTCGTCGAAGGTCGCGAGCGTCGCGCCCGCGACTTCGAATCCCGCCGCCGGGACGACGACGTTCATCGAGAACGCGCTGCCCGACTGCTTCTGGCAATGAACGCAATGGCAGATCGCGTTCATCAGCGGTGCCTGCGAGGATTCATAACGAACGCTGCCGCACAGGCAGCCGCCCTTGATCCGATTCATGTTTGCTCCTGTCTGACCGGTTTCATCGTCACGCGACGAACAGCACGTTCGCGTACTGACGGCGCAAGTCCATCTTCTGTACCTTGCCGGTGGCGCCGAGCGGCAGGGCGTCGAGGAAGATCACTTCGCCGGGCAGCCACCACTTCGCGACCTTGTCCGCGAGCCAATCGAGCATGTCCGTCTTGTCGACGTCGTGCCCCGGCTTTTTCACGACGAACAGCACCGGCCGCTCGTCCCACTTCGGATGCCGCGCGCCGATCACCGCCGCCATCTGCACCGCCGGATGACCGGCGGCGGCATTTTCCAGATCGATCGAACTGATCCATTCGCCGCCCGACTTGATCACGTCCTTCACGCGGTCCGTGATCTGCATGTAGCCGTCGGCGTCGATCGTGGCGATGTCGCCGGTCGGGAACCAGCCTTCGCGCAGCGCGGGCTTGTCGTCCCTGAAGTAGCTCGCCGCGATCCACGGCCCGCGCACCTGAAGCTCGCCGGCACAGGCGCCGTCGCGCGGCTGCTCGCGCCCCAGCGAATCGACGATCCGCATCTCGACGCCGAATACCGCGCGCCCCTGCTTCGCGCGCTGCGCGCACTGCTCGTCGGAGGAAAGCGCCGCGTGCTTCGGCAGCAGCGCGCCCTGCGTGCCGAGCGGGCTCGTCTCGGTCATGCCCCACGCATGCCGCACCTCGACGCCGAAGCGCTGCGTCCACATGCGGATCTGCGTCTCGGGCATCGCCGAGCCGCCGACGACCGTGCGCGTCATCGTCGTCGGCTTGAGGCCGCGCTGTTCCATGTGTTGCGCGAGACCGAGCCAGATGGTCGGCACGCCGGCGCTGCACGTCACGCGCTCGCTTTCGATCAGCTCGTAGAGGCTCGCGCCGTCGAGCTTCGACCCGGGCAGCACGAGCTTGCAGCCGTTCATCGCGGCCGCGTACGGCAGGCCCCACGCGTTGACGTGAAACATCGGCACGACCGGCAGCAGGCAGTCCCCCGCGCACAGGCCGAGCGAATCCGGCAGACTGACGGCGAAGGTGTGGAGGATCGTCGAACGGTGCGTGTAGAGCACGCCTTTCGGATTGCCCGTCGTGCCCGACGTGTAGCAGAGCGTGCTCGCGGTGTATTCGTCGAATTCCGGCCAGACGAAATCGTCCGCCGCTGCGGCGATCAGATCCTCGTAGCAGACGAGACCCGGCACGCGGCTCTCCCGCGGCATCTCCGACGCGTTGCCCATCAGGACGTAATGGCGAATCGCCGGACAGCGCGGCGCGACGGCTTCCACGAGCGGCAGGAAGCCGATGTCGAAAAACAGCACCTCGTCTTCCGCGTGATTGAGGATGTAGGCGAGCTGCTCCGGATGCAGCCGCGGATTGCACGTATGCAGCACCGCGGCGCTGCCCGACACGGCGAAATACGCTTCGAGGTGCCGGTGGTTGTTCCAGGCGAGCGTCGCGACCCGCGTCCCGTGCGCGACGCCCATCAGTTCTAGCGCGCCCGCAAGCTGACGCGCGCGTTTCGCGGCATCGCCAAAGGTGTAGCGATGGAGCGCGCCGCTCGTCTCGCGCGACACGATCTCGGTGTTGCCGAACTGGCGCTCGGCGTGCACGAGCAGCGACGAGACCAGAAGTGGCCGGTCCATCATCGATCCCAGCATGACGTTTTAGTCCTTCAGTAAATTGATTCGGTGAATTCGCGCGACGATCTTCTTCAGGCGCCAGGCGCCGGCGATCGCGCGCACGCATCCGCGCGCGGTACGCGCGGTGCGGTCATCCTCGTGACAGGGAAGTTGAAGCGATACGTCGAAACGTCAGGGCTTCAGTGCGCGACGGCAGCCGGTTTCCGGGTGTCCGGCGCAGTGTCCACAACCGGCGACGGGCGCCAGCCGGCAGCATTGCCGAGCGTCTCGCGATACGACTTGTAACCGTACCGGAAGAGCACACAGGCAATCGCGCCGAATACGAAGCACACGATGGCGATCGAGTGCCCGATCGCCGCCGGGTTGCGCAGAACGTAATCGGTCAGCACGCCGACCGCGACCGGGCCGCAGCCCGCGCCGAGCAGGTTCAGCACGCCCGTGTACAGCGCCGCGCACTGGCCGCGCATCGGCGCGGGCGTGACTTCCTGGATCGCGGACGGCCCGACGCCGAACAGGAAAAAGGAAAAGAACGACGCCAGCGCGACGAATCCGAGCGCAATGCGGCTGTCGTGGACGCTCACCATGCCGATCGTCGCGAAAGCCAGACCCGCGCCCGCCACGACCGCCACGCGCAGATAGCCATGCGCTACGCCGCGGCGCTTCCAGAAATCGCCGAGCCAACCGCTGAAGATCGCACCGAATGGGCCGATCAACGCGAGCAGCAAGCCAAGCGCCTTGCCGATCTCGGCATACTTCCAGCCGAATTCGCGGACGAAATACGTCGGCGCCCACGCGGACCAGCCATAGATGCAGGTATAGAGAAAGCCCGCGCCGAACATCAGGCACACCATTGTCCGGCGGTTCTCCGCCATGTAGCGCCTGACCGTCGCGACGGGCACGCCCTTGTGCGACGGCAGAACGGCGCTGCCCGGACCGCCTTGCTCATTTCTCGGCTCCGCCACGAACAGCATGCAGAACGCGACGACGAGGCCGGGCAGGCCGAGCGCCATGAATGTCGCCTGCCAGGGATGAAGCGCGCCGAATCCGGGCAGGACGGGCGGCGAGACCGTGAAGATGCCAAGGATCAGGCCGCCGGCAATCAGGCCTGCGCCCGAGCCGAACGAACCGCTTGCGCCGAACAGGCTCATCGCGCGGCCGCGGCGGTTGGCGGCGAACAGGTCTGCGATCAGCGAGACGGCGCCCGGCAGGAGCACCGCTTCGCCGACCGCCACGCCGATGCGCGCGAGCAGAAGATGCCAGTACTCGGTTGCAAGACCGCCGGCCGCGGTCGCGAGGCTCCACAGCGCGATGCCGATCGCGATGATGAGCCGCCGGTCGCCGCGATCGATGATGCGCGCAATCGGCAAGCCCATCAGCGCGTAGAAAGCGGCGAACGTGAAGCCGTGCAATACGCCCATCAGCGTGTCGCTGACGTGCAGCGTCGCCTGGATCGGACCGACCAGCAAGGTGAGGATCTGCCGGTCCATGATGGAAAAGATGTACGCGACCAGCAACACGCCGACCGCGTACCAGGAACGGCCCGCGCCGATTTCCGGAACGTCCCGCGCGGCGCCGGATTCGAACCGGTCCGCTTCAATGGATTCTGCTTTCATGCCTGTCTCCCCCGTTGTTTCGATCGCCTGGTTTTTTTGTGCGATCTATCGGGTCATTGTCCACTCGCGCGATCAAGCGCGAGGGACGGTGAACTTGGGTGTGCCTCGATCGATATCCGGTCCACTCAGGCGGCGTCCGACGCCACCGGATCGCGCCAGAGATGCTCGTCGCGCCAGAACTGATCGCGGCGCCAGTGGTCCGGAAGCGCTGCGCTCGTCGACTCGATCACGCGCTTGAGCAGGAGCTTGAGGACCTGCGCCTCGCGGTAGTCCAGTTCGCGCTCCGCGTCGCTCTCCGCCGCCTTCGCGATGGTCAGCAACTCGATGGCGTAGGACCGGCCCGCTTCCGTGAAGCGCACGACGCGCTTCTCGGCCTGCGCGTTCGCTTCCACCGCGACGATGCCGCGCACAACGAGCGCTTCGACGTCCTCTGGCGTGACCCGGAAGCCCGAGATCGACACCAGCTTGTCGAGTTCTTCGATCGTGCGACCCTCGCCCATGCTGAGCACGGTGAGGATGTTGTAGTCGACGTCCCGCAGGCCGTGGCCGTTCAGATTATTGCGCACCGGTACGAGCAATTGATAGTAGGCGCGCGCGAGCAGAAATCCGAGCCAGCCGTCGCCGAAACTCGACGCAGTGTGTGCCGCCGCTTCGCCCTTTTTCATCACGAGGCCGTAGTTGCCGCCGTGGAAGATGAGCGGCGCGTGATCGAAACTGTCGAAGTTCATCACCTCGCCGACGAAGATCACGTGGTCGCCGCCTTCGTAGCGATGCACCACACGGCATTCGAAGCGCGCGGAGCAGCCGCCGAGCAACGGCACGCCGCCGTGACCGCGCGTGAGTGCGCAGCCGGCGAACTTGTCGGTGCCGCTCTTCGAGAACTGGTTCGACACCGCTTCCTGATCGGCGGCAAGGATATGCACTGCGAAGTGGTCGGTCGCCGCGAAAACCGGCAGGCTGGACGACTTCTTGCCGAGGCTCCAGAGGACCATCGGCGGGTCCATCGACACCGAGTTGAAACTGTTCGCCGTGAGACCGTAGTCCAGGCCGTCCGTGCCTTGCGTCGTGACGACGGTCACGCCCGTCGTGAACGAGCCGAGCGCCTTGCGGAACTGGCGCGCGTCGATTTGCGTTGTCATGCTTTGTCTCCTGCTTCATGCCCCGGCCTTTTGATTTTTTTTAGCCGGGGACGCCATGCTTGGTTGGGTTGGGTCAGCGCATCAGAAGCGGCATGACGAGACGCCCGAAGCGCTCGGCCTCTTCGTGGTGCGGATAGCCCGAGAGGCAAAAGCCGCTGCAGCCCACTTCGATGAACTCGCGCAGTTGCGCGGCCACCTGTTGCGGATTGCCGACCACCGCGACGCCCGCGCCGGGCCGCACTTCGGTGATGCCGGTCCACAGATGCGGCGTCATCTTGCTGCCGACCGTTTTCGACAATTCCTGTTGCCGTTGGTTGGCGACCGAATTCATGTTCGCGCTGATGTCCTTCACCTGGTCCTTCCAGCCGTCGGCTCCGGATACCAGATCGTGCGCAGCCTTCCACGCTTCATCTTCGGTCTCGCGGCACACGATCTGCAGGCGCATCGCGAAACGCAGTTCATTCTCGCGGCCGTATTTGGCGGCACGCGCGCGCATTTCCTTGATCTGCTCGCCGATGCGCTCCGGATAGTCGCCCCAGAACAGGTGCACCGCCGAATGACGCGCGGAAATTTCCGCCGCCTGTTCGGAGCCGCCGCCGAGGAAGAACGGCGGAAACGGCTTTTGCACCGTCTTCGGAATGATGGTCGGCTGGTCGACATGGTAGTACTTGCCGCTGAACTGGACCTGCTCCTCGGACAGCAGCCGCTTGATCAGCACGACTTCTTCCTCGAGCTGTTCGTAGCGCGCTTCCTTCGATGCGAACTGGCCTTCCGCGACGGCATCCTTCTCGCTCAGACCGGCGATCAGGTTCATGTAGATGCGTCCCTGCGACAACTGGTCGAAGGTCGAGATCATCTTGGCCTGCGCGACCGGATGGATGAAGCCCGGCTTCATCGCGACGAGCGCCTTCAGCTTCTTCGTGCGGCTCACGACGAACGAAGCCGCGACCCACGCGTCCCAGCAATGCGCCGAGACCGGGACCAGGATGTAATCGAAACCGGCGTTTTCGGCGGCCATCGCGACGCGCTCGAAATGGTCCATCGACTGGGGAAAGGCTTTCGAGGCATCGCCGAATGCGCTCGTGTCGCCGATGGTCGGGCAGAACCAGCCCATCGACAGGGGTGTCTTGCTACTCATGTTCGTCTCCTTGGTTGCGGCTTTTTTGCTATATGAACAGGAGCAGTCTTATAAGTAAAATGAAGTGTTATTATTCAATGCATGCACAAAGTTAATATCGCCAGCTTCGATCTGAACCTGCTTTCGATATTCGTGATGCTGTGGGAGACACGCAGCGTCACGCGGGCAAGCGACCGCCTCGCGCTGACGCAACCTGCCGTGAGCCACGCGCTGCGGCGTCTGCGCGATGGAGTCGGAGACGAGTTGTTCGTGAATGCGAAAGGCGGGCTCGTGCCGACCGCGCGCAGCGAAGCGCTGATCGGCCCGGTCCGCGAGGCGCTGGAAAAGATCGGGCTTGCGCTAAAGGGTCAGGAAGCGTTCGTGCCGTCGCTTGCCGTGCGGCAGTTCAACATCGCGGCGGGCGATCTGGTCGAGTTTTCGATCGTGCCGCAACTGGTCGAGCATCTTGGAAGGGAAGCGCCGGGCATCGTCGTGCGGATGCATCCCGTGCCGGAGGGCGACCTGGCGCTGGCGCAACTGGCATCGGGCGAAGTCGATACGATCATCGGCGGCCAGCCGCAGAAGGGCATGGGCGTGCACAACGAAACGCTCGCGGAGATCAGGCTCGCGACGCTCGTCTGGAAACAGGAAAAGCTCAGGAGCCGCCGTTTCCCGCTCGATCTTTATCTGGACCGACCGCATGTGATCATCCAGATGCCGCCGCGGCAGGAATCGGTCGTCGAACAGACGCTCTCGAGCCTAGGCCTGCAGCGGTCTATCGGCGCGGTGGTGCAGAACTTCATGGCGATGCCGATCATCGCGGCGCGCACGGGCTATATCTGCAACGTGCCGAGCCGCATGGCCGGTGCGTTCGCCGAGCGCTTCGGCCTGTCCGTGCACGAGCCGCCGGTCGACTTCGCCGCGACGCCGCTCTACATGTCGTGGCACAAGCGGTTCGAGGCGGACCCGGCGCACGCCTGGCTGATGCAGCAGATACGGGACATGGCGCAGGAACCGGCGGCAGGCGGCCCGCCCGGCAAATGAGTCAGGTGGGCTAGCGGCGTTGGACGTCCGACACTTCGTCGTAGACACGCTCGCGCACGCAATCCAGACACCATTCACGTTCGATCGCGTCCGGGCGCGCTTCCCACACATGCCCGAACGCGCACCGCCAGCGCAGCGGCGTGTGGGCATCGGCGTGGGATTCCGACAGGAGCGCGCCACCGCGCAGCGCTGCGAATTCGCGCAGGCGCTGCGTCTCCAGCTCGCGACGTTGCGAAGCGCAGTTCATGCAGCGCACGTTCTGTACGACGCTCAAGGCGTCGTCCCAGGCGTGGCCGCGTGTGCAGTCCCACGAAACGTCGGGCTTCGCGGCGGTCTTCTTGGCACGCGCTTCCCGGTACTGTCCCGCCTGTTCCATCAGCAGACGACGCTCGCGCACCGTATGTCTGAAATGATTGCAATAGATCTTGTGGTCCATCGTCCCGCCAGAGTTCCTGCCATCGACACCCGGGTCGCTGATCCGTCGCGCCTTCAGTGCTTGCCGCCGCCCTCTGCTTCCGAGCGCGATGTCGTCGTCACGATGCCGTCGGGGCCGAAGTGCGCGTTGAACATCGCGTCGCGCGTCACGCCGCCCTCTTCCCAGTGCCAGCTCCAGACGCGCTCCTTCTTGAGCGGATACTCGGCCACGGTGGTCGGCTTGCCGAGCAGACGCCGCACTTCGTCCTGCGTCATGCCCGGCCGCACTTTCGCGATGTTCTCGGCCGTCAGCACCTGCGTGACCGCGACGAAGCGGCCGTTCGCATCGAGATCGACCATGTAGGTCGCCGTGCCCGCCGGACCGCGCGGGTATTCGAGCCGCTTCGAACCGTCCGTGAACGTGCGCGCGGTTTCGGGTTCGCCCATCTGGTCGCGGATCTCGGCTTCGGTCGTCACGCCCGGCTTCAGGTCCTTCAACAGCAAGGCATCCGGCTTCACCGAATTGAAAAACGACTTGAGCTTGTTCATGACGTCATCGCCTTGCTGCTGGTCGCAGCCGGTCAGGAGCGACGCCGCGCAAAGCACGGCAAGCGCGATTCTTTTCACGAGCGGCCTCCTTGCCGTCTGGTTCGATCGGGTTCAATCTGATTTCACTGTGGTTCGCATCGCCGCGCGCGAGGTGCGGCGCGGGTCGTCACTTCAGGAGCGGCACCGGATCGACCGCCTGACCCGACTTGCGCAGCTCGAAGTGAAGCACGGCCTTGCCGTCCGGACCGGTGCCCATGTCGGCGATGGTCGTGCCCTGCTTCACCGAATCGCCTTCGTGCACGAGCAGCTTGCTGTTGTGCGCGTAGGCCGTGAGGTAGTCGCCGCCGTGTTTCACGATGATCATCTGGCCGTAAGCGCGCAGCCCGCTTCCCGCATAGACCACCTTGCCTGGCGCCGCGGCCTTCACGGGCGACCCGACCTTGCCCGAGATATCGATGCCCTTGCTGCCGCTCGCGCCGAACTTCGTGACGACGTCGCCCTGGGTCGGCCACGCGAGCGAAATGCCCTTGCCGCTCGCTTCCGGCTCGGCGGCCGATGGCTCGGGCGCCGGCCTGGCCGAAGCTGTCGCGGAAGGCGCGGGTGTCGTGGCGGCCAGCACCGGCGGCTGCGCCGGCTTTGCCGTGGCGGGCGCCGCGGCGGACTTGCTCCAGTCGTCGGTGGCGGCGAGCGCCGCGCCCGGCGGCGCGATGCGCAGCAACTGGTCGATGTTGACCTGCCGGCTCTCCGGCAGGTTGTTCCACTTGACGATATCGGCCGGCTTCTGCTTGTACGTGCGCGCGATGCCAAAGAGCGTATCGCCCGGCCTCACGCGATAGAACCCCGGCCCGGCCGGCGCCAAGGCAGGCGCTGCCGAGGCGAGCGGCGACGCGGGCGCAGGCGCCGCCGACGTGCCGGCGGG
>NZ_FCNZ02000010.1 GCF_001544495.1 Caballeronia telluris
TCCCAGCTGTCCACGTGGACAGGTAGCATCAGAGAATCACTCGTCCATTGCTAGGGCGTCCCTGAAGGACCGCATACGCTCGAACGACGCGATGGTCCGGCTACGCTATCGGTCAGCGCGAACGCAAATGCATTGAGCAGTTGCTTGAGTGGGGCAAGACAGTCGGGAGGATTCGGCGGGCGATGTATCGTGGTCTAAAGCGAGTCGACCAACTCTTTCTGCTGACTCAGGCGGCCTACAACTCGACGCGCATGCGAACGCTTGCCGCTCGGGCAGCACGACAGCCCATTGGGTGCGAAAGCGCGGCATCAGCAGCACTAGAATCAAGGAAGTTTGGCGTCAAATCGGCTGGAACACTACGTCACGCTGCCACTTTCGAATAAGCCAGCGCGCGCTCACGAATGGATATTTCAACAGCCATTTAGAGCGCCCGTGCGTTTTCCCGCAGCGTTATGGGATCAGCTGCTGCGAGGATCCTCTTGTGGAAGCTTGCCGTAGAGCTGCCCCGTTTGCCCGCTTGCAATGCCGTCGGCCATTCGCTGCAGATCGACCGACGTGTCTTTCGCAAGCAGAACATAGGCGAGCCGGTTCGCACGCCATGTAACGGTCTTCATCTCGCCGACCTGCTGGGAGCGCACGGGCGCATCGCCTTGTCCGTCCTCGATGATGCAGAGCGCCACTGGATCGCCCCGTTCGGGGAGATAGACCATCTGCACGAGCGGCCGGTCGTGGTAATTCAGCCGTTGCACGCGCTTGAACTTGAGGCCCGCCTGCCGCAGATCCGGCACGCTTACCGGCATGCCGTCGCGCTGGTGAATATCGGCGAGCACCTGCTCCGTGCTGACCTTATCCTCCCTGATATTGGCGACGGTATCGCGTCCGTACAGCACCTGGTAATCGGCCACGCTGCGCACCCACGGATCGACACCCGGCCTGAGCGGGTTCGCGCCACCCAGATAGCCGGTAAGAACGCCGGAACAGATCGCGCCCGCGACGAAAGCGGCCGCCGCCCACTGAACGGGCCAACGCCGCCCGCGGCGCTCGGCGGCGCGCTGGTGCGGCGTCGTCACGCTCACGAGTTCCTCGATGCGGCGCGTGAGGCTTTCAGGCAGCGGGGGAACCGCTTGCCGCTCGTAGGCGGCGCGATAGGGCAGGCACGACGCGCGCAACGCGGCCACTCGGCCGGAAAGGTCGTCAGAGTGCGCAATCGCGGCTTCGACCTCCGCGCGTTGTTCGGGCGGAAGCTCGCCATCGACGTATGACATCAGCAGTGAATCATCGACATTGATCATATTGATTCTCCCTTGCGAGCCGCGGACGACGGTTGCGCGCCGAATTGCTGCCCGATCGTGAGCCGCGCTCGCGACAGCCGGCTCATGACCGTGCCTATCGGCACATCGAGCACGTCGGCGGCCTCACGGTAACTGAGGCCTTCGATCGCGACCAGAACCATCACGACGCGTTGTGCGTCCGGCAGCGCTTCCACGGCGTTGATCACCTGGCGATGCAGCAAATCGATCTCCGGATTGTGCGATGCAGGATCGGCAAACGATTCTATGTCTTCGTCCTGCCAGTCCATGCTGCCGCGGTTGCGAATCGAACGAGCGCGCAGTTCGTTCATCCACGTCGAGTGAACGATCGAAAAGAGCCAACTCAGTGCCGAAGTGCCGGGCTGCAACTGACTACGCCGTTCCAGCGCGCGCACGCAGGAGCGTTGGACGAGATCTTCGGCATCGTGCTGGTTCTGCGTCAGACGCAACGCGAAGCGCCAGAGTCGCGGCAACAACGTCGGCAGGACGGCGGGTAAATCGTCGTCGTTCATCGGGGCAGCTCCTGAAATGGGCGCGCTCATAGAACAAAACACCCAGTTCGCGCCTTTATTCCAAAGTTTTTTCGAGTTTTTTTGCGGAATAAGTTGTGGAGCCCGGCTGTTTTCGGGTCACTGGATGCGGAACAGCGCAGAGACGAACGACCGAAAAGGAGACAGATCATGGAGACCATCCTCGACAGGGCCCGGGAAGCGGGCATGGCGGTCATGCTGAAGGCGTGCATCGGACGCGAGCATTTTCATAGCATAGCCGGTTCGCGTACGACGTTTCGAACGATTTGCGCGTTTTTGCGAAGCGCCGCTCGCGGATCGCGACACGTTGGACCGCTGGGCCGACGAAGCGTGAACGCCGGCTGAGTCGATCCGCGTTCGAGCGGGTCGAACCAATCAATATATTTAGACATCCGAATTGAGCGGAGGGCGATTTGCGCTCCGAATCCACTAGCTTCGCGATCCGAGTGGCGCGAACTCACCTGTGCGGCATGACGCACACATTTTCTGGAGACTGAGATGGCCGTAGATATGTTCCTCAAGCTGGGCGACATCAAGGGTGAATCACTGGCTGTGGGCCACGTGGAAGAAATCGAATTTCTGAGCTGGTCATGGGGCTCGTCGCAGACGGGCACCACGCACAGCGGGACGGGCGGCGGCACGGGTACCGCCGCCGTGCAGGACCTGATGATCAGCAAGTACGTCGACAAGAGTTCGCCCACGATCGTGCAGTCGTGCTGCCAGGGCAGCCACATGCCCGAAGCGGTGCTGACGATGCGCAAGGCAGGCGGCAAGGAGCCTGTCGAGTACCTGAAGCTCACGCTGAAGGAAGTGCTTGTCAGCAGTCACTCGGTCAGCTTCGGCGGCGGCGACCAGGCCGTCGAGAACATCACCCTCAACTTCGCGCAATTCAACATGGAGTACCAGCCGCAGGACAACAACGGCGCAAAGAAGGGCGGCGTCGTCACCGGCAAGTGGAACATCCCGAAGAACGTTTCGGAATGATCGTTGGGCCGACCCTGCAAACCCCTGATCGCGATCCCCGGACATCACCATGAAGCACGCCCCTATCGCCGCCTGGCTGACCGACGTTGCACCGGAACTGCCGTGCGGAGAAGACGAGGAATACAGCACGGAATTTCGTGCGCTCGAACTGGCGGTGGCCGGCAAGCCCGATGTGCAGTACGGCGGAACCGTGGTTGCCGCGACACCGCCCGACTGGACGCGCGCGCTCTCTCTCTCGATGACGCTGCTGGCGCGCAGCCGCGACTTGCGCGTGGCTGTGCATTTCACCCGGGCGAGCGCGATCCGCGAGGGTTTCGAGGGACTGGCATGCGGGCTGGCACTGATCGAGGGCCTGGTCGACCTGTATTGGGAGACCGTTCATCCGCAACTGGATGCAAGCGATAACGACGACCCGACTGCGCGCGTCAACGCGCTTTCTGGGCTCGTCGACGGCGCCGGCTTGCCGGCAGCGCTGCGTGACGTGCCGTTCGTGGTGCCGCCCGGCCAGCGCGGCTTCGCGCTGCGCGACATCGAAGTGCTTGCGGGCGAATCGTCGCCGGCCGAGGGCGCGGGCATGCCGACGCTCGCCGAAATCGAGGCCGCTTTCGCACAGTCGGGAACGGACGAAGTGGAGGCGACCCGTGAGGCGCTGTGCGCCGCGATGGCTTCGCTGACGCGGATCGAGACGTTGCTGACCGAACGCGTCGGGCCGGCGCGCGCACTCGACTTCAAGCCGCTTGCGGGGCTTCTGGCGCGCATCGCCGAGTTCGTCGGGGCGCGTGTCGCGGCAGCGAGGGAAACGGGAGGACAACGGGGCAGTGCGATGGAGACCAGCCGTAATCAAGAGGACGCAGACACCGGATCGGCGACGCACCGCGCCGCCATGCCCGGTCCTGCAAGCCCGGCACGCATCGTAAGCGCGCAGGGCGTGATCGAGGCGCTCGACACGATTTGCGCGTATTACGCTGACCACGAGCCATCGAGTCCGCTGCCCGTGTTGTTGCAGCGCGCGCGGCGGCTCGTGGGCAAGAGCTTTATCGAAATCATCGAGGACGTGGCGCCCGACGGTGCCGGTCAATTCAGGCATCTGGGCGGCGTCGAGTGAGACCTGCGCGGGGCGCATTCAACTGGCGAACACAGGAGTGACATCGTGGCAAAGGAAAGCAGTCAGAAGTTCATCGCGCGCAATCGCGCGCCGCGGGTGCAGATCGAGTACGACGTCGAAGTGTACGGCTCGGAGAAGCGAGTGAATCTGCCGTTCGTGATGGGCGTGCTCACGGACCTGTCGGGCCAGCCTGCCGAACCGCTCGCGCCGGCCGCCGAGCGCAAGTTTCTTGAGATCGACGTCGACAATTTCGACGAACGCCTCAAGTCGGTCGGGCCGCGCGTCGCGGTGCAGGTGCCCAACACGCTGACGGGCGAGGGCAACGTGGCGATCGACCTGACCTTTGAAAGCATGGACGACTTCGCGCCGGCCGCCATCGCGCGCAAGGTCGAGCCGTTGAGGCGCCTGCTCGAAGCACGCGCGCAACTCGCGAACCTCCTGACCTACATGGATGGCAAGACCGGCGCCGAAGCGCTGATCGCGCGCCTGCTCGAGGAGCCCGCCCTGATGCAGGCGCTGTCTGCCCAGCCGCGCCCAGAGGCACAACCAACCGAAACCCAAACGCCGACCGAGGGAGCATGACGCGATGAACGATCTCAGCATCCAGCAACAGGGCGACGCCTTTGCGGCCGCCATCGAACGTGCCCCGGACGTCAGCGACTTTTCGGCGCTGCTGCAAAAGGAATTCAAGCCGAAGTCCGAGCGCGCCCGCGAAGCGGTCGAGAGCGCGGTGCGCACGCTTGCCGAGCAGGCCTTGCGTGACACGGGCGTGATCTCGGGTGACGTGCTCGCGACCATCGAAGCGCTGATCGCGCAAATCGACCAGACGCTCACCGCGCAGATCAACCTGATCCTCCACAGCGAGCCGTTCCAGAAGGTCGAGAGCGCGTGGCGCGGTTTGCATTACCTCGTGAACAACACGGAGACGGACGAGTCGCTGAAGATCCGCGTGCTCAACATGTCGAAGGCGGAACTGCACAAGACGCTGAAAAAGTACAAGGGCCTCGCGTGGGACCAGAGCCCGCTCTTCAAGAAGCTCTATGAGGAAGAGTACGGCCAGTTCGGCGGCGAGCCATACGGCGCGCTGGTCGCCGATTACTACTTCGATCACAGCGGACCCGATACCGACCTGCTCGCGCAGATCGGCAGGATCGCGGCGGCGGCGCACGCGCCCTTCATCGCGGGCGCGGACCCGACGGCGCTCCTGATGGAATCGTGGCAGGAGCTCGCGAATCCACGCGACCTGACCAAGATCTTCCAGACGCCCGAGCATGCCGCGTGGCGCTCGCTGCGCGAATCGGAGGACTCGCGCTACATCGGCCTCGCGATGCCGCGCTTTCTCGCACGCGCACCGTATGGCGCAAAAACCGACCCGGTCGAGGAGTTCGACTTCGAGGAGGACACCGCAGGCGCGAACAGCAGCAAATATGCGTGGGCGAACGCGTCCTACGCGATGGCCGCCAACATCACACGCTCGTTCAAGATGTTCGGCTGGTGCTCGCGGATTCGCGGCGTCGAGTCGGGTGGGGCAGTGGAAGGGCTGCCCGTGCATGCGTTTCCGACCGATGACGGCGGTGTCGACATGAAATGCCCGACCGAGATCGCGATCAGCGACCGTCGCGAGGCCGAGCTTGCCAAGAGCGGCTTCATGCCGCTCGTCCACAAGAAAAACTCGGACTTCGCCGCGTTCATCGGCGCGCAGTCGCTGCACAAGCCGGCCGAGTACGAAGACCCGGATGCCACCGCGAATGCAAACCTCGCCGCGCGCCTGCCATACCTCTTTGCGTGCTGCCGCTTCGCGCACTACCTGAAGTGCATCGTGCGCGACAAGCTCGGTTCGTTCAAGGAACGCGAGGACATGCAGCGCTGGCTGCAGAACTGGATTCTCCAGTACGTCGATGGCGACCCGGCCCACTCATCCGACGACACCAAGGCCCGCAAGCCGCTCGCTGACGCTCAGGTCGTCGTCGAAGAGGTGGAGGGCAATCCCGGCTACTACACGTCGAAGTTCTTTCTGCGGCCGCACTACCAGCTCGAAGGGCTGACGGTGTCGCTGCGGCTCGTGTCGAAGCTGCCGACCGCCAAGACCGCATGATCCCGGCCGCGCCCATCTAAGGAGCATCAAATGTCAGAACTGACCGCCCGGGACCGCCTGCAACCGTCGTTGCTCGACCGCCTCACCGATCTCGAACCCGACGCGCGCCACGAAACGCGCGAGCGGCGCGTGCTGTCGCAACGTGCCTTGCGCGACAGCGTGCAGCGCGACATCGGCTGGCTGCTGAACGCGAGCGGGCTCGATGCGGTGCAGGACCTCGCTGGTTTTCCGCACGTCGCGACTTCGGTCCTCAACTACGGCCTGCCGGATCTTGCGGGGCGCAACGTCACGGGCCTGACGCCGGCTGCGATCGAGCGGCTGATCCGCGATGCGCTCTGGGCCTTCGAGCCGCGGCTCGTGCGCGATACGGTGCGCGTCACGGCGCTCGACGACGCGAAAGGCGCGTCGCGCGCCCATGTGATCCGCTTCGGGATCGAAGCGGAGATGTGGTCGCAGCCGTACCCCGAGCGTCTTTATCTGCGTACCGAACTGGACCTCGAAGCGGGTGAGGTGCGCATCGTCGATGGCGGCGCTGCGCGGCGCACCGAACTCGCGGAGCAGCAGGCATGAACCCGGCGCTTCTCAAGTATTACAGCCAGGAACTCCAGCATCTGCGCGAGATGGGCGGTGAGTTCGCCGCCGCGTTTCCGAAGATCGCAGGAAGACTCGGGCTCGATGGCATCGAATGCGCGGACCCGTATGTCGAGCGCCTGCTCGAAGGCTTCAGCTTCCTCGCCGCACGCGTGCAATTGAAGCTCGACGCCGAGTTTCCGCGCTTCACGCAACACCTGACAGAGCTGGCCTATCCGCACTATCTCGCGCCCACGCCGTCGATGGTGGTCGTCCAGTTGCAAGCGGACCATTCCAATCCGCAGCTAACTGCGAGTCCGGAGGGCGCCGTCGTGGCGCGGCACACGATGCTGCGAAGCATGCTCGACAAGTCGGGTTCGACGCGCTGCGAATACCGCACCGCGCACGCGGTGACGCTGTGGCCGATCGAGATCACGCACGCGAAGTTCTTCACGCACTCGGGGTCGCTGGGCGCTGCGGGCCTGGCGGTGCCAGCCGGCGTCAAGGCTGGGCTGCGGTTGCGTCTGCGCACGACCGGCACGTTGACGTTCGAGCGCCTCGCACTCGATCGCCTTGCGCTCTATCTGCGCGGCGCCGACGGCCTGCCGGCGCGCATCCACGAGCGGCTCTTGGCCGGTTGCATGGGCGTTGCCGTGCTGCATGGCGCCGGGGCGGGGACCGTGCTGCCGAAGACCGCGCTCCAGCCGCTCGGCTTTGGCGAGGACGAAGCGCTGTTGCCCGTGAGCCAGCAATCGTTCGACGGCTACCGGCTGCTGCAGGAATATTTCTCATTCGCGCCGCGCTTCATGTTCGTCGAGATCGGCGGATTGCGCGAAGCGTTGCGCGGGTGCCGCGAGCGGGAAGTGGAACTGATCGTCCTGCTCGACGGGGCGGATGCGTCGCTCGAACGCTCGGTGGACGCATCGCACTTCGCGCTCCATTGCACGCCGGCGGTGAACCTGTTCCGCCGCCGCACCGACCGCATCGCGCTCGCCGATACGGACTTCGAGTATCACGTCGTCGTCGACCGGACCCGGCCGATGGACTACGAAATCCACCAGATCGACGAAGTGACCGGCTATGGCGCGGGCGCGAGCGCCGAACAGCAATTCCGGCCGTTCCACTGCGCGAAGGATCTGGATATGCCGCAGCAAGGCGGCGCGTTCTACCAGTTGCGCCGCGAAGCGCGGCGGCCGTCGGCGCGGCAGCAGCACGGCGCGCGCAGCAGCTATCTCGGCAGCGAGACGTTCATCGCGCTGGTCGATGCATCGAGCGCGCCGGTGCGCGGCGAACTGCGCCAGCTCGGCGTGGCCGCATGGTGCACGAACCGCGACCTGCCGCTCTCGATGCCGATCGGTACCGGCTCGACCGATTTCACCCTCGACGCCGAAGCGCCCGCGACGGCCGTGCGCTGCGTGGCGGGTCCGAGCCGGCCGCTGCCGTCGTTCGCGCAGGGGCCGGCGGCATGGCGGCTGTTGAATCACCTCTCGCTCAACTATGCGTCGCTCGTGGACAGCGATCCGCAGCAGGCAGCCCGCGCGCTGCGCGAGATGCTGGCGCTGTACTGCCCGGCGGGAGATACCGCAGCGCACCGGCAGATCGAAGGGCTGCGCTCGGTCGTCGCGGCGCCGGTCGTGCGGCGCATGCCTTCGCCGGGACCGATCGTGTTCGGGCGCGGCCTGCGCATCACGCTGCAGTTCGACGATGCCGCTTTCGAGGGCGCGGGCGCCTTCCTGCTTGGCGCGGTTCTCGCGCGCTTCTTCGCGCAGTACGTGTCGATCAACTCGTTCACTGAGACCGCCGTCGCGACCCTCGCGCGCGGACCGATCATGCAATGGCCTGCGAGGACCGGACGATGCGCGACGCTCTAGACCTCGACCGCGCCCTCGTGCGCGACTCACGCCGCTTCGACTTCTTCCAGGCGCTGCGCCTCCTCGACCGGGCGCATCCGGAGCGTCCGCGCCTCGGCCGCTCGCTCAACGCCCGTGACGACGCCGTGCGCCTTTCGCAGGATCCGGAGCTGATCTTCCACCCGACCACGCTCGGCGACTACACGCCAGGCGGGGAGGGCGGTCCCGGCCGCCTGGCGGTGAATTTCCTCGGGCTTCTCGGCCCGAACGGTCCGCTGCCCACGCACCTGACGGCCTATGTGCGCGAACGTGCCCGCAATGCTGGCGATGCCACGATCGCGCGATTCCTCGACATGTTCCATCACCGCATGCTGTCGCTCTTCTACCGTGCATGGGCCGACGCGCAGCCGGTGGTGAGCGCGGACCGCGCGAGCGACGACCGCTTTGCCGATTACCTCGGCAGCCTGTTCGGCCTTGGCGCGCCTGCACTGCACGATCGCGATGCGGTGCCCGATGCCGCCAAGCTGCACTTCGCAGGCGTGCTCGCGGCACCGACGCGCCATGCGAGCGGCCTGCAACTGATCCTCGCGCGGTTCTTCGGCGTGCCGGTCGCGGTCGAGCCGTGGCGCGGCCACTGGATCACGCTGCCGGACGATGCCCGCACGCGTCTCGGCGGCGCGCGGCTGGGCGTCTCGTCGGTGGTCGGCACGCAGGTGTGGGACTGCCAGCACAAGTTCCGCATCGAGCTCGGGCCGCTCGATTTCAAGGATTTCCAGCGCTTCCTTCCCGGCGGCGCGAGCGTGAGCAAGCTCGCCGACTGGGTGCGCAACTACGTGCGCGATCCGCTCGACTGGGACGTGGTGCTGCATCTGAAGCGCGACGAAGTGCCCGCGCTGCGCCTCGGCGCCACATCGGAACCCGGCGCGCGTCTCGGCTGGTCGACGTGGCTCACGAGCGGCACGCCGGTTCATGACCATCATCGGGTCGTCATCGCACGAGACGCGTGCGAGCCCCGCCAACTGGAGACCTTCCATGACTGAGATCAGCCGTCTCGCGCTGTTCGGAAAACTGGACGCGTTCGCGTATCGCGCGATCGAAAGCGGCACCGTTTTCTGCAAGCTGCGCGGCAATCCCTACGTCGAACTCGCACATTGGCTGCATCAGATCCTGCTCGCGCAGGACTGCGACCTGCAGCGGATCGTGCGGCACTTCGAACTGGATCACGCCGTGCTCGCCCGCGACCTGACCGCCGCGCTCGATCGCCTGCCGCGCGGCTCGATGTCGGTTTCGGACATCTCGGCGCAGGTCGATGAAGCGGTCGAACGAGGCTGGGTGTTCGGCTCGCTGATGTTCAACGCGGCGAAGGTGCGCACGGGGCATCTGGTGATCGGCATCCTGCGCACGCCGAACCTGCGCAACGCGCTTTTCGCCATCTCGCGCCAGTTCGAGAAGATCAGCCTCGACGCACTGTCGGAGCGATTCGACGCATTGCTCGCGGGTTCACCGGAAGCGTCCGCCGAGCACACGCTGCACGACCGGAACGCCGGTCCGCAGACGGATGCCGCTCCGCTCGGCGGCCACGACGCGCTCGAACGCTACACCGTCGACCTCACCGCCGAGGCCCGTAACGGCAAGCTCGACCCCATCGTCGGCCGCGACGACGAGATCCGCCAGGTCATCGACATCCTGATGCGCCGGCGCCAGAACAATCCGATCCTGACGGGCGAGGCGGGCGTCGGCAAGACGGCGGTAGTCGAAGGATTCGCGCAACGCATCGTCGCGGGCGAAGTGCCGCCTTCCCTGCGCGATGCCGTCGTCCGGACGCTCGATGTCGGCCTGCTCCAGGCCGGCGCGAGCATGAAGGGCGAATTCGAGCAGCGGCTGAAGCAGGTGATCGAGCAGGCGCAGGAATCGGAGAAGCCGGTGATCCTCTTCATCGACGAAGCGCACATGCTCGTCGGCGCGGGCGGCGCCGCCGGCACCGGCGACGCGGCGAACCTGCTCAAGCCCGCCCTCGCGCGCGGCACGCTGCGCACGATCGCCGCGACGACGTGGGTGGAATACAAGAAGCACATCGAGAAGGACCCGGCGCTCACGCGGCGCTTTCAGGTGGTGCAGGTGCCGGAGCCGTCGGAGGCGTGCGCCGTCACGATGCTGCGCGGCCTCGCACTCGGGATGCAGCAGCATCACGGCGTGCAGGTGCTCGACGAAGCGCTCGAAGCGGCAGTCGCGCTTTCGCATCGTTACATCCCTGCGCGCCAGTTGCCGGACAAGGCCGTGAGCCTGCTCGATACCGCGTGCGCGCGCGTCGCGGTGAGCCAGCATGCGCTGCCGCCGGCGCTCGACGATGCGCGCCGCCGTATCGATGCGTGGCAAACGGAAGCGCGGATCGTCGCGCGCGAGGCCGCGCTCGGTATCGATACCGCCGCGCGGGCCGCCGATGTCGCCGCCCGGCTCGACGGCGAGCGCGCGCGGCTCGCTGAACTGAGCACGCGCCATGAAGCGGAGCGGGCGCTGGTCGCGCGCATCCTCGCGTTGCAGAGCGAACTCGAAGCGTGCCACGGGACCGATGCCGCGCGCCTTGCCGAACTGCAGGCGCTTCAGCAGGAACTCGCGCAACGCCAGGGCGAAACGCCGCTCATCCTGCCTGCGGTGGACCGGCATGCGGTGGCGTCGGTCGTGCAGGACTGGACCGGCATTCCGGTGGGCCGGATGATGCGCGACGACATCGCCAACGTGCTCGATCTCGCGGCGACGCTGAACCGGCGCATCGTCGGCCAGCAACACGCGATGCAGATGATCGCGCGCCGCGTGCAGACCTCGCGCGCCGGCCTCGACAACCCGGAGAAGCCCGTCGGCGTGTTCATGCTCGCGGGCACCTCGGGTGTCGGCAAGACCGAGACTGCGCTCGCGCTCGCCGAGGCGCTCTATGGCGGCGAACAGAACGTCATCACCGTGAACATGAGCGAGTACCAGGAGGCGCATACGGTGTCGTCGCTCAAGGGCGCGCCTCCCGGCTATGTCGGCTACGGCGAGGGCGGCGTGCTGACCGAGGCGGTGCGCCGGCGTCCCTACAGCGTCGTGCTGCTCGATGAGTTCGAGAAGGCCCATCCGGACGTGCACGAACTCTTCTTCCAGGTCTTCGACAAGGGCCGTATGGAAGACGGCGATGGCCGCCAGATCGATTTTCGCCACACGCTGATCCTGCTGACCACCAACGTCGGCACCGAGCTCGTCACGCGTCTGTGCGGCGATGCGCGTGAGACGCCCGCGCCCGAAGAGATCGCGCGGGCGCTGCGGGCGCCGCTCGTCGAGGTGTTTCCGCCCGCGCTGCTCGGTCGCGTCGTGGTGATTCCGTACTACCCGCTCGACGACACGATGCTCGACGCCGTGATCCGCCTGCAACTCGCACGCATCGAGCGTCGCATTGCGGAGCGGCATCGCGTGACGTTCGCTTACGACGACGCGATGGTCCGTCAGATCGCGAGCCGCTGCACCGAGCTGGAAAGCGGCGGACGCATGATCGACGCGATCCTCACCAACACGCTCTTGCCGCGCATCAGCGCCGAATTCCTGGCGCGCCTGATGGAAGGCCGCGAAGTCGCGAAGGTCGAGGTCAGCGCGCGCGACGGCGCATTCACCTACGCGTTCGATTGAACGCGCGAACGCACATCACACCAGAGGAGCCGATGATGCCGCAACAAGTCAGCATGGGTGCGACGCTGCAGTGTTCGTTCGGCATGGCGCCGTCGACGCTCGTCGTGCTGCCGGTCAACCGCGTGCTCTGCGAAGGGCCGATCGCCGCGAACATCATGGACCACGTCCCGCTCGTGAACATCATGCCGTTCGGGATGTGCACGTCGCCCGCGAATCCGCAGGTGGCCGCGGCGACCGCCGCCGCGCTCGGCGCCCCGACTCCGATGCCATGCGTGCCTGCTACCGCGCAGCCGTGGACGCCCGGTGCGACGACCGTGCTGCTCGGCAACCAGCCATCGCTCGACAACGTGTCGGTCTGCGCGTGCGCCTGGGGCGGTGTGGTCGCGGTCGCGGATCCCGCCACGCGCGAGACGCAAATCCCCTGACGCGAGAGGAGCGATGATGCTGACCGATACCCACCGCATTGCCAAGCTGAGCTGCGCACTCGGGCCCGACGCGCTGGTGCTGTACCGCATGCGCGGGCGCGAGGAACTGGGGCGACTCTCGGCGTGGACGCTCGATCTTTTCGCCGAGCGTTCGGATCTCGACATCGCCGCGATGCTGGGCAGCGACCTGTCGATCGCGGTGGATATTCCTGGCGCCGGGGAGCGGCAGTTCAACGGCATCGTGAGCGCATTCGTGCTGGCTCAGCCCGCCAGCACGAAGCCGAACCGCCCCGCGATGTACCGGGCGACCGTGAGGCCGCGCCTCTGGCTGCTCACGCGCGCGTCACACAGCCGGTTCTTCCATCAGATGACAGTGCCCGCAATCATCGCCCGGGTGCTGAGCGACTATCACATCGACTTCGATAACCTGTGCTCGGCCACCTATCCGAATCTGGAGCACTGCGCGCAGTATCGCGAGACCGACTTCGATTTCGTCAGCCGGCTGGCTGAGCGCGAAGGCATCTACTACTTCTTCGAACACCGCGAGCGCAAGCACAAGCTCGTGTTGACGGATTCGTCGCACGTGCACGCGGCCATGCCGCACTACGCGTCGCTCGTCTATCGGCCGCAAGCCGCGGCGCCCGGCGAGCATGAATGCATCTACGGCTGGTCCGCGGGCGGCGAGGTGCAGGCGGGCATCGTCGAGACGAACGACTACGACTTCGAAAAGCCGTCGCAAAGCGAGCAAGAGGGCCTGCTTGCACGCGGACGCCGGATGAAGCGCTACGACGAGCCGGTCTACGTGATGCAGGAACACGGCCTCGGCTACACGCGCAACGACGACGCCGAACGCTATGCAAAGGCGCACGCGCAGGCGCATCAGGCGGCCAACGCATGCGTGCGCGGCCACGCGACGGTGCGCGGCATCTGTCCCGGCACGCTGTTGCGGCTCGCCGAGCACCCGCTGAAGGAACAGAACGGCGAATACCTCGTCGTCGCGGCGGACTACGCTCTCAACTCGGATGCCTATCTGTCCACGCTCGACGCGGCGGCGCAGCCGCATGTATTCGACTGCGCTTTCGAGGCGCTGCCCCGCGACGCCGGGTTTCGGGCCGCGCGCATCACGCCGCGCGCACGTGTCGCCGGACTGCAGACGGCGGTAGTCGTCGGGCCCGCCGGCGAGGAAATCCACACGGACAAGTATGGCCGCATCAAGGTGCAGTTCCACTGGGAACAGCTCACGCCGCAGGAGTCGCGCGCGTCGCTTCAACGCTGCTGGGTGCGCGTCGCACAGCCATGGGCGGGCAAGGGCTTCGGAGCATTTTTCCTGCCGCGCGTCGGCCAGGAAGTGCTGGTCGATTTCATCGAAGGCGATCCGGATCAGCCGCTCGTCGTCGGCAGCGTCCATAACGCCGCGCAGATGCCGCCCTACACGCCAGCCGGAAAGATGGCGCGCACGACGCTCAAGACCAACTCAACCAAAGGCGGCAACGGCTTCAACGAAATGCGCTTCGACGATGCCAAGGGTGCCGAACAACTGTTCCTCCACGCCGAGCGCAATTTCGACACCTGGGTCGGACACGACGCGCTCGCGCGCATCGGCAACGAGCGGCATGTGATCGTCGAAAAAAGCGACTTCGCGCGCTGCGGCGGCGATCGCAGCGACGCGCTCGACGGCAGTCACAGCGGACGCATCGGCGGCAAGTACTCGCTCGATGTCGGCGCCGACACGCAGCACAAGACCGGCGCGAATCTGGCGCTCAGCGCGGGCGGCAACGTCGACCTCAAGGCTGCTGCCAACGTGACCATCGAAGCCGGCAGCACGCTCACGCTGAAGGCGGGCGGCAACACCATCGTGCTCGGGCCGCAAGGCATCGCGATCAGCGCGTCCGGTCCGGTGACGGTCGACGGCGTGCTCGTGAAGATCAACTGCGGCGGCGCGGGTGGCGGGGCGAGCGCAATGAGCGCCAGGCCCGATGCGCCCGCCGATCCGCAACAAGCCGACGACGGTTCGCAATGAACGCGCCCGCCGAACACTACGCGCACCACGCGCACGAGGAAGACACGATGCGCATGACGCTCGCGGTCAGGTCTTATCAGGGCGCCGCGCCCGACGCGCCGCTCGCCTGCGGATTCGGCACGGCGGGCGGCACCATCGGACGCGGACCCGACAACACCATGGTGCTGCCCGACGCGCTCAAGACGGTATCGCGCGTGCAGGCGCGCATCGACCGGAGCGAGGACGGCTGGCGGCTCACCGACCTCGGCAGCAACCCGAGCCGGCTCAACGGGCGGCCGCTTGCCGCCGCCCGCCCGGCGCGGCTTGCGAACGGCGACCGGCTGGAGATCGGTGGCTATCGGCTCGACGTTCGCACCGTCGAGCGTGCGCTGGCGGACGGCTTCGACGCACCGCCTGGCCTGCATGACGAGCGCGCCTTCGATCCGCTCGCCAGCGCCGGGGCAGCCGCGCTCTCCGGCGATCCGCTCGCGCATGCCGCCGTGCTCTCCGGCTCGTCTGTGCCGGGCGCGATGTTCGATCCTCTCGGCACGCCGGCCGATGCGGCACGGAGGCACGCCCTGCGCCCGGGAGGACGCGCGTCGTTCGCCGGGTCCGAGAGCGATCACGTGCCGCCGGAGCAGTTCGCGTGGATGCCACGGGAGGCTGCTGTCGCCGCGGGCATTCCGCACGATTACGATCCGCTGCGGGACGAGCCGATGGTGCCGCAACGGCCAGAGCCGGTATCGGCTTCGATGGCGCAATCCGGCTCGCGGTCGCCGCAACCGGCCGTCCCGGAAATGGCGCACGCCGCGCCCGCGACCGACGACCCGACGCTCAACGCCTTGCTCGAAGGCCTCGGCATCGATGCATCCGCGCTGCGCGAGCGCAGCGCCACGGAACTGGCCCGCCTTGCGGGCACGATGCTGCGCACGGCGGTGCGAGGGGCGGTGGACGTGTTGCTGTCGCGCTCGGTGCTCAAGCGCGAGGTCCGTCTCGACACCACGCTCCTTCTGCAACGCGACAACAACCCGCTGAAGTTTTTTCCCGATGGCGACAGCGCGCTGCAGCAAATGCTCGCCGGCCGCAGCGGCGGCTATCTGCCGGCGCAGACCGCGCTCCAGGGCGCTTTCGACGACATCCGCCGCCACGAACTGGCGGTACTCGGCGGGATGCGCGCCGCAATCCAGCACCTGCTCGGCCGCTTCGATCCGCAGGCGATAGCCGTCGCCGACACGGCACACCACTGGCTCGACTGGCTGCCAGCGTGCCGCAAGGCGAGGCAGTGGGATCGCCTGGTCGCGCTGCATCGCGAACTCAACCGCGCGAGCGCCGACGACCTTCAGGCGCTTTGCGGCGGCGCCTTCAATGATGCATACGAGCGGCAAGCGGGCCTCATGTCCGGCGACGAGCCGCAGACCTTCACTCACACGCAGCGAGACGACAATGTCCTGGAATAACAAGGTGATCTGGTCAGAAGGGATGCTGCTGCAGCCGCAGCACCTCCAGCAGCACGACCGCTACGTGCGCGCGCAGATCGATGCGCGCTGCGCGGCGCTGCGCCCCTACGCATTCGGTTTCTCGGAACTGGCGATCGACGCAGAGCAACTGAAGCTCGGCCGCATCGCGCTGACCGCGTGCGCCGGCGTGCTGCCGGACGGTAGCCCGTTCCGGCTGCCGTCGGACGACGAACTTCCGTTGCCGCTCGCGGTGCCCGAGGACGCGCGGGACCTGACGGTCGTGCTCGCGCTGCCGGCGGCACGCCGTGGCGTGCCCGAAGCCATGCATGCTGCATCGGCCGCACAGACGCCGGGCGACGTGCATCGCGACGGCTTCGCGCGGCATCGCATCGCCGAGGCCGAAGTGCTCGACAGCAACGAAGGCGCGACGGGCGCGGCGCTCGTGCAGGTCGGCAAACTCCAGTTGCGCCTTGCGTTCGAGCAGGACGTCGCCCATGCGCATACGTCGCTCGGCGTCGTGCGGATCGTGGAGCGCCGCGCCGACAACCGCGTCGTGCTCGATGCCGGCTACGCCCCGCCGTGCCTCGACTATCGCGTGACACGCAGGCTCTCGTCGTTCGTCGATGAACTGGTCGGCCTGCTGCACCAGCGCGCCGACGCGCTCGCGGCACGCCTTGCCCAGCCGGCGTCCACGGGCGCGGCCGAGATCGCCGACTTCCTGCTGCTGCAGGTGCTCAATCGCGCGGAACCGCTTTTCGCAGGCATCGCATCGACGACCGGCCTGCATCCGCACGACCTGCATCACCACGCGCTGCAACTGGCCGGCGAACTCGCGACCTTCGGCCAGGGCAAGCGGCCGGGCGCGTTCCCGGTCTACCGGCACGAGCGGCTCGATGAAACGTTCGCGCCTGTCGTCGACGCATTGCGCGCCGCGCTCGGCATGATCATGGACCCGCACGCGGTGCCGATCGCGCTGGAAGAGCGCAAGTACGGGCTGCGCGTCGCGGTCGTGCCCGATCGCGACCTGTTCCGCTCGGCGAGCTTCGTGCTCGCGGTCAAGGCCGATCTCGCGCCTGCCGCTCTGCTGAACGGCTTCCCGTCGCAGGCGAAGCTCGGACCGGTGGAGCGTATCCGCGATCTGGTCAATCTCCAGTTGCCGGGGATCGGGCTGCGGGTGCTTCCCGTCGCACCGCGCCAGTTGCCGTTCCACGCCGGCTTCACCTACTTCGAGCTCGACCGGAGCAGCGAATTGTGGAAGCAGTTCGCGACATCGGCGGGCGTGGCGCTGCATGTTGCCGGCGACTTCCCGGGACTCGCGCTCGAGTTCTGGGCCATCCGTCCATGAACGACGCCGCCTGCACCTTCGAAGGATGAAACCGTGAACGACCAGACACTGCCGGTGGCGAGCACCGACCCGGATGAAACCATGCTGATCCCGCAACCGGGCGGGCGGCGCGCGGGGCAGGGCGGCATGGGCGCGCCCGCGCATTCGCAGCAACACGCGGGCGCGAACGCCCGGCCATCGCGGCAGGCGCCGGTCATAGACGTCGCGAGCGGTCTGAACCCGCTCCTGCGCGCCGCCAACCCGCTGCTCGAACTCGCGCTGCCATTGCGCACGCGTCCGTCGCTGACCGATATCGAGGCGTTGCGCGCCCAACTCGTGCAGATGGTTAGCGCTTTCGAGCACGACGCGCGCGCGAGCGGCATCGACAACGAACGGCTTGCTGCAGCGCGCTATTGCCTGTGCACCTGCATCGACGAGGCGATCTCCGGCACGCCATGGGGCAGCGGCGTGTGGGCGAGCCGCAGCCTGCTCGTAACGTTTCACAACGAGGCGTCGGGCGGCGAGCGCTTTTTCCTGATCCTGCAAAGACTCGCGCAAGACCCGGCGGGAAACGTCGACGTCCTCGAACTGATCTACGTGATGTTGTCGCTTGGCTTCGAGGGTCGCTATCGCCTGATCGATGGCGGACGCACGCAACTGGAGTCCGTTCGCGAACGGCTGGAGCGCATGATCCGCGCGCAGCGCGGCGCCTTCGAGACGGAACTGTCGCTGCATTGGCAGCCGGTGCAGCGCACGCGCCGCCGGCTGTCGCAACTCGTGCCGCTGTGGGTGGCGGCGGCGCTCGCCGGCGTCGTGCTGGCCGCGACGCATGTGGCGCTCGGCGTGAGCCTGAACCGCGCATCGGACCCGGTATTCGATGCGATGAACCGGATTCGCGCGAACCCGCCGCCGCAGCATGCCGTCGCCGCGCCGCTCGCGGCGATGCCCGCCGCGAGCGCGAAGCTTGCGACGTTTCTCGCGCCGGACATCGCGCAGGGACTCGTCACGGTGCGCGAGGGAGCCGACCGCACGGTGGTGGCGATCAACGGCGACGGGCTGTTCGCATCCGCCAGCGCGACGCCCGACCCCGCCTATGACGCGCTGCTGACGAGAATCGCCGATGCGCTGAAGGCGGTGCCGGGCAAGGTAGTGGTCACCGGTCACACGGATGACCAGCGGCTTTTGTCGGCGCGTTTCCCGTCGAACTGGCATTTGTCGCAGGTGCGCGCCGACAGCGTGCGCGCGCGGCTCGCGGCGGCCACCGGCACGCCGGAACGCTTCACCGCCGAAGGACGCGGCGACGCCGAGCCGCTTGCCCCGAACGACACGCCAGCGGGGCGCGCGAAGAACCGCCGCGTGGAGATCACCTTGCTTGCACCGGGAGCGTCGTCATGACGCGCCGCTTCGAAAACATCGCCCGACGGGGAGACATCGAATGAAAAAGTTCGCTGGATGGATAAAGACGCCTCAAGGCCTGACCCTCGTGGGCGTGGCCGGGCTTGCGCTCGCGTTGTGGTTCGAAGGGCCGCTCTTCGCGTTCGGCTCTCACGTGCCGCTCGACACGCAGCAAAGCCGCTGGTTCGCGATCGGCTTCCTGCTGCTGGCCTGGGCGCTGGCGTGGGCCGGCCGCTCCCTCGCCGGGCGGATCGTCAACGTGCGCTTCGTCAGCGGCGTGGCGGCGCAGACGCCTTCGCAGGCCGCCAGCAGCGCCGACATCGCGCTCTTGCGCGAACGCTTCGAACAGGCGCTTGCCATGCTGCGCAAGGTCCGCGTGAAAGGCACCTTCGGCAGCCAGTGGATGTACCAGTTGCCGTGGTACATGTTCATCGGCGCGCCGGGCACCGGCAAAACCACCGCGCTCACGCATTCCGGGCTGCGCTTCCCGCTGCGCGAAAAGCTCGGCGACGATGCGATCGGCGGTGTCGGCGGAACGCGTCATTGCGACTGGTGGTTCACCGACGACGCCGTGCTCGTCGACACAGCCGGCCGCTACACGACGCAGGACAGCGACGCCCAGGCCGACGAGTCCGCCTGGTCCGGGTTCCTGCAACTGCTGCGCAAATATCGTCCGCGCCGTCCGCTGAATGGGATCATCGTCGCGCTGTCGGCGGCGGATCTCCTGCGCCAGGACGATGACGCACGCGCCGCGCACGTGCGGGTCGTGCGCGCCCGGCTGCACGAACTCACGGAGCGTCTCGGCATGCGCTTCCCAGTCTATCTGGTGGTGACGAAGTGCGACCTGCTCGCCGGCTTCACCGAGTTCTTCGACGACCTCGGCGAGCAGGAGCGCGCGCAGGTGTGGGGCATGACGTTCCCGCTCGATGAATCGGCGAGTGCGGACAGTGCGCTCGGCGCGTTTCCCGCCGAATTCGATGCGCTCGGCACGCGGCTTCATGCGCGCGTGCTGCATCGCATGCAGCGCGAAACCGACGTGCATCGACGCGCGCTGATCTACGCGTTTCCGCAACAGTTCGCGGGTCTTCAGCCGGCGCTGCGCCGTTTTCTCGACGACACCTTTCGCGGCACGCGCTACGAAGCCGCGCCGCTGCTGCGCGGCGTCTATTTCACGAGCGGCACGCAGCATGGTCGGCCGATCGACCGCGCGATCAGCTCGCTGGCGCAGCGCTTCGGCTTGAACCGCGATGTGGCCTTCAACCGCGAGGCGGCCGGCCGTGCGTACTTCATCAACCGGCTGCTGACGGATGTCGTGATCGGCGAGGCCGGGCTTGCTGGCGCCAATCCGCGGCTCGAGCGCTGCCGCGCGTGGCTGCAGCGAGGCGGCCTCGCGCTGATCGGCGTCGCGCTCGCGCTTGCGCTGGCAGGCATGGCAGTGAGCTACGAGCGCAACCGTGGGTTCGTCGCGTCGTTCGATCAGCAGATGCATCGCCTGCAGCAAATGACGCAAGCGCGCGGCAACGACGGCGATCCGCTCGCGGTGCTGCCGCTTCTCGATGCGGCGCGCGCGCTTCCCGGCGGCTACGCGGACGCGGGCAAGCCGGTGCCGTGGCTCACGCGCCTGTGGCTGTATCAGGGCGACAAGCTCGGTCAGCAGGCGCAGGTGACCTACCGGCGTCTGCTCGACCAGGCGTTGCTGCCGCTCGCCGTCGCGCGGCTCGCGGACGCGCTGCGTCACGGCGCGGCGGACTCGCCCGAACATCGCTACGAAGCGCTGCGCACCTACCTGATGCTCGGCGATCCGCGTCACTACGACGCCGACGCAGTGCGCGCATGGGTGGCGCGCGACCTCCAGCGCGACGCGAACGCGGCCCAGCAGCGCGCGCTCAATGCGCATCTGGCGGCGCTCTTCGAGCAATCCCGCTTCGACCCGTCGCTGCCGCTCGACAGCGCGCTGATCGCGCAGGCGCGTGCCAGTCTCGGCGCGTTGCCGCTCGCGCAGCGCATCGGCGATCGCGTGGATCGCGAACTGAACCATGCGAACCTGTCTGCGTTCAGCGTCAGCGAGGCTGCCGGGCCGAACGCGCCGCTCGTGCTCGCGCGTGCGAGCGGGGCGGCGCTGACGGGCGGCGTGCCGGGCGCCTACACGCGCGCCGGCTACGCCCAGTACATGCGAGTACGCGACGCCGCGCTGGCCGATGTCGCGAAAGACGCGTGGGTACTCGGCCGCGACGACGTCGCGCCGACTCCGGAAGGCATCGCCGGGTTGCGAGCCGCGCTCGACCAGCGCTATTTCGATGCGTATATCCGCGCGTGGGATGGCCTGCTTGCGGACGTGACCGTCGCGCCGTTCACGGGCTTGTCCGATGGCGCGCGGGCCGCGAACCAGTTGTCGGCGCACGGCTCGCCACTGAAGAAGCTGATCGTCGCGGCGGCGCGGGAAACGACGCTTGCCGATGTGTCCGTCGGACGGACGACGAGCGAGCACGGCGCGCAGGCCGCCGGCCCTATCGAAGCGGCGCGCAGGCGCGTCGCCGCCGCGCTCGGCAGTGAGGCGGTGCCAGCGGCACCCGCGGCCGAAACGGTGTCGACCACGACGCCGGTCGATGCGCACTTCCAGGCTCTGCATGACCTCGCGGGCAAGCCGGCTGACGCCGCCGCGCTCGATCAGGCCTTCGCGCCGCTGAAGGACGCAGCCGTCTTTCTCGACGCAGCGGACGCCGCGCGTCGCATGGGCCAGGCCGCGCCCGCTGGCGACGCGCTGGGCAAGCTCAGGCTCGCGAGCCAGACGCTGCCCCCGCCGCTCGCGCCGGTGGCCGTATCGCTCGCGGCGACGGGCGGCTCGCTGCTCGAAGGCGGCGAGCGTGCCCGCCTGAATGCGCAATGGAACGCGAGCGCAGGCCAGTTGTGCCACAAGGCGCTCGACGGCCGCTATCCGCTCGTTCGCACCTCCACGCGCGATGCCGCATCGGACGACTTCGCCAGGCTCTTCAGCCCGGGCGGCCTCATCGACGACTTCTTCCAGAAGAACCTCGCGGCGCTGGTCGATACCAGCACGCCCGTCTGGCAATGGCGCGCGGGCGCGGCGCCCGCCGGCATGCCGCGCGATGTGCTCGCGCAGTTCCAGCGCGCCGCGCAGATCCGCGACGCGTTCTTTCGCGACGGCGGGCGCGACCCGTCGGTCCGCTTCGCCGTGAAGCCGCTCGCGATCGATGCGTCGGTCGCGCAACTGACGCTCGATATCGACGGCCAGCAACTCGTCGTCAGGCCGGATACGCTGCAGTCGATGTTCTTCCAGTGGCCGGGCGCAAAGAATACGGGGCACGCGCGCGCGGAATTCGCGCCGCAGGCGGGCGGACAGGCCGTCTCGTTCGATACCAGCGGCCCGTGGGCGCTGCTGCACTTGATCGATGCGGGAAAGCTCGAAGCGACCGCGCAGCCCGAGCGTTACAAGCTGACGCTCGAATCGGCGGGCCGCAAGGCCGTGCTCGAACTCGATGCGAACAGCGTCGTCAATCCGTTCCGGCGCGCGCCGCTCGAACAGTTTCGCTGCCCGGATCATCTGTGATGCAAACGCCCGGAACCGCCGGCTGCTTCGGCAAGGTGCGAGGCAACGGCGACTTCGTCTCGCGACGCCTGCCGCACCTGTTCGTCGAGCCGTGGGACGCCATGCTGCAGGCCGGCATGCTCGCGACCCGCGCGGCGCTCGGGCACGCATGGCTCGGTGCCTATCTGGACGCGCCGTTGTGGTGTTTCGCCCTTGGCGGCGATGTCGTGGGAGGGAGCGGGTGGGCGGGCGTGCTGATGCCGAGCGTGGATCTCGCCGGACGCCACTTTCCCCTGACGATCGCGGCTCCCGTCGATCCGGGCGCGCTACCGCTCTGGCTGCCGAAAGCCGGCGCGTGGTTCGAGCGCTGCCGCGAACTCGCGCTGGCGACGCTGGAAAATGGTTCGCGTCTCGCCGATCTGGATGAGGGCGTGGTCGCGCTTTCGCCGGTCTGCCCGACCGTGCGGGCGGGAGCGGGCATCGAGGTGTCGGACGATGCCGTCGCACGCTGCATGAGCGTCTGGTGGACCGAAGGATCGGACAGCGTCGCGGCGTCGCTGCGAGGCTGTAGCGGCCTGCCGGATGCCGCGCGCTTCGCCGGCCTCATCGACGGCCGGGTCGGCGGCTGGGCGTGGCATCGTCCATTGACGGAGCGCGCCGGAACCTAGCCGGCGTCGACGCTGACAATCACTGCGGTCACGTTGTCCCTGCCTCCGGATTCAAGGGCTAGATCGATCAGACGCCGGCATCCTGCTTCGATCTCCGATCCGTGCAGCCGTGCAAGGACCGCTTCGATCTCGTGATGCGGCACTTCGCCGTGCAGCCCGTCACTGCACAGCAGATAGCGGTCGCCGGGCGCGCACGCGTGCGCTTCGATGACAGGTGCCACCGATGGCAGCGGCCCGAGCGCCTGCAGGAGCACGTTGCGCGGCGGCAAATGGTCGATGGTGCCGAGATCGAGTGCCTGCTGGTAGAGCGTCTGATCGCGCGACAGTTGCTGCAACGCGCCATTGCGATAACGGTAGAGCCGGCTGTCGCCCACCTGGAACGCGATCAGGAGGTCGGGGGCGAGCGGCCGCCAGATGCCCGTCAAGGTCGTGCCCATCGAACGATGCGTCGCGATGCGCTCGCTTACGTTGATCGCGTGGAGCGTGGCGTTCGCGTCGTCGAGCGCATAGGTCAGCGCGCGGAGCGCCGCCAGCGTGTCGTCGTGGATCGTGGCATCGGGGTCGACGGCGAGCTTCGTGCTCTCGCGCACCCGTGCCGTTGCAAGAATCGCTGCGAGGCGCTCGAGCGCAATCGAACTGGCCCGTGCACCGAACGCGTGGCCGCCTATACCGTCGGCGACGGCAAACAGGTTCAGGCTCGCGTCGATCAGAAAACGGTCCTCATTCTCCCGGCGCACGCGCCCCGGATCGGACAGGCCGCACGCCGAGCAGCCGCCGAGGCGCAGCAGCGCCGGCGTCGGCAGTGTGTCGAAAATCATGGTCGGGTCTCCCTCGATGAGAGCGCTTGCGCGCGCCCTGTCATTGCAGTCCGACGTCGCGCCGGAAGCGGGCGCGATCGTGTTCGTTCGTGATCGTGATGGCGAGGCTTTCGTACAGTGCCGGCAGGCTGGCGGCGCGCGCGGCTTCGCGCCGGGCCAGGATGTTCGCTATCGGTCCGAGATACACAGCCAGTTTCAGCGCGGCAGCCTGCGTCTCTTCGACGCTCGGGTGCGGAAAGTGCGAACCATCCGGTGGCGTCGCGCGATGCGTGGCGCACGTCAACACGTCATCGGCGAAGGCGTCGGTGAACTGTCTGCGACCCTTGTCCGAGGGGATATGCGGAGCGAGCAGTGCGACGAGCGCAGAAAGCTCCGCCGTGCGCGCCGCGCCGCGAGCGACGAGCAGGCGCGCGACCGGCCCGACCTGCGAGGCGAGCCGCGCCTCGATGCCGGCGAGCGTCGCGGTGGACCATGCAGCGGGCGAGCCCACGCAGTCGCCGCGCGACGATTCCGCAGCCGGGGCAGCGGACCAGGTCTGAACACTCGCCGCCGTAACGAGCACGGTGCGATCGATCTCGTGATCGCCGTGCGCGCTGCCCGACGCTCCCATCGCGTCGGTCAGGGCCTGTTGCAGCGCCGCCGGTGTCTGGAAGCGCGCTGCCGGGTCCTTTGACAGTGCGCGTATCAGCACTTCATCGAACGCCGCGGGCAATGCCGGGTTGCAGAGCGATGGCGCACGCGGCGTCTCGCGCAGCACCTGTTGCATCACCGCAACTGGCGAGCTTCCAACGAACGGCCGCTGACCCGTGAGCATCTGGTAGAGCACGACCGCCGCCGAAAAAAGATCGGAGCGGCCATCGGCGGGAGCCCCCGAGAATTGCTCCGGCGACATGTAGCTGGGCGTGCCGACGACGGAACCGGCGACCGTCAGCGTCGACGATTCGACGTGCGCGATGCCGAAATCGGTCACCTGCAACCGGCCGTGTGCGGTGACGAGCAGGTTCGCCGGCTTGATGTCGCGGTGGACGATGCCGTGCGCGTGGGCAAAGCCGAGCGCGGCCAGCAACTGGCTGAACCAGCCGAGCGCCGTGTACATCTCGACGGGGCCGCCGCTCGCATCGAGCAGGAGATCGAGTCCGCGTCCCGCGACGAACTCCATCGCGATATAGGCGGTGTCCGGGGTCTCGCCATAGTCGTAGACGCCGACGATGTTCGGATGCGACAGCCGCCCCGCCGCTTGTGCCTCGTTGCGAAAGCGCGCCATCAGGCTTGCGCGCTCGCCGGTCTCGAATAGCTCGTGGCGAATCGTCTTGAGCGCCACGAGCCGGTCGAGGCGCGGATCGAACGCGCGATACACGACGCCCATCGCGCCGGCACCGAGCGTCCCTTCGATGCGGTACCTGCCGAGGGACCTGACGGGCGGCGGTTCCATCGCGCTGCCTCAGGCCTCGATCATCTTGAACGCTTCCACGAGGCTCGTCTTCATGCGCGCGAACGAAGCGGCGAGGGAAGCGATCTCGTCGCGGCCGCGTTCTGTGAACGTGGCGCCGTCGAGCTTGCCGAGGCTCGCTTCGTCGGCGGCCCGTGAAAGCGCGCGAATGCGCCGCGTCACGAGCAGGTGGACCATCGCGTTCAGCGCGAGCAGCAGCCACACGAATACCACCAGCAGGGACACCAGGAACGTGCGCAGCATCGTTTCGCTGTGCGCGACCGGCAGTGCCATCGGCACCGAAACGAATTCCGCGCCGATCACTTCGTGCATCGCCCAGTTGAAGCCGTTGTCGGGACCGTACTTGTCGATCAGCGTCTTCGGCGCCCTGGACGGCACGCTGTGGCATTCCATGCACGCGACGTCGTTGATCCGGTTCGGACGCGCGATATACAGGTTGGGCCCGGACGGCGTGTCGCGCACACCCACCACTTCCTTGAGTTCGGGCTTGTCGCGCAGGTGGCGGATGACATCGGTTTCCCAGTCGCTCGGGCGGTCGCGCGGATTGGTCGGATTGAGCATCGTGGAACGATACGAATAGCCCGTGAGGTGCTTTTGCACCGTCATCAGCGTTTCGATCGCGGAGAACGCCGGTACCGACTGCGGCACGAAGCTGTATTTCAGCTGCGTTTGCAGGAGCGGCGTGACCTGGGTTGAGGTGTAGTTCTGCGCCGCGCCCGCCGCTTCCATCAGGACGCGGGCGTTCTGCACGGTTTCTTCGACCGCCGAGCGCCGCAGCAGATCGCGTGCGGCGAAGCCCGCCGCGACGAAGCCGATCAGGAAGACTGCGAGGAACACCAGGTTGAATTTGACGGCGAGCGACAGCTTCATGAGTCCACCTCGGACGTTTTCGGAATGCCCGGCCGACGCGGCGGCGCGGATGGTGGCGGACAGAGCACCGTGCGCCACTCGGGAAGCTCGCGCAGGTTCAGCCGGACCTGCGTGCGGAACGTCTCGGTCCGGACGAGCGAACGAAAGCGCGCGACGAAGGTGCGCCGAACGGTGAGCGGCGAAACGAGCCACTCCGCGATGTCGGAGTACGCGGCGACGCGGCCGTGTGTGGGCGCGAGCGGCTGCGTCGGCATGCGCGCGGTGATCGAAGCGAGGGGATCGCGAAACGCGAGCGGCAAGCCGGTGACGAAGGCCGGTGCGGGGCGCGCCTGCGCTTCGAGCGGCTTGCCGTTCTCGCGCTGGACGTAGTGTTCGGCATTCAGGGACCGTGGCGCGTCGGCTGAGTCCGGCAGAGTGAGCAGGATGCCCCCCGTCTCGATGAAAAGCGACGCGGCGTCTGCGCTCGCCTGGATCACGGCGGCTCCGTGGGGCATGCTGACGCGCAACGCGGCGGTGTCGATCTTCACTTGCCCGGACGAGTCGCCGTCGCCACGTTCGACCTTGATCCAGCCGGAGAGAAGCGAGAGCGCACCGAGCGTATCGGTGTTCACGCCGCGCGGTACGGCATCGATTGAGATGCGCGTTTGCGCTCCGAGCGCCACGATCGTGCCGTTCGCGTCCTCGATCTGCGCGCTTGCGTGAGCATCGGTCGAGAAGAGATCGCCCGGCTCGACGGCGAGCGGCGCGTCGATCGTGAATACGGATGTGCCGCGGACCAGCGTGACCGGCCCTTCGGGAAGCAGTATCGCGTGGCCGGCGTACGCGAGTGGGGCGGCGCACAGGCATGCGATGCCGATGCCGTGGCGCAGCCATCGTGCAAGGCCGCATCGTGACCAATGCTGGAAGTTCATCGCCGCCATGCCTCGAAAAAGTGAAGGGGGATTGCGTCGAAAACAGCCGGGCTATCGTTTCTATTCCAAAATAATTTTCAGAAGAGCGATGGAACAAAATCGCGTGTTCCGCTGTTGTCGGCAGGACGGGATCGCCAGGCGTTCCGTGATCCGGTCTTTCAATCACCGATTCATCGAACTCAAGGAACATTCATGATGCGTAGATCCACTTTGCATGCCGCGGTCATCGCGCTCGCGCTGGCCGCTTCTTCGAGCCAGGCGGCGTGGCACGTCGATAGCGGCCAGTCCTCGTTCTCCTTCACGACGGCCAAGGCCGGCATGCCCGGCACGTCCGCGGTGGAGGAAGTGCAGACGTTCAGGCAGATCGGCGGCTCACTTGCCGATGATGGCAAGCTCGTGTTCGACGTCGAACTGGCGAGCATCGAAACGAACATCGGCCTGAGAAACGACCGGCTGAAAGCGCTGCTCTTCAAGGTCGCCGATAACCCGAAGGCCGTCTTCACCGGCTCCGTCGATCCGCGGCGCCTGAAAGCGCTGCGCGTCGGGACGAGCCTCGACATGGACGTGAGCGGGCAGCTTGCGCTTGGCGGACTGAGCAAGCCGCTCACGGCCAGCGTGCGCGTCGTGAAACTGGCATCCGATGCGCTGCTCGTGGGCACGCGCGTTCCGATCGTCGTAAATCTGAACGATTACGGCTTGCAGGATGGCGTCGAGGCATTGCGCGCCATCATGAATCTGAACGTGCTCGCAAGCTCTGCGCCGGTCAGCTTCTCGGTGATGATGAAGCCGGGCAGATGACATCTGCCTTGGTGAGATGCACGCTCAGTCGTGCATCTCACATTGGCGCGGGCAGACATGCGATCGCCTTCACGACGATGAAGGCGATCACGGTGACGGAGGCGGCGCGGTCAGCCGTTGAGGAATCCCAGCACGGCCTGCCGGACCTTGAGATCCCAGGTCTGTTCCTGCTTGTGATTGCCGGAGAATTCCAGCAGTGCCTTGACCATGTTGTCTTCCGACGCGAAGCTGAATCCGGCATCGCTCAGATAAGTCGATCCCCAGACCTTCAGGTCATCGACGTACTTGCATCCGGCCTGGAATTCAGCCTTGCCAATCACTGCGTCGTCGTCTTTGAACATCGCGAGAAAGTGCATTTTGTCGCCGCAGATTCCCGAGTTCAACGCAAGGACCGACAGCACCGGAAGCGGGATCGCATAGCGCTTGAACCAGTTGTTGAATGCGATCGGCTGAGTATGCAGCGCGTCGCGATGCATACGCGCTTCCCAATGCGCTTTTGCCTGCTGGAAGAAGCGCTGCATGCGCTTGATCTCCACGATCTTCCAGATCGATTTGGCGAGCGTTTCCAGAATGGAGACCACGGCTCCGACGATCGTCGACGCGCCCTGGCTCGCGATCTGCAGGCCGAGGTCCGCGCCTCCCTTGACCATGTCGTACACGCCCGCGCCGATGCTTATTTTCATCGCGCGCCTAATCGCCTCGATGATGGTAGACGGGTGCCCCGCGAGCAACTGGACGTCGCGGCCCGCGACCCATTCCCGGTACTTGGTGATGCTGCTGTCGACGGTATTCGCAATGCCCTTGGCGATGTCGAGGCTTGCGCCGATGAGCGGGGCAAAGGCGACCAGCAGCTTCTTGCAAAGGAAGTCGACCAGCTTGCGGATCAGTCCGGGCATGACGTCAAGTGCAAAGGCGCTTGGGTCGTCGCGGATGTCCACCGCCTTTTCGCGAATCATATTCCACAATTTCATTGCCGCTTCTTCGAGCTTCGCGCGGATGAAGTCGTACAGGGCACGCGCGGCGCTCCCGGTCGGCGGTGGGCTGCTGCCGTTGGTGAGCTGGTTCGCGTTCACGAGCTTGGTGCCCTTGTGCTTCCTGACCCTCTTTTGCACT
Source organism: Caballeronia telluris (assembly GCF_001544495.1). Taxonomy (GTDB): domain Bacteria; phylum Pseudomonadota; class Gammaproteobacteria; order Burkholderiales; family Burkholderiaceae; genus Caballeronia; species Caballeronia telluris. Next base: position 28,877 of record NZ_FCNZ02000010.1, read on the forward strand.
TGCTCGAGGGCCAGCGAGGCGGACTTCTGCACGACGCTGTTTTCCAGCACGTCGGAGGCCCGCGACGCGGCATCGTTGGAGTCCGCGATGCCCAGGCCACCGATCGTGACCTCGAAGGCGCCCTCCAGCATGACCTGGAACACATCGTCCTCGATCGTCACGTTGCCGAACAAGTAGAGCACGCCCAGTCGCGAATTAACGAGTGCAGGCGTCATGAAGTCCTGCGCGCCCATCGCGGCATCGGTGTCGCCCTTGCCGCGCAACTGCTGGTCGAGCAACGAAAAGAGCTTCGATTCATTGCGTGCATCCGATTCCCACGCACCGCTCGGCCGGAGGCTTTCCTTCCAGTTCCTGAACGCATTCTTCAACTGGTGAAACTGGTACGTCGACCGATCACGGTGATACGTCAGTATCTGATGATCGAGCGCCTTGAGCGCGGCACTGCGCGGTTGTAGCAACGACGATGTCCCTCTGAGCCATTCGTCGTAGTCGACGATGGCGGGCAGGCGGGCTTGGTTGTAGGGCATCGGAGGTCTCCTTGCGCCTTGTGGGTGTTGAGTGGAGTCAGATGTTTTCGCGTGTCCTAGCACCACGTGATCTCGCGCAACTCGACGTAATGGCATTCAATCAGCCGGCCGCTACGACTGCGCACATCGACTCGATAAAAACAGCCGAGGTTGAAAAAGCTCTGCTGCATGACGTGGATTTCCCGGTGCATGAAAGTCTCCTCGCAGGCTCGCGCGCGGTGTGCACCGAGTCTTTTGTCGCGCGGCAGAGTGCCACGCCGTCCATGCCTACTGGAACAGCGGACGCTCACTGTTTCTTCCGTACGAAACGAAAGATATATTTTTCTTGCAGCGACGAATAACGCGGCGCAGTTGCGTGTTATTAGGGTTCGGGGCTTCGGCTCGAATAGGAGAGTTCGGCCGGTTACTGCAAGGTTCTTGAGTTGTCGCCAACAGTAGGCATTCGTCAACGGAGCGACCGATTGCGAAGGTTCAATCGGCCCCCGGGTCGACGAAATGGCGAAGAAGGGGGCCCAACTTACGGCATCCGTCGGTTTTGCACAAAATGCGTCGAAACCCGACTCCCTTGCGCGTGCAAGACCGGCCTGCGATGCCAGTGCCGATTGCCGTGCTCGTCAACGCTTGCGGACCAGTCGTTGATGCGTTGGATCGACGAACTGCACCTGGAGTTTCCGTTTGCCGGGCACGGATGCTGGCGCGCTTGCTGTGCCGGGAGGGCCATGAGCTCGGCCGGCTCCGCGTGCGCACGCTCATGAGGCGTATGGGCGTAGAGGCGCTGTATCGCAAGCCGAACACGAGCCGACGCAACGCGAAGCACAAGATCTGGCCGCACTTGCTGCGCGGTCTGAAGATCGAGCGGGCCAATCAGGTCTGGGCGCTCGACACGACCTACATTCCGATGGCGCGCGGCTTCGTGTACCTGACGGCGGTCGTGGACTGGGCGCGCCGCAAGGTACTCACGCACCGGGTTGCCATCACGCTGGGAGCGGTGCATGCGGTTGATGCGCTGGAAGAAGCGTTCAGCCGTTACGGGCTGCCCGGCATCGTGAACGCCGATCAAGGCAGCCAGTTCACGGCGGGCACGTTCACCGAGGCCGTGCTGGGCCGGGGGATTCGTCTGTCGATGGATGGCAAGGGATGCTGGCGCGACAACGTGTTCGTCGAGCGGGTGTGGCGCAGCATCAAGTACGAGCGGTCGTGGCTCGTTCCAAAATCCGACCGTCGACTCCAGGCCGCCCACACCCAACCCGCCTCACAACCATTCCCAGGCACACCCTTCACGTTTTTGATACGCTTGAGGCCCTCGATCAAAGCCCGCAAAGGAGCGTCCATGCTACGCCACATCGTCATGTGGAAACTGAAGGAAACTGCCGAAGGCGCCGACCGCGCCGAGAACGCCCAAAAGCTCAAAGCCACGCTGGAAACCTGCCGTAGCATCGTCCAGGGGCAGGGGCACTTCGAAGTCGGCATCGGGCTTGGCCTTCCGGCCTCGACCTTCGACGTCGTCCTCGTCTCCGACTTCGACGACAGCGCCGCCCTCGATTCCTATCAGAACCACCCGAAGCACGTCGCGATCAAGGCCTTTGTCGGCGCCGTGACCGAAGGGCGGCAGTGCGTCGACTACGAAGTGTGAGCGCAACGATGCCCCAAGACCCACGCGACCCCGTCATCGAAAGCCCTTTCGTCGACAACCTCGGCGTCCAGCTCATCAAGGCCGCCGACGGTACGAGCGAAGTCGCGATGCCGCTCGCGAACGGCCACCTGAACACCTGGGGCATCGCGCACGGCGGCGTCACGATGACCCTCGCCGACGTCGCGCTCGCGATGGCCGCGCGCAGTCTCGCGGGCGATGGCATCGGCGTCGTGACCGTCGAGATGAAGGTCAACTTCATGCAGCCGGGACGCGGCGAGCTGCGCGCCTTCGGCCGCGTGCTGCACCGCTCGACCACGATGGCCTATTGCGAAGGCGAAATCCGCGACAGCGAAGGCCACTTCGTCGCGAAGGCGCTCGGCACATTCAAGTATATGAGGCGGCTCGCCGTCGGACGCGACATCGTGCAGCAGAAACTACGCTCCGATCCCGCCGCGAAGCCCGGTCCGAGCGACGCCTGAACCGCATCCATCGATCCTCCAAGGAGTGCCGTATGACCGAGCAAAACCGACAAATCCTGCTGGTCTCGCGCCCCGACGGCGAGGCGCGTGCCGACAACTTCCGGCTCGTCGAAACGCCGCTCGCGCCGCTCGGCGACGGCCAGGTGCGCGTGCGCAATCACTATCTCTCGCTCGATCCATACATGCGCGGCCGCATGAACGACACCAAGTCGTATGCGCCGCCGCAGCCGCTTGACGAAGTGATGATCGGCGGGACGGTGGGCGAAGTGGTCGAATCGAAGCATCCGAAGTTCAAGGCCGGCGACAAGGTCGTCGGCATGTTCGGCTGGCAGGAGTACGGCACGTCGGACGGCACGAACCTGAAAGTCGTCGACGATACCCATGTGCCGCTCTCGGCCTATCTCGGACCGGTCGGCATGCCAGGCGTCACCGGCTGGTACGGGCTCAACCGCATCATCGAGCCGAAAGCGGGCGAAACCGTCGTCGTGAGCGCGGCGAGCGGCGCGGTCGGCGGCGTCGTCGGGCAACTGGCGAAGGCGGCGGGCTGCCGCGCGGTCGGCATCGCGGGCGGCGAGGACAAATGCCGCTACGTGGTCGAGTCGCTCGGCTTTGACGCCTGCGTGGACTACAAGGCCGGCAAGCTCCACGAAGATCTGAAGGCGGCCGTGCCGAACGGCATCGACGGCTACTTCGAGAACGTCGGCGGCGAAGTGCTCGACGCCGTGCTCCTGCGCATGAACGCGTTCGGCCGCATCGCGCTGTGCGGAATGATCGCGGGCTACGACGGCGCGCCTTTGCCGCTCAAGCGCCCCGCGCTCATCCTCACGCAACGGCTCAAGATGCAGGGCTTCATCGTGAGCGAGCATCTGGAGGACTGGCCGCAGGCGCTCACGCAACTCAGCGGACTTGTTGCGCAGAAGAAGCTGCATTACCGCGAAAGCATCGCGCTCGGGCTCGAAAACGCGCCCGAAGCGTTCCTCGGCTTGCTCAAGGGCCGCAACTTCGGCAAGCAGCTCGTGAAGCTGATCTAACCTGCCGACCCCGTCGCAGCGAAAAAAAGGAACCGAGCGTGGACCAGTTTGAAGGCAAGGTCGCGGTGATCACCGGCGGCGGCAGCGGCTTCGGCCGCGCGTTCGCGATCAAGGGCGCGTCGCTGGGCATGAAGCTCGTGATCGCCGACATCGATCCGGCCGCGCTCGCCGAAACGGTCGAGATGCTGCGCGCGTCGGGCGCCGAGGCGCTCGGCGTGCCGACCGACGTCGCCGATGCAGCGCAAGTCGACGCCCTCGCGAAAGCCGCGCTCGACACCTTCGGCGCGGTGCATCTGCTCTTCAACAACGCGGGCGTCGGCGCGGGCGGTTTCATCTGGGAAAACACCGCGAACGACTGGCGCTGGGTCTTCGGCGTCAACGTGATGGGCGTCGCGAACGGCTTGCGCGCCTTCACGCCGGTCATGCTCGCGCAGGGCGAACCGGCGCATATCGTCAACACGGCGTCGGTCGCGGGCCTGCTCGCGGCGCCTGCGATGGGCGTCTACAACGCATCGAAGCACGCGGTCGTCGGGATGACGGAGACGCTCCATCACGACCTGAAGCTCGCGGGCGGACAAGTCGATTGTTCGCTGCTGTGCCCGGCGTTCGTGCCGACCGGCATCGCGAACGCCGAGCGCGCGCGTCCCGGCGACTTGCGCAACGACGCGCCGCCGACCGCATCGCAGAAACTCGCCGGCCGGCAATTGACGAAGGCGGTGGAGGGCGGGCGGCTCTCGGCGCGGGAAGTGGCAGACATCACGTTCGACGCCATCCGCGAGCGCCGCTTCTACGTCATCACGCACCCGGGCATCATGGCGTCGGTGCAACTGCGCCTCGACGACATCGCGCAGCTGCGCAATCCCACCGATCCGCTTTCGCTCAAGCCCGGCGTGAAGGCGAGCCGCTGATCACCCATGCCGCTCAACCCCAGAATCGCGCAGATACTCGACATGGTCGCGCGCGCGAATCGTCCGCCGTATCACACGCTCACCGCGCAACAGGCGCGCGCGGCGTACGCGATGAGCGCGCAGATCCTCGACATCGCGCCGGCGCCGATGCACGACGTGCAGGACGTCGACGTGCCGACCCGCGACGGCGCCGCGATCCGCATGCGCCTTTATTTTCCGTTCGAGCCGAGTTGGGCCACGCCCGCGCCCGCGCTGGTGTTTTTCCATGGCGGCGGCTTCACGGTCGGCAGCGTCGAGACGCATGACGCGCTGTGCCGCAAGTTCGCGATCGACGCGGGCTGCGTCGTGGCATCGGTCGATTACCGGCTCGCGCCCGAGTACAAGTTTCCGGTCGCCGTGAACGACGCCTTCGACGCGCTTCAGTGGCTGCACGCAGAGGCCGCGACGTTCGGCATCGATGCGTCGCGCATGGCGGTCGGCGGCGACAGCGCGGGCGGCACGCTCGCCACCGTCTGCGCGGTGCTCGCGCGTGACGCGGGGCTCGCGCTGCGGCTGCAACTGCTGATCTATCCGGGCGTGAGCGCGCGCCAGCAGAGCGGCTCGCACACGCGCTATGCGCAAGGTTTCCTGCTGTCGGGCGAGACGATTCAGTGGTTCTTCGCGCAATATCTCGACGACGATGCGCAACGCGACGACTGGCGCTTCGCCCCGCTCGACGGCACGCGCGGCCAGCCCGATTACAAGGGCGTGGCGCCCGCGTGGATCGCGGCGGCGGACCACGACCCGCTCTTCGACGAAGACGTCGCTTACGCGCAGAAGCTCAAGGACGCGGGCGTGCCCGTGACGCTCGTGCGCTACGAAGGGATGATCCACGAGTTCTTCAAGATGGGCGGCTTCGTGCCGGACGTCGGGCATGCGCACGCCGAAGCGGTCCGCGCGCTGCGGATTGCGCTGCAATCGTAGGCGGCGCGCCTAGCGCTCCACGTCGAACGCGAAGCTGCGCTCGAACGCGCCCGGCCGCACGATGCGATGCGCGCCGTCGTCGTCGCTGCGTTCCTTGATCTCGATTTTCAGGCCGTCGTCGAATTCGAGGACGTGTAGCGCGGTCGTGCTGCGCGTGCCGTAGTCGGGCGATTCGATGAACGCCGCCGAAAGCACGCGCTCACGCTCGATCGAAATGCCGGTGGCGGGCAGCAGGTCGTCGTTGGCGATGCGCGGATCGCGCAGCGTGTCGATCAGCAGGTCGAGCGAAGGCGGCCCGCGCTCGTCGCTTTCGTGGATCAGATCGCGCAACGCGTCGCGCTGGGCGACGAGCTTCGGCCACGGCGTGTTCAGCAGACTGTTCGAGAGCCCGTGCACGCCCGGTTCGAGCAGCGACGGCGGCGCATCGGCGCGATTGCCGTACCAGCCGATCTCGCGCCGCGTGAAATCGCCGACGAGCAGATTGAAACCGTTGTAGCGATCGCCTTCGCGCGCCACGCGGCGCAGATAGTCGAGCGGGGCAACCGGCGCATCGGCGAGGAAGTCGGAAACGAGCGCGCCGCGTGTCGGCGCATCGGGGCGCACTTCGCTCGGCGCGCGAAAGTTCGTGAGCGCGGCGAAACGCCCGTCGCGCGTCACGCCGAGCCACGTGCCGCCGCCCGTCAAATCACGGCCCGCGAGCACGTTCGGCGCGTCGGCCCACCATGAAAGCGGCTCGGTCTCGCGGCGAAAGAACTCGTCGCGGTTCGCGGCGAGCGTGAGAAGCGGACGAACGCTCCCCGAGCGATGCGCGTCGGGCCGCCAGTCGAAAACGATCAGGCACATGGTTGCGCGCTCGGGGTCGGGTTGATCAGGCGTCGGCGGGGAAAGCGTAGGGCAGCGGCAGGAATGCGAGCGCCGGGCCGTCGGACGAACCGACGTGCACCGCGCCGTTATCGAGCGCCGTGAGCTTCATCTCGACCAGGCAATCGACGCCGCCGTCTTGCGCCGGCGCCGCGTTGACGACCATGCCGCACGGCTGGCCGGGGTCGTCGGAGTGGAAGACTTCGTCGCCGGGTTGTGCCGATTGCGCGTGCGCGAGCGCCGTGCGCCGCTTGATCGTGCCGCGATACTGGCTGCGCGCGACGATCTCCTGTCCCGGATAGCAGCCTTTCTTGAAGTTCACGCCGCCGAGCACGTCGAAATTGACCATCTGCGGGACGAACTGCTCGGAGGTCGCCTGCGTGATGCGCGGCTCGCCCGCGTGGATGTCGAGCCAGTCCCACATCGACGCCGACGCGCGTGTGAGCTTCTCCTCCAGCTTCGGCAACTGCGCCTCGATGTCGGCTTTCGGCCCGACCCACAGGAACCGCGCGCGGTGCGCCGCGTCGGGCACGCGGATCAGCGCGCCGTGCGGGCCTTCCACTTTCACGTGCACGCCGTCGGGCAACGCATCGAAGATGCCGGAGAGCGCCGCTCGGACGTCGCCCGCGAAGCCGATCGCGCCGACTTCCGGCGTCGCGTCCGACAGTTTCGCCTTCGCGCGCAGCACGAACATCGAGAGCCGCTTCTGGACCGGCGCCTGCACATCGTGCGAAATCAGCAGGCGCACCGCGTCGCCCGTGCGCCACATCAGGAACGACGCCAGGAGCCGCCCCTTCGGCGAGCAATAGCCGGCGAGCCGCGCGGTGGAGGCGTCGAGATGCTGGACATCGTTGGTCAACTGGGTGTGAAGGAACGTGGCGGCTTCTTCGCCCTTGACGTCGATGACGCCGAACTGCGTGAGCGGCATGAACGCGCCTGCGTTCAGCACGGCGGTGAATTCGGAGGGATCGGGTGAGGCGGTCGGGGAATTCATGGAGTGTGCTGGAAGTCAATCCTGACTTTGGCGGAAGCGAACAAGTATTATATGGGGTCTATCTCAAGCGTGTTCCGCATGTCCCTTTTCAAGAAATGCCTCATCGCGACGGCGGTGGCCGTCGTGATCGTGATCGCGCTCGCCGGCGGCGTGTATCACTGGGCGACGAGCCCCGTCGCGCTCGCCTCGCCGCAACTCGACGTCACCATCAAGCCCCACAGCAGCCTGCGCAGCGTCAGCACCCAGTTGAACCGCGGCGGCGTCCCGGTCGAACCCGAGCTTTTCGTGCTGATGACGCGCGTGCTCGGCCTGCAATCGCAACTGAAATCGGGCAATTACGCGTTCAAAAGCGGCATCACGCCTTACGAGGTGCTGCAGAAAATGGCGCGCGGCGACGTGAACGAATACGTGGCGACCGTCATCGAAGGCTGGACGCTGCAAAAGATGCGCGCGGAACTCGACGGCAATCCGGCGCTCGCGCACGACACGGCCGGCATGAGCGACACCGATCTGTTGAAGGCGATCGGCGCGCCGGAAGTCGACAAGGCGTCGGCGGAAGGGCTCTTTTTCCCGGACACCTATCTCTTCGACAAAGGCACGAGCGACCTCGCCGTCTACAAGCGCGCGTACCGATTGATGCAGTTGCGGCTCACCGAAGCGTGGAGCGCGCGCGCGCCGGACCTGCCTTACAAGACGCCCTACGAGGCGCTCATCATGGCGTCGATCGTCGAGAAGGAGACGGGGCGCGCGGCGGACCGGCCGCTCGTCGCGGCGGTGTTTGCGAACCGGCTGAAGATCGGCATGCCGCTGCAGACCGACCCGACGGTGATCTACGGCCTAGGCTCGGCTTACGGCGGGCGTCTGAAGAAAAAGGACCTGCAAACGGACACTCCGTACAATACCTACACGAGGAACGGCCTGCCGCCGACGCCGATCGCGCTGCCCGGCGTCGCCGCGCTCGCCGCGACGATGAATCCGGCGTCGAGCACCGCGCTCTATTTCGTGTCGCGCGGCGACGGCAGCAGCATCTTTTCCGACAATCTCGGCGAGCACAACAAGGCCGTCGACAAGTACATCCGGGGTCAATGATGGCGCGCGGCAAATTCATCACGTTCGAAGGCATCGACGGCGCGGGCAAGACGACCCATCTCGACTGGTTCAGAGCGCTCCTGGAAGCGCGCGTCGCGCCGCTCGGGCGTTCTGTCGTCATGACACGCGAGCCGGGCGGCACGGCGCTCGGCGAAACCTTGCGCGGCATCCTGTTGAACCAGCCGATGGACCTCGAAACCGAGGCGCTGTTGATGTTCGCGGCGCGCCGCGAGCATCTCGCGCAGGTGATCGAGCCGGCGCTCGCGCACGGCGACTGGGTGCTCTCCGACCGCTTTTCCGACGCCACGTTCGCTTATCAGGGCGGCGGCCGCGGGTTGCCGCGCGACAAGCTGGAGGCGCTGGAGCGCTGGGTGCAGGGCGGTTTCCAGCCGGATTTGACCGTCCTTTTCGACGTGCCGACGGCGACCGCCAGCGAACGGCGCGGCGCGGCGCGCGCACCGGACAAGTTCGAGAGTGAGTCGGAGGCGTTTTTCAACCGCACGCGCGAGGAATATCTGCGGCGCGCGGCGGAATCGCCGGAACGCTTCGTGATCGTCGATGCGACGCGTTCGATCGAAGTCATTCAGCAAGAACTTGAAGAAATCGTCGCAAGTATCTGATACCAAACATGATCTATCCCTGGCAAACCGACGACTGGTCCCGACTCCAGCAATTGCGCGCGCACTGGCCGCATGCGCTCTTGCTGCACGGCGAAGCTGGCATCGGCAAACTGAAGTTCTCGCAGCATCTCGCGCAGGGGCTGCTCTGCGAGGCGCAGCAGCAAAACGGCGAACCTTGCGGCAAGTGCGCGGCGTGCGTGTGGTTCAGCCAGGGCAATCACCCGGACTACCGCGCGGTGGTGCCCGAGGCGCTGGCGGCGCTCGTCGGCGCGCAGTCGGCCGAAGCGGACGAAAAATCCGACGGCGACGAGGGCAAGAAAACGCGCACGCCGAGCAAGGAAATCAAGATCGAGCAGGTACGCGCGCTCCTCGATTTCTGCACGCTCGGCTCGCATCGCGGCGGTGCGCGCGTCGTGCTGCTGTATCCGGCCGAGGCGCTCAACGTGGCCGCGGCGAACGCGCTGCTGAAGACGCTCGAAGAACCGCCTTCGGGCGTCGTGTTCCTGCTGGTTTCGGCGCGCGTCGACCGCCTGCTGCCGACGATCATCAGCCGCTGCCGCCAGTGGCCGATGGCCGTGCCGCAAGGCGATGCGGCGGTCGTCTGGCTCGCGCAGCAGAGCGTCGCCGATCCCGCGGCGCTGCTCGCGGAAGCCGGCGGCGCGCCGCTCGCAGCACTTGCGCTCGCCGCCGACGAAAACCGGCCGCTGCGCGATTTCGCGCTGGCGCAACTCGCGGCCGGCCCGAACTGCGACGCCTTCGCGTGCGGCGAAAACCTGCAAAAGCTGCCGGTGCCGCTGGTGCTCGGCTGGCTGCAGCGCTGGCTGTACGATCTGCTCGCGCAGCGCACGGCGGGGCGTCCGCGCTATTTTCCGAATGCCGCGAAGGCGCTGGATCGCTGCGCCCGTCAGGCCGACGGCGACGCGCTCGCCCGTTACATGAAGACCGTCACGCGCCAGCGCGCGGTGGAAAACCATCCGCTGAACGCGCGGCTCGTCTTCGAAGCGCTTTTCATCGGTTATCGCGACGTTTTCGCGAATTGAACACGTGCCACTGACATTCATGAGCCTCACCTACCGCGACGCCACGCTCGACGACCTGCCCGCCATCGTCGCCATCTACAATTCGACGGTGCCGTCGCGCCAGGTCACCGCCGACCTCGATCCGGTGACGGTCGAAAGCCGCGTCGCGTGGTTTCATGCGCACGGGCCGCACGCACGGCCGCTGTGGGTGGTCGAAGAGGGCGGCGAGATCGTCGCGTGGCTGAGTTTTTCCGACTTCTACGGTCGCCCGGCTTATTCGCGCACGGCCGAAGTCAGCATTTATCTCGATGAAAGCGCGCGCGGCAAAGGTCTCGGCAAGAAGCTTCTGCAAGCTGCGCTCGAAAAGGCGCCCGAGCTTCAGATCGACACCGTGCTCGGCTTTGTCTTCGGACACAACGTGCCGAGCGTCAAGCTCTTCCAGGCCTTCGGTTTCGAAGCGTGGGGCACGCTGCCGCGCGTGGCGGCGCTCGATGGCGTCGAGCGCGATCTCGTGATCCTCGGCCGGCGCCTCGACGCACCGGGCACCGCCGGAACCGCCTGATCCGCGCCGCGTCGAGTCAACACAGGAACGCCACATGTTCGTCGATTCACATTGCCACATCAATTTCGAGGGCCTCGCCGACCGCATGCCCGAAGTGCTCGCCAAGATGCGCGAGCTTCAGGTGACGCACGCGCTGTGCGTGTCGGTCGATCTGGAGACGCTGCCTTCGGTGCTCGATCTCGCGGAAAAGCACGAGAACATTTACGCGTCGGTCGGTGTGCATCCCGACCACGAAGACGCCGAAGAGCCGAGCGTCGCGCAACTGATCGAACTGGCGTCGCACCCGAAGGTGGTCGCGATCGGCGAGACCGGGCTCGACTATTACCGCCTGGACGGCCGCAGCATCGCCGACATGGAATGGCAGCGCGAACGCTTTCGCACGCACATCCGCGCCGCGCACGCGACGGGCAAGCCGCTCATCGTGCATACGCGCGCGTCGGCGGAGGACACGCTGCGCATCATGGAAGAAGAACGCGCGAGCGTGCCGGGCGGCGTGATGCACTGTTTCACCGAGCCGTGGAGCGTCGCCGCGCCCGCGCTTGCGCAGAATTTTTACATCTCGCTGTCGGGTATCGTCACGTTCAAGAGCGCGAAGGACGTGCAGGACGTCGCGCAACGCGTGCCGCTCGAACGGCTTCTGATCGAAACCGATTCGCCGTACCTCGCGCCCGTGCCGTATCGCGGCAAGCCGAATGAACCTGCTTACGTGAGTTATGTCGGACGTTTCATCGCGCAATTGCGCGGCGTGGCCGACGAAGCGCTTGCGGAAGCCACCACCGACAACTTCTTCCGGCTTTTCAAGATCGCGCGGCCGGGCGCGTGACAGACGCAACAACGCAATTCAAGGCTCACATGAACAACGACTCGATGCACCCCGTTTCTTCTCCGGTTTCCAGGTTCGGCCACGCGCGCGCGGTGCTCGCGGGCGTCGTGCTGGCGGCCTGCGCGCTCGCTCAACCCGCGTTCGCCGCACCCGCCGACACGATGATCAAGGCCATCAAGTTCGACGACGTATCGGAGGTGAAAAAGCAGCTCGCGAAGGGCATGGACCCGAATCTCGTCGACAACACCGGCACGCCGCTTCTCGTGATCGCGGCGCGCGAGAAATCGGACAAGGTCGGCCAGATTCTCGCCGAGAACCCGAAAACCGACCTCGAAAAGCAGGACCCGGCGGGCGAAAACGCGATGATGCTCGCGGCGCTCAACGGCGACGCGACGTTCGTGAACCTCCTGATCGCGAAGGAGGCCGAGGTGAACAAGAAGGGCTGGACGCCGCTGCACTACGCGGCTACCAACGGCCACGACGACATCGTGAAAATCCTGCTCGACCATTCGGCTTATATCGACGCCGGTTCGCCCAACGGCACGACGCCGCTGATGATGGCGGCGCGCGGCGGACATCTGTCGACGGTGAAACTGCTGCTCGACGAGGGCGCCGATTTGCGTGTGAAGAACCAGATCGGTATGACCGCGGTCGATTTCGCGCAGAAATACAACGAGAAGGACGTCGCGGAAGGGCTTGCGGCCCGTTTGCAGTCGATGCAGCAAGGCGCGAGCGCTCCGCAAAACGGCACAAACAGTGCAAAATAATGCGGCCGCCGGGGTTCGATGAACGAAGCCCGGCGCTCGGGGGAAGCGGGCGACGGAGCGCTTTCGGCGAGGCGTCGTCGCGGGCAATACGAAAACGAAAGTCACGCGCAACGAACAGAACGGCGAAAATCCCAACTCACCCACCCGAATGCAACCGCTCAACTAGAAAAGGAACATCATGCTGCGGTTTTTCGTGATGGCCAGTGTCCTTGCGATGCCGCTTTGCGCGGCCGCGTTCACCGGCAACGATCTCAACAAGCTTTGCACCAAGACCGATCCGGTGTCGCGCAGCGCGTGCGCGTCGTATATCGAAGGCGCGGCGGACGGCATTTACAACACGATCGAAGCGATCGGGGGAACCTCTGGCCCGCAAGTCGGACAATACTTTTGTCTGCCCACCGACGTGAAACCGCAACAACTCACCGACGCGGTGCGCAAGTACATCGCCGACAACCCCGACAAGGCGGGATTCAACGCCACCACGATGGTGTCGCTCGGCCTCGGCAAGGCTTTTCCGTGCAAGGCGGAGCGCTGAACAGCATGTGCTGATGCGGCCGGTCCGCGTGACCGGCCGTTTTTGCTTTTAGCCCGGGCTTGCACCTTCGCCACGAGGCCTGCGTCGTATTCCGACCGTCGTCAACACCTTCCATGCGAGGCTGATTCCGCGACGCTCATGATCTCCTTCGACGATTTCACACGCATTGCCGAAGCCCCGTTGCACACGTGGCCCGGCGCGATCGGCGTCGCGGCGCTCGGCGTGGCGTTCGCGATCGGCGTGCATCGCGTCGGCGCGCGCATCCTCGTGCGCATCGCGCGGCCCTATCCGCTGATGAGCGTCGTCTTGCGCTATATCGACACGCCCGCGCTCGTCTTGCTGATCATCCTCGCATTCGGTTTCGTGCTGTTCGAGGCGCCCGACACGCTGCCGTTCGCCGCCGTGCTGCGCGATCTCGCGACCGTCGCCTTGATCGTCGCGCTGACGTTTCTGGCGGCGCGCTCCGCGAGCGCGGTCGGCGAGGCGATCGTGCAGGCGCATCCGCTCGACACCGAGAACAACCTCCACGCGCGCCGCATCCACACGCAGGCGCGCGTGCTCGCGCGTTCGGTGATGGTCGTGATCGTGATCATCGGGTTCGGCGGCGCGCTGATGACCTTCCCGAGCGTGCGTCAGATCGGCGCGAGCCTGCTCGCGTCGGCGGGTGTCGCGGGGCTGGTCGCCGGTATCGCCGCGCGGCCGGTGCTCGGCAACCTGATCGCGGGCTTGCAGATCGCGCTTTCGCAGCCGATCCGGCTCGACGACGTCGTCGTGATTCAGGGCGAATGGGGGCGCGTCGAGGAAATCACCGGCACTTACGTGTCGATCCGCATCTGGGACCAGCGGCGTTTGATCGTGCCGCTGCAATGGTTCATCGAGAATCCGTTCACGAACTGGACGCGCAACAGCTCGCAAATCATCGGAACGGTGTTCTTCTACGTCGATTACCGCATGCCGATCCTGCCGTTGCGCGAGGAACTGGAGCGCATTCTGGAGCACGCGCCGGAATGGGACGGCCGCGTGCAGGTGCTGCAGGTGACCGACGCCACCGAGCGCTCGATGCAGTTGCGCGTGCTCGTCAGTTCGTTCGACTCGGGTCTGAGCTGGGATCTGCGCTGCCGCGTGCGCGAGGGGCTCCTCAGCTTCGTGCAGGCGGCGTATCCGCAGTTTCTGCCGCGCACGCGGGCGGATTTGTCGTCGGACAAGGAGCACGTCGCGCACACCGAATTCGCGCCGCCGCTCGAACGCGCGGGGCCCTCGCCGAAGGCGGCGGGCACGGCCAATACCGCCGCCAATCCGGTCGCGAGCCGGGGCGAGCGCTCCGGGCCGGACCCGGCCGCGCATGCGATGGCATCGACCACGCCGAAGTCGCCGACCAAAGCGGGCACGCGACGTTAGCCATCCGGACGAAGGCGCCGGAAACCCGGCGCCTTCCCGCGAGTCGTAAAATCAGACGCGGATCGACGTGTCGCCCGCCCCACGCCGGCGCGCGCATCGTCGAACGCGAACCCCCATCCAAGATCGAAGCAAGGAGAAGTACATGAGTCGCCTGGTTGTCGTATCCAATCGCGTTGCCTCGCCCACCGAAACCAAGGGTTCGGCGGGCGGGCTTGCCGTCGGCGTGTTCGGCGCGCTGAAGGACAGCGGGGGCGTCTGGTTCGGCTGGAGCGGCGACGTGGTAAGCGAGAGCGTGGCGAACTCCGGACCGACGCTCGTTCAGGACGGCGCCGTGACCTTCGCGACGGTCGGCCTGCCGAAGAAGGACTACGACCAGTATTACCGCGGCTTTTCCAACGCGACGCTCTGGCCGGTCTTCCACTATCGCAACGACCTGGCGGTGTACGACCGCGAGGAATATGCGGGCTATCGGCGTGTGAATTCGTGGCTCGCGCACAAGGCGATCAAGCTCTTGCAACCCGACGACATCGTCTGGGTCCACGACTATCATCTGATTCCGTTCGGCGAAGCGCTGCGTTCCGAAGGTGTGACGAATCGAATGGGATTCTTCCTGCACATTCCGTTTCCGTCGCCGCAAATTCTGCTGAACATCCCGCCGCATGCGGAACTCGTGAAGTCGCTGTGCTGCTATGACGTCGTCGGATTCCAGACGGAAGGCGACCGCGTCGCGTTTCACGACTACATCGTGCGCCACGCGCACGGCACGGCCACGCCGGACGGGCAGGTCGAGGCGTTCGGGCGCAAGCTCAAGACGGGCGTCTACCGTATCGGCGTGTTCCCGGACGAAATCGCCGAGCAGGCGCGTCGCGGCGAGGCGCGGCAAGATGTGATGGACCTCAAGCAGAGTCTCGAAGGCCGCAAGCTCATCATGAGCGTCGACCGGCTCGATTATTCGAAGGGTCTCGTCGAACGTTTTCGCGCGTTCGAGCAGTTCCTGGAGAAGTCGCCGGAGTGGCGCGGCAACGTGACGCTCGTGCAGATCGCGCCGCCGACGCGCTCGGACGTCGACACTTACCAACAGATCCGCCAGAACCTGGAATACGAAGCGGGGCGCATCAACGGCCGCTATTCAGGCCTCGACTACACGCCGATTCGCTATCTCAACCAGCGATACGACCGCTGGAAACTGATGTCGCTGTTCCGGGAATCGCAGATCGGGCTCGTCACGCCGTTGCGCGACGGCATGAATCTCGTCGCGAAGGAGTACGTCGCCGCGCAGAATCCCGACGATCCCGGCGTGCTCGTGCTGTCGCAGTTCGCCGGCGCCGCCGACGAAATGACGGGTGCGCTGATGGTCAATCCGCACGACATCGTCGGGATGAGCGATGCGATCGGGCGCGCGCTCTCGATGCCGCTCGCCGAGCGCCAGGAGCGCTACAAGACCAACATGGTCGCGTTGCGCGAAAACGATCTGGGCGTGTGGCGCGACAATTTCCTGGCCGATTTGCGCGGCGTACCCAGGAAATAGGGCGCTTCCGGTCTTTCCCTGCGAGTGTTTCCTGAATGTAACAGGGCAATGGAAATGAAAGAGTCGGCCGTATTCCGCCAACTCGCGTCGATAATGTTTCTTGTGCGCGATGGCGCCGCGTAGCGCCAGTTAGGGCAAACCTCGTTGCCCGGCGTATCGCGCGACTGTCATACTCGTGCGCCCGGACGGCCGCGCGCCGAGCCGGTGCGACGGCGCGTTCGTGAAGACACATTTCAGACGCGAACGAGCGCCCGACATCACGAGAAGTGAAGACCCGTGGAGACGAATCGATGAGAATTGCCCAGATTGCCCCTCTGACCGAGTCGGTTCCGCCGAAGCTGTATGGCGGCACCGAGCGCGTCGTGTCCTATATCACCGAGGCGCTCGTCGAACTCGGCCACGACGTGACGCTGTTCGCAACCGGCGATTCGCAGACGAAAGCGACCCTCGAAGCCGTCTGGCCGCGCGCGCTGCGCCTCGACCCGGCCATCCGAGACCGGATCGCCCCGCACATGCTGCTGATGGAGATGGTCCGTCGCCGCGCCGACGAATTCGACGTGCTCCATTTCCACATGGACTATTACTCGTTTTCGCTCTTCAAGCGGCAGGACACGCCGTTCGTCACGACGCTGCATGGCCGGCTCGATCTGCCGGAGCAGCAACCCGTCTTCGACACGTTCAACACGGCGCCGGTGATTTCGATTTCGGATTCACAGCGTCATCCGCTGCCGCAGGCGAAGTGGCTGACGACCGTCTATCACGGCCTGCCGGAGAAGCTTTACGAGCCGCAGCCCGTCGAGCAAAAGTACCTCGCGTTTCTCGGGCGCATCTCGCCGGAAAAGCGGGTGGACACCGCGATCCGCATCGCGGGTCGCTGCGGGATGCAGATCAAGATCGCGGCCAAGGTCGATTCCGCCGATCACGAGTACTTCGAGCGCGAAATTGCGCCGCTGCTCGAACTGCCTTACGTGGAATTCGTCGGCGAGATCAACGACAGCCAGAAGGCCGATTTCCTCTCGGGCGCGCATGCGCTCCTCTTTCCGATCGACTGGCCGGAGCCGTTCGGCCTCGTGATGATCGAGTCGATGGCGTGCGGCACGCCGGTGATCGCGTTCAATCGCGGTGCGGTGCCCGAAGTGATCGACGAGGGCGTGTCGGGCTTCATCGTCGAGGACGAGATCGGTGCGGTGGCTGCGGTGAACCGCCTGCATACGCTCTCGCGCGCACGCGTGCGGCAGCGCTTCGAGGAGCGCTTCACGTCGCACCGGATGGCGCAGCAGTACGTCGATGCCTACCAGGCCGTCATGCGGGCGCAAAAGCGCGCGCGCTTCAAGCTGATCGACCGCGCGACGACCTGAGCCTCGGGCGAGCGTCCCGGTAAAAGACAAAACCGCCGCGCGGCACGACCCGGAAGTCGTACCGCGCGGCGGTTTTGCTTTGCCCCGCGCCCTATGCCGGCCGAAGCCGGCACGCGTGCGTCAGATCTTCAGCTTCGAGACCTTCGTGCCGGCGAGCGAAACGTCGGCCATCAGGCCGGCATTCGTCAGGATGAACGCTTGGACGGGTGCGGTGGCAGTGGTCGTGTCGACTGTGCCGTTCGCGCCCATCTTCACGAGCGCGACCGATGCGTCGACGCCGGCAGCCCAGCCGTCGGAGTTGCGGAATTTGTCGAGCGCGTCCTGCGTCATGAACAGGAAAATCAGCGACTTCGATTGCGCGCCGGCCTGCAGGCCGACCGATGCCGAGGTCGTGCTGTAGTAGCCGACCGTGCCGCCGCCGACACGCAGCGCGCCCTTGCCGTATTGCGCGCCGATCACGAAGCCCGCCTGAATGACCGACGGGAACACCAGCACGCCGCGCGACTTTCCGACGAGCTCGCGCGAACCGCGCACGGTTGCATACAGACGCTGCATGGTCGCGTCGACGTCGGCGTCGATGGAGCGCCGTTCATCCGAATCACCGGCGGTCTTTTGCTCGCCCTTGTTCGAGGTCGTCGTGCAGCCGGCAAGCGCGAGGCCTCCCAGAGCGAGCGCAGCAGTCGACTTGAGCATGAAGTTTCGTCTTTGCATCATTTTTCTCCATCGTGGTCTTGGGAAACCCCATTTAAGCGGGAGGGTGCAGCATGCGAAGTTATAGCACAGCAACCTGCGCACAACGTTTCGTGAGAATCGCGCCAAGCCTTGTCCCGCTTGGGTCGGCTGATCCTGCACGGAGTCAGGCGGTAATTTTGACTTCCGAGCTTACTCCGTTTTACAACGCTTTTGCGCGGTTTTAAACGGGCATTTGCACTGAGTTTTACGCGCCGCGCGTAACTCTCTTTGCGCTCCCCGCCACTGTCCGGCGGCGGCAAAGCGGTCAAAACTACCCGCGCCATTGGTATGAGGATCGACGCGAGGATCACGGAAATCGCCCTGCCATGTTGCGCGGATGCTGCATTCTGCTGACGGCGGGAAGTGCACAGCAATGAGCGTGCCAGGACGGCAACGCCTTTTAGGGTTGCGTCGTCGACTCGACTTCCGGGCGGCTCGCGTGCGCCTGCCGCGAAGGGCGGCGCAGGACCCGCCGGATCGCGCCGATCACGACGCCCAAGCCGAACAGGAACGCCGCCGGCACCACCCAGTAGCCGACGAACGCGTGCCACAGATACCCGGCGAGGATGCTCTTGCGATGCGCGTATTCGTCGATGGCGTCCTGATGCTTCGCCGCGTTGGCGGCGAGCACGTCGGCCGAACAGCCGGCGGCGCGGGCTTCGTCGGGCATGCCGTGACAGCGCGCGGGCGCGCCTTGAGTGCGCTGGACATCGGTGAACTGCCATGTGGACAGCGCGCGTTCGAGATCGACCTTGTTATAGGCCATCTCTTCGCGGATCTCGCTGACCGCGACGATCATCACCGGGACCGCCCAGAAGACGATCACCAGCAGCCACCGCCGGAACCAGCGGTTCTTGTGTTTCCAGGCCATCCACTGTCTCCGTCCGATGCAATGCTGCAAGCCGGAAAAGCCGCGGCGGCCGATGGCGCGTTTCTCGTTCGAATGTGGGGGCCGCCTTCGCGCATCTTATGAGAAAAAGGCGGGCTCGCGTATCACCTTTATAGGTGCGCTGCAATATGAGCGGGGCGAAATGCCGCGCGCGTCTCGCGGCGAAGATCGGCGGGAAGGGCGCCGGGCCGTTGCGGCCCGGCGCGATGGCTTATCCGGCGAGCGTGCGCGTTCAGCCCTTCGTGCTCAGACAATCCTTCATGTACGTCTTACGTTCGTCGCCCTTCTTGCCGGTCGCCGACTTGTTGCACGCGCTCATCTTCTCCTGCTGCGTCATCGGGGTCGACGCCGCGGCGGGCGCGTCCGCCGAGAGGCAGCTTTTCATGAACGCCTTGCGCTCGTCGCCTTTCTTGTCGGTTGCCTGCTTGTTGCACTCGGTCATCTTCGACTGCTGGCTGTTCGCGGCAAACGCGCCGGGCGCGGCGAGCGCCATCCCGAGCACGGCCACGGCGACGCTCGACTGGATGAATCGGTTGGATCGGATATTCATGTGACGCTCCCTTGAGTTGGTTTTCGACTGGATGGCTTCTTGCAGGACGGCGAGGCGACGACATCGAAGCGCCGCCTGCAGACTGGCGTTCGCCAGCGCATTATGGCAAACCGAATATCGCGATTGTGCGACGTCAGGGGAAATCGGGACGCGGCCGCGGGAGCGTTGTCCTCGACCCGGTTCGCACAAACTTTGCACCGGCTGTAAGCTGCACGGGCGCGCGTCCCGTGCATCCAGCGGATTCGCCTTACAGTGGCGTCGGTATCGCCTGAAACGTCGTTCGCGGACCGTCGCGCGCCTCGCGTTGCACGACCACAACAGCCATACGAAAACCGATCGAAGGAGTCGCTCATGTCCACCCCGTTGTCCGATCACTACAAAGGCTTCGAAATCAAGGTGCAGGCGTTGCGGCGCGCGAAGGAACGCGACGAGCCCGACGACGGCCCGCGGCATTTCGACATCGTCGTGACCATTTCGCGTAGTTCGAGCGGCGAGAGCGGCCGCGCGGAAATGTTCGGCGTGCCCGACCGGGAGCCGTTCGAAAGCCCGATCGACGCGACGCGCGCCGGCATCGACTACGCGCGCGACATCATCGACAACAAGGTGGAAGGCCAGTCGGTCGCCGAACTGTAAGCGCGCGTTCAGGTCGGCCGCGACCACGGGCGATGCCCGGTTGACCGGAGGCCCGCCGCAACCGAGAATCGACGGCGGGCGGCAGCGGGAACCGTGGAGAGACGTCATGCGTCCCATGCAAACGTCGGCTGCATGGCGTTCCGATCGCTGCATGCGGCAACCGCCTTTCGACGCTGCCCGAACCAGACAACGCACAACGATATAACTGGAGATACGCATGAACCGAAACATCCGCCGGCGCGTCCTGTCGGCCGCCGTCGCGCTGGCCGTCTGTACCGTCCTGCCGCTGCCGTTTTCCTTCGCGCAGGCGCAAACGCCGGCGAAGCCGAAAGTCGCGCTCGTGATGAAGTCGCTCGCCAACGAGTTCTTCCTCACGATGGAAACCGGCGCGAAGGACTACCAGAAGCACAACGCCAGCCAGTTCGACCTGATCACGAACGGCATCAAGGACGAAACCGATACCGCGAACCAGATCCGCATCGTCGAGCAGATGATCGTCTCGAAGGTCGACGCGCTCATCATCGCGCCGGCCGATTCGAAGGCGCTCGTGCCGGTCATCAAGAAGGCGGTCGATGCGGGCATCATCGTCGTCAACATCGACAACCGGCTCGATCCGGACGTGCTCAAGTCGAAGGACCTGAACGTGCCGTTCGTCGGCCCCGACAACCGCAAGGGCGCGAGGAAGGTCGGCGACTACCTCGCGAAGCGCCTGAAATCCGGCGACGACGTCGCGATCATCGAAGGCGTCTCGACGACGACCAACGCGCAGCAGCGCACCGCCGGCTTCAAGGATGCGATGGAAGCGGGCGGCATGAAGGTCGTCGCGCTCCAGTCGGGCGACTGGGAAATCGACAAGGCCAACGCGGTCGCCGGCCAGATCCTCAACGCCAATCCGACCGTGAAGGCGCTGCTCTGCGGCAACGACAACATGGCGCTCGGCGCGGTCTCGGCGATCCGCGCGGCGGGCAAGGCCGGCAAGGTGCAGGTGGTCGGCTACGACAACATCAACGCGATCAAGCCGATGTTGAAGGACGGCCGCGTGCTCGCCACCGCCGACCAGTACGCGGCGAAGCAGGCCGTGTTCGGCATCGACGTCGCGTTGAAGGCGATCGCGGGCCACAAGAAGCAGTCGGAGTTGTCGGGCGTGGTGGAAACGCCGGTCGAACTGGTCACGAAGTAACGCTGCGCCCACGCGTGCGCCGTCGTTCGTGCTGGAAAGCCTAAAGTTCTCCCGGACGGCGCCGATAAGCCGGTGAAGCGCGTGACTCCCGGCATGCCGCGCGCCGTCCGCCGGTCGCACTGGAGAAACGAATGCGGGTGTCCGCGCGACAAACGCGGCGCCTGCGAATCGCGCGCCCCGGAAGAAGCGAGCGTCGCTTTTTCCACTAGGAACAGGATGCCCAACCAAGCCCAACCTGCAACCGCCATCGACGGACCGGGAGCGCCGGGAGCGCCTGCCGTGCTCAGCGTCGCCGGGATCGGCAAGACCTATGTCGAGCCGGTCCTGTCGGACGTCTCGCTCGCGCTGCACGCCGGCGAAGTGCTCGCGCTGACGGGCGAGAACGGCGCGGGCAAGAGCACGCTGTCGAAGATCGTCGGCGGGCTCGTCACGCCGACGACCGGCACGATGACGCTTGCCGGCACGCCTTACGCGCCCGCGAGCCGCAGCGGCGCCGAGGCGCTCGGCGTGCGCATGGTGATGCAGGAACTGAATCTGCTGCCGACGCTGTCGGTCGCGGAGAACCTCTTTCTGAACCGGCTGCCGACGAAGGGTGGCCGGCTCGGCTGGATCGACCGCCGCACGCTCGCCGAGAACGCGCGCCACGCGATGGCGCAGGTCGGGCTCGATGCGATCGATCCCGACACGCCGGTCGCCGCGCTCGGCATCGGCCATCAGCAGATGGTGGAGATCGCGCGCAACCTGATCGGCGATTGCCGCGTGCTGATTCTCGACGAACCCACCGCGATGCTGACCGCGCGCGAAGTCGATCTGCTGTTCGAGCAGGTCGAGCGCCTGAAGGCGCGCGGCGTGGCGCTCGTCTTTATCTCGCACCGGCTGGACGAACTGAAGCGCGTCGCCGAGCGCGCGGCCGTGCTGCGCGACGGACGGCTCGTGCACGTCGGCGCCATGCACGAACTGTCGAGCGAGCGGATCGTCACGCTGATGGTCGGGCGCGACATCGGCGAGCGGATCGATCTCGGCGAACGGCGGATCGGCGAGGTGGCGCTGAAAGTGGAAGGCATGACGCGCGGGAATGTGGTGCGCGACGTGTCGTTCGAGGTTCGCGCAGGCGAGATTTTCGGCGTGAGCGGGCTGATCGGCGCGGGGCGCACGGAACTGATGCGCCTCATCTACGGCGCGGACGAAGCCGATGCGGGCGTCGTGAAGGTGGCGCACGAAGGGCCGCTCGAAGCCGTGCGGATCGCTTCACCCGCGGACGCCGTGAAGCACGGCATCGCGCTCATCACCGAGGACCGCAAGGGCGAGGGCCTCTTGCTGCCGCTGCCGATCGCCGCGAACATTTCGCTCGGCAACATCGGCGAGGTGGCGCGGCACGGCATCGTCGACGTGAAAAAAGAGGCCGCGCTCGCGCAGACGCAGATCGACGCGATGCGCATCCGCAGCTCGGGCCCGGCGCAGGCGGTGTCGGAGCTGTCGGGCGGCAATCAGCAGAAGGTGGTGATCGGCCGCTGGCTCGCGCGCGACTGCACGGTGCTGCTCTTCGACGAACCGACGCGCGGCATCGACGTCGGCGCGAAGTTCGACATCTACGCGCTGATGGGCGCGCTCGGGCGGCAGGGGCGCGCGCTCGTCGTGGTGTCGAGCGATCTGCGCGAACTGATGCTGATCTGCGACCGGATCGGCGTGATGTCGGCCGGGCGCATGACGGGCGTCTTCAGCCGCGAGACCTGGTCGCAGGATGCGCTGCTCGCCGCCGCGTTCGCGGGTTACGCGAATCGCGAGGCGATCATGCACGAGCCGCTCGAACCCGATGCGAAGGCCCCTGACATGCCGGGCGCGAGCGCGGCGGACAACAACACGTTGGAGCATTGAATGACGAGCCAGCCGAGCGGAACCCCTGTGCCGGCCGAGCCGCCGAAGGCGGCGAAGGCGGTCGGCACGCGACTGGGTTTTTCGAACTATCTCGGCCTCGCGGGCGCGCTGATCGCGATGATCGCGCTGTTCTCGACGTTGAGTTCGCACTTTCTCACCTACGACACGTTCAGCACGATCGCGAACCAGATTCCCGATCTCGTCGTGATGTCGGTCGGCATGACCTTCGTGCTGATCATCGCGGGGATCGACCTGTCGGTGGGATCGGTGCTGGCGCTGGGCGCGTCGGTGGTGAGCGTGGCGGCGTTGCAATGGCACTGGCCGGCGTTTCCCGCCGCGCTGCTCGGGCTCGCCTCCGCCGCGCTGACCGGCACGGTGACGGGCATGGTGACGGTCGCGTGGCGGATTCCGTCGTTCATCGTGTCGCTCGGCGTGCTCGAAGCGGCGCGCGGACTCGCCTATCAGATGACGAATTCGCGTACGGCCTACATCGGCGACGCGTTCGATTTCCTGTCGAATCCGATTGCTTTTGGAATTTCCCCTGCATTTTTGATCGCAGTTGCCGTAATGATAGTGGCGCACCTCATACTCACCCGGACGGTGTTCGGGCGCTATCTGGTCGGAATCGGCACCAACGAGGAAGCCGTGCGGCTCGCGGGCGTCAATCCGCGGCCTTACAAGGTGATCGTGTTCGCGCTGATGGGCGCGCTTTCCGGCCTCGCGGCCCTGTTTCAGATTTCCCGGCTCGAAGCCGCCGATCCGAACGCGGGCGCGGGCCTCGAATTACAAGTGATCGCGGCGGTCGTGATCGGCGGAACCAGCCTGATGGGCGGCCGCGGCTCGGTGATCAGCACTTTTTTTGGCGTGTTGATCATTTCGGTGCTGGCGGCGGGACTGGCGCAGATCGGCGCGAACGAGCCGACCAAGCGCATCATCACGGGTGCCGTGATCGTGGTGGCGGTCGTGCTCGACACGTATCGCAGCAGGAAACGCCGTGCGTGAACGCTGAACAGACCGGGCACGAGCCGGCAAGGCAAGATAGCAGGAAGCAACACGACAGAGCGGGTGACCGGACGGGGAACATCGACCGTCAAGGCGGATCGATGAAAGCAAGCGCGCGAAAGGGTTGCGCGTGCCGGTAGCCCTCCATCAAAAAAAGCAGGAAGCAGGACCAAAGCCGGAGAAGGACCAAGTATGGCGACGATCAAAGACGTGGCAGCCATTGCAGGGGTGTCGTTTACGACGGTATCCCACGTAGTGAACAATTCGAGGCCGGTATCGGCCGATGTACGGGCGAAAGTCGAGCGCGCGATCCGCGAACTGGACTACGTGCCGTCGGCGGTCGCGCGTTCGCTGAAGGCGCGCTCGACCGCGACGATCGGCCTGCTCGTACCCAACGCGACCAATCCGTATTTCGCGGAGCTGGCGCGCGGCGTCGAGGACGGCTGCGCGAAGAACGGCTACTGCGTGTTCTTCTGCAATTCCGACGACGACCCCGCCAAGCAGCGCAGCTACCTGCGCGTGCTGCAGGAAAAGCGCATCGACGGGCTCGTGATCGCCTCGGCGGGCGAGGACGCGGTGCTTGCGCAGTCGCTCGCGAGTTCGCGCGAGCCGCTCGTGATCGTCGACCGCAATATCGAGGGCGTCTCGGCCGATCTCGTGCAGATCGACCACGAAAAGGGCGCCTACCTCGCGACCCGGCATTTGCTGCAACTCGGCCACGCGGAAATCGGCTGTATCACGGGGCCGGTGTCGACGGCGGTAAGCGCGATGCGCGTGCACGGCTTCATCCGCGCGATGGCGGAGCGCGGCATCGAGATCGAACCGGGCGCGATCGTCGAAAGCGATTTTTCCGCGACGGGCGGTTACGCGGCGGCCTCGCAACTCTTCGATTCGATGAAGCCGAGCGCGATCTTCGCGTGCAACGACATGATGGGCATCGGCGCCCTGCGGGCGGCGGCGGAGCGCCGGATCAGCGTGCCGGGCGACTGCTCGATCATCGGTTTCGACGACGTCGAACTGAGCCGCTACACGTATCCGGCGCTGTCGACGGTCGGTCAGTCGGTGCGCGCGCTGGGCGAAATGGCCGCGTTGACGCTGATCGACCGCATCACCGGCAAGCTCGCCGGCACGACGCGCCGGCGCGTGGTGCCGCCGCGCCTCCTGTGGCGCGAATCGACGGCGGTGGTGTCCGAGACGCGCGTACCGAGGCGCACCGCCGCACAGAAGGGCGGCGCCTGACGACGCGGTCTGAACCCAGAACGGAGACGAATTTGCCCACGACGACCGCTCGAACCGCGCCTGCCAGCCCATCCGCCGACGACCGCCGAGGCCGCGTGGTCGTGGTCGGCAGCCTGAACATGGACCTCGTCGCGCGGGCGCCGCGCTTGCCCAAGCCGGGCGAAACGCTCGCCGGGCACGCGTTCGCGCAGGTGCCGGGCGGCAAGGGCGGGAACCAGGCGGTGGCGGCGGCACGGCTCGGCGCGCAGGTCGCGATGCTCGGCTGCATCGGCGACGATCCGAACGGCGCGACGCTCAGGCAAGGCCTCGAAGCCGAGTCGATCGACTGCACGGCGCTCGGCACGAGCGCATCGCCGACGGGCGTCGCGCTGATCATCGTCGACGACGGCAGCCAGAACGCGATTGTGATCGTCGCGGGCAGCAATGCCGACGTCACGCCCGCGACGATCGCCGGCAACGAAACGCTGCTCGCCACGGCGGACGTGATCGTCTGCCAGCTCGAAACGCCGCCGGACACCGTGCGCGCGGCGCTGGCCGCCGGGCGGCGCCTCGGCAAGACGACCATCCTCAATCCGGCTCCGGCCGCGAACGCGCTGCCCGACGACTGGTTCGCGCTCGTCGACTATCTGATCCCGAACGAACTGGAAGCCGCGACGCTCTCTGGCATCGAGATCGCCACGCCCGACGACGCCCGTCGCGCCGCTGTCGCACTGCGGCAAAAAGGGGCTCGCAACGTCATCGTGACGCTGGGTTCGCAAGGCGTGTTCGCGCTTCTCGGCGACGGCGCGGGCGAGCACATCGGCGCGCCGACAGTGCAGGCCGTCGACACCACCGCGGCCGGCGACACCTTTATCGGCGGGTTCGCCGCGGAACTGGCGCGCGGTCGCCCGGTGCCGGCCGCGATCGCTTTCGGCCAGCGCGCGGCGGCGGTGGCCGTCACGCGCGAGGGCGCCCAGCCCTCGATTCCGCACCGCAGCGAAATCGCGGAATAAACGTCCTCGGTGAGCGCAGAAAACGAACGTTAGTTCGCTTACCGCGTGGCGTCCTCCGAAAAATTTTCCTCAAGGTGCCCGTGGCGCACGCCGTAATCCGGAGATAAGCGGCGCGCACGGCGTCCCGCTTGCGGCGACGGCGCAAGGCTGTCGGCGATCCCAATGACCGCACTCGCTTCCGGCCTCAAGACACCGGGCATCAAGGACAATCATGACCAAGAGTTTGACGATCAAGGCCCGCCTCGGCGTTTCGATGACGTTTCTCGGCGCCTTGCTCATCGCGATCGGCGCGCTCGGCCTGATCGGCATGAGCCGTTCCAACGACGCCTTCCTCAATACGTTCTCCAACCAGATGCCGAGCGCGATCGCCGTCGGCAACATGGAGCTGTACGCGGCGCGCGAGCGCCTCGTGTTCGATCGCGCGGCGCTGCTCGCGGGCACTCCGGAAGCGACGGCCACCATCGACCGCTCGCGCATGATGCGTGAGCGCGCCGACAACTACTGGAAGGAATACAACTCGATGCCGCAGTCGCCGTCCGAAAGGGCGCTCGCGAACACCGCGCAGGCCCGGCGGCTCGAACTGCAAAAACGCGTGGACGCGGGCGTCGCGGCCGTCGTCGCCAACGATCACGACCGCATCGTGAGCGCGGCCAAGGAAATGCAGGCGAGCTACAACGATCTGTCGAACGCCAACGACGCGCTGCGCAAGGAGCTCACGGAAGGCTCGCGCAAGGCTTACGACGAATCGCAACAGCGCTTCGGCCTGTTCCGCACGGTGAGCATCGGCGCGATCGTCGCGGGACTGCTTGCCGCTGCCTTCGCGTGGGTGTCGCTGCGCCGCGCCATCGCCCGTCCGCTCGACGAGGCGCTCGGTCACTTTGACGCCATCGCCGCGGGCGACCTGCGCCGGAAGGTCCACGTGAGTTCGAACGATGAAATGGGCCAGTTGCTGCGCGGCCTCGCGAAGATGCAGGCGAGCCTCGTCGGCACCGTCGAAACGATGCGCTCGGGCAGCGAATCCATCGCCTCGGCGACGAAGCAGATCGCGGCGGGCAACATCGATTTGTCGTCGCGCACGGAAGAGCAGGCTTCGGCGTTGCAGGAAACGGCATCGAGCATGGAGCAGCTCACCGGCACGGTCAAACAGAACGCCGACAACGCCCGCCAGGCGAGCGCGCTTGCCGCGAACGCTTCCGAGATCGCCAACAAGGGCAGCGCGGTCGTGGGCCAGGTGGTCGGCACGATGAGCGAGATCAATCAGAGCTCGGCGAAGATCGCGGACATCATCACGATCATCGAAGGCATTGCGTTCCAGACCAACATCCTTGCGTTGAACGCAGCCGTCGAAGCGGCGCGCGCCGGGGAAGAAGGGCGCGGCTTCGCGGTCGTGGCAGGCGAAGTGCGCACGCTCGCACAACGCTCGTCGGCGGCGGCGAAGGAAATCAAGGAACTGATCGACACGTCGGTGTCGCGCGTGCAGTCGGGCACGACGCTCGTCGACGAAGCGGGCCGTACGATGAACGAGATCATCGGCGCGGTGCAGCGCGTGACGGACATCATGGGCGAGATCGCGGCGGCATCGGAAGAGCAGAGCAGCGGCATCGACCAGGTGGCGCGCGCCGTCACGCAGATGGACGAAGTGACGCAGCAGAACGCGGCGCTCGTCGAGGAAGCGGCTGCGGCGGCGCAATCGCTTGAAGATCAGGCGGGCAGTCTGCGACAGGCAGTCGCCGTATTCCAGCTCGCCGAAGGCGCCGGCAACGCAGTCCAGCAGCCCGTCCCGGCGCGCGCGGCGGTGAAGCGTCCGCCAGCGCCGCGAGTGTCGGCAGCTCCGGCTTCGTTCAAGCGTACGCCGGCCGCGGCCTCGACTTCGACGTCGACTTCGACCGTGCAGCGGGGCGCCAGCCCGGCTGCGGCCGTGGCGAACGCCGCGGGCGACTGGGAAACGTTCTAAGCCTCCCGATCCGGTCCGAGACCGGCCATGACACTCGACGACGCGCGCCGCGAATCCTTCGCGGCGCGCGTTTGTCTTTGTAACAGAGTCTTGCGCGCGGGGCGTGAAGTGGAAGCGAGTCCGCAGAAGGGCCCCGGTAACTCGTACACTGCGAGTACCGTGCTCTAACCTTCACCGAGGACTTCCGACATGACCGAATCGAGACTGGCCGCGCAACTCCTGCACGCCCGCGAGCAGCACGCGCTGATCGACGAGATCGCCGCCCGCGACATCCCCGAGGATGCCGGCGCCGCCTACGCGATCCAGCATGAGGTCCTGCGGCTCAAGGGAGCGCGCATCGGCGCGTGGAAGATCGGCGCGCGCACGCCGTCGGCGCCGCCCGCGGGCGCGCCTATCGACGAATCGCTCGTCTACGCGTCGCCGGCGCGGCTCGAGATCGCGTCGTTCTTTCGGGTGCTGATCGAGCTGGAGATCGCGTTTCGCTTCGAGCGCGCGCTGCCGCCGCGCCCCGAACCGTACGCGCGGGAAGAGGTGCTCGGCGCGCTCGGCGGGATGACGGTGGCGCTGGAGATCGTCGACAGCCGCTTTGCGCAGTGGCCGAATCTCGCGCCGCTCGCGCAACTCGCCGATGCACAGAACAACGGTGCGCTCGTCGTCGGCGGGATCGAGCCCTACAACGTGATCGCGCCCGGTTTCGACTTCCTCGCGCCGCGCCTCGACCTGACGCTCGACGGCGTCTCGATCGTGCCGGCGGGCGTCGGCAACCCGGCGGGCGATCCGCGCGAACTGCTCGTCTGGTTCGCTAATCATTGCTCGCAGCGCGGGCTGACCGTCGAGCCGTTCTGGACCGTCACGACCGGGACTTATACCGGCGCTTACCGCGTCGAAGTGCCGGGCGTGGTGCGTGGCTCAATCGACCGCATCGGCGAGATCGAACTGACGCTCGTGTGAATGGGCAACGTGGATCGACTGTTGGACTTACGCAGCAGTCAAACGACGGCGGCGCGGTTAAATCCACAAGCCTGTAAAGGGTATCGAATTGCGCCGCACTGCGCGCATGTATTGCCGGACGCGAATGAATAACGGTAAGCGAAAGTTACAAGCCAATCGACACCCGCGATTCATGCAACAGAATGGAAATCCCCGCGCGAAACTGCATCGGAACGGGGCAGGCAAACGTATGGGAACGAACGATGCGAAGCACAACGCAGGGCACGCTCGGCGCGCAATAGCGCATCGAGTGAACCGATCGTGGCTGTGGATAACTGTGCTGTTACGAGGTGAAGCGAACAGGCGGACAAGGCTTGCAGTAACACGATAGGGACATCGGGACTGAGGATTGTAGGTGAACGAAAATAATCCACCAAGCTAGGAATTCTTCGAAGCAAATCACCCACGCAAGTGCGTGAAAAAAAATTCGAAAGGGTTTAGGATGAATTCAAGCGATGTCGTTTCGATTACGCGCGTGGCGCACGGCAACGTTTTCTGACTTCGGCGAGGAGGTAGCATGGATATCTACAGCAGTTTCGCGACCCGCTTCGAAAAAACACGAGAGGAGGAATTCTCGCTCGAAGAGTACCTCGCGCTCTGCAAAGAAGATCCTGCCACGTATGCAACAGCGGGCGAACGCATGTTGACGGCCATCGGTGACCCCGAGCAGGTCGACACACGACTCGATCCGCGTTTATCGCGTGTGTTTGCGAACAAGGTCATCAAGGTGTATCCGGCATTCCGCGAGTTCTACGGGATGGAGGAAGTGATCGAACACGTCGTGTCGTATTTCCGGCACGCTGCGCAAGGTCTTGAAGAGAAGAAGCAGATCCTGTATCTGCTCGGTCCCGTGGGCGGCGGCAAGTCGTCGATCGCCGAACGGCTGAAGCAACTGATGGAGCGCGTGCCGTTCTATTCGATCAAGGGTTCGCCCGTGAACGAATCGCCGCTCGGTCTCTTCGACTACGACGAAGACGGCCCCGTGCTCGAAGAACAGTACGGCATTCCCCGCCGGTATCTGAAGAGCATCCTGAGCCCGTGGGCGGTCAAGCGCCTTCACGAGTACAACGGCGACATCCGCAAGTTCCGCGTCGTGCGCCGCTACCCGTCCATCCTTCGTCAGATCGGCATCGCGAAGACGGAGCCGGGCGACGAGAACAACCAGGACATCTCCTCGCTCGTCGGCAAGGTCGATATTCGCAAGCTCGAAACCTACTCGCAGGACGACGCCGACGCGTACAGCTACTCCGGCGGCCTGTGTCTCGCGAACCAGGGCCTGCTCGAATTCGTCGAAATGTTCAAGGCGCCGATCAAGGTCTTGCACCCGCTCCTCACCGCCACCCAGGAAGGCAACTTCAAGGGCACGGAAGGTTTCGGCGCGATCCCCTTCGACGGCGTGATCCTCGCCCACTCGAACGAGTCGGAGTGGAAGGCGTTCCGCAACAACAAGAACAACGAGGCACTGCTCGACCGGATCTTCGTCGTGAAGGTGCCGTACTGCCTGCGTTACGGCGAAGAGGTGAAGATCTACGAGAAGCTCTTGCGCAACTCGTCGCTGGCCGAAGCGGTATGCGCGCCCGGCACGCTCAAGATGATGGCGCAGATGGCCGTCCTCACGCGCCTGCACGAACCGGAGAACTCCAGTCTCTTCTCGAAGATGCAGGTCTACGACGGCGAGAACCTGAAGGACACCGACCCGAAGGCGAAGTCGTATCAGGAGTATCGCGACTTCGCGGGTGTCGACGAAGGCATGACCGGCGTCTCGACGCGCTTCGCGTTCAAGATCCTTTCGCGCGTGTTCAACTTCGATTCGACCGAGGTCGCGGCCAATCCGGTGCACCTCATGTACGTGCTCGAACAACAGATCGAACGCGAGCAGTTCCCGCCGGAGACGGAGCAGAAGTACCTGTCGTTCATCAAGGACGTGCTGGCTTCGCGCTACGCCGAATTTATCGGCAAGGAAATCCAGACCGCTTATCTGGAGTCGTATTCGGAATATGGACAAAACATCTTCGATCGCTATGTGACCTACGCCGACTTCTGGATTCAGGATCAGGAGTTCCGCGATCACGATACCGGCGAGAGCTTCGACCGCGCGGCGCTCAATGCCGAGCTGGAGAAGATCGAGAAGCCAGCGGGCATCAGCAACCCGAAGGACTTCCGCAACGAGATCGTGAATTTCGTGTTGCGCGCGCGGGCGGCGAACGGCGGGAAGAATCCGGCGTGGATCAGCTACGAGAAATTGCGCGTGGTGATCGAGAAGAAAATGTTCTCGAATACGGAAGAACTTTTGCCTGTGATTTCGTTCAACGCCAAAGGGTCGGCCGAAGAACAGCGCAAGCACGAGGACTTCGTCAACCGGATGGTCGCGAAGGGTTACACGCCGAAGCAGGTTCGGCTGCTCTGCGACTGGTATCTGCGCGTGCGCAAGTCGTCGTGACCGAGGTGCGGGCATGAGCATGACACAATCGTGAAACCCTACGTATCAGGTCCGCGCCAAACCGCTTCGATTCGAAGCGGCCCGGCGCGGGCGCCTTGCGAGGCGTGACCGAGGGCAGCCGCCCCGGCCATTGCCCGGGCGGAAGTCCGCGCAGCGCCTCGCTTTCCTCGCTTGATAACGCGGGAGACTGGATGTGCTGCACCAAATCATCGACCGCAGGTTAGCCGGTAAGAACAAGAGCATCGCCAACCGCGAACGCTTTCTGCGCCGCGTGAAGAACTACATTCGCCGCGCGGTCTCCGACGCGGTGCGCGACCGCAGCATCAAGGACATTCAAAACACCCAGAGCATCACGATTCCGAAGAAGGACATCGCCGAACCGTCGTTCCGGCATGGCCCTGGCGGCAAGCGTGAACTCGTCCACCCGGGCAACGCCGACTACATTCGCGGCGACAAGATCCAGCGCCCGCAGGGCGGCGGCAGCGGCGGCGGCAAGACCGCCAGCAACGAAGGCGACGGCCAGGACGACTTCGTGTTCGAACTGTCGCGCGAAGAATTCATGCAGTATTTCTTCGACGATCTCGAACTGCCCCGGCTCGTCAAAACCCAGTTGCTCGCCGTGCCGACGTGGAAGAACGTGCGCGCGGGCTGGGCGGCCGAAGGCACGCCGAACAATATCGACGTCGTGCGCTCGCTGCGGAGCGCGCTCGGCCGGCGCATCGCGCTCGGTTCGCCGTTGTCGAGCCAGTTGCGCGAGATGGAACGCCAGCTGGAGACGCTCAAGGAAGAAAAGGGCGATCCCGAAGACATTGCGCGGCTCGAAGCCGACATCGTCATCATGAAGGGGCGCATCACGCGCATTCCTTTCATCGATCCGTTCGACCTGCGCTACGTGAACCGCGTGAAGCAGCCGACGCCTTCGAGCAAGGCCGTGATGTTCTGCCTGATGGACGTCTCCGGTTCGATGGACGAGCAAAGAAAGGACTTGTCGAAGCGCTTTTTCATCCTGCTGTATCTGTTCCTGAACCGGAACTACGAGAAGATCGAGGTGGTGTTCATCCGCCACCACACGCGCGCCGAGGAAGTCGACGAAGACACGTTCTTCCATTCGACGGAAAGCGGCGGCACGGTCGTATCGAGCGCGCTGGAACTCATGAAGAAGATCATGGACGAGCGCTATTCGCCGACTGAATGGAATATTTACGGCGCACAGGCCTCGGACGGCGACAACTGGACCGACGATTCGCCCAAGTGCCGCAAGCTTCTGTCGGAAGACATCCTGCCGAAAGTGCGGTATTTTGCCTATATTCAAGTAGCGCCCGAAGAACAGAACCTGTGGCTGGAATACGCGCAACTGGCGTTGAGCGCGCCCGAGCTTGCGATGAAAAAGGTCGAATCGGCAGCGGACATCTATCCGGTCTTCCGCGAACTGTTCGAGAAACAACAGGCGGCTGCATGACGACAAGGCATCTGCATAACGAAGCGCGCGGTTATCACCTGGACGGCAAGAGCGACCACGGACCCGACGAACGCACGGAAAACGGGTTGTCGAAGCTGGAAGCGGAGCAACGGAGCGCGCCCCACGCGGGGCGGAAGGAAGGCAGCATGAATGTTGCGGAAAAGAGGCCGTTGCCGTGCCCGTCCGACTGGACCTTCGAACTGATCGAGGAGTACGACACCGAAATCGCGCGCGTCGCCGAACGGTACAAGCTGGATGTCTATCCCATCCAGCTCGAACTGATCAGTGCCGAGCAGATGATGGATGCGTACGCGTCGGTCGGCATGCCGGTGAACTACCGGCACTGGTCGTTCGGGAAACACTTTCTATCGACCGAGAAAAGCTATCGGCGCGGGCAGATGGGCCTCGCGTACGAAATCGTCATCAATTCGAACCCCTGCATCGCGTATCTCATGGAAGAGAACACGATGACGATGCAGGCGCTCGTGATCGCGCACGCCGCCTACGGCCACAATTCGTTCTTCAAGGGCAACTACCTGTTCCGGCTGTGGACGGACGCGCACGCCATCATCGACTACCTCGTCTATGCGAAGAATTACATCGCGGAATGCGAGGAGCGTTTCGGGCTGGACCGCGTCGAGGAACTACTCGATTCGTGCCATGCGCTAATGAATTACGGCGTGGACCGCTACAAGCGGCCGCAAAAACTGTCGCTCGCGAAGGAAGCGGCGATGCGTCGCGAACGCGAAGCGTATCTGCAATCGCAGGTCAACGAACTCTGGCGCACGCTGCCGAACAAAAAGGAGCACACCGCCGAGGAAACCGAAAGCCGTTATCCGCCCGAGCCGCAGGAGAACCTGCTGTATTTCGCGGAAAAGAATGCGCCGCTTCTGGAGCCTTGGGAGCGCGAAGTGATCCGCATCGTGCGCAAGGTCGGACAGTATTTTTATCCGCAACGCCAGACGCAGGTCATGAACGAAGGCTGGGCGACGTTCTGGCACTACACGCTGCTCAACACGCTCTATAACGAAGGCCGTCTCGAAGACGGCTTCATGATGGAGTTCCTGCATTCGCACAGCAACGTCGTGTATCAGCCGCCCGTGACGAAGCCGTATTACAGCGGCATCAATCCGTACGCGCTCGGCTTTTCGATGATGAGCGACATTCGCCGTATCTGCGAAAATCCCACCGACGAAGACCGCGAGTGGTTCCCCGAACTGGCCGGCAGCGACTGGCTGGAGTCGCTGCATTACGCCATGCGCAACTTCAAGGACGAGAGCTTCATCGCGCAGTATTTGTCGCCGCATCTGATCCGCGAGATGCGGCTCTTCTCCATTCTCGACGACGACATGCGCGAGGCGCTCGAAGTCTCGGCGATCCACGATGAAAGCGGCTATCGCTACGTGCGGCAGGCGCTGTCGCGGCAATACGACATGCATCACCGCGAGCCGAATATCCAGGTGTATTCGGTGAATACGCGCGGCGACCGGAGTCTCACGCTGCGTCATTTCATGACGGACAACCGCCATCTCTCGAACGACAGCGACGAAGTGCTGAAGCACATGGCGCGGCTGTGGCAGTTCGACGTTTATCTGGAAAGCGTCGACGAGAACGGGACGGTCAGGAAGCGCTTCGAGTGCAAATACGTGCCGACGCACGACGGGCGGTAAGCGTCACGTCGTTCAGACACAAACCGGCTCTTTCGAGCCGGTTTTTTTGTGCCGTTCCGCCTCACTCGCCACGTCCGGTTTCCTCGCTCTGCGAAAAGAGATCCCAGCTCGCCATGAACAGCGCGGCGATCAGCGGCCCGATCACGAAGCCGTTGATGCCGAAGAGCGCCATCCCGCCGAGCGTCGAGATCAGCACGACCCAGTCGGGCATGCGCGTGTCCTTGCCGACGAGGATCGGCCGCAATACGTTGTCGACGAGACCGATCACCACCACGCAGAACGCCACCAGGATCACGCCGCGCCAGATATCGCCCGTCATGAAGAAATAGGCGGCGGCGGGCACCCACACCAGCGCCGCGCCGACCGCGGGCAAGAGCGACAGGAACGCCATCAGGACGCCCCAGACAAGCGCACCCTGAATGCCCAGAATCCAGAAAATGAGCCCGCCGAGCAGGCCCTGAACCGCCGCCACGGCGATGTTGCCCTTCACGGTCGCGCGCACGACCGTCGTGAACTTCGCGATCAGGTGCTGCTTGTGCGGCTCGTCGAGCGGCAGCGCGCGGCGGATGCGCCGGCCGATCTCGCCGCCGTCGCGCAGCAGGAAGAACACGAGATAGAGCATCACGCCGAAGCTGATGACGAACTGGAAGGTGTTCTGGCCGATACTCAGCGCCTGCGCCGCCACGAACTGGCTGATCTGCGCGGCGCCTTCGGTCAGGCGGCGCTGGATGCCGGGAATGTCGTCGAGACCGAAGCGCCCGAGCAGATGCTGCACCGACATCGGCAGCGCATGGAAAGCGTCCCGGAAATAGACCGTGAAATTCGGCTGATCCGTCTTGATGCGCGTGTACGCGAGGCTGATTTCCTGCACCAGCGTACCCGCGACCACCGTGAGCGGCAGGATCACGATCAGGATCGTCAGCACGAGCGTCGTCAGGGCCGCGAGATTGCGCCGTTTGCCGAAGCGGATGGTGAGCCAGCGCTGCATCGGCTGGAACAGGATCGCGAGTATCGTGCCCCAGAAGACCGCGCCGAAAAAAGGCAGCAGGATCCAGCCGAGGGCGACGGTCACAACCAGAAGCAGGATATGGAAGAAGTGCTGATGGACCGGATTCTGGTTCATGTGTAGTCGAAGAGTCGGGGCGAGGCGGCGTGGCGGTGTGTTGCGGCGCCGCAATAAGCGGGCCGGACTCATGCTAGCACGCGTTTTTCAACGGCTTGCCGCGCGGCTTCGTGTCTTGGTTCGAACGTGAAACGCCCGTGCGGTTCAAGCAGGCGACCCGGCGCGATCAGGGACACTCGAGGAAACCCGGCCCCAGTCGACTAAAATCCGACACTTCCGCGCGACGAGTTCGTGTTTCAAACGCTCCCGCTCGTCCAGAACCGCTATCCCACCGAACACACGACATGAATCCAGGAGTTGCCTACGCTTTCGCGGCTTTCGCCGTATGGGGCCTGTTTCCGATCTACTTCAAGACGCTGCATTCGATCGGCGCCGTGGAAATGCTCGCGCACCGGATGGCCTGGTCGATGATCTTCCTGCTCGTCGTGCTGACCGTGCGTCACCAGTGGCGCTGGCTCGGTCCCGTCATGCGCGACCGTCGCCAGCTCGCGCGCTTCGCGGCGAGCGCGGTGCTGCTGTCGACAAACTGGGGCATTTATATCTGGGCGGTCAACGAGGGCCGTATCGTCGAGGCGAGTCTCGGCTACTTCATCAATCCGCTCATCAACGTGCTGTTCGGGATGGCATTCCTGCACGAACGGCTGCGGCCGTTGCAGTGGGTCGCGGTCGCCATCGCCGGTGGGGGCGTCGCCTGGCTCACGTGGGTGAACGGCGCGCCGCCGTGGGTCAGCCTCGCGCTCGCGCTGACCTTCGGCGGCTACGGACTGTTGCGCAAGACCGCGCGTCTCGGGGCGCTCGAAGGCCTGACGGTCGAAACCATGCTGCTGTGTCCGGTCGCCGCGTTGTATCTCGCGTTCGTCGGCACGCACGGCACGAGCGGGTTCGGCCAGGCGTCGTGGGGCGTGAAGCTGCTGCTCGCCGCGGCGGGCCCGATCACCGCGATTCCGCTTCTGCTCTTCGCAGCCGGCGCACGGCGCATCCCGCTTTCCATGCTCGGACTGATTCAGTACGTGACGCCGACGCTGCAATTGCTGATCGGCGTGGTGATCTACGGCGAGCCGTTCGGCCACGACCGGCTGCTCGGCTACGGCGCGATCTGGGCGGCGCTCGCCGTCTATTCGCTGGAAGGAATCCTGAACGCGCGCATGACGGCGCCGCCGCGCGCGCCGGCCACGGCGAGGAAAGAGCGATGAAAGTGCTGCTGTTCGGTGCGACCGGGATGGTCGGGCAGGGCGTCCTGCGCGAATGCCTGCGCGATCCGGATGTCGAACGGGTCGTGACGCTCGGCCGCTCGGCGACGGGCGTCGAAGACGCGAAACTGCGCGAGATCGTGCATCGCGACATGTTCGATTACGCGTCCATCGAAAGCGAACTCGCCGGTTTCGATGCGTGTTTTTTCTGCCTCGGCGTCTCGTCGTTCAGGATGAGCGAAGCGGAGTACACGCGCCTGACCTACGACCTGACGATGGCCGCCGCGCGAACGCTCGCGCGTCTCGATCCGCAGATGACCTTCGTCTACGTGACGGGCGCCGGCACCGACAGCACCGAACAGGGCCGCAGCATGTGGGCGCGCGTGAAGGGCCGCACGGAAAACGCGCTGCTGAGGCTGCCGTTCAAGGCGGCGTATATGTTCCGCCCCGGCGCGATCGTGCCGATGCACGGCGTGCGTTCGAAGACCGCGCTGTACCAGTCGGCCTACTCGATCACTCGCCCGGTGCTGCCGCTGTTGCAGCGGCTGTTCCCGAACGCGATCGTCACGACCGAGCAGGTCGGCCGCGCGATGCTCGCGGTGGCGAAGCGCGGCGCGCCGTCGCCAATTCTCGAAAGCCGCGACATCGCGCGTTACTAAACAGAAACGCAGCCGAAACGCTTCAGCGCGTCGCGTCGCCGAAACGATATTCGACCGTCGCCTCGTCGAGTTTCGCTTTCAGCGCGGGATCGAGCGCGAGGTCGATCGCGGCGAGGGTGTCAGTGAGCTGCTCCGGCCGGCTCGCGCCGATGATCGCGGAGGTGACCGCCGGATTCGCCAGCACCCACGCCAGCGACGTCTTCGCAAGCGATTCGCCCGACTCCCCAGCGATGCCCTTCAGCTTTTCGATCGTCTGGAACTCGCGCTCGTGCCAGTAGCGCTGCGTGTACATTTCGCCTGCCTTGCCGACGGTCGCCGTGAAGCGGCCTTCGCTCGGCGCCGCGTCGTGGCGATGCTTGCCGGTCAGGAGTCCGCCCGCGAGCGGGTTGTACGGGATCACGGCGAGATTCTCGTCGGCGGCGAGCGGCAGCAGTTCGCGTTCGATCTGGCGAAACAGCAGGTTGTAGCGCGGCTGCACCGACACGAAACGCGCAAGCAGCAGCGTATCCGAGCGCCCCAGCGCGAGCGCGAGCCGGTACGCCAGAAAATTCGACACGCCGATATAGCGCGCCTTGCCGTGCCGCACGATGGTGTCGAGCGCTTCGAGGGTTTCGTCGAGCGGCGTTTCGCGGTCGTCGGAATGCAGCTGGTACAGGTCGACGTAGTCGGTATTCAGGCGCTTGAGCGACGCGTCGATGGCGTCGAGCAAGTGCTTGCGCGACGCGCCCTGGTCCCACGGCGCCGGTCCCATCTTGCCGACCGCCTTGGTCGCGAGAATGTAGTGCTCGCGCTTGCCCGCAAGCCACCGGCCGACGATTTCCTCCGTGCGTCCCACGACCGCCTCGGTGCCGCCGAGCGGGTATACATCGGCGGTATCGATGAAATTGACGCCGGCCTCGGCGGCACGGTCCATGATGCTGCGCGAAACGTCTTCTTCCGTCTGCAAGCCGAACGTCATCGTGCCGAGACACAGACGCGAAACAGTAAGGCCGGTGCTGCCGAATTTTCGATATTGCACGGTGGACTCCGAGTGTGGGTCAGTGAAGGTAAGCCGAGTCCGCTAGCTTAGCCTTGACGCCCCGAACCTGCTGAAGCGCCAGCGCTACCGGACGGCCGCCGCGCTCTGCGCCGGCCGCGGCGACGCATCGAGCCGGCGGAACACGAGCGCCGACGCGAGCGTGATGAGTCCCACGCAAACGAAACTCAACTTGAAGCCGAGCGCCGCCGAGCCGAACCGGCCGTCGAACACCTGCACGAGGCCGCCGCCGATCGACACGCCCAGCCCGATCGCCAGCATCTGCACCATCGAGAAGAGGCTGTTGCCGCTGCCCGCGTCGCGGATCGAAAGGCCCTTCAACGTGACGCTGTTCATCGCCGCGAACTGCATCGAGTTGCAGGCGCCGAACACGGCGAGAATCGCAATCTCCAGAACGAGCGGCGTGCCCGGCGAAAACGCGGCGAAGCCGACAATCGACGCGCCCACCAAAATCGTGTTCACGAGCAGGAAGGTGTCGTAGCCGTAGCGCTTGACGAGCGGCGCGATCCACCCCTTCGCGACCGTGCCGGCGAACGCGGCGGGCAGCATCATCAGGCCGGAATGCAGCGGGCTGTAGCCGAGTTCCAGCTGCATCAGGAGCGGCAGCAGGAACGGCACCGCGCTCGACCCGATCCGGCAGACGAGGTTGCCGATCAGTCCGACGCTGAAGTTCGGCTCGCGAAAGAGCGCAAGCTGGAAGAGCGGGTTGCGGCGCCGCCGCGCGTGCGGAATATAGGCGAGCGCGGCGAGCGCCGAGATGACGAAGAGACCGGCCGCGACCGCGGCGCGATGTTCCTCGACCGGGCTGTCGAGCGCGACCGAAAACGCGACCATGCAAAGCGAGAGCAGCCCGCCGCCGACGAAGTCGAACGGCGGCGAATCGGCGATGGCGTCGTCCGGCAGATAGCGATGCACCGCCGCGAGCCCGAGCGCGCCGATCGGCACGTTGATGAGAAAGATCCAGTGCCACGAAATCGATTCGACGAACCAGCCGCCGAGCGTCGGGCCGAGAATCGGGCCGACCTGGCCGGCAATCGAAATCACCGCGAGCGCCGACACGTACGCTTCGCCGGTCACGCTGCGCAGCACGGCGAGGCGTCCGATCGGCAGCAGCATCGAGCCGCCGATGCCTTGCAGCACGCGCGCGACGACCAGTTGATTCAGCGAATGCGCGCTCGCGCAGCAGAGCGAACCGACG
The DNA here is from genome assembly GCF_001544495.1 of Caballeronia telluris. Lineage (GTDB taxonomy): Bacteria > Pseudomonadota > Gammaproteobacteria > Burkholderiales > Burkholderiaceae > Caballeronia > Caballeronia telluris. The sequence continues at coordinate 68,783 of NZ_FCNZ02000010.1, forward strand.
ACGAACACCAGGATCGCGACGAAATACACGCGCCGCGTGCCGAACCGGTCGGCGAGCCAGCCGGACGCGGGCGTGAGGAGCGCCATCGTCAGCGTGTAGGCGACGACGATCGACTGCATCGCGAGCGGCTGGGCGCCGAGACTGCGGGCGATGGAGGGCAGGGCGGTGTTGACGATCGTGGTGTCGAGCGCCTGCATGAAAAAACCAACGGCGACGATCCAGAGAAGGGCCGTGTGGGAAGACTGTCTGGTCATGGATGGATGCGGGAAAGGCGTGGGGCGGAGCCGTCATGACATAGTAGTGAACCCGCGCGCCATCGGGAACCCCGTTGGCCGCATTGACTGTCATCGACAATTCCGATCACAATCGACTCATGCTCAATCCTGTCTGGCTGAACACCTTCGCGACGGTGGCCGCGTCGCACAGCTTCACCGACGCCGGCCGTCAGCTCGGGCTCACGCAATCGAGCGTCAGCGAACACATCCGGCGTCTGGAGGAAAGCGTCGGGCGGCGGCTGATGACGCGCGACACCCATTCGCTCGCGCTAACCGCCGACGGCGAAGCGATGCTCGTGCACGCGCGCGTGATCCTCGAAGCGATGTCGCACGCCGAATCGCAGTTTCGTTCGCCGCGCCTGCGCGGGCGCGTGCGCCTCGGCTCGTCGGACGACCTGGCGCTCGGGCCGCTGCCGAGCGTGCTGGCGGCCTTTCGCAGCACGCATCCTGACGTCGAACTCGAAATCACGATCGGGATGACGGGCCAGCTCTATCAATTGCTCGACGCCGGCGCGATCGACCTGGCGGTCGGCAAGCGGCGTCTCGGCGACGCGCGCGGCACGCGGCTCTTCAGCGGACGGCTGGAATGGCTCGCGAAGCCCGGCACCGAGGTCGATCTGGATTCGCCGCTGCCGCTGATTCTCGTCGCGGAGCCGAGCGTGACGCGCGCCGTGGTCCTCGATGCGCTCGCGATGGCGGGCGCCCGCTGGCAAATGGTCTGCACGAGCAGCAGCCATGCGGGCTGCATCGCGGCGGCGCGCGGCGGCCTCGGGCTCACGGTGCGCTCGCATTTTCTGGCGGGGCGCGGGCTTGCGCCGCCGGTCAATCGCGCGGCCTTGCCCGAATTGCCCGAAGTCGAATTCATCGCGCTCGGGGCGAAACATCTGAGCCGGCCCGCCGAAACGCTGCTGCAACTCTTGCAGGACAGCGACCTGCGCGGCGAGTGGGACGGCGAATAAGCACGTCGGTGCGTCGTATATCGTTAGCAGAATTGCGTCGTTTGCGCGGCGCAGCGTCGAATTTATGCTTTCCCGCAACGAAACCCGATGTGGAGAAAGCCCATGACGACGATTCCAGCCGCGAGCGACGCGCAACTGCTCGAACGCTTCTCCGGCGTGTTCGAGCGCATCGCGGCGGGCGCGGTCGAGCGCGAGCAAAAGCGCGAACTGGCGCGCGACGCGGTGCAATGGCTGAAGGCGTCCGGTTTCACGGCGCTGCGAGTGCCGCGCGAATACGGCGGAGGCGGCGCGACGCTGCCGCAGTTTTTCCGCCTGCTGACGCGGCTCGGCGAAGCCGATTCGAACTTGCCGCAGATCCTGCGGCTGAACTTCGGCTTCATCGAAATGCGCCTGGAAAGCGACGACGAAGCCGCGCGCGAGCGCTGGCTGTCGCGGATCGCGGCGGGCGAAACGGTCGGCGCGGCGATCTCGGAGCGCACCGGCTCGACGCACAACACGGTCACGATTACGCCCGACGGCGCGAGCGGCCGGTGGCTGCTGAACGGCGAGAAGTACTACAGCACCGGCGCGCTCTACGCGGACTGGATCAACGTGACGGCGCACGACGGCCGCGACGACGTGCATCTGCTCGTGCGCGGCGATGCGCCGGGCGTCGCGCGTCTCGACGACTGGGACGGTTTCGGCCAGCGCCTGACGGCGAGCGGCACGACGCGCTTTGACAACGTGCGCGTCGAGGACGACCAGATTCTTCATCGTTTCAAGGCGTCCGAGCCGCGCCGCAACACGATCGTGACGGCGTTCTATCAGACCGTGCACCTCGCGACGCTCGCGGGTATCGCGAGGGCGGTGCTGCGCGACGGCGTCGCTTTCGTGCAGGGCCGCACGCGGACCTTCGGCGTGCCGGGACGCTCCAGTCCGCGCGACAATCCGCTCGTGCATCGCGTGGTCGGGCGGCTCGCGAGCCTCGCGTTCGCGGCGGAAAGCGTGGTCGACGCGGTGTCGGCGGCTTTGGAGAACGTGCAGCGTGCGCGCGCCGAAGGCCGCGCCACCGCCGACGATTACATCGCGCTCGACATCCAGGTCTACAAGGCGCAGCAGATCGTGATCGAACAGGTGCTGGAGGCGTCGACGCTGCTGTTCGAGGTCGGCGGGGCGAGCGCGACGAGCGAAGCGCGGCGTCTCGACCGGCATTGGCGCAACGCGCGCGTGATCGCTTCGCACAATCCGGCGATCCAGCGCGAGGCGGCGGTCGGCGATTTCCATCTCAACGGCACCGCGCCCAACGAGCGCTTCAGCCTCGCGCATGCGAAGGACGAACCGCCGAGCGTGCGCGATGACGCCGGCGAGCGCATCGCGCTGGCGGAAAGCGGGCGATAGAGAATACGCCTCGACAAAAAGACGCCGGGTTTCGACCCGGCGTTTGTCTTTTTCGGCGCAGGCTGCGCGCGTCTCAAGTCATCGTCCGAAACCCTCGCCATTCCAGATCGTTCCTGTTTGTTCCTGTTTCTTTCCCGATTGCACCGACTGAATCACTTCTTTATATTGAGCGGCATTCGAACCCGCGCAGCGGGCTTTCGGCTTACCCCGCCCTTACGCTTTGCCCCATGAACGCCGTCGATAAGAACAACGCCGAAGCTCCGCGTCGCACGCCCGAATTGCGCGCTCGCCAGTGAATTCGCGCGCCGGGTCCCTCGCGCGCCGGTGCAGGCGATTGCCACGGCGCGTCGCAAGCGCCGCCGCGCTCGCGCTCGCGGCAAGCACAGGCGCGCACGCCGCATCCTATCTCGCGAAGCATTGCGCCGATCTGGAAGGCAAGGAGATGCCGGCGTCGGTGATCGCCCTGCCGACGCGCGGTGCGACCATCTGGTCCGCGTCGGTCGTGAAGGCCGCCGCGCCGGGCAACCGTAACGGCGAATACTGCCGGATCGTCGGCAGCATCAAGGCGGTGCAGGACAACACGCCCGACATCCGCTTCGAAGTGAACCTGCCGAGCCGCTGGAACGGCCGCGCGTTGCAGATGGGCGGCGGCGGCTACAGCGGCGTGCTCGTGAGCGGCACTGAACCGATGCCGTTCGCGCCCGACTCGACGCCGCTCGCCAAAGGCTACGCGACCTTCGGCTCCGATTCGGGCCACGTCGGCAATTCGGGCCGCGCCGACTTCGCCGCCAACGACGAAGCGATCCTCAACTTCGGCTTCGGGCACCTGAAGAAAACCCACGACGTCGCGCTCGCGCTCATCCAGCTCGGCTACGGCCGCAGCCCGGAGAAGACCTACTTCGCGGGCGGCTCGACGGGCGGGCGCGAGGGCTTAACCGTCGCCGAGCGCTATCCGAACGACTACGACGGCGTGATCGCCAACGCGCCGGCCATCAACTTTTCGGGCGTGCGCCTGATGGGCGTGAAGGTCGGGCAGGCGTCGTATGGCAAGCCCGGCGGCTTCGTCGGGCTCGCGCAGCAGCGGCGCGTGATCGAAACCGTCCTGCAGGAATGCGACAAGCTCGACAACGCCGCGGACGGCATCGTGAGCAATGTGGAAGCGTGCCGCAAGCTGGAGCCGAAGATCATCGCGGAATTGCGGTGCGCGAACGGCCAGCGGCCGTCATTGCGCGACAGCTGCCTGTCCGATGCGCAACTCGCCACGCTCGCCACGTTGCGCGACGGGCTGAACCTGCCGTACCTGCTCGCGTTCGGCGTCGATACCTATCCGGGCTACAACGTCTATCAGGGCGTCGATTTCTCGGGTGTGCTCGGCCTCGGCGATTCGCCGGTGCTCGTGAGCCCGCCGAGCTTCGCCGTCAACGGCTATCTCTTCGCGCAGGGCGACGCGTACATCAAGCACTTCGTCACGCGCGACCTGAGCTATAACAGCATCGGCTTCGACATCGCGAATCCGGGGCGCTACCGGCAGCGGCTGATGGCGCTTTCGGCGACCGTCGGCGCGATGAACACAGATCTCACCGGGTTCATCGCGCGCGGCGGCAAGCTGATCGCGATGCACGGTCTCGCCGACGAAGTCATCAGCCCGAACCAGACGATCACGTTCTACCGGCTGCTCGTCGACCGCTTCACGCAGGACGGCGTCGATGCGTTCATGCGCCTCTATATGGTGCCGGGCTTTCAGCACGGCAACGGCGTGTTCATCCCGGCATGGGACGAACTCGGCGCGCTCGACCGCTGGGTCACGGACGGCATCGCCCCCGAAACGCTCGTCGGCACCGACATCGCGCCGGCGACCAACGGTCGCTCCCGGCCGATGTGTCGTTATCCTGCGTATCCGCGCTACATCGGCAAGGGCAGCGTCGACAACGCGGCGAACTTCCGCTGCGTTTATGCCGACGTGCGTCCGTGAAGTGAGTCCCTGATGTGTGCCCCTGAAGCGAGCCTCTGAGTCAGAACGCACTGGCGTTGCTGCTACGAGCGATGCGCGGCCAGATCCGCGCGAGCCAGCGGCCGGCTTGCGTCAGGCCGGTGCGCCGGTAAGTCGTGAGCGACGCCTCGATCGGCCGCTCCGGATCCGACGACACCCACACCCGCTCGCCGCGCGCGAGCAGCGCGACATCGCCCGGCAAGAGCCAATAGCCGTAGAGATCGCCTTCGCGCGTGAGCCAGAGCGCCGCTTCGTCGACGCGCAATTCGGCATCGCGCGGGAGCCGCCATGACAGCGTCTGGCGCGGCTGTACCTCGAAATACTCGACGACCCGCGCCTTCGAACCACGCCTTGCGTGGGTGACTTGGCTGAGAACTTCGTTCATTGCTCTTCTCCACTAGTGAGCCGAAGAAGACGGAGCCGCACGCGCAAAACAAAAGGCCCCGTCTTTCGGCGGGGCCTTCGGAAAACGAATCGGTTTGCTCGAGTCTTGCTAGCGCACGCGTTCCCCCGATGACCCGCCAGTGGCGATCATTGGGATATTAATCGGGACGATGGAGAGAAGGCGGCTTGCGTGCATGCGACAGAGTATGCGGGCGCACCGCTTTCGCTGTCAATAACGAGATGACGCAACGAAGCGGGTCGCTCGTCCGCATTCAATCGCAGCGCTAATTGAGGCAGCGGATAAAAAAATGCCCGGGCTGAAGAGCCCGGGCATTTCGTGAAGCCGTCGTGTTGCGTTCGGCCTGACGCGCGCTCAGCTTCCGACGTAGCCGGCTGGCTTGGTCGCGTTGTTCTTCGCGATGCTGGCGTTGCCGGACACCACGTACTGCGGCATCTCGGTGAGCGTCAGCGTGACGGTGCCGTTCGTGTAGGTCGCGTTCGAGACATTGCCCATCGCGTCGATCAACTGGACCGTGCCGCTCGTGCCCGGCGCATCGACGCTCAACTGGTACGCCTTGCTGTAGGTCGCGCTGAAGCCGACGCTCGCGTCCCACACGGCGTTGTTGTGCGTCCAGAGCGCGGTGATCACCTTGCCGCCGCCCAGTTGCTGGAACGAGTAAGCGTACACGCCCGACGGCGTGCCCTTGACGGGGCCGAGCGTCGTCGTGCCGTCGAGGACGCGGGTCATCGCGGCGACGGTCATCGCGGCGGGCTTCGGGCTGATGTTCTGCGTGCCGAACGCGGCCTCCGGATTATCGAGGTCGAAGAACGTGCCGTAGCCGACTTCACCCGGGAAGTCCGGACCGAAGAACACGTAGGTCTGGTCCGCGCCTTCGCCGAGCATGATGAGGTGCGTGCGCGCCACGACCGCGCTCTGCGCGAAGAGGATGTTCGAGCTCGGATAGTTCGGGCCGTAGCTCGAACCGAGGTCATAGCTGATGCCCGTCTCGGTCACGAAGAGCTTCATGCCCGGCTTGTACTGCGCGTTCATTTCCTCGCGCAGCGCACGGATTTCGTTCGGCAGCGAGTTCGCGGCATCGGCGGAATTCGCGTCGGTGTGGTGACGCTCCGGCGGATGCGAAGGCGACGTCCCCGCGTCGTAGTAGCCGTGCGTCGCCACACCGTCGATGTAGTTCGCGAAGCCGAGCGGCGCGAGGCGCTTCAGGCGCTCGGTCGTGAGCGACGGGAACGGCTCGGCCGGGCCCATCACGACGGCCTTCGGGTCCTTCGAATGCAGGCCCTGATACACGGCCTTGTAGAGCGCGACGAAGTTCGCGTCCGTGTCCTTCCACAGGATGTACGGCTCCCACGTCACCTGATAGTAGTTCGCCGACTGCTGCGGGAAATAGCGCGCGCGGATCGCTTCGGTCTCGGCGCCGACGCGGCCCATGTAGTTCGCGTAGTAGTTCAGGTCGGCGGGCGCGTAGCCGTAGTCCGGCGACAGGCCGTGGCCGCTCGCCCAGGCCGGAATGCCGTCGAGGCGCACGAGGCGCATCACCTTGCCCGACGTGAAGGTCGGATCGAGGTTGTTCATCGCCGAGGTGAACGAGTTGCGGCCGCTCGGCTCCATCACGGCCATCTGGCGGTCGTCGATGTTCCAGGTGATGCCGAGCGCGGCGAGCATCGCGGCGTTGCCGTTGAAGCCCTGCATGCCGAAGCGATGCTGGTCCTGGTTCGCGTAGGTCACGGCGGGCAGCGTGCTGGCGAGGTTCGGCAGCACGCCGAAGCTCGCGAAGCCGTTCGGGCGCGTGCCCGCGGTCTCGACCTGGCCGCCCGCCTTTTGCAGCGTGCCCGTCAGCGCGAAGAAGCCCGCGAGCGTGGACGTGCAGGTGAGGGTGGTCGTCGTCGCGGCGGCCGGCACGGCGAAGCTGCCGCTCGCGACCACCTTGCTGTACGTGTTGTAGATCGCCCATTTGAAGGTGTCGGCCGCGCCCGGACGCGTCGTGTACGTGACCTTGAACGGACTGCCGGCGGGATAGAGCCGCGTGGCATCGGCGCTCGGGCTGTCGGCGGTGATTTTCGCGCCACCGGACTGCGCAGGCGACGCCGACGGCGACACGCACGAGATCGTCGGGTTCACGGCGGCGTTGGCGGTCGCCTTCACGTCGGCGGCATTATTTGCGCCGGCACTGTTCTGCGCGTTCGCGGTTGCGGCGACATTCGCGCTGTCGGAATCGCCGCCACATCCGGCGAGTGCACCCGCCAAAGCGATGGCGAGCGAAGAAAGAACGAAAGGATTATTTTTCATCGGTGATCGAAACGAACGTGAACCGGCGCGCGACGAACGTAGCGCCCGGCGACGCACAGCGTCGGGATTCAGTGCAGGCGCGGAATCGCGTTCGTGAAGAACGTCGACGGCCGGCATGGCGAGGACCGTTGGCGCGGCGATCAGGCTGCAAGACAGCCTGGAAGCCAGTGCGCGAACGATGGCGGTGCCGCCCGTGGGACGGCTGGGGTCCGGTTCAGCGTCGCCTCGCGACTTCGCGAAGACGTATTTCTGACCGATGCAGTCGGACGATGCGGTAAAAAACATCCGGCTTGGGCGGAATAGTACTAATAAACGCCCGTAACAGTGCGTAAAAGGCCGTAACTAGTCGTAACGTATGATAAATAATTTAATCGTCTGAATAAACGCAGAGGCCCGGTAGTATTGCCTGCACGCGCGCGCCGGGGTACCTTGGGACCCGGCAAATTTTTTCTGGAGGTTGTTCGTGGCTTACACGCTTTTGATCGTCGAACCGCGCGAACAACGCGGTCAGCGCACGGAAGAAGAGGGCCGGGCCGTCTATGGACGCATGCTCGAATTCGCCGGGAAACTGCAGGCGCGCGGCGTCCTGCGTGCAGCTGAGTCGCTCGCGTCGGACAAGGACGGTGTGCGCCTGCAGAAGCGCGACGGCGAGTCGAGACTCGTCGACGGCCCGTTCGCGGAGGCAAAGGAGATGATCGGCGGATTTTTCCTGCTCGACGTCGACACGCGCGACGAAGCGGTAGCGATTGCCGCCGAATGCCCGGCTGCGGAGTGGTGCACCGTCGAAGTCCGCAAAGTCGGGCCGTGCTTCACCTGAGACGGGCGGAGGTTCGAGCCGGTAATTTTGATGCGGCGTGTCGATTCGAACTGGCCTCGAACGTTGTGAGGACATGAGGCCGCGAGAGTCGCCGCGGCATGAAGCCCGAAGGCGACGCAACGCGCGTCGAGTGGTCGATGCACGACCCGGCGCCGTTCGTCACGAAACTGATGCAGGCTCCCTCGATCATGGATCGCATGGTCGGAAAGATTTCGAAGACGGCCTGAACAACTTGAAAACGCTCGCCGAAGCGCACTGAAGCGCTTACCAACCGGAGACTGACCGCCATGCATAAGCAGATTTTCGTGAACCTGCCCGTCAAGGACCTCAAGCGTTCGATGACCTTCTTCAAGGCGCTCGGCCTGAGCTTCGATCCGCAGTTCACCAACGACAAGGGCGCGTGCCTCGTCATCGGCGAGAACATTTTCGCGATGCTGCTCGTCGAGGATTTCTTCCAGGGCTTCACGTCGAAGGCGATCGTCGATGCCGAGCAGAGCACCGAAGTGCTCGTGTGCCTGTCGTGCGAGAGCCGTGCCGAAGTGGACGACCTCGTCGCCAAGGCCGTCGCGGCGGGCGGGCGCGCGCCGCGGCCGCCGCTGGATCACGGCTTCATGTACGGACACGGCTTCGAGGATCTCGACGGCCACATCTGGGAACTGGTGCACATGGCGCCGGAAGCCGCCTGAACGTGGCGAAGCCAGCGGCGGGGAGCCAGACCGACAGCGCGAGCGCGACGCATCGCGCGATCGAAGCGGTCTGGCGGATCGAATCGGCGAAGGTGATCGCGGGCGTTGCGCGCATCGTGCGCGACGTCGCGCTTGCCGAGGAATTCGCGCAGGATGCGCTCGTCGCCGCACTCGAGCGCTGGAGCGAAACGGGCGTGCCCGACAACCCGGGAGCGTGGCTCATGACGACAGCGAAGAACCGCGCGTTCGACCGCCTGCGACAGGAGGCGCTGCACGCCCGCAAGCACGAGGAGCTGGGCCGCGAACTCGATGCGCTCGAGATGCACGTCGTGCCCGATTTCGTCGATGCGCTCGATGCCGCGCGCGAGGACGACATCGGCGACGACCTGTTGCGGCTCGTCTTTACCGCCTGCCACCCGGTGCTGTCGCTCGACGCGCGCGTCGCGCTCACGCTGCGCCTGATCGGCGGGCTGACGACGGATGAGATCGCGCGGGCGTTTCTCGTCGCCGAGCCGACGATCGCGCAGCGCATCGTGCGCGCGAAGCGCACGCTGTCGGCGGCCCGCGTGCCGTTCGAGGTGCCGAAGGCGGATGCGCGCGCGGCGCGGCTGTCGTCGGTGCTGGAGGTGATCTACCTGATTTTCAACGAAGGCTATTCGGCGACCGCCGGCGACGATCTGCTGCGTCCTGCGCTCTGCGAAGACGCGCTCAGGCTCGGACGCATCCTCGCGGGACTCGCGCCAGACGAGAGCGAAGTGCACGGCCTCGTCGCGCTGATGGAGATCCAGGCGTCGCGGATGCGCTCGCGGGTCGACGGAGAAGGGCGTCCGGTGCTCTTGCCCGACCAGGATCGCAGCCGCTGGGACCCGCTTCTGATCCGGCGCGGGCTCGCGGCGCTCAGGCGCTCGGAAGCGCTCGGCGGGGCGCGCGGCGTCTACGCGCTGCAGGCCGCGCTCGCCGCGTGCCACGCGCGCGCACCGAGCGCCGACGCCACCGACTGGCCGATGATCGTCGCGCTCTACGACGCGCTTCAGCAAGTGGCGCCTTCGCCCGTGGTCGAGTTGAACCGCGCGGTGGCGATCGGCATGGCGTTTGGGCCGCAGGCGGCGCTCGACATCGCCGATACGCTCGCGGCACAGCCGACGCTCGCGCACTATCACTGGCTGCCGAGCGTGCGCGCCGATCTGCTTGCGAAACTCGGACGCCGCGACGAAGCGCGCGCCGAGTTCGAACGTGCTGCCGCGATGACGCGTAACGCACGGGAGCGTGAGTTTTTGCTGGCGCGGGCGCGAGAGATGGGTTGAAGCGCGTCGAAGGGTTCGCTGGCGGACGCTGACGCAGAACACGGCTTACGCGTGATTGTGCGAGCGGATTTGGGTGAAGGGACTGGATCTGGGATGGACGGCGCCGGATGGCGAAGACCGATTCAGCGCGAGCATCGCGGCGCTTCCTTTTCCCGTTTACGAAAGATGATTTTACATAATCTTAATTATCGCACTTTCTTGTGTAGTGGCTTTATAGAAATGTCGTGTTCCGGCCATTTAGAAATGTCCGCTTTCGATCGCCTAAGCGCCCCCGCGACCCATACCCGCGCATTGCTCGATCATATCGAGCAGCGCGCGCTTCGCGGCGCTATCCGCGCGCGTGAACGCGAGCCCGATGCCTGCCCGATGACTATCGAGCGCGAGCGGCCGAGCCACGACCTTGGGCGGCAACGCCGCAGCCGCTTCAGCCGGAATCACGCCGATGCCGAGGCCCGCCGCGACCAGCGCGAGCATCGTGCTGAATTCCCCCAGTTCCTGGGCGATTTCCAGATCGGCGCCCTGACGCTTCAGCGCGACCAGCATCTCGTCGTGAAAGCCGGGAGCGTAACGCCGCGCCAGAACGAAAGCCGGATGACCATTGAGGTCCGGCGGCCGAATCAGCGCAAGCGCCGCAAGCGCATGATCGTCCGGCAAGGCGACGACGAACGGCTCCTCCAGCACGACGCGCGTCTCCAGACCGGCGCCCGTCACCGGCAACCGTATCAGTCCGAAGTCGAGCTTGTTGTCGTGCAGCGCGGCGATCTGGTCCGGCGTCGGCATGTCTTTCAGTTCGAGCGTGATGAGCGGATAGCGCGCGTGCATGCTCCGAATGAGCGTCGGCAAGAGTTTCGGCAGCACCGACGACACGAACGCAATGCGCAGCGTGCCGATCTCCCCGCGCGCCGATAGTCGTGCCGTCTGTTCGGCGCGCATCGCCTGATGCAGCGTGGCGCGCGCCTCGGGCAGAAAAAGCCGCCCGGTCTCGGTGAGCGCGACCTTGTGGCGGTCGCGTTCGAGGAGCCGCGCGTCGAGTTCCTCTTCGAGCGCCTTGAGCTGCATGCTCAGCGCCGGCTGGACGATGCACAGCCGTTGCGCGGCCCGTCCGAAATGCAGTTCCTCCGCGAGCGCCACGAACGCGCGCAGATGCTTCAGTTCCATGACGTGTCTCCGGTTGCAGGGCGTCCGTCGTCTGTCATCACGAATCATGATAACAGTGTCATGAAAGACTATTGGCGCGATCGCAGCGCTTCGGGTGAACTGCATACATGCGCAGACAAACCGGAGACGCATCGAATGCGGCCCAGAACATGAACGAGACATTGCAGCTTTTCAACCTCAGCGGACGACGCGCCCTGATCACCGGTTCCGGACGCGGCATCGGACTCGCGCTGGCGCGCGGCCTCGCGGACGCGGGCGCGGCGGTCGTCATCAACGATCGCAATCAGCAGAAGGCGTCCACGATCGCAGCGAGCCTTCGCGACGAAGGCTTCGACGCCGACAGCGCCATCTTCGATGTGACCGACCGCGTGCAGGTGTCCGAAGCGATCAATGCGTTCGAGGAACGCATTGGCGCCATCGACATCCTCGTGAACAACGCCGGCATCCAGCGCCGTGCGCCGCTCGAAACCTTCAGCGCCGCCGACTGGAACGATCTGCTGCGCGTCAACCTGGACGGCGCGTTTCACGTCTCCCAGGCCGTCGCGCGGCACATGCTCGCGCGCGGGCACGGCAAGATCATCAACCTCTGCTCGGTACAGGGCGAACTGGCGCGGCCGGGCATCGCGCCCTACGCGGCGACGAAAGGCGCCATCCGCATGCTGACCAAGGGCATGTGCGCAGAATGGGCGAGCCGCGGCATTCAGGCCAATGCGCTCGCCCCGGGCTACTTCGCCACCGATCTCAACCGCGCGCTCGTCGACGACCCCGCTTTCTCCGACTGGCTGTGCAAGCGCACGCCCGCGGGCCGCTGGGGCCGCGTCGAAGAACTGTGCGGCGCGGCGGTGTTCCTCGCGTCGCGGGCGTCGGACTTCGTGAACGGACAGACGCTTTTCGTCGATGGCGGGCTGACCAGCGTCGTTTGATTTGCCCGCATGCGCGGCACCACAACAAGACATCAAGGAGACATGGAATGCACTCACCCATTGCGTCGCGGACCCGCTGCGCGCAGGCGCTCGCCGGCTTGACTATCGCCTTCACGGCTTGCGCCTCGCCTGCCGCCGACTGGATCGTCTCGGGCAACGACGGCAAGTATCAGCGCGTCGAAGGCCGCGATACCTTCCCCGACAATCCCGGGCCCGACACGCTGACCGTCCTCGACGCCAGCCGCTTCCCGCCACGAGTCAAAGTGCAGGTGGAGGTCGAAAACGGCATCCAGGGTCCGCCCCAGGCGGTCGCGATCACGCCCGATGCGGCCGTCGCGCTGGTCGGCGCGCCGACGCGCTATGACCGCGCGGCCAAGAAGCTGCTGATGGATTCGTTCGTGCAGGTGGTCGACTTGCGGGCGTCGCCGCCCGCCGTCAGCCGGCTCGATATCGGCAGTCATCCGCAGGGCATCGCGATCGACCGCGCCGGGCGCCTCGCGCTCGTCGCGTGCATCGACGGCAGCGTGGCGGTGCTCGGCATCGAAGGAAACCGCGTGACGCTCGCGGACACGCTCAAGATCGCGCAGAAGCGTCTTTCCGGCGTGAGTTTCACGCACGACGGCCGGCACGCACTGGTCGCCTTGCGCGACGAACAAGGCGTCGCCATGCTGAACATCGCCGACGGCCGCGTGACCGACAGCGGCGTGCGCCTGTCGAGCGGTGTCGCGCCCTACACCATCGACGTGTCCAGCGACGGCAAATGGGCCGTCGTGAGCGACGTCGGACTGGCCGGGCTGCCCTCCTACGCCGGCAAGCTCGCGGGCGACGCCGACACCGTCACGCTGATCGACGTGTCGCACGAGCCGTTTCGCGCAGTCCAGCACATCACGGTGCCGTCGCTGCCCGAGGGCGTGGCGATCTCACCCGACGGCAAGTGGATCGGCGTCCAGTCGATGGACGGCTCCAACCTGAGCCCCGACAACCCCGGCCGCCATTCGCGCGGCAAGGTCCTGCTCTTCGCGATTCGCGACGGGCAAGCCGTGAAAGTCTCGGAAGCGCCTGGCGGAGAAGCCGCCCAGGGCATCGTGTTCACCGCCGACAGCAAGCATCTGGTCGTGCAGTTCAACGTCGAGAAGCAGCTCGCGTTTTTCGCGGTGAACGGCGGCCAGTTGCGCGATACCGGCGAGCGGATCGCGCTGACGGGCGGCCCGTCGTCGCTTCGCACGATGCCGCGCTGAGGCATCCGTCATTCAGCTTTATTCAGAAAGAGGACAGAAGCCATGTCAACGCAACGCACGGCACGCAAGCACGTCGTGGTCTTCCGCAAGATTCCGGACGACCTGCTCGAACGCATCCGCGAATGGCACGACGTAACCCTCGCCGACCCGCGACGCGCGGACGAATTGCCGCGCTTCCGGGACGCGCTCCCCGACGCCGATGGCCTGATCGGTTCGAGCTTCAGACTGGGCGAACAGGAACTCGACCGGGCAGCGCGCCTGCGGGTGATTTCGAGCATTTCGGTCGGCGTCGACAACTACGATCTCGCCTGCCTGAAGCGGCGCGGCATCACGCTGTGCCACACGCCGGGCGTCCTGACCGAGACGACCGCCGACACCGTGTTCGCGCTGATCATCGCGGCGTCGAGGCGTCTCGTCGAACTGTCGAACCATGTGCGCGAAGGCGGCTGGACGCGCAATATCGGCGAAGACCGGTTCGGCTGGGACGTGCACGGCAAGACGCTCGGCGTGCTGGGTTTCGGCCGGATCGGGCAGGCGGTGGCGCGGCGCGCGGCGCTCGGGTTCGACATGCCGGTGATTTTTCACGATCCGTTCGACGTGCAGGTGCCGCCGTCGCTCGCGCAACACGCGGTGCGCGCGTCCTTCGACGACGTGCTCGGTCGCGCGGACATCGTGGCCCTCACCCTGCCCCTCTCCGACGAAACACGCGGCCTGATGGACGCGCGGGCGTTCTCCGCGATGAAACCCGGCGCGATCTTCGTCAACGGCTCGCGCGGCGCGATCGTGCGCGAGGACGCGCTCCTTGCTGCACTCGACAGCGGTCACTTGCGCGCGGCGGGCCTCGATGTCTTCGCGGTCGAACCGCTCCCGCAGGATTCGCCGCTGCGCATGCATCCGAAGGTGACGCCCTTTCCGCACATCGGGTCGGCGACGCACGAGACGCGGCGCGCGATGGCCGAACTCGCCACCGAAAACCTGTTGCGCGTGCTCGACGGCGAACCGGCCGTCGCGGCTTACGACCTGTCGAAGGGATAGAGCGACCATGCCTCATTCGATTCCAGCCCTTTGCGGCTCCCTGGCCGGCCAGCCGTTCACCTTCAACGTGAAGGTGCACAACGCGGCGTACCGCGCCCTCGGCGTGGACTACACGTTCGTCAGCTTCGGCATCGACGATGCCGCCGGCGCAATCGGCGCGATGCGCACGCTCGGCATTCGCGGGCTGAACGTGACGATGCCGCACAAGCAGGCCGTCGTCCCGCACCTCGACGCGCTCGACGAAACCGCGCGCGAAATCGGCGCCGTGAACACGATCGACAATCGCGACGGCCGCCTGACCGGCTACAACACCGACTGCACGGGCGCCGTGCGCGCGCTCGAAGAAGTGACGCCGCTCGACGGCCGGCGCGTCGCGCTGCTCGGCGCTGGCGGCGCGGCGCGCGCCATCGCCTGGGGCGCGCGCCGCGCCGGCGCCCGGGTGACGCTGTTCAACCGCACCGCGTCGCGCGCACAGGAACTGGCCCGCGACTTCGGGCTCGCGTTCGGCGGCGACCTGAGCGACTTCGACCCTGCCGCATTCGATGGCGTCGTCAACGCGACGGCGGCCGGGTTCCGCGCGCCGGACGTCAACCCGTTGCGCGTCGGGCAGCTTGCGCCGCATCTGTTCGTCATGGACGCGGCGTTCATTCCCGTGCGCACGAAGCTGATCCGCGAAGCCGCTGAGGCCGGATGCCGCGTGGTCGACGGAACGCGGATGTTGCTGCATCAATTCTGCGGGCAGATCGAACTGTATACGGGCACGCCCGCCCCGCTCGACGTGATGAGCGCGGCCTTGCTCGACGAGATCGAACGAGTCGGCTAGCCCCGGCGGCCCGTCTCGACGAAGGAAAGCGCGGCCAGAACGGTCCGGCGCCTCGCGACAAGACGAGGACGGATTCAGCGCGTTGTCGATCCGGTCAGAAGCGGCGCTCGCGCGCCGCATTGCAGAGCGGACCGCCCGGATCACAGGTGATCGGGCACGGCATCCACATTGGAGGAGACATCATGAAACACCAGCACACCATCGCGGCCACCCCGGGCGACGCCTGCACCGACGCCGGCGCCCGCAAGCAGGAGGTCACGACCGCCGATCTGTATCGCGCGGCGTGGGCCGCGTCGCTTGGCAGCGCGCTCGAATACTACGACTTCGCGCTGTACAACCTCGCGTCGGCGCTGATCTTCGGGCCGCTGTTCTTCCCGTCGAGCGATCCGAGCATCGGCCTGATTGCGAGCTTCGGCGCGTATTTTCTGGGCTTCGCGATCCGGCCCGTGGGCGGCATCATCTTCGGGACGCTCGGCGACCGCTATGGCCGCAAGTTCGTGCTGATGGCGACGATCCTGCTGATGGGCGTCGCCAGCACGCTCATCGGCCTGTTGCCCACCTACGCGAGTGCCGGCATCTGGGCTCCGATCCTGCTCGTCGGCTGCCGTCTGCTGCAGGGGCTCGGCGCCGGCGCGGAACAGGCCGGCGCCGCGGTGCTGATGGCCGAATACGCGCCCGCGAAGCGGCGCGGCTATTTCGCGGCGCTGCCGTTCATGGGCGTGCTGCTCGGCACGGTGATGGCCGCCGCGATCTACTTCGCGCTCGTGCGCGTCGAGGACATCTCGCAAAGCTGGCTCTGGCGCGTCCCGTTCCTGCTGAGCGTCGTCATCATCGCGGTGGCGGTCTGGATCCGGCTGAAGCTCAAGGAATCGCCGTCGTTCGCGAAGCTCGAAGCGCGCCAGCAAGTCAACGACAGTCCGCTGAAACACCTCCTCAAGCATTCGAAGCCGACGCTCCTGAAGGTCATCGGCATGCGGATGGCGGAGAACGGCGGTTCGTCGATCTATCAGTCGCTTGCCATCAGCTACATCGCGACCGCGACCGGTCTCAAGGGATCGATCGGTCCGATCGCGCTGCTGTTGGCCGGCGCGTCGGGCGCGGTGATCATCCCGTTGACCGGCATGCTGAGCGACCGCTTCGGACGGATTCCCGTCTATCGCGCGTTCGCCGTGTATCAGTTGCTGCTCGCCTATCCGACCTGGTGGGTGCTGAGTCTCGGCAACGCGACGGCGAGCGTCGCGATGCTGTGTGTCGCCCTCGCCGGTGTGTGGGGCATGTTCGCGACACAAGGCGCGCTGCTGCCCGAACTCTTCGGCGCGCAGCACCGGTACGCGGGCGTCGCGGTGGGGCGCGAGGTGTCGGCGGTCATCGCGGGCGGGGTGGCGCCGCTCATCGGCGCATCGATCATCGCCTGGGCGACCACGCACTGGGGCGGCAGCCAGGGCACCATCCTTGCGTGGATTCCGCTCGCCACTTACGTCGCGATTCTGAGCGCGATCGGCGTGGTGACGACGTGGTACACGCCTGAGACGCGCGGCCGCGATCTCGACGACTTGCGAGACGCCGCCGAAGTTCCGATGGCCCCGGCCGATCATCCCGTGGTCCGGCAGTCTTTATAGCGAGCGACGGCTCGGGACGGTTTTCCCCGCACGGCTGCTTCGACACGTTCGAAGCAGCCGTTTTCTTTTGGCGTGTCCGATGCCTTTCGTCAGTCCAATTCCCCCGTCTGATCACCGCGTAATCCCCGATTTCCTGCTGATCACACCTCATGGTCTACTCATCACACCAGTAAAGACAAAAAACGATTCCACATCCATCCCACGAAGTCGGAGGAGGCGAAATGCAAAGTGCAGCAGATCTCCAGGCGGTCGAAAAATCGGCCATACGCAAGGTGTCGCTACGTCTCGTGCCCTTCGTGGCACTGATGTTCTTCATCAACTTCCTCGACCGGACCGCGATCTCCTTCGCCGGCCCCAACGGGATGACCAAGGATCTCGGTCTCACCGCCGCGCAGTTCGGGCTCGCGGCCGGCGTGTTCTTCATCGGCTACATCCTGCTCGAAATCCCGAGCAATCTCGCGCTCCACAAGTTCGGCGCCCGCCGCTGGCTCGCGCGGATCATGGTGACGTGGGGCATCGTCGCCCTGCTCTTCACCTGGGTCAGCAGCATTCCGGGTCTCTATACGCTGCGCTTCCTGCTGGGCGTCGCGGAAGCCGGCTTCTTTCCCGGCGCGATCCTGTTCCTCAGCATGTGGGTGCCGGCGCGCCATCGCAGCCACATCCTCGCGCTGTTCTATCTCGCGCAGCCGCTCACCATCGTGATCGGCGCGCCGGTCGCGGCGCTCCTCATCGAAGCGCATGGCGCCTTCGGCCTCGCGGGCTGGCGGATCATGTTCTTCGGCGTCGCGGTGCCGGCGATCATCGTCGGGTTCATCGCGTGGTTCTATCTCGCCGATCGCCCGTCGCAGGCGAAATGGCTCACGCCCGCCGAGCAGAACTGGCTCACCGCCGAACTCGAAGCCGAGGAACGGGCGAAAACCGTCGCCGCCGCGCCGCACACGCTGCGTCCCGGCGCCGCGATGACGAGCGGCCGCGTGTGGGTGTTCGCGCTGATGTACTTCGGCCTGATCTACGGCCTCTACGCGCTGGCGTTCTTCCTGCCGACGATCATCGGCGGCTTCGAAGGCCGGTTCGGCACGCACTTCAACGTGTTCCAGAAAGGCCTGATCACCGCGATTCCGTATTTGCCGGCCGCCCTCGCCCTGTTCCTTTGGAGCCGCAACGCAACGAAACGCGGCGTGCGGGCCTGGCACATCGGCATTCCGGCGCTGATCGGCGCGGCGAGCATTCCACTTGCGCTCTACATGAAATCGCCGACCGCGAGCATCGCCGTCATCACGGTCACGGCCTGCGCGATCTTCTCCGCGCTGCCGAACTTCTGGGCGCTGCCCGCGCGCTTTTTGTCCGGCGCGGCAGCCGCAGCCGGAATCGCGCTCATCAACACGGTCGGCAATCTCGCCGGATTCGTCGCGCCGTACATCACGGGCGCCGTGAAGGACGCGACCGGTTCCTACCAGGCGCCGATGTTCATCGTCGGGGCGTTCATGCTGATGTCCGCGGGACTCGCGTTCGCGATCGGCTCGACCTCGCGTCGCCCGGCCGCCGAAGCGTCCGTCTCGGTCGGCCTGAACGCACATTCGCACACGAAATAAGCGCTTCGACGTACTCACTCTCTGGAGACAAACGAAATGACCGAAAAGATCGCGCTCTTTGGCGCGGGCGGAAAGATGGGCTACCGCCTGACGAGCAACCTGCTGAAATCGGATTACCGCGTCGCGCACGTCGAGCCGGGCGAAGGCGGCAGAAAACGGCTGAAGGACGACCTGGGCGTCGAATGCGTGTCGGCGGACGCGGCCATCGACGGCGCCGATGTCGTGATCCTCGCCGTGCCCGACACGCTGATCGGCAAGCTGAGTCACGAGATCGCACCGAAGCTGCGTGCCGGCACGATGGTGATGACGCTCGATGCCGCAGCGCCCTTCGCCGGCCATCTGCCGGCTCGCCCCGACCTGACCTACTTCGTCGCGCATCCGTGCCATCCGCTGATCTTCAACGACGAATCGACGACCGAGGGGCGCCGCGACTTCTTCGGCGGCGCCCACGCGAAGCAGTCGATCACGAGCGCGCTGATGCAGGGCCCGGAGGAAGCGTTCGATCTGGGCGAGGCGGTCGCGAAAGTGATCTACGCGCCGATCCTGCGCTCGTACCGGCTGACGGTCGACCAGATGGCGCTGCTGGAGCCGGGTCTCTCCGAGACGATCTGCGCGACCCTGCTCTACGTGATGCGCGAAGCGATGGAGGAAACCGTGAAGCGCGGCGTGCCGAAGGAAGCGGCGCGCGATTTCCTGCTCGGTCACATGAACATCCTGGGCGCGGTGATCTTCAACGAAATCCCGGGCGCGTTCTCCGACGCCTGCAACAAGGCGATCGAGTTCGGCAAGCCGCGCCTCATGCGCGACGACTGGAAGAACGTCTTCGAGCGCGAGGAAATCGCCGAAAGCATCCGCCGCATCACCTGAAACCGCACTCGTCGAGGAAACTCATCGTGACCGAACGCATCCACGCCACGTACTGGCTCGAAACCGGCGTCGATCCGCAGCTCGCCGCCGATGTCATCGCGGGCGAGCAGTCGAGCGGCACCTTCGTCGCGCTGCGCACCGAGACGCCCGAGCTGAAGGCGCGCTCGGGTGCGCGCGTCGAGCGTCTCGACGTGCTCGACCGCGCCGACACGCCGAGCCTGCCGGGCGGCATCGAATCGAAGGTGTACACGCGCTGCGCGCTCGAACTCTCGTGGCCGATCGAAAACCTGGGGCCGTCGCTGCCGAACCTGATGTCGACCATCGCCGGCAACCTGTTCGAGCTGCGTCAGGTGTCCGGCTTGCGGCTCACCGGCCTGCGACTTCCGCCGTCGTTCGCCCGCGCGTATCCGGGGCCGGCGTTCGGCATCGACGGCACGCGCCGGCTCGCGGGCGTCGAGCGCGGTCCATTGATCGGCACGATCATCAAGCCGAGCGTCGGCTTGTCGCCGGACGAAACCGCACAGCAGGTGAAGGAACTGGTGGCGGGCGGCATCGACTTCATCAAGGATGACGAACTGCAGGGCGACGGCTCGCATTGTCCGTTCGACGAGCGCGTGCGCGCGGTGATGCGCGTCGTGAACGAACACGCGGATCGCACCGGCAAGAAGGCGATGGTCGCCTTCAACATCACCGGCGATCTCGACCAGATGAAGCGCCGCCACGATCTCGTGCTCGCCGAAGGCGGCACCTGCGTGATGGCGGTGCTCAATTCGATCGGGCTCGTCGGCATGCACGCGTTGCGGCGTCACAGCCAGTTGCCGATTCACGCGCATCGCGCAGGCTGGGGTTATCTGTCGCGCAGTCCGGAACTCGGCTGGGATTACGCGCCGTGGCAGATGATCTGGCGTCTCGCGGGCGCGGATCACCTGCACGTGAACGGCTTGCGCAACAAGTTCAGCGAACCCGACGACAGCGTGATCGCCGCCGCGCGCGCCGTGCTCGCACCCGTGATGCCCGAGGCGCCGATGCCCGCGATGCCGGTGTTCAGTTCCGGCCAGACGGGTCTCCAGGCTGCCGACACCTTCGCCGCGATCGGCTGCGCGGACCTGATCCATACCGCAGGCGGCGGGATCTTCGGCCATCCGGGCAGCGTCGCGGCGGGCGTCGAGGCGCTGCGCGAGTCGTGGGTCGCGACGATCGAAGGCGTGCCGCTGGAACGGCACGCGCAGCGCCATCCGGCGCTCGCCGCCGCGCTGGGGTTCTGGCGATGAGTGCGCATCCGGAGGACTGGCCCGACGGCCTCCTGCTCGCCTACTACGGCGACGATTTCACCGGCTCGACCGACGCGATGGAGGCGATGACGGCCGCGGGCGTCCCCACCCTGCTCTGTCTCGACACGCCCTCGCCCGAACTGCTCGCGCGCTTTCCGGGCGTGCGCTGCGTCGGACTGGCGGGATCGTCGCGCGGACGCAGCCCGCCATGGATGGACGACGCGCTGCCGCCCGCCTTCGACGCGCTGGCCGCGCTCGGTGCGCCGATCCTGCAATACAAGGTCTGCTCGACCTTCGATTCGTCGCCGGCGATCGGCTCGATCGGGCGCGCCATCGACCTGGGCGTACAGCACATGCCGGGCAACTGGTCGCCGATGATCGTCGGTGCGCCGCGCCTGAAGCGCTACCAGGCGTTCGGTCATCTCTTCGCGGCCGTCGACGGCGCGGGCTACCGGCTCGACCGTCATCCGACGATGTCGCGCCATCCCGTCACGCCGATGAACGAAGCCGACCTGCGCGTGCATCTGCGGCGGCAGACCGAGCGTCGCATCGAACTGATCGACATGGTGCGGGTGCGCGCGCCCGACGCCGCCGCTTCCTGTCGCGCGCTTCAGGGCGACGACACGCCGGTCGTGATGATCGACGTCCTCGACGAGGAAACGCTCGCGGCGGCCGGGCGGCTCGTCTGGGAGAACCGTGGCGCGGGCGTGTTCAGCGCGTCGTCGTCGGGATTGCAGTACGCGCTCGCCGCGCACTGGCGCGCGTGCGGCCTCTTGCCCGCCACGCCCGCCCTGCCCGCCGCCGAACCCGTGTCCGCGATCGCCGCCGTGAGCGGCAGTTGCTCGCCCGTCACGGCCGGCCAGATCCGGTGGGCGCGCGCAAACGGGTTTTGCGTCGAGCGGCTCGATCTGCGGCGCGCGCTCGACCCGCGTGCCGGCGACGCCGAAATCGCGCGCACGATCGACATCGCCGAACGGGCGCTGCGGCAAGGACACAGCGCGCTCGTCTTCAGCGCCGAAGGCCCCGACGATCCCGCCGTGCTCGACTTCGATTCGATCGCGCGCGACGCCGGGCTCTCGCGTCAGGATGCCGCGCGACGCGTCGGCGGCGCGCTGGCGGAGGTGATGCGGCGTCTGCTCGATCGCGTGGCGGTGCGGCGCGTCGTGGTGGCCGGCGGCGACAGTTCCGGCGAAGTCGCGAGCGCGCTTGGGATTTCGGCATTGAGCGTCGCCGGCGGGCTCGCGCCGGGCGCGCCGCTGTGCCGCGCGTGGTCGAACGAGCCGCGCCGCGACGGTCTCGAAATCGTGCTCAAGGGCGGCCAGATCGGCGATGCGTCGTTTTTCGGCGCGGTTCGCGCAGGCCGGCTGCCGGACTGACCGCGCACGTCGCTTTCCGTGCCTGCGTGGTAATCTCATCAGACCACTAAGTCAAACGCACGGAAGGATCAATGGCTGAAATCGTTCAGCGTCGCAAGCTCTATCAGGAAGTACTCGACCGGTTGATGGAGCGCATCCGCACCGGCGAAATCGCGCCCGGCGCGCAGCTTCCGTCCGAGCGCGAGCTGATGGAAATCTATGGCGTCGGGCGGCCCGCGATCCGCGAGGCGCTGCAGACGCTCGAACGCTCGGGCATCGTCGAGATCGTGCATGGCGAGCGCGCGCGCGTCGTCGTGCCGACAGCGGAACGGCTGATCGCGCAGATCGCGGGCGGCGCGATGCATCTTTTGCGCACCCAGCCCGACATGCTGGAACATCTGAAGCACGCGCGCATGTTTCTCGAAACCGGCACCGCGCGCATGGCGGCCGAACGCGCCACCGAGGAAGACGTCGCCCGGCTGCAACTGAAAGTGGCGCAGCAGCGCGCGTCGATGGTCAATCTGGAAGAATTCATCGAGCACGACATGGCGTTTCATCGCGAGATCGCGCAGATCAGCGGCAATCCGATTTTTCCTTCGATCGTCGAGTCGCTGTTCAGATGGGCGGGCGAATACTACCGGCCGATGGTCCGCGCGCCGGGCGCCGAGGAACTAACGCTCGCGGAGCACCAGCGGATCGTCGACGCGATCGGCGCGCGCGACGGCGACGCCGCAGCGGAAGCGATGCGCGCGCATCTGAGCCGCGCAAACGAGCTGTACCGGACGTTGATCCGCACTTAAGCGGCCAAAAGCGGCAAGGAGCATCGGCGATGCGTGCGAGAAGCGGGAACCTGCGGCGACGCGATTTTCTGCGCCGCTTTGGCGCGGCCTCGGCGGCGCTCTGGTGGTCGATGGAGACGGCGCGCGCAGAAGAACCGACGCCCGCCTGCGCCGACGATCACCACACCACGCCCCGGCAAACCGCCGGACCCTTCTTCCTGCCGAACTCGCCGGAGCGAACGAGCCTCGTCGAAGCGGGCATCGAAGGAACGCGGATCGTGCTGACGGGACGCGTCGTCTCGGTGCGATGCCAGCCGGTCGCGGGCGCGCTGCTCGACTTCTGGCACGCGGACGACGCCGGCCAATACGACATCGACGGATTTCGCCTGCGCGGCCACCAGTTCGCCGACAGCGACGGCCGATACCGTCTCGAAACCATCGTGCCGGGCCGCTATCCCGGGCGCACGCGGCACTTTCACGTAGCGGTGCAGGCGCCGCATCGGCCGGTGCTCGTCACGCAGCTTTATTTTCCCCGCGAGCCGCAGAACGCGCGCGACGGGCTGTTCGACCGGCGCCTTTTGATGTCGATCGAGGAAAGCGGCAAGCCGCAGACAGCGCGCTTCGACTTCGTCGTCGCCACTTGAAGCGCTGTGCTTCAGACGATTGTCGCGCCGCGATCCGCGAGCAGGTGCCGGAGAATGCCGCGATGGCAGCGTCGCTCGTCGTCGCAGTAGCAGCCGACTGAAAAGTTGGACGTCTTCGACAGCGCGGCAAGCAGGTCGAGCACCTTGCTCGCGTCGCCGGCGTTCATTTCCGCGCGGAACTTGCGCTCGAACTCGGACCATTGCGCGTCGTCGGCGGCGTTTCTGCCCTGCGTCATCAGCTCCGCGCTCGGCGAGAGGATCGGCAGCCAGACGTCGTAATAGTCGCGCGAGGCGAATTCGGCCTTCGGCACGCCGCGCGGCGGCCGGCGCACCGTGCCGATGCGCAATCCTTCGTCTTCCACGCGCGCGCTGCCAAGCTGAATGATGCGGATACTCATGCGTCTTCCCCATGCCTCTTCGATGACGATGCCGTCGCACGGAATCTTACCCGCGCATCGCACGCGTCAAGAGGCACATTGCATGGAGCGCTGCGCGATCAATCCCCGCTGCCGCGCTCCATGCCGTGCGCGAAGCCGATCCCCGCGCGCCGTGCGCCGCGTGCGCGGGCGCGCGACACGATGGCATCGACGGTATGGTGCGCCGACGCCCGGCGATTCTTCTTCGCGACACGCCCGAGCACGCGCGCGCTGTCGGGATGAAACGCCCAGTACAGGGCAGCGATCCAGCCGATCACGGTCCAGCCGAACAGCAGGTTGAACAGCGCGAGCAACAGCACCGAGCGGCGTTTGGTGCGGTCGGCGAGAATCGCGGGCAGCAGATAGATCCCGGTCACGGCGATCGCCGCGACTACTTCAAGCAATACCTTCAGCATGTGTGCTCCCATCGGCCGTCGTGGCCCTGGCGACCCCATGTCGCATCGATTCGTGCGGCGGGGGTGATCGGAACATGCTAGGCACGGCGTCCGGATGGATCAATGTCGTTTGCAACAAAAGACTGTTTGCGCGGCGATTGCGCGTCGGCCGCCGGGCAGGTCATTCGGTTTGCGCGCCTTGTGCGTTCTCGCGCCCGCCCGACGCGCGCCAGCGCGCCGGCGTCACCCCGATGTGGCGCTTGAACACGCGCTGGAACGCGGCGTCGGACTGATAGCCAACCGATTCGCCGATCTGCGCGACGGGCGACGCCGTCTCCAGCAACGCGCGCCCCGCCATCGTCATGCGCACTTCGGTCAGCACGTCGGTCGCCGAGCGGCCGATCGCCTCCTGGAACTGGCGCACGAACGTCGCCCGCGACATGTTGCAGAGCGCGGCGAACTGGTCGAGCGTCCACGCTTCGCCGGGCCGCTCGAACATCGCCATCAGCGCCGCCGACAGGCGCGGCCGCGCCGCGAGCGCCAGCAGCCCCGCGGGCGGCTGCGAGCCCTCGCTCGCGAAGCGCAGCGTCAGCGCGAAGAGCGCCCCCGACAGGTGGCTCACGAGCGACGCGCTGCCCGGACCTTCGTCGGCGGCTTCCTCCCGCATCAGTTCGATCAGGCGGCGCAGGCGGGAGCCGCTTGGGAGCGCTTCGGCGGACGGTTGCGCCGCTTCGGCGCCCGCCGCGCTGCGCACGACAAGCCTTCCCGGCAGATGATCGCGCAGCAGCCGCTCGGGCATGGCGCCGAGCAGGAACCGGCCGCACAGGATGTCGGCGGCATCGTCCTCTTCGCTCGCCCGCGAGCCGTTGCCGGCGACGGTAAAGCCGTTGCCCGGATGCTCGTCGACGGGCCGCGGCGGCTTGCCGCTGCCATCGTGGATACGGTGCGCGGACCCGCCCGGAAACACGACGATATCGCCCGCGATCAATTGTTGCGGCGCGCCGTTTCCGTCCTCGACGATTGCGCTGCCCGACAGCAGCACGTGATAGGGAATCTCCCGCACGCCGGCGGCTGCGTGTTCGATCGCCCAAGGGGCGCCGAAGTGGCATCTGACATCCAGACGCCCGCTGACGGGCATCAGCGAAAGAAGCCGGCTTAGCAGATCCATGTGTTTTCGGCCGTCGATAGGTAGGAGGAAAGGACGACTGCTTTTAATCTGCGGTTTGCGGCATGAAGGATGCTGAAAGCAACGCACCGGATAACCGGACCTACGGAGACAACCATGAAACCCCTTCAAACAATGATAGCTGCCCTTGCCCTGATCGCGAGCACGAGCGCCTTTGCCCAGAACGATGCCAAGACGCCGCAAAGCGCGAATCAGGGCGCCGGCATGGGCAACGCGGGCAAGAGCGATCCCGCCGCGAATGCGCCGAGCGGCGCCTCCGGCACGCTGATGCAGCAGCGCGAAAAGGGCATGGCGCCCGACAGCGCGTCCGGCGGCAAATCGACCGGGAAGATGAAGCAGTAGCGCTTCGTCGAAAACATTCGTCGCGGCGCTTCACGCGGACGCCGGGAACCGCACGCCCGCGCACGGGTGACTGTGCGCAATCCGCTTCATCATAGTGAAGGACGCGCCGTCCTGCCCGGACGCGCAACGAGGAAGCCCGACGATGATCACCCGATCGCTGCTGCTCGCCGGCTGCACCGCCTTGCTCGCCGCCTGCGCGCAGGGCGGGCCCGTCGAATTGTCGATGGGCGGCAATCCGTCGCCGTCCGCGAATGCGAGCGCCGACGCCGACTTCTCCTCGATGGACCGCGCGATGGACACCTGCAAGCAGTCCGCGAAACGCGCCGGCGCCGGACCCTGCACGCAGGTGCGCGCCTACGAGGCCTGCATGAAGACACAGGGCTATATCACCGTGCTCGGCCCAGAAAATCCGCCGGGCTGCGGCCAGCCGGCGTGGGAAGAGGACGTGCGCAAGTGGCTGAAATGAGCCCGTGCTCGCGGCCCGCGCGCTATACGCGCTTCTTGCTGCGCATCGCGAGCGTGTAGATCGCGGCGCCCGCCACCGCGCCGATCAGCCAGCCGAAGTTGTTCGCCGGCAAGAGCTTGAGCAGTTGCGTGCTGATCTCCCAGCCGACCGAGATGAATCCCGACACCAAAAGCGCGACGAGCCCCACCCGGTTCCAGCCGCCGTCGTAGTAAAAGCGCCCGTTCGGCGACATCGTGTAAAGGTCGGCGGTCTGCACGACCTGCTTCTTGACGAGGTAGAAGTCGGCCATCATGACGCCGTACATCGGCGCGAGCACGGCGCCGAACACGGAGACGAAGATCGTGATCGCCTTCGGGCTGTCGACGAAGATCCACGGGCAGACCAGCACCGCGAGTACCGAGGCGATCAGTCCGCCCTTCTTGAAGTCGACGTGCTTCGGGAACAGGTTCGCGATGTCGTACGCCGGCGACACGAAGTTGGCGACGATGTTGATGCCCATCGTCGCGATGATGAAGGTCACGCTGCCGATCGCCACCGCGATTTTGTTGTCAATGCGCGAGACGATCTCGACCGGGTCCATGATCATCGTGCCGAAGACTTTGGCGCTGCCCGACGTCACGATCACCGTGATGATCGCGAACGCGATGAAGTTGACCGGCAGCCCGAGGAAGTTGCCGATCTTCATCTGCCGCTCGCTTTTCGCGAACCGCGAGAAATCGCCGAAATTGAGCAACAGCGCGGCGAAATAGCTGATGACGAGCAGGATCGCGTTGCCCATGCCGAGGAATTGCGCCGTGCCGGAAAGCTTCTCGCCGCCGAGCGTGAGGTTCAGGCTGTCGAGGCCCGCGCGCGACAGGATCCATCCCATCAGCACGAACATGACCACGTAGACGGCCGGTCCGCAGAAGTCGATGAACTTGCGGATGATTTCCATCCCGCGCTGGAAGATGACGAGCTGCAAGAGCCACATGAAAAGAAAGCTGACCCAGCCGAGCAGATCGAGGCGCAGGAAACTCGTGTCGCGCAGCGCGATCGCCGAGGGGACGAAGAGCAGCAGGAGCGTCGCGACCGCCTTCGATGCGAAATAGGTCTGCACGCCATACCACACGATGCCGACGACGCCGCGAATCAGCGCCGCGAGGTTCGCGCCCATCACGCCCATGCTGACGCGCGCCATCACGGGAAAGGGGATGCCGTGCGTGAGGCTCGGCTTGCCGACCCAGTTCATCAACACGTAGACGACGAGAATCCCCACCGTGAGCGCGATCAGCACCTGCCAGCCGGAGATGCCGAGCAGGAAGAGGCTCGCGGCGAACGTATAGCCGCCGACGCTGTGCACGTCCGACATCCACATCGCGAAGATGCTGTAGCCGGTCCAGGTGCGTTTCGCGCGCGGCACGGGCGCGAGGTCGCGATTCCAGAGGCGCTCGTTGGCGTCGGTGATGGGCGCATCGCTGTCGAACGCGGATGCGTGGGCGACGGGGGTATCGGCCATGGATGTCTCCTCGGGTCCGGCGGCGCCGGGCGGCGCGCGTCGTTCCGCTGACGAAAGGAATAGCTCGACGGCAACAGCCGGCTTGCGTGCATCACATCGACTGCGGGTTCCACTGCATGGGTTCGACTGAACGGCCAACCTTCGCTTCGAGATTACTCGATGCGGCGGGCCGCGTCCGCCTGTTTTTTTGACGTCGCGCGATGCGCCGGCACCGCCGCAAATGCCCAGACTCACTTAACCCTGACCTCTGTTCGCCCCACTCTGAACTCGCGGTGCAGGCCATGCGGGGTCGGTCGAGGGGCCCGGCGTATAGGTGTCCGGCTCAGTCCGGCCAAAGCGATCATACTTAGTCGCGGACAATTCGATGCTTCTTTTGCAACTTTCCCATGGCAGGATGAAATTTAGATCGTCCAACAAAGAGCGTGCGTGCTGTGCCGCGCGGAGCCGCTCCGGCGTGCCCGAAAGGACCCACATGATGCTACGTAATAGGCGCAACCAACCTGCCGCCGCGGAAACGCATGGTGCCGAGCGCGGACTTGACCGCTTCGAGGGATTCAGCGACGCGGTTTTCGCAATCGCGCTGACCCTGCTGATCGTCGAGATCAAGGTCCCCGGATCTCCCGAGGGCACGCATGGCTACAGCGACCTGGCAAGCGCCATGGCGGAGCAGTGGCGCGAATATCTCGCGCTCGTTCTCTGCTATGTCGTGATCGGGGCCTACTGGCTGCAACACCATTATTCGGGTCGCATTTATGCTAAGAGTGACCACTGGTTCGGCGTGATCAACCTCCTGTTCCTGCTGGCGATCGTCGTCATTCCTTATCCAATCCGCGTCTGGTGCTTCCACCTCGGCACGGCCTTCGAGCCCGTCGCGTCAGTGACCCTGGTTGCCGGTCTTGCCCTGACCGCCTGCACCTGGATGGCGAAGTGGTTCTATGCAATGCCAGGCCGCCGGCTGATGGACGAACGGCTCGCGCCCGATTTCCTCCAGCAGATGACGCGCCGCTACGGCGTTGCGACGCTGGTCCAGATCGCTGCAGTTCCCGTCGTGATCGCGGCGTGGCGCATCGGAGTGGCGATTGCACTGCTGTGCGTCGCCTTCTTTCTGCTGCCACAGCCCACGCCGCGCTACAAGCCCAGAGAGGAGCCGAGCGAGGCTGAGAAATTGAACAAGTAGCTATTGCGCGAGGTTAGCCCAGAAACCGTAGGCGAAGACGAGGAGAATGACCGGTGAACAGCACGTCAGGATTATCTTGGTCTTCATCTACTTCTCCACCAGTGGCCCCAACCGAGCTGAGAACCTCGCACATCGTGGAGCGATCCGGCAGATGCCAATGTGGATGGCGCTTATATACACGACGAGAGCACCCGGCCGCGCAATTTCTGACGTCGGAAGTGGCGGCCAAGAATTCAGAGTTAAGTGAACGAGGATCGGCATACTTCAGAGTTACGTGAATCAGCGGTTCGAAGCTAAATGAGCACTGTCGCCTAACATGCCGCCCCCACCGCGGCTACGATTCAAACTCCGATGAATCTCGACAGGAACGCCCTAGCCTAAAGTTCGTCTCGCCGGCTGCCGATAAGCCGGACATGAAAAAGAAACGTCTCTCCTCTCGCGACATGCACGACGCCTTCGCCGCCGCCGGCGAGACGCTCGCGCTGATCTGCCGGCTGCGCGGCATCAACGCTTCGGACCTGGCGCCCGAAGAGGTCGACGCGTTCTGGAACATGGCGCTCGATGTCGCCGCCCGCAAGGAGCCGCTCCCCGACGAAGCGCGCCGCAGCTAATCTCCCGCCCGTCGCATCGGCCTTCTTCGCCGCGCCGCTGGCGCGAAAATTGCGGCATCCGACCGTGGCGCGGTATGCCCGCGCCCGTACTGTCCGATTCCCCGATTGCCCGACCGCGCGTGATTTGCAGCCTCGCGTCGCGGCGCCGATGACGGCCGTCCGCCGGTCTTCGGCACGGCGGAGCGCCCATGTCGAAGTTCATCTGGAAATGCCTCGGTCCTCAAGTGCGCAACGTTGCGCACCATCCCGGCGCGTTCGTGCTGCGCACGCTGAAGGCGTTTCGCGCCAACCAGGGCATGCTGCTGGCGGGCGCGGTCGCGTACTACGCGCTTCTGTCCATCGTTCCGCTTCTGATCCTCATCGTGATCGCGCTGTCCAATCTCGTCGGACAGCAGACGCTCCTCGACAACCTCGCGCGCCTGCTCGAATGGCTCGTCCCCGGTCAGGCCCGCGCGGTCGTGCATGAATTGTCGAATTTCCTCGCGCATCGCGCGGTGATCGGCTGGCTGCTGCTCCTCACGATGATCTTCTTCAGCTCGCTCGCGTTCACCGTGCTGGAAAACGCGATGTCGGTGATCTTCGTGCACCGGGTCGCGATCCGCCGCCGGCACTTCCTGCTCTCCGCGCTCCTGCCGTACTGCTACATCCTGTGCCTTGGCATGGGCATGCTGATCGTCACGTTCGTGTCGAACGGCCTGCAGGCGATGGGCGCGAGCAGCGTCGACCTGTTCGGCGCCGATGTGTCGCTCAGGGGCGTCTCGCGCGTGCTGCTCTATCTGCTCGGCCTCGCGGGCGAGATTTTCGTGCTGACCTCAATCTATCTCGTGATGCCGGTCGGACGCCCGTCGCTGCGGCACGCGCTGATCGGCGGCGTCACGGCGGCGCTGCTCTGGGAAATCACGCGGCACGTGCTCGTCTGGTATTTCGCGACGCTCTCGCAGGTGAGCGTCGTCTACGGCTCACTGACGACGGCGATCGTCGTGCTCTTCAGTCTCGAAGCACTTGCGACGCTGCTGCTGTTCGGCGCGCAGGTCATCTCCGAATTCGAGCGCTTCGGCACGCCTGCCGACGAGGCCTCGCCGGAGCCGTTTCACACCGGCTGAATCCGGCGGGGGAGCGCGGACACCCGGGACCGAAAACTGCTCAACAAGTGCGCTGGCCGATCGCGTCCGGAAACGCATTGACCGCACCGCACACATCCGACTGGCCTGGCCCCGTGACCTTTGACCGTGAGTTCCCCCGCGCGAGAAGTCGCGAGCGGCCGGCGAGAATTGCATGGTTCCCGCTTCTTTCTCGTAAAATCAGTTGAATCAGGCGTCGCGCCGGCCGGTTCCGTCAGACGAACCGCCGGTTTTCCCTATTTCCTTGCGGCGCATGCGGATAACGCCGCAAAGCTCGCATCGCGCGCAATCGTTTCCTTTATGCGCGCCGGGGAAACGCCCGGTCGCGGCCGCGATTTTTTTGCGCTTCGCGCCGCGTTGCATCGAAGGGAACGCCCTTCGTCTGACGAACCGTTTTCGGAGACGCTGCCATGGCAACACATGACATGCCGCCGACATCCGGGCGCCCATTGCCGGATGCCGACGTCGACTATTCGGACGACGATCTGCCAGAGCGCGCACCGCCGCGCTTCGGGCGACTCGCGCTGTGGGTCGTTTCGGCGAGCGCGCTGGCGGTCGGCGTCGCGGGGACG
Source organism: Caballeronia telluris (assembly GCF_001544495.1). Taxonomy (GTDB): domain Bacteria; phylum Pseudomonadota; class Gammaproteobacteria; order Burkholderiales; family Burkholderiaceae; genus Caballeronia; species Caballeronia telluris. Next base: position 99,968 of record NZ_FCNZ02000010.1, read on the forward strand.
GTGGCTTATCGCGTCTGGTTCAGCCACGATCAGCGCGCCTACGTCGAAGCGATGGCGAACGCCCGCGACACCCTCGGCATGACCCAGGCGGCCCGGGCGCAGCAGACGCTCTCGTACGGCGCCGTCGATACGTCGATACCGCCCGTGCGGCAGGTCGCCGTGGCAAGCGCCGATGCCGAGCTCGATGCCGCGACGAACGTCATGCCGCCCGACGACCCCGTTCAGTCGCCTACCCCGACCGTCGTTCCCGCCGCGCCGGGCCGTCTCGCGGCCGCGGGCGCCGACGCCGCGCCCGCCGCCTCCGCGCGCGAAGCCGCTCCGAACCGGGCGAACCGCGCATCGAATCAGGCGGTTGCGCAGAATCGCCGCCATCCGACGCAGCGCGCCAAGCAGCCGCCGAGTCTCTTCGCCCGCATGGGTTCGTTTTTTCACCGCGTGAACTATCGACAGAATGTCAACGGAAGCCAGCGAGACGACTATTCCCGTCCGTGATTCGCGCCGCGCGCGGCCGGCGTTCATCCTGCGCTTTCGGCGGCCGGGACCGGCGCTGATCGCGGGTGCGTCGCTCGGCTGTCTGCTGATCGGCCTCTTGTTCGTCGCCGTGCAGGTTCGGGCGATCTTTTCGGGCCAGTTGCAGCAGGAATACATCGGGCTCGTGCTGGAAGCGGTCGATCGCGCGGAAGGCGCCCGCGATGCGGCGGCGGCGCTCGCCAACGCGCCTCCCGTCAGCGCCGAAAGCCAGACCGCCGATCCCGACGCCTACGTCCGCGCGCGCCACGAACTGTCCGCGCGGCTCGCCACGCTCGACGCGCTGGTGAGCGCAAGCCCGGCCCCGGCGCCGCCGTTTTCGAAGACGGCGCTCGCCCCCGATGCCCCGTTCGATGCCGCGAGCCAGTCGCTCGATACGGCCGCGTCATATTGGCGAGCGCAGCGCCAGGAAGTCAGCGACGCGATGCGCAACCGCATTTCGCGGGTCGCGGACACGCTGATCCTGCTCTCGGCCATCGTCTTCGGCGTGCTGGTCACGGCGCTCGGCATGTATGCGAAGCACAACCGGCTGCTCGCCGGCAAATCGCACGAATTCGAACACGCCGCGCTGCACGACGCCATGACCGGCCTGCCGAACCGACGCCGGCTCTTTGCCGCGCTGGAAGCCACCGCGAAGAGCGCGGGCCGCATCGCCGTGCTGTACATCGATCTGGACGGCTTCAAGCGCGTGAACGATACGCAAGGCCACCGCATCGGCGACGAATTCCTGATCGCGGTGTCGAGGCGCTTTCGGCAGTCGGTGCGCACGGGCGATGTCGTCGCGCGCATCGGCGGCGACGAGTTCGCGGTGCTCGTCGCGCGCTTCGAATCCGATTCCGAACTGGCCGCGATCGCGCAGCGCCTGATCGCCTGCGTCGCGCAGACGGACCAGCAGATGGCGCTCGGGCTCGTGCGCGCGAGCATCGGCATCGCCACATTCCCCGACCGCGTCGACGACTACTGGCGCCTCGTCGCCGCCGCCGACGAAACCATGTACGACGTCAAGCGCAACGGCAAGAACGGGTTTGCGTTCGCGTCGGCTTCGTCGTAAGCGCCTCAGTGCGCCTGAGTGCGCGTCAGGCCGCCGCCTGTTGCGCGCCCTCCACTTCCCCGCCGAGCGCGTCGGCGAGATCGGCGAACAGGCGCGCCAGTTCCGCCGTCATCAGCGTGAAGTCGGATTCGAAGCGCTCGTCGTCGTTCTGCGCGGTCGGATCGGACGCTTCCTTGATCACGTCGAGCGGGCTCACGCGCTTAAGCGTAAGCGACGGCGTCAGCACGAACGACACGCGGTCGTTCCACGTCATCGCGAGCCGCATGCACTGCTTGCCGCCTTCGATGTGGCGCCGCATGTCATCGACATCGAGCGCATGGCCGACGTAGCGCACGGTCGCGTTGCCTTCGCCCGTCGCGCGCAGTTCCGTGTCCTGGTCGAGCGTGAAGCCGCCGGGCGCCTCGCCCGACAGAAGCCATTCGGTCATCGCGGAAACGGGCGAGCGCGCGACGCGCAGCGTGTCGAGCGGCAGGCGGTCGATCGACTTCACGAGCAGGCTGCGCACTTCGTCCGCGAGCGTCGGCGACGCGGCGTCGATCGCGAGCCAGCCGTTCACCGTATCGATCCAGACGCGCGTGTCGCGTCGAATGCTGAAGGCGCGCGGCAGGAGTTCGTCGGTGACCTGCTCCTTGAGTTCGCGCATCTGCTTGCGGCCGGGTTTGAAGCCCTGCTGCTCTTCGAGTTCGGCGGCGCGCGCCTTCGTCACCTGATTGACGACCGACGCCGGCAGCAGCTTCTTTTCCGCGCGATAGACGAGCAGCATCTGGCGATGGGTCGAATAGACGAGCGCGCCGTCATCGCGCGGGGACGCCCAGCCGTGCGCCTGCATCTCGACGGTATTGCCCGGCGCGAAGGCATGCGCCGCGAGCCACGTTTCCAGTTGATCGGGAGTGACGGCCCAGCGGACCGGAAGACGGTGAAGCTGAAGGTTCTTGAACCACATGGGAGCGCCCTGCAAAAAGCAAAGCGGGCCATTCTAACCGAGCATGGCATCGACGCGCGTTTCAGTTGGCCGTAGCGCGCCGCGCCGGCACGATGTGCCAGCCGAGATTGACGCCCGCGGCGGCCAGCAGGATCAGCGCGGCGCCCGCGACCTGAACCCACGCGAGGCGCTGGCCGAACGCGAGCCGGCCCGCGCGCACTCGGCTACACGCTGCAGGCGATCGTGCGCGTGAAGCCGTTGCCGGGCCAGTTGCATCTCGTGGAGGAAGCGATCCGGCGCATTCCGGAATTCGTCGAATGCGACAAGGTCACGGGCGACGACTGCTTCATCTGCCGCCTCTTCCTGCACTCGATCGAACAACTCGACGCGATTCTCTCGAAGGTCACTGAGCGCGCCGAGACGAGCACGGTGATCGTCAAGTCGACGCCCGTCGCGCGCAGGCTGCCGCCGCTTGCCTGAGCGATGCGCCCGGCGCCGGATAAAGGGCACGAGTGAGCCGTGCGCGGCGCAACGGGGCTACACTGGGTGGCGAAACACCAGGAGGAACACCATGCCCGACATCGACGCCAACCGCACTTTCCGCGGGCTTCCCCTGACCGCCGAACAGGACGCCGAAGTCCGCCACTACATCAAGAAGAAGAAGCAGCACGGCGAGCCGTGGGACACGCCCGAACTGAGCGCCATGCTGCGCGACATGCTGGAGCCGCCCGCCGAGGACGACCCGATCGACGGCGAGACCGACGACGAAACGCGCGCGGTGTCGGAACGCGCGTCGGCCTTCATCGACGAAGCGATGGACCCGATCGAAGCGAAAGAGGAATGGAACGCGGCGATGGAAGCCGAGGCCATGAAAGGATCGAAACGCTGAAAGACGGCACGCGATTCCGCCGTCGGGGCCGCATTGCGCGGCCCCGTTACCCGCGAATCAGTGCCTGTGCCGCATCCAGTCGCGAAGCGGATGGGTGTCGAGCCAGCGTGCGGCATGCGGCTCTCCCTTGTGCTCGGCCCGATGACGGGCCACCAGCACGACGGCGATACAAAGCACCACTACGATTCCCACTATCAAGCTGATCATCGACTCAGTCATGGCAGCCTCCTCCGAGGTCGGGGCCATGCTTACATTGTAGGTGAGCCACCGATTATCACCAGGCTTCACCATTCGACCGCTCGACCGCTCGATAGCTGCGGCTCGATTCCCGTGAGTGAATCGCTTATGTCATACCGGACGATGCCGCTTTCGCTGCACTGCGGCATCGGGCAGGCGGTCCGCAGGTGTGCCGAAGGTGTCCTATAGTGCAAGCACCACTTGGCTAAACCTCGCATGGGAGACGCACGATGGCGACATGGAGACCGGACCCGAGCTTCTACCCGTCACCGAGACTGGCGGCCAAGGCGCCCCCCGAGACGCTCGCCTACGTCGCAACCTTCGATCCCACGCGGCAACAGCCCGACGCCATCGCGGTGGTCGATGTCGATCCGCAATCGGCCACCTATACGCAGATCGTCGGCGAACTGGCGATGCCCAACACCGGCGACGAACTGCATCACTTCGGCTGGAACGCGTGCTCCTCGTGCCTGTGTCCGAATGCGCCGCATCCGCACGTCGAGCGGCGTTATCTGGTGGTGCCGGGGCTGCGTTCGTCGCGCATTCATATCGTCGATACGAAGCCCGATCCGAGGAACCCGACGATCGTCAGGACGATCGAGCCCGACGAGATCGCCGAGAAGACCGGCTATACGCGTCCGCACACGGTCCACTGCGGCCCGGGCGGCATCTACGTGACCGCGCTCGGCAATGCGGAAGGCCGTGCACCCGGCGGCATCATGCTGCTCGACCAGCAGAGCTTCGATCCGCTCGGACGCTGGGAAGTCGAGCGCGGCCCGCAGCAACTCGCCTACGACGGCTGGTGGCATCTCGGCTACGACACGCTCGTCACGAGCGAATGGGGCACGCCCGACACGTTCGAGAACGGGCTCGTCCCCGAGATCCTGCTCGGCGCGAAGTACGGCAGGAAACTGCACTTCTGGGACTTCACGCGCCGCAAACACCTGCAGGAGATCGACTTCGGCGACGAGTACCAGCTCGTCTTCGAACTGCGCCCCGCGCACGATCCGACCAAGGCCTACGGATTCGTCAATTGCGTGATCAGCCTGAAGGACCTGTCGTCGTCGATCTGGACGTGGTATCGCGACAAGGACAAGTGGGCGGTGAAGAAGATCATCGACATCCCCGCCGAACCCGCCGACGCCTCCGTGCTGCCGCCGATGCTCAAGGGATTCGGCGCGGTGCCGCCGCTCGTCTCGGACATCGACCTGTCGATGGACGACCGCTTTCTCTACGTCTCGTGCTGGGGCACCGGCGACATGCTGCAATACGACGTCTCCGATCCGTTCGCGCCGAAGCTGACGGGCAAGATTCGCATCGGCGGGATCGTGGCGCGCGAGACGCATCCGGGCGCTGCGAACGGCGCGCTCAACGGCGGCCCGCAGATGGTGGAAGTGAGCCGCGACGGGCGCCGCGTCTACTTTACGAACTCGCTGTACGGCGCGATCGACGACCAGTTCTATCCTGAAGGCATCGAAGGCTGGATGGTCAAGCTCGACGCCGATCCCTCGGGCGGTCTCGCCGCGGACAAGGATTTCTTCATCGACTGGCCCAAGGGCCGCCGGCCGCACCAAATCCGCCTGCAAGGCGGCGACTGCTCGTCCGATTCGTATTGCTACCCGTAAGCGCCGCCTTCATGGAGACGCAATCGGCCACGCTCTGGCTGTCCGCCGCGGGGCTCGGCGCTTTTCACGGCATCAACCCCGCGATGGGCTGGCTCTTCGCCGTCGCGCTCGGCCTTTACGCGCATAGCCGTCGCGTCGTGCTGATCTCGCTCGTGCCGATCGCGATCGGCCACGCGGCGTCGGTCGCGCTCGTGCTGGCCGGCGCGCTCACGCTCGGCTCGCTCGTCGATCACATCTATCTGAATCGCGCGTGCGGCGTGCTGCTGATCGGCTGGGGCGTGTGGTGCGCGGTGCGCGGGCATCGCGGCAAACCTGTCGTCGGGATGCGAACCGGGCTCGCCGGACTCGCGCTGTGGTCGTTCCTGATGTCGAGCGCGCATGGCGCGGGATTCATGCTGATACCCGCGCTGTTGCCGCTGTGCGCGGCCGCGGGATCGACGGGAACGGGTTCGTTCGCGCATGCGCTGCCGCTCGGCGCGCTTGCCCTCGCGATCCATACGCTCGCGATGCTCGCCGTCATCGCGGCGATTTCCATGTTCGTCTACGAGCGCGCGGGCGGCCTCGGCTTTCTGCGCACCGGCTGGATCAACGCGGACTTCGTGTGGAGCGCCGCGCTCGTGCTGTGCGGCGTCGTGCTCTTCGTCGTGTAGGTCCGGCCGGCGGCACATCAGAAGTTATGCCGGATGCCGAGCGTCACCGACAACTGGCGGTCGTTGTTCGAATTCGGCAGATTTGGAATCTGCGCGTAGTTCGCCGCCGCACCCGTTGCCGGATCGACGCCGATGCCGGCCCCCGTCGCCTTCTGCATGATCGCGATGCCATAGAGCGCGGTGCGCTTCGATAGCGCGTAGTTCGCGCCGAGGTTCACCTGATGAAAGCGCGTCGACAAACCGCCGTCCGGCTTCGCGACGTTGTAGATGTACGCTGCGCCCAGTTGCAGGAACGGCGACAGCGCATACGTCAGGTTGATCTCGCCGATGTCGAACGCGATGTTCCGGCCGATCGGCTCGGCGGCGCTCGCGAAGTAGCGGCTGTGATCGAGCAGGCTGTGCGTGTACGCGAGCGCGATCGTCGCGGGCCCGATCGCGTAAGACGCCGCCGCGCCCCAGGCTTTCAGCGCGTCGGCGTTCTGCAACTGGCAATAGAGCGCCGACGCGTTGCTGCACGCGAAGTCGCCGATGTAGCCTGCACTGCCGCCGAGTGCCGCATCGAGCGGATTCTGCAGGTTCAGATAGCCCGCGCTGACCGACACCGGCCCCATCGCGTAAGTCGCCGCGAACGAATAGCCGCGATTCTGCGCGAAATCGCCCGCGACACCGCCGAGGCTGAACGTGCCGCCGAGGGTGAAGCCGTGCCAGTCCGGGCTCACGTACTTGATCGCGTTGTTGAAGTTGAACGCTTCGTTGAGGTTGTCGACGTCGCCGATGTGCGAGCCGTAGAGCGTCGCCCAGTTGTTGCTCGACACGTAGGGCCCGAGAAAATCGGAGTACGAGTCGTACTGGCGGCCGAACGACAGCGTGCCGTAGCCGTCCTTCGCGAGTCCGACCCAGGCCTGCCGATTAAAGAGCGAACCGCTCTGCACGAAATTGCCGGAGCCCATGTAGAAGCTGTTCTCCAGCATGAAGGTGGCCTTCAGTCCGTCGCCGAGGTCTTCCACGCCTTGCAGGCCGTAGCGCGACGGCACGAGATTGCCGCCCGTCATCTGCCAGCCGTGACCCGCGCCGATGCTGCCGTCGGGGCGCGTGAACTGCTGGCTGCTCGTGTAGGTGATGCCGGCATCGACGGTGCCGTAGAGCGTCACCGAACTCTGCGCCGATGCATACGTGGAGGCGCTAAGGAGCGCGGCGGCCAGCAAGCGTTTCTTCATGGGTCCGATCTCACGCATGGTTGATGAGCACCGATTTCGTTTCGGTGTACATATCGAGCGGGGCGCGGCCGAGTTCGCGTCCGAAGCCCGACTGCTTGAAGCCGCCGAAGGGCATCGCGTTGTCGAGCAGCGAGTGGCAATTGACCCACACCGTGCCCGCCTTGATGCGCGGGATCAGCTTGTGCACGGCCGACAGATCGTTCGACCAGATGCTCGCGCCTAGGCCATAGGGCGTATCGTTGGCCTGCGCGATGACCGCGTCCGTGTCCTGGAAGCGCATCGCGACCAGCACCGGCCCGAAGATTTCCTCGCGCACGACGCGCATCGAATGATCGGTATCGACAAGCACGGTCGGCTCGACGAAAAAGCCCGCGCCCTCCCCCCGCCTGCCGCCCGCGATCGCGCGCGCGCCCTCGGTGTGGCCTGCGTCGATGTAGCCGAGCACGCGGTCGAGCTGGCGCGCCGAGACGAGCGGCCCGATCTGCGTCGCCGGATCGAGGCCCGGGCCGATCTTCATCGACTTCGCGATCGCGGCCACGCGTTCCATCACGCGATCGAACACCTTGTCGTGCACATAGACGCGCGAGCCCGCGGTGCAGACTTGTCCCGAGTTGAAGAAGATCGCATTGGCGACGCCTTCGGCCGCCTTCTCGATATCGACGTCGGGCAGCACGATCACCGGCGACTTGCCGCCGAGTTCGAGCGACATGCGCGTCATGTTGTCGAGCGCGGCGTGGCCGATGGCACGGCCGGTCGGCGTCGAGCCGGTGAAGGCGATCTTGTCGAGGCCCGGGTGGCTGGCGAGCGCGGCGCCGGCGGTCCTGCCATAGCCCGTGACGATGTTGACGACGCCTGCCGGGAAGCCCGCTTCGGTCAGCAGTTCGCCGAGGCGCAGCGCGGACAGCGGCGTGTCTTCGGCGGGTTTGAGCACGACGGTGCAGCCGGCGGCAAGCGCGGGCGCGAGCTTCCATGCGGCCATCAACAGCGGGAAATTCCACGGAATGATCGCGCCGACCACGCCGACCGCTTCCTTCCTCGTGTAGGCGAAGAACGCATTCGACGGGCTGTACGGAATCGATGCATCGACCGTGCTGCCTTCGATCTTCGTCGCCCAGCCGGCCATGTAGCGAAAGCAATGCGCTGCCATCGACACGTCGAGTGCTTCGGCTACCGCCACCGGCTTGCCGTTGTCGAGCGCTTCGAGTTCGGCCAATTCGCGGGCGTTGGCTTCGATGGCGTCGGCGGCGCGCAGCAAGAGACGCTCGCGGTCGCTCGGCTTCATGCGTGACCAGGCGGAATCGTCGAAGGCGCGGCGCGCGGCCTGCACTGCACGGTTGACGTCCGATTCATGCGCGGCCGGGACGCGGCACAGTACGCTGCCATCGGCGGGATTGGTCACGTCGATCGTTTCGCCGCTGGTGCTTGCGTGCCAGGTGCCGTCGATCAACATGCGCTTTTCGGCCGCGATGAATGCGCGGGTTTTGTCGAGTATCGCGTACGTTTTTTGGTCAGTCATGTTTGTCTCCTTTGAGGTGGTCTTTTCTTTGAACACCGTTTGATGTTTCTGTGAAACTTGCTTTCGCGTCGGTCTATTAGCTCTGCCCCTGTCCGGGGCGGGACTTACTTTCTTTGCTGCTGCAAAGAAAGTAAGCAAAGAAAGCAGCTTTTCTGGCAGCAGTCCCAGCACGGCAACGCACCGGCAGTACCGAGTGGACATACCGCCTAAGTGGCGCCCTCGAATATCTTCAAGGGCGTGGTGCGATTAACCATTGCGTCCTCGCACAGCCAACTTCTTGGTAACGCAGTCATCCATCCGTCCGCGCTTCGCGGACGACAGGCATAAACGAAAACCACCGGTCCACAATCTCAACCTCAACCGCGAACATCGACCACGCGACTGATGCACCGCACGTCTGAGCGAAGCGAAGACGGAGGGATGACTGCTGTACCGTTTTGTTCGCTGCGCAATGACACAGTAGTTAATCGCACCAAAGCCCTTTGTCCTTTGAGGGCGACACTTTGGCGGTATGTCCACTCAGTACTTCAAAGGCGTTGACGTGCTGTGACTGCTGACTAAAAAGCTGCTTTCTTTGCTTACTTTCTTTGCAGCAGCAAAGAAAGTAAGTCCCGCCCCGGACAGGGGCAGTGCTAATAGACCGACGTGAAAACAAGTTCCCCGCGAGCCCAGACCGATCTAAACACTTGCTAATAGTGCTCGGGCACCGTGGTGATGCCATTCGCCTGAAGCTTCTTCACGAGCCCCATGCGCGCCTTAGCGACATCAGTGAGCGCGGGCCGCCGATGCGTCGAAATTTCCTCGGCCGTATAAGGCCTGAAACCCACGGGCCGCGACGACGCGTTCATCGTCGCAAGCACCCAGTTAAGAACATTGGCGAGTTCCGCATCGCTTAGCGCCGAGTTCGAAGCGCCCGGCACGCGCATCACGAACTCCCGCCCCTCCGGCATCGCGACGAAATGCCCGAGCGACTCGCGCAGCGCGGGCACCTTGCCGGGAATGCCGGAACCGTCGGTCGTATGGCACCCCATGCAGTTGAGCACCCAGCCCTGCCTCGCCTGGACGGCGTCGTATGCCTCGGCGCTCGCTGCCGCTGCGTGCAGGGCCATCGCCGTGAGTAGAACGACGCCGGCCAGCTTCATAGCCCGAGACTCTTCACGACGCTTTCGCGCTGCGCATGCACCGCCGAGCCGTCGACGGGACTCGCCCGCAGCGCCTTGATCTGCTCGGCATCGAAAGGCTTCGCGCTGCCGTGCTGCGCATTCAGGTCGAACACGACATAGTTGAGCACCTCGGCAATCTCGGCATCGGACATCGAAGCGAACGACGGCATCTTGAAGTTGTAGCTCTTGTCCTTGACCTTGATCGGCCCGAACATGCCATAAAGCACCGTATGGCCGAGATGCCTGCGGCCTTCGTCGGTGCCCGCGTACTTACCCGGATACTCGACGAGCGGCGGCGCAAGCCCGTCCATCCCCTTGCCGCCCGCCTGATGACAGACGACGCACTTGCCGTCGAAGGTCGTCTTGCCGCCTGCATACTGCACGGCCTGCGCCTCGGCGAACGAAGCGCCGCACGCGAGCGCGGCCGCGATGAGCGTAGTGGTGACTTTCATTGCTTCGCCGCCCCCAGCAGCACCGACACGGAACAGTGATAGTTCGCGTTGCCGTTCGCCATGCACCAGTTGATGTCGTTGTTGAGCGAGAGCTTGTAGAGCGGCTTCTCGCGTTCGTTGCGATTACAGAAGCAGCGTCCGCACGAAGTCTTGCCGCAGCAGTCGTTGTACGACACGATGTAGTCGGAGCCGTCGTGCGGATTGCGACAGGTGCCGATCCACGTGATTGGCGATGCCGTCGTGCCCGGCGGGCAACTGCTCGACGTGCCGCCGCAGCAACTGCACAGCCAGCCGTCGATCGCGCAATATTTCCAGTAATCGCAACTCGTCGGGTCGTCGGTCTTCGATGCACCCGGCTTCTTCGGCTCGGCCGCGTAAGCCGTGCGGTCGACGGGCAACAGCGGTACGACCGCCGATCCGACCAGCACCTTCCCGAGCTTCGCCATGGCGCTGCGCCGCGAGGAACGCTGCGCGACGCCGCGCGCCGAGTGTTCGAAAAAAGAGTCCAGCCATTTCATAGACGCTGTCCTTGGTTCACGTGTGGGATCGTTAAAGCGCGCGCGTCTTACGCGTGCTGGGCGTGTTCGTGATCGTGCTCATGAGCGTGTCCTTGAGCCGCATGCTCGCTGCCGTGCACGAACTCCTGAAGCGATGCGACGCCGCGTTCCTTCGCCTCGAAAAGACTCTCCAGATGCTCGCGCGTATTGACGAGCCCTTTCGCGCGCACCTTGCCTTGGTCGTCGAGCAGCACGGCGTAAGGCAGCTTGCCGATCTGGTAGGCAAGGCCCAGTTCCTGAGACAGCACGTAAGGCAATTGCGGAAGACCCGTCTTGCGATAGAACGCTGCGTGCTCGGTCACGTCGCCGTCGCTTGCGAGGACGACATCGGTCGCGCCTTCACGCGCCTGGATCGAAGGCAAGAGCGGCAGCAGCTTCTTGCAGACGGGGCAAGTCGGCGAGAGGAAGAAGAGAAGCGTGCTGCGGCGCGCCGGCGAGATGCCGCCCACCTTCACCGCGCGCCCGGCGAGATCCAGCAGTTCGAACGAAGGCGCGATGGCACCGACGGCCGGACCCTTGTCGATCATCAGGGCGCCCGCGGGCATCATGCGTTCGTAGAGGATGCCGACCTGGCGCACGAGCGCGAGGCAGATCGCGCCGAGCGCGAGCAAGGCAGCCCAGGAGAGCGCGGTCGAAATGATCAGAGCGGTTTGCATCATGAGTTCCTTAAGTGTTCGAGCTTGGGAAGATTGGCGAGCAGCACGTCGAGCGTGAGCATCGCGGCGACGGCGAAGAGCGTTCCGGCACCGACCGTCACGTAGTCGAACCAGACGATCGCGCGCGGGCCCTCTGTGACGAGTGCCGCCGCTGCCGCGATACCGAGCAGCGCGACACGCGCCACGTGCCACCAACCGATGCGCTTCTCCGACGTGCGCGAGGCCGAAGCGAAGCCTGCGCAGCCGCAGTCGATATGGATATTGCCGCGCAGGATGTTGATGGCGAGCGCACTGCCGAACGCGGCGAACAACGCGATCAACAGCGCGGCAGAAGCGTTGCGCGTCGCGGGGAACAGCAGGCCGGTTGCGCCGAGCGCTTCGAGCACCGGCACCGCGTAGGCCATCGGCATGACGACGAACGATGGCAGCAGGCGATAAGCCGCAAGCGACGCGCCGAACTTCGCCGGCTCGCGCAGCTTCGCGGCCGCGCCGATCAAAACGACGATCGCGACCGCCGCGACGCACACCATGAGAACGACTGGATCGAGCATGGCGGCCACCTCAAGGATTGACGAGCGGCGTCGACGTCGAGCCGAGTTGCTTTTCGACGTGCTTCAGCTTGCCGGTCTGCGCGTCCATCACGACGAGATCGGAGGTCGGCGTGAGGCCGTAGAAAAGCGGCTTGTCGTCGATGCTGACCTGGATCGAGAGGAACGGATCGATCTTCTGCTTCGCCAGCTCCCAGCGCGCGATGCGCTTTTTCGTCGACGTGTCGAAGACCCATACTTCGGTCGCCGGGTCCTTGTGCGAACCGTCTGCGCCCTTGTGCATCGCGACGTAGAGGCGATGCGTGCCGGCATGCAACGCGATCTGCTGAAGACCGCCCGGACGCCAGCCCGCCTTCTTCTCCTGCGCGCTGACGAGCGGCCACGGCATGCCGAACGCAGGCGCGTCGCCCGAGAAGTCCGCGGTGCGCACGCTGCCTTCGTAGGTGAGGAACCAGTACTGGTTGCCCTCGCGCGCGGCGTTGATGAACGCCGGATCGCGATCGACGTCGATGAACGCGTCGGAGAGCTTGCGGCTCGCTTCCTTGCCGTTCGCATCGAGCGTGATGGTCAATGCCTTGCCGCTCTCGCACATCGCCGAGAAGCGGTTGTTGCCGCTGGGATACGCGAGCACGCAGCCGTCCGTGTCGACTTCGCCGAGCACCTTTTTCGCGGCGGTGTCGATCACGGTGACCGAGGTCGACGGCGTCACGTTCGCGACATAGAGGAAGTGGCCGTCGTCGGATAGCGCGGTGTTGTACGGCGACGGCACGTGCTGTCCGTGCTTCGGCGGAATCGCGATTTCGCCGGTGACGGCGAGCGTCGTGTTGTCGATCAGTTCCACGACGTCGGTGCGATCGCCGTGCGAGCCGCGCGCGAAATACGTGGTCGCGATGTAGCTCGTCTTGTGGTCCGGCGAGATCGCGAAGCCCGGTGCAAAGCCGCCGTCGATCTGGCCGAGGAAGCGGTTGGCATCGGCATCGAAGACATGCACGCGCGCATCGGTCATGCTCGCGAACGAGATGTCCGGCACGTAGATCTGGTGCGGACTATAGGGCGGAACCTTGGCGACGGTCAGCTCTTCCGGCTTCTCGGCGGCGCTCGCCAGATGCCATGCCACCACACCAGACATCACTGCCGCCATCGAGGCGGCCAGCCGTCTGCGTTTCATCGTATCCCCTCCGTAGGTCTATCGTGGGACAGACTCTAAGGCGAGGAAAAACGGCGGTCGCGCCGGGAACGGCAAGGCGTGCTTGCCGATTTGGGATAGTCGAAAGACGGGTGAAAGAGAGGACCGCGAACGCTTGTTCTAAACGTTCGCTGGGCGGCGGAGGCTTAAGAACGGCGAGCGGTCTGCGACGGCAGTTCGCCGAACTGGTTGCAATAGTCGCTCGCGAAATGGCCCAGATGCGTGAAGCCCCAGCGGGCCGCGGCTTCGGCAACCGGGACGTCGCACTGAGGCGTCGAAAGCAACAGGCGCCGCACCTCCATCAGCCGGATCGAGCGCAGGTAGTTCGCGGGATTCGTCTGCGCGACCGCCTGAAAGCTGTTTTGAATCGTGCGGCGGGAGACGCGCAGCGCCGCGCACAGATCGAGCACCGACACCGGTTCCTCCGGGCGCGCGAGCACGAGTTCGTGGCTGCGCCACACGATCTCGTGCTGGCAGGCCTGCGTGAGGCGGCTCGTCTGGTCGGGGAAATAATAGGTGATGAGATCGAGGATGCCCTCCGCCACTTCCTGCGCGAAGCGGCGCTGCCCGTCCTGATCGGCGATGCGCTCGGGCTGCGCGAGCACGCGTTCGAGCGCCTCGACCATCCGCCGGCCCGCCCGGATGCCGGCCGCGGGCGGAATGTCGATCACATCGCGGTCGAACAGGTCGTCGTCCAGGTCGATGCCGGCGGCGTCCGCGACCCTGCCGAGCACGCGCGGTTCGATGGCGATGCCGACGAGCGACATGTCCGCCGGCGAATGCAGCGTGAATTCCTTCGCGCCCGATGCGACGACCATCGCGCCCTGCGCCAGCTTCACGCCGCGAAAGGTGAAGGGCGCGCCGTTGAGCGCGAGTCCGAACGTGGTGTAGCCCGCCGGCAGGCCGCCGCACTGGACCACGCGCACGTTCGCCGCCTCCTGGAAGACCTGCACGCCTTCTACGGCGACCTGCTTGACCGTGCTTTGGAACGCGCCCGCACCGATCTGGTCGTAGCGCTGGTCCCAGCCGCGCAGCGAGGCCGCATGCCGGTCTGCGTCGTTGAATACTTCGTGATTGACGTACACGGCGTCTCCTTTGTCCCATGCAACCGGTTGCCGAGGCGTCTTGCGCGCCGATCGGCAAGGATAAACCGGCCACGCGGATGGTCAATAAAGATTAACCATGTCTCGCCTAAAGGATTGGCCGGTGCGGTTTTGGGGTCAGGTCTGCGCGCGGTCGAAACAATTTGCGGCGGAGTCACGACGCACAGCGGCACAGCAGGCAGCGGCTCGTCGATAGAAATTTTCACGAGGCGCTCCCCGAGCGTCCGCACGCTCATCGCGACCGCGTGACGCGCTGTATGCTCAGCCGAATTTCCCCGCGACGATCTTCGCCGCCGATGCGAGCACGTCGTTGCGCGCCTTGGCATCCTGCTCGCGTTGCGTGAAATAGATCACGACGACGATCGGCGCCTTCGATGGCGGCCACAGCACGGCGACGTCGTTCGAGGTGCCGTAGTCGCCCGTGCCGGTCTTGTCGGCGACTTGCCAGTCGAGCGGCACGCCGGCGCGAATGCGCGCGTCGCCTGTCGTGTTGCCGCGCATCCACGCCTGAAGCTGGTCGCGCTCGCGTGCGCCGAGCGCATCGCCTAGCGCGAGCCGCTTAAGCGACCGAAGCATCGCGGCGGGCGTCGTCGTGTCGCGCAGGTCGCCGGGAATCGCCGTGTTGAGCTCGGTCTCCGTGCGGTCGAGGCGGAATTCGTCGTCGCCGATCGAGCGCGCGAATGCCGTCACCGCCGATGATCCGCCGAGCAGCCGGATCAACAGGTTCGCCGCCGAATTGTCGCTGTACTGAATGGCGGCGGCGCACAGTTCGGCAACCGTCATGCCGTCGGCGACGTGCTTCTCGGACACCGGCGAATAATTGACGAGATCGCTTTGCGTGTAGCGGATGCGCTGGTCAAGGAGACCGTCTTCGTGCGTGCTGCGCGTGAGAATCGCGGACGCGAGCAGCACCTTGAACGTGCTGCAAAACGGGAAGCGTTCGTCCGCGCGATAGTTGACGATCGCGCCGTCGCCGGTATTGAGCGCCGCCACGCCGAGGCGCCCGTTCGATGCGGCTTCGAGCGCCTTCAGCTGCGATGCGGCGGATTGGTCCGCGGGCCATGCGGTGCAGGCACTGGCGAACGGAACGGATGCGATAGCGGCGAGCAATGCGCGGCGAACGGGGGAATGCGTCATCTGGCATGGACCTCGATGGTGGACAGAGGGCGCAATTTTACGGGCGTATTCGTGGGCGGTTCCACAGGCGGGGTTCACGTCACTCTGAACTATCCCGATCCCGGTTCGCTTAACGCTGAACTTTCGGCCGCCACTTCCAACGTCAGAAATAGCGCGGCCTGCTGCTCTGCGATCCATTGCGGCCGTTCAATGCTGTGTCAACCGACGGCCGCTTCCGGCAGTAGAATTAACGATCGTATTGCCGGTCGGACGCTGTGGCACGGCTAGGAATTCCCGCATGGCGACTTCCCGTTGCAGACGACGTCAGCGAGAAACCAGTTTCACAAACGGCAACAAGTTAGAGCCCCCGGCACGGCACGACAACCGCAGCCAACGCGCATCGTCACCGCAAACTACTGAACAACTGCGCCACCAGATCGCGCAGCCAGCGATTTCCCGCTTCATGGTGATAGCGGGCATGCCAGTGCTGCCGCACTGCAAATCCCTCCACCGGGATCGGACACGGATGCACCGACAGGTCATTAACCCTCCCCAGCGTCTCACCGATATGCCTCGGCAACGTGGCGATCAGATCGGTGCTCTTGATGATGGCCCCGAGCCCCAGAAAACCCGGCAGTTCAAGTACGACGCCCCGTTCGACGTGCTCGCGCACCAGCGCCTGCTCCAGCAATTGCGCCCCCGTCCCTGCCGAGATGGCGACATGGCCCTCCGTGCGGTAATGCTTAAGCCCAAGCTTGCCGCGCACGCGCGGATGATGCCTGTTCATCAGACACACCCAGTCCTGCGTGTATAGCTGCTGCTGGTAGATGCCGCCGCCGAGCCAGGGCACGTGACCGATTGCAAGGTCGGCCTCGCCCGATTCCAGCGCGCGTTCAGTATTGCCGTCGATCCTCGCGGCTTCGAGACGGATCCCCGGCGCCTGCGCACGCACGTGCGCCAGCATTCGCGGAAGCAGCGTGATATGGCTCGCGTCGGTCATGCAGATGCGGAACCGCCGCTTGGCGGTGGTGGGATCAAAGGCAATTTCCCACGCCGCAAAGCGCCGCAGCGATTCGAGAATCTCCCGGCACGGACCGATCAGCGCGTCGGCTTGCGGCGTCGGCGCCATGCCGGCTGGCGTTCGTATGAAGAGCGGGTCTTGCAGATGCTGCCGCAAACGGCCGAGCCAGATGCTGATGGTCGGCTGGCTTTGCCCGAGCTGCTCCGCGACGCGCGTCACGCTGCGAACGTCGTAGAGAAGATCGAAAAGCTGCAGCAGTTTCAGATCGGGGAGTTCTGCCGGGTTCATGGCGATATTGTCTGGCGCAATGGCGTCATTGTATCCATTGCATTGCCTGCATGACCACCGAATCGTATCTTGATCTCCAGACAAGGAGACGACAGTGAAGATTGCGATTCTGGGTGCGGGTGCACTGGGCTGCGCCATCGGCGCGGCGCTGACGGAAGGCGGCAACGAGGTCTGGCTGCTGAACCGATCGCCCCCCCACGTGGGAGCGATGCGGCGTAACGGGCTGCTCGTAGACGATGCAAACGGCTCACGTCGCGTGCGTGTGCAGGCCACGACGCGGGCCGCCGAAGCGGGTGCCGTCGATCTGGTCGTCGTGCTGGTCAAGTCCTTTCATACCGACGCGGCGATGCGCGGTGCGCTGGCGCTGCTCGGCCCCGAAACCGTGGTGCTGTCGCTGCAAAACGGCCTTGGACACGAAGACGTGCTCGCGGACATCGTGGGTCGCGAGCGCGTGCTGGCGGGCAAGACCTACGTCGGCGGTGTGATGCGCAATCCGGGGCACATCGAGTCCGGCGTCGCCGGCAAGGCGACTTACATCGGCGAACTCGACGGCCGCATCACGTCCCGTGTGACGGCCATCGCCGCAACCTTCAACGCCGCCGGACTGGTCACCACGGTCAGCGACAACATCGTCGGCACGATGTGGGACAAGCTGCTGGTCAATGTCGCAACGGGCGCACTAACGGGCACGACCGGCTTGACCTACGGCCAGCTCTACGACGAGCCGCTTCTGAAAACAGCCGCACTGGCAGCCGTCGCCGAAGCGATCGCAGTCGCGCAGGCCGCCGGCGTGACGCTTTCCACCACCGATCCCGAACGCCCGTGGACCCTTGCCGGCGAAGGGCTTTCCGCCGGCTTCAAGACTTCGATGCTGCAAAGCCTCGAAAAAGGCTCCATCACCGAGATCGACTTTATTAACGGCGCGGTCGTGCGCTGGGGACAACGCCTTGGTGTGCCGACGCCCGTCAACGCGACGCTGGTGGCATGCATCAAGGGCATCGAACGCGCGATGGCCGACCGACAACACGCAACAACTTGAATGGGGCCCGGGTCAGTGCGTCGCACCAATTCGGGTCGACAACGGAGACAACCTTATGAACGGCAGCAAAGCCTATCTTGAGCATGTCGCTATCTGGGTGAAGGACATCCACTGGCACATCCGCTTTTTCGAAGACGTGCTCGGCATGACGATGCGGGAGGTCGACGGCACGATAGAGGAACCCCGTCAGTACTGGACGCTCGGCGGCTTGCAATTCATCCATGACCCGCAACACGATGCGCCCGAAGGCCGCCTCGGCCACCTCGGCGTGATGTGCGAAGACATGGAGGCAGCGCTCGCTGCAGCGCAAACGTACGGCGTCAGCGAAATGCCGCAAGGACGCAACTGGTTGCGCCTGCCCGACGGCCTCGCCGTCGAACTGATTCAGGCCAGACCTGCCACATGCGTCGCGCAGGCACTGGCGATCAACCCACGTTCAGAGGTGTGACATGACAACAATTGAAAAATACTGGGATGACGCCAGCGAAGGCGACGAGTGCGTGAGCCCGGCTTATACCGTCACCAAAGAACGGATTCTCGCCTACGCCGACCTCACAGGCGACCACACGCCCGTGCATGTGGACGAGGAATACGCGAACGCGAGCCACTTCGGTTCGATCGTCGCCCACGGTCTCTTTGGCCTGTCTATCGCCGATGGCCTCAAGACTCAAAGCGATTACCGTTTCCTGCCAGGCATGTCGCTCGGCTGGACGTGGGACTTCAATCTGCCCATCAAGGTCAACGACGTGCTGCACGTCAAGTTCCGCGTCGGCGCGATGCGCGCGAGCAAGAGCCGTCCAGACTGGGGGATCGTCGTACTCCCGTCCGAGCTTGTTAGCCAGGACGGCAAGGTCGTCCAGCATGGCGAGCATCGTCTGATGGTGCCGCGCCGCCCGGGAGCATTCTGATGCAGGCACGTCCTCTCGAAGGTATTCGCGTCGTCGACTACAGCCATTTTCTGGCCGGTCCGTATGTCGGGCGCTGTCTTGCGGCGCTGGGTGCCGAGGTCATCAAGGTCGAACGTCCCGGCAGCGGCGACGCGGGACGTCAGCATGCCACGGTGCTCGATGACGAACAGAGCGGTTACTTCCTGCAACTCAACATGGGCAAGCGCGGCGTCAGCGTCAACATGCGCGACCCGCGTGGCAAGGCGTTCATGCAACGGCTGTGCGACTCGGCGGATGTGTTCGTCGAAAACTACCGGCCCGGTGCGCTGAACAAACTCGGGCTCGGTTACGACGAACTGTCTGCGCGCAATCCGAAGCTCGTCTACTGCTCGATCTCGGCCTACGGCCATACGGGACCGGATGCGCATCGCGCCGGTTTCGGTCTAATTGCCGAAGCGAAGAGCGGGATCATGCAGATGATCGGCACGCCCGGCGAGCCGCCGCCGCTGATGCGCATTTCGCTCGGCGACATGTACACGGGCATTCACGCGGTGGCGGCGATCAACGCCGCGCTGCTCGGTCGCGTGAAGAGCGGCCGCGGCCAGCATATCGACATGGCGCTTTACGACACACTGGTGTCGATGCACGAATACGCCGTGCAGTGCTACACGATGCAAGGCATCCTGCCGGAGCAGACGGGTCATGACATGCCCACGTCGACGCTCTATGGCGTGTTCCGTGCCGCCGACGGCGACCTCGTCATCGCCGCGCAGGTGGACGACGCGTGGAAGCGCTTCGCGGCGCTCGTCGAAGCGCACGGCGGACCAGCCGCCTTCGGCACCGACGCACGGTTCCACACGCTCGCAGGACGCAACACGAACCGTGCGGATATTTTGTCCGTCGTGAAGCCCTGGGTGGCTAGCCGACCCGTCGCACAGGTGCTCGAACTGCTGGATGGCGTCGACGTGCCGTGCGCCAAGGTGCAGCGCATTGACGAAGTGCTTGCCGATCCGCAGATCGTCGCGCGCGGCATGGTGGTCGAGCAGGAGCATCCGCGCTACGGCAAGTTGCGGATGCCGAACCTGCCCTTTCGCTTCTCCGACTGCGACACGACGATCCGCGAGGTCGCGCCCGACCTGGGTCAGCACAACGCGGAAGTGGCGCGATCGCTCGGCTTCGGCGCGGCCGAGATCGACGCGATGCAAACCGATGGCGTGTTGTATTCAAAAGTGAGGCCATGATGAGCGACCAGTACGCAGTGATCGGCAGCCCGATCGGACACACGAAATCTCCGCTGATCCATGGTCTCTTTGCACAGGAGACCCGGCAGGACATGTCCTATACGGCTATAGAAGGCCCGCTGGAGCCGCAGGACGCATTTGCCGCGACCGTGCGTGCGTTCATTGCGGCGGGCGGCAAAGGCATGAACGTGACCGCACCGTTCAAGCTGAAGGCCTTCGCCATGGCCGACGAACGTAGCGAACGGGCGGAACTCGCGGGCGCCGCCAACGCGCTGAGCTTCAAGGACGGCCGGATCATCGCCGAGAACTTCGACGGCGTCGGCCTGTTACGCGACATCGAGGTCAATCTGAACCTGCCGATGAGCGGCAAGCGCGTGTTGATCCTCGGCGCGGGCGGCGCAGTGCATGGCGCATTGCTGCCCTTCCTTGCCGCGCGACCCGCCGAACTGGTCGTCGTCAATAGAGACGTCGCGAAGGTCAAGGCGCTGGCGGCGCAGGTCGTCGCGGGCGGCGCACTCCTCGCCTGCGGCTACGGCGATCTCGAGGCAATGGGGCAGTTCGATCTGGTGGTCAACGCGACGTCGGCCAGTCTCACCGGCGATCTGCCACCCGTGCCGCCGGGCGTTTTCAGTCCCGCAGGCGCGGCTTACGAGCTCGCCTACGGCAAGCGATTGACACCATTCCTGCGACTCGCGCGCAATGCAGGCGTGCGGACGATTGCGGACGGCGTGGGCATGCTGGTCGAGCAGGCGGCAGAGGCCTTCGCCTGGTGGCGCGGAGTGCGGCCGGAGACGCGGCCTGTGATCGACCGGCTAACGGTGCCGCTGGATTGAAAGTGCAATGGAGTTACGACTGAAAACGATCGCGATGACAAGCGGACAGGTGACGATCGCCAGCGCGCCACGACCCGTAGCTGTGGTGCGACCAGATCCCGGCGCGATCGGCACAAATCACAACCTTTCTCCAAGGCCCGAAGCTTTCGGGCTTGAGTGGCAGCTTTCGAAGCAAATGCGACTTTTGAGGTCCGTCTGCACGTGCGCGCGAACGATTGTAGTTGGCCGAACCGAGCCGGGCGCCCTCCCGATCATCCACACCTACACGCCGCGCCCCTCGACCGACCCCCCTTGGCCTGCGCCGCGAGTTAAAAGTCAAGTGAATCTCGACAGTCGGGGTTGCTCATCGTGTTCCTGATGAAGCACACTTGAGGCAAGCCTTCCATCAGGCGCTGTTCGTTCGGGCCCGGACGGTTCATCTGAAATCCTCCTGATCGACAGCCGTGTTGTCACGGCCATTCGCGCGCTTCGACAAAAATAAGCGCGTGGAACGGGCTGCCCGTGAGCCGTTTTTTCCCTAATGACATCGAGGAGCCAAGTATGTGGACGCATCACGAGAGCATCGAGATCGCCGCGGAGCCTGAGCGCATCTGGGCGCTATTCAGTGATGTGGCGAGCTGGCCGCGATGGAACAGCGGTATCGAGCGCATCGAGCTTCACGGACCGTTCGTGACCGGCACGACGTTTTCCATGACCGTACCCGGCGCGGACACGTTCACGAGCCGGCTTCTGAACGTTCACGAGAACGCCTCCTTCGTCGACGAAACCATTCTGGACGGCACGCGCGTCGCGGTGCTGCACAATATCGCCCCGCTGTCTTCCGGCAAAAGCCGCGTGACCTACAGCACCGAGATCACCGGTCCGAACGAGGATGAATTCGGCCCGATGGTCACCGGCGATTTCGGGGATGTCCTGAAGGCGCTGAAGTCGCTCGCAGAATCATCCTGAGCAGCACGCCATGACCAAAGACGTGATCGTGCTCGGCGCGGGCATCGTCGGCGTGAGTGCCGCCTTGCATCTGAGGCAGCGCGGCTGCGACGTCCTGCTCGTCGACAAACGCGCGCCCGGCGAAGAAACCAGCTTCGGCAATGCAGGCCTGATCGAGGCGTCGTCGGTCGTGCCCTACGCGTTCCCGCGCGACTGGCGCACCGTGCTGCGCTTCGCATGCAACGGTTCGACAGCGCTGCGCTACGACCTGCGCTCGCTGCCCGCCTACGCGCCGTGGCTTGCGCGCTACTGGCGCGAATCGGCGCCGGAGCAGCTCGCCGCCGCCGCGCGCGACATGCTGCCGCTCGTCTCGCGATGCGTCGCGGAACACGAGGCGCTGATCGATCGCGCTGGCCTGCACGCGCTCGTGCGACCGACCGGCTGGCTCGAAGCGTGTCGCTCGCGGGCCTCGTTCGAACGCACGGCGCGTGAAGCGCAGCGGCTCGCGGCCACGCACGGACTCGCCGTCGACATCCTCGACAGCGCTGCGCTGCAACGTGCCGAAGCATCGCTCGCGCCCGGCTACGCCGGCGCGGTCCACTGGCACGATCCGCTCAGCGTGTCGGACCCCGGCGCGCTCACGAAGGGCTACGCACGGCTTTTCGAACGCGAAGGCGGACGCATCGTGCGGGGCGACGCCGCGACGCTCGAAGCCCTCCAAACGCGCGGCAACGGCTGGCGCGTGCAGACCGACGACGGCGCGATCGAGGCTGCGACGGTCGTCGTCGCGCTCGGGGTGTGGTCGGGCGATGTGCTGCGGCCGCTCGGGTATCGCGTCCCGCTGATGGCAAAGCGCGGCTATCACATGCATTACGAAGGCGCGGCAAACGCCGCGCTGAACCGTCCTGTCGTCGATATCGAGAACGGCTTCGTCGTGGCACCGATGAAGCGCGGGCTGCGGCTCACGACCGGCGTGGAACTCGCGCGTCGCGAGACACCGCCGAACTACGGGCAACTGGATGGCGCCGAACGCCTCGCCCGGCCGGTGTTCGGCCTCGGACGCAGGCTCGATGAAAAGCCGTGGCTCGGCCTGCGTCCATGTACACCGGACATGCGGCCGGTCATCGGTGCCGCCGAACGGCACGCAGGCTTATGGTTCGACTTCGGACACGCGCATCACGGCCTGACGCTCGGCCCCGTGACGGGGCGTCTGATCGCGGAACTGATCGTCGGCGAGACGCCGGTCGTCGATCCGGCGCCATACCGTCCAGCGAGATTCGCCTGAGCGCCGCGCTCACTCGCCTCGCGAAATCTGCTCGGCGCTGGGTAGATCGGCCACCGTCCAGCCGCCGCCCAGCGCCTTCACGAGCGCGACGCTCGCGGCCATGCGCCTGCGTTCGATATTGACCGCCGCGCGCTGGTCCGAGAGCACGATCGCCTGCGTGACGACCACGCTCAGGTACGTGATCGCCCCGTTCTCGTAACGATTCCCCACCTTGTTCAACGCGCGCTGGGCCGCATCAACGGCTCCGCGCTGCGCCGCGAGGGCGCGCTTGAGGACCTGCAGCGCGTTGAGGTTGTCCTCCACCTGCCCGAACGCGGTGAGCACCGTCAGCCGATAATCGGCGACGCTCTCGTCGTACGCCGCGCGCGCCGCATCGCGGGCCGCCGCGCGGCCGCCGAAGTCGAGCACCGTGAACGCGAGTTGCGGCCCGAGCGACCAGAAGCGGCTCGGCGCCATCAGCCAGGAACTGAAGTGGGTCGCTTCCAGGCCGCCCGTCGCCGCGAGCAGGAGATTCGGAAAGAACGCCGCCGTCGCCACGCCGACGCGCGCATTCGCCTCCGCCACGCGCCGCTCGGCGGCCGCGATGTCGGGACGCCGCTCGAGCAGCGCCGACGGAATGCCGAGCGGCAGCGCGTCGAGCGCAGCCGCGGGGTTCGGCACGTTGCCCGCGTTGAGCGGCGCGACCTCGAGCGTGAACGTCGATGGCGGCTCGCCGACCAGAATCGCGATGGCGTTCACGAGGCGGCTCTTCGTCGTTTCCAGATCGATGAGCTGCGCCTGCGTCGACTTCAGTTGCTCCTCGGCCTGCGCGACGTCGGATTCCGCCGCGATGCCGCCCGCGAAACGGTCCTTGGTCAGCGTGAGCGCCTTCTGATAGGCCCCGAGCGTCTCCGTGAGCAGGCGCTCTTCCTCGACCGTGCCGCGCAGTTCGAAGTAGTTGGTTGCGAGTTCGGCCTGCATCGAGAGAATCGCGCTGTGCAGATCGGCGGCGCTCGCCTCGGCCTCGGCGCGCCCGCCCTCGACCGCGCGCGCGATGCGGCCCCACAGGTCGGGTTCCCAGGAAATCTGCGCATTGATCATGTAGTCGGGCAGCGTGACGCCCGCACTCGACTTGTACAGCACGTTCTCCGATGCGCGCGACTGGTTGAACGCGGCGTTCGCGGTCACGGTCGGGAAGTACGCGGCGCGCGATTGCGCCACGGCCGCGCGCGCGCCGCGAAAGCGCGCGGATGCCGCCGCGACCGTCTGGTTCGCCGATGCGACCTGCTCTTCGAGCGCGTTCAGTTGCGCATCGCCGTAGATTTCCCACCACGGCGCGCGCGCGTGGGCGTCGGCGGGCTGCGCGGGTTTCCAGTCCTTCGACGCCGCCGCCTGCACGCCGGCCTGCACGCCCGCATCAATCGACTTGTAGCTCGCGGGCGTGCTCACGTCCGGACGCACATAGTCGGGACCGGCGACGCAGCCCGCGAGCATCAACGCCATGGCGCAGACCGGCCAGCGTTTCATGACGCCTTGTCCTCTTTCTTGTCGCCGGTCTTCTTCTGTGCGTCGCTCACGCGCACGGCGGCGCCGTCGATGATCGAATCCGGCGGATTGATGATCACGCGCTCGTCGCCCGTCAGGCCCGAGACGATCGACACGCGCGTCCCGTAGTCGGTGCCGAGCACCACCGGCAAGAGCTTCACGCGGCTGTTCGCGTCGACGGTGGCGGCGCGCACGCCTTCGGGCCGAAACAGCAAGGCATTGCCCGGCAGCATCAGCCCGGGGTTCGCGCTCGTCAGCCTGAAACGCACCTGCGCATACGCGCCCGCGAGCAGTTCGCCCGCCGGATTCTTCACCTGCACCTCCACGCGCATCGTGCGCGCGACCGGATCGACGGCGCCCGCCGTGCGCACCGTGACGCCCTCGAACCGGCGCTCGTTCTGCTCGGTGAGCAGCAGTTCGGCGGGCAGACCCACATGCACGAGCCGCGCATACGCCTGCGGCACATCGACGAACACGCGCAGCGTCGTCGGATCCTGCACGTGGAAGAGTTCGCGCGTCGCCGTGCCGCTGCCCGCGTCGATCAACTGGCCGACGTCGGTATTGCGTGCGGTGACGACGCCGTCGAACGGCGCGTAGATCTTCTGGAACGACACGAGTTGCGAAAGCCGCGACACGTTAGCCTGCGCGGCGTTGAGCGCGGCTTGCTTCGCGAGCATGTCGCCGTTCTTCTCGTCGGTTTCCTGGCGCGACACCGAATTGTTCTTCGCCATCTGTTCCCAGCGCTCGGCCGTCGTCTTCGCGAGCAGATAGTTCGCGCGCGCGGTCTGCTCGTCGGCGCGGGCCTGGCGGAGCTGATCGCGGGTCTCGGGCGCGTCGATCTCCGCGAGCAGTTGCCCCTTCTTCACATGCTCGCCGATATCGACCGTCCAGCGCCGCAGATAGCCGTTCGTGCGCGCGAAGATCGGCGCGTCGGAAAACGCACGGATGTCGCCCGCGAGGATGAGGTCCTGGGTCGCCTTCATGCGCGTCGGCGTGATGACTTCGACCGTCTGCACGCTGTAGCGCTCGACATTGCGTTCGAGTTCCGCATGCGCCGAACGGCGCGAGACGATGCCCTGCACGATCAGCGCGAGCACGACCAGCACCGCGAGCAGTAGCCAAAGCCTGCCGCGTCGCCAGTGAGGTCGTTGCGATTGCTGCTCTTCCATTTATGCTCCGCTGGATTCTTCTTCAGTGCTGTTGGCGTGCGACCGCGCCCGCGTCCGGCTTGTTGCGCTCGCGCGCCTCGATGCGCTTGTAGATCATAGAAAAGACGACGGGCACGAAAAACAGCGTCGCGATGGTGCCGACCATCAGCCCGCCGATCACCGCGCGCCCGAGCGGCGCGTTCTGCTCGCCGCCCTCGCCGAGTCCGATCGCCATCGGCACCATGCCGATCATCATCGCGAGCGCGGTCATGAGCACCGGGCGAAACCGCGTGTAGCCCGCTTCGAGCGCGGACGCCACCGCGTCGCCGTGCTCCTGCAAGGCCGAGCGCGCGAAGCTAACGACCAGGATGCTGTTCGCGGTCGCGATGCCGATACACATGATCGCGCCGGTGAGCGCCGGAATGGAGAGCGTCGTGTGCGTGAGAAACAGCATCCAGACGATGCCCGCGAGCGCGCCCGGCAGCGCCGTGATGATGATGAACGGATCGAGCCATGACTGGAAGTTCACGACGATCAGCAGATACACCAGCACGACCGCGAGGATGAGGCCGAGCGCGAGGCCGTTGAACGACGTGTTCATCGTCTCGACCTGGCCGCGAATGCGGATCGACGAGCCTTTGGGCAACTCGCCGCGCGATTCGTCGATGAGGCGCTGCACGTCGTCCGATACCGCGCCCAGATCGCGCCGCTCGGTACTCGCGTAGAGGTTGATGCTCGTCTGCGCGTTGTAGTGATAGACGACCGCCTCGCGCGAACCGCGCGACAGCGTGGCGAGCGAGCCGAGCAGATTGGTCCGGCCGGAGGCGGACGTCAGCGGAATGTTCGCGACGGATTGCAGCGAGTCCATGTCGTATTGCGGCGACGACGTGATGACGTTGTAGCTCACACCATTCGCTGGATTGAGCCAGAACGTCGGCGTCGTCTGCTGGCTGCCGGAGAGCGTGATGAGCAGATTGTTCGCCACGTCGCGCTGCGTGAAGCCCGCTTGCAACGCCTTCGTGCGGTCCACTTCCACGTTGATCGAAGGCAGGTCGGACGGCTGCTGGATACGCGCATCGACCAGGCCGGGCACGCGGCGCATCTTCTCCAGCAACCGGTTCGCGAACGCGCGATTGCCCTTCACGTCACGCCCGACGATCTCGATGTCGATCGGCGCGGGCACGCCGAAATTGAGGATCTGGCTCGTGATGTCGGCGGGAAGAAACGAGAAGCTCACGCCCGGAAACTCGGCCGGCAGACGCTGCCGCAATTCGTGGATGTAGTCGGCGGTCGGCTGGTGGTCTTCGGTGAGACTGATGAGGACGTCGGCGTCGGCGGAACTGATCGTGCCCGTGTTGCTGTACGACAGGTTGATGCCCGACACCGGCAGGCCAATGTTGTCGATGATCGAGTGCACTTCGTTCTTCGGGATCAACTGGCGCACGCGCTGGTCGACGCGATCGGTGAGCGCGGCCGTCTCCTCGATACGCGTGCCGGTACGCGTGCGCAGATGCATCGCGATCACGCCCGCATCGACGGACGGAAAGAAGTCGCGGCCGAGAAACGGCGCGAGCCCGAGCGAGAGCAGGCAGCACAAGAGGAAGATCAGCGCGAAGCGGCCGGGATGCGCGAGTTGCGCTTCGAGAAAGCTGCGATAGCGCGTGCGGACCGCTTCGAAGCGCCGTTCGAAGCCCAGATGAATGCGCACGAACGGATTGCGCGAGCCCTTCATTCCTTCGACATCGCCGCCCATGTGTTCGTGATTGCGCAACAGGTACTTCGCGAGCGTCGGGATCAGCGTGCGCGAAAAGAAGTACGACGCGAGCATCGCGAACACGACCGCTTCCGCGAGCGGCACGAAAAGATAATGCGCGACGCCCGTCAAAAGGAACATCGGAATGAACACGATGCAGATGGAGAGCGTCGAGACGAGCGTCGGCACGGCGATCTGCTGCGCGCCGTCGAGGATCGCCTGCTCCAGTTCCTTGCCCTGCTCCAGGTTCTGGCTGATGTTCTCGATGGCGACGGTCGCATCGTCGACGAGAATACCGACCGCGAGCGCGAGGCCGCCGAGCGTCATGATGTTGATCGTCTGGCCGATCGCCGAGAGCGCGACGATCGAGGTCAGCATCGAGAGCGGAATCGAGATCGCGATGATGAGCGTCGCGCGCCAGCTGCCGAGAAAGAGCAGCACCATCAGCGCGGTCAGTCCCGCGGCGATCACCGCTTCGCGCAGCACGCCCGACACCGACGCGCGCACGAAGAGCGACTGGTCCGCGACCGGGTCGATCTTGAGCGATTCGGGCACGAGCCCGCGCAGCGTCGGCAGGAGCGCCTTCACGCGCGCGACGATGTCGAGCGTCGAGGCGTTGCCGCTCTTGTTGATCGTGAGGAGCGACGCGCGCGTGCCGTCGAGGCGCACGATGTTGGTCTGCGGCTGGAAGCCATCGCGCACGTGGGCGACGTCCTTGATGTAGATCGTGCCGTTCGGGCCGGTGCGGATCGGGATGTCGTTCAGGCCTTCGATCGAATTCGGGCTCGCGTTCAGGCCGACGGAATATTCGGTCGGACCGATCTTGGTCGTGCCGGTCGGCAGGATCAGGTTTTGCGCGGTGATCGCGTTGACGACGTCGGTGGGCGCGAGGTTCTTCGCCTGCAACCTGGCCGAATCGATGTCGACCATGATCTGGCGCTGCTTGCCGCCGTACGGAAGCGGCACGGACGCGCCCTGCACCGTCGCGAGCTGCGTCTTGAGGAAACTGTTGCCGAAGTCGTAGAGCTGCTGCTCGGTGAGTTCCGGCGACGACAGCGCGAGCCGCAGGATCGGCACCGTCGATGCATTGAAGCGCAGGATGTTGGGCGGCGTGATGCCGGGCGGCAGCGAGCGAAGCTGGGTCTGCGAGAGCGCGGTGATTTCCGCGATCGCTTCATCGACGTTCGCGTTCGGCTGGAAATAGATGCGGATGACCGCGATGCCCGGCAGCGATTCCGATTCGATGTGCTCGATGTCGTTGACCGCCACCGAGAGGCCGCGCTCGTAATTGAGTGTGATGCGGCGTTCCATCTCGGCGGGCTGCAGGCCGTTGTACGACCAGATGACGGAGACGACCGGGATGTCGATGTTGGGAAAGATGTCGGTCGGCGTGCGCAGGATCACGAGCGGACCGATGATCAGCAACAGCAGGGACAGAACGATAAACGTGTACGGGCGCCTCAGCGCAAGTCTGACGATCCACATCGATTTCGCTTGCCCGGTTGGTCCCTGTAAGCCGGTTATTGGACTACGCAACGCACCCGCTACGATGACACAACTGAAGCTTACAAAACAAATTGCGCAAACGGTTGCGGACGTTTGCGCAGAAAATAATCTGCTGAAGAATAGGCGACCGACGTGCTGCCGGTTTTTCGCGCACGTGTAGGACGTTCAGGAATCGATAACGCTTCGCACCCGCTCCACGCAGTGAAGCCGATCGCCCGGCGCGCGGCGGCTAATTCGCGGGAATCGTCACGATCGGCGCTTTCGAACTCTGCGTGACCTCGGCGAGCGCCATCAGGTTCTGCACGACGGTAAAGGCGTATTTGGAATCGAAGTCGCGCCGGTCGATCCAGTACTCCTGCTGTCCATACAGAATGTCCACGTACGCATCCGGCGGCGCCTTTTTCCCCACATTCACGATGATCGTCGGCCGCGTTTCTCCGCCGATGAGGCCGATGGTCGGCTTGGTCGCGCCGCTCCCGATCTGCTCGTCGGGCACGTTCACCTGCGCGCCCAGGTCGGTGAGAATGCCGAGCACCGAACGCGTGACCATCTGAACGTGGTCGCCGCGCTGCGTCGATTGACCGTAGACGATCTCGTACGTCTTCGTCTTCGGCGAAAGCTTCAGCAGCTTGCGCACGCGCGTGAGATCGTCGGAGGTTGCCTTCGACGTGCCGCTCGTCGTCGCGCCGAGCGTGATGAACACACGACCGACATGATCGTCGTCGCGCGACTCGATGTTCAGTTCGCCCGCCAGTTGCAGGCGTCGCAGCGAGCGCAGCAACTGGAAGAATTCGGGCGCGCCCGAGTTGTTCGGGCCGCCGAGCGCCGTGCCGTTTTGCAGCCCGCCGATCGACTGCGCGGTGATGCGCAACAAGAGATCGATTGGCATGCCGCTTTCGGCCAGCGGCATCACGAGCGTCGGCGAAAGTGGCCGGATGTAGGCGCTCGCGTAGGCTTCGCCGGTCGTCGGCGTGAACGTGAAGGTCGGATGGTTCGAGTACGAGACGGTGCCCGTCGCGAGCGCATAGTTCGGCTGCGCGCCGGACCCGGCGTTGAGCGTCGTGCCGGCGGTCGTGTCGAACGTGTAGGCCGCGATGATCTGGCTGACGGTCAGGAACGCCGGCGAATCCGCGAATCGCAAGCCGACGATCGCGGCAAGAATTTCACGCTTCTTGGCGTCGCCGAGCGCACGCGCATAGTCGACCTGATCGGCCTTCAGCCGGTTCGGTCCGATCATTGAACATCCCGCGCAAAGGCACGCGAGACCGAGCACCGCTGTCGAAATTGCTTTCCTTGTCATGGCCTTTTGAGAGCTGGATCGGTTTCGATCAGGCGACAGCACGCCGCCAACTCCGGGCCGTGGGCGCAAATTTCATACCTTTAAGGTTGAATCAGCGACGCGGATGCGCGATTTGCGCGGCCGATGTCTCTCCCCGCGCGCACGTTCGTGCGCGCGTGAGCGGTGCGGGAACGGATCGGGCTATCGGGGCGTTGACGTGGCCGACGTCGGGGCTGGCGCTGGAACGCCATGTCGATCCGCGATGTGGCGAGCGGCCTCGGCGTGCTGCGCGACGAGCGTATCGAGCCGATCGGAGGCGAAGCGCGGTCCGTCGTCGCGTGCGAAAGCGGGGGCGGCAAACGAAGCTGCCAGTGCCAGCAACGACACGACCAGAAGCTCTCTTTTCATGATGCGCTCCAGAAGTCTCCGAACTTGCTCAGGACGAAACAATCCGAGGGCGTCGCCGGGGATTACGTCGCCCTCAGCCGTATTTGACGTCCGCGCGCGCTCGCCGTTCAACCGCCGACTGCCCCGCCATGAGGCGCGCCGCACAGATTCCGCCCGTCTCTTTTGCCGCGAAGCGCCCGGTTCAGAGACGATGCGGCGGCGGCCGGTCCGTGACGTCGCCGGGCAGGGTTTCATCGAGCGAGAACTCTACGTTCGGAAAGTCCTGCAGGCGTCCGTTGACTTCGGCCTCGCGCTCGCTGGTGAACAGCCCGTCGAGATAGTCGAACGAGAGCTTCGGCACCAGCGCCTTCAGCGCGAGTTCCGCACTCTTTTTCGGCTCGACGGCGATCTCGTCGACGTCGAGGCACGCGCAAAATTGGCCGCCCTTTGTTTCCATCGCGCCCACGTCGATGACCTTGCCATCGACGTTCTGCGCCAGAATGCGCTGCTCCACCGCGAACAGCCTGAACGGGCGTTCCAGGCGCGCGGCGGTATCGCCAGTATCCTTGGTTGTCATTTTCTGCTCCAGTGGGTCGCGGCGAGGAACCGCGTCAGCCCGCCTCGCCGACGCTGCCCGGATCGGGCAGATCGGGCTTGCCTGCTGCCGGCGTCGGTGGCTTCGGCTCCGCCTTAGAGTCGCGCTTTTGTTCCGGGGTCAGGCGCCGGTCGGCAGCGTTGGGGTCGGTCGTGGTCTGCTGCGGAGGCGTCGGGCGGGCCGGCTGCGTGTCGTCTGTCATGGCGATGTGTCCGTTGAAAGGATTCCATCGCTATGTAGCACGTCGCGCGCCTACCACCTTGCGGGGGGCTTCGACGCGTTCAGGAACGAGCGGCGTAATGCGGATGTCGGCCCGCTGCCGTTCCAGAACGCAAATAAGCGCGAACGACGTGCGCCGCAAGGAAACTGCCGCGATACGCCTGCGTCGTGGCTAGCCGCGATCGGGCGTTACCACACGCCCTGCGCGTCCATCGTCGCGATATGCGGGCCGGCCGCGCCGACGCGCGTCCAGTCGTCGAACCTGGCATCGTGAGCAAGCGATGTCGTGGCTATCGCGGAATCGGAAGCCGCGTCCAGGCCCTGCCCTGTCGCAGAAACCGCGCGCGCCGATTGGCCGTGCGTCGATTTGCTCCATTCGAGCCACGCGGTGCTCCACGGATCGGGCTCGGAGTCGCCGGGCGGCGTGGCGTGCGACACGGACGCGCCATTCGGTGAATTCCTGGCCGGCGTTGCATTTGCGCGTTCTTGCGATGCCGCAGTCGCAGTCGCCGCGTGGCGCTGCGGGGCACGCGGGTCGTCGTCAATCCATTGCGCTTGACTGACGCTCGCGGCCAGATGCGGTGCGGGTTGCGCTCGCCCGGCCATCGTGTCGATGTGCGGCGAATTCAGTCGGCCGTCCGTTGCGCCGCCGACGCTCGCGGACGACACCCAATCGTCCGCAGGGCCCGTTGCCTGCGCGTCGGCGGCAATTTGCGGGCTGCGCGAGATGCCATGAACGGGCGGCGCAGCACGCACGACGTGGCCTTCGGACGCGCCGACGCGCGGCCGGATAGCAGCAACATGTACATTGAACGCGGGTCGATGATGCGTGCCCCGCCTCTTGTTTGCCGTGCCATCGGGCCGCTTGGCTTCGGAAAACCGCTGCGGGACGTATTCGAGAACGGAATCCATCCTTCCGCCGCCCAGCGACGCGCGGGCGCCGCCCGCATTCGTCGCCATCGACTGCGTGACGTCTGCCGCATCGGGCAGAAACAGCGCCTGCGTTCCGGCGAACGACGGCGCCCATCCCGCGAGCGCGAGCACGCCGAGCGCCGCCCGCCTGAGGAGCGCCAGTGAAGCGACACAGGCAGTAGAACTCGCCGCACCGCGAGCAAGCGTGGCCTGAGTCGGACGAAGCGCGAGACGGTGGCGAGCGTTCATTTTCATTGGCATCACTGATTTGATGAACTTGCCAACATAGCGCAAACGCCAGTCGCCCACTGTGAACAATTGTTTAGGCGCCCTTCACGGCTTCACGTCGATTGGGCGCGTCGAGTATGGCGCATGGGCCAAAAATCCACGCCGGACAGTCCCGAACGACAAAAAAAACCGGACGCCTGGGCGTCCGGTTTCGTGCTGCTTGCCGCAGAAGCTGCGCGGATCAGAAGCGGTGGATGATACCCACGCCCGCCGCGAACATGCTGCGCGAGGCCGACGGTGCGCCCTGGAAGCCATCGCCGATCGACGCATTGGCCGCCGTCTGGCGATTTACGCCCGTACCCGACGGGGTGGCAAGCGTGTTGCCGTTCGCGCGCTGGAACGCTTCGAGCGCGTACAGGCCCGTGCGCTTCGAGAGCGAGTAGTACTGGGACAAGTTGAACTGGTGGTACGACGCTGCGTCGTTGATGCCGTTCGCCTTGCTGGCCCACGTGTAGCTGTAGCCCGCGCCGAAGTCCCACACCGGCGATGCCTTCCAGTGCAGCACGGTACCGGCCGTGTTGAAGACCGCTTCGTTCGTGAACAGCGAATTGACGCCCGGGATGTACTGAACGTTCGTGTACGTCGCCGTGATATCCCACGCGCTGTTGAACGTGTAGCCGCCCGCGACCGCGAAGCGCTGTTGCGCCTGCGCACGCTGATAGCCGTTGGTGACCGCGGACACGCCCGGCTGGCCGCCGCCCGTGGTGCTCGTCGTGTCGTTGATGGTCGTCGAGCTGCCGCTGTAGATACCGCCGCCGTTAGCCGCGTTGTTGATGCGCGAGAACGCCACCGCGAGGCCGATCGGGCCTTGAGCATACTGCGCGCCGGCCGACCACGTCGAGCCCTGATACACGCTGCCCGGCACGCCGGCGAACGAGTACGAGCCGCTCACCGTCACGCCGTAAAGCTTCGGCGACGTATAGACGATGGAGTTGTTCGCGCGGTAGATCGTGTCGAGGCCATCCAGATCGCCCGGGTGCGCGCCGAAGTAGCCGGTCAGCCAGTTCGTCGGGCTATACGGCGAGAGGAGCGTGTAGTACGACGTGTACTGACGGCCGGCCGTCAACGTACCGTAGGCGGGGTTCGTCAGGCCGACCCATGCCTGGCGCGCGAACAGCGCGTTGGAAAACTGAGCCTGGCCCGAGTTGATGTCGAAGCCCGACTCCAACTGGAAGATCGCCTTGCTGCCGCCGCCGAGGTCTTCCGCGCCCTTCAGGCCGAAGCGGCTGCCGGCCCAAATGCCCGAAGCCATCTTGACGTTCGAACGGCCCGGTGTGGATTTGGCTAGGTTCGTCTGGCTGCTCTGATAGACGACCGAGTCATCGACGATACCGTACAGCGTCACGCTGCTCTGCGCGAACGCCGGTGCTGCGCTCAGCGCCGCACCGGCGATCACGGCGGCTTTAGTCTTGTTGTAGCGCTTCATTCTCATCTCCTCTGAGCGGTTTGTCGGATTCTTTGGATTTGCTTAGGAACAAGGCCTAACGCCCGACACCTTTATGGCAGTTGGCTTAAGGCGCGGCCTTAGAATGCTCGCCAGTGTAATGTTATCGAGATCGAAAGCGAAAGTTCCACGAACAGCGACTGTCGTTTTTTTTCACTGTCTGGTTAACCAGTATTTTCGCGGCCGACTGGTTGAGGCGAGCTTCGGAAACCGCACGGGACATGACCTCCGGACGAGGCCACCAAGAAGAAAAAATCATCAACGAACCAGCGTCCGCGACCTGCTTTCATACAGCTTTCGATTGCAGGTCGAAGGCTTATGGATCGCGCTTCGAGCCGCTTACGGCCCGCAACCAGAGCGTGTCAGCGACGCGCTTCGGTCGCCATGCGCCACGCGAGTCCGGCGAGCACCGTGCCCATCAGCCAGCGCTGGACGACGAGCCAGAACGGCCGGCCCGCGAGGAACGTCGCGATGGATCCGGCCATGATCGCGATGACCGAATTCACGGCGACACTGATCGCGATCTGCAGCGACCCGAGCACGAGCGACTGCGCGAGCACGCTGCCGTGCCCTGCTGCGGGCGTGATGAATTGCGGCAGCAGCGAAAGGTACATGACCGCGATTTTCGGATTGAAGAGATTCGTGACGAAGCCCATCCCGAAGAGCTTGCGGGGACTGTCGGCGGGCAGCGCGCGGACCTGGAACGGCGAATGTCCGCCAGGCCTGACGGCCTGCCAGGCGAGATAGAGCAGATAGGCCGCACCGCCGAAACGCAACGCGTCGTAGGCGAACGGCACGGCGACGAGGAGCGCCGTGATGCCGAGCGCCGCGCACAGCATGTAGACGACGAAACCGAGCGCGACGCCCGCGAGCGAGATCAGTCCGGCGCGCCGGCCCTGGCAGATCGAGCGCGAGACGAGATAGACCATGTTGGGTCCGGGCGTGAGCACCATCCCCAGCGCGACGAAACCGAACGCGACGAGATTGCTGGTTTCAGGCATGACTTCGTTTGATGGTATCGACGGATCGATAAAAAAAGCAGCCTAGGACGTGCGCCCAAAACGGTACACGCTCCCCGCTGGCAATTCATCCCGAGCGGCCGCTCACGCGAGCCGGACGCCGCGGTTCGCATGGCGCCGCCGAACGCGACGCCGCTCTTCGCCGACGTTTCTAAGGCTCGATACGCGCGCGCAGTTCGCGCGCCGTCTCGAGCAGGCCTTCGTAGCCCGAACGCGCATGCGAAGGCAGGTCGGGATCGCCGACGAGCGTGCCGAGCGTCTCGATGATGCTGTACAGGATGCCCTTCGCCGCGCCTGCGGCCATTCGCCCGGCGGCGACCGAATCGTCGACGTGAGCGATCGCCGCATCGAAATGTTCCAGCTCGGGCTGCGGGTGCTCGGGTGCCGCGGTGTCGTCGGCGGACGGGTCAGTCGAGTCGCGTGTCATGGTGACAACCTCCTTCGTGTGGAGCGTTCTTTCTGTATAGCGCCAGCGCGCGTTTCGCGCCAGTAGGCCCTGTCCCGATCGGACGGGATTGGCGAATCACGGCGCCGGCGCTTCGGTGACGGGCTGGATCAGGTGCACGCGGCGGGTGTCGAAACCGTGCGCCGGTCGCATGCCCGCGGGCGCGCCGCGCTCGGTCAGGAGCGCGCGCAGGTCGTTGATCACCGGAAAGACCTCCTGGTTGTGATCGGCGCCCTGCCGGTCGTGCGCTTCCTGCTCCCGCTCGACGATCCAGCGGTCTTCCTTGAAAATGCGCTCGGTAAACCAGACGAGCAGCGGCCAGGCGGCATCGAGCAACGCGCCGAACTTCGGGCGGCGGATCGACAAGAGACCAAAAGTGCGGTTCGTGCGCTGCTCGCGGTCGAGCGGCACATAGACGATCCACAGGTCCATGACCATCGTCCCGTCCTTCGTGTGGATCCTGAGCGTCTGGTACGGATACGCGGTGCGGATCGTCATCACGTCCTTGTGGGCGCCCTCGGGATCGTCGCTGCCATCCTTGCCGCGCTTCTGGCCGAACACCAGCGCCTCGCCGATCGGCTGGCGGCCCTCCTCGCGCGCAAACGTGTAATCCACTTCGACCCAGTCCTCGCCGCGCCGGCGCCCGAGCGAGCGCGCGCGCATCCGGCCCATCTGCCGGCGATGCAGGAACTGATGGTTCATGTCCATCAGGTTCTCGTGCATGAAGGTGTAGTGGCACTGGACCTCGCGGCCGAAGCGGCGCGTCTTGTAGGCCTTGTCGCTTGCCGAGGCGAGTTCGGGGAACACCGCCGTGTCGGCGAGCAGCGGGTCGCCCGGGAACACGAAGACGAGCCCCGCCGCCTCGCGGCACGGATACGCGCGCACGCCGTTGGGCAGGCGCTCGCGTCCGAGATAGGGAACGTCGGTGCAGCGCCCGGAGCAGTCGTAGGTCCAGCCGTGATAGCAGCAGCGGATCGACTCGCCGTCGACGACGCCCGCGTGCAGCGGCACCTGCCGGTGCGCGCAGCGGTCCTCCAGCGCGAACACGCGGCCCGACTCCGTGCGCACGATGACGATCGGGTCGCCGGCGAAGGACACGCCGTGTGCACGGCCGGCCTTCACCTCGCGCGACCACGCGAGCGGATACCAGTGATCGGGGTGGATGTCGACGCGTCGCAGGTCGCGCGGCGTCTGCGATGCGGGAGCGTCGCTGGAACCGGCTTGCGCTGCTTGCTGCGGCGATGCTGCGTGCATGTACGAGCCTCCGTGCGCGAATACGACGAATCGCTGCTCGCGAGGGCAGCGTTGTGAACGAGCATTCGCAGTCTACACGGCGACGGCGATTCGAGTGCGCGACTCCGGGAAGTCACGGAGCGCTCCCGAAGACGCCGCCCCGTCACCGCAGCCGTTGCGCCTGGAAATCGGCGCAAAGCACCCGGCGGATTCGCCCGAGTGGCCGGTCGGTCGCGCGGATCACGAGATCGAGGTCGCTCGCGAGCGGATCGATTTCGTGAATGGGCGCTGCTCGCCCGCACGTTGTTCGCGTTCTTCGCGCAGAATTTCGCGATCGGTCGCAGCACTCCGACGCGCGTTTCGCTGCTGATGCGCAGCGAGCCGCTTTCGGCGCGCTGTTCGCGAGCGTGTGGCTCGGCGAGGCGGTGTCGGCGAGCGGATGGATCGGCGGCGCGATGATCGTCGCGGCAACGCTCATGGCTACCGTGCCGTGGACCAGCGCCCTCGGGAATCGCCGGCGCGCGTCCGGCGCCAGAACCTGATTGACCGCGACCGCGCCGGATCAGCCCTTCCTGAACACCAGACTGAAGTTGTTCGCCGGCATCCGGACGACTTCCTCCAGCGCGAGCCCGGCCGCCCGCCCGAGCGCTTCGACGGCTTCCATGTTGCGCACGCCCCAGCGCGGATCGGTCGCGCGCAACTGGGCGTCGAACGCTTCGTTGCTCGGCGCCGTATGCGCGCCGTGGCGCCGGTACGGGCCATACAAATACAGGACGCCGCCCGCCGCCAAGAGCCGCTTCGCGCCGTCGAACAGGTCCTCTGCCGCTTGCCACGGCGCAATGTGGATCATGTTGATGCAGACGATCGCCGCAGCCGATTCGATGCCCCAGTCGGCCGAGCGGACGTCGATCGCGAGCGGCGGCTTCAGGTTGGGAAGCTTCTCGTGCATGCGCCACGCGTCGATCGACGCGCGCGATGCGGCGTCCGGGTCGCTCGGCTGCCAGTCGATGCCCGGCAGCGCGGCGGCGCAATGCACCGCATGCTGACCGGTGCCGCTCGCGATCTCCAGCACGACCCCGCTTGCGGGCAGCACGCGCGCGAGCACGGCGAGGATCGCGTCGCGATTGCGCGTCGCGGCGGGCGCGTTGCGGCGCACTGCGGGATCGGCGCCGGCGTCGGGGAGGTTCATGATGGCGAGGTTCCTTGTCGAAGCGGTGAAGTGATGTACGCGCAAAGCGAACGGCATTGGGCCGGACTGGGCCGAGCCTAAGCGCGCGGCTTGTGGCACGTCAAGCAGGCAAGCGGGCAGACAGGCGAGCGCGAATCGCTCCGGCCCGCCTGTTGCCCATGGCG
Organism: Caballeronia telluris; assembly: GCF_001544495.1. Classification (GTDB taxonomy): domain Bacteria; phylum Pseudomonadota; class Gammaproteobacteria; order Burkholderiales; family Burkholderiaceae; genus Caballeronia; species Caballeronia telluris. The sequence continues at coordinate 138,010 of NZ_FCNZ02000010.1, forward strand.
CGAATCGTGCTGACGAGGAGCCCGCGCGAACGCCTCCCGCGAGCAAACCTGTATCCTTCGAACTGCGCCGGAAGCCGCGCGAGCATGAAGCGCCGGTTCGACCGGCGTCGCTCGCCGCGCATTTTTCTCCACGCAGCAATACCAGGCAACGACCAAGCAAGGACGGAGCAATCCCATGCAAGAACCCGACGACGCAAAGCAGCAAGGCCCCGACGACGAGATGATCGCGTTCGCAAGCGAAGTCTTCGAGGTCGCGCGGCGCGGTGACGCCGCCATGCTCGACGCGCTGCTGCACAAGGGCCTGCCGCCGAACCTGCGCAACGACCGCGGCGACACGCTCGTGATGCTCGCGAGCTACCACGGCCACGCGGACGCGGTGCGCGTGCTTCTCGAACACAAGGCCGACCCGGACGTGCGCAACGACCGCGGCCAGACGCCCATCGCGGGCGCGGCGTTCAAGGGCTTCAGACCGGTGATCGAAGTGCTGCTCGATCACGGCGCCGACGTCGAAGGCGCATCGCCCGACGGCCGCACCGCGCTGATGATCGCGGCGATGTTCAATCGCGTCGAACTGGTCAACTATCTGATCGGGCGCGGCGCGAACCCCGACGCGCGCGATGCGAACGGCTTCTCCGCGCGCGACGCCGCCGAAAAGATGGGCGCGCCCGATACGGTCGCGCGGCTCGCCGCGGCGGCCGAAGCGCGCGAACGCCCGTCCGGCGTGTGACGCCGCGCCCGGCAGGCGCATGACAAAAGCATGATCGGCGTTCCGGCAGGCACGCTTTTACGACTTCTCGCAAATCAATCCGCTCCGGTTCGCCCGGGGCGATCTGACCCAGGCAGGTGGCCCGGACACATGGAGCTTTTGTGATGACTGGCGGTTTCTCGCGTCGAGGTTTCTCAGCCCGAGGTCTGTTCATTTCGATATTCACGGCCGCGCTCGCCCTCGCGAGCGCCGCGCTTCTTCGCGTGCTCGCGACGCGTCGATGCCTGGCGCCGCTTCTCGGTCCGCTTCTCGCGCTCACCATGCTTCCGGCGTGCAGCCTGCTGCCGCAGCAGACGCCCGTGCCGATCGTCGAGCATTCGTTCCAGCCGCCCGCGCCGACCGAGGAAACCACCGAAGCCGAAGAGCCGTCGACGGTGGCCGCCGCCGAGCCCGCATCCGAACCGAAGACGCCGCGCCCGGCGAAGCCCAAGCGCCGCGTCGTCAAGCCGAAGCCCGCCGCACCGCCCGCACCGCCGCCCGCGGAGGAACCGGAGCCGCCGCCCCCGCCGCAGATCATCTCGACGCGCATCCTCCAGCACGACCAGTTGCACGGTCTGCTCGACAGCGAAGTGCAGCGCCCGGACGGCAAGGTGATCGGCCGCGCGGTCGACATGTACATCGATGCCGCCGCGAAGCCGAAGGTCATGATGGTCAATCTGGCGGGCTTTCTCGGCGTGGGCGATCGCAAGGTGATTTTCCCGTGGTCCGCGTTCCGCTTCACGCCGGCCGCGAAGACCCCGGCGATCACGCTGGGCGCGTCCGCCGCGCCCGCTGCCGGCAAGCCAAAAGCCGATGCGGCGCCGCCCAAGCCGCAGCCGGTCAAGGACGTGCCGCCCAACCTGATGCAACTCGTCGATTCGACCGTCCTGCAGAAAAACGGCGCGCGCATGGGCCGCGTCGTGGACGTGCTGATCGATTCGCAGGCCGAGCCGCAGGCGGTCGTCGTCGACCTGAGCGATTCGCTTTCCGGCGACAAGCGCCACGTCGCGGCGAGCTGGGGCGACCTGCACGTGCTGACGCGCAACAAGACGCCGACACTCCAGATGGATTTCACCGACGCCCAGTTGAAGGCATCGCCCACTTACGGACCCGACCAACCGATCAAGATCGTTTCTCCTGTCGTGCCCGCGCCCGCGTCGGCGCCGGCTTCCACTGCGGCTGCTGCCTCGGCTGCGTCGGCGCCCACCTCGTCCGGGCCGGTCGCGACCGGTCCCGTGGCGTCGGGCGCGGGCGCCTCCGGCGCGCGCGCTTCCAGATAACGACACCGGTATCGATCACAAACAATGGTAACTGCACGAAGTCTTCGCGCACTCGACTGGCTGAATTTCTTCGTCGCCAACGTGCAGACCGGCTTCGGCCCTTTCATCGCTTCGTACCTCGCCGCCAACAAATGGACGCAGGGCGAAATCGGGCTGATGCTCTCGGTCGGCACGATCAGCGCGATGGCGAGCCAACTGCCGGCGGGCGCGCTCGTCGATGCGATGCGCAACAAGAAGTTCGCGGCGGCCTCCGCGATCGTGGCGATCATCGCGAGCGCCCTCTTTCTCGCCGCGAGCCCGACCTTCGTGCCGGTGTTCGCGGCCGAAGTGCTGCACGGTTTCGCGAGCTGCATGCTGGTGCCCGCGATGGCGGCGATCTCCTACGCGCTCGTCTCGCGCGCCGATCTCGGCGACCGGCTTGGGCGCAATGCGCGCTGGGCGTCGATCGGTAGCGCGTTGACCGCCGCGCTAATGGGTGTCTTCGGCGAATATTTCTCGCTGCGCTCGGTGTTCTTCCTCACGGCCGCGCTCGCGCTGCCGGCGCTCGTCGCGCTGTCGATGATCCATCACGAGATGCCGGCGAAAATGCCTCGCGGCGCCCCGAAGCCGAACGGCAAGGTCACGCCCGAAGGTGAGGAGCGCGTCTCGCTGCGCGAACTGCTGCGCGACAGGCGGCTCCTGATCTTCGCGGCGTGCGTGGTGCTGTTCCACCTGTCGAATGCGGCGATGCTCAATCTCGCCGCCGGCGAAGTCACGGCGCACATGGGCGACAACGTTCAACTCGTGATCGCGGCGTGCATCATCGTGCCGCAGTTCCTGGTCGCGGCGATGTCGCCGTGGGTCGGGAGGCAGGCGCAGCGCTGGGGGCGGCGGCCGGTGCTGATCCTCGGCTTCGCCGCGCTGCCGGTGCGCGCGCTGTTGTTCGCCGGCGTGTCGAGCCCTTACCTGCTCGTGCCGGTGCAGATGCTCGACGGCATCAGCGCGGCGGTGTTCGGCGTGATGCTGCCGCTGATCGCCGCCGACGTCGCGGGCGGCAAGGGCCACTACAACCTGACGATCGGTTTCTTCGGCCTCGCGGCGGGCATTGGCGCGACGCTCTCGACGGCGGCGGCGGGCTTCGCCGCCGACCGCTTCGGCACCGCGATGAGCTTCTTCGGACTCGCGGGCGCCGGTGCGTTGGCCGTCGCGCTCGTATGGCTCGCGATGCCGGAGACGCGCGAAGCGGTCGTCAAGCAGGAAGTCGAAAAGCCGGCGGTGGAAGCGTGATCATTTCAGCGGCTTGAGCATGCCGAGCAGCGTCGGAATCAGTTCGCTGACGGTCGGATGGATGTGCATCGCGTTCTTGAGCGTGGTGTACGGCGCGCCCGCGTTCATGATGTCGACGAAGGTGTGGATCGCCTCGTCGCCTTCGATGCCGTGGATCGCGGCGCCCAGAATCTGCTTCGTCTTCGCATCGACGAGCGCCTTCATGAAGCCGTCCGTTTCGCCGCGCTCGCGCGCGCGGCCGACGCGCGACATCGGCATCGTCGCGATCAGCGCCTCGCGGCCGTTCTCGCGGCTCTCTTTCCTCACCTCGCTCTCGCTCATGCCCACGCGCGCATAAGGCGGATCGACGAACACCGCGTAGGTCATGATCCGGGTATCGACGCTGCGCGGTTCGTTGTCGATCACGTTTGCCGCGACGATCTCGAAGTCGTTGTACGACGTATGCGTGAACGCGCCGCGCCCGTTCACGTCGCCGATCGCCCAGATACCCTCCACCTGCGTGCGCAGCTCGCCGTCAACGTCGATCAGACCGTGCGCATTCACCGCGACGCCCGCCGCGTCGAGCCCGAGGTCGTCGGTATTCGGCTGCCGGCCGGTCGCGATCAGCAGATGCGACGCATCGAGCGTGTCATCGTTGAGCCAGATGCGCGCGCCGGTGCCGAGCGGCTCGACGCGCGTCGGCTCGCCCCCGAAGCGGAATTCGACGCCCTCCTTCGCCAGCACCTTCTGAATACTTTCCGCGAAATCCGCGTCCTCGCGCGTGAGCACGCGGTGGCCGCGCACGAGCACGGTCACACGGCTGCCGAAGCGGCGGAACATCTGCGCGAATTCGAGCGCGATATAGCTCGCGCCGACGATCACGAGATGCGCAGGCACCTCGGTCAGTTCGAGCAGCGTCGAGTTGGTCAGATACGGCACGCGATCGATGCCGTCGATCCGGGGAATGGTTGGGCGCGTGCCGGTGTTGATGAAGCTCGCCCTGCTTTCCAGCTCGTGCTGCTGGCCGTCGTGCCCGTCGACGCGGATCGAATGCGGCCCCGTGAAGCGCCCGTGGCCGGTAAAGACGGTCAGGTTCGGCGTGTTGCGCAGCCATTGTTCGACGCCGTCGCGCGACGCGCCGATCACCTCGTCCTTGCGCGCCTTCACGCGCGCCATGTCGATCCGCACGTCCCCGCCGATCAGCACGCCGTACTCCGCGGCGTGACGCGCGACGTGCGCGGCGCGCGCGCTCGCGACGTAGGTCTTGGTCGGCGTGCAGCCGACGTTCACGCAGGTGCCGCCGAACAGATGCCGCTCGATGACGGCCGTCTTGCGCCCGCTTTCCGCGAGCCGCACGGCGAGCGGTGCGCCGCCTTGTCCGGTGCCGATCACGACGGCGTCGAAATGGTGTGACATGCCAGCCTCCCGCGAAAGCGTGACGTTGAAGAGGGTCGTGCCGAGGAAAGATCGTTGCCATCTTACGCGCGAAGCGGGCGGCTCGTCCGCATCGCGCGGTCACGGGCACGGCCCGTGCTACCTTGTCCGGACTCCGGCCCCATTGATGCAATGCACACCGGTCACTCCACAGCAGACAGGTTTCCATGACCGAGACGATGTGGTTTCTCGTCGTTGGCGGTGTACTCATCTTCATGGGGCTTGCCAGTTCGACGTTCAAGCATCTGCCGATCAGCACGGCGATGTGCTATCTCGCGATCGGCTTCGCGCTCGGCCCCCTGGGCGCGGGCCTGCTCACCCCCGATCTCGCCGCCGACGCCACGATCCTGCGCCGCATCACCGAAGTCGCAATGCTCGTATCGCTCTTCGCGATCGGCCTGCGCCTGCGCGTGCCGCCGACCGACCGCATCTGGCTGCTGCCCGTGCGGCTCGGCATCGTCGCGATGGTGTTGACCGTCGTCGCGCTCACGCTGTTCGCCGTGCACGTGCTGGGACTGAACTGGGGTCCGGCGCTGCTGCTCGCCGCGATGCTCGCGCCGACCGACCCCGTGCTCGCGCACGACGTGCAGGTCGAAAGCCCCGGCGACGTCGATTTGCTGCGCTTTTCGCTGACGGGCGAAGGCGGCCTGAACGACGGCATCGCGCTGCCGTTCGCGCTGCTCGGCCTCGCCGTGTGCAACTACGAGGCGTCGCCGGGCGAGGCGCTTTCGTGGACGTTCGCGGGTTTCGCGCTCTGGGGCGTCGCGGGTGCGCTCGCGAGCGGCTGGCTCCTCGGCGAGCTGTCGGTGCGGCTCGTGGCATTCCTGCGCACGCGCCACGGCCAGGCGCTTGGTCCGGAAGGCTTCTATGCGCTCGGTCTGATCGCGCTGTCTTATGGCGTGGCCGAGCTGCTGCACACCTACGCGTTTCTCGCGGTGTTCGCGGCGGGCCTCGCGATGCGCCGCGTCGAACAGAAAGCGAGCGGCGACAAGTCGCCGAGAGAGGCGGTCGGCACCATCGATTCGGCGGACGTCGGCGCGACGGCGTCCGATCCCGAACGCGCGCATGCGTTCATGGCCGAGCGCGTGCTCGGCTTCACGATCGAACTGGAGCGCATCGCGGAAGTGGCGATCATGCTCGTCGTCGGCGCCACGCTCGCGGGCGTCTGGCGGCAGTTCATGAACTGGCAGGCAGCGGCGCTCGTCGTCGCACTGTTCGCGATCGTGCGGCCGGCGGCGGTGGAGGCGTCGCTGATCGGCTCGCTCGCGACGGCGTCGCAGCGGCGCCTGATGAGCTGGTTCGGGATACGCGGCGTCGGCTCGTTCTACTATCTGATGTACGCGCTGGAGCACGCGCCGAAGAGCGCGGCGGCGCCGCTCGTGCCGCTCGTGATCGGGGTCATCACGGCGTCGGTGATCGTGCACGGCATCACGTCGACGCCGCTCATGAAGTGGTACCAGCGCGGACGCTGACAGCGCCGCTGGCTATGATGGAAATCCGCTGGTTCACATGGAGCGTTGGGCATGACGCATCTGATCTTTTTCTGCGGCCACGCGGGCACGGGCAAGACGACGCTCGCGAAGCGCCTCTTCCCGCGTCTCGCGCAGGCGAGCGGCGAGCCGTTTTGTCTGCTCGACAAGGACACGCTCTACGGCGCATACAGCGCCGCCGCGATGAACGCGCTGACCGGCGACCCGAACGATCGCGACAGCCCGCTCTTCCTTCAGCATTTGCGCGATCCCGAGTACCGCGCGCTGATCGATACCGCGCGGGAAAATCTCGATCTCGGCGTGAGCGTCGCGGTGGTCGCGCCGCTTACGCGCGAAGTCCGCGAGGGGCGGCTCTTCGACCGCACATGGCTTCGCATCGGCGACGAGGTGCAGGTGCGCGTCGTCTGGGTGCACGTGACGGAGGACCTCGCGCGCGAGCGGATCGTCGCGCGCGGCGATCCGAACGACGCCTATAAGCTCGCGCACTGGGACGACTACCGGCAGCGGCGCTTCGTGCCGGACGGACCCGCGAGCCGCGGGCTCTTGATGTTCGACAACGCGTCGCCGTCGGACGAGGCGCATGAGGACCTGCTGCAGCGTCTCATATAGCGCCGCTGCGCCCTTTTCGTCTCTCGGTGGCTCTGCCGGCCCTCGGTTCACGCCGCGGCCAGTTGCCGCGTCGCCTTCAATACGCTCTCCCCTTCGTAAAGACGCCCGAAGCGGTTGTTCAGGAACGCTTCGAGCGGCACCTGCTCCTGACGAATGAAACCGCTTTGCGGCAGCACGCCTTCGCGGAACAGGTCGAGTTCCGCGCAGACCGCGCCCGCCGTCGTGATCTGGATCGCGCTCATCGGCGCGCCGCACACTTCCTTCGCGAAGATCTTGCGCGTGAACACGTCCTGCACGAGCTGGCCGCGCCGCATGCCGGTGGCCGTCACGAAGATCAGCACGACATCTTGCGCCGTCGACGGCACCGCGCGCTTGAGCATCGCCTTCAGGCCGTCGCGGTCGGTCGACATGCGCAGGTCGTCGAGCAGGAACTTCATCAGGTCGCGGTGGCCCGGATAGCGCACCGACTTGTAGTCGAGCGCCTCGACCTTGCCCGCGAGCGTCTCGCAGAGCGTGCCGAGCCCGCCCGAGGTGTTGAACGCCTCGTACTCGATGCCGTCGAGCGAGAAATGTTCGACGCCTTCGAGCGGCTGCACCCATTGCTGGCGGCTGTCGCGGATCGCCTCGCACGGCTGGCAATACTCGTTGATGAGGCCGTCGATACTCCACGTCAGGTTGTATTTCAGCGCGTTGGTCGGAAACTCGGGCAGCGCGCCGACGCGCATCTTGACGTCGCGCAAGTCGTCGAGGCGCTTCGCCAGATCGTGCGCGACGATGCCGATGAAACCAGGCGCCAGCCCGCATTGCGGCATGAACGCGTGCGTCGCGCCGTCGGCGATCGCGCGGATCGCGTGAGTTGCGCGCACGTCCTCGGTGAGGTCGAAGTAATGGACGCCCGCCGCTTTCGCCGCCGACGCCACGTTGATCGCGAGGTAATACGGCAGCGCGTTGACGAGCGCGTCGAAGCCCTGCAGCGCGTGACGCAGCGCGGTGGCGTCGGCGGAATCGACGCGGCGTGTTCCGATGCCCTGCGCGTCGAGCAGCGCGAGCGCGCCGGCGTCGCGATCGAACGCGACGACTTCGAAGTCCCCTGTTTCACGCAACAGGTGAGCAATGCTTTGACCGATCAGTCCGGCTCCGACGAGGGCTACTTTCATCTTTATCTCCTTGTGCGTGAAATCCTTCCTGCACAAGTGTAGAAGCGCCCGAATACTGATCCTAGAGCCAAAATGATGCGGTTCGACGAGCGTTTTCGTCGTTTTGACGTAACAGCAATGCAATTCGTCGAAAATCAGCCGACTCGGTCGATCTTGCGCGCGAGGATGATCGACGTCGTCGTGCGCTCGACACCTTCCAGCGCGCCGATTTCATCGAGCAGGTCGTTCAGGCGATCGGGGGAATCGGCGCGCAGCCACGCGACGTAATCGAACTCGCCGCTCACCGCGCAGAGCAACTGGATCTCGGGCATCTTCGCGAAACGCTTCTGCACGTCGCGGCCGTACTTCGGCGCGAGCTTGATGCCGACATACGCCTGGATACTCGCGTCGAGCACGTCCTGTCCGAGCCGCACGCCGTAGCCCGCGATCACGTTGTTCTTTTCAAGGCGAGCGATGCGCGCGATCACCGTCGTGCGCGCGACGCCGAGTTGCCGCGCCAGGTTCGCCACGCTCTCGCGCGCGTTCGTTTGCAGGAGCGCGACGAGGTTGCGGTCGATGTCGTCGAGTTGATCGAGGCGCGGCGGTCTCATGCGGGCGTCGTCCGTCGGGTTCAGGAGCGCGCATTATCGCCCACCGCAGACGTCGAACGGACGCGCAAAGGCGCCCGGCCGCGCCGGATCAGAGGACGCTGTCCTTCAGTTCCAGCGTGAGGACTTCGCCCTTTTCCTGCGAGCGGCTCGCGAAGTCGATGCCGGAGCGCTCCATGACCTTGCGGATCTCCTGCGGGACGCGATCGCTCACGCTCGCCGCGACGATCGGCCGATCGATGTTGGAGAGAAACTGGCGAATACCCGGCGCCGGCCAGTAGACGAACACGTTGAGCGGATAGGAGAGCCGCGCCCCCGCGCTGCGATGGGCGGTGATATGCAGGCCAACAGTCGGCGACGCGCTCATCTGGCGCGGCGAGACATGAAAATCAAGCCCGAAGTCAGTCGCGACGCTTCGGACGAGAAACGGCAGACATTTGTCGCTGAACACCTTGTTTTCGGTTTTGCTGAGCGCCATTTCGGCCTCCGGTTGCTGAGCAGGATTCGCAGCACGAGAGTAGAACCGAAGCGGCGCGGCTTCTGTTACGCGGAGCACATCTGAAATGAAAATGGCGAAGCGGATGTGGGCGTTCGGGCGCGCTTCGCGCCGGTGACAACGCAGTTGGGGCACTTGCCGCCAGCGGTTTGCATCGCCGCTGACGGGGTGTCCCCGTCACAACGCATTCGACGATTTTCCCGCGACGAGCCCGTCGATGATCGACTCCCCGTAAGCAAACGCGGCGCGCTGGGCGTCTCCCAGGTCTTCGTAGCCGTGGGTCGTGTTGATCTTGAACACCCGGAAAGGCGCGGAAGGGTCCGCACCGTCCGATGGCCGAAGACGGATCGCCGCGTCGTAGCCCTGTCCGTCGCGCATGTTGCGGCGCATGAGCGGGTCGCTCTCGCGCGGATAAACCAGAGCCTCCAGGTCGTATCCCTGATAAAAATGATGCTTGCCTGCCATGATCGCCTCCAATGTGATGTATGAAGCATACGCGCCTTGTGGCTGCGCCCGGGCGAGAATTTTCATCGGGCTCACGATGCCATGCTTCACGGGCGCGTCGCGGCATCGAGCGCCAGGTTGAGCCTGAGCACGTTCACGCGCGCTTCGCCCAAGACGCCGAACTGACGGCCGGTCGTGTTGCGTTGCACGAGCGCTTCCACGTCCTCGCGCGCCAGCTTGCGCGCCTTCGCGACGCGGTCGATCTGATAGGCGGCGGCAGCCGGGCTGATCTCCGGGTCGAGCCCGCTGCCCGAGGACGTCACGAGATCGACCGGCACCGGCGCGGTGCTGGACGGATCGGCGTCGCGAAGTGCGCTCAGACGGCCCTTCACTTCGTCGGCGAGCGCGGGGTTGGTCGGCCCGAGGTTCGAGCCGCTCGACGCCTGCGCGTTATACGGATTCGGCGACGTGGCCGAGAGCCGTCCCCAGAAATATCGAGGCGCGTCGAACTGCTGGCCGATCAGTTCGGAACCGACCACCTTGCCGTTCTGCTCGATCAGGCTGCCGCCCGCCTGCCTCGGAAATACCGCGTTGCCGATCGCGGTGACGGCGACCGGGTAGACGACGCCCGTGACGACCGTCAACGCGGCGAACAGCACGAGCACGGGACGAATGAGGTTTTTCATGATGGTTGACTCGTTTGTTTGAAGCGATTTACTCGATATGCGTTCACGCCCAGCCGAAACCGGCCAGCACCATGTCGATCAGCTTGATGAACGGAAACGGCAGCACCAGCCCGCCCAGACCGTAGATCAGCAGGTTGCGCCGCAAGAGGGACGCCGCGCCCAACGCGCGGTATTTGACGCCCCTGAGCGCCAGCGGAATCAGGAACACGATGATCAGCGCATTGAAGATCACCGCCGAGAGGATCGCCGAGGCGGGCGAGCTCAGGTGCATCACGTCGAGCACGCGCAATTGCGGATAGGTCGTTGCGAACGCGGCCGGGATGATGGCGAAGTATTTGGCGACGTCGTTGGCGATCGAAAACGTCGTGAGCGAGCCGCGCGTCATCAGCATCTGCTTGCCGATCTCGACGATCTCGATCAGCTTCGTCGGGTTCGAATCGAGATCGACCATGTTGCCGGCTTCCTTCGCCGCCTGCGTGCCGGAGTTCATCGCCACCGCGACGTCGGCCTGGGCGAGCGCCGGTGCGTCGTTGGTGCCGTCGCCCGTCATCGCGACCAGGCGCCCTTGCGCCTGGTGCGCCCGGATCGTCGCAAGCTTCGCTTCGGGCGTGGCTTCGGCCAGATAGTCGTCGACGCCTGCTTCGGCCGCGATCGCCGCCGCCGTCAGCCGGTTGTCGCCCGTCACCATCACGGTCTTGATGCCCATCTTGCGCAACTCGGCGAAGCGCTCCTTGATGCCGCCCTTCACGATGTCCTTCAGTTCGATCACGCCGAGCACGCGCGCACTCTCGCCCTGCTTCTCGGCGACCACGAGCGGCGTGCTGCCGCGCCGCGCGACGGTGTCCACGGCTGTCTGCACCTCCTGCGGATAGCGGCCGCCGTTCGTCTCGACGTAGCGCTTCACCGCATCCGCGGCGCCCTTGCGAATCTCGTGGTCCGGCAAATCGACGCCGCTCATGCGCGTCTGCGCGCTGAAACCGAGGAAGGTCGCGTGCAGCGTCGCCATGTCGCGCTGGCGGATGTCGAAGCGCTGCTTCGCGAGCACCACGATGCTGCGGCCTTCCGGCGTCTCGTCGGCGAGCGACGCGAGTTGCGCGGCATCCGCGAGATCGTGTTCCGAGCGTCCCGGCGCCGGCAGGAAAGCCGATGCCTGGCGGTTGCCGAGCGTGATCGTGCCGGTCTTGTCGAGCAAGAGGACGTCGACGTCGCCCGCCGCTTCCACCGCGCGGCCCGATGTGGCGATGACGTTCGCCTGCATCATGCGGCTCATGCCCGCCACGCCGATCGCCGACAAGAGCCCGCCGATGGTGGTCGGGATCAGGCAGACGAGCAGCGCGACGAGCGCCGTGATCGTCACGACGTGACCGGACTTCATGGCTGCAACCGAGAAGATCGAGAACGGCAGGAGCGTCGCGGTGGCGAACAGCAGCACGAGCGTGAGCGCGACGAGCAGGATCGTGAGCGCGATCTCGTTGGGCGTCTTCTGCCGTTTCGCGCCCTCGACCATCGCGATCATGCGGTCGAGAAACGCCTCGCCCGGATTGACCGACACGCGCATCACGATCCAGTCGGAGAGCACCCGCGTGCCGCCCGTGACCGCGGAAAAGTCGCCGCCCGACTCGCGGATCACGGGCGCGGACTCCCCCGTGATCGCCGATTCATCGACCGAGGCCACGCCTTCGATCACGTCGCCGTCGGCGGGAATGACGTCGCCCGTTTCGACCAGCACGACATCGCCCTTGCGCAGATCCGTCGATGCCATGATCTGCACGGGCGACTTCGGATGCGGCATGTTCAGCTTCTTTGCCATCACGTTGTGCTTCGCGTGCCGCAACGACGCCGCCTGCGCCTTCGAACGGCCTTCCGCGAGCGCCTCGGCGAAGTTCGCGAAAAGCACGGTGAACCACAGCCAGAGCGCGACCGCGAGGATGAATCCCGAGGGCGCCTCCGCCTGACCGGCGAGCGCCGCGAACCACAGCACCGTGGTCAGGATGCTGCCCACGTAGACGCAGAACATCACCGGATTGCGCAACTGGGTGCGCGGCGTGAGCTTCCTGAACGAATCGACGATAGCCGGCCTGACGATCCGCGGATCGAACATCGAACGTGCTGCCGAACGCGTATGGGCGCCCGGCTCCGGCGTCTTTCGGGGTGCCTGATCGGGATTCTCGACAGGCGGTTTGACAAGTGTAGACATGCTTTCCTCTGGATCATTGACCGCTTATTGGCCCGTGAGCATCATCAGATGCTCGACGACCGGACCGAGTGCGAGCGCCGGCACGTAGGTGAGCGCGCCGACCAGCACCACCGTGCCGAGCAGCAACACGACAAAGAGCGGACCGTGGGTCGGCAGCGTGCCGGCCGTGACGGCAATGCGCTTCTTGGCCGCGAGCGCGCCCGCGATGGCGAGCACCGGAACGATCGAACCGAAGCGGCCGAACCACATCGCGATGGCGAGCGTCGTGTTATAGAACGGCGTGTTCACGGACAAGCCAGCGAACGCGCTGCCGTTGTTGTTGGAAGCGGAGCTGTACGCGTAGAGCACCTCGGAGAAACCGTGCGGACCGGGATTGAAGATGCCGGCGGTGCCCGCCGCGCTCAGCACGCCGATCGACGCGCCGACCAGCACGAGGAACGGCGTAAGCAGCACGACGATCGCCACCATCTTCATCTCATACGATTCGATCTTCTTGCCGACGTACTCGGGTGTGCGCCCGATCATCAAACCGGCGACGAACACCGCGAGCAGCGCGAACACGAGCATCCCGTAGAGACCCGATCCGACGCCGCCGAAGATCACCTCGCCCAACTGGATCAGCAGGAGCGGAACGAAGCCGCCCATCGGCGTGAGCGAGTCGTGCATGTTGTTGACGGCGCCGCACGATGCCGCTGTCGTCGCGACCGTGAAGAGCCCCGACTGCGCGATGCCGAAGCGCGTTTCCTTGCCTTCCGCGTTGCCGCCCGCCTGCAACGCCGACGCAGTCTGATCGACGTGCAGCGATGCAAAAACCGGGTTGCCGGCCTGCTCCGCCGAGATTTCGCCCCAACAAGCGACCGCAAACGCGATCGTCATCGCGGCGAGCACGGCGTAGCCTTGCCGCCGGTCGCCGACCATGCGGCCGAACACCACGCAGAGCGCCGCGGGAATCGCGAGCATCGCGATCATCTGCACGAAGTTCGAGAGCGGTGTGGGATTTTCGAACGGATGCGCGGAGTTCGCGTTGAAGAAGCCGCCGCCGTTGGTGCCAAGCATCTTGATCGCTTCTTGCGACGCGACCGGGCCCATTGCGATCGTCTGCTTGTCGGCCTGGTGGTCCTCCATCACCGGATTGCCCTTCTCGTCCTTGACGGCGTTGCCTTGCGCATCGGTCTTGGGCGTCTGATAGGTCGTGACCTGTAGCGTCGACACCTCCTTGTACGATTCGAAGTTCTGGATCGCACCTTGACTCACGAACACCAGCGACACGACGACGGCAAGCGGCGCGAGCACGTATAACGTGATGCGCGTGAGATCGACCCAGAAATTCCCGATCGTGATCGCGGTGTGACGCGCGAAGCCGCGGATCAACGCGACCACGACCGCGATCCCGGTCGCCGCGGACAGGAAGTTTTGCACGGTGAGCCCGAGCATCTGCGACAAATAGCTGGCGCTCGCTTCGGGCGAATAGTCCTGCCAGTTGGTGTTGGTGACGAAGCTCACGGCGGTATTGAACGCACCGTCGGCGGTCATCGGGCCGATGCTTTGCGGATTGGCGGGCAGCCATTGCTGCACGCGCAAGAGACCGTAAAGCGCCAGCGCGCCAAGCGCATTGAAAGCGAGCACGGCAAGCGCATAGCGCTTCCATGACATTTCGGCTTGCGCATCGACCCCCGCGAGCTTGTAAAGCGCCGCTTCGATCGGTCGTCCGATACGGCGCACGACGACCGACGATCCATCCATCACCCCGGTGATATAGCGGCCGAGCGGTATCGCCAGCGCAATCAGCACGATGATGAAGAGCGCGGTTTGAAGCAGGTTGTTGGCGTTCATTCCAGATCCTCCGCACGCAGCAACGCGTACACGAGGTAGACGAACAAAAGCAGCGTCGATGCACTCGCGAGCCACAGCATCCAAGGCGTCATGGGCGACCTCCCGGAGCGCGGCGGAGCTTTTCGCAGCCAGCGACGAGCGCCACGCAAAGGCCGACGAAAACGGCCATGCCGGCGATGTAAAGCAAGTCCATTGTGATGAGCTCCCGTAGCGGATTCGGACGAACTGAAGCGTACGCAAATCAGCGTAAAAGCCCGGCTAAGAATCAGGTCTCCGGTATAAAAATCGTATAAACGTCGCCACTAAACGTGAGCGCGGCGATAAGGCGGGATGGGAACGGGAGACGGGGATCGGAAGACGCCGGCGCCGCTGACGCGGCCCGTCGCACGATCGAATGATCGAATGATCGAATGAAGATTTGGCAGAGAACGGCAGCCGCGAAGGAATCTGTCTTCGCGCTGCCGCCTTGGGGTCATGCAGACGCCGCTATCGACGGGTCAGGTTTTCTGAACCGACGCGTTGTAGATTTCGTCGATGGAACCTTCGAGCGTCGTATTGAACTCGTCGTCGCTCATCGACTTCTTCAATTCGTTGATGAGCGCGCGCGAGAAGCTCGCGATCATGCCGTGGTTCTTCGCAAGACGCTCGCACGCATCGCTGCGCGTATAGCCGCCCGACAGCGCGACGACGCGCACGACACGCGGATGCTCGATCAGCGGACGATAAAGGTCCGTTTCGTCCGGGATGGTCAGCTTGATCATCACCTGGCTCGACTCGGGCAGCGCGTCCAGTCCCTTGATCAATTCGTCGCGCAGGATTTTTTCCGCGCCCTTCTTGTCCGGGCTCTTGATCGATACCTCGGGTTCGAGAATCGGCACGAGACCATGTCCGATGATCTGCGCGCCCACTTCGAACTGCTGTTTCACCACGGCGGCGATGCCCTGCTCGTTCGCCTGGTGGATCACCGAACGCATCTTCGTGCCGAAGATGTCGAGCTTGGCCGCGCGTGCCAGCAGCGCATCGAGGCCCGGGTTGGGCTTCATGACCTGCACGCCGTCGGCTTCGGCTTCAAGGCCCTTGTCGACCTTGAGGAAGGGCACCACGCCGCGGTCTTCCCACAGGAACGCAGGCACCGGCTTGCCGTTCGCCTGACCGTCCATGGTGGCTTCGAAGAGAATGGCGCCGATCACCTTTTCGCCCGAGAACGACGGCGCGGTGATGATGCGCACGCGCATGTCGTGCATCAGCTTGAACATCTCGGCGTCGCCGTTGTAGGCGTCATCCGGAATACCGTACTGCCGTAGCGCGCCCGGCGTCGAACCGCCGCTCTGATCCAGAGCGGCGATGAATCCCTGCTTCTCCCTCATTTGCGCCAGCATTTTTTCGTTAGCCACGAACATGTCCCTCCTCAAGGTCAAACGCCGGAACGCGAGCACGGTCCGTGCCGTGAGTTTACTGTTTTTGACGCGCGTGCATTATTTCATCGACTGGCGGTCGATCCACACGGGGGTCGTTCGTCGTATTGACGGACCGGCCGGGTTCATCGAACTGGAGGACAGGATGCGCAAGCTCGTTGTTTCCGCTTTCATCAGTCTGGATGGCGTCATTCAATCCCCTGGCGGGCCCGAGGAAGATCCCGGCGGTGAATTCGGCCTCGGTGGGTGGATCGTTCCGTATGCCGATGACGCCATCGGCCGGCATTTGCAGGACCTGCTCGCGCAGCCGTTCGAACTGCTGCTAGGGCGCTTCACCTATGACATATTCGCGTCGTACTGGCCGCGTGTGCCGGCCGATTCGGCGAGCCGCGCCATTGCTGACCGGTTGAACAGCGTACCCAAGCACGTCACCACGCATCGCCCCGATACGCTCGACTGGCAGAACAGCCGTGCGCTGGAAGGCGATCTTGCCGATGCGATACGCGCGCTTCAACGTCAGGACGGCGCCGATCTCCTGACGTTTGGCAGCGGCGACATGGTGTGTCAACTGCTCGCGGCCGGCTTAGTCGACGAGCTCAGGCTTCTGACTTACCCGATCTTGCTTGGACGTGGAAAGCGCCTGTTCGGCGACGACGTCCTGGCGTCCGCGTTCACTCTGGCGCACTCGGTCGGCACGCCGGGCGGCGTGCTGATTAACCGATACGTGCGCAACGGCGAGGTGCGCACGGGGTCGTTCGGAGAGGTTGATTAACGTACGGATTGCAGCCTGACGAATCATTCAGTCGGCTTAACGCGGATCGGGGGACGGGAATCAGGAAGGAGCGGTTACAAGGAACGCAGAAAGCAAAAAGCCCAGTTACGAGGACTGGGCTAGCGCTTTGATTCGATTGGGGTGGCTGATGGGACTCGAACCCACGACGACAGGAATCACAATCCTGGACTCTACCAACTGAGCTACAGCCACCACTGACCAAACTTGATTTACTGCTCCCGGGCTTGCCAGAACTGGCTTGCCGATCGAGAAGCGAGATTATACGAATAAAGATTCCGTTTGCCTAGCCCCTCGCGAATCAATTCGTGCCAGACTCTTCGGCCAGTTCCAGCGTCTCGCGCAGATGAGCGCGCGCCTCGTCGAAGATCGCGAGGTCGCGCGCTGCAAGCCGACGGCTGTCCGACAGCACACGGCGCCAGCCGCGCGCCCCAGGCACGCCCCGGTACAAACCGAGCGCGTGCCGCACGATCGCACCGAGATACGTCCCGCGCGCAAGTTCCGCGCGCGCGTAGGCGATCAGTCCCGCTTCGATCTCCTCGCGGGTCGGCACCGGCGTGCTGGCGCCGTAGAAGCGCGAATCGACACCCGCCAGCACGAACGGATTGTGATACGCCTCGCGTCCGAGCATCACGCCGTCGACGTGCTTCAGGTGCTCTTCCACTTCGTCGAGCGTCTTGATGCCGCCGTTGATTGAAATCTCCAGATGCGGGAAATCGCGCTTCAGCCGGTACGCATACTCGTACTTGAGCGGCGGAATCTCGCGATTTTCCTTCGGGCTCAGGCCCTTCAGGATCGCATTGCGCGCGTGCACGATGAAGACCTCGCACCCCGCATCGGCGATTGTGCCGACGAAATCGCGCACGAACTCGTAGTTCTCGACCGCATCGACGCCGATGCGGTGCTTCACCGTCACCGGAATCGCGACGGCATCGCGCATCGCCTTCACGCAATCGGCGACGAGTTGCGGCTCGTTCATCAGGCACGCGCCGAACGCGCCGCGCTGCACGCGCTCCGACGGGCAGCCGCAGTTCAGGTTGATCTCGTCGTAGCCCCATTGTTCGCCGAGCTTCGCGCTCTTCGCGAGGTCGGCCGGCTCGCTGCCACCTAGCTGCAGCGCGACCGGCGCTTCGGCGGGCGTGAAGGCGAGATGCCGCGCGACGTCGCCGTGAAGGAGCGCGCCGGTGGTCACCATTTCGGTGTAAAGCCACGTGTCGCGCGTGATCAGACGATGAAACGAACGGCAATGCCGGTCGGTCCAGTCCATCATCGGGGCGACGCTGACGCGGCGGGGGCTGGGCTTGGAAACTGCTGACATGGAAAACGCGGGAAGATGGCATGGGGCGCGCAAAGTCGCGCCGAATCCACGATTTTACCGCAGGGCGGTGAAACCGGCCGGCTGCGCCGCCGCGACCGCCGTCGAACTGCTACGCCCGCAACCGGGCACATCAGAAAGCGACGCCGCGCGAAAACGCCACGCCGGCGTAAATCGGGAGCAAGTCATGACGAGCCGACCCTTGTTCGCAGCCCTTTTCGCGTTCGCGAGCGTGCTGAGCGCGGCGAACGCCTGGGCGCAAACGGCGCCGCCGGGCGACGCCAACGCATCGATGGTCAAGCCGCCGGGCGCGGCGGCCGCGAGCGCCACGCGCCCGAACAATCCGGACAACATGCCGGTCAAGCGCCCGGTGCCGCCGCCGAACAGCGACCGCATGCTCCACCACAGCCCCGCCAGCGACGCGATTGCGAAATAAGCCCGATCGCGCGTCCAGACGAGCGCTCAGATCAGCGCGATCGAGACTTCCGTCGACTTGACGAGCGCCACCACTTCCGTGCCGACGGCAAGCGCGAGTTCGTCGATCGAGCGCGTCGTGATCACGGACGTGACGATGCCGAACGGCGTATCGACATCGACTTCCGACACCACCGGTCCCCGGATGATCTCCTTCACTTTGCCCCGGAACTGATTGCGCACGTTGATGGCGGTGATGGTCATTGCTCGGTTCCTTCGTGTGGGGTTGTTTCAGGCGACGGACGCCGCCGGAAAAGAACGAAACTCGCCCGGCGCGTGCCCGAGCACGCGCGTGAGCACCGCTTCCTCCAGCGCGGCGAACGCAGGCGAGGTCCGCGAACGCGGTCTCGGCAGACGAATCGCGGCATCGTAGGCAATGCGCCCCGCCTCGATCAGCACGATGCGATCGCCGAGCGACACGGCCTCCTCTACATCGTGCGTGACGAGCAGCGCCGTGAAGCGATGCTCGCGCCAGAGCCGTTCGATCAGCGCGTGCATTTCGATGCGGGTGAGCGCATCGAGCGCGCCGAGCGGCTCGTCGAGCAAGAGCAGATCCGGCCGATGCACGAGCGCGCGCGCCAGCGCAACGCGCTGACGCTGGCCGCCGGAAAGCTGCGCGGGCCAGTCGTTTTCGCGATCGCTCAGGTTCACTTCGGCGAGCACCGCGCGGGCATCGTCGCGGGCGGTGCGCGGCAGGCCGAGCATCACGTTCTGCAGCACCGTCTTCCAGGGCAGAAGCCGCGCGTCCTGGAACATGATGCGGGTTTGCAACGCTTCGCTCCCGCGCGCGCCGTGTCGGTCGAACGTGCCGCCGCCCGGCGCTTCGAGTCCCGCGACGAGCCGCAGCAGCGTCGATTTCCCGCAGCCGCTCCGGCCGACGATCGACACGAAACTGCCCCGCTCGATCGCGAAGTCGAAATTCGAGAGCACGTTGCGCTCGCCGTAGCGCTTGTCGACGCCGCGCATTTCGACGGCGAAATCCGCACCCGGCGCGGGCGTCGCGGCGCGCGCGAGCGGCGCGGCCCGCTTCGCGTCTCGCCTCGGTTCGAGGTCGAGGTCGAGTTCGCCGCGTGGGAAATCGGTGGAAGAGGTGATCGCGCTCATCAACGGGCTCCTT
This sequence comes from Caballeronia telluris, assembly GCF_001544495.1. GTDB lineage: Bacteria > Pseudomonadota > Gammaproteobacteria > Burkholderiales > Burkholderiaceae > Caballeronia > Caballeronia telluris. Next base: position 157,324 of record NZ_FCNZ02000010.1, read on the forward strand.
TTGCCTGATAAGCCGGGTGCCAGCGCAGCGTCGCGCGCTCGATGCCCTTCGCGAGCATGTCGGCGAGCTTGCCGAGCAGCGCGTACAGCAGGATGCCGACCACCACGACGTCGGTCTGGAGAAATTCGCGCGCGTTCATCGTCATGTAGCCGATGCCCGATTGCGCCGAAATCGTTTCCGCGACGATCAGCATCACCCACATGAGCCCGAGCGCGAAACGCACGCCGACCAGGATCGACGGCAGCGCGCCCGGCAGGATCACGTCGCGGTAGAGCGCGAAGCCGGAGAGCCCATAGCTTCGCGCCATCTCGATCAGGCCGGCATCGACGGAACGGATACCGTGGAACGTGTTCACGTACACCGGGAAAAACACGCCGAGCGCGACGAGAAAAAGCTTCGCCTCCTCGCCGATGCCGAACCACAGGATCACGAGCGGGATCATCGCGAGCGCGGGGATGTTGCGGATCATCTGGATGGTCGAATCGAGCGCGGTTTCGGCGTTGCGGGAAAGACCCGTCGCGAGCCCGAGCGCGAAGCCGATGCCGCCGCCGATCGCGAAACCCGCCAGCGCGCGCCACGCGCTCACTTTCACGTTCGCCCACAGGTCGCCCGACTGCACGAGCGTCCACGCGGCCGTGACGACCGCGAGCGGCTCGGGCAGGATTCGCGCCGACAGTCCGCCGGTGCGCGCGGCGAGTTCCCACGCGACGAGGATCGCGAGCGGCACGAGCCACGGCGCGCACGGAGCTGCGACGCGGCGCAAGAGGCCGGCTACGCGAGCGCCGGCACGCGCGGTGCCCGGCTGGGCGATGTCGATATGCGCCATGAGTCGCTCCTACGTCAGCTTTGCGACGCGCGCGGCACGTACGTATTGCCGACGACCTCGCCGAACGGACCCGACAGCGGGCCGGCGATGCGTTCCTTCTGCTCGCGCGGCAAGAGCGGGAACACGAGTTCCGCGAACCGGTACGACTCTTCGAGATGCGGATAGCCGGAGAGAATGAACGTATCGATGCCGAGCGCCGCGTACTCCTTCATCAGCCCCGCGACCTGCTCCGGATTGCCGACGAGCGCCGTGCCCGCCCCGCCGCGCACGAGTCCGACGCCCGCCCACAGATGCGGATAGACCTCGAGCTTGTCGCGCCGTCCGCCGTGCAGCGCCGCCATGCGCCGCTGGCCTTCGGAATCCATCTTCGCGAACTGTGCCTGCGCGCGCTGGATGGTTTCGTCGTCGAGCTTGCTGATGAGCTTGTCGGCGGCGGCCCACGCTTCCTCTTCGGTCTCGCGCACGATCACGTGCAGGCGGATGCCGAATTTGATCTGGCGCCCTTCTGCCGCGACGCGTTTCCGCACGTCCGCGAGCTTCTTTTCGACGTCGGCAGGCGGCTCGCCCCAGGTGAGATAAGTGTCGATGTGATCGGCGACGATCCCGTGCGCCGCCGCCGACGATCCGCCGAACCATAGCGGCGGATGCGCCTTCTGCACCGGCGGATAGAGCAGCTTGCCGCCCTTCGACGCGAGATGCGTGCCTTCGAAATCGATCGATTCGCTCGTGTGCGACGCCGCGAGCAGCTTCTTCCAGATGTGCAGGAATTCGTCGGTGACTTCGTAGCGCATGTCGTGATCGAGGAACACGCCGTCGCCTTCCAGTTCGGCCTGATCGCCGCCCGTCACGACGTTGATCAAGAGCCGCCCGCCCGAGAGCCGGTCGAAGGTGGCGGCCATGCGCGCCGACAATCCCGGCGACGAGAGTCCCGGCCGGATCGCGACGAGAAACTTGAGGCGCTTCGTCGCGGGAATCAGGCTCGACGCGACGACCCACGCGTCCTCGCACGAGCGTCCGGTCGGCAGCAGCACGCCTTCGTAGCCGAGCGTATCGGCAGCGACGGCGATCTGGCGGAAATAATCGGCGTCCGCGGCGCGCGCGCCTTCGGTCGTGCCGAGATAGCGGCTGTCGCCGTGGGTCGGAATGAACCAGAACACATTCATCAGGGGCTCCTGCACTGTTTTTTGTGAATTCGACGAGAAAATGAGGCGATGCGGTGCCGCAGGAGGCGAGCGCCCGCGAGCCCGAAACGACGATGTCGCAGTCAGCTCGCGCAGCGGATCAGCGCGGCGAGCGTCGCGGCCGTTTCGCGGGGCGCGCTGGCCGCCGCGACGCTCGCGGCCTTCGTGCGCAGTTCGCGCAGTTGCGCCTGTTCGTCGAGCGCGTGTGCGAGCGCATCGGCGGATGCGCTCACGCGCTGCACGGTTTCCGGGGACGCGGCGTAGCCATTCGCCGAGCGCGGCAGATCGGCGTCGGAGGCGAACACGTTCGGCAGATGGTGCCGCGCGCCGAGCGACGACAGCACGGGCTTCAACGCATAGTCGAGCGCGAGCAGATGCGCGAGCGAACCGCCCGTCGCGATCGGCAGCACGATCTTGCCGGCGAGCCCCGTCTGCGGCAGCAGGTCGAGCAGCGTCTTGACGAGGCCGCTGTAGGACGCTTTGTAAAGCGGCGTCGAGATCACCACCGCCTGCGCGTGCTCGATCAGTTCGAGCGCCTCGCGAATCGACGGATGGGCGAAGTCCGCATGCATCAGTGCGGCAGGCGGCAGCGCGCGCGCGTCGATGCGCCTCACGGCGATGCCACGCGAGCGCAACGCGCTTTCGGCAAGCGAGAGCAGATGCGTACTGCGAGACTGGGCGGCGGGACTTCCCGAAATCGACACGACATAGGACATCGCTGCTGTTTCCTTGTGCTCGCGCTCGTGATGTCAGTCGCGCGTTCGCGCGGGACGGCCGTTCCGTCCCGCTGGTGAAACAGTCTAGGGATGCCCCCTATCGTTTAGAACGATTTTTTCGAGCTTAGGTTTTCCGCTTTCGTGATTTGGCTGGCGCGCGAAGCGCTTCGGCGTCGCATGAGCGGCAAGAGCGGGAAAAGACCGGAAGCGCGCCACTATAATGGCGCTCATCCCAAAAAATACGGCGCAGCCGGCGGTGCACTCAATGCAAAAAGTCATTTTGCCGTTCGTTTCCGGCTTTCTCGCGGCCCTGTTTTTCCGCGAAGCGACGCTCGCGCTGCTGCACGCGGCCGGCGTCGTCGATCCGGCCGGGTATTCCACCGCTCCGTTCCTGCCGCTCGGCATCCCCGAATTCATCGCCAACGCGCTGTGGCGTTCCGTGTTCGGCGTGCTGATGGCGTGGCTGTTGCGCATCGCGCCCGATCGCAACGCGCCGTGGGTCGGCGCACTCGTCTTCGGCGGCATCGTGGTGACGGCGGCGAGCGTGTTCGTCGTCGATCCGGCGCGCGGCATCTGGCCGAGCGGCAACCTGCTGCCGCGCCTCGCGATCGGCTTCGTGACCAACGCGATGTGGGGCTGGGGCGCGCTCGTCTTCATGCGCGCCTTCATGGCGGAAACCGCGGGCGCGCGCCGCGACGAGCGCAGCGGGCGCCGGCCGTCTTAGTCTTTTAGTCCTTCAGCAGCTTCAGCGGATGGTGGTCGCGCGACCACGGGCTTTCGAGCATCCGCTTCACGTCCTCGGGCGTGACGTCTTCCAGACGCGCGATCTTCCACGCCGGCCGGTTGTCCTTGTCGACGATGCGCGCCCGGATGCCCTCCACCACGTCGCCGTGCTCGAACACGTTGCGCGTCACGTCGAGGTCGCGGCGCAGCGTGTCGGCCATCGTCGAGAGCCGCGCGCGGTCGACGAGTTCCAGCGCGATCTCGATCGACAGCGGCGAGCGCTCGCGCAGCACGCCGATCGTCTCGCGCGCCCACTCGGCGGCGGCGCCGCCATCGGCTTCCTTTTCCAGCGACGCGAGAATCGACTTGCCGTCGCCCGCCGCGAAATGCTTGTCGATCGACGTGCGGACCGCGGCGAGCGGACTCGCGTCGGGCGTGGGCGCGACCTTGTGCTTCACGCACTCGGCCCCGATGAAACGCACGATGTCGACGCCGTCGTTCAGACGCTCGTGCTTCAGCGCCTCAATCAGGCCGGGCAGCGCGGCGTCGTCGAGATAGGCGTCGGCGAGACGCGCGTAGAGCGCGTCCGCGGCGCCGATCGTCGCGCCGGTGGCCGCCAGATAGCGCCCGATCGCGCCGGGCGCGCGGGCGAGAAACCAGCTCGCGCCGACGTCTGGAAAAAGGCCGATGCGCGTCTCCGGCATCGCCATCTTCGTCGAGCCGGTCACGATCCGCAGGCCGCCCGTGTGATGCGCGCCCTGCGAAATGCCGACGCCGCCGCCCATCACGACGCCGTTCGTCACCGCGATATACGGCTTCGAAAACGTGAAAACGGTGTGATTGAGGCGATATTCGTCGGTGAAGAATTTGTCGACGGTCGCGCGTTCGCCCGCCGTCGCCGCCTCGTACAGGAAACGGATGTCGCCGCCCGCGCAGAACGCGCGCGCGTGCGGGCTGTAGACCACCACGGCTCGGATCGCGTGGTCGTGGCGCCAGTCGCCGAGCGCGTTGCGAATGGCGTGCAGCATGCCGCTCGTGAGCGCGTTCAGCGCCTGCGGCCGATCGAGCGCGATAAAGCCGATGCCGTTGGCGGTTTCGATATGGATGTCGTGGGTTCTCATCGGTGCAAAAAGGTTCGGTTCGCTGGGTGTCGATTCGTTTCCACGCGAGGTTCATGCCCGCCCGGGGTCGCGGCCGAACCACGCGTCGAGCGAAAGCTCGGCGAGCGCTTCAGCCGACGAGCGCGGCAGCGCGAGTTGCGCGGAATGCGTTGAAGAAACGGGATGCGACGCGTGCGAAACACGCGACGACCGCGCGGAATTCACGATGGCAAGCGCGACGATGCCGTGCAGGTTCGCCCACAGCGCCTCCGCGCATGCGGCGGCGGGCGCTCCGGCCGACAGGCGACCGGCCGCGCGCAATTCGACGAATGCGTCGGTCACGAGCGACAGGGTTTTCGCGGCATCGGCGGTGGCGGCGCTCGCGTCGACGCCCGACGCTTCCATGAACATCAGGCGATAGGTTTCGCAATGGCCGAGCCCGAATTCGACGTACGCGCGCCCCATGGCCTTCAGCCGCTCGGCGGCATCGACGATGCTCGCGTGCGGCGCGAAGGCCGTCAGCAGTTGCGCGTACCCCTCGCTGCGCAACGCGCGGGCGATCTCGGCACGGCTTTTGAAATGCAGGTACAGGGCGGCGGGCGAATAGTCGATCGCCTCCGCGATCTTGCGCATGGACAGCGCGGCGAAGCCCTCCCGGCCGACGATTTCCCGCGACGCACTCAAGATGCGCTCCCGCACCGCCTGCCGCTGTTCGGTCCGTCGTTCCTGGATTCCCATGCGGGCACTCTCGGAAAATGAGCCCGGACTGACGGTCGTTCAGCCCGGCCGGGCGCTTCAGACTATTATTTTGCGCTTATTGTCGGATCGCGGCGCGGCACGCTCGAACGGTTCTTCCTGCTCGCTCGTAATGGCCGACGCGATCACGATGCACGCGGCCAGAAACAGCACGCCGGCGGCGGCCCAGATCAGCCAGAACGCATTGAATTCGACGAGCGAACTCGCCAAGGTATGCAACATGACACCCCCGAACGACTTTTATAGTTGTGCTGCTGCCGCGAAACGCGTCTCGCAGAGCAAGCTGCGTGCCGCACCAGTCGCGATGCGCGGCGCACGATAACTGGAATGGTAATCGCAAATCGGGGCGCGCGTGAGGTCGCTCACGGCTTTTGCCGTGCGTTTATGGGCGTCTGGGTGCGCTGCGGAGCGGATGCGCGCTTCGGGGTCGCCGCACTGCGCGTCGACGGCATGATCGCGCGCGGCGGGCAGGCCTTACAAGGGCGTGTAATTGCGTCCCGGCGTGCGGGACAAACGAAGGCGACGCGCTCAGGCGATGACTTTTCCCGGCGGAAAATGTCCGCTCTTAAGTAGAACCGGCGAGCCGTTGCTCACCCGCAGATGTTCACGCGCCACGGCTTCGATGCGTGGACGCCCGGCGTCGAATGCGTTGATCCAGCCGCTGCTGTCGAAGCTCTGCGCGTCGAAATGATCTTCCAGCGCCTCGACCGAGATCGCACACGGAACCCGCGCGCCATCGACGAGCGCCGCGAAGACGATCGTCAGGTTGGCGCTGTGATAGTCGGGAGCGTCTGAGGGAAATTCGATAACCATGATCGCCTCGTGACTGGACAAGAAAGATCGGAAAGTGGCCGATAGCGGCTCGAATTCCGATGGATCGGCGGATATGGTACTCGCGAGCGCGATGCGCGGTCCAGAGCGAACAGCGACGGCCCGGCGCATCGCTATGTAACGAGCGACGCAAGGCGTCGGTCATGCCTCGAACACGGCCCTCGGCACATCGACGATGAAAAGCGACGTCGCCTGAGGGTCCGCGTAGTCGAAGCGCAGGTGCCGGCTCATCTCGCGCACGCGCTCGCGTGCAAGATCGCACGCTTCGCGGGTGAGTTCGGTGCCGCTCTTCAGCAATTGCGGGTCGAACCGGTAGTGCACGCCCCACGCGACGTTGCCCGGATGATTCGCGACACCGCTCGTGCGCCAGCTCACGAAGAGCGAAGGCGCGAGTTCCGGGCCGACCTCGCTCACATCGGCGTTGCTCGGGAACAGATCGAGCAGGCAACGCGCGATGTCGTGCAACAGCGGATGGCGGACGTTGAGCTGGCGCATCAGGTCACGGAGAGGAGTCGATCGATGTAGTCGCGGGCCGCCTGTTCGACGTGCGCGAGCGCTTCGTCTTCGGTCGCGAAGCGCTGCTCGCTGCCGAGATCGACGAGTGCCTCGAAGCGATGCGCGTCGTCCGGACCGCGCTGCGCGACGCTCACGGCGCCGACGTAGATCGGCGCTTCGGCGGCGTCGTCGGACGGATGCGAATGGGTCAGCCGCGCCGACGCGCTGATGTAATAGCCCCGGTAGGGACCGGAAACACGTTCTGCCATGGAGTTCTCCTTGTGCGGTTCGAGGCGCCGGTACGCCGGTCGCCGGCTCGTGGCCGCGACCCGCGGGCGCATGCAGTAAGGTTCGCGATTCGGAAATTAGTTCGCGTCGATTTCCGCTTTGCGGCAAACCGTGCCGGTTATCGCGCCCGCCTCCTCATCGACCGCCCCGCGCTCTGCCTGACGCTCCCGCAAACCGCACGCCCGCGTGACGCCGCGCTAACAACCGCTTACGCGGCACGTAAAGCGCGTGTGGGAAAATACGGCATCCCAGCTTGAAACCACTCTTTCACGAGGTAGAAATGAAGGAATTCGCGCGGCGCATGCGCCGCACTTCGCCGAGATCGCCCGGCCTGCCGCTTGGCGCGGCCCTTGTCGTCGTGGCCGCGGGTTTGTCGGCGTGCGCGTCGTCGAACAATGCGTCGCTCATCAACCTGCCCGACGGGCAAACCGGTTACGCGGTCAACTGCAGCGGCGCGGATGCGTCGTCGAGCTGGGGAAGCTGCTATGTGCTCGCGGGCAAGGCCTGCGGCGCGACCGGCTACGACATCGTCTCCAAGGACAACGAGGAAGGCGGCCCGACCGGAGGCGGCATCAGCAACGTGATCTCCGCGAACGTCAAGAACCGCTCGATGGTCGTGCGCTGCAAGTGAGCGCGGGCGTCAGGAAGGCGCCCGCCCGGCAACGCCGTCAGTGGGCGCTGACCTTCGAGAACACATTGAGCACCACGACGCCCGACACGATCAGGCCCATGCCGAGCACGGCGGGCCAGTCGGGGATCTGCTTGAAGAGGATCGCGGCGACCGCCGTGATCAGCACGATCCCCGCGCCGGACCAGACGGCATAGACGACGCCGACCGGAATCGAGCGCAGCGTGAGCGACAACAAATAGAACGAAAAACCGTAGCCCACGACCACGACGATCGACGGGATCAGGCGCGTGAAACCGTCGGAAGCGCGCAACGCGGACGTCGCCACGACCTCGGCGACGATCGCGAACGCAAGGAGCACATACGCGGACGAACGCATGCGCCCTATTCCCTTGATTCCCCCGCTTGCCGCGTGAGCAGAAGCGCGCCGAAGTCCTGACCGAGCACCGCGCAGAGCGCTTCGACCACCAGTTGGTGATCGTCGCGTTGCGGCATCCCGGAGACCGCCACCGAGCCGATCACGCCCGCGCCCGCCACCGAGAGCGGAAAGGCGCCGCCATGCGAGGCGAACTCGGCGACGGGAAGACCGTATTTCTCGCCGAGTGTCACGCCCTGCTGCTGGAGTTGCAGTCCGATCGCGTAGGAGCTGCGCCGGAAATGCTCGACAGTGCGCGACTTGCGCTCGATCCAGGCGCTGTTGTTGGGCGTCGCGCCGTCGAGCGCGGCGAAGAAGAGCCGCTGGCCGAACGTGCGCACGTCGATCGCGACGGCCGCGCCGCGCGCAAACGCCATCTCGCGCAGTTGCGCGCCGATCTGCCATGCGCGATCGCAGTCGAACTTCGGAAAGACCAGCGTTTTTTCCTGATGGGCGATGGCGTTGAGGTCGTGGGGGATGTCCATGGGGATGCCTTCGTGATCGTGTCGAATGAAGTGGAACTCGCATGAGCGAATGCGATTTTGACACGCCCGCGTGCAAACGACGCAGCGCGCACCGTCACGGACCTTCATTGCAGCGACATGGCGCGTCGTCATGAGACGAAATTCAGATCAAAGCGATTCTTTGAGTTTCACCGCGGATTGATCGCAGGTCTCGCTGCGCGATCTAGAGCGTGCGCCTCGGAAAGGGTTCATGTATTTCATTGCGCCTGCTGCCAAATAATTCAAATTATATGTTTCGCGCTACGAAACGTAAGCCAGGCAATTACATTCCAGCGCGCGTCGACAGACGCGATCGGTCGGTCGCGCGCACCGGCTATAAATCGGTATGAAAGGAGTCGGTCGGTGCTTTGGTAGCCGTGTCGGAAACAGCGGGCGCCGCGGCAAGAAGGCGTCGAGCGTCAAGCTCGCACCTGCGCTGTCGTTGGGTGTAGCGCTCGCGGGCGAACGAGCGCGGGCACTTCGCTCGGCAATGTGGCTAACTCGGGCTTATCGGGTGATCTCGCGGTTGGCGACGGCGCCTACGGCGTTTCAAGTTACTGCCCCAACACCACCACCTATGGCTGAGCGTCGGCAATCGGTTATGGCTCGACGGCTCAGGGCTGCGCGGACAACTCGATCGCGCTCGGCTCTAATTCGATCGCGGATCGCGGATCGCGGATCGCGCCAATACGGTATCGGTGAGCGCGAAGGGCAGCGAACACCAGATCGCGAACGTCGCCGCAGGGACGGCAACGACCGATGCCGTCAACGTCGACCAGTTGAAATCGGTAGCGAGTTCGGTGAGCGCGCTCGACAGCAGCGCAGTGAAATACGACACCAACGCCTATAGACTTTTCTTGAAATCGGGCGAGACGCGCATGAATCGACCTCTGCGCGTCTCATCAAAATCTCGAAAAGCTTGCGGCGGCTATCCTGATGCTCTATAATCTTTTCTTCGACGGACGCGGGGTGGAGCAGTCTGGCAGCTCGTCGGGCTCATAACCCGAAGGTCGTAGGTTCAAATCCTACCCCCGCAACCAAGCATTCAAGGCAAAAAGCCCGGCTCGCCGGGCTTTTTGCTTTTCCGGCCTCGCGCGCGTTCGACGCCAATTGCCGCACCGTCCGCCATGGCGCGGGCGTCGCTTATCGCGCATGGCATAATCGCCTGCTCGTTCCCCATTCGATGCATCCACGCGTTCATGCGTAGCGCCCTGATACGGAAGATCGGCGGTATCGTCGGATTGTTCGCGATCCTGATGACGGCGCTCGCCCCTGCCGCATCGCAGATGCTCGAACGCACGCGCATCGAATCGATGCTCGCGGCGTTCTGCTCGGTCGAGACAAAGGTATCGAAGCACGGCGACGACACCGCCCTCCCGCACTTGCAGGCGTGCGGCTATTGCAACCTCGCCGCTCATACGCCCGTCACGCCACCGCCCGCGCACGCGCATCGCGTGCCTGTCCTCGCGGACCCGACGCCCGTCGCACGACTGGATACGCTCGAGCGGCCGCATGCGGCCCTCATCGCGGCCCAGCCGCGCGCCCCGCCCTCGTTCGCCTGATTCACTCGCCTTGTCGCGACGCACGCATTGCCGCCAACGGCTTCGCGCGTGCGCGCCGCTCGTCAACACCTTCCCATCCGGCGGGAGTCAATCGATATGAACGCATCTATCATCAAACACGGCACGCTTGCCGTCAGCCTATTCGTCGCTGCGCAATTCGCCTTCGCGCACGCCGTCCCCAAGCAGCAGGACCCGGCGCCCAACTCCACTGTGTCCGCGCCGCAGGAAGTCGCCATCGAATTCGGCGAAGCGCTGGAGCCGTCGTTCAGCAAGCTGGTTGTCGTCGGTGCGGGCGGCAAGCAGGTGAACACGGCGCCGTCGGCCGTCGATGCCAGCGACAAGAAGCACATGAGCGTGGCGCTCGGCACGCTCCCGCCGGGGACGTATCGCGTGAACTGGACAGCCGTCGCCGACGACGGCCATCGCACGCAAGGCCACTACAACTTCAAGGTCAAATGAGACTCGCATGAAAAAAATCGCCGCCCCTTTCACCACGCTCTGCGCGACGCTCGTCGCCGCGCTGCTCGGCGCGCCGCTCGCTCACGCGGCGACGCTTTCGGTCAGCGACTGCTGGATTCGCTCGATGCCGCCGAACCTGCCGTCGTCGGGCTACTTCACGGTGTCGAACGACGGCGACGCGCCCGCATCGCTCGTCGGCGCCGAGACGCCCGCGTTCGGTATGGCGATGCTCCACAAGTCGGAAAGCAACGGCAGCACCGCGACGATGTCGCACGTGGCATCGGCGGAAGTGCCTGCGCACGGCACGCTGCGCTTCGCGCCGAAGGGCTATCACCTGATGCTCGAAGGCGCGGGCAAGCCGCTCCAGGTCGGCTCGACGGTCCCGCTCTCGCTTTCCTTCGCCGATCACTCGAAGGTCAGCACGACCTGCACCGTGAAGCCCCCCTCCGCGCTCGGTAACTGATTAGCGACATCGAAAAAGAAACGCGCCGCAGTGTGAACTGCGGCGCGTTTCTTTTAGGCGATGCCGGTTGCGGCCCGGACAGTCTAGTGCTTGCTGAACAGATCCATGATCTGCTTGCGCTCGTCGGCGTTCACGTTCGGCGCCTGCATGCCGCCCGGGCCGACTCCGCCCGATGTCGTCGTCACGGCGCCGGCCGGATCGGCCCCGTCCATGCCGATGCTCGCGATGAAGCCGCTGCCGGGCGTCCGGTCGGCGTAAAAGAGTTCGCCGTCGAAATCGGTGATGCCGTCGGGCTTCGGCATCTGCTGCTGCGGCACGTTGCGCAGCGCGCGTCCCATGTAATCGACCCAGATCGGCAGCGCGAGCTGCGCACCGAACTCCTTGCTGCCGAGCGACTTCGGCTGGTCGTAGCCCATCCACGCCACCGCCACGAGCGAGTGCTGGTAGCCCGCGAACCAGCCGTCCTTCGCGTCGTTGGTCGTGCCGGTCTTGCCTTGCAGGTCGTTACGCTTGAGTGCGTTGGTCGCGGCACCCGTGCCTTGCGTCGCGACCGTGTGCAGCAGGCTGTTCATCATGTACGCGTTGCGCGGCTCGAGCGTCTGCGGCGCGTTGCGGCCGGCCGTCAGCGGGTCGGCGCGCGAGATCACCGTGCCGCGCGCATCAGCGACTTCGGCGATCAGGTACGGATTGATGCGATAACCGCCGTTCGCGAACACCGAATACGCGCCGGAAAGCTGCAGCGGCGTGACGAGCCCGGCGCCGAGCGCGAGCGGCAGATACGGCGGCGTCTTTTCGACGTCGAAACCGAAGTTCTTCGTGACGAACTCCTGCGCGTAAGCCGTGCCGATGTACGACAGGATACGGATCGACACGAGGTTCTTCGAACGCTGCAAACCCGTGCGCATCGACATCGGGCCGTCGGGCTGGTCGTCGTCCTTCGGCTCCCACGCCTGGCCGCCGGGTGTCGTCGGCGGGAAATAGAGCGGCGCGTCGTTGATGATCGTCGCCGGTCCGAGGCCCTTGTCGAGCGCCGCCGAGTAGATGAACGGCTTGAAGCTCGAACCCGGCTGGCGCCACGCCTGCGTCACGTGGTTGAACTTGTTCTTGTTGAAGTCGAAGCCGCCGACAAGCGCGCGAATCGCGCCGTCCTGCGGCACGAGCGAGACGAGCGCGCCTTCCACTTGCGGCAATTGCGTGATCTGCCAGTTGTCCTTCGCGTCCTTCGTCAGGCGCACGATCGAACCGGGCTTGATGCGCAAGGCCGCAGCCGCATTGCTGCGCAGCGCGGGCGCGGCGAAGCGCAGGCCGTCCCCGGCGATGTTCGCGGTCTCGCCGCCGACGAACTGCGCGCTCACCTGCTTCGGGCTCACGGCCGTCACGACCGCAGACTCCAGATCGCCGTCGTCCGGGTGATCGACGAGCGCATCCTCGATGGCCTGCTCGCGGTCGTCGTCGTCCTTCGGCAGATTCACGAAGCCTTCCGGCCCGCGATAGCCGTGGCGCCGCTCGTAATCCATGATGCCCTTTCGCACCGCGCGATAGGCGGCGTCCTGATCGGCGGAATCGATGGTCGTCGTGACCGTGAGGCCACGCGTGTAGGTCTCTTCCTTGTACTGCGCGTACATCATCTGCCGGACCATTTCCGCGACGTATTCCGCATGCACGCCGTACTCGGTGCCGGTGGATTTCGTGTGGATGTCCTCGACGACGGCTTGGTCGTACTGCTCGCGCGTGATGTAGTTCAGGTCGAGCATGCGCTTCAGGATGTACTGCTGGCGGATCTTCGCGCGCTTCGGATTGACGACCGGGTTATACGCGGACGGCGCCTTCGGCAGGCCCGCGAGCATCGCGGCCTGCGCGAGCGTGATGTCCTTCAGGTCGCGGCCGAAGTAGACGCGCGCCGCGGCCGAGAAGCCGTAGGCGCGCTCGCCCAGATAGATCTGGTTCATGTACAGCTCGAGAATCTGGTCCTTCGTCAGCGCGCGCTCGATTTTGTACGCAAGCAGCATTTCATAGATCTTGCGCGTGTAGGTCTTTTCGCTCGACAGGAAGAAGTTGCGCGCGACCTGCATCGTGATCGTGCTCGCGCCCTGCGATGCGCCGCCATGCATCACGTCGCTCACGCCCGCGCGCAGGATGCCGAGAAAGTCGACGCCGCCGTGATCGTAGAAACGGTAGTCCTCGATCGCGAGGACCGCCTTCTTCATCTGGTCGGGAATATCCTGGAAGCGCGCGAGCGACCGCCGTTCCTCGCCGAATTCGCCGATCAGCACGTGATCGGCGGTATAGACGCGCAGCGGCACTTTCGGCCGATAATCGGTGAGCGCGTCGAGCGAGGGCAGGTTCGGTCCCATCACGACGAGCGCATAGCCGATGATGAGCGCGCCGATCACGCCCGCGAGCGCGAACAGCCCCGCAAACCACAATGCGATGCGCGCGAAGAACGAGCGCCCTTCGGGTTCGTCGCGATAGCGGCCGTCGTTGCGGTCTTTGCGGTCATTGCGGTCGTCGTCGTGACGGTTGCCGTCGCCGATGTAATGCCGGACGTCGCGTGAAGGGTTCGAGGAATTCGGTCGTTTGATGATTGGCATGACTTCGATGGTTCGGCGCGTGACCCGGACGCATGGCCTGGTCGGCTGCGCCGGTTGACTGAATCAGTCACGTGAGTGGTCGCGTGAGGCTCGCGGCTGGTGGCCGCGCGCCACGATGAACCGGACCGCGCGAGCGATGTGTGCCGGCACGGGCCGGGCGGCATGGCTCGGACGTTCGGGACGCGCACGGCGGCAAAGCGCCTGTTCGGCTGCACGCGCAGGGTAACAGCGTATTTTAAAGAATTCGAGCTCACTTCCCCGCGAGACGCCCGATTTTTTTGTAAGTGAATCACGCCGACGGTACGCGTGCGCACGGACAGTTACCCACAGAAACTGTTGAGAGCGCTGTGGACAACCGTATGAGAAAATCGCCAAGTCATTGAGCGCGCGCCACTTTTGGCGTGTGCCGCGATTTCGGTTCGAACCCGCCGGACCACCCGCACGGAAGCACAAAACGATATGATGGATGCGTCGGGCTGCGTCGTTAAGAGGTAGAACGAACGCGGCCGGCGAGCCGTCTTGCGGTAACTTTGTCGCATCGCTTCTTTGCAATCGCCTTACTGTTTGCGAGCCGCTCATGTCTACCAAACCCAGCGAACGCATCGTTGTTTTCGTGACACCCGCGCAGAAACTCGCCATCAGCAACACTGCCGAGGGACTCGGCATCAGCGTGAGCGAACTCATGCGGCGGGCCGTCCTGAATTTCAATGCCACGAGCGAGCAGATCAAGGTGGCCGGTCTCGTCGAGCGCCTGCGCGCGCCGAAAACACCCGATGCGCTGAACGTCGCGTTGCGTCACGTCGCGGAAAAAGCCGCGGCGCGCGAAGCGAAGACCGCCGCGGTGAATGCGTCGCAGAATGCAGCCGCCGCGCACAAGGCGGCGCTGGCGAAGGCGCAGCCCGAAGCCGAATCGCCGCACTCCACTGAACCGGCCGACCCCGGCGACTCCGATTCCGACGAAGGCGAAGGCGCGTCCCTCACGGGCGGCCATTCGGAGCAATGAACGTCGGTGTCATGTGCCAGGACACGAAACGCATCGGCACGCGACCCAGGACGAGACCGGGCATCACGCAGAAATACGTCATCGCGGCGAGATACAGGACGTAGAACACGGCCGCCGCGCGAAGTTCGGCCGTTCCACCAATAACGCGCCGATCTCGCGCTGACAGAGACCGCGCCCCACGACCCCGACCCAAAGCGCATCGAGCGCGAGAAACACGACGGCCCCGACCGCGAACGCTACGACGAGCACCTTCGACTCGACGTTCCGCTGGCTCATCCGATGGCGTTCGATGGCGCCTACGCGGCTTTCCGCGTCGCGCCTGCCGTTACATTCCTTAACGCTGCGCGCCCGGTCGATTAAGACCCGCTTAAGCTGCATCGTGCTCTAATAGACGACGCGAGAAACAGCATCCGACCCAGGCTGCGCGTCTTATTGAAGCTTGTGCTTGCAATCCGCGCGCCCGGCCCGAACTTACGTGGCGCGGATCGCGCACGAGCGCCGCGTGGCAGCCTCGGGCGATCCGCCGCCTTCATCAAGGAGAAACACATGTCGCTTTTGGATTCCATCACGCGCACCGTCAAGGGTCTGCTGAACGACGCCGCGGACACGATGCAGGACCCGTCGCGCGACTCGCGCCAGATCGTGCGCGAACTCGACGACAGCATCGCGAAGGCGGAAAACGCGCTGATCGAGATTGAGGCGCAGGTCGCGACCCAGCAAAGCAAGCGCGACGTCGCCGCCGACAAGGCGAAGAAGTACGAAGACGGCGCAAAGCGCGCGCTGCAAACGGGCGACGAAGGGCTCGCCCGCGAGGCGCTCGCCGCGCAGGCGAATGCGGAAACCGAGCGCGACGCGCTCGCCGGAGAGCTTGCCACGCTCGAACCGTCGGTCGATCATCTGAAGCAACAGATCGCCGACATGCGCCAACGCCGCAACGACCTGAACGCGCGCTCCAACATCCTGCAGGCGAAGCAGCAGATCGCCCAGGCAAAGGACGTCGCGGCGACCGCACTCGGCGGCATCGGCGGGAAAAATCTGTCGGAGGATTTCCAGAAGCTCGAAGACAAGGTGCAACTCGCGAACGCCCGCTCGGACGCTCGCCTGAATTCCGCCGACCAGAAGTCCGGCAAGGCGCTCGACGACAAGCTCGCGGCGCTCAACCGCGGCCCGTCGGTCGAGGACCGGCTGGAAGCGCTGAAGAAACAGTTGAACTCGCCGTCGCAGTAAGCTCGACGAGGCTGTACCGGGCGGCGCGCGGCGAACTTATCGGCTCGGCGCGCGTCGCACTGGAATGTGTCATCGATTGGGATCGACAGGAGGCGGGCGTTCATCGCGCCCGGCCCGCATCATGAAAAAATATTTGACGGCTGTCGCGGCGTCGCTGCTGTTCGTCGCTTCTGCGGCGTTCGCGGTGCCGACCGCCCAGCAGATCGAGCAGGCGATGTCGCAGGGCAACTGGCAGAAAGCCGACGCCGGTCTGACCGAAGTCCTGCAGGCGCATCCGAACAATGCGCACGCGCATTATCTCTATGCGCAGGTGCTCGATCGCGAGGGCCGCTACGACGACGCCCTCTCCCATCTGCGGCAGGCGAAGTCGCTCGATCCGCAACTCAAGTTCACCGACCCGATGCGTTTCGCGGCCACCGAAGCGCGCATTCGCGGCGACGCGAATCGCGCGAACGTCGTCGCCAACGTGCCCGGCGGCGGGCAGCAGGCGAACCAGACCGGCTCGGTCGCGCAAAATCCGTTCAACCCGGCGCCCGTGCCGGCGCCGGTGCAGGAAAAACATGGGCCGTCGGTCGGCGCGTGGGTCGGCTTCGCCGTGCTGTTCGCGGCCATCGCGCTCGTGTTGCGCTGGGGTCTGCGCCGCGCCCGCGCGCGCGACGACGGCCGCGCCAACGACGATCGCCGCACGCAATTGAAGCGCGCGACCGAACTGCTCAACGACGTGCGCACGCTCAAGCTCGATGTGCGGCTGTCCACAGCGCCCGGGCACGAAGCGCTGCTGAAGGACGTCGAGGGCGTCGAGACGCAATTGCGCGAACTGGTCGAAGCGCTGTCGAATGCGAAGAACCCGGTGCCGCCGTATCAGGTCGAGGACCTCGCCAACCGCGTCGAGAGCCTGAAAGCGCGCGCGGAAGGACGGCCGGATCCCAATGCCGCGAATGCCGCTGCGGCTTCAGCACGCGAAGGCGACTCCGTGTACGCGCAGGAAGCCGAGCGTTTCGGACGCAACCAGCAAGGGCCCTATCCGCCGCAGCAGCCTTATCCGCAGCAACAAGGGCCCGTCATCATCCAGCAGGGCGGCGGCGGTTTTGGCGGCGGCATGGGTGGATTGCTGACGGGCGTGCTGCTCGGCGAAGCGCTGTCGCACGGGCGTGACCGGGTGATTGAGCGCCCGGCGCCCGACAACACGTTCGGCAACGGCGGAGGCAATGGCGGCAGCGACGGCGGCGGACTCGACTTCGGCAATGGCTCGAACGACTGGAACGACGGCGGTGGCGGCGGCGGCGTGGATCTCGGCAACAACGATGACAACTGGCGCGATACCTGATTCGGATTCGCCGACGTTGGTAGATAAGCAAAAGGCTCCGGTGTGATGACCGGAGCCTTTTTCATTGTTGCGTCAGTTCGCGCTTCAACCGCCGCCGAGAAAGCGCAACAGCGCCCACAGAAACTTGAAGAACCCGACGATGAACTCCCACACGCGCTCCAACTGGTCCCAACCCGCAACGCGCACGATGGCGTGAAGAATCATGTCGCTGGGCGCAGGCAGGGTCGGGCTGGCGTGGCTGTTTCGTTCATCGTTCGGAAGGCGCTTGCGTCAATGGAAAAGCGGGACATGCCGCAGGGGCATCCCCCAGCGGCAGCCCCGCATGATAACGCGTCGAACGCCCTCGCTTATTCCTTCTTCGACGCCTCGCCCTCCGGCTCGATTTCATCGGTCAGCGCTTCTTCCAGCCGCTTGAAGATGCGCCGCGTCGCGCCGCGCGCATGCAGCGCGAAGAGCAGGAGCGAGCGCCCTGTCACCTGATAGACCGCGCCCGAATCGAAGTCTTCCAGTTCCTCGCGGATCGGCGCGTTGGTGTCGATAAGGCAGCTCCATTGATCGCTGCCCGGCACGTCCGGCAGCGTGAAATCCACGACATCGTGATGCGCGTTCACGACGAGCAGCAGCGTCGCATCCGACGCCGGCCGGCGAATCCCGGTCGCCTGGGCGCGGCCGTCGATCACGAGGCCGAAGCAGCGCATCGACGGGTCGTCCCATTGCTCGGGCGTCAGTTCGTCGCCCGACGGGCTCAGCCACTTGACATCGGCCACCTGCAGGTCCTCGCGCCACTCGCCCGTGAGGAACCGCCCGCGACGCAGCACCGGCAGCGTATGGCGCAGCGTCGTCAGCTTGCGGACGAACTCGGTCAGCGCGCGGCCGTCGTCATCGATGCCTTCCCAGTCCACCCAGCTGATCTCGTTGTCCTGGCAATACGCGTTGTTGTTGCCCTGCTGCGTGCGGCCGAACTCGTCGCCGGCGAGCACCATCGGCGTGCCCTGCGAGAACAGCAGCGTCGCGAGCATGTTGCGCTTCTGGCGCTCGCGCAGCGCGCGGATTTCCGGGTCGTCGGTCGGGCCTTCGACGCCGCAGTTCCACGACTTGTTGTCGGAATGGCCGTCCTTGTTGTCCTCACCGTTCGCCTCGTTGTGCTTGTCGTTGTACGACACGAGATCGTTGAGCGTGAAGCCGTCGTGCGCGGTGATGAAGTTGACGCTCGCCCACGGACGGCGTCCGCGGTGGTTGAACTTGTCGCCCGAGCCGGTGATGCGCGTCGCGAGTTCGGCGGCCACGCCGTCGTCGCCCTTCCAGAACGAGCGCACCGTGTCGCGATACTTGTCGTTCCATTCCGCCCAGCCCGGCGGAAAACCGCCGACCTGATAGCCGCCCGGGCCGCAATCCCACGGCTCGGCGATGAGCTTGACGCTCGACAGGATCGGGTCCTGACGACAGCTATCGAGAAAGCCGCCGCCTTCGTCGAAGCCGTACGGCTCGCGCCCGAGAATCGTCGCGAGGTCGAAGCGAAAGCCGTCGACGTTCATCTCCGTGACCCAGTAGCGCAGGCTGTCGGTGACCATTTGCAGCACGCGCGGATGCGACAGGTTCAGCGTGTTGCCGGTGCCCGTATCGTTGATGTAGTAGCGCGGTTCGTCGGGCATCAGACGGTAGTACGACGCGTTGTCGATGCCGCGAAACGAGAGCGTCGGGCCGCGCTCGTTGCCTTCGGCCGTATGGTTGTAGACGACGTCGAGAATCACTTCGAGCCCGGCCTCGTGCATCCGGTCGATCATCTCCTTGAACTCGGCGACGACGCCTGGGCCGCGCGAGAAGAAGCGCGGATCGGCGGCGAAAAAGCCGATCGTGTTGTAGCCCCAGTAGTTGGTGAGACCCTTGTCGAGCAGATGGCTGTCGTTGACGAACGCGTGGATCGGCAGCAACTCGACGGAGGTCACGCCGAGGCTCTTGATGTGCTCGATGACTTCCTTCTGCCCGAGGCCTTCGAAGGTGCCGCGCATGTGCTCCGGGACGGCCGGATGGCGCTTCGTGTAGCCGCGCACGTGGGTTTCGTAGAAGATCGTGTGTTCCCACGGTACGCGTACGCGCGTCGCGTGGGTCCAGGTGAACGATTGGTCGACGACCTGGCACTTCTGCATGAACGGCGCGCTGTCGCGTTCGTCGAAGGTGAGATCGTCGCCGTCGGCGTTGAGCGTGTAACCGAACACCGCCGGGTCCCACTTCAGTTCGCCGACGTGCGCTTTCGCGTACGGGTCGAGCAGCAGCTTGTTCGGATTGAACCGATGCCCCGCTTCGGGCTCGTAAGGCCCGTGCACGCGATAGCCGTACACGGCGCCCGGCTTCAGCCCGAACACGTAGACGTGCCAGACTTCGTCCGTGTATTCCGGCAATTCGATGCGTTCCAGTTCCTTTTCGCCCTTCTCGTCGAACAGGCACAGTTCGACTTTCGTCCCGTTCGCTGAAAAGAGCGCGAAGTTGACGCCTTCGCCGTCCCACGTGGCGCCGAGCGGAAACGGCGAACCTTCTGCAATGCGGATATCGTTCGGCATGAGGTGGTGTTTCTCGGTAATGGTGATGCGCCGCGTTGAAATGTCGATCGGTGCGGACGTTGGGCAGCCTCGTGCGGCTCCGAGCGGTCGAGTTAAGCAGGTTACGTGCCCGGGGTCGCTTGTGCTTCTTGCAACGGCTCTTGGGAAAGCGAGTTCCACATAAGCACAGAAACATCAAAACGGTGTAAACCTCAACGCACCCCGCTGTAAAACGTACACGTATCGCGCGCGCAAGTGCGCACAGGAACGAAACCCGCGACGCGCCCTGCGAAACAAGACAACCCCTCAAGGAGAAAGCGCTTGCCGACCCCAGCCAGCTCGACGAAGGATTCCCCGTCCAACCGGCATGCAGCGGGCGGAACCGCTGACGAAAGCCGCGCGACCGGCCGGTCCCTGCGCGATGCCGTCTCATTCGACGCTCACGCCGACTGGCACCCCGCCCCCGGCCGCCCCGACCCGGTCGAACGCGTGCTCGCCGTCAACGCGGGCCGCCAGGAGCGGCTGATTCCGCTGCGCATGGCGCGCATGGCCGAATCTCCGTTCGCGTTCCTGCGCGGCTCGGCGACCGTGATGGCGTGGGATCTCGCGCAGTCACCGTCGATCGGCCACAACGTGATGATCGACGGCGACGCGCACGTCAGCAACTTCGGCCTCTTTCGCACGCCGCGCCAGGATGTCGTGTTCGACCTGAACGATTTCGACGAAACCCTCGTCGCGCCCTGGGAGTGGGACCTCAAGCGGCTCACGGCGAGCATCAACGTGGCGGCGCGCGAAAACGGCGTCGACGCCGAAGGCCGCGCCCGCGCGGTGCGCTCGGCCTGTGCCGCTTACCGCACGACGATGGCCGAACTCGCGCAGGTGAGCCCCTACGACCTCTGGCAGATGCGCTCGTACGCAAGCGCCACGCACATCGACGCCCCGACGCACCTGAACGCGGCCGAGCGCGCGACCATCGAAAAAACGGTCGAGCGCGCGATGAAGCGCTCCCACGCGACGATGCTCGCGAAAGTCGCGGAGCCGGCGGGCAAGAGTTGGCGCTTCAAGGACGATCCGCCGATCCTCACGAAGCTCGACGCCGCCGAGCGCAATCACGTCGTCGACGGGCTGAAGGCGTATCTGCTGACCATCGCGGGCGAATGGCGCATGATGCTCGAGCGCTACGACGTGGCGGACGTCGCGCATCGCGTGGTGGGCGTGGGCAGCGTCGGCACGCGCGCGTATCTCGTGCTCTTGATCGGCCGCGCGCTCGGCGACCCGCTTTTCATCCAGGTGAAGGAAGGCATCGTGCCGGCGGCGGCGCCCTTCGTGCCGCCGCTCGACGAGCCGTTCCGCCATCAGGGACGCCGCGTCGTGCACGGACAGCGCCTCTTGCAGAGTTCGTCGGATGCGCTGCTCGGCTGGACGACCATCTCGGGCCGCGACTTCTACGTGCGGCAAATGAAGGACATGCGCGGCTCGATTCCGGTCGACTGGCTGCACGGCGCGACCTTCGACTTCTACGCGTGGTGTCTCGGCCTGCTGCTCGCGCGCGCCCATGCCCGCACCGGCGACGCCGCGCTCATCGCCGGCTATTGCGGCAGTTCCGACAAGCTCGATGCCGCCTATGCCGGGTGGGCCGAGCGCTACGGCACGCAGACGGTCGCCGACCACGCGGCGTTCGTCGCGGCGATCGCGAAGGGGCGCATCGTGGCGGCGGTGCTGGAGAAGTAGCCGCGTCCGGATCACCGGCCCGGAAAAAACCGCGCACGCCATGTAAATCGAGCGGCTATCATTGCTCCGAAGACCCGAGCGAATGAACGAGTCCGAGGAATAATTACCCGCTCTATCATTGGCACGGCCCTTGCGGCCCGCTCGTGCCGATCCAAGCGAACTTTTACTGGAGGAAGCCGCGCATGAGCATGATTGAGGAATTCAAGAACTTCGCCCTGAAGGGCAACGTCATGGACCTCGCCGTCGGCGTGATCATCGGTGGCGCGTTCTCGACCATCGTGAACTCCATCGTCAAGGATCTCATCATGCCGGTCGTCGGGCTCGCGACGGGCGGGCTCGACTTCTCGAACCTGTTCGTCCGGCTAGGCCCCATACCGGAGACGTTCAAAGGCAATCCCGGCTCGTACAAGGACCTGCAGACAGCGGGCGTCGCGGTGTTCGGATACGGCTCGTTCATTACGGTGCTGATCAACTTCATCATCCTCGCGTTCATCATTTTCATGATGGTCAGGTTCATCAACAACCTTCGCAAGCCCGCCGAAACGGCGCCGGCCGCCACGCCCGAAGACGTGTTGCTGCTGCGCGAGATCCGCGATTCGCTGAAGGGCTCGCCGCGCGTCTGAATTTTTCCTGGCCGCGGCCGGTGCCGGTTCCGCACTGAACCGGCGCATTGGCGCCGCTCAAAGGTTTCGTCTGTACGCCTTGCCACCGAACCCGCGCCACGGCGCGGGTTTTTTGCGTCTGCGGCACGCGCGTTGGTGGGCGATGCATCTTTTTTCTGCGAGATTTTTCGTCGCACGCGGAATTGCGGGACTATTATTGAGACTGATGCCAAGCGAGCCGCCGCAGGTCTTCGGCACGATTCGTGCGCGTGGCGCATCGTCGGAGAAACATCGCCGGCGACGTGCAGCGCCCTTCCCGAATCACCGTGAACCGACCACTTCGATGTGCTATAAAAGATCGACGTGCAAAGATCGATGTACGGCCCGCAAGACGGGAGTGGCCGCATGAGGACGCTGCGTTTCTTGCAATTCTTTTTCAGGCGAATTTTTATGTCCTTCCCGAAAAAGCGTAAGCGCGTGAAGGCCGACGGGGACGAGTCGTTTCTCGCCGTGCTTCGTCATTTCAAGGCGTTCGGTCAACTCGACACGAAGATCGCGCGCGCCCGCGCCCAGGACGAACCCGTGCTCTATGCACACGTTCTGCCCGGGCTCGACGTGCTGCTGTGCAGTGTGCGCGGCGCGCAGCCGCCCTATCCCGCCACCGAGGAACTGCACCGGCGCTGCATCGAATCCATCACCAATGCGCTCGAACAGCCGCTCGACGGTCTAGAGAACGGCGGCTACTGGTACGAGGCCAACGGCTTCGGTTTCCTCGTCTTCGCAAGCCGCGCCCGTTCGCAGATCCTGAGCGAATTCGGTGCATCGGCAACGACCCGCACGCGTCGCGGCACGCGCCGGCAGGATGCGGGCGACGCGGCATCGCGGCCGCTGCGCTGAGCGCCATCGCACGGTCGCCTGGCGTGCTGGCGTCCAGGCGACTTCAACACTTCAATTACCGCCGACAAATCGTCTTCGGAACACGCCGCGTCTTGCGACGCGGCCTAAACCGTGAGCGATCGCGTCGGTGTCAATTCGAAGCGTGCAAAGCGTTGCAGTCTCAGCGCATCCCTGCGGCCCGGTCCGCCAAATCCTCTCTTCACCGTCGCTCGTTCGTGTCCTTTAATTGAGTTCACGCACGCCGCACGCCGATCCCCGAAGCACGGTCAGCAAATCCGTGGCGCACGCCTTGCTGCTGCACCGTTGCATATTCACCAATGCAACGTCAATCCGCTTCATTCCAAGGAGAAAACCATGTCGGAACACGTCTACAAGATGATCGAACTCACCGGCTCCTCGACCCAGTCGAGCGACGATGCCGTGCGTGTCGCGCTGACGAAGGCGGCCAAGACGCTGCGTAACATGCACTGGTTCGAAGTACTGGAAACGCGCGGGCATATCGAGGAAGGCAAGGTGCTGCACTGGCAGGTCACGCTGAAGGTGGGGCTGCGGCTCGAGGACTGAAATCAGGCGTGACGCTCATGTGAAAAGGCCGCGCTTTTCGCGAAGCGCGGCCTTTCGTTTGGGTGCTGCACCGGCGGCCGGCCGTCGAAGCCCGGCCGCACGCACTTACTTCGGCAACGACCCGTCCACGCCTTCCACGTACCAGTTGATGCGCTGCAGTTCCGGATCGGTGAGCGTCTTGCCCGCCGCAACCTTCTCCGCGCCCGACTGATCCTTGATCGGACCGGCAAACACGTCCCACTTGCCGCCGTGCAGTTCTTCACGCTTCGCGGCAACCGCCTGCATCGCCTTCGCGGGGATCGCCGTGCTGTTCAGGTCTTCGAGGTCCACTGCCTTCTGCGGCATCCCGAGCCACACCGGATCGTTCTTCCACTTGCCATCGAGCACTTGCTGGATCACCGCGTTGTAATACACGCCCCAGTGCGCGACGACCGAGCCCAGATGCGCGCTCGGGCCGAACTTCTTCATGTTCGAATCCCAGCCGAACGCGAAAACCTTCTTTTCCGCAGCCGTCGCGAGCGTCGCATTCGAGTCGGTGTTCTGCAGCAGCACGTCGGCGCCCTGGCCGATGAGCGTCTCGGCGGCCTGCTTTTCCTTGCCCGGATCGAACCAGCTGTTGATCCAGATGACCTTCGTGTGGATCTTCGGATTCACCGAACGCGCGCCCATCGTGTACGCGTTGATGTTGCGGATCACTTCGGGAATCGGCACCGATGCCACGAAGCCGAGCGTGTTGGTCTTCGTCACGTAGCCCGCCGCGACGCCCGCGAGGTACGCGCCCTGGTACATGCGCACGTCGTAGGTGCCGAAGTTCTTCGCCTTCTTGAAGCCGGTGGCCGTCAGGAAGATCGTGTCCGGGAAGTCCTTCGCCACTTTCAACTGGAAGTCCTGATAACCGAAGCTCGTACCGAAAATGACCTTGTTGCCCTTGTTCGCGAGATCGCGGAACACGCGCTCCGAATCCGCCGATTCCGGCACGTTCTCGACGCGCGCGATCTTCACCTTGCTGCCGAACTTCGCCTCGGCTTCCTTGCTGCCGGCGTCGTGCGCGAACGTCCAGCCCGCGTCGCCGGGATTGCCCAGATAGACGAACGCGATGCCCGGCGCGTCGGCCGCGCGGGCGCTCGCTGCCGCAAGCGTGGCGGACAGCGCGACTGCGGTGGACGCAGCCGTCAGCGCGTTCAGCCATGATTTCTTCATTGTGATTCTCCTGGTCGATGTTGTTTGTGAAAAGCCGGATGGGTTCGAGACGCCGTGCGTCAGTTTCGTCTGTCAAAAATGGGAGCGGAGCCCGAAGCGCCGCGCGTGCAGCCGATGTACAACACCGGCTGCAAACGCCCGCTTAGCTCGCCGCGAGGAACGGCTTACCGAGCGACGCCGGCGCGTTCAGCTTGATCGTGTTCGGATTGCGCGAGATGAGGACCAGCACGACGATCGTCGCGATATACGGCAGCATCGCGAGGAACTGCGTCGGCACGGGCACGCCGATCGCCTGCGCGTAGAACTGCAGCGCCATCACCGCGCCGAAGAGCAACGCGCCGATCATGAGGCGCCCCGGACGCCACGTCGCGAACACGACGAGCGCCAGCGCGATCCAGCCGCGTCCCGAGGTCAGTTGCTCCTGCCAGATATGCAGATAGACGATGGAGTAGTAGCCGCCGCCGATGCCCGCCATCGCGCCACCGAAGAGCGTCGCGCCGTAGCGAACGCCGACGACCGGAAAGCCCACCGAATGCGCGACCGCCGGTGATTCGCCGACCGAGCGCAGCACGAGCCCCGCGCGCGTGCGGTACAGGAACCAGCCGATCACGCCGAACATGATGAACGCGAGATAGCCGAGCGGCGTCAGCGTGAAGAACGCCGGCCCGAGCACCGGGATCGACGCGAGGCCGGGAATCGGCATCACCTCGATCGACGCGCGCACCGCCGCCGACGTGTACGGCTTGCCGATGTAAGCGGAAAAGCCGATGCCGAAAATCGTGAGCGAGAGGCCCGTCGCGACCTGATTGGCGAGCATCGTGATCGTGAGAAAGCCGAACAGCAGCGACATCGCGAGCCCGGCGAGCATCGACGCGCCGATGCCGAGCCACGGATTGCCCGTGATCGCGGTGACCGCGTAGCCGCTGACCGCGCCCATCAGCATCATCCCTTCGACGCCGAGATTGAGCACGCCCGACTTCTCGGCGACGAGTTCGCCCGCGCCCGCGAACATCAGCGGAATCGCCGCGACGACCGCGCTCGACGCGAGCGTGCTGGCCTGGTTGATATCCATCTCGTGAGTCCTTCGAAATTCAGGAGTGCGCCGCGTGATGGGCCGATACCCGGCGCCGCACGCGATAGTTGACGAAGAGATCGGCGCCGAGCAGGCAGAACAGCAACAGGCCCTGGAACACGCCCGCGAGCGCCTGCGGCAGTTGCAGCGACGTCTGCACCGCTTCGCCGCCGAGATACAGGAGCGCCATCAGCAAGCTCGCCAGCACGATCCCAAGCGGATGCAGCCGTCCGACGAACACCACGATGATCGCCGTGAAGCCGTATCCCGGCGACCAGCCTGCCTGCAACTGGCCGATCGGCCCCGCCACTTCGCCCATCCCCGCGAGACCCGCGAGGCCGCCCGAGAGCAGGAGCGAGGTCCAGATCGTTTTCTTGTCGGAGAAGCCCGCGTAGCGCGCGGCGAGCGGCGCCAGTCCGCCCACGTTCATCCGGTAGCCCGCGAAGCTCTTTCTCATGAACACCCAGACGAGCGGAATCGCGATCGCCGTCAGGAACACCGACGCGTTGATCCGCGTGCCCTTCAGCCACGCCCAGTGCCAGTCGCCGTAGAGACGCGGAAAGAGCGCGTCGTCGACGAACATCGCGGAGATCGGGAAGTTCATGCCTTCGGGATCGCGCCACGGGCCGCTCACGAGATAGATCAGCAACTGCGTCGCGACGTAGGTGAGCATCAGGCTCGTCAGGATTTCGTTCGTGTTGAAGCGGCTCTTGAGCAGCGCGGGAATCGCCGCCCACGCCATCCCGCCGACGACGCCGCCCAGCATCATCAGCGGCAGCGTCCACCAGCCGGAGGCGTCGCCGAGATGGATCGCGATGCCGCCCGCGACGATCCCGCCGAGCAGCATCTGCCCTTCCGCGCCGATGTTCCACACGTTCGCGCGATAGCCGACCGCGAGCCCGAGGGCGATCAGGCAAAGCGGCGACGCCTTCAGCACGAGCTCGGACCAGCCGTTCACGTTCGAGAGCGGCTCGACGAAGAACGCGTGCATCGCGCGCCACGGGTCCTGCCCGACGAGGCTGAAAATCAGGAAGCCGATGACGAGCGTCGCCACCGCCGCCACGAGCGGAACGGCAAGCTGCATCGCGCGGGACGGCGTCGGGCGCGCTTCGAGTCGGTAGGGAAAGATCATCGTCGTTACTTGTTGATTGAGTCGATGGCGGCGGGCTCGGCGCGCTTGCCGTCGAAAAGTCCTGCCATGAAGAGGCCGATTTCTTCCGCGTTGGTCTCGCCCGTCGCGCGCACCGGCGAGAGCTTGCCGCGCGCGAGCACGGCGAGCCGGTCGCAGATGTCGAAGAGTTCTTCCAGTTCCTCGGAGATCACGAGGATCGCGACGCCGCGCGCCGCGAGGTCGAGCAACTGCTGGCGGATGAACGCAGCCGCGCCGACGTCGACGCCCCAGGTCGGCTGCGCGACGACCAGCACCTTCGGCTCCTGCAGAATCTCGCGCCCGACGATGAATTTCTGCAGATTGCCGCCCGACAGGCTCTGCGCGAGCGCGCCGTTGCCGCCGCAGCGCACGTCGAACGATTTGATGCAGCGGTCGGCGAACGCGCGCACGGCCTTCGTGCTGATCCAGCCGCCCTTCACCATGTTCTCGCGATACGCGGTCAAGAGGCCGTTTTCGGCCAGCGACATCGCCGGCACCGCGCCGCGTCCGAGCCGCTCTTCCGGCACGAAGGCGAAGCCGAGCGAGCGGCGCGCGCCGGCCGACAGGCGCGCGGCGGGCTTGCCGCAGATCGTGACGGCGTCGGCGGCGACGTGCCGGTCGCGGATTTCGCCCGAAAGCGACGCGAGCAGTTCCGCCTGGCCGTTGCCCGACACGCCCGCGATCCCGAAGATTTCTCCGGCTTTCACGGCGAACGAGACGTTGTCGAGCGACGTGCCGAACGGATCGGGACTCGCCACCGACAGACCCTTCACGACGAGCCGCGCGTCGCCCGGCGTGTGGGCGCGCCGCGTGTAGCCGGGCAGCGAATGCCCGACCATCAGTTGCGCGAGCGACGCGTGCGTTTCCTTCCTCGGATCGACGCTGCCCGTCACGCGGCCGCCGCGCATCACGGTCGCGGTTTCGCAGAGCGCCTGGATTTCGTCGAGCTTGTGGCTGATATAGAGAATGCTGCAGCCCTCCGACGCGAGCCGCCGAAGCACCGTAAAGAGCTTCTTGACCGCCTGCGGCGTGAGCACGGAAGTCGGTTCGTCCATGATGAGCAGACGCGGATTCTGCAACAGGCACCGCACGATTTCGACCCGCTGCCGCTCGCCGACCGTGAGGCTATGGACGTGCCGCTGCGGATCGACGTCGAGCCCATAATCCGCCGACACCTCGCGGATGCGCTTGGCGAGCGTCTTCAGGTCGTACTTGTCGTCGAGCGCGAGCGCGATGTTTTCGCCGACCGTCAGCGTCTCGAACAGCGAAAAGTGCTGGAACACCATGCCGATGCCGAGCTTGCGCGCGGCCGCCGGGCTGCCGATTTCGACGGGCTGCCCCTCCCAGCGGATCTCGCCTTCGTCCGGCCGCACGGCGCCGTAGATGATCTTCATCAGCGTCGACTTGCCCGCGCCGTTTTCGCCCAGCACGGCGTGAATCTCGCCGGGCATGACGACGAGCGTGACGTCGTCGTTGGCCTTGACGGCCGGGTACTGCTTGCTGATGCCGGTGAGCGAAAGACGCGGCGGCGGATTGGAGGTGGAGGTAGCGTCGCCCATGAGATCAGAAAGTGCGCAATGCCGTGATTCGAAAGGCCGGTTCGCCCAGGAGGCAAACCGGACCGCGGGCAGAAGATACCGAATTCGACGCCATCCGTCGATAACTCAAAAAAGCCGGGGACACCTCGCCAAGCCAGTGTTTGCGGGTAAGCCCACCTTGACGCAATCTTTGTGTCATATTAAAAATGATATGGTCCACACCGTTGTCGATCAGCCAGAACATATACCGGAGATAACATGAGTCAGCAGCGCGAGGCGATCGATACCTATTTATTGCGCGTCTTGCACACCTTGCTGATGGAGCGCAGCGTCACGCGCGCGGCCGTCAAGCTGAACCAGTCGCAACCTGCCATCAGCGCGGCGCTCAGGCGTTTGCGCGACATCACCGGCGATCCCCTTCTCGTGCGCGGCAAGTCCGGCATGGTGCCGACGGAATACGGCCTGCGCCTGCTCGAACCGACCCAGAACGCGCTGCGCGAAATCGAGCGCATCAAGGTCCAGCAGCACAACTTCGATCCGGCGACCTCCGTGCGGTGCTATCGCATCGGCTGTCCCGACTACCTGAACGTGCTCTTCGTGCCGACGGTCGTCGAGCGCTTTCGCATCGCCGCGCCCAACGCCACGCTCGAATTCCATTCGCTCGGCCCCGCGTTCGACTACGAACTCGCGCTGGAAGACGGCAAGCTCGATATCGTCGTCGGCAACTGGCCGGAGCCGCCGGAGCAGCTGCACCTGTCGAATCTCTTCGTCGACAAGATCGTGTGTCTCGTTTCCAACACGCATCCGTTCGCGAAACGCGGCGGGCTCACGCTCGACCAGTACCTGAACGCGCCGCATCTCGCGCCGACGCCCTATTCCGTCGGCCAGCGCGGTGCGATCGACGTGCATCTGGCGCGCGAGCGGTTGAAGCGCCATGTCGTCGTCACGCTGCCTTACTTCAATCTCGCGCCTTACGTGCTGATCAAGTCCGACCTCGTCTTCACGACGACGCGCCTTTTCGCCGATCACTACGCGCGCTTTTTGCCGCTCGCCGTGGTGCCGGCGCCGCTCGACTTCCCGCCGATGCAGTACTACCAACTCTGGCACGAGCGCTGTCATTACTCCGACGAAGTGCGCTGGCTGCGCGGGCTCGTCGGCGAGGCGACGCGCTCGCTCATCGATCAGCCTTGATTTCCGCCGGCCGCCGCTCATGCGCCGGCCAGCTTTTCGATCAGGCCGCGTTCGCCAGATCGCCCGCGAGCCGGTTGTGCCGCTCGACCAGCGTTCCGAGTTCGAGCGTGGTCAACCGCCCTTCCCGCACGACGACTTTTCCGTCGATCACGCTCGTCGCCACTTGTGACGGCGCGCAGAAGACGAGCGCCGCGACCGGATCGTGCAACGCGCCCGCAAACGTCGCCTGCGACAGATCGAACGACACGAAATCCGCCGCCATGCCGGGCGCGAGCGCGCCGATATCGTCGCGGCCGAGCACTTTTGCGCCGCCGAGCGTCGCAATTTCGAGCGCTTCGCGCGCGGTCATCGCATCCGGCCCGAAACCGACGCGTTGCAGCAAAAGCGCCTGGCGCACTTCGCCGACCATCTGCGCGCCGTCGTTCGACGCCGAGCCGTCGACGCCGATTCCGACCGGCACGCCCGCGTCGCGCATCGCGCGGATCGGCGCGATGCCGGAGGCGAGCCGCATGTTCGAGCACGGACAATGCGCGACGCCCGTCCCGGTGCGCGCGAACAGGTCGATGCCCGCGCGGTCCAGTTGAACACAGTGCGCGTGCCACACGTCGTGGCCGACCCAGCCAAGATCCTCGGCGTATTCGGCGGGCGTCATGCCGAACTTCTCACGGCTGTACGCCACGTCGTTCACGTTTTCGGCCAGATGCGTATGCATCGAGACGCCGTATTGCCGCGCGAGCACCGCCGAATCGCGCATCAGTTCGCGGCTCACCGAGAACGGCGAGCACGGCGCGACGACGACCCGCAGCATCGCGTAACGGCCTTCATCGTTATACGTTTCGATCAGGCGCTGCGTATCCTTCAGGATCGCGTCTTCCTTTTCGACGACCGAATCCGGCGGCAGGCCGCCGTCCTTCTGGCCGACGCTCATGCTGCCGCGCGCCGCGTGAAAGCGCATGCCGATCTCGCGGGCCGCGGCGATGCTGTCATCCAGCCGGCTGCCGTTCGGGTAGAGGTAGAGATGGTCGCTCGACGTCGTGCAGCCTGAAAGCAGCAGTTCGGCCATCGCCGTCTGCGTCGATACCGCGATCATCTCGGGCGTCAGGTTCGCCCAGATCCTGTACAGATTCGTGAGCCAGCCGAACAGCTCGGCGTTCTGCGCGGCGGGAATCGCGCGCGTCAGGCTCTGATACATGTGGTGATGCGTGTTGACGAGGCCCGGCATCACGAGATGGCCGCGCATGTCGAGGACTTCGTCGGCGGTGTCGGGCAGTTCGCCCGTCGCGCCGACCGCGACAATCCGGTTTCCTTCGATGAACATGCCGCCGTCGCGAATCTCGCGGCGCGCGCCATCCATCGTGACGAGCACCTGAGCGTTTTTGACGAGCAGCGTTTTGGCGCGTGGTTCCATACGGTCGATCTCCCTATCGGCGGGGACAACAAGGGTGAGAGAAAAGCCCCGGTTACCCAGCGTCGATCGCCGTCTTCGGGACGCACAGCCGTTCTGCGCGAGGCCTCAATGTCGGTTGCCAAAATCCCGCTGGCAATGTGAACGCCGCCATAGTCGCCTTCACGCCCCCAATATAGTCGCGAATTTTGGCGCAGGTAGCATCGCCCGGTAGCCGTGACCGTTTGAAGCGCATAACGAACTCCAGATGCTTACGCGCCGCTGTCATGTGCCGTGGATTATCTTTCCTATCGCGGGCGCACGGCGGCGCGCAAGTTTCTAAAATGCTGTACACGGCGCGCATCTGATCACGCCGACGGGTATGTAGCCACTCACGAGTGGAGCCTCGATCCGCCGCCGACGCAGTTGGTTGGATCGATGCGCAGCCGTTCATCGCACAACACAAGGAACATGCGAATGGGCAAGCTCACAACCCATGTGCTCGACACCGCGCACGGCCGACCCGGCGCCGGCATCAAGGTCGAACTCTTCGCGCTCTCGGGCGACACCCGCCGCGCGCTCAAAACCACCCTCACCAACGACGACGGCCGCTGCGACTCGCCGCTGCTCGAAGGCGACGCACTCGTCATCGGCGAATACGAGCTCGTGTTCCACGCGGGCGATTACTTCGCGGCGATCGGCGTGAACGTGCCGGAACCGCGCTTCGTCGATCGCGTGGTGCTGCGCTTCGGGATCGCCGATTCGACTTCGCACTATCACGTGCCGTTGCTCGTCTCGCCCTGGGCGTACAGCACGTATCGCGGAAGCTAGAACGCATATCTATAAGCGCGGCCGGCGTCATGTCCCCTGACCGCCGCGCGACACAATCGGTTGGAGGAGTTCATGGAAGGTTTTGTCACCGACTGGCTCAATCTCGTATTGCGCTGTCTGCACGTCATCGTCGCGATCGCGTGGATCGGCGAGTCGTTTTACTTCGTCGCACTCGACAACAGTCTGAAACCGCCGCAGGACCCGAATGCCAAGCGACGCGGCGTGTTCGGCGATTTCTGGCACGTGCACGGCGGCGGCTTCTATCACATGCAGAAGTACTCCGTCGCGCCGCAAGACATGCCGGAGAACCTGCACTGGTCGTTCTGGCCGTCCTACACCACGTGGATGTCGGGTTTCGGCCTGTTCCTCGTGCTGTACCTGCTGTCGCCGAGCACGTATCTCATCGACAAGAACGTCCTCGACATGGGACCGGTCGTCGCCGTATCGGCCGCGCTCGGCTTCCTGATGGCGGGCTGGATCGTGTATGACTCGCTGTGCCGTGTGCTCGGCACCAAAGACAAGCTGCTCGGCATCTGCGTCGGCGTGTATGTGCTGATCGCGGCGTACATCGCGTGCCACGTGTTCGCCGGGCGCGCCGCGTACCTGATCACCGGCGCGATGATCGCGACGATCATGTCGGCGAACGTGTTCTTCGTCATCATTCCGGGCCAGCGCAAGATGGTCGCGGCGATGCTCAAGGGCGAAACGCCGAACGCGATCTACGGCAAGCGCGGCAAGCAGCGCTCGGTGCACAACACGTATTTCACGCTGCCAGTGGTGTTCGCGATGCTGTCGAACCACTACGCGATGACTTACACGCACAAGTACAACTGGCTGATTCTCGTGCTCATCATGCTGGCGGGCGCGCTGATCCGGCAGTTCTTCGTGATGCGCCATCGCGGACAGGTGCTGTGGTACATGCCGGTCGCGGGTCTCGTGCTGGTGCTGGGCGCGTTCGCGTGGACGATGCCGGCGCCGACCGTACCGGTTGCGCAGGCAGCGGGCGCGCCGGCGATCAAGGTCGCCGACATCGCCCCGATCATCCAGCAGCGCTGCGCGTCGTGCCACTCCGCGCATCCGACGATGATGGGCAGCGCGCCGGCTGGCGTGATGCTCGATACGCCTGACGAAATCTCGCAGAATGCGAAGCGCGTGCATCAGCAGGCGGTGACGCTGAAGGCGATGCCGCTTGGCAACGTCACGCAGATGACCGACGCGGAACGTCAGAAGATCGCCGCATGGTTCGATGGCGGCGCGGTGAAGTAAGCGGTTTTCTCGCTTGAAACAAGGCCATGAATGCAGATTCATGGCCTTGTTTTACTTCTTGCGCCGGTAGTCCGCGCGCATGATCTGGTTCCAGTTGCCGTCGTCGGTATGCATCCAGCTCGTCAGCGTGCGATGGTCGTCGTCGATGATCTCGATCACGTCCTTGTACTTCGCATACGTGCCCGGCTTGCCGAAATCCGGACCTTCGGTGTTGAGCGTCAGCACTTTTTCGCCGTCATCGAGCGTGCCTTCGTAGATCCACATGTGCGTCATCATCGACGCGATGAAGTTGCCGACGAATTCCTTCGTCGCCGGATCGTAGCCGAGCGTCATGACGGTCGTGCCGATGGTGCCGTCCTTCATTTCGGTGCGCCCTTCGCACTGCACCCAGATGTCGCCGACCGGGCTGACGCGCTCCGTCGATGCCCAGGTCTCCGGTAGCTTGCCCGGCTCCCCCGCCATCTCGCCCTTCGATGTCCATTCGCCGCACAGCTTCATCAGCCACACGTGTTCTTTCTGCTGTTCAATCTGCATTGTCTATCCTCCTTGTCTGCCGCGGCGTGTGAATCGATGCGACGCACGCCGGTTCGATCGCACCGCGATGCGGTGCGCCGAAAGGAGATTGTAATGCCACGACCGTGGCGGCGTGTTCATCAGCCGCTGCGTAAAGAAAAAGGACCGTTTCCGGTCCTTGGTTCTTGCTGCCTTGCCTGCTTCGCGGATCAACGCATCGCGTCCTCCGTAAGCCACAGCGATTCGCGCAGATCCTGCTCGTTGAGATTGAGCCCGTCGCCGCCGCGATCCACGACGATGAAGTCGCTCACTTCGTCGAGCGCGATCAGCGGATGGTGCCAGACGCCCTTCGCGTAATTCACGCCCTGCCACCCGCGCGTGACGAACGCGCGAATCGCACTTTCGTCGAGATCGCCGACAGGCGCCACGACCAGGAGATAAGGCTTGTCGTTGAGCGGCAGGAACGCCTGGCTGCCGAGCGGATGCCGCTCCATCATCTTCACTTCGAACGGCAGCACGCGCGGCTGGCCCCGAAAGAGGTTCACGAGCGGCCGGCCGTTCTGCTCCTCGACGTCGATATGCGCGAGATCGTGAAAGCGGATCGTCGTGCCGAGGTTGATCGGAATCTGCTTCGCGCCATCGAGTTCGATGACGTCGCCGAAAGGCTCGAACGCAGCACGCGTCAACGGTTCGATGGCGAGCTTTTTCATGATGCGAGCGTTCCAAAGAGACGCAGACGCGATACGCCGCCGTCCGGGATGATGTTGAAGCGCACGTGCGTCACGGGGCCGAGCGCCGCCAGTTCCGATTCGAAGAAATGCTGCTTGTCCATCTGCAGCTTCTGCTCGCCGAGCAGCACCGGCCAGAACATCGCCTGCGTGACGAGCGAGCTGTCGGTGCCACCCGTCACATACGCCGCCTGCAGCGAGCAGCGGTCCGGATAGTTGCCCTTGAAGTGCGCGGTATCGACTTCGATCTTCTTGATGACACCCGGCTGCGCGAGCGCGACGATACACCAGTCGTTGCCCGGCTCGCGACGGCGCCGCGTTTCCCAGCCGTCGCCCATGTTCACGCCGCGCCCCGGCATCAGGAGCGTGGAGGCGAGCCCGAAGTGCTGGTTGTTCGTGCCGACGAGATACGCGCCGTTTTCCATCGCGCCGAGGTCGAACAACTCGCTCTTGCTCGCGTTGCTCCAGTCGAGCTGCGGCTGGCCGTACACCCGCAGACGCGCGATGCCGCCGTCCGGGTAAATGTTCACGCGCAGGTGCGTGACCGGCTGCTCGACGCTGACTTCCAGGTAATGATGGCTGTTGCCTTGCAGCGTCGTCGACGGGACGATCTCGGTCCACTGGGTGGACTGGTTCGGCGCGCCGTCGGCGACGTGCGCGCCTTCGATCGAAGCGGCCGGCGGGAAGTTGCCGGTGAAGTGGCTCGTGTCGAGGTCGATGCCCTTGATGACGCCCGGACGCGCAAGCTTCACGACGCACCAGTCGTAGCCCGTCGAACGCTTGCGGCGCGTTTCCCAGCCGTCCATCCACTTGCCGTGATCGTCGAACTTGCCGGGGATGAATACCGCCGGTTCCGGGTTCAGCATGCGCTCTTTCGGCGCGAAAAAATCGTCGCTTGCTTCGAGGGCCGCCGCGCCCAGACGCGGGTCCGCGAGATTCACAAAGCGGCGCGTGAATTCGGGCGCGTTGGGATCGAGTGTCGGGATTGCCATTGTCTTCGTCCTTGTTCGTTCTGCGGTGAAAAGCGGATCAGCCGTTCAGCTCATTGAATCAGATCATCAAGCCTGAAGCGCGCTATCCGGTAGATCTGTTCGAGACTCGCACGAAGCTCTTCGGCGCGGCTGTGATTCACGCGCTTTTCGAAGTTCGCGATGATGCCGTGACGGTCGTAGCCACGCACGGCGAGGATGAACGGAAAACCGAACTTCTCGCGATACGCGGCATTGAGCGCCTGCAGGCGGTCGAACTCTTCCTGCGTGCAGAGATCGAGGCCCGCGCCGCTTTGCTCGCGCGTCGATTCCTCGGTGAGCTCGCCGCGCACCGCGGCCTTGCCCGCAAGCTCCGGGTGAGCGTTGATGAGCGCGAGCTGCTTCTCTTCGCTCGCCGCTTCCACGGCGCCCGACATCGTCTTGTGTAGCGCGTCGACGCTCGCGAACGGCCGCTGCGAAGCGGCCGCCTCGGCCACCCACGGCGAGTGCTCGAAGATGCCCGATAGCACCGTCACGAAGGTTTCGGCGGGCAGCGCGTTGAGTTGATCGAGTGTGGTTTGCATCGCCTTCATGCCGTCGTCCCGTTGGTGTCGTTGCCGCCTTGATAGGGGTGATGTTCGCGCCAGTGCCGCGCGATATCCACGCGACGCGTCACCCATACGCGGTCATGTTTTTCGATGTGATCGAGAAAGCGTTGCAGTCCGCGAAAACGCCCCGGGCGTCCGAGCAGGCGGCAGTGCATACCGATCGACAGCATCTTCGGCGCTTCGTCGCCTTCTTCGTAGAGCACGTCGAACGCGTCGCGCAGGTACGTGAAGAAGTGATCGCCGGTGTTGAAGCCCTGCGGCGTGGCAAAGCGCATGTCGTTGGTGTCGAGCGTGTACGGCACGATCAGATGCGGCGTCTTGTTGCCGCCCGTCACTTCGACTTCCGTCCAGAACGGCAGGTCGTCGCCGTAGTTGTCGGAGTCGTAGAGAAAGCCGCCGTACTCCGCCACCAGCCGATGCGTATTGGGACTGTCCCGGCCCGTGTACCAGCCGAGCGGACGCACGCCCGTCACGCGCTCGATCGCTTCCATGCCGAGGCGCATGTGCTCGGCCTCGCGCTCCGGCGACATGTCCTGATAGTGAATCCACCGGTAGCCGTGGCACGCGATTTCATGCCCCAGCTCGACGAACGCTCGTGCCAATTCCGGATGCCGCTCGATCGCCATGCCGACGCCGAAGATGGTAAGCGGCATCTTGCGCTTCTCGAACTCGCGCAGGATGCGCCAGACGCCCGCGCGCGATCCGTATTCGTAGATCGACTCCATGCTCATGTGCCGCGACGGATACGAAGCCGCGCCGACGATCTCCGAAAGAAACTGCTCCGAGCCCGGATCGCCGTGCAGCACGCAGTTCTCGCCGCCCTCTTCGTAGTTCAGGACGAACTGCACGGCGACGCGCGCACGCCCCGGCCAGTTCGCCTGCGGCGGGTTACGGCCGTAGCCGGTCAGGTCGCGCGGATAGTTCGGGTCGTTTGACATGGCGATGATGAAGAGAATGACGATGAGCGGAAAAGCGATGGTCCAGTTTAGCGAAAACACCCCCGTGCGCCCATACGGCCACGCAGATAGTGCGGGTCACTTGCGGTGTATGTGAGCCGCCGCGTCACGCGGGCTGTAGTCAGCGAGCACGCCGTCATAGCGTTTGGCGAGCGGCCGCGCGAAGTCGCCGCGTTTGGACGTGTGCAACTTCAGCCCGATCAGCGCCTCGGCCCATTTGACCGCGGCCGTCACGCCCTCGACGACCGGCGCGCCGATCGCATCCTCCACTTCGTGGCAGAACTCCGCCATGCCCGCGCAGCCAAGCACGATTGCGTCGGAGCCGTCTTCGTCGAGCGCCCGGCGGCATTCGTCGATGATGATGTTGCGCGCAGCGGACCCCGGCACATCGAGGTCGAGCACCGCGACGTCGGTCGCGCGCACGTTCTTGCAAAAGCGCGTCATGCCGTAGCGCTCCGCCAGATGCCACGCCATGCCGCAGGTTCGCGCAAGCGTCGTGACGACCGAAAAGCCCGGCGCGATCACGCTCGCCGCGTGCATCGCGGCCTCGGCAATGCCGATCACCGGACCGCGCGCCAGTTCGCGCGCGGCATACAGCGCCGGATCGCCGAAACACGCGATCACATAGCCGTCGAAGCCCTCGCGCTCGCCCGCCTCCACTTCGGCGAGCAGGCCGAGCGAGGCGATCGCTTCGTCGTAATAGCCTTCGATCGACGGCGGTCCCATCGTCGGGCTCACCGCGACGATGTCCGTGCCCGGAGAGGCGACCTCGCGCGCGCAACGGCCCATCGATTCGGTCATGCGCTGCGTCGTGTTCGGGTTGATCAGCTTGATTCTCATGGCCCTGCTCCTTCTCGTGCTTTAGTGCCGCTGTGGTGCCGCTTTGTACTTTCCTTTGCAGCGCGGGCGCACATCGCCCGCGCTTTCTCTCAGGTTAGTTCGAACCCTTCCGGTCTGCCAGGAACCAATAAAACACCGCGCCGAGTCCCGCGCCGACGAACCACGAAAAGTTCGCGGCACCGTCGAGCGACGGAACCATCACGCACGCCACCGCAATCGCCGCAGCGGGCAACAGCGCCGCCACCGCGCGGCGATTCACGCCCTTCGTGTACCAGTAGCGGCCCGTTTCCGAGACCGTGTACAGGTCGTCGACGACGAGCTTGCCGCGCTTCATCAGGAAGAAATCGACGATCAGCACGCCGTAGAGCGGTCCGATGAAGCTGCCGAGCACGTCGAGCGTGTAGTGGATCACCGCCGGATTGTTGAAGAGATTCCACGGCGTGATGAAGATCGACGCGACCGCGGCCATCATCCCGCCCATGCGCCAGCTGATGTGACGCGGCGCGACGTTGGAAAAGTCGAAGGCCGGCGACACGAAGTTCGCCACGATGTTGATGCCGATCGTCGCGATGGTGAAGGTCAGCGCGCCGAGGATCACGGCCGTCGGATGATCGATGCGGCCGACGGTTTCCACCGGATCGGTGATGAGCTGGCCGAAGACCGGGAGCGTCGCCGCGGTCGTGATGACGGTGACGAGCGAGAACGCCAGGAAGTTGACCGGCAGGCCCCAGAAATTGCCGCGCTTCACGCTGCGATAGCTCTTGCAGTAGCGCGAGAAGTCGCCGAAGTTGAGCATAGGCCCCGAGAAGTACGAGACGACGAGCGAGATCGCGGTGATCATCACGGGGATCACTTCCGTGCCGTGATACTTCACGCCGCCGAGATTCAGGCCGATGTTCTTCAGCCCCGCGCGCCACACCATGTAGCCCGCGAGAATGAACATCACCACATACACGGCGGGACCGGCGAAGTCGATGAACTTCTTGATCATCTCCATGCCGCGCCAGAACACCACCGCCTGCAATACCCACAGCAGCATGAAGCCGGCCCAGCCGAGCGCCGACAAGCCGACGAAGCCGTACTTGTGCACGTCCGCATATGGCATCCACTGCGGCACGAACTTGAGCACGACGATCACGAGCGCGCTCGACGCGAGGAAGGTCTGGATGCCGTACCATGCCACCGCGATCAGTCCGCGCAGCACGGCGGGAATGTTCGCGCCGAGCACGCCGAAGGTCGCGCGGCATGCGACCGGATACGGCACGCCCGCTTGCTGGCTCGGTTTCGCGATGAGATTGCAGAGCGCATTCACGAGCCCGATGCCGATCAAGAGCGACACCAGCACCTGCCAGCTCGTCAGGCCGAGCGCGAAGAGACTGCCGGCGAACACGTAGCCGCCGACGCTGTGCACGTCCGACATCCAAAACGCGAAGATGTTGTACGCGCCCCAGGTCTGGTGTTTGAGCGGCGCGAGGTCTTCGTTGTAGAGACGGTCGCTGTAGCCTGCGGGAAGATGCGACTCGTGGCCGCCCGCTTGCTCGCCGTACGGCGGCAGCGTGCTCTCACTGGATGCTGCACTGAACTGGGCCATGACTTCTCCTTAGATGAGAAAGGCAACTGGGGTAATGAAAATTCCGGTGCGTGCGTTCGAGCGCGTTTCACGCAGTACAAATCGATTCGGATACCTTCGCATTTGATGCGCGGTATTCTTCGTGATTGTCGAATGTCTCCCGACAGTGCTTCGCCCGGCTCGTGCTGCGCGCGAGCCCTCGAAACGACGCCGGGACGGCTTTTCATGCGCTCGTTGGAGCGCTTAGTTCAGTGCGGCCGCATGCTGCGCATGAAGGCGCACGCAGGTCATCGGTTCTGCTGTCACGCGCCCTCTGGCGGGGCGCGGTCTCCATTACTTTGATACGGCGCCGGTCCTGGCCGGCTTGCCTTCCGTCACATGCCGGGCGTCTTG
Source organism: Caballeronia telluris (assembly GCF_001544495.1). Lineage (GTDB taxonomy): Bacteria > Pseudomonadota > Gammaproteobacteria > Burkholderiales > Burkholderiaceae > Caballeronia > Caballeronia telluris. The sequence continues at coordinate 196,957 of NZ_FCNZ02000010.1, forward strand.
TTCCGCTCGACAGGCTTTGCAAATACTTCCCGCAGATCGACCGCGCCGCGCGCAGGCCGCTCCAGCATCTTCAATTCGACGTCGCGCAGATGCCGCGCCATGAGTTCCGTTGCCTTCGCGCTGTCGCCCGCATCGAGCGCCGCGAGAATCTCTTCGTGATCTTCGAACGAGCACGAACTCTTGCCGAGCGATTCGTACAGCGCCGAGATCAGCGTCGAACGCGCGACGAGTCCCGACAGGCATTCGCACAACACCGTATTGCCGGTGAGCGCGGCGAGTTCGGTATGAAACTCGCCTGAAAGCCGGATCCACGCCGTGAAATCGTGGCTTTCGAAGGCGCGGCGTTCGCGTCCGATGGTCGAGCTGATCGACTTCAGCCGCCGCGTGCCGTGACCGCTGCAAATACGTTCGACCACCGCCATTTCGATGATCCGCCGCATCTCGAACACTTCATGCACTTCCTGAAGCGTCGGACTCGCGACGAACGCACCGCGATTCGGCTCCAGATCGACGAGCCGCTCGCCCGCGAGTTGCACGAGCGCCTGACGCACCGTCCCGCGCTTCACTTCGAATACTTCGCACAATTGCGCTTCCGTCAACTTGGCGCCGGGCGCGAGGCGATGCTCGAGGATCGCGGCGCGAATGTTCTCGGCAATCGACTCGGCGTTTGCCGTGCCGTTGACGTTCAATGAAGCGCTGATGTTTGGGTCGGACATGATGTGTTCGCTCGCATGTTGATCATCTTAGAACCGACATAATTATTGTCAACAATTCATTTTGTAAATTGTCGCCAATCGCGTTTGGAATGCGGATGTAGTGCGCCTGTAGCCCCGTACAGACAAGGCTTTGCCGAAATAAGGCACGTTTTTGTCAGGATTGAACGCACCTTTTTGTCGACAATCTCGTCGTCGCCCCTTCCACTGGGGTTAACTCCGAGGTTTGATTAGTAGACGGTTAGTTGCGTATTTAGGGCCCAAAAAAGCGCCCTCGCCGGGCGCCTCGTATCACGCAAGGTGCGGATAGTCGCTGAGCGTCATCTTGAACCCCTGTGGACGCGCAACCAGGTGTGCCGTCGCGCCGAACGGCAGCGTCAGCAGGTTCTCGACGTGGCCGAACTGCAATCCCGTCACCACCGGAATGCCGATCACCGCGCGCACCTGTTCGAGCATCGCGTCGAAGGAGTAGCCGTTGTCGTAGTCCGCGAGCCGCGCGCCGGAGAATTCGCCCAGCACGAGCGCCTGCTGGCGCCCGAGAATGCCGGACAGGTGCAATTGATAGATCATCCGCTCGACGCGGAACGGATGTTCGTTCACGTCCTCGATAAAGAGAATGCCGCCCTCCACCGGCGGCATGTACGGCGTGCCGACGAGCGACGCCAGGATCGCGAGGTTGCCGCCCCACAGCATGCCGGTTGCATCGACGGACTGTTGCTGCGGCGTGTCGCCCGTCACCGTGAAACTGGGGCGCGTGATCGCGTGCCAGAAATTCTGCATCGTGAACGCGCTCGGCTGCTCGGCGCCGAAGTCGCCCGCGAACATCGGACCGCCGAAGCTCTTCACGCCGGCGCGCGCGAAGAGCGCGCACTGGATCGCGGTGAAATCGCTATGACCGACGATCGCAATGGGCTGCCCCGCGAGCCGACGCTGCAGCCCATCGAAATCCAGTCCATGCAGGATACGCGCCGCGCCGTAGCCGCCGCGCACCGCCAGCACGATGTCCGGCAGGCGGCGCGCGGGATCGGCGAGACGGTTCAGGTCGGCGGCGCGCTCGCCGTCGGTGCCGCCGAAGCGCTGGAAACGCCGCTCGGTCGCGCTCAGGTTGTCGAGCCGATGCCCCTCTGCGCGCAATCGCTGCAGCCCCCGCTCGACCGCCGCGGGATCGTGCGGATAACCGGAAGGCGCGACGAAATCGATGGTACGGGGCTTGACGTTCATGGATTGGCGGATGAAGGGTCGATTGGATCGGCGGCTTCGCGCGCCTTGCGCAGTTCGCGCTCGGCGCGCGCGAGTTGCCGGCGCTCCGCAAAGAAATTGCGCAGCGCGTGGCCGCATTCGTCGGCGAGCACACCGCCGACGACCGTCGTGTGATGGTTCAGTCGCTCGTTGGCAAACACGTCGATGACGCTGCCGCAGGCGCCCGTCTTCGGATCGGCGGCGCCGAACACGACCCGCGCGATGCGCGCGTGCATGATCGCGCCGGCGCACATGACGCACGGTTCCAGCGTGACATAGAGTTCGCAGCCGGGCAGCCGGTAGTTTTCGAGCGCGCGCGAGGCCGCGCGCAACGCGACCATTTCGGCATGCGCGGACGGATCGTGTCCGCGGATCGGATGGTTGAAACCCGTCGCGATGACTTCGTCGCCGCAGACGAGCACGGCGCCCACCGGCACCTCGCCCGCTGCGCGCGCCGCCTCGGCGGCTTCCTGCGCGAGCGCCATGAAGCGGCGGTCGCGTTCGGCGGCATCCGCTCGCACATCCGGTTCGGCGATGTGGGTTGCGGCGGGCGCCGGCGCGCTCACTTCGGCTCCGCAGCGCGGTTTTGCGCCCGCTCGGAGAGCCGTTCGGCGATGCGCCGGCGATATTCGTGGGGCACGGTCGAGCCGCCGCGCAGCGATTCGAGCGCCATGTCGAGCGCGAGCATCTTCGCCTGGAGACGGCAACGCGCCGCCGGATCGGTGACCAGGTCGAATTCGGCCTGCACATCGCGCAGCGCCCGCAGTTGCTCGACGGCGGGCGGCACGAAGCCGGCGTTTTTCAGAATGCGGTTCGCGATGCGAACCTCCTCGGGAACAAGGGCGTCGTCGTCGAATTCAAGCGGCGCGCCCGCACCGGGCAAATCGTCGAACTCGCCGCGCGCGGCGGCAGCGGTGATCCGCTGTTCGACTAAGGCATCTAGCAGTTTCATCGGGGATTACGACCAGCTTGCAGCTTGACGGCCTGCCGGTCTTTCGCGATTTCGTTGAAGTGGCCTTGGGGCCGGAACGCCCGACACGGCGGGTGTCGCCGTGTCGAGGGCATCGGAAATTCATTTCGCATTCTATCAGCCGGCGCGGGGCGCTTCGGCCGCAAGGCACGAACGTTCGGAGCCAGTCTGCTTTACGCAACGGCCCGCTATTGACGCCACCGCGCGCGTGCTCTAAAGCGCCGCATCTACACCGATGACGTCCGCGACTTTCCGCTTGTACCCGTCGGTGGCGAGGAGCAGCGTGCGCGTGTATTCGTGCTGCACATCACGCGCCCGCACGGCCTCGATGGAAAGCTGCTCGATCACTTCACCGTTCTTCATCACCGCGATGCGCTGACACAGAAACCCGACGACCGCGAGATTGTGACTGACGAGAATCATCGTGAGCTTGCGCTCGCGATGCAGCCGCCGCAGCAGGTTCAGGATCTCCGCCTGCACGGAGACGTCGAGCGCGGACGTCGGTTCGTCGAGCAGGAGCACGCGCGGCTCGACGATCAGCGAGCGCGCGATCGACACGCGCTGCCGCTGGCCGCCCGACAACTGGTGCGCATAGCGAAAGCGGAACGCCGGTCCAAGCCCGACTTCGCGCAGCGCGTTCAGGATGCGCTCGTCCTCGTCGCCGATGCCGTTGATCGCGAGTGGCTCGCGCAACGTCTGATCGACGGTGAAACGCGGATGCAGCGATCCATAGGGGTCCTGAAAGACCATCTGCACGTCGCGGCGAAACGCGCGGTCGATTTTTCGGCCGACCGTGTGCGCGCCGACCTGCATCGTGCCCCCGGCGAGCGGCACGAGACCGGTGAGCGCGCGCAGGATCGTCGACTTGCCGGAGCCCGATTCGCCGACGAGACCGAACACCTCGCCTTCGCCGACATGAAACGACGCGTCGCGCACCGCGTCGACGTGGCGGGTCTTCGTTTTGAAACGGATGTGCGCGTTCTTTACGTCGATCATCGTTCAGCGCTCCTTGGCGGACGGCTCGACGAGCCACGCGGCATCGCGGCGCAAGGTCGGCAGCTCGTCGGGCGGATCGGTCAGCGGCGGATTCGCCGCGAGCAGACCGCGCGTGTACGGATGCTCCGCGTGCTTCAGGTCGCGCGCGGCGCACGTCTCCACGACGCGCCCGCCAACCATCACGACGACGCGGTCGCAGAACGACATCACGAGCGGCAAGTCGTGGCTGATGAAGACGAGTCCGGTGTCGTGTTTCTCGATCATCTCGTCGAGCACGGCAAGCACCTGCATCGAGACGAGCACGTCGAGCGCGCTCGTCGGCTCGTCGGCGACCAGAAGGCGCGGCCCCGCCGACACCATCATCGCGATCATCACGCGCTGTCCCATGCCGCCCGACAGTTCGTGCGGATACGCGTCGGCGACGCGCTCCGGATTGCGGATATGCACCGCCGCCAGCGCCGCGACGATCTTCTCGCGCATCGCCCGCGCGCCGAGCTTCGGCTCGTGCCTGCGAAACGCCTCGCGCAACTGTTGCGCGACCGTCATCACCGGGTTCAGCGAATACTTCGGGTCTTGCAGGATCATGCTCATCTGCGTGCCGCACAGGCGCCGCCGCTCCTTCGGACGCATCGCGAGCAGATCCTGGCCGTCGAAGCGCAGCGTATCGGCCGACCATTGCGCCGATGGCGGCAACAGACCGAGCAGCGCGCGGCCCGTGAGCGACTTGCCCGAGCCCGACTCGCCGACGATGCCGAGCCGCTCGCCCCTTTGCAGCGTCAGCGAGATCCCGCGCACCGCGTCGGCCATCGTGCCGTCGTGGGCAGCGAAGCCGATGCGCAGGTTCTCGATTTCACACAGCGGCGTGCTCACGCTAGCCTCCATGACGCGGATCGAAGACGTCGCGCAGGCCGTCGCCGAGCAGATTGAACGCGAGGCTCACAAAGAGGATCGCGAGACCGGGGATCGTCGCGACCCACCACGCGTCGAGCAGCACGTTGCGGCCCGACGCGACCATGTAGCCCCACTCGGGACTCGGCGGCTGTGCGCCCAGCCCGAGAAACCCGAGGCCCGCGACCGCGAGGATGATGCCCGCCATGTCGAGCGTCGCGCGCACCATCACCGACGACGAACAGAGCGGCACGATATAGCGCAACAGAATGCGCATCGACGAAGCGCCCTGCAGCCGCGCCACGTGGATGAAATCCGCCTGCACGAGCCTGAGCGTCTCCGCGCGCGCGAGCCGCGCATACGGCGGCCACGCGGTGATCGAAATCGCGATGACCGCATTGAACACGCCCGGCCCAAGCGCCGCCGCGAACGCAAGCGCGAGCACGATCTTCGGGAAGGCGAGCGCGACGTCGGTCAGGCGCATCAGCACGGTATCGACGAAGCCGCCGCAAAAGCCCGACGCCGTGCCGATCAGAAGCCCGACCGGGACGACCAACACCACCACGAGGATCGCGATGGACAGCGTGAGGCGCGATCCGTGCACGAGCCGCGAGAGGATGTCGCGGCCCAGCTGATCGGTGCCGAGCCAGTGCGCCGCCGTGCCCGGCGGCAGCAGGCGGTCGGAGAGCACTTGCCGCAGCGGGTCGTCGCCGACCAGCAGCGGGCCGATCACCGCGGCCACGATCAAGACCAGCAGGATCGCGAGCCCGAACATGCTGAGCGGATTGCCGGAAAACCGCCGCCAGCGCCGATACGCGCGGCCGAACGCGGCTTGTCCGCGCGACGCGGGCGTGTCGGTGAGCAGCCACGCTTTCCACTGACCGCGCTTGTCCTTCATGGGCCAGTCCTGGGTCGAATCGTCGGTTGGAGGCATGGGTGTCGATTAGCGCCTCAGCGCGCACGCGGATCGAACACGCGGTAAAGCGCGTCCGTCAGCAGGTTGAGCGTGATGAACGTGGCGCCGATCACGAGCGTGCTGCCGAGCACGGCGTTCATGTCGGCGTTGAGAAGCGCGCCCGTCAGGTACGAGCCAATCCCCGGCCAGGCAAACACGATCTCGGTCAGCACCGACCCTTCGAGCAGGTAACTGTACGCCAGCGCGATCACCGTCAGAAGCGGCACCGCGATGTTGCCGAACGCGTGCCGCCAGATCACGCGACGCTCGGTCAGGCCTTTCGCGCGCGCGGTCGTCACGTATTCCTGGCTCAGCTGGTCGAGCATGAACGAGCGCGTCATGCGGCTCAGATACGCGATCGAATAGAACGCGAGAATGCCGGCCGGCAGCACGATATGCGAGAACGCATTGGCAAACACATCCCACTCGCCCGCGATCGCGGAGTCGATCAAGAGACTGCCGGTTCGGGTATCGACCATGCCGTCGTAAAGCGGATCGAGACGGCCCGGACCCGAGACCCAGTGCAGGCGCGCGTAGAAGAGCAAGAGTCCCATCAGCGCGAGCCAGAACACCGGGACCGAACTGCCGATCAGGCCGATGACGCGCGCCGCGTGATCGATCCAGCGGTTATGGCGCACCGCCGCGATCACGCCGAGCGGCACGCCGACCATCACGCCGACGAAAGTCGAGAGCGTCGCGAGTTCGAGCGTCGCGGGGAACACGCGCCTGATGTCGTCGATGACGGGGTTCGCCGTCAGCAGCGACACGCCCAGATGCCCGTGCAGCACGTCACGCGCGTAGATGAAGAACTGTTCGACGAGCGGCCTGTCGAGCCCGAGTTCGAGGCGCGCCGCCGCATACGCCGAGGCCGACGCGCGGTCGCCGAGAATCGCCAGCACCGGGTCGATCGGAATCTTGCGGCCGATGAAGAACGTGATCGCGAGCAGCCCCGTGAAGGTGACGGCGAGCATCGCGATCCAGCGCGCGAGACGCAACGTCACGCGCACGTCGGCCCGGCGCGCGGCGAGCGCGCGCACGCGCTCGACTGTGCTCGTCGCGGTCGTCACTTATTGCTTCTTCAGGTCGCGGTAGGACACCAGGTCGTTGATCGGCCCCACTTCGAGCCCGGTCACGCCCGGCCGCGCCGCCACCTGCGACACCTTCTCGAACATGATCACGAACGGCGAGTTCGCGAGCATTTCCTTTTGCATCGTCTGGTACCTCTGCGCGCGCTTTTGCGTCGACGATTCCGCGAGCGCCGCGAGCGTCTCCTTCGTCAGTGCGGGGATGTCCCACGAATTGCGCCATGCGAGCATCTTGTAGCTCGATGCATCCGAGTTGTCCGGGTTCCACGCGAAGCCCTGCGCGTTGCTGTGCGGATCGATGTAATCCGCCGACCACTCGCCGATATAGATGTCGTGCTGACGCGCGCGATAGCGGCCGAGCGTCTGCTTGTTGTCGCTCGGCATGAGTTGCACCTTGATGTTGCCGAGCGCGAGATTCGCCTGCACGGCCTGCGCGATCTCGCTGTACGGATAGTCGTTGCGCACGTCCATCTTCACGGTGAAGCCGTCTGCGAGACCCGCCTTCGCGAGCAGCGCTTTCGCCTTCGCGACGTCCTGATGATACGGATTCGAATTCAGCGCGCCGAGGAAGCCTTCGGGCAGGAAGGTCTGGTGCACTTTGTACGTCGTGCGGATCACGTTCTTCTGAATGCCCTGATAGTCGATGAGCCACTTCATCGCTTCCTGCACGTCGGGCTTCGCGAGATTCGGGTTCTTGTTGTTCAGCCCGAGATACATGAGCGTCGCCTGCGGCACCGACGTCACCTTGATCTTGCCGGCCTTCGAGAGCGTGTCGAGATCGTCGGGGCTCAGGTCGCGCGCGACATCGATGTCGCCGTTCTCGATCATCAGACGCTGGCTCGCCGCCTCGGTCACGTGACGCAGCACGATGCGCTTCATCGCGAGCGGCACGCGGTAGCCTTCGGAGCGCTGCAGGACGATCGAATCGTTCGCGGTCCACTTCACGAGCTTGTACGCGCCCGAGCCCGCTTCGTTCGTCTTCAGCCATTCGTTGCCGAAGTCGTTACCCTTCGCATGCGACTCCGCGAGCTTGCGATCGACGACCGACGCAGGCCACGCGCCGAGCACGTTGAGGACGAAGGTCGGGGCGTACTTCTGGTCGGTGGTGATCGAAACGGTCGTGCCGTCGATCTTCTTCACGTTCGTAAGCGCGTTGTCTTTCGTCAGGCCGATGCCCGCCAGCACGGCGGCCGCGCCCTTGTCGAGCAGCGCCGTGCGCTGGATCGACCAGGCCACGTCATCGGCCGTGAGCGGGTTGCCCGAATGGAACTTGAGCCCCGTGCGAATCTTGAAGGTGAAGGTCAGGCCGTCGGGGCTCACGGTCCACGACTCTGCGACATCGCCGTTGAACTTCGACGGGTCTTTCAGATCGACTCGCACGAGCCGGTCGTAGGTATTCGCGACGTATTCCTCCGGCACCAGTTCGTAGATTTCGCCGGGATCGAGCGTGGTGAATTCGTCGAGCAAGGTCGCCATGACGAACATGTCCTTCGGCGTCGCGGCCTGCGCCGGGCCGGCGGATGCCAGCGTCAATGCCGATGCGACTGCGAGTGCGGTGAAGGCTGCGAGGGTTGCTAGGGTTGCTTTTGCGTCAGGCAATACGAGTTTCATCTTCGCGTTCCCGTTCGGTCGATGGTTGTTGTCTGCTGCTTTCGGCTTACATCAGGCGCAGCGGTCCGCTTTCGCTGTTGTCGATGACCGCGAGATCGCGCGAACCCGGCAATTCATAATGCCACCACTCGCTCGCGATATGAGTAAAGCCCGCGCCGTGCATCACGCCAAGCAGCAGCGTGCGGTTGCGTTGCACGTGCTCGGGCAGGCCAAGATGGAAATGCTCGGACGCCGCGACCATCGCGTCGAAGCCCGTGCCCATGTCGAGTTCGGCGCCGCTTGCATCGACGAGCGTCAGATCGATCGCCGTGCCGCGGCTGTGGTTCGAGCCGCGACCCAGTTCGGCGATGAAGGTCGGGTCCGGCAGGAAGTCCCAGAGCACCTGCTGGGCTTGCGGCGGGCGGTAGGCGTCGAAGATCTTCAGCGTCGTGCCGATGCTCCGCGCGATCCCGACCGCACGGCGCAGTGCGGCTTCGGCCGGTTCCAGCAGCAGGCAATGCGCGGCTTGGTAGATGGGCTTGCCGGTGAAATTGCGATCGGTCGCGTAGGCGAGGTCGATCTGGACGTGGTGCGACTCAGGCGTGATCGGGATGAGGCGTGCTTGGGTCATCGTGTTTTCTGAAGCGGTAGGGAGCACGCGGCGGCGCGTCGTGCGCGCGGGACGTCGATTGACTGCGCAGTCGCGCACGATCGCAGCGCCGCGAAGGTAGATCGATTCGACAAGTGGAACGGGAAAACGGCTTTGGCCGGATGGCCGGGATGGCCGCCGACGACGCCAGCGGCGTGCGGTGCATCCCGCGGCGCCAGCGGCGCGGGTCGTCCGCAGGAGAGTGCTTCGAGTGTCTTCGCGAGGGAAGTCGGCATCGGCGCGTCGGTGGTCTTGTCGTCCGCTATTGTGAGACAAACATTAGACCGGGCCAATATTCATGCGACAGCTAATAAAACTTATTGAAATTCGACGGTGATTGACAAAAGGCACCGACGACCCGCATTCACGCGGAGGACAGCCACCGCGCAAGCTGCACATACTGCGAGCGCCCCAGCAAGCTCCGCACGAACACGAACTCGTGCGCGGTCCATCGAATCGGTTCGACACGCTGCTCGCCGAGATGCCGCTCGTCGTAGAGCAAGGTCACGTGCGGGGTGAAGCGGGAATTGACCTTGACCGCAAGGCCGGCGGTTTGCAGCGCGATGCCGAGCGTTTGCTGAAAGTCGTGGAGCGCCCCGGCATTGGCGTCGGCGCCCGATCGAAGGACGAACGGCTTCTTGTTTCGCCGGCCGGGAAAACTCGACACGCGATCGAAGGTCACGTCGACCGGCGGCATCGGCACCTTCGACGCCGCTTCCTTCGCGCGTGCCACGATGTCTTCCGGCAAGCCCGCGAACGCTCCCAGATGATGTAGCGTCACATGAAAGCGGTCCGTCCCGGCGGGTTTGCCCGTCAGGCCGTGCTCGATGTTGAGCCCGAGCGCGAGCTGCGCGATGCGCGCGGCCGCCGCCGCGTCGGGATAGATGGCGAAGAAGAGCGAGTCGGTCAGGGCAGCCATCGCGATGCTGCCCGGTCCTGGAAGGCCGCCATGCTGACGAACGACATGAGCGGGCGCCCCGCCCTCACTCCCACTCGATGGTCGCCGGCGGCTTCCCCGAAATGTCGTACACGACCCGATTGATCCCGCGCACCTCGTTGATGATGCGATTCGACACATGTCCGAGCAATTCATGCGGCAGGTGCGCCCACTGCGCCGTCATGAAATCGAGCGTCTGCACTGCGCGCAACGCCACGACATACTCGTAGGTCCGCCCGTCGCCCATCACGCCGACGCTCTTCACCGGCAGGAACACCGCAAACGCCTGGCTCGTCAGGTCGTACCACGACTTGCCGGTTTCCTGGTCGATGGTCGTGCGCAGCGTCTCGATGAAGATCGCGTCCGCGCGGCGCAGCAGCTCCGCGAACTCGCGCTTCACTTCGCCGAGAATCCGCACGCCGAGGCCCGGCCCCGGGAACGGATGCCGATAAACCATCGCGGGCGGCAAACCGAGCTTTACGCCCAGTTCGCGCACTTCGTCCTTGAAGAGTTCGCGCAGCGGCTCCAGCAGCTTCAGGTTCAGCGTCTCCGGCAAGCCGCCGACGTTGTGATGGCTCTTGATCGTGTGCGCGCCCTTCTTGCCCTTGCCCGCCGACTCGATCACGTCCGGGTAGATCGTGCCCTGCGCGAGCCACTTCGCATCGGTCAGTTTGTTCGCCTCGGCCTGGAACACCTCGACGAACTCCGCGCCGATGATCTTGCGCTTCGCCTCCGGATCGCTCACGCCTGCGAGCTTCGAGAGGAACTCGGCGCTCGCATCGACGTGGATTACCTTCACGCCGAGATGGTCCGCGAACGTCGACATGACCTGCTCGGCTTCGTTCAGCCGCAGCAAACCATGATCGACGAACACGCACGTCAGCTGGTCGCCGATCGCGCGATGCAACAGCGCCGCCGCCACCGACGAATCGACGCCACCCGACAGGCCCAGGATCACATGCTCGTCGCCGACCTGCTCGCGAATCTTGTCGACGGCTTCGTCGATGTAATGGCCCATCTCCCAGTCGGGATTCGCGCCGCACAGCTCCAGCACGAAACGATCGAGCATCGCGCGGCCCTGCACCGTGTGCGTCACTTCCGGATGCCATTGCAGGCCGTAGAAACGGCGCTCGTCGTCGGCCATCGCGGCGATCGGGCACGACGGCGTCGACGCCATCAGCCTGAAGCCGGCCGGCATGTCGGCGACCTTGTCGCCGTGGCTCATCCACACTTTCAGCATGCCGTGGCCGTCGGCGTCGCGGAAGTCTTCGATGTCGTTCAGGAAGCTCGTGTGGTTGTGCGCGCGCACTTCCGCATAGCCGAATTCGCGCAACAGGCCGAGTTCGACCTTGCCGCCCAGTTGATCGGCCATCGTCTGCATGCCGTAGCAGATGCCGAGCACCGGCACGCCGAGGTCGAAGACGATCTGCGGCGCGCGCGGCGATCCGGCTTCGGTGACCGAGTTCGGACCGCCCGAGAGGATGATGCCCTTGGGCGCGAACTCGCGGATGAAGACCTCGTCGACGTCGTACGGATGGATTTCCGAGTAGACGTGCGATTCGCGGATGCGTCGCGCGATCAGCTGGGTGACTTGGGAGCCGAAATCGAGGATCAGGATTTTGTCGTGCATGGCAGCGGCCAAAGGCGAAGAGAACGGTTACGGTAAGGAGCGGCGCTGTGGCCGGACGTCATCGCGACGCACGGCTCGCACCGGAAAATCGACGGCCGGCACGAATGGCCGACCGCGGGTGATCTTGTCATCGTGAAACGCCCGGACCGGAAATCGCGCGTTTCGCTCATGCGGCGTTCAGCGCGTGTCGGGGCGCAGCGGGTCCGGTGCAATCCGGGGCTCCGCGCGCTCGCCCGTCACGGGGTCGATGGTGCGGCCCGTCAGCGGGTCGATCGCCCGGCCGGTGACCGGATCGATCTTGTGGCCGTGTTGCGGGTCGATACTGCGGCCTGTCGCCGGATCGAAAGTGACGCCGGTCGGACGGCCCGTGGCCGGGTCGATCGTGCGGCCCGTCACCGGATCGATCGCGGTGGCGGCGGGCGCACGCGCCGCCGGACGGCCCGCGACGTCGAACGATTCGCCTGCGACCGGTTCGCCCGCGAGCGGATCGGCGCGGCGCGCGGCGGGGGTTGCGGGCGGCACGACTGGCGGCGTCGTGCGGATTTCATCGCGCTTGTCCGCTGCACGCTTCTCGGCGCGTTCCGCCGACACCGCGCCGGCCGCCTGCGCGCGCTCGCGCCGGCGCACGGCCGACGCGAGCCGCACGCTGCCGAGTCCGAGGACCAGCAGCACGACGCCCGTCAGCGCGGAAACGATCTGACCGAACGCGGCGAGTTCCGGGGTGCGCAGGCCGAGCAGCCAGACCAGCAACACGACGCCCGAGAGCCACTCGACATGCCCCGACACCTTCGCGGCAGTCGCGGTGAGCGCGCCGTCGACGGCCGCATGAAACGAGAGCCACGACAACCCGATCAGCGCGATCCCGAGCAATTGCCCGGCGAACGCAGGCTGCACCTGAACCAGTTGCAACGCGCTGTACAACGCAGCCCAGGGCGTTAGCAAAAACAGCACGCCGAACGCGAGAAAAATCAGGGCATTGATGACGAGTACCGCCCGCAGCAACGGTTTCATGGTTTAGTCCACGTGGTAGTTGGGCGCTTCCTTGGTGATCTGGACGTCGTGCACGTGCGATTCGCGCATGCCCGCCGCCGTGATCTGAACGAACTCGGCCTTGTCGTGCATCTCGCCGATCGTGCGGCAGCCGCAGTAGCCCATGCTCGCGCGCACGCCGCCGACGACCTGGAACAGGATCGCGTTGACCGAGCCCTTGTACGCGACGCGGCCCTCGATGCCTTCCGGCACCAGCTTGTCGATATTCGCGGAGTTGTCCTGGAAATAGCGGTCCGCCGCGCCGTCCTTCATCGCGCCGACCGAGCCCATGCCGCGATACGCCTTGTACTGGCGGCCCTGGAACAGGAACACGTCGCCGGGCGACTCTTCCGTGCCCGCGAGCATGCTTCCCATCATCACTGCGTCCGCGCCGGCGGCGAGCGCCTTCGCGACGTCGCCGGAGAAGCGCACGCCGCCGTCGGAGATGACCGGCACGCCGCTGCCCTTCAGTGCTTCCGACACGTTCGACACCGCCGTGATCTGCGGTACGCCGACGCCCGCGACGATGCGCGTCGTGCAGATCGAGCCCGGGCCGATGCCGACCTTCACCGCGTCCGCGCCGTATTCGACGAGCGCCTTGGCCGCCGAGGCCGTCGCGATATTGCCGCCGATCACTTCGATATGCGGATAACGCTGCTTCACCCAGCGCACGCGTTCAAGCACGCCCTGGCTGTGGCCGTGCGCCGTATCGACGACGATCACGTCGACGCCCGCCGCCGCCAGCAGTTCGACGCGCTCTTCATTGTCCGCGCCGACGCCCACCGCCGCGCCCACGCGCAGCTTGCCGTGTTCGTCCTTGCAGGCGTCCGGGTGCTCGGTCTGCTTGGTGATGTCCTTCACCGTCATGAGGCCGCGCAGTTCGAACGCGTCGTTCACGACGAGCACGCGCTCCAGCCGATGGCTGTGCATCAGCGCTTTCGCTTCGGCGAGCGGCGTGCCTTCCTTGACCGTCACGAGCCGCTCGCGCGGCGTCATGATGCTGCGCACCGGCTCGTCCATGCGCTCTTCGAAACGCAGGTCGCGATTGGTCACGATACCGATCAGCTGCGCGCCCTCGACCACCGGAAAGCCCGAAATGCCATGCTGTTGCGTGAGGGCAATGACGTCGCGCACGCGCATCTGCGGCGGAACGGTGATCGGATCGCGCACGACGCCGGATTCGAAGCGCTTCACTTTGGCGACTTCGCGGGCCTGCTCGGCGGCGGTGAGGTTCTTGTGGACGATGCCGACGCCACCCATCTGCGCCATCGCGATCGCGAGGCGGCCTTCGGTGACCGTGTCCATGGCGGCGGACACGAGGGGCATGTTCAGGGAAATCTTGCGGGTCAGCTGGGACTTGAGGCTGGTATCGCGCGGGAGAACGTTGGAAAACGCGGGCACGAGGAGCACGTCATCGAACGTGAGTGCTTGATGGATCAGACGCATGGCAAATCCTATGGGCGCAAAAGCAGATTATACCGATAGTTCCCCGGTTTTTCACTGACCGAACATCGGCTTACGCGTTTTGGAGGCAATTTCCGGGCCTTCTTTCGACCGTCGATTTCGCTTCCTCGTTCGCCCTGTTTTCGCGCCGTTTTCGGATGTTCGACCGGCTTCGCGAACGTTTTTCCCGCGGCCGGGCGGCGTCCGATTGCAGCTTTCGACAAGACGGCCTCCCCGGCCGGCGTGATACGCTGCGCGCCTTTCCTAACGTCATGCTGGAGCAGTCGATGCAACGCGGTGTCGCATATGGGGTGATGGCCGGTGCCATCTGGGGTTTCATTTTTCTCGCGCCGCGCCTGTTGCCCGATTTTTCGCCGCTCTACCTGAGCAGCGGGCGCTACGTGATGTACGGCCTCGTCTCGCTCGCGTTCGCGCTGCCTTTCGCGCGGCGGCTCGCCGCCAAGCTCACGCGCGCCGACCTCGTCGCGCTCGTCAAGCTGGCGCTCGTCGGCAACCTGCTCTACTACATGCTGCTCGCGACCGCCGTGCAGATGGTGGGCGTCGCGCCGTCGTCGCTGATCGTCGGGATTCTGCCCGTCACCGTGACGCTCGCCGGCCGGCGCGATCACGGCGCGATCGACCTCAAGCGCCTCTTCTGGCCCCTCGCGATGGTCTTGGCGGGCATCGTGTGCATCAACATCGACGTTTTCAGCGACGCCGCCGGCGGCACGACGAGCGTCGCCACCAAGCTCGGCGGCCTCGCGTGCGCGGCCGGCGCGCTCGCCGCGTGGACGTGGTACGCGGTCGTCAACTCGCGCTATCTGCAGGCCAACACGCACTTCGACGGCAACGAGTGGTCCGTGCTGTGGGGCATCGTGACGGGCGTGCTCGGCGCCGTCGTGTGGCTCGTGCTGATGCTGCTACCGGACGGCACCGTGCAGGCGAGCGTCGCCCCGGCGCGTTGGCACACGTTCTGGATCGTGAGCTTCGCGCTCGCGCTCGGCGGATCGTGGCTCGGCAACACGCTCTGGAACGCGGCGGCCAAGCGCCTGCCGCTCACGCTGTCGGGTCAGATGATCGCGTTCGAAACGCTCTTCGCGCTGCTTTACGCGTTCGTCTACGACGGACGGCTGCCGCGCGTGCCCGAAGTGCTGGCGATCGTGCTGCTGCTGGGCGGCGTGAGCTGGTCGGTGCGCCAGCACGCGGTGGCAAGGGCGCCGACGTGCGCCGAGATGGAAGCGCCCGCGCACTGAATCGCGCCGCGTAGTCCAAAAGCATTCGAGCCCCAGTTGGGGCTCGATTGGGGCTCGAATGCTTTTACGACATCACCGCGACTCAGATTTCGATCTTCGTCCCGAGTTCGACGACCCGGTTGGCCGGAATGCTGAAGAAATCGGTCGGCTTCGCCGCGTTCTGGTGCATCCAGGCGAACACGCGCTCGCGCCAAACCGACATGCCCGGCAGTTCCGTCGGCACAACGGTCTCGCGCGCCATGAAGAACGACGTGTCCATCAGTTCGAAGGTCATCGCGTGCGTGCGGCTGATCTGTTCAAGCACAGCCTTCACGTCGGGCGTCTCGTTGAAGCCATAGGCCGCCTTCACGAGAAAGAGCCCGCCGCCGATGTCCTTCACCTCCAGCCGCTCCGTATCCTCGACGTAGGGAATGTCGCGCGTCTTGAAGTTGAGGAAGATCGTGCGCTCGTGCAGGACCTTGTTGTGCTTCAGATTGTGCAGCAGGCTCACCGGCACGAGCGAATCGCTGCCGGTCAGATAGATGGCCGTGCCCGACACGCGATGCGGCGGATGCGCGAGCAGCCCCTGCAGGAACGGCATCAGCGGGATGCCGTCGGCCGCGGTGCGGTCCTTCACGATCATGCGGCCCTTGTACCAGGTCATCAGCAGGAAAAAGAGCGCCCCGCCGATGCACAGCGGCAGCCAGCCGCCCTGCTCGATCTTCAGAAGACTCGCGCCGAAAAAGCCGAGATCGACGAGGAAGAACACGCCGATGATCCCGGTCACGACCGCCTTGTTCCATCCCCAGAGCTTGGTCATCACGACGGAGGCGAGCATCGTCGTGACGATCATCGTCGCGGTGACGGCGAGGCCGTAGGCCGCCGCCAGGTTCTCCGAACTCTTGAAGCCGATCACGATGCACAGGATGATGAAGAGCAGCATCCAGTTCACGAGCGGAATGTAGATCTGGCCGATCGCCAGTTCCGACGTATGCAGGATCTTCATGCGCGGCACGTACCCGAGCTGGATCGCCTGGCTCGTCAGCGAATACGCGCCCGAGATCACCGCCTGCGACGCGATCACGGTCGCGATGGTCGAGAGGATCACGAGCGGCAGCAGCGCCCAGTCGGGCGCGAGCAAGAAGAACGGGCTCTGGATGGCCTGAGGCGAGTGCATCAGGAGCGCGCCCTGACCGAAGTAGTTGAGAAGCAGCGACGGCATCACGAGGCAATACCAGCCGATCCGGATCGGCTTCGCGCCGAAGTGGCCCATGTCGGCGTAGAGCGCCTCCGCGCCGGTCAGCACGAGCACGACCGAACCGAGCACGATATACGCCTGCAGGACATGCTCGGCCATGAACGAGATCGCGTAGTACGGATTGAGCGCGATGATCACGCGCGGTTCGAGCACGATGTGATAGGCGCCGAGCACCGCGAGCGTCAGGAACCACAGCAGCATGATCGGCCCGAAGAGCCGGCCGACGACCGCCGTGCCGCGCCGCTGGATCCAGAAGAGCATGACGAGGACGACCATCGTGATCGGCAGCACGTAAGGCGAGAGCTTCGGCGCCGCGATTTCCAGCCCTTCGACCGCCGAGATCACCGACATCGCCGGCGTGATGACCGCATCGCCGTAGAACATGCACGCGCCGAAGATGCCGAGCATCATCAGGATCCCGGACATGCGCCCGGTGTTGCTGAAGGTCCGCAGCGCAAGCGTCATCAGCGCGAGGACGCCGCCTTCGCCGTTGTTGTCGGCGCGCATGACGAAGAGCACGTACTTGATCGCGACCACGATCACGATCGCCCAGAACAGCAAGGAGATGACGCCGAGGATGGAGGCATCGGAGAGCCCGATGCCGTGCGATGGACTGAACGCTTCTTTCAGCGCATACAGCGGACTCGTGCCGATGTCGCCGAACACTATGCCGATGGCGGCGAGCGCCAGCGTCGGGAGAGGCTGCTTGCGCTCTTGCGCGTGAGTCAGGTTGGTCATAAACGCGAGGTATCCGTTTGAGGCGGAAAAAACGAACGCCATTCTAACGTCGCACGCAAACCGCCGGTTCCGTGTTGCCGGGACGCCACGGAAGCGGGAAAGACGAGGCAGTTTAGCATTGCGTCGGATTGGCTGAGGTGCGCACTCATGCGCACGGACCGCGCGAGCGCGTCGCGACGGCGATTACCCCCGCAGGCACGACACATCAATGAAAACGCCGTCCGGCCATGCCTCTGGCATGAGCGGACGGCGTCGAGCCGGAGCGGATCGCGGTGCAATCAGGCGCGGCCGTTTTGCGTGCCGCGCTTGATCCACGCGCCGAGATTGTGCGGACGCACCGTGTCCCACTCCTCGAACGGCTGATGGATCCACGGATTCGTTTCGAGGTGCTGCACATGGTAGTCGGGCTTCACCTTCGAGCACGCCTTGTACCACAGCACCGCCGAGCGCACCGCGGTGATCGCCGGGTAACGCTCCTTCAGATGCTCCTGCACGCGCGCGAGCGTGACGCCCGAATCGACCAGGTCGTCGACGAGCAGCACGTTGCCGGACAGATCGCCGCGCGTCATCGTGATGTATTGCGCGATGTCGAGATCGCCCTGCTCCGTGCCGGCAGCTTCGCGGTACGAACTCGTCGCGAGAATGGCGAGCGGCAGGTCGTAGATGCGCGACAGCTGATCGCCTACGCGCAGGCCGCCGCGCGCGAGGCACAGGATCTTGTCGAACTTCCAGCCGGATTCGTGCACCGTGAGCGCGAGCAGTTCGATCAGCCGGTGATATTCATCCCAGCCGACCCAGAGGTTCTTGTCGTCGTTGCGCGGATCCTTCATCGCGATCATGGTCTTGCTCTTTCAAATACGTACTACGGTTGATATGAAATATGGCCGCTCGACGCGGCCATACTTTTCGAAGCGATTGGTTCCAGGTCCGCTTAGACCTTGAACGGATGACGCAGCAGAATCGTTTCGTCGCGATCCGGACCGGTCGACACCATGTCGATCGGCACGCCCGCCACTTCCTGCACGCGCGAGAGATAAGCGCGCGCGTTCGCCGGAAGGCTGTCCCATTGCGTGATGCCGATGGTGCTCTCCTTCCAGCCGCCGAAGGTTTCGTACACCGGCTCGCAGCGCTCGACTTCCGAGGCGCCGCGCGGCAGGATGTCGACCGGCTTGCCGTCGAGCGTATAGCCGACGCACAGCTTCACTTTCTCGAGGCCGTCGAGCACGTCGAGCTTCGTCATGCACAGGCCCGAGATGCCGTTGATCTGAATCGAGCGGCGCAGCGCGGCGGCATCGAGCCAGCCGGTGCGGCGCGGACGCCCCGTGACCGAACCGAATTCCTTGCCGACGGTGGCAAGCGTCAGGCCGACTTGCTCCTGGCGCTCGGCGTTGTCGGCGTCGTACAGCTCGCTCGGGAACGGACCCGCGCCGACACGCGTGCAATACGCCTTCGTGATGCCAAGGATGTAGTTGAGTTTTTGCGGACCCACGCCCGCGCCCGCCGTCGCCGCGCCCGCGACGCAATTGCTCGACGTGACGTACGGATAGGTGCCGTGGTCGACGTCCAGCAGCGTGCCTTGCGCGCCTTCGAACAGCAGGTTCCGGCCGGCGTGGTTCTCGTCGTAGAGACGGCGTGAGACGTCGGTGACCATCGGCGCGAGACGGTCGGCGTAGCCGAGCATCGTGTCGAGCGTTTCCTGATAGTCGACCGCGGCCGCGCCCAGATACTGCGTCAGCACGAAATTGTGGAAGTCGAGCGTTTCGCGCAGGCGTTCGGCGAAGAGCGGCGCGTCGAAGAGATCCTGCACGCGCAAGCCGCGGCGGCCGACCTTGTCTTCGTACGCCGGGCCGATGCCGCGCCCCGTCGTGCCGATCTTGCCCGCGCCGCGGCGTGCTTCGCGCGCCTGATCGATGGCGACGTGATACGGGAGGATCAGCGTGGCGGCTTCGGAAATGAACAGACGTTTCTGAACGTCGATGCCGGCGGCTTCAAGCTCGCCGATTTCCTTGAAGAGCGCTTCCGGCGACAGCACGACGCCATTGCCGATGTAGCACGCCGTGCCAGCGCGCATGATGCCCGAGGGAATCAGACGCAAGATGGTCTTCTTGCCGCCGATGATGAGCGTGTGGCCCGCGTTGTGACCGCCCTGGAAGCGCACGACGCCCTGGGCGTGGTCCGTCAGCCAGTCGACGATCTTACCTTTGCCCTCATCACCCCACTGGGTGCCCACGACGACGACGTTGCGCCCCGGGTTCACATTCACTGCACTGGCAGACATGTTGATTCGTTAGCTGGTTAAAAACGTATTTTACCTATGTTCGCGAAAGGTTCCGAGTTTTTCCCGGTATTCGTGAACGCGCGTCGATCAGCGGATGCTGAAAAAATGCGTTGCCGATCAAGGATGTGGCCGTTTCCGTTACTGGCGGGCCTCGACGGTCCACCGGCCGTCGCGCTCGACGAGCACGCGGTCGCAGGCGAATTCATCGAGATCGTGGTCGTGGCCCGGCAGCGCCTGGATCACGACTTCGCCCGCGTCGCGCAAGGCCGCGACCGCCGCGCGCAGCGGCTCGTCGTGCTTCCACGGCGCGAGGATCGCGCTGCCGCGTGCGTCGACGGGGGAAATGCGCGCGACTTCGCGCAGATCGAGCGAGAAGCCCGTCGCCGGACGCGCGCGGCCGTAAGCGAGACCCACATCGTCATAACGGCCGCCGCGCGCGACTGCGTTCGGCACGCCGTCGACGTAGGCCGAGAACATGACCCCGCTGTGGTACGCGTAGCCGCGCAGATCGGCGAGATCGATCATCAGTTCGGCGCCGTTCGCCTGGGCCGCGAGGAACGCGAGATCGTCGAGCGCGCGGGCGATGACCGGCAGATTCGGCAGGCGGCCGCGCGCGGTTTCGAGCACCGAGGCATCGCCGTAAAGCGACGGCAGCGCGCGCAACGCCTCGCGCGGCACCTGGCCCAGATGCGCGGTCAGTTCGGTCAGACGCGGCACGTCCTTGCTCGCGAGCGCGTCGAAGAGCGCCTCGCCGAGCGACGCGGCCGCCGGCTCCAGTTCGAGCAGCGCCGCGAGCACGCCCGCGTGGCACAAATCCAGACGAACCTTGGACAGACCCGCCAGATGCAGCGAATCGAGCATCAGCGTCTGGATTTCGAGATCCGCTTCGAGGCCCGCGTGACCGTAGATTTCCGCGCCGATCTGAATCTGCTCGCGCGTCGCGTGCAGGCCGCGCGGACGCGTGTGCAGCACGTTGCCCGCATAGCAGAGGCGCGTCACGCCCTGGCGATTCAGCAGATGCGCGTCGATACGCGAGACCTGCGGCGTGATGTCGGCGCGCAGGCCGAGCGTGCGGCCGGAGAGCTGGTCGACGAGCTTGAACGTGCGCAGGTCGAGGTCCGTGCCGCCGCTCGTGAGCAGCGACTCGAGATACTCAAGCATCGGCGGCATCACGAGTTCGTAACCGTACGAACGGAAGCGATCGAGCAGCCGGCGGCGCAGCTCTTCGATCTTGCGGGCTTCCGACGGCAACACATCGGCGATATTCTCGGGGAGTAACCAGGTCGACATCGATACGTTTCCTACGGGTGTTGAGCGGCGCGCGGGCTTGTCCGGAGAAGCCAGGCCGCAACGGACGGCGCCGCCTCGCGTAAGCGCCGCGCGCCGGAGATCAGGTCGCGATCAAAAGCAGGATCAGCCCGAGCGCCATCGCGATCAGGCCGCCGATGCGGATATGGTGCGTCGGCCGCTCGGCGATGCGGCGAAACGTGTCGCGCCAGGCGGTCGGAAACACGAAGGGAAACATCCCTTCGATGATCAGCATCAGCGCAAGCGCCAGCAATAACGTCGCAGCCATATCCATATGCATGAAGGTGCCGCCGCGAGGCGGCACGCGGACAACTAGCGCTTGAGCGGGGCGAGCATGTCCGCTCCGCCATTCGGGCTGCGCATGAAGCGGAAAAAGTCGCTGCTCGGATCGACGACCATCACGTCACCGGGCTTGAACGTCTTCTTATACGCTTCGAGGCTCTGATAGAACTGGTAGAACTGCGGATCGGCGCCATACGCTTCGGCGGCGATCGCGGCGGCACGGCCGTCGCCTTCGCCCTTGATCGTCTGCGCCTGGCTGTAGGCTTCGGAGAGGATGGCCTGCTGCTGGCGGTCCGCGTCGGCCTTGATCTTGTCGGCGTCGGCCGTGCCCTTCGCGCGCTCGTCGGCGGCCGCCTGCTGGCGCGCCGCGATCATGCGCTTGTAGACCGAATCCGCGACCGCAGGCGGAAAGTCGATGCGCGTCAGTTGCAAATCGACGAGTTCGACGCCGAACGCGGCCGCCGGCTCCTGAACCGACTTCAGCGCTTCGCCGGCGAGCGCCTGCTGCTGCGCGAGCGCCTCGTTGAGCGAGCGCTTCGTGAACGCGCTGGCAAGCGACGTTCGCGCGAGCGCGGTAAGCCGTTCCTGCGCGGTCTGCGTATTCTTCTCGTTGCTCACGAAGAGCTTGAGCGGATCGGCCACGCGATACTTGATCACCGTGTTCACGAGCACTTCGTTCTTGTCCGAGGTCGTGAAGCGGTCGGAGCCGGGCTCGTCGATGGTGAGCGTGCGGGTGTCGATCAGCGTGAGGGTCTGGAACGGCGGCGGCAGCTTGAAATGCAGGCCCGGGCCGTCGAGCTTCGGATTGCCTTCGCCATGCGCGGACACGACGGCGGCATGCCGCTCGTCGACGACGAAGATCATCGATGATCCGATGAACAACACGATGACGACCGCCACGACGAGCGCAATGATTCGATTCATGGTCGCGCTCCTTATTGAAGGTCGTCTTGACGCGTGCGCGTGCGGAACGCATCGCGCGAGCGCAGCGGATCGTTTGCCGCGCCTTGGCTTGCGCCGCTCGCCGCGCTTGCGCTGGCCGCACTGGCCGGCACCGCGGTAGCTGCGGCGGCGCCCGAGGCCGGAGCGGCTGCCCCGGCCGCTGGCGCGCTGCTTGCCGCGTCGGCGGTGCCGGTGGCGCCGGGCGCTTCGCCTGCGCGCTGCCTGGCCGCCTCGGCGAGCTTGTCGAGCGGCAGATAGATGACGTTGTTGCCTGCCTTGCTGTCGACGAACACCTTCGTCGCGCGCGAATAGATCTGCTGCATCGTGTCCAGGTACATGCGTTGACGAACCACGGCGGGAGCCTTCGAGTATTCGGCGTAGACCTGCTTGTAGCGCTCGGCATCGCCTTGCGCCTGCGCGACCACGCGATTGCTGTACGCGGTGGCCTCGTCGATCGAGCGTGCCGCATCCGACTTCGCGCGCGGCAGCAGCTGATTGGCGTAGGCGCGGGCGGTGTCGCGGGCGCGCTCGTTGTCCTGGCGTACCTTGGCGGCTTCCTCGAAGGCGGGCTGCACCTGCGACGGCACCTGCACACTTTGCAGCGTGACGCCCGTCACCTGCAGACCGGTCTTGTACGCGTCGAGCGAACGCTGGATCGTATCGATCAGCCGGGCGCGCAGCGCCTCGCGATCGTTGTAGAGCAGGTTGTCGCTCGGCTCGGCGCCCGCGATCTCGCGGATCGCGGCCTGACCGGCCTGCGTCACGCTCTGGTCGGGATCGAGATTGCGAAAGAGGTAGTCGGTCGGCGACTTGATCTGATACTGCACGGCAAAGCGTACGTCGACGATGTCCGCGTCCTGCGTGAGCAGCGACGCGTCGCGCACGTTCGCCTGCGTGAGGGCGTTGTTGCGGCCCACTTCGACCGAGCGGATCTGCGCGGTGTTGACGATGTCGTGCGACTGGAACGGATAAGGCAGCCGCCAGTGGATGCCCTGCTCCGCCGTCGCCCTGAACTTGCCGAACTGCGACACGACGCCGACATGCCCGTCCTGTACGACGAACACGCCGCTGCCGAGATAGATCGCGATCAGCACGCCGACGACGATCCCGAAGCCGATCTTCGCGCCCCGGCCGTTGTCGGTGCGCGGCGCGCCGTTGCCGGGCTTCTTGCCGAACAGGCCGGCGAGGCGCCGGTTGAAGTCGCGCCACATTTCATCGAGATCGGGCGGACCTTCGCCGTCCCGCCCGTTGCCCGGGCGCTTCGGGTCCGAAGGACGCTTCTGGTCGTTCTTGCTGCCGCCATTGCTGTCGCCCCGCCCCCAGCGCGGATCGTCGATCGAAAAGACGGCATGCGAATGCTGCCGGTTACTCCGCTCGTTGTAGTCGTTCACTCGGTGATTCACCATTGGACAGCCGGGTCAATGCATCTGAAGCGCTCAATGCCCGTGCTCGGGGATCTTGCGGTCGTCGTGTTCGTCGTGCTGTTCGGCTGGCCGTTGGTCTTCCGGCAGCGCGGTTGCATCGTGCGACGAGGATTGCGTTGATTCGGTTGATTCTGTGGATTCTGCCGATTCCGTGACGTCGGGCGATTCGCTTTGCCCGCTCGATTCGGACTCGTCCGCTTCGGAGCCCGCTTCGGAGCCCGCTTCTGAGCCCGCTTCCGGACCTGCTTCTGAACCCGATACACCGGCATCGGCTACAGCGATTTCGGCGATGGCAGCGCGCAGCGCGTCGAGCCCCTGGCCCGTGCGTGCGCTCAAAAAGACGCGCGAAATATTACCATACTCGTCCCTTTCAACCGCGTCGCCGCGAGCCGCCAGCTCGGGCACGGCGTCGATCTTGTTGAAGACGAGAATCTGCGGAATCGTGTCGGCGCCGATGCCGCGCAGCACTTCGTTCACCTGTTCGATCTGGTCGAGGCGCACCGCGCTCGACGCATCGACCACGTGCAGCAGCAGGTCCGCGTGGATCGTTTCCTCGAGCGTCGCGCGAAACGCCGCGACCAGCTGGTGCGGCAACTCGCGGATGAACCCGACCGTGTCCGACACCACGACGTGCCCCGCTTCCTCGCCGAGATAGACGCGGCGCGAGGTGGTATCGAGCGTGGCGAAGAGCTGGTCGGCGGCGTAGGCCTGCGCCTTGGTGAGCGCGTTGAAGAGCGTCGATTTGCCGGCGTTCGTATAGCCGACGAGCGACACCGACATCGTCCGGTTGCGCACCCGCTGACGACGCTGCGTGCCGTGCTGACGGCGCAGCTTGTCGAGCCGCGTCTTGAGCGCCTTGATGCGCTCGCCGATCAGCCGCCGGTCGGTTTCGAGCTGCGTTTCGCCCGGGCCGCGCAGACCGATACCGCCCTTCTGACGTTCCAGGTGAGTCCACGCGCGAATGAGGCGCGTCGACAGATACTGGAGCTGGGCGAGTTCCACCTGCAGCTTGCCTTCGTGGCTGCGGGCGCGCTGCGCGAAGATGTCGAGGATCAGGCTCGTCCGGTCGACGACCCGGCGGTTGAGCGCGCCTTCGAGATTGCGCTGCTGCGCGGGTGCGAGGGCGTGATTGAAAATGACGAGTTCGACGTCGTTCGCTTCGCAGGCGAGACGCAGTTCCTCGACCTTGCCGCTGCCGACGAACATCTTGGCATCGGGGCTCGAGCGGCGGCCGGTGAGCGTGACGGCGGGATTGGCGCCCGCACTTTGTGCGAGCAGGCTGAGTTCTTCCAGACTGGCTTCGAAATCGATTTTGCCGAAGTCGATGCCGACGAGCGCGGCGTTGATCAAATTGAGGTTTTGGCTTATTTGAAGCGACCGGCGAGTCAGTTTTTATTGACGTTGGTTCGCCGGCCGCGACGTGGTTTAGGACGTTTCAGCGTCCGGGTGGAAATTCACCGGACGGGCCGGCACGACCGTGGAAATGGCGTGCTTGTAGACCATCTGGGTGACCGTATTGCGGAGCAACACGACGTACTGGTCGAACGATTCGATGTTCCCTTGAAGCTTGATGCCGTTGACCAAATAGATCGACACCGGCACGTGCTCTTTACGCAGTGCGTTCAAAAACGGGTCTTGTAACAATTGCCCTTTGTTGCTCATAGCAAACTCCGTGTTTTTTTGCAGGTTGAACGTAATTGTGTGCGAAGAAAAAGAGATCCGCCAACAATCGCTACACTATAGCCGATTTTCTTTTCCGCACCAGCGCCGCCAGAAGCGGCGAAACGCTTGGTGCGCGCGGGACTCAGCCCTTGTCCGCGTAAGGGTTTCGGCTTGAACGAAACTCTATTCGCAATGGAGTCCCGGCCAGCCCGAAAGTTTCGCGGAAGCGCCCTTCCAGGTAGCGCTTATACGTATCCGTGATCGCGTCGAGCGCGTTGCCGTGTACAACGATGATCGGCGGATTCTGCCCGCCCTGGTGCGCATAACGCAGCTTCGGACGCACCGGCCCGCGACGCCGCGGCTGCTGGAATTCCACCGCGTCGATCAGCGCGCGCGTGAGCCTCGGCGTCGGCAGTTTCGCCATCGCGGCGGCGTACGCATCGTCGACCGACTTCATCAGCTGGCCGATGCCCGTCTTCTCCAGCGCCGACACGTAGTGAAACTTCGCGAAGTCCAGGAACTTGAGCTTGCGCGTGAGATCCGCCTTGGTCCGCTCGCGCACGTGCGAATCGAGCCCGTCCCACTTGTTCACGCCCACCACCAACGCCCGGCCCTGCTCGACCACGAAACCCGCGATGTGCGCGTCCTGCTCGGAGATGTCCTGCTGGGCGTCGAGCAGAAGGATCACGACGTTCGCATCCGAAATCGACTGCAAGGTTTTCACGACCGAGAATTTTTCGATCGCCTCGAACACCTTGCCGCGACGACGCAGCCCCGCCGTGTCGATCAGGGTGTATTTGCGGCCTTGTCGCTCGAAATCAACATAGATCGAATCGCGCGTCGTGCCCGGCATGTCGAACGCGATCACGCGCTCCTCGCCGATCAGCGCGTTCACGAGCGTCGATTTGCCGACGTTCGGCCGCCCGACGATCGCGATCTTCACGCCGTGCTGCGCCTTCTCGTCGTCGTCCTCTTCCGGCTGGCCCGCGTAGGCGATTTCGAGCGCGTCGCCGATCATTTCGCTGACGCCGTCGCCGTGCGCCGCCGAGATCGCGCGCGGGTCACCGAGGCCGAGTTCGTAGAAGTCGGCGGCGACCGCGCTGTACTTCATGCCCTCCGCCTTGTTGACGACCAGAAAGAGCGGCCGCCCCGTCTTGCGCAGATAATCCGCGATCGCCTTGTCCTGCGGCGCGAGCCCGTTGCGCCCGTCGACGATGAACACGACGACGTCCGCCTCCTCCACCGCCTGGCGTGTCTGGCGCGCCATCTCGTGCAGGATGCCGTCCTTCGCGACGGGTTCGAAGCCGCCCGTGTCGACGACCAGATACGGGCGATCGCCGACGCGCCCTTCGCCGTAGTGGCGGTCGCGCGTGAGTCCGGGCAGGTCGGCGACGAGCGCGTCTCGCGAGCGCGTCAGCCGGTTGAAAAGGGTCGATTTCCCCACATTGGGGCGCCCAACGAGGGCAATTACGGGTTTCATCAGATCGTGTTCACAGTTGAACGCAAGGCGAGCGACACCGGCGCGTGAAACGCCCGGGCCACGGAAACGCCGCGGAAAAGCCTGCGTTTGTCGAAAATTAGCATGGATTCGGCATGCGGCGCCCTTGGACGCGTCGGATGCGCGGAGTCGGCACGAAGCCTGGCGCCGGTTAGCGTTCTTTCGCGGCTGCCGTGTCGCCGTTTCGACGCCCACCGCGCGTGGTCGTTACGAGTGTGCGCTCATGCCCGGCGCCTCGCTTCTACTTCTGTTTCTATCGAACGCGCAGCGCACCGCGCGTGGACGACTTCTTTGTTGCGCGCCGCGCCGTCATGCAAACGAAGCGCCGATAAAGCACGCGAGCCGGCAGCGCCGGCTCACAGGTCAGGTCACGATGAAAACTCAGCGCGGGCGGAAGCCGAACAGACCGCCGTCCTTGGTCTGAACGACGAGCGTGTCGCCGGCGAGCACGGGTGCGGCGCTGATCCCGCTGCCGTCCGTCTTCGCGCGTCCGACCAGTTCGCCCTTCGACGTTTCGAGGAAATGCACATAGCCCTCGAAATCGCCGACGACGACCGTGCGGCCCAGGATGTAAGGCACGCTGACCTGACGGTTCTTCAGCTTGTCGCTCTTCCAGAGCGGCACGCCATCGGCTGCGCGAAACGCGTTGACGACCGACCAGTCGTCGCCGGCGGCCACGGCCTGATCGTCCGCGGCCAGACCGCTGTCGCTCGAAAATGCCTTCTCCCAGACGGGACGGCCCGAATTCGCGTCGAAGCAGCCGATGCGGCCCTGGAACGTCACCGCGCAGGTTTGCGCGCCGACGAGCGACGGCGCGCCGGTCACGTCGTTGATGCGCTCGACTTCCGTGACGCCTTTCGGGAACGACACCGGCGTTTGCCAGTAGGCGTCGCCCGTCTGCAGGTTGATCGCGGCGAACGTGCCGCCCGGGAAGCCCGCGAGCACCGCCTGGTTGCCGGCGAACGTCATGCCGGCCGCGACGCGCAGGTTGAGCGGCACCGCGCGGACCTGGAACACCCACTTCTGCTCGCCGGTCTGCGCATTGAACGCGACGACCTTGCCGTCGATCGTGCGCACGATCACGAGATCGTTGCCGACGAGCGGCGGCGACACGATTTCGCCCGGTGCGACGGCCGTCCACAATTCCTTGCCGTCGGGTCCGAGTGCGTAGACGGAACCCTTGAGGCCGCCGACCGCCGTCAGGTTGCCGTCGCTGCCGACGCCCGCGGACAGGTCGTCCTTGAGCTTAGTACGCCACACGTCCAGACCGGTCTTCGCGTCGATCTTCGCGACCGTGCCGTTCGCGCCCGCGGCGAACACCATGTCGCCGACGGCGACCGGCGTGAACAGATAGCGGCCGGCCTTGCCGACGCTCGCCTTCCACGCCTGTTCGACGTTCAGGACCGGCTTGATTTCGACGAGCGGTGTCGGCACGCGGCGTTCATCCTTGGTGGCTGAGCAGGCCGCGAGCAAGGCGGTCATCGCGCAGGCGAGCGGGAGAGCGTAGCGTTTCAGAAAAGTCATCGGTGGACGCAACATTGATTAGGAGATTCGATTGATCGGCGTGTGCCGCAGGCGTCGCCGGCGTGTTTCCCGGCGCGTGCCCTTCGGCTTACGGAGCGGCGATGGTTCGGATGCGGTGGATGTCGGCCGCCCGCCTCAGCCGCCGAGCGCGTCCAGTTTGAACTGGACCAGCTGGCGCGCGGACGTGTCGCTCGACGGCAGCGAGTCGAGCGCCAGCTTGTAGGCGGCGCGCGCATCGTCGCGCTTGCCTTGCGCCGCGAGCAGGTCGCCGCGTCGATCCGACACGACGCCCTTGAACGCGTCGAGCGGCGCATCGGCCAGCACCTTGAGGCCGGCGTCGTAGGCTTTTTCGTCGAGGAGCACGAGCGACAGACGCAGCTTCGCGATCTGCTTGTACTCGGCGTCCCTCGCGTGATCGACGGCCCATTGCAGCTGGGCCTTGGCGGCGGCCGTGTCGCCCGCCGTGTAGAGCGCCTTGCCGGCAGCGAGCGCGGTCATCTGCGCATACGCGGTGCTGCCGAACTTGTCCTCCATGTCGGAGGCGACGCGCGCGATCTTCGCCTTGTCGTTCGCGTTGACCGCCTGCTGCACCTGGTCGTACAGCACGGCGGCCTCGGCCGCCTGGCGACGCTGCCAGAAATTCCAGCCGTTGTAGCCTGCGGCCACGATGAGCACGGCGAGGACGATCCACGTCGTCGCGTTGCCCCACTTGGCCCACCAGTGCTTCAGATTTTCCAGCGATTCTTGTTCGTCGTGATAGCTCATTGCCCAACTATTCCTTCTGCGCCTTGGTTTTGGCGCGCTCCACGCGCGATCCTCTCGATCGCGCACTGCGCGCACGGTCGCTGCCTAAAATTTAATCAGCGCCGTCGTCGGCGGATGCAACCATCGCATTGATTAGAAATTCGGTCAAGTTTTCCAGCGGAACGTTCGACTGCTCATTCTTCTGAGCGTCGCCCTCGACCGCGCGCAGCGGCTTGATGCCGACCGTGCCCTGCGCCAGTTCGTCCTCGCCGAGAATCACGGCGAACGCGGCGCCGCTTGCGTCGGCTTTCTTCATCTGCGACTTGAAGCTCGCCGATGCGCCTTCCGGGCTGCAATGCAGGATCACGTCGAGACCCGTGTCGCGCAGCCGTTCGGCGATGATGAACGCCTGCTCGGCCGCCGCTTCGCCCTGGTGAACGACGTAGACATCCGTGCCTTCGGCTTCCGGCACGAGTTGCTCTTCCTTCAGCAGTTCGAGAATGCGCTCGACGCCCATCGCCCAGCCGCACGCCTTGGTCGGCTTGCCGCCCAGCTGTTCGATCAGCGGATCGTAGCGCCCGCCGCCCGCGACCGTGCCCTGCGCGCCGAGCTTGTCGGTCACCCATTCGAACACGGTGAGATTGTAGTAATCGAGCCCGCGCACGAGGCGCGGATTGATCTTGAATGGAATGTTGTTCGCCTTCAGAAGACGCTGGACGCCTTCGAAATGCGCACGCGATTCGTCGCCGAGGAAATCGACGAGCTTCGGCGCGTTCTGCGCAATCTCCTGCAGCGCCGGATTCTTCGTGTCGAGCACGCGCAGCGGGTTCGTGTAGAGGCGCCGCTTCGCTTCCTCGTCGAGCAGGTCGACGTGCTTTTCGAGATACGCGATCAGTTCCTTTCGATGCGCGGCGCGTTCATCGGCCTGGCCGAGCGAATTGAGTTCCAGGCGAATGCCGGTGAGACCGAGGTCGTCCCAGAGACGCTGGCACATCATGATGATTTCGGCGTCGGCATCGGGGCCCGCGAAGCCGAGCGCTTCCACGCCGACCTGATGGAACTGGCGATACCGCCCGCGCTGCGGACGCTCGTGACGGAACATCGGGCCGATGTACCACAGGCGCTTCGGGCCGTCGTAGAGCAGGTTGTGCTCGATCGTCGCGCGCACGACGGCCGCCGTGTTTTCCGGACGCATCGTCAGATGCTCGCCGTTGAGCGAATCGACGAAGCTGTACATTTCCTTCTCGACGATATCGGTCACTTCGCCGATCCCGCGCGTGAAGAGCTGCGTATGCTCGATGATCGGCGTGCGAATGTTCTGATAACCGTAGGCGCGCAGCATCGACTTGACCGTCGACTCGAAGAAATCCCACAACGCGGCATCCTGCGGGAGGATGTCGTTCATGCCCTTCACGCCGCTCAGTTTTTCGAGCCGTTTCTTCTGTTCTGTCATCTGTCTTTAGAGTGATGCCGCGGCCGTCTCTTCTCGACGACCGTAGGTGCGCGCGACGTAGTCGCTCACGATTTGCTGGAATTCCTGGGCGATATGCTCGCCGCGCAGCGTCTTGACCTTCACGCCGTCGACGAACACGGGCGCCGCCGGATTCTCGCCCGAACCCGGCAGGCTGATGCCGATATTTGCGTGCTTCGATTCGCCCGGCCCGTTCACGATGCAGCCCATCACCGCGACGTGCATTTTCTCGACGCCCGGGTATTGGTCACGCCAGACCGGCATTTCGTTGCGCAGATAAGTCTGAATCTGCGAGGCGAGTTCCTGGAACAGCGTGCTCGTCGTGCGCCCGCAGCCCGGACACGCAATCACCATCGGCGTGAAGGAACGCAGGCCCATCGTCTGCAAAATTTCCTGGCCGACGACCACTTCGCCCGTGCGCGCGCCGCCGGGTTCCGGCGTGAGCGAGATGCGGATCGTGTCGCCGATGCCTTCCTGCAGCAGCACGGAAAGCGCCGCCGTCGACGCGACGATGCCCTTCGAGCCCATGCCCGCCTCGGTCAGCCCGAGATGCAGCGCAAAGCTGCAGCGCTTCGCGAGTTCGCGATACACCGCGATCAGGTCCTGCACGCCGCTCACCTTGCACGACAGGATGATGCGGTCACGCCCGAGGCCGAGTTCGACGGCCCGCTCCGCCGAGCCGACCGCCGACTGGATCAGCGCTTCGTACATCACGCTCTGCGCGTCCCACGGCGTGGCGCGCGCGGCGTTCTCGTCCATCATGCGCGCGAGCAGATCCTGGTCGAGACTGCCCCAGTTCACGCCGATGCGCACCGCCTTGTCGTAGCGCGCGGCGGCTTCGATCATCTGCGCGAACTGCGTGTCGCGCTTCGCGCCCTGCCCGACGTTGCCCGGATTGATCCGGTACTTCGACAGCGCCTCGGCGCACGCGGGATAGTCGCGCAGCAGCAGATGACCGTTGTAGTGAAAATCGCCGACGAGCGGCACCGTCACGCCCATGCGGTCCAGCTGGTCGCGCACGTGCGGCACGGCGGCGGCCGCCTCCGGCGTGTTGACCGTGATGCGCACGAGTTCGGAGCCGGCTTGCGCCAGTTCCTTGATCTGGATGGCCGTGCCGATGGCGTCCGCCGTGTCCGTGTTGGTCATCGACTGGACGCGCACGGGCGCGTCGCCGCCGATCGTCACGAGCTGGCCGCCCCAGCGGACGTCGACCGCATGCGACGCGCGGCGTCGAAGCGGCCCGCCGAACACCGGCTCGGTCGAACAAATCGTGCTGCTGATCAGGGATTGAGCTTCGGATTGCATCGAAAAACCCTCTTGCGTCACCGGCTACCATGCGGCGACGTATGTGGAACCCTCAAATCGACGCCGCCGGCGGGGCCGGCGGCGCTCTCGATACGTTGCGTGGCGTGCGGCGCGATACGCGTCGGACGGCGCCTCAGGGCACCGAAAAGCGCGCGACGTTGCCTTTCGCCGCGGCGTATTTGGCGGGATCGACCGGTTCGTCGTCGAACGTGAGCGAGTCCATGCCCGCGCGATTGCCGATCGTCACCTTGAACGGCGCCTCGCCTTCCACGCGTTGCGTGTTGCCGCCGTGCACGAGACCAGAGAATACTTCCTTGCCGTCTTTCTGGCGCACGCTGAGCCAGCTGTCCTGCTTCACTTTCAGTTCCAGCGCATTCGTCCCCGTGCCCGCGACGGTCGGCGCGGAAGCCGAAGCGACCGCGGCGGCCGGTGCCGGCGGCGTGAGCGCGGGCGCTGCGGGCGCCAGCGCCGCGCCACTCGCGCCCTGCACGGCCGCTATCGTCGACGACGAATTCGGCAACGCATTGGTGCCAAGCGGATGCGGCATCGGCTGCATTCCGGCGGCGCCAGGTTCCGCCGACGACGCCTCGCCGGTATTGGCCGCGGCCAGTTCGTCGGGCGTCGCCACAGACGACGCCGCGCTCGTTCCGCTATTTCCGTTCGAACCGGACAGCGACGTGCCGTTTGCACTCGCCTTCAGGCGCGCGAGCCACGCGGCGGAGTCGCCGCCGGTGTGCCACATCGCGAGCGCGATCACCGCGACGATCACGGCGGCGACGCCCCACAGCCACGAGCGACGCCGCCCCGTGCCATTGAGCGGCACGGACACGCGTGCGCGCGGCAAGCCGCCGCCCGCCGCAGCCGGCAACGACAGATTCTGCTCGACCGGCCCGTTCACACGGCGCAGCGCCTGCGTAAACGGCGCCGGATCGGCGCCGAGCATTTTCGCGTAGCTGCGCACGATGCCGGCCGCGAAGGTGCGGTCGGGCAGATGACTCAGGTCGCCCGCTTCGAGCGAACGCACTTTTTGCGGCGATACCTTGAGCCGCGCCGAAACATCGTCGATCGACCAGCCCTTGGCCGTGCGAAGCTGCGCGAGGCGCGCTCCGACCGCGACAATCGATTCCAAGCTCCCCGCCTGATTCCCGCTCGACGCCGCCTGACCGGCCAACGCTTCGCCGTCCGGCTCGCGGCCGGAGGGATTGCCGGTTCGACTGCCGAAAGGCGTCGGGTGCTGCGGTTCACTCATGCCAAATTCCTCGCATCGATTCTTTTATTTGTCGCTCGAAAGCGCCGGGTTGCACGCGTCATATGCACAATACAACCCGCTGCTTCGTGCAGACCGCTTTATAACAAAATGTGCGGTTTTTTGTACCGCATCCGATCGCTTGCTTCGTTTTTCTTTCTTTTTGCGCTGAAACGCGCCTAGTCGATTCGCGCGCCCCGCGCCTCACACGGCCCGGACTTCGATCACCTTCGACTGCCGGCCCATGCGCTCGGCGAGTCGCGTGCGATCCTGCACGGTGCCCGCGAGTTGTCCGCAGGCAGCGTCGATGTCGTCGCCGCGCGTCTTTCGCACTGTCGTCACGATGCCGGCATCCATCAGCACCTGCGCGAAACGCTTGATCTGATCGTTGCGCGAACGCACGAGGCCGGACTCCGGAAACGGATTGAACGGAATCAGGTTGAATTTGCACGGCACGTCGCGCGTGACGGCCAGCAGTTCCCGCGCGTGCGCTTCGGTGTCGTTCACGCCGTCGAGCATGCAGTATTCGAACGTGATGAAATCGCGCGGCGCAACCTTCAGGTAACGCTGGCAGGCCGCCATCAGTTCGCGCAACGGGTACTTCTTGTTCAGTGGCACCAGCATGTCGCGCAGCGGATCGTTCGGCGCGTGCAGCGACACCGCGAGCGCCACCGGCAGATCGGCGGCGAGGCGGTCCATCATCGGCACGACGCCCGAGGTGGAAAGCGTCACGCGCCGGCGCGACAGGCCGTAGGCGTTGTCGTCGAGCATCAGGCGCATGGCGGGAACCACGGCATCGTAGTTCAGCATGGGTTCGCCCATGCCCATCATCACGACGTTCGTCACGACGCGCTCGCCCTTGCCCGGGCCGCCGACCTCGCGTCCGAGCGACTTGCGCAGCGCGAATTCGGCCATGCGCAATTGACCGATGATTTCGCCGGTCGTCAGGTTGCGCGAAAAGCCCTGTTTGCCCGTCGAGCAAAAGCGGCAATTCACGGCGCAGCCCGCCTGCGACGACACGCACAGCGTGCCGCGATTTTCTTCGGGGATGAAAACGGTCTCGACCGCATTACTGTTGCCGACGTCGATCAGCCACTTGCGCGTGCCGTCGGTGGAAACGTGATCGCGGACGATCTCGGGCATCGCCATGTTGGCGCGGCCCTTCAATTTTTCGCGCAAAGATTTTGCCAGGTCGGTCATGCCGTCGAAGTCGTCGACGCCGTACTGGTGGATCCAGCGCTGCAACTGCTTGGCGCGAAACGGCTTTTCCCCAAGGCTGTCGCAGTAAGCCACGAGCCCGGCGGCGTCGAGATCGAGAAGGTTGACGGTTGAGCTGCTCGTCATGTCGAATTCTGCCATTTCTGTCTTGAGCGTTGCCCGGGCGAGGCGCCCGGGCCGTTCGCGCCAATTCGAGAGGCGCCGCCGCGAAGGCGGCAGCGCCATCATCTTTAGATTAGCGCGAGTAAACGTTCACTTCCGGGAAAAAGAACGCGATTTCCTGACGCGCGGTTTCCGGCGCGTCCGAACCGTGCACGGCGTTGGCGTCGATGCTGTCGGCGAAATCCGCACGGATCGTGCCCTTGTCGGCCTTCTTCGGGTCCGTCGCGCCCATCAGGTCGCGGTTCTTGGCGATTGCGTTCTCGCCTTCGAGCGCCTGGATCATCACCGGGCCCGAAATCATGAATTCGACGAGGTCCTTGAAGAACGGACGTGCAGCGTGCACGGCGTAGAACTTCTCCGCGTCGGCGCGCGACAGGTGAACCATGCGCGACGCAACGATCTTGAGGCCAGCATTTTCGAAACGGCTGTAGATCTGGCCGATAACGTTCTTTGCCACTGCGTCCGGCTTGATGATCGACAGGGTGCGCTCGATTGCCATGAAAAACTCCAAAAAATGAATGGGTTACGAATTTAAATGAATCGACAATTGTAGCACGAAGACATGTATGATTGCGATTGAAACCTTACGGTATCGTAAGAATCAAACAAAGCGTCACAGATGGCTTGGGAAGGCGTGCGCTTCGGTGCAGCGGTATTGAATTCAGTGCAAGATAGACCCATATTTGTGGCGCATGCGACCGGCGGACGCTGCGCCTGAGCATCAAACCACCGCTTTACGGATGTCTTGTTCGACAAATCAAGGCAAAGGCAAGGAGAAACCATGAACGAATCACCCTACAGTTTTGGCCGCAGCGGCACGGTCACGTCGGTCGAGACGCGCAACCGCGTGCTGCGCAACACCTACTGGCTGCTGGCGCTCTCGATGGTGCCGACGGTGCTCGGCGCCTGGGTCGGCGTCGCGACCGGCTTCTCGCTGTTCGCGGCCACCAGCCCGACGATGAGCTTCATCGCGTTCCTCGCCATCGCGTTCGGCTTCATGTTCGCGATCGAGAAGACGAAAGACAGCGCCATCGGTGTCCTCGTGCTGCTCGGCTTCACGTTCTTCATGGGGCTGATGCTCTCGCGTCTCCTGAGCTTCATTCTCGGGTTCTCGAACGGGCCGCAGCTCATCATGATGGCATTCGGCGGCACGGGTGTGATCTTCGCGGTCATGGCGACCATCGCGACGGTCAGCAAGCGCGATTTTTCGGGCCTCGGCAAGTGGCTCTTCATGGGCGTGCTGGTGATCCTGCTCGCGGCGTTCGCGAACATCTTCCTGCAACTGCCGGCGCTCATGCTGACGGTCTCCGTGCTGGCGATTGTGATCTTCTCCGCGTACATGCTGTTCGACGTGCAGCGCGTCGTGAACGGCGGCGAGACGAACTACATCAGCGCGACGCTCGCGATCTACCTGGATCTGTACAACGTGTTCACGAACCTGCTGGCGCTGCTCGGCATCTTCGGCGGCAACCGCAACTGATCCGGCGTTCGCCTCAACGAAAAACCGGCCCTCGGGCATAATGCCGTTCAGTTAAGCGACTGAACGGCATTTTTGTTGGCTGCTCAAAGTAGTTGTAAACGGGGCTCGGCGATGT
>NZ_FCNZ02000011.1 GCF_001544495.1 Caballeronia telluris
TCATCCGCGCGTTCCATACCATTCAGTACGAACTGACATGGGCAGCGGTGACGCGCTCGTACGGCAAACTGCCTGCGTTGCTCATCCGCTTGCGCGAGCGGCTCAAGCAGCTCCTCAATGAGAAACGGCCCGGCCGCAGTTGCGCTCGAGCCGTCAACTCGCGACCGTTTCGTTATACCGTTCGTGTCCTCAAACGAGACCTTAACTGAACGGCATTACGGCTTTGGCCGCTGTTTTTGCGTTTACAGACGCGCTTTCAGGTACTTCGCCGTGTGACCGGCCGCGGCTTTCGCGACTTCGCGCGGGGTGCCGCAGGCCACCATCGTGCCGCCTTCGTCGCCGGCGCCGGGGCCGATGTCGATCACCCAGTCGCTGTTCGCCGCGACGCGCATGTCGTGCTCCACCACGATCACCGTGTTGCCCGCGTCGACAAGTCCTTGCAGTTGTGTCATCAGCCGGTCGACGTCGGCGGGATGCAGGCCGGTGGTCGGCTCGTCGAGGATATAGAGCGAATCGCCGCGTTGCGCGCGTTGCAATTCGCTGGCGAGCTTGATGCGCTGCGCCTCGCCGCCGGAGAGTTCGGTCGCGGGCTGGCCGAGCCGCAGATAACCGAGCCCGATGTCCCGCAACACGTTCAGCGCGCGCATGACCTGCGGCTCGCTGGCGAAGAATTCGCAGGCGGTATCGACGGTCATCCCGAGCACTTGCGCGATATTCCTGCCGCCCCATTCGATGGCGAGCGTCTCTGCGTTGTAGCGCGTGCCGTGGCAAGTGGAGCAGGGCGCATACACCATCGGCAGGAACAGCAGTTCGACGCTCACGAAGCCCTCGCCCTCGCAGGTCGGGCAGCGCCCCTTCGCGACGTTGAACGAGAAGCGGCCTGCGTCGTAGTGGCGCTTGCGCGCGGCGGGCGTGGCGGCGAAGAGTTTGCGCACATGGTCGAAGAGGCCGGTGTAAGTGGCGAGATTCGAGCGCGGCGTGCGGCCGATCGGCTTCTGGTCGACCCGCACGAGCCGCCGTATCGACGCCATGCCCTCGACGATGTCGCCGCCAGTCGCCTGCGTGGGCGCGGCGAGGAGCGGGTCGAGTTCGTCGTCGGGGTCCGTCGCGATGGCGCGTCCGAGATGGCTCGCGACGAGTTCCGGCAGCGCCTGGCTCACGAGGCTCGACTTGCCCGAACCGGAGACGCCCGTCACGGTCGTGAAGCAGCCGAGCGGAAACGCGGCGTCGAGTTCGCGCAGGTTGTTGCGCGTGATCTTCGAAAGCCGCAGCCAGCCCGAAGGCGCGCGCGGCTCATGCGTCGCGCTCGCGTGCGTGGCGAAGAGATGCTTGCGCGTCTCGGACGCCTCCACCTTCGCGAGCCCCGGCGGCGGTCCGCTATATACGACGTGTCCGCCGTGCTCGCCCGCCGCCGGCCCGACATCGACTAGCCAGTCGGCGCGCCGCATCATGCCGAGATCGTGCTCGACGACGAAAAGCGAATTGCCCGCCGCCTTCAGGCGTTCCAATGCCGCGAACAGCGCTTCGCCGTCGGCGGGATGGAGGCCGGCGGAGGGTTCGTCGAGCACGTACACAACGCCGAACAGTTGCGACGACAGTTGCGTTGCGAGCCGCAGGCGTTGCAGTTCGCCCGACGAGAGCGTCGGCGTCGCGCGATCGAGCGCGAGGTAGCCGAGGCCGAGATCGGTGAGCGTCGTGAGGCGTTCGAGCAGTTCTTCCGCGATGCGCTGCGCCGCGACGCGCTTCTCGTCGGACATGTTCGGCGTGCGCCGCACGTCGGGCGAGGCCTTGTGCGCCGAGCCGCCCGCCGCGACGCGCCGCTCGGTCGCCGCGCGCATCGCGCGGCGGCTGAGAATGGCGTCGTCGATCGCGACGGCGTGCGCGGGCACCTCGCCGCGCGCGATCGGCGCGAGCAAATCGGCGACGCGCGCGAGCGGCATTTGCGAGAACTCGGCGATGTCGAGTCCCGCGAACGTCACCGACAACGCCTCGCGCTTCAGGCGCTTGCCGTCGCACGTCGGGCAGGCGCTGCCGACCATGTATTGCGACACGCGCTTTTTCATCAGCGCGCTTTGCGTGTTCGCGAACGTGTGCAGCACGTAGCGGCGCGCGCCGGTGAACGTGCCCTGATAGCTCGGCTCCAGCTTGCGCTTAAGCGCCGCGCGCGTTTCCTCGGGCGTGAGCCCGGCGTAGACGGGAACCGTCGGCGTTTCGTCGGTGAAGAGAATCCACTCGCGATCCTTCTTCGGCAGATCGCGCCACGGCGTATCGACGTCGTAGCCGAGCGTCACCAGGATGTCGCGCAGATTCTGGCCGTGCCACGCGGGCGGCCACGCGGCGATCGCGCGCTCGCGGATCGTCAGCGAATCGTCGGGCACCATTGATTTTTCGGTGACCTCGTAGATGCGCCCGAGGCCGTGGCACGTCGGGCACGCGCCCTGAATCGTGTTCGGCGAGAAGTCCTCGGCGTAGAGCATCGGCTGCTTCGGCGGATAGTGGCCGGTGCGCGAGTAAAGCATGCGCACGAGGCTCGAAAGCGTCGTCACGCTGCCGACCGACGAGCGCGTGCTCGGCGTGCCGCGTTGCTGCTGAAGCGCGACGGCGGGCGGCAACCCTTCGATCGCATCGACTTCGGGCACGCCGACCTGTTCGATCAGCCGCCGCGCATAAGGCGCGACCGACTCGAAATAGCGCCGCTGCGCCTCGGCATAGAGCGTGCCGAACGCGAGCGACGACTTGCCGGAGCCGGACACGCCGGTGAATACGACCAGCGCGTCGCGCGGAATATCGACATCGACGTTCTTGAGATTGTGTTCGCGCGCGCCTCGCACGCGCACGAAGCCGCGCAGGGTGGGCGCGGTTTTATCGACGGGAAGGGTGTTCATGCATTGCGACGCCAGCAAGTCCCGCACCCGAACCCGACGCCGGGTCGTTTGCGGATATTGACGGGAAGCCCCTATGATTCCTCCACGCATGCATGGCGCGTGCCCAAACCGCCGCCGATGGTGTATTGATGGGACGCACCGTCGCACCGGCATAGAGCGAGGAGCTTCATGTTAGGCAGCCTGATCTCGGACATCCTGTTCGGCTTCACCGGATTGATCAGCATCATCAACCCGCTCGGGGTCGCGTTCGTGTTTCTCGACCGCACGGAAGGGCTCGCGGGCGACGAGCGCGACGCGCTCGCGAAGAAAGTCGCGATCAATTCGGCGTGCGTGCTGCTGGTCGCGTTCTTCCTCGGCACGCCGATCCTGCATTTGTTCGGCATTTCGATGGAGGCGCTGCGCATCGGCGGCGGGCTCGCGGTCGCGGTGAGCGGCTGGCAGATGCTCAACGCGCCCGACGTGCGCACCAAGGAGGCGACGGCGCGCAACGTCGACGCCGACAACGCGATGTCGAAAGCATTCTTTCCGCTGACCATTCCGCTCACCACCGGGCCGGGCTCCATCGCGACCGCCATCGCGCTCAACGCGAACCGGACGCATAAGCTCTCGGAGTTTCTGGTGTCGGCGGTGGCGTCGATCGCGATCTCGGCGCTGATCGCGCTCGCGGTCTATATGACGCTCAGCCACTCGGCGCGGTTCGCGCGCTATCTCGGCATCGACGGCACGAAGGTGGCGATGCGGATTTCGTCGTTCCTGCTCTTGTGCGTCGGCGTGCAGATCATGCTGACCGGCATCTCCGAATTCCTGATCCCGCTTGCGAAGCTGCATTAGCGCTCCAAAAAAACGGGCCGCACGACATCGTGCGGCCCGCTTCGGAGGCTGTAGCGCGCGCCTTAGAACTTGTGGCGCATGCCGATCCGCACGGCGACCTGGTTGTTCGAGCCGGTGCCCGACGTGCCGAAGTAGCTCGTGCTCGAACCGATCTGCGCCTGGACGTCGACGCCATTGTTCGAACCCGACGCATGCTGGTAGATGCCGAGCAGATAGACATCGGTGCGCTTGCTGAGCGCGTAATCGACGCTTGCATCGACTTGCTGCCACTTGCCGTCTGCCGCGTCCGTCAGCTTCATGTAGGTGTAGCCCAGACCGCCCGTGATGGCCGGCGTGAACGCGTACTTGCCGCCCGCTTCATACGCGTTGAGCTTGGACGTCGCGCCCGTGGTCGATTCGAAACGCGTGTTGGTCCAGAGGCCGAACACCGTCGCGCCGCCGAACGCATAGTTCGCGCCGATGCCGAACGTGCGCAGGTCCTTGTTGCCGCCCGTCGCGACGTTCGCCATCGCCGTGCTGAACGCCGGCGTGGACGCGCCGGGGAAACGGATGTCGGTATAGGCCGCGCCGATGCCGAAGCTGCCGAGCTTGTAGTTCAGGCCGAAGCTGTAGGCACGCGACGAACCTTGCGTCGTGACGCCGCCGGCCGTCGTGGTCGGCGAGCCGGCGAACGCGCCCGCCTGGTTCGAGAAGCCGTACATGCCGCCGAACGTCAGGCCGTAGAAGCTCGCGCTGCTGAACTTCACCGCGTTGTTGATGCGGCTCGACGTCAGCTGGTCGACGTCGTTGATGTGGTACGCGTAGTTGCCCGCGACGGTCTGGCCGCCGATCGAGTAGTTCGAGCCGAGATAGTCGGTCGAGAACGAATACTGACGGCCGAACGTGAGCGAGCCGGCGTCGTTCTTCGCGAGACCGACGTAAGCCTGGCGTCCGAACAGCGCGCCGCCCTGGCCGAGCGTGCCGTTGCCGCTATTGAAGCCGTTCTCCAAAACGAAGATCGCCTTCAGGCCGCCGCCCAGGTCTTCCGTGCCGCGCAGGCCCCAGCGGCTGCCTTGCGCGACGCCGTCGTCGTACTTGAAGAGGTGGTCGCTGCCGGTGCGCGTCGCGCTGTTGTTCACGTAGCTGATACCCGCGTCGATGATGCCGTACAGCGTCACGCTGCTTTGCGCGTGCGCGGTCGATGCAAAAGCGGCGAAAGAGGCGAGCGCGGAGGTCGCCAGCAAATTCTTGTTCAAAAACTTTCTCCGGTGAGGGATGGTTCGCGATGTGGTTGATGTCGTCGGCGCCGCGCCGGGCTCTTCGGCCCGTGGCGGCGACGGGCGGAATTTAACGGACGCTCAAGAAAGCAATGTGACAACGCGTTCGACGCGTCCGCGTGTCTCGCGGATGCAACAGCGGGCTTCGGGTTATGCTCGCGACTCGACTTCATGCAAGGAGAAGCACGGAGATGGACGAGAACGGAATCCGCGAACTGGAAGGCCGCCTGCAGCAGGCGATGTTGTCCTCCGACGCCGACGCGCTCGACGCGCTGCTCGCCGACGACCTGAGCTTCGTCGATGCAACGGGCAAGGTGTGGACCAAGGCCGACGACCTGAACGGCCATCGCTATGGGCTTCAGCGCATCGAGCAACTGGACGTGGAAGAGCAGACGGTCCGCGTCTACGAAAAATGCGCGGTGACGGTCACGCGCGTGGCGTTGCGCGGATCGTTCGGCGGCGCGCCGTTCGCCGGCAGCCTGCGTTATACGCGCACGTGGTGCGAGACGGGAGGCGCATGGCGCGTCGTGGCGGCGCAGTGCGGCCTCGTGCCGTTCTGAGCGGCGCGTCGATCGCGTTTAATCCGCGTCTTCGCCGAAAAAGCGCCGGCGCGCGGCCTCGTCGCTCGGCGATTCCGGACCGAGGCCCTGCAGATCGACCGCCCGCGACGGATCGGCGGCGAGCCGCACAAACGCGCGAGCGCGGCGTGCATCGGCGGCCGGGCCGGTCTCGTACATCAGAAGCGTGAGCCAGCCGTGCAGGCGATGCAGCGCGCCGTAGTACGCGTCGTGCTCGGTCGCGTAGGCGTGCGCGGCGGCATCCCAGTCGCCGGATGGCAGAAGGCGGTCGCGCAGCACGCGCGCGTCGCGCAGCGTGAGCGCGAGGCCGCAGCCCCACGCGGGATTGCTGGCCGCGGCGGCATCGCCGATCAGCACGACGCCTTCGCGATACGGATGGTCGACCCACGTGTCCGCGCCCGGATACGCCGCGAGCGGTCCGATGGCTTCGGCTTCCTCGAACCACTCGGGCGGCGCGCCCGTTTCGATGCACGACGTCACGAAGTCGCCGGCATGACCATTGCCGCTCATCGTGCGCGGTGCATTCGCCGATGAATAGACGAAGTACGACCGAAAGCGCCCCTGACCGAGCGGAAAGACGAGCGCCGCGCGCGCTGCGGAAGGCTTTTGCACGTAGTGCACGGTGTCGCCCGGCACCTGCACGCCTTCGTGCAGCACGCCCGCGATCATCAGCGCGTGTTCGTCGCGGCGCACCGTGAAGCCGGCCGCGCTGCGCACTTTCGAGCTTCGTCCATCGGCGCCGACGACCAGCCGCGCCTTCACGCGTTCATCGCCGTGAGCCGTGTGAATCCGGATGAAAGGCGGCGTGCCCGGCTCGACCGCCGTGACTTCCACGCCGCGCCGCACGTGCGCGCCCGCCGACTCGGCGGCGTCGAGCAGCGTGCGCTGCATGTCGGGATGATAGAAGTCGAGGCAGCCGTGGCGGCCGGGCGTCGTCGCGACGAGATCGCGGCAATCGCGCGGCGCGCCGCCCAGATAGCGCTTCCAGTAACGCACGTCGATCGCGCCGGCGCGGTTCAGAAGCGGCTCGATGCCGAGCTTCGCCGCCTCGACGCGTCCCCACGGCAGGAGACCTTCGCCGCGCACGCGATCCTTGAACGCATGCGCGCGCTCGACGACGAGCGTGCGCATGCCGCTGCCGGCGAGCGAACGCGCGAGCGTCGCTCCGGCCAGTCCGCCACCGACAATGGCGACGTCATAGTCGGACGGTGTCAATCGGACGCTCCTTCGGCAGACATGGCTCGCGCCATGCTATGCCGGGGCGTCTTCGCTATGCAATTACCGGGAAGCGTGCGCTCAGGCCGACAGCAGCGAGCCCGTGCGGAATGCCTTCGCGCCGGCGATGCGCGCGACTTCGAGCCCGGCGGTCGCAAAGCGCGTGATGTGCCGCGCGTACATCACGCCGGAGGTCGTGCAATTGAGCGTGGTGACGGTATCGGTGAGCGGATCGACGACATCCGCGATCGCTTCGCCCGCTTCGATGAACGCGCCGACCTTCGCGCGGAACACGAGCACGCCCGACACGGGAGCCACGATCGGCTCGGCGCCCGCGAGCGGCGTCGCCGGGAAGGCGAGCGGCGGCATGGGCGCGGCGGGCGCGTCGATCACCCCGCGATGAATCAGGTAATTGACGATGCCTTGAGCGTCGGCGTTGGCGAAGTCGTAGGAAACGTCGTGCTGGCTGCGCAATTCGACCGTGACCGAGATGCCGCCGTTCGGGATCGGAAAACGCTCGCCGAAGCGCGTGCGCAGGTCGGACCAGCAGAAGCTGTGAATCTCGTCGAACGGATTGCCGACCGAATTCAGCGCGAGCAGTTGCGCCTTCGAATCGAGATGGCGCGCGAGCGGCTCGACTTCTTCCCAGATGTCCGGATTC
The DNA here is from genome assembly GCF_001544495.1 of Caballeronia telluris. Classification (GTDB taxonomy): domain Bacteria; phylum Pseudomonadota; class Gammaproteobacteria; order Burkholderiales; family Burkholderiaceae; genus Caballeronia; species Caballeronia telluris. The sequence continues at coordinate 7,427 of NZ_FCNZ02000011.1, forward strand.
GTGTAGAGATGCAAGGCGGCGTCGAGGTCGCAATGCAGGTCGAGCACCACGTCGGCGTCGAACGAGAGTTTTTGCAGCGCAAGGCGCAGCGATTCGAGTTCGGTAGCGGGCGTCTGCTCGTCGAGCGCCTCGCGCATCGCGGCGCGCACGGCCCCCTTGTTGGCGTCGATGTCGGCGGTGAGGCGCGCTTCGATGCGCGGCGCGACGAGCGCGGCGAGATCGTGGAAATTGCGGTTGAAGTTGTGGCCGCTGTTCGCCTCGAAGCGGCCGAGCAGCTGGCCGTGCAGCAACTGGTTCAGGCCGATCGGGTTCGGCACCGGCACGATGACCACTTCGCCGCGCAGCTTGCCCGCGGCTTCGAATTCGGCAAGTTGCCGGCGCAGCCGCCAAGCGACGAGCATGCCGGGCAGCTCGTCCGCGTGCAGCGACGACTGGATGTAGATTTTCTGGCCGTCGCCGGGACCGTAATGGAAGCTCGTGATCGAGCGGGCGGTGCCGAGCGTCGGCGAAATCAGCTGATGGGTTCTGGTCTGCATGGTCTTCTGCGCGCGACGCACGCACGGTCGCGCTCTGGATGGTTGCAAGGTGCGGAGGGCGATTGCGCCGGTGTCTCGGGCCGGCCACGCGCTTCCGACGTTCGATCTTAGCTGAAAAAAGGCCGCGGACAAGCCCGAAAGGCGCCGCGCCCCAAGCAAAACGGGCTCCGCGCCAAGCGCGGAGCCCGTTGCCGTGAAGCGTCAGCCGCGTTGGGCGGCGTCGGCTTTAGCCGCCGTAGACGTCGAAGTCGAAGTATTTCTTTTCGAGCTTCTTGTACGTGCCGTCCTTGATGATGTCGGCGATCGCCTTGTCGATGCTCTTCTTCAGGTCGGTGTCTTCCTTGCGCAGACCGATGCCGGCGCCGTTGCCGAGCGTCTTCGGATCGTCGATGTTCGAGCCTGCGAAGTCGAAGCCCGCGCCGCGCGGCGTCTTCAGGAAGCCGATTTCAGCCTGCACCGCGTCTTGCAGCGCGGCGTCGAGACGGCCCGCGATCAGGTCGGCGTAGACCTGGTCCTGGTTCTGGTACGGCGTGACCGTCACGCCTTTCGAGGCCCAGTAGGTCTTCGCGTAGGTTTCCTGGATCGTGCCCTGTTCGACGCCGACCGTCTTGCCGGCGAGGCTTTCAGCCGTCGGCTTGATGTTGCTGCCCTTCTTCGCGACGAGGCGCGTCGGCGTGTTGAAGAGCTTGCTCGAGAACGCGACTTGTTCGGCGCGTTGCGGCGTCATCGACATCGACGAGAGCACGCCGTCGAACTTCTTCGCCTTCAGGGCCGGGATCATGCCGTCGAAGTCGTTCTCGACCCACACGCACTTCGCCTTCAGGCGGGCGCAGATTTCGTTGCCGAGATCGATGTCGAAGCCAACCAGCTTGCCGTCCGGACCCTTCGATTCGAACGGGGGATAACTTGCGTCGACGCCGAAGCGGATCGTCGAATAATCCTTGGCTTGTGCGGCGGTGACGGCGGTGAGCGACGTGACTGCGATAAGGGACATCGACAGGGCGGCAAGCAGTTTTTTCACTGTTTTAAACTCCAGAGGGTGGTCTTTACATCCCGGCAGGTCTCGTTTCCGGGTCGGCGGCGCGAGTTGCGCCGCACGGTTGCTATTCCGAGGATCGTGTCCTGTCAGAATCCGCAGCAGATTAACATCCCAAAATAGTTGCGGAGTTAGTGAAAGCCCCGATGGCGCAGCTTTAGAGGCAATCCTCGCGCGGCGCACGCAGGATGTGGCGTTTTGACACCCGGTTGCGCCGCGCGCGGCCCTTCATGCAAGCGCGGCGTAATGTTCGATGGCCGCGCGCGCGCCGTCTTGCAAGCGGACGACGGCAGCCTGAAGCGGACGCCGGAAGTCGTCGCGGCGGGCGAGCCCGGGCGGGAAGACTTCATTGATCGCGAGCATCGCTTCGACGAGTTGCGCCGGCTCGTCGGCGATGCTTGCCGTCAGCCGCGCGGCCATCGGATCGCTGATTTCGTAGCGTGTGCCGTCGTCGGCGCAGCCGCGCAGGAACACGAGCCACGCGGCGACCGCGAGCGCGAGGCGTTCGATCGACCGACCCGCGTTCAGGCGCGCTTCGATCGTCGCGAGCAGACGCGGCGGGATCTTCTGACTGCCGTCCATCGCGATCTGCGCCGTGCGGTGTTTGAGCGCCGCGTTCGCGTAGCGCGCGAGCAGCGCGTCGCGGTATGCGAGCACATCGAAGGAAGGCGGCACGTCGAGCGTCGGCGCGATTTCCTGCGTCATCATCGCGTGGATCAGCTTCTTCAGCGGCGCATGCGCGATCGCTTCGTCGATAGTGACGAAGCCCGCGAGCATCGACAGATAGGCGAGCGTCGAATGCGTGCCGTTGAGCATGCGCAGCTTGGCGATCTCGAACGGCATCACGTCGTCGACGAGTTGCGCGCCGGCCGTCTCCCACGCGGGGCGGCCGGCCGGAAAGCGGTCTCCGATCACCCACTGGCGAAACGGCTCGCACGGGACCGGCGCGGCGTCTTCGACCTTCAACGCATGCGACGCGGCTTCGCGGTCGGCATCGGTGGTCGAGGGCACGATGCGATCGACCATCGTCGAGGGAAACGCGACGTGAGACTCGATCCAGTCGGCGAGCGCGGCGTCGCGGGCTCGTGCAAAAGATACGACTGCCTGCTTCAAAGCCGCGCCGTTGTGCGAGAGGTTGTCGCAGGACAGCACGGTGAAGGGCGGCGTGCCAGCGTCGCGTCTTTGCCGGAACGCGGCGGCGAGGATGCCGGGCACGGTCGAGGGTGCATCCGGATTCGCCAGATCCCGCGTGATGCCTTCGTGCCGAAGGTCCACGTCGCCGGTCGTCGTATCGCGGCAGTAGCCTTTCTCGGTGACCGTCAGCGAGACGATCCGCACGTTTTCGTCGGCGAGCAGCGCGAAGAGGCGTGCGCGGTCGTGCGGCATTGCGAGCACTTCCTTCAGCGCGCGAATCACGGTGACGCGCACGCCGTCCGGCCCGCGTTCGACCACGCTGTACAAGCCATCCTGCGCCATGAGTGCGTCGCGTTTGGCGACGTCGCCTTGCAGCGTCACGCCGCAGATTCCCCACTCGCCGCCCGCCGCGAGCATTGCCTCTTCCGTATAGACGGCTTCGTGCGCGCGATGAAAATTCCCGATCCCCAGATGCACGATGCCGATCCGCGGTTCGCGCCATTCCGGCGAAAGCGTGTGCGGTTTCAATGAAGCAAGCGCGGCGCGGCAAAGCCTTGATTTTTCGGTCATTTTCGAACTCGAAGGGCGGGAATACCCGCAGTTGACGATTGAATATACTTGTATGGTAGCATCGGTTCCAACGACTGCCACTCAAGGAAATCCCCATGAAAATCGTCCGCGCCGATGTGATCGTCACCTGTCCGGGGCGCAACTTCGTCACGCTGAAAGTGGTCACGGACGAGGGCGTCTACGGCATCGGCGACGCCACGCTCAATGGTCGCGAACTCGCGGTCGCTTCGTACCTGAAGGATCACGTGTGTCCGCTCTTGATCGGGCGCGATCCGGGACGCATCGAGGACATCTGGCAGTTTCTTTACAAGGGCGCGTACTGGCGTCGCGGCCCGGTGACGATGAGCGCCATCGCCGCCGTCGACATGGCGCTCTGGGACATTCTCGGCAAGGTGGCGAATCTGCCGCTGTACCGGCTGCTTGGCGGCGCGTCGCGCGAAGGCGTGATGGTCTACGGCCACGCGACGGGCCGCGACATCCCCGAAGCGCTCGACCGCTATGAAGAGCACCTCGAACAAGGCTACAAGGCGATCCGCATCCAGTGCGGCGTGCCGGAGATGCGCTCGGTGTATGGCGTGTCGAAAGGCAGCGGCATGTACGAGCCCGCGACGAAAGGCGCGGTGGAAGAGCAGAGCTGGTCGTCGGAAAAGTATCTCGACTTCGTGCCGAAACTCTTCGAAGCCGTGCGCGACAAGTTCGGTTTCGATTCGCATCTGCTGCATGACGTACATCACCGCCTGACGCCGATCGAAGCGGCGCGGCTCGGCAAATCGGTCGAGCCGTATCGCCTCTTCTGGATGGAAGACCCGACGCCCGCCGAGAATCAGGCGGGCTTCCGGCTGATCCGCGAGCATACGGTCACGCCGATCGCGGTCGGCGAAGTGTTCAACAGCATCTGGGACTGCAAGCAGTTGATCGAAGAACAGTTGATCGACTACATCCGCGCGACGCTCACGCATGCGGGCGGCATCACGCATCTGAAGCGCATCGCCGATTTCGCTTCGCTCTATCAAGTGCGAACGGGGTGCCACGGGCCGTCGGATCTCTCGCCGGTCTGCATGGGCGCGGCGCTGCACTTCGACCTGTGGGTGCCGAATTTCGGCGTGCAGGAATACATGGGCTTTCCGAAGGAAGCGCTCGACGTCTTCCCGCATGCGTGGACTTTCGATCGCGGCATGATGCATCCGGGCGAGGCGCCGGGCCATGGCGTCGATATCGACGAGGAAGCGGCCGCGCGCTATCCGTACGACCCGGCGTATCTGCCGGTCGCGCGGCTGGAAGACGGCACGCTGTGGAACTGGTAAGCACTCGCACGTCAAGCATATAAGGAGCATCAAGATGTTTGCAGCCGTTCTTCACGAACCGAAAAAACTTCTCATCGACGAACTCGACGCGCCCCAGCCGCAGCCGGGACAAGTGCAGATCCGCGTGCGCGCGGGCGGCATCTGCGGGTCGGATCTCTCCTATTACTTCAAGGGCAAGAGCGGCGACTTCGCCGTGCGCGAGCCGTTCGTGCTCGGCCATGAAGTCGCGGGCGAAGTCGCCGCGCTCGGCGAGGGCGTGAGCGGTCTTGCCGTCGGCCAGCGCGTCGCGGTGAATCCGGGACTCAACTGCGGCGTGTGCCGATATTGCGTCAAAGGCATGCCGAACCATTGCCTGAACATGCGCTTCATGGGCAGCGCATCGACGTTTCCGCACATGCAGGGCATGTTCCGACAGTACATCGCCGTGAGCGCGCATCAGTGCGTGCCGGTGCCGGAGGGCCTCGACTTCGCGCAGGCATCGATGGCCGAGCCGCTCGCCGTCGCCTTGCACGCGCTGCGGCAGGCCGGCACGCTCGTCGGCGCGAAGGTGCTGCTGGTCGGTTGCGGACCGATCGGCTGCATTTTGCTGGCCGTCGCGAAGCGGGCGGGCGCGCATCGCATCGTCGCGCTCGATCTCGCGGAAAAGGCGCTCCAGATGGCGACGACGCTCGGCGCCGACGAAACCGTACTCGCCAACGATCAGGCGCGCATCGACCAGTGGGCGCAGCAGCGCGGGACGTTCGATATCGTGCTCGAAGCGTCGGGCAGCACCGCCGGCCTCGACACTGCATTGCGCGCCGCCCGCGCCGGCGGCACGGTGATCCAGGTCGGCAACCTGCCGGCGGGGCAGTCGCCGGTGGCGGCGAATCTCGTGATGTCGAAGGAGTTGTGCTATCGCGGCTCGTTCCGTTTCACTGACGAATACGCCGTCGCCGCCGACGAACTCGGCGCGCACAAGATCGACTTGCGTCCGCTCATGACGCACGCGTTTCCGCTCGAAGAAGCGAATCGCGCGTTCGAAGTCGCGCAAGACCGCAGCCAGTCGATGAAAGTCCACCTGCATTTCGACTAACCTCTCGCACCAACCGCCCGGAAAGAAGCGGCGCAACAGGAGACTCACCATGATCAAGAGCCAGCGATGGTTCGTCGTCGGCCTGCTGTTTTTGGCGGGCATCATCAATTACCTCGATCGCGCCGCGCTTTCGATTGCCGCGCCGCTCATCCAGAAGGACCTGAACTTTTCGCATGCGCAGATGGGCATCGTGTTCAGCAGCTTTTTCGTCGGCTATGCGCTGTTCAACTTCATCGGCGGCGTGGCCTCGGACAAGTACGGCGCGAAGAAAGTGTTCGGCGGCGCGATGGGCATCTGGTCAATCTTCTGCGGCGCGACCGCGCTCGCGGGCGGACTCGTCTCGCTGATCGTGCTGCGCGTGCTGTTCGGCATGGGTGAAGGCCCGTTCAGCTCGTCGAACAGCAAGATGGTGAACAACTGGTTCCCGCGCCGCGAAGTGGCGAGCGCGATCGGCGTCATCAGTTCGGGCACGCCGCTCGGCGGGGCGCTCGCGGGGCCGGTCGTCGGCTATATGGCGATCCAGTTCGGCTGGCGCTGGGCGTTCGTCGTGATCATGCTGTTCGGGTTCGCGTGGCTCGTGCTGTGGTCGCTCACGACCACCGAACACCCGCAGCAGAACAAGCGCGTGAAGGCCGCGGAACTCGATCTGATCGTCGCAGGGCAGCAGCAGGCTTCGTCGATGGAACAGGCGCCCGCGGGTCAGAAGACGGGTCTGGGCTTCTACCTGAAGCAGCCGATCATCCTCGCCACGGCGTTCGCGTTCTTCGCGTACAACTACGTGCTGTTCTTCTTCCTCTCGTGGTTCCCGACCTATCTGACCGAGGCGCACCACATGTCGTTGCGCGACATGAGCATCGCGACGGTCATTCCGTGGGTGCTCGGCAGCATTGGGCTGGCGGCGGGCGGTTTCATCACCGATTTCATCCTGCGTCTCACCGGCAAGCCGCTGCTCTCGCGACGCATCGTGCTTTCCGTGTGTCTCGGCGCGGCGGCGGTGTGCGTCGGCTTCGCGGGACGCGTCGCGAGCATGCAGGGCGCGGTCGCGTTGATGTCGGTGTCGATCTTCTTCCTGTATGTGACGGGCTCGGTCTACTGGGCCGTTATCCAGGACACGGTGCGGCGCGAGAACGTCGGCGGCGTGGGCGGCTTCGTGCACTTGCTTGCCAACCTCGCGGGCATCATCGGACCGGCGGTGACCGGCTTCATCGTGCAGGCGACGAACGGTCACTACGGCAGCGCGTTCGTGCTGGCGGGAGCGATCGCGGTGCTGGGCGCGTTGTGTGCGCTGGTGTTCATTCGCGAGCCGCGCACGCTGAAAACGGCGGCGGGACGCGTGATAGTATCGTGATAGACCGCGTTCTGAAAGACTGCACATGACAAGCGTTTCCCCAGCGGTTTCACTCGACAGTGTGGACCCGCCCGACACTGTTGCCTCGACAAAACGCGGACGCGCGCGCCGCACACTCGCGACGCAACCGAAGACGCCGCTTCCCGATCTCACGGAGAAGGTGTCGTTCGATTCGCACGAACCCATCGGCAAGCAGATTTTCCGCGCGCTGCGCCAGGCGATTTTCGCGGGCGAGATGGCGCCGGGCACGCCGCTCTCGGAGAAGGAAGTGTCGGAGATGTTCAACGTCTCGCGGCAGCCGGTGCGCGAGGCGTTCATCAAGCTCGTCGAGGTAGGCGTGCTGCAGGTGCTGCCGCAGCGCGGCACGTTCGTCAAGAAGATTTCGCCGCGTCAGGTGCGGGAAGGGCGCTTCATCCGCGAGGCGATCGAGACGGCGGTGGCACGCAAGGCCGCGGTCGCGATCACCGAGGCGCAGCTCGACGAACTCGCCGCCAACCTGCGTGAGCAAAAGGCGGCGGCGAAGGAAAACGATACCGCCGCGTTCCTCGCGCTCGACGAGCAGTTTCACTTCCTGATCGCGCAGTCGATTGATTGCGTGGCGGCGTGGAACACGATTCAGGACATCAAGGCACAGATGGATCGCGTGCGTTATCTGAGCCTTCCCGACGTGTCGCCGCTCGACCTGTTGATCCGGCAGCATGCGCGGATCGTCAGCGCACTGAAGGCGCACGATCCGTCGCTCGCCGAAGAAGCGATGCGCGCGCATTTGCGCGAGATTTTGATCTCCCTGCACCCGATCGCAGAACGCAATCCCGACTGGTTCGAAGCCGACGAACCCGAACGCGTGCCGCTCGCCACCTGAGCGCTCATCCTCATTAAGCCTTGCCTCGACGCCTTGTCTCGACGCCTTGCGGCTTGCGCCGCAAGGCGTTTTGTTTTGCGTAGGCCATTCGGCCGAATTGTTCCATTCCTGCCGACGCGCGATGCTCGATTCGGCGCCATGACTTGGCATTCCTGATGTTTTTCGTGGCGCGTTCGGGAGTCGCAAAAAAAGCGACTTGCATTCACATACCAGTTCGAGTATAAATACATGCAGTCGGATGAAAGGCCGCTCATCTGGGTCGGCAGCAGCAAAAAGGATCTGTGCGCGCTTCCTGCGGAAGTGCGGCAGTTTTTCGGTCACGCGCTCGACGTCGCGCAGCGCGGCGGGCGTCACCCGTCCGCGAAGACAATGCGCGGCTTCAGCGGCGCGGGCGTGCTGGAACTGGTGGAAGACGATGCGGGCGGAACGTATCGCGCGGTCTATACCGTGCGCTACCGCGAGGCTGTGTTCGTGCTGCATTGTTTCCCGAAGAAGAGCAAATGCGGCACGGCCACGCCTGTCGAAGAAATGGACATCGTCCATGCGCGGCTGAAACTGGCGGAAACTCTGGCGAAGGAGCTAAGAAGTGGGAAAACGTATCATTGAAGGCGTCGAATTCGAGATCGGTTCGGGCAACGTCTTTGCCGACCTCGGCTTGCCCGACGCGGAAAAACTCAAGATCAAGTCCGGGCTCGTGTTCGAGATCGCCAAGGCGATCCGGCGTCTCGAACTGACCCAGGAGCAGGCCGCGCGCCGCATGGGTATCGCGCAGCCGAAGGTGTCGGGCCTGCTGCGCGGCGATTTCGCGAATTTCTCCGAGCGCAAGCTGATGGATTGCCTGACGCGTCTCGGTTACGACATCGAAATATCGGTCAAACCGGCCGCCGCGGAAACCGGACACCTCGTGCTTGCGGTGGCCTGAACTTCACGGATGGCCGTAAAGCGCCTTGTCCGCTTGTGAGGCGCGGCGATGCTGGCTCGTGTGCTTCTTCCCGGCGTGCGTGCTTTGAGCCTTTGGATGAGCGGTCGAATGTCGGGCCGGCATCGAAGACTCGCCTTCCGCGAAGTGATAGGTCTCGGCCTGCGCGAGCGTCGAAAACGAAACCAGCGCACACCATGCCGGCACGATCAGCCATTTGCCATGACACATGAACTTCCTCCTGAATTCAGGACCGCAAGCATACACCGGCGCGCCCGCGGGAGAATCGCGCGCTGGCCTTAACGCTTGCGCAGCGGCTGATCCTTCAGGAACCACGCGAGCACGAACGCGATCAATACGACGCCCGCCGCCACCAGATACACCGTATGCATGGAGGCGGCGAAGGCATTCAGATAGTCGTCGTGGAGCGCGGCGGGCAAGTGCTGGATCGCTTGCGGCCCGAGCGAGCGCGGCAGCTCGACGCCCGCCGGAATCGCTGCTTCGAGCCGCGAGCGCAGTCCGTTCGAGAAGATCGCGCCGAAAGCCGCAACGCCCACTGAACCGCCGATCGAGCGAAACAGCGTCGCGCCGGAAGTCGCCACGCCGATCAGGCGAAATTCCACCGCGTTCTGCACGGCAAGCACCAGCACCTGCATCACCATGCCGAGTCCGAGTCCGAGCAGCGCCATGTAGCCATACATCACGTGCACCGGGGTCGCGATCTGCAGGGTCGAGAGCAAGAGCATCGCGCAGGCGACGAGGGCGGTGCCGGCAATCGGAAACGGGCGGTATTTGCCGATGCGGCTGATCAGCCGTCCGCTCACGATCGACGAGAAGAGCACGCCGGCCATCATCGGCGTGACTTGCAGGCCGGCTTGCGACGGCGTCGAGCCTTTCACCACTTGCAGATAAAGCGGCAGGAACGTGACCGAACCGAACAGCGAAAAGCCGACGATAAAGCCGATCAGCCCGCTCAGCACGAAAGTGCGATCCGTGAAAAGCGACAGCGGCATGATCGGTTCGGCGGCCAGCCGTTCTTCGTAGACGAAGCCGCCAATCGAAATCAGCCCGAGCAGGAGCGTGCACCACAACTGCGGCGAACTCCACGGCAGGAGCGTGCCGCCCTGGCTCGTGAACAGGATGATGCAGGTGAGGGCGGACGCGAGAAACGCCGCGCCCATGTAGTCGACCTTGTGGCGGACATGCGCCGTGTGCGGCTTGAAAACGAGCCCGATCACGACGAGCGCGATCACGCCGAGCGGCACGTTGATGTAAAAAATCCAGCGCCACGACAGATGTTCGACCAGAAAGCCGCCCACGAGCGGACCGACCACGGTCGCGAGTCCGAACACGCCGCCGAAGAGGCCCTGATAGCGGCCGCGTTCGGCGGGCGGGATTACGTCGGCGATGGCGGCCATCGTGATGACCATCAGTCCGCCGCCGCCGAGGCCCTGCAACGCGCGCAGCACGATCAACTGCGTCATGTCCTGCGCGACGCCGCACAGAATGGAGCCAGCAAGAAAGATCAGGATCGACGCCTGCAACACGACTTTGCGGCCGAACAGGTCGCCGAACTTGCCATAAAGCGGCACGACGATCGTCGAGGTGAGCAGATACGACGTCACCACCCAGGACAAATTCTCAAGCCCGCCGAGTTCGCCGACGATCGTCGGCAGGGCGGTGGAGACAATGGTCTGGTCAAGCGCGCCGAGCAGCATGACGAGCAGCAGCGCCGTGAAAAGCAGGCGGATCGGCGGCCGTTCAGCGGGTTGCGCAACGGCGGACGAGGCGTCCGCGGCGGTTTGGTGCAAAGATGCCATCGAGTGACTCGATTGAAATTAATTAACACGGAAGTTAATATTAGGCTTCGTCTACTGTCCGGTCAATGGATCTCATGACAAAAGTTGTTACCGAAACTGACAAAGCCGCGCCGCGCAAGGCCGGACGGCGCCCCGGGCGCCCGAGCGGCGCGCACGGCGCCGACGCGCGCGAGCATCTGCTGGACCTCGCGCTCGGGATGTTCGCCAAACAGGGCATTGTCGAGACGACGCTCGGCGCGATCGCGCGCGAGGCGGGCGTGACGCCGGCGATGGTTCACTATTACTTCAAGACGCGCGATCAGTTGCTCGACGTGCTGATCGACGAACGTTTCATCCCCTTGCGCACCGAACTGGGCCGCGCATTCGCCGATCCCGAGGCCGAGCCCGCCGATGCGTTGCGCGCTTTTGCTGAAGCGCTGGTCGCCACGGTCGACAAGCATCCGTGGTTCGCGGCGCTGTGGGTGCGCGAAGTGATCAGCGATGGCGGGCTGCTCAGGCGGCGCATGGCCGAGCGTTTCGGCGACGAGAAAGAGTCGACGATCGCGCGCATCGAGCAATGGCAGAAGGAGGGGAAGCTGAATCCGCAACTGGAGCCGTCGCTGGTGTTCGTGTCGCTGTTCGGCCTGACGGTGTTTCCGCTCGCGACCTGGAAATGGCGCGAAGGCGGACGGCATCTGACGAGCAAGCAGATTGCGCGGCACGCGGTCGCGCTGCTGGCGCACGGGGTCGGGCCGGTGTAGCGCTCTTGTCGACGGATCGCGCGTTTTGCGTCAACTGGCCGCAAATATGACCCGAACGAGCGTGTTCCGAACTTCCCGACGAATGTCGGCGATTCGGCGGGGGCGCTGATCGACCTGTGTTTTGCCGAAAACGACCGCCGCATGGGCGGCTACGACATGCGCCTGCTGCTGCCGAAGCTCGCGCCGCGCTTCATCAAGTCGCGCGCCTGGTTTCCTCTTCGAAACGGCGCGACGCGTCCTCCACGTCTTGCCGGAATTGCGCGAGCGCCGCTGCGTTCGCATCCGGCGGTTGCAGCGCGGCCCACAGCACGTCGATCAGTTCGTTCGCCGTCGTGTCGATCTGAGTCTGACTCAGACGACGCTTCGCGAGCGTGGCATCCCACAGCACATGCTCCATCGGCCCGAAGACGAGCGAGCGCATCAGCCTCAGCGGAATGTCGCCGCGCACGTGCCCGAGTTCCTGCCCGCGCGCGAGCACATTCATCAGCGGCGCGGTGTAGCGACGTTGCAATTCCGTGAGCGTGTCGCTGAGATCGTGCTGCTTCGTGCGTCCTTCCGACAGCACCAGCGAGCACAGCCCCGTGCCGTTCACGAGCATTAACCGCAGATGCGTCCTCACGATGAACGCGAACTGCTGGCGCACGGAGCCGTCGCGCGGCAGGCCTGTTTCGAACGCCTGGATGATTTCGTCGTACCAGTCCGCGATCACCCGGGCGCACAACTCGCGCTTGCCGCTGAAATAGCTGAACACCGTCGCTTCGGAAATGCCCGCGCGCTGCGCAATCTCGGCGCTGGTTGCAGCGTCGTAGCCTTTTTCGGCGAAGACGTCGCGTCCCGCCTGAAGGATGTCCTTCACGCGCTGCTGCGACTTGACGCTCGACGGCGTGCGTCGGCTGGATACGGAGGTAGGGGCGGACATGGCGCGGGAAAGCACGGTAATAAATGTGAGCGTAGCTCAAAAATGTGTTGACGGCCAGCGCAATTGAGCGTGAAATTGGTCAACACGCTCGAGGCGCGCGCTGTGTGAGCAGCACTCATATTCACGGTGCGCCGAAAACATTGAATCTGGAGGAGACACCCATGAATGACGTTCCGGGCCTGAACTTCGCGCTGGGCGAAGACATCGACATGCTGCGCGATTCGCTCGCGAACTTCTGCGCGAAGGAAATCGCGCCGCGCGCCGGCGAAATCGACCGCACGGACCAATTCCCGATGGACCTCTGGAAGAAATTCGGCGATCTGGGCGTGCTCGGCATGACGGTCGCTGAGGAATACGGTGGCGCGAACATGGGCTACACCGCGCACATGGTCGCGATGGAGGAGATTTCGCGGGCGTCGGCGTCGGTCGGGTTGTCGTATGGCGCGCATTCGAATCTGTGCGTGAACCAGCTTCACCGCAACGGCACCGAGGCGCAGAAGCGCAAGTACCTGCCGAAGCTCGTTTCCGGCGAGCACGTCGGCGCACTGGCGATGAGCGAGCCGAACGCGGGTTCGGACGTCGTCAGCATGAAGCTGCGCGCCGACGAAAAGGGCGACCACTACGTGCTCAACGGCACCAAGATGTGGATCACGAACGGCCCGGACTGCGACACGCTCGTCGTCTACGCGAAGACGGACATCGAAGCGGGCGCGAAGGGCATCACGGCGTTCATCGTCGAAAAGGGCATGAAGGGCTTTTCGGTCGCGCAGAAGCTCGACAAGCTCGGCATGCGCGGCTCGCACACGGGCGAACTCGTGTTCGAGAATGTCGAAGTGCCGAAGGAGAACATCCTCGGCCAACTGAACGGCGGGGCGAAAGTGCTGATGAGCGGGCTCGACTACGAGCGCGCCGTGCTGGCGGGCGGGCCCACCGGCATCATGCTCGCGTGCATGGACGCGGTCGTGCCGTATATCCACGATCGCAAGCAGTTCGGGCAGGCCATCGGTGAATTCCAGCTGATTCAGGGCAAGGTCGCCGATCTTTATACGACCTTGCAGGCCTGCCGCGCGTATCTGTACGCGGTCGGACGCCAGCTCGATACGCTCGGCTCAGGCCACGTCCGGCAAGTGCGCAAGGACTGCGCCGGCGTGATTCTGTACACCGCCGAAAAGGCGACGTGGATGGCCGGCGAAGCCATCCAGATTCTCGGCGGCAACGGCTATATCAACGAGTATCCGGTCGGACGTTTGTGGCGCGATGCGAAGCTGTATGAAATCGGCGCGGGCACGAGCGAAATCCGCCGGATGCTGATCGGACGCGAACTCTTCGCTGAAACGGCATAAGAGCGCGCCATGCCGATCATCGAAACCAAACTGAATCCGCGCGGCGAAGAGTTCCGCACGAACGCGGCGGCGCTCGAAGCGCTCGTCGCGGATCTGAAAGAAAAAGTCGCCAAACTCGCGCTCGGTGGCGGACAGGCGGCCCGCGACAAGCACGTGTCGCGCAACAAGCTGCTGCCGCGCGATCGCATCGCGCAACTGCTCGATCCGGGCACGCCGTTTCTGGAACTGTCGCAACTCGCGGCCTACGGCATGTACAACGACGACGCGCCGGGCGCGGGCGTCATCACCGGCATCGGGCGCATCGCGGGACAAGAGTGCGTGATCGTCTGCAACGACGCGACGGTCAAGGGCGGCACCTACTATCCGGTCACGGTCAAGAAGCATCTGCGCGCGCAGGAAATCGCGGAGCAGAACCGGCTGCCGTGCGTGTATCTCGTCGATTCAGGCGGCGCGAACCTGCCGAATCAGGACGACGTGTTCCCCGATCGCGATCACTTTGGGCGCATCTTCTACAACCAGGCGAACATGTCGGCGCAGGGGATTGCGCAGATCGCGGTCGTGATGGGTTCGTGCACGGCGGGCGGCGCCTATGTCCCGGCGATGAGCGACGAATCGATCATCGTGAAGAATCAGGGCACGATTTTCCTCGGCGGCCCGCCTTTGGTGAAGGCCGCGACCGGCGAGGAAGTGAGCGCCGAAGACCTCGGCGGCGGCGACGTGCACACGCGTCTGTCCGGCGTCGTCGATCATCTCGCGCAGAACGACGCGCATGCGTTGGGCATCGCGCGGAGCATCGTCGGGAATCTGAATCGCGTGAAGACGGCGCCGCTCGCGCTGAAAGAACCGCTGCCGCCGCGCTACGATCCGCAAAGCGTCTACGGCGTGATTCCCGTCGATACCCGCAAGCCCTTCGACGTGCGCGAAGTGATCGCGCGCATCGTCGACGATTCCGCCTTCGACGAATTCAAGGCCCGCTACGGCACGACGCTCGTCTGCGGTTTCGCGCATATCTGGGGCCATCCGGTCGGGATCGTCGCGAACAACGGCATCCTGTTTTCGGAGTCGGCGCTGAAGGGCGCGCATTTCATCGAACTGTGCTGCCAGCGCAAAATTCCGCTCGTGTTCTTGCAGAACATCACGGGCTTCATGGTCGGGCGCAAGTACGAGAACGAAGGCATCGCGAGGAACGGCGCGAAAATGGTGACGGCCGTGGCGACGGCGAAAGTGCCGAAGTTCACGGTGATCATCGGCGGCTCGTTCGGCGCGGGCAATTACGGCATGTGCGGCCGCGCGTATTCGCCGCGTTTCCTGTGGATGTGGCCGAACGCGCGCATCTCGGTGATGGGCGGCGAACAGGCGGCGTCGGTGCTCGCGACCGTGCGGCGTGACGGCATCGAAGGCAAGGGTGGAAGCTGGTCGAAGGAAGAAGAGGAGGCGTTCAAGGCGCCGATCCGCGAGCAGTATGAGCTTCAGGGGCATCCGTATTACGCGAGCGCGCGTCTCTGGGACGACGGCGTGATCGATCCCGCGCAGACGCGCGACGTGCTCGGTCTCGGGCTCGCCGCGACGATGAACGCGCCCATCGAGGACACGCGTTTCGGCGTGTTCCGGATGTGATGCTCCCTCTTTTACTCAAGGCTCAGCCATGTTCAACAAAATTCTGATCGCGAACCGCGGCGAGATCGCGTGCCGCGTCGCGGCGACGGCGAAGCGCATGGGTATCGCGAGCGTCGCCGTCTATTCCGATGCCGACGCGAAAGCGAAGCACGTCGCCGTGTGCGATGAAGCGGTGCACGTCGGCGGTGCGGCGGCGGGCGAAAGCTATTTGCGCATCGAACGCATCATCGACGCCGCGCTGAAAACCGGCGCGCAGGCGATCCATCCGGGCTACGGTTTCCTTTCCGAAAACGAGGACTTCGCGCGTGCCTGCGACAAGGCGGGACTGGTGTTCATCGGCCCGCCGGTCGAGGCGATCTCCGCGATGGGATCGAAGGCGGCGGCCAAGGCGCTGATGCAGACGGCGTCGGTGCCGCTCGTCCCCGGCTATCACGGCGACGATCAGGACGCCGTGCTCCTGCAACGCGAAGCGGACCGCATCGGTTATCCGGTGTTGTTAAAAGCGAGCGCGGGCGGCGGCGGCAAGGGAATGCGCGTCGTCGAAAAGAGCGCGGACTTCGCGGCGGCGCTTGCTTCGTGCAAGCGCGAGGCGGCGTCGAGTTTCGGCAACGATCGCGTGTTGATCGAAAAGTATCTGCTGCGTCCGCGCCATGTCGAAGTGCAAGTCTTCGCCGACAAGCACGGTGGCGCTGTCTATCTCTTCGATCGCGATTGCTCCGTGCAGCGCCGGCACCAGAAGGTGCTGGAAGAAGCGCCCGCGCCGGGTCTCTCCAATGAAGTGCGTCGCGCGATGGGCGAAGCCGCCGTCGCCGCGGCGCGCGCGGTGAATTACGTGGGCGCCGGCACCGTCGAATTCATCATGACGCAGGACGGTCAGTTCTATTTCATGGAGATGAACACGCGCTTGCAGGTCGAGCATCCGGTGACGGAAATGGTCACGGGTCTCGATCTCGTCGAATGGCAGTTGCAGGTGGCGTCGGGCGGGCCGCTGCCGTTGAAACAGCAGGAGCTGAAAGTCGACGGCCACGCGATCGAAGCGCGCATCTATGCGGAAAATCCGTCGCGCGGATTTTTACCGTCGACGGGCACGCTCAAGCATCTGCGCATGCCGCAGTCGGATCAGTTCACGATAAGCGGCAACGTTCGTATCGACAGCGGTGTGCGCGAAGGCGACACCATCACGCCGTTCTACGATCCGATGATCGCCAAGCTGATCGTGCACGGTCGCGACCGCGCCGATGCGCTCGCGCTGATGGCGCGCGCGTTGCGTGAATTCGAAGTGATCGGGCCGCACACGAACGTCGAGTTCTTGCAGCGGATCGTCGCGAGCGAGCCGTTCTCGACGGGCGATCTCGACACCGGCCTGATCGAGCGTCATCACGACACGCTGTTCGCACCGTCGACCGTGCCGCAGAAAGCAGCGCTCGCGCTGGCCTGCGCCGCCTTGCTGACCCGCGAAGGCGGCGAGGCGCACGGCAACTCTCCGTGGGACGCGCTGTCGCACTGGCGCATGGCGGGCGGCTACGCGCAGGACCTGAACTGGCGCGCGATCGCCACCGATGAAACGCTGCAAGCGGTGTTCACGCGCGAATCGACGGCGATGCACGTCAACGACAAGCGCCTCGAACTGCTCGGCGAAAGCGTGCGCTTCGACTGGTCGCATGGAGACGAGCCGCATACGTTCGCGGTGCTGCTCGACGACACGCTCATCAAGGGCCGCGTGTTCATCGACGGCGACGTTTTTCACGTGTTCTATCAGGGCGCATCGCTCGCGTTCGAATGGCAGAACCTGATGGCCCACGCCGCCGACGCCGAGCACGAAGGGCGTCTGACCGCGCCGATGCCGGGCAAGGTCATCGCGGTGCTGGTGGAAACGGGGGCATCGGTGGAAAAGGGCGCGCCGCTGCTCGTGATGGAGGCGATGAAGATGGAGCACACGATCGTCGCGCCTTCGGGCGGCAAGGTCGGCGAGATTCTCTTCAGCGTCGGCGACCAGGTTGCCGACGGCGCCCAACTGCTCGTCATGGAAGCCAGTTGAGCGTCGGCTTGCGCGGACCGACCAGCGTTTCCGTCGTCTCCGCCTTGACCAGAATCTCCACGCGCCGGTTCAACGCACGCCCTTCGGGCGTGTTGTTACTGGCGATCGGCTGGAGGTAGGCCATTCCCTTCGTCCTGATGCGCGCGGCAGGCACGCCGCGTGCAACGAGCGCATCAGCGACCGCCTCGGCGCGCGCCGCGGAAAGCGAGTCGTTATACGCGCGCGTGCCTTCGTTGTCGGTATGGCCTTCGACCAGGATTGGCCGCGAACTGCGCTTGAGGAGCGCGGCGGCGCGGTCGAGCATGGGCGCGCTCGCGGGGCGGATGGCCGCGTCGTCGGTCTCGAAGAGCGTCGCTTCGGACATGCGCATCTCCACGCCATCCTTACCCGGATGCAGGACGACGCCGTATCGGGCGTTCAGGGCGTCTTCACGCGACCGGTCGAGACCGGACGAGCAGCCGGCGACGAAAACGGAGAGGACACACAAGCTGCTGATGGTTCGAATGGCTGTCACAACGACCTTACGTAGCGGATTGCCCGAAGCAAGTTAGGTCTGATTATATGTAATGGACCGCCGCACTTTGTAAAAGAACATGGGCGCACGGCTGACCAGCCGACGACGCGCGATCCATCCTTACGAGCGTGAGCATACAATGCAGCGCGCGCCGGACCTGGCCGGCGCGCCGTCCTTCCCGAACCACGCGCACCCGAATCCACGCAATGATCCAACACGAGCACATGTCCACCGAAGAGGAAGTCCGCGCGAAGCGCCTGCAACGGTCGGCATCGGCGGTGCTTTACGCCGCGCTCGTCGCGCTGGCGCTCTGGACGATGAGGTCGTTCATCCCTGCGGTCGTCTGGGCCGCCGTGATCGCGATCGCGCTGTGGCCCGCCTTCGGCTGGCTCACGCGCCGGCCGTGGCTTGGCCGGCACACGTCGCTGCTCGCCATCGGCCTGACGGTGGCCGTCGGGCTGTTGTTCGTCGGGCCGTTCGTGATCGTCGCGACGCAGGCGGCGAGCGAAGCGCGCGACACGCTGCGCTGGTTCCATGACGTGCTGCGCTCCGGCATCGCGCTGCCCGAGTGGGTCCAGCGCCTGCCGATGGGCTCGCAGCAGGTCGCGTCGTGGTGGTCGGCGAATCTGGCGACACCGCTCGAATCGTCCCCGGCGGTGCAGAAGCTGCACAGCGCGACCTTCGTCGAGATGACGCGCCACTTCGGCGGGCGGCTCGTGCACGGTCTCATCATTTTCGGGTTCATGCTCGTCACGCTGTTCTTCATCTTTCAGGCGGGGTCGAGGCTCGGCGAGCAACTGTTCGCGGCGTCGCGGCGCGCGTTCGGCGCCGAGGGCGCGATGCTCGCGCGCCGCATGGCCGACTCGGTGCGCAGCACGGTCGTGGGTCTCGTCGTCGTGGGGCTGGGCGAGGGCGCGCTCCTCGGCATTGCCTACGCGATCACCGGCGTGCCGCACGCGACGCTGCTCGGCATGCTGACCGCCGTCGCGGCGATGCTGCCGTTCTGCGCGCCGATCGTTTTCCTCGGCTCGGCGCTGTGGCTGCTCGCGCAAGGCGCGATGGGGGCGGCGATCGGCGTCGCGGCGTTCGGGCTCGTGGTGGTGTTCATCGCGGAGCATTTCGTGCGGCCGGTGCTGATCGGCGGATCGGCGCGCCTGCCGTTCCTGCTCGTGCTGTTCGGGATTCTCGGCGGCGCCGAGACGTTCGGGCTGATCGGGCTTTTCATCGGCCCGGCGCTGATGACGATCCTCGTCGTGCTCTGGACCGACTGGGTGCGATGAAGCGCCGGTCGGACGGCTTTCAGGCGGTAGAATCTCCCGATCCCGGAACCCTTCGAGCGACTGACTTGTCTTCTGCGCGACCCTCGCCGAAACCGCGCCCGCGCTTGCCGCGCAGCGCGCGCATGCCGTGGCAGCCGCGGCACGCGCGCATGCTCTTCACGCGCCCGGCCGTCTCGCCGCAACGCCTGCTGTTGCGGCGCATCTACCTGGTGTTCGCGCTGTGCCTGCTCGCGTTCGCCATTCTCTACATCGACCGGGACGGTTTGCGCGACGCGTCGAAGCCGCCCAACGAACCGATGAATCTGGTCGACGTCGTCTATTTCACGATGGTGACGGTCGCGACCGTCGGCTATGGCGACATCGTGCCGGTGACGGCGCGCGCGCGTCTCGTCGATGCGCTGCTCATCATGCCGATCCGCGTCATCATCTGGTTCATCTTCCTGGGCACCGCGTACCAACTGGTGATCCAGCGCATCGTCGAGGAATATCGCATGAAGCGTCTGCAACGAAACCTGCGCGACCACATTCTCGTGTGCGGCTACGGGCTTGCCGGGTCGATCGCCGTGCGCGAACTGCTGGAAAGCGGCACCGACGCGCGCCGCATCATCGTGATCGACACCAGCGAGGCCGCGCTGGAGGCGGCGACGTCGGTCGGCGTGACGGGCCTGCTCGGCGATCCGTCGCGCGAGGACATCCTGCGCGAGGCGCAGGTCGCGCGGGCGCATGCGGTGATCGTCGCCGTTACCGACGATCCGACCGCGATCCTCGTCACGCTCTCGGTGCGCAGCTTCGCGCCGAAGGTGAAGATCGTCGTGCGGGTTCAGGAGCACGTGTTCCAGCGGCAGTTGCGGCAGGCGGGCGCCGACGTGATCGTTTCGTCGACGAAGATCGGCGGCCTGCTGCTCGCCGATGCGGTGGAAACGCGCTACGTCGTGCCGTTCGTGTCCGACATGTTGCAGGCGCGCGGACGCGTCACGCTGCTCGAACGCGTGGCGTTGCCCGCGGAGATCGGGCAGATGACCAACGAGGTGAAGGGCGCGATCGTCGTGGGACTCGCGCGCGACGGAAAAGTGATGGAGTTCTACGAAGACCCGCACGTCGCGATCGAGGCGGGCGATACGCTCGTGATGATCCGCTCGTCGCGGGGCGAGGGGAAGCCGGCGGCCTAGTTCGCCGCTTGCGACGGCTTGCCGGCGCGCTCCTGCATGCACACCCACGGCGACACCACGACGGCCCACAATTCCGGATCGCGCGCGGCGAAATCGGCGGCCGTTTCGGCCTGAACGCGTTCGATCAGCCCGGCCGACAGCCATTGCGCGACCTGTTTCGTATCGTCGCTGGCGACGCTTTCGGCAACGCTCACGAGGTCGAGATCGCGCGCGACCTTGATGAGCACGCCGCGCGCGAAAAAGCGCTCGAGTTCGGACCAGCCGATCTGCGCGGTTTCGCCGAGGAGCTTGACGTAGAGCGGGGAGGGGGAAGGTGCGTCGGACATGGCGGCGGGGCGTCGAAATGAGTCGGATTTGATGCGTCCGACACTATAAACCATGTGCCGGACGCCCCTGCCATCGCGCGCCCCGATGCAGCATCAGAGATCGAAGAAAACGGTCTCCTGCGGACCTTGCAGATAAATGTCGAAACGGTAGATCGTGCTCGACGTGCCCGGCTCGCGCTTCGCGATCAGCGTGGCGCGGCGTTCTTCGGGAACGCTCGCGAGCACGGTGTCCTTCGCGTTGGCTTCGCTTTCGTCGTCGAAGTAGAGGCGCGTGTACGCGTGCAGCAGCATGCCGCGCATCAGCACGATGACGTCGATGTGCGGCGCGGTGTCGTCGCCGGTCTTGCCGGGTTTCACCGTGTCCACGACGAAGCGCAGCTTCGGGTCCGTGCCGGTGCCCACGCGCGCGAACCCGCGAAAGCCCGACTTGCGCGCTTCCTCGACGGTCTGGACGTAATGCCCGGTCGAATCGGCCTGCGCCATTTCGATGACGGCGTCGCCGACCACCTTGCCTTCGCCGTCGTACACGTTGCCGACAATCGAAATATGCTCGCCCGTCGCTTCGCGGTCCGCGATCGACGGCGTGAAGAGGCTCTTCAGGTCGAAGTTGTACTGCTCGGGGCACAGGCCGTAGGCGAAGTACGGTCCGACCGTCTGCGAGGGGGTCTGTTTCAGTGCGGTCATGGTTCAGGCCTCCGTCGGGGTTTGGTCAGGGCCGCGCAGCACGATGTCGAATTCGTAGCCGAGCGCATAGGCTTCTTCCGTCGTGTCGATGGAAAAGCGCGAGACCAGGCGTTCGCGCGATTGCTCCGGAATGCCCTGGTAGATCGGGTCGAGCGCGAGCAGCGGATCGCCGGGGAAGTACATCTGCGTGACGAGGCGCGAGCCGAAGTACTCGCCGAAAAGCGAGAAGTGGATGTGGTTCGGCCGCCAGGCGTTCGGGTGATTGCCCCACGGGTACGCGCCCGGCTTGATAGTGAGAAAGCGATAGCGGCCTTCGTTGTCGGTGATGCAGCGGCCCGCGCCGAGGAAGTTCGGATCGAGCGGGGCGTCGTGCTGGTCCGCCTTGTGGACGTAGCGTCCGGCGGCGTTCGCCTGCCAGATCTCGACCAGCGTCTTGCGCACCGGGCGGCCGCCTTCGTCCAGCACACGGCCCGTCACGATGATGCGTTCGCCGAGCGGATCGCCGTTCTTCGCTGCGTTCTTCGTGAGGTCGTTGTCGAGCGCGCCGAGGTCTTCGGCGCCGTACACCGGCACGCGACGGTCGCGCAGGTTTTCCTTCAGCGGGATCAGCGGTCGCGACGGGCTGCGCAGCACGGAAGAGCGGTATCCCGGCGAGCAGTAGGGCGGATGCGATTCCCAGTCGCGCGGTGTGAGGATCGATGAGGTCATTCGACTGTCTCCTGTTATGTGTGGTCAATGGGATATTGCTGAAGACTACTTTAACGAAGCTTCGAAGTTATGGAAAATGACGTTTTATGCCTCCTGCCATAACGATTCGTCATGGATAACGACCTCACCAATACGCGCGTCAAATTCCGTCATCTCCAGTGTTTCCTGGCCGTGACGCAGCTAGGCAGCGTCCAGCGAGCCGCCGACAGTCTGTCGATCACCCAGCCGGCGGTATCGAAGACGCTCAGCGAACTCGAATCCATTCTAGGCGTCCGGCTCTTCGAGCGTGGTCGCCGCGGTGCCGTGCCGACGCGCGAGGGGCGTCTCTTCGCGCCGCATGCGAGCGCGTGCGTGGCGGCGCTGCGCGAGGGCGTCGATGTGCTGCTGCGCGAAAGCGGCGACGTGCCGGGGTCGGTCGCGATCGGCATCTTGCCGACCGTGGCGACCGCGCTCCTGCCGCGCGCGCTGGCAGAGTTCCGGGCGCAATGGCCGGCGGTGTCCGTGAGCGTGTGGACCGATGCGAACGCGCAGCTCCTCGCGCGGCTGAAAGCGGGCGAAGTAGATTTCGTGATCGGGCGCGTGTCCGATCCGGAAGGCATGCACGGGCTATCGTTTGAGCAGGTGTATCGCGAGCCGCTTGCGGTCGTCGTGCGGCGCGAGCATCCGCTCACGCTGGAGGCGCCGCTCACGCCCGCGCTGCTCGCGCGCTTTCCCGTCGTCGTGCCGCCGTTCGGCACGTTGATCCGGCAGTCGGCGGAGAGCGTGCTGACGGCCTTCGGCGCGCACGCGCTGACGGCGTTCGTGGAGACGCTGTCGGTGTCGCTCGGGCGTGCGCTCGCGCTCAACAACGATGCCGTCTGGTTCGTGCCGGCGGGCGCCGTCGAGCGCGACATCGCGTTCGGGCTGCTCGCCGCGCTCGCGATGCCGTTCGCGGGCACCGACGAACCCATCGGCCTGATCCGCCGCACCGACGCCGCGCGCACGCCCGTCGAGGAAAGTTTGATCGATGCGATTCGCGACGCGGGCCGCGCGCGCATCGGTACGAAATAGCCGGTGCGGCGTGCGACGCGGGGGCGCGGAGCACAAGTTACCGGGTGCGTTCAATGCTGCGACGAAATCGGCGCGTATGGCGTTTTCGGGCGATACTGGTGCAACAAACGACGTGTCCCGCGGTCAGATGGCAGAGCGCGCCGCCGGCCGCTTTAGCGCTGTGAATCTGGTTGTCAACCTGCCGTCAGCTTTAAGGAAGATGAAGACCGTATTGCTCGTCGACGACGACCCCGCCACCATCGAAGCCTGGACGATCTGCATGCAGGACGCGGATTGCGCGGTGCTTTGCGCCTACGACGGCAATGCGGCGCTCGCGCTTCTCGCGGAGCATCCCGTCGACATCGTCGTGTCCGACTGGATGATGCCGGGCTTAGGCGGCGCGCTGCTGTGCCAGACAATGAAAAACGACACGGCGTTTGCAAGGATTCCCTTCCTGATGATTTCGGGTCACCCGAATCCGCCGGCGTTCGTGAGCTACGACGGCTATCTGCAAAAGCCCGTCGACATGGAGACGCTGCTTTCGGCGGTCAACCGGCTCTGCGCCGCGAAAGCGCGGCCGCTTTACTGAACGCTTGCGGCTTATCGCAATGCCGCGAGCGCCTCGTCCATCTGCGCTTGCGCGAGCTTGTTCAATTCCTGCGGAATCGTGCAGTCGAGCGGCAGCGTCGGCGTGACGATCACGCGGATGTGTCCCGGTCCCTCGGGCCAACCCTTCGCCGGCCAGACTTTGCCCGCATCGTGCACGACCGGCACCACCGGCACCCGCGTCGCGCAGGCGAGCCGCACGCCGCCCGACGCGAGCTTGAGCGGCGCGTCGTGTGCCACGCGCGTGCCTTCAGGAAAGATCACCACGGCGTCGCCTTTTGCGAGCTTGTCGGCGCATTCGCGCGTGACGGCCTGATGCGCCTGCCGCAGCGATCCGCGATCGAGGCTCACCATATCCAGTCCGACCAGCACCCAGCCGAAGAACGGCACGCGCTTGAGTTCGCGCTTGAAAACGAAGCTGATGCGGCGCGGAAAGAGCGCCATGAACGCGAGCGTTTCCCAGGTCGATTCATGGCGGCACAGCATGATGAACGGCCCGTCCGGCAGATGTTCGAGCCCTTCGACCGAACACGTGATGCCGCAGATCACGCGCAGCATCGCGACCATCGCGCGGCACCAGAGCCTCGCAAGCCAGTAGCGGCCGCGCCGTCCGACGAACGGAAACAGAGGCAGAATCAGGATCGACCAGACGATGCCGCTGCCGAGAAGATAAGTGGAGAAAAGCCGCTTGACGAATGTTCGGTGCATCGAAACGCTTTGAAAGAAAGGAAGAGGTAAGGATCGCGTCTCGCGCGACCACCCGAAGCATAGCCCGACAGGCGGCGCGTGTCTGGCCCGATGGCTTATGCTGCGGCACATACGCTTGTTTCAGTCGAAGGAGAATCCATGGTGCAAGAGTCGACAGCCCAACCCGTCGATTTCGAAGAAGGCATGCTCGACGTCGGTGAAGGCCACGCGATCTACTGGCGCGCGCAGGGTCCGCGCGACATGCCGTCGATGCTCGTCGTGCACGGCGGGCCGGGCGGCGCGATGAACGTCAAGTGGGCCGAGGTGCTCGATGCGTCGAAGTGGCGGATCGTCTTCTTCGACCAGCGCGGCTGCGGCAAGTCCACGCCGTTCGGCAAGCTCGAACACAACGGCATCGACGCGCTCGTCGGCGACATGGAGAAGCTGCGCGTCGCGCTCGGCATCGACAAGTGGGCGCTCTTCGGCGGCTCGTGGGGCACGACGCTCGGTCTCGCATACGGCATCGCGCATCCGGCGCGCTGTCTCGGCTTCCTGCTGCGGGGGGTGTTTCTCGCGCGGCGCGAAGACATCGACTGGTTCCTGTGGGACGTGCGCCGCGTGTTCCCGGACGCGCACCGCCGCTTTCTCGATGCGATCGAAGCGGCGTGCGGCCAGCGTCCGCGCAGCGCCGGGGAGATTCTGACGCTCGCGGAAGCGCCGCTCGTGCGCTTCGACGATGCCGGCACCCGGCTCGCGCGCGCGTGGACGGCGTACGAGACGACGCTGTCGGTCGTGAACAAGCCGGCGCCGGCGCAGGAAAAACCGGCAGAAGAGAAAAAGGAAACCGGCGAATCCAATGCGCCGGCTGTCTCGATGGCGCTGCTCGAACGTCACTACATGGCAAACGAGTTGCCGCCCGAGCCGTTGCTGCCGCGCGTGCCGGCGATCGCGCATCTGCCGTGTCATATCGTGCATGGCCGCTTCGACATGGTCTGCCCGGCCGATCAGGCGCTCGAACTCGCGGAGCGTTGGCCCGGCGCGGAGCTTTCCATCGTCGATGCCGCCGGCCACTGGACCTTCGAGCCGGGCAACGTCGCCGCTTTGCGCGCGAGCGGCGAAGCGCTGTCGAAGGCGCTTGCCTAGAGAATCGCGGCGGCCTGCGTGGAGAGCTTCTGCCAGTCGATATCCGTGCCCACGACGATCCACGCGCCGCGATAGCGCACCGCGACCGTCAGCGTCACGCACAGCGACGCGCCCGTCACCGACAGATACGGCGCGCTCGCGATCAGCTGTTCGCGCGAGGCGAGGGCGTCGGCGAAATAGGCGCGGTTGTCCCAGCGTCCCGTCGACGGATCGGCGATCGGCGCGAACCGCTCGCCGGCAGGCCGCGCGGCCGCGCCGGGCAGCGCGGGCGAGAACGCGCGGCCGCGCTGGTCGAGAAAGAAGCAGTTCGACGTGCAAGGCAAGGCGAGCAGCGCGGCGCATGCGGCCTCGGTCGACGCGCCGTCCGAGAGGCGCGCGATGGCGTCCTCCAGTTGCGAGCGGTACGGCGTCAGAAGGAGATCGCTCGCGAGGCGCTCGGCGTGGCGCATCTGCGTGAGCGTATCGAAGACGGTCTCGAAGAGCATCGCCGCCGACGCCGTCTGGACGAGCTCCGGCGCGGGCCGGCCGAACAGATAGCCCTGCACGAAATCCACATTTGAACGTGCCGCGAGCAGCAGGTCCTGCTCCGTCTCGATGCCTTCGGCCACCACGAACATGCCCGACTCGTGCAACAGGCCGACGAGCTTCGGCAGCAGCGCGTCGCGCAGATGGGCGGCCTGCGTGCGCACGAGGCTGCGGTCCAGCTTGACGATGTCGGGCCGAAGCGTCAGCAGCCGGTCGATGTTCGAATGGCCGGCGCCGAAGTCGTCGACGGCGACGAGAAAGCCCTGCGAGCGGAACGCGTGCGTCGCTTGGGCGATCCGGGCAAGCTCGGTGCCGCCCGATTCCAGCACTTCGATCACGATGCGCTCCGGCGCAAGCCCGCACGCGCGCGCGAGCGCGGCGAGTTCGGCCGCGTAGGCGGCGTCCGTGAACGTCGACGGATTGATGTTCAGAAAAAGCCAGGTCGCGGCGGGCAGGCGCGTTGCTGCACTGGCGAGGTGCGTGGCATGGCTCGTGCGATCCAGCAGCGCGACCGAGCCTTCGACGATCGCCTTGCCGAACAGGTCGAACGGCTCGATAGGCGGCGCGGACGGCGCGATCCCGCGCAGCAGCGCCTCGTAGCCGACCGCGCGCTGGTGCGGCAGGCTGAAGATCGGCTGCAGGTACGAGGCGAGCGCGATGCCGTCGAAGGTATGCGCGGCGTGCGTCACGCCGGACGCCCGCGACGCGCGACGGTACGGCGGCTAAACGGCGAGGGCAGACGCAGCATGCGAGGACGCTCGAACATGATGAATGGCCGCATGGCCCGGCGCGTGCGGCGCGAGCCCAGCCTGATCCGGAGATTTCGATACACACGTTATCGGTCGGACGGGCGCGGACTTGAGCGCGCTGTGCTCGTCGCGGTTTTTCGTCCCGTTGAACGGGCGAGGCCGGCACGCACAAAAAATTGCCCCGGCGTGGCGCGCATCCTATCTTTGAGAGGGCAAATGGTAGGATCGCGCCTGCAACCAAGACGAAGACGGGCGAGGCCCGTCGAACGGTCAATTGAAGACAGCGAGGCGATTCGATGGCGCAACAAAAAACCAATCCGAAACTCGAGCAGGCGCTCACGCGCGGCGACCTCGCCATCCGGCAGGCCAACTCGGCGCGCGCGACCGCGGTGCTGCGCGCACTCGGCAAGATGATCGTCGAGGCATCGTCGACGATCGGCGTGGAAGCGTTCGTCGTGATTCACGACGGCGACAAGATCTACGATCCCGTCGACGGCATGTGGCCGCAGCAACTGCTGATATCGCTCGACGGCCCGGTCGAGGACACCGATCCGGACGAAGTGCGCACCATTACCTTGTTGGCCGACACGCCGGCGACGATCTTCCGCTGCGAGTGGCAACGCGCGGACGGCAAGATCGGGCGTCAGGAAGGGCGGCCGCTCGCGATGGTCGCGTTCATCACCGACGTCGACATCCCCTGGCTCGACGACGAAGACTGACCGAATCCCACTTTTTGCACACTGAACGGCTCCCCTCGCGGAGCCGTTTTTATTTTGCGCATTTTTCTTCCCTGTTCCTCCCGTAAATCCTCACCTTTCGTGTGCGCGTCGTTTCGTATATCGGCGAATCATTTTCTTCTCGGGCGATAGCGCAATCGTTTGCTTTTCTATTTAGACGAACGGATTTCGAATTTTAATTTCCATTTCGTGCGCCGATAACCTTTTTACCCGTTGCGAGCCGGTAATTCGTGAAATTCGCAGTTGTCGTCGAGCCTGCTCCCGCTCCGATTACCGCCGGAAATTTTCGCCATTGCTCAATATCGGGGACGAGGTGCCGCTATCGGCAACTAGAGCGAATTCTCCATGTGTTTACCCCGGATTTTGTCCAGAAACATTTGCCACCGCTCACGCCGAAATAACGAGTCATGAGACGCTCTTTCCGCCGCGCTTGGGCGCCACCTTTTCTCCTGACTCGGGCCGGCACCTTCCTAATGCCAACAAAATGGGGTTACAAATGGAACGTCTCAGCCTTGCTAATGAAGCCGCCGAAATCAGCCGTGAACAAAACGCCGCTCGTCCCGAGCTTTTTGCGCTCCGCGCTCTCCAGAAACCCGAACGGATGCCGTTTACTATCCGTATCGTCTCGAACGAGCGCGACCTGCAGAAAGCGGTGAATATCCGGCGCTCCGCGTATGGCCGGCACCTGCCCGAGTTTGCCCAGACGATGTCCGTCGAGGACTGCGATCGCGCGCCGGGCACGGCCATTCTGCTCGCGCAATCGAAGCTCGACGGTGCGCCGCTCGGCACAATGCGGATTCAGACCAACGAATTCGAGCCGCTCGGCGTGCAGCATTCCGTGCAGTTGCCGGAGCGATTGAACGGCCGGCTCGCGGAAGCGACCCGCCTCGGCGTCGCGGGCGGCTCGGTGGGCCGCGTGGTGAAGATGATGCTTTTCAAGGCTTTGTTTTTATATTGCGAGCAACAGAACATCGACTGGATGGTAATTACGGCGCGTTCGCCCATCGACAGGGAATATGAAGCGATGCTTTTTGAAGACGTTTTTGGCGATAAACAATTCGTTCCGATGGCGCATGTCGGCGGTTTGCCGCATCGTGTGCTGGCGGGGGAAGTCGGCGTCGCCCGGCAGCGCTGGGAAGAAGTGGGACATCCGTTATTCCAGTTCGTGTTCCAGACGAACCATCCGGATATCGATTTGCGGACGTCCGATTTATCTTTCGAGCGGGAAACGGTACGATGCCCGGAGGCCTCGCAGCAAGTTGCATATGGCCGGTAATCAACAATAACCGGGTTGCCCGACGGCCCGGGTAACAGATTTTGGCGATGGCGGGCAGGCATTTTTGGCCCCGCCGTCGTCCGCGCGGCACGTGTCGTGCACCACGGGGATTTTCCAGCATGGCGTCGGTTACGTTATTTTCCCTTTCGAAATACCGGCACGCGGGGTCGTGGCTTGACCGCGCGCTTTATGTTTTTTCCGTCTATATCGTTCCCTTTTTGATTGCGGCCGGCACGATCGCCACGCTTTTGCTGTTGCCGCATCAGTTTCAATCCGCTGGCGCCGTGACGCTGCCGCTGCACGTCTTCGACGAGCGCGATGCCGCGGTCACGCCCGCCGCCGCGCTCGGCCGTCTGCGCGACGCGCCCACGACGGCGCGCTACAGCACGCAACTCTCCGAAACGCCCGTCTGGTTCACGTTCACCGTGCCGGCGTCGGCGTCGATCCACCCGACGCTCATCGAATTTCCGTCGCGGCATGCGCAAAGCCTCGCATGCTGGATCGCCTCGACGATGCAGCCGCTCGGCACTGCCGACCGCGAATCGGTCACGGGCGAGATGCGCGCCGTCAAGGCCGGCTTCTCCGTCTATCTCGGTCATCTGGCGCAACCGGTGCCGATCGTGTGCAGCGGCACGTTCTCGGGCCCCGCGCAGTTGAGCGTGCAGGCGTGGGATGCGCCGGGCCTGCGCAATTCCTCGCTCGACTTCCAGGAAAGCGCGGGGCTGATCGGCGGCGGGCTGCTCACGCTCGCCGTGTTCGTCTTCGTCACGGCGATCATCAATCGCGAGTGGACCTATGTGATTTTCGCGGTGTGGCTCGTCGGCAATCTGCGGCTGTGCGCGAACGCGATGGGCTGGGACACGCAATGGCTCGACCGCGTGATTCCGCCCGACTGGATTCCGGTGCTGCGGCAAGTCACGTTCGCCGCGTACTACCTGCTGACGGGCGCGCTCTTCAGCCAGCTGTTCCGGCGCGAATTGCGCGCGATCGGCTACCGATGGCTCCTGCGCGCCGGACAGTACGTCGGACTCGTGCTGCTCGCGTCGTCGGTCGTGCTGCCGTATTCGCGCTTCATTCCGGCGCTGTGGGTGCTGGGCGGCTTCGGGATGAGCGTGCTGATCTTCCTGCTCGCGCGGCTCGTCTGGCTCGCCCGCTCGCGCACGGTGATGTGGTACGTCGCATCGCTCGCAATCGTGCTCTTCGCCACGTTTTCCGAAGTGCTCGGCGCGGCCTTCGGGCTGAAGCTGCTGTTCGGCGGCGTCAACACGGTGACGGCCGCGCTGTCGTCGAGCATGATGGCGGCCTTCGCGATCGCCGAGCAGATGCGCGCCGAGCGCGAGCACCGCCGGCAGGCGCAGACCGAACTGCGCAACACCTACGAAGTCACGCCAATCGGCCTCTTCACGCTCGATTCCGACGGTCACTTCGTGCGCGCAAACCCGGCGTTGCGCGCGATGCTCGATCTGCACAAGGCCGAATACAAGGCGCGTCACTGGAACGATTATTTCGAAGCGGGCGCCTGGGGCGCGCTGCAGGCGCTGGCGTCGAAGGGCAGCGACGGCGAACTGGAAATGGGCGGCGCCGCCGCGCGCGGCACGGGCGAGCGGCGCTATCTGCTGAAGGCGATCGAATCGAACGGCTGGGTCGAAGGGTCGTTGCAGGACGTCACCGAGCGCTCGAAAGCCATCGAGCGCCTGCGCTTTCTGGCGGAGCACGATCCGCTGACGGGGTCGCTGAACCGCCGCGGCGTGGAAAAAGCGATCGCGGTGGACAGCGACGAAGCGCTGCCCTGGGCGCTCGCCTATGTCGACCTCGACCGCTTCAAGCTCGTGAACGACCTGTTCGGCCACCGCGCCGGCGACGAAGTGCTTAAGCAGGTCGCTTCCCGCATGCGCGCGCATTTCGAGCGCGAATATCCGCTCGGTCGCATCGGCGGCGACGAGTTCGTCTGCGTGATGAGCGACACCGCCATCGACGACGCCATCGCGCAATGTCACGAACTGATTTCCGTGCTTTCCGACGCGCCGTATCAGGTCGGCAATCGCGCGTTTCAGGTGAAGGCGTCGATCGGGCTCGTCGAGTGTTCGCGCGGCGTGCGCGTGCAGGACGCGGTGTCGAACGCGGACCGCGCCTGCCGTGAGGCGAAGAAGGTCGCGCACACGCGCCTCGTCACGTATCGCAAGGGCGCGGCCGCGTTCGAGGAGCGCGCGGAAGAACTGCGGCTTGTCGAGACGCTCGGACGCAACCGGCTGCCGGCGGGCCTTTTCCTCGTGATGCAGCCGATCATGTCGCTCTCGGCGCCGACGGAGTCGCTCAACTTCGAGGTGCTCCTGCGCATGCGCGCCCCCGATGGCACGACGCTGCCCGCGGGCAAGGTGATCGTCGCGGCGGAGGAGTCGGGCAATATCGCGGCCATCGACCGCTGGGTCATGACGACGCTGCTCACGTGGATCGAAAAGCATCATCACATGCTGCCGAACACGCAGTTCATCTGCGTGAATCTGTCGGGCGGGTCGCTCAACGACGAGCAGTTCATGGAAGACATCTTCGCGCTCTTCGCGCAGCACCGGTCGATCGTCCATTACCTGTGCCTCGAAATCACGGAGAGCGTCGCGCTGCACGATCTGGAGAACACGCAGCGCTTCATTTCGCGCGTCCACGACATGGGCGGCAAGATCGCGCTCGACGACTTCGGCGCGGGCTACACGTCGTTCAAATACCTGAAGGCGTTATCCGCCGACGCGCTCAAGATCGACGGCGAGTTCGTCCGCACGATGTGCGCGCATCCGGCCGACATCGCGATCGTCGAGGCGATCGTGGCGCTCGCGCGCAATCTCGGCATGCGCAGCGTCGCGGAATGGGTCGAGGACGCCGATACGCTGCGCGCGTTGCAGGAAATCGGCGTGGACTACGTGCAGGGTTATCTGATCGCGAAGCCGCAGGAAAGCGCGGCGATCCTCGCGGCGTCCTCGGCGGCGAGCTTCGTGCGGGACGCGGAAGTCGTGAACTTCATCGAATGCCTGTCGGAACCTGAACAGGCGATGTCCTACGGCTACGAGTGGCGCGCGCGGGTCGCGTCGCGCCACTGAGCTTTGCTTTCGGCGGCCGCTCAGGCCGTCTTCAACTCGGCCAGCAGCTTCGTGGCCGCAATCGGAATGCGCGTGTCGTTCCACTCGGCGAGCCACTGCACTTCCTTCGTCGTGAAATAGCCCGGGTAGTTGCGCAGCGCGAACTGCAGCGAATCGACGACATGATCGCGGATGATTTGCGGCGCGGCTTCGTCGTTGACGATCGCGTGGAGGGCTTCGAGTGTGCTCATGGCGCGGGCTGGATCGAATGGAATTGCGCCCACCATAACCGGAGAAAATTCCGGAAAATAATTCGATGCGGCGTTCGCTCGCATCGCCCGCGCGCTGTTTTTGCTGTCTATACAAGCTGTGGTGCTTGCTCGCATAAGCCCGGCGCGAAAGACCGAGGGAAACCCCTAATACAACCGAAGTTGTATATACAAGACCATCTGCCTTATCGGATCTGTCTGATTGCAGGCGGATCGTCCCACCCTCAAAGCGCAGGAGTTCTCGTGGACCAATCTTCCCGGCCGTCTTTCCGTTTTCGCGATGTCGAGATCCGCGCGCCGCGCGGCACGACGCTCAACGCCAAAAGCTGGCTGACCGAAGCGCCGCTGCGCATGCTGATGAACAATCTCGATCCCGAAGTGGCCGAGAATCCGAAGGAACTGGTCGTCTACGGCGGGATCGGCCGGGCGGCGCGCGACTGGGCGTGCTTCGACAAGATCGTCGAGACGCTCAAGCGCCTCGAAGCCGACGAAACGCTGCTCGTGCAGTCGGGCAAGCCGGTCGGCGTGTTCAAGACGCACGAGAACGCGCCGCGCGTGCTGATCGCGAATTCGAACCTCGTGCCGCACTGGGCCACCTGGGAGCACTTCAACGAACTCGATGCGAAGGGCCTCGCGATGTACGGCCAGATGACGGCCGGAAGCTGGATCTACATCGGCAGCCAGGGGATCGTGCAGGGTACCTACGAGACGTTCGTCGAAGCCGGGCGCCAGCACTACGGCGGCGACCTGAAGGGCCGCTGGGTGCTGACCGCGGGCCTCGGCGGCATGGGCGGCGCGCAGCCGCTCGCGGCGACGCTCGCGGGCGCCTGTTCGCTCAACATCGAATGCCAGCAGAGCCGCATCGACTTCCGCCTGAAGACGCGCTACGTCGACGAGCAGGCGACCGATCTCGACGACGCGCTCGCCCGCATCGCGCGCTACACGTCCGAGGGCCGCGCGATTTCGATCGCGCTGTGCGCCAACGCCGCCGACGTGCTGCCGGAACTCGTGCGGCGCGGCGTGCGCCCGGACATGGTCACCGACCAGACGAGCGCGCACGATCCGCTGAACGGTTATCTGCCGAAGGGCTGGACCTGGGCGCAGTACCGCGACCGCGCGCAGAGCGACGCGGCGGGCACGGTGAAGGCCGCGAAGCAGTCGATGGCGGAGCACGTCCGCGCGATGCTCGCGTTCCAGCAGCAGGGCGTCCCGACCTTCGACTACGGCAACAACATCCGCCAGATGGCGAAGGACGAGGGCGTCGCGAACGCGTTCGATTTCCCGGGCTTCGTGCCGGCGTATATCCGGCCGCTTTTCTGCCGCGGCGTCGGGCCGTTCCGGTGGGCCGCGCTTTCCGGCGATCCGCAAGACATCTACAAGACCGACGCGAAGGTCAAGGAACTGATTCCCGACGACGAACATCTGCACCGCTGGCTCGACATGGCGCGCGAGCGCATCAGCTTCCAGGGACTGCCCGCGCGGATTTGCTGGGTCGGCCTCGGGCAGCGCGCGAAGCTCGGCCTCGCGTTCAACGAGATGGTGCGCTCGGGCGAGCTGTCGGCGCCGGTCGTGATCGGCCGCGATCACCTGGATTCTGGCTCGGTCGCGAGTCCGAACCGCGAAACCGAGTCGATGCAGGACGGCTCGGACGCCGTCTCCGACTGGCCGCTCCTCAACGCGCTCCTGAACACCGCGAGCGGCGCGACGTGGGTATCGATCCATCATGGCGGCGGCGTCGGCATGGGCTTTTCGCAGCACGCGGGCGTCGTGATCGTCTGCGACGGCACCGACGAAGCCGCCGCGCGCATTGCCCGCGTCCTGCACAACGACCCGGCGACGGGCGTCATGCGCCACGCCGATGCGGGCTACGAGGACGCCATCGAATGCGCGCGCGAAAAGGGCCTTGATTTGCCGATGATCGAAGGCGCCATGCCGAAGAAGTAAGCGATGAAACGACTCTGGCAATACTGTCACGCGGCGACGATGAAAGGCGGCGCGTACTCGGCCATCGAGGACGCGGCGATCGTCACCGACGGCGCGCGCATCGAGTGGATCGGGCCGCGCGCGTCGCTGCCCGCGCATGACGCCTGCGAGATCGTCGATCTGGAAGGCGCGTGGGTCACGCCCGGTTTCGTCGATTGCCATACGCATCTCGTCTTCGGCGGCGATCGCAGCGGCGAATTCGAAAAGCGTCTGCAAGGCGTGAGCTATGCGCAGATCGCGGCGGAGGGCGGCGGCATCGCGAGCACGGTGCGCGCGACGCGCGAGGCGAGCGAGGACGCGCTTTTCGCGAGCGCGAAGCGCCGCGCGAGCGGTTTCCTGCGCGAAGGCGTGACGACGGTCGAAGTGAAATCGGGCTACGGCCTCGATCTCGCGAACGAGCGCAAGATGCTTCGAGTGGCGCGCCGCCTCGGCGCGGAACTGCCGCTGACCGTGCGCACGACCTGTCTCGCCGCGCACGCGCTGCCGCCGGAATACGCGAACCGTCCGGACGACTACATCGACGCCGTCTGCGCGCAGATGCTGCCGGCGCTGGCAGAAGAAGGTCTCGTCGATGCCGTCGATGCCTTTTGCGAGCACCTCGCGTTTTCACCCGAGCAAGTGGAGCGCGTGTTCCGGACCGCGCGCGAACTTGGGCTGCCGGTGAAACTGCACGCGGAACAGTTGTCGTCGCTGCACGGTTCGAGTCTCGCGGCGCGCTACGAGGCGCTATCGGCGGATCATCTCGAATTCATGACCGAGGACGACGCGGTCGCGATGGCGCGCTCGGGCACGGTCGCGGTGCTGCTGCCGGGCGCGTTCTACATGCTGCGCGAGACGCAGTTGCCGCCCATCGACGCGTTGCGCCGCCACGGCGTGCCGATCGCACTTGCGAGCGACCTGAACCCGGGCACGTCGCCCGCGCTTTCCGTGCGATTGATGCTGAACATGGGCTGCACGTTCTTTCGGATGACGCCCGAGGAAACGCTCGCGGGCGTGACGATCCACGCGGCGAGGGCGCTCGGCTTGCATGAGACGCATGGATCGCTCGAAGCGGGTAAGACGGCGGATTTCGTCGCGTGGCAGATCGGCCGGCCGGCGGAACTGGCGTACTGGCTCGGCGGCGATCTGCCCAAGCGCGTGGTGCGGCATGGAATCGACGTGAGCGGCTGAACCGGCGGACCGCACGAGCCAAAAAAGAACCTCGCCCGGAAAATCGAGCGAGGTGTTTTATCGCGTGCCGGTTTCGCGAACGATCAGGCGCGTCGTTTCGTGAACAGGCCCCACAGCACGAGCAGCACGATCGCGCCGATCACCGAGGCGATCCAGCCCGCCGGCTGCCCCGGCTGATACCAGCCCATCGCGCGGCCGACGTAGCCCGCGATCAGCGATCCCGCGATGCCGAGCACGATGGTCAAGATCCAGCCCATGCTGTCGTTGCCCGGTTTGATCGCGCGCGCGATCAGCCCCACGATCAATCCGACGATCAAAGTCCCGATGAATGCAAGCATGCGTTTGCTCCCTGAGAGAGTTTGGCTGCGGCCGGGCATCGGCCGGTATGTGCAAATTAGCACGGCAACCCGGATTTGGGTATGACGGCAGAGGCACGGTTCGTGCCCGGTCCCTCTGCCGAATGGCCGGGCGCGGACACGATGGCGTGGCTTGGCGGGCCGGCGGGTTAAAATCGCGTCCCGAATGCAACAACGATCACCGCCATGACCGATTCCGAACTCGACCAGACCGACGACGCCATCCACGAAGACCGCCTGTGGCGCGACGACGGCTGGACCGCGCGCGTCATCAAGAACGAGGACGACGACGGCTGGGCCGTCGAGATGATCCGCGACGGCGAGGCGGAACCCGCGCTCGTCGGCCCGTGGACGATGGGCCGCGACAAGAAGAACCCGAAGCCGCTCGATGCGGGGGCGTTCCGCACGCTGGTGAAGACGGCGTCGGAGGTGCGGCGCCGGCACGAACAGCAGCGTCACGCGATGCTGCACAAGAATGTCACGGTGAGCGTGCAAGGTGACGACGTGACCGTTACGCTCGACATCGTCCCGGACGAGGACGATCCCTACGCCGACCTGAAGGCGTTCGATGCGTTCGGCGCGCAGCTCGCGCAGGCGCGTGTGTCGGCGGGATTCAAGCTCACGAAGGCGAGCGCCGAGGCCTGGGCCGCGAACGAATTCCAGAAGCCGGGCTGAACGCGGGAGCGCGCTGGCCGCCTTGCTGAAAAGCGGCGAGCGCCACGATAATCGGCTCTTGTTCCAAGGAGACGCGCCATGCACTACGTCCTCATCTACGATCTCTGCTCCGACTACATGGAGCGCCGCGTGCAGTTTCGCGACGAGCACCTGACGCTCGCGTGGGCCGCCGTCGAGCGCGGCGAAATCGTGCTGGCGGGCGCGCTCGACGAACCCGTCGACCGCGCGATGCTGCTCTTTCACATCGATTCGCCGCAGGCCGCCGAGGAATTCGCGCGTAACGATCCGTATGTGATCAACGGGCTCGTCACGCACTGGCAGGTGCGCAAGTGGAATACGGTCGTGGGAAATTCGGCGGCGACGCCGGTGCGCTGATCAGCCTTCGTCGGCGGTTGCCGGCTGCGCGTGTTCCTTGCGCGGCGCACGACCGCGACCCGCCGCGCGAAAGATCCGGCTCATCGCGTCGTCGACCTGCTGCGAACGCTCGAACAGTTCCGCGAGCCAGCCGACGAAGACGGAAACGCGCGGCGTCGCCTGCCGGCTCTTGAGAAACGCCACCGACACATTCATCGGCATCGACCGCCACGCCGGCAGCACTTCGCGCAACTGCCCCGAGCGCAGGTACGGGAGCGCCGCGATCCGCGCCGGCTGGATCAGCCCGAGCCCTTCAATCCCGCACGCGAGATACGCGTGTTCGTCCGCCACCTGGACGAATCCCGGCATCTTGACCGTCAGCGCTTTTCCGTCGACTTCGAAGTCGAAATCGCACGGCCGCCCGGTCTTCTCCGACACACAATTCACGGCGACATGGCGCGCGAGATCGTCGAGCGTTTCAGGTGTGCCGTGGCGCTCCAGATAGGCCGGGCTCGCGCACGTCACGTGCTCGAACGTGCCGAGCCGGCGCGCGATCAGGCCGGAATCGGGCAGCTCGCCGAGTTGCACGCTGCAATCCACCCCTTCGCCGACCAGATCGACCGCGCGATTGCCGATGCCGATCGACAGGTCGATATGCGGATAGCGCGCGTGAAAGTCCGGCAGCGCGGGCACGACGATGGAAGTCGCGACCGTGTCGGGCATCTCGACGCGCAGGCGGCCGCGCAGGCGGTCTTCGCCCGCGTGGAAGCCGGATTCGAGGTCGTCGATATCGGCGAGGATCTGAGCGCAGCGCTCGTAGTACGCGGCGCCGTCGACGGTGAGATTCAGGCGGCGCGTCGTGCGGGCGAGCAGTTGCACGCCGACCAACGCCTCCAGTTGCTGAATGGTGGTGGAGACGGTCGCGCGCGGCATGGCGAGCGATTCGGCTGCACGCGAAAAGCTGTTCGTATCGACGACGCGCGTGAAGACACGCATTGCATGGATGCGATCGAGCACGGTGTTTTCCTTTGACGATGAGGGAGCGGGCCCCGTGCGCGGTGTTGGTTCTTGCTTGCGCTCTCGCGGGAAGGGCCGGCGATGGTGACATCGTAAGCAGGCACGTCGTCTGGGTGAATACCCAAAAATCGCGGATTATTGCCCGATTCTGTGGGGTCCGGCGCGCGGGAGTATCGAAGGACACGCATTGCTGCTGCAGAGCGTCTCATCGGAAACCCGCAGTTGATGAAAATGAATTTTTTTTGACGGCGGTTTTGGGTAAACATAGTTTCATTACATTTCCCCAAGGGCGCTCTTGCGCGTATGGCCCGTCCGTCGTCCACCGTCACGTCGCCCTCGGGCGACGAGTTGATCTCCGTGCGCATCGCCTCCGCCATGCCCACGCTCACGCCGATTCACCGGCGCATGGGCGCGTTCGTGCTGGCGAACCTGTTCCGCTCGGCGACGATGCGCATCGACGAACTGGCGAGCGCCGTGGGCGCGTCGGTCGCGACGGCGAACCGCTTCGCGCGCGCGCTCGGCTTCGACGGCTACCCGGCGTTTCGCGAGGCGCTCGTGCGCGGCTTCGAGGCGACCATCGCGCCGGTCGAGCGGCTGCGCACCGCGCTGGAGTCGCCCGCGAGCGGCTCGCAGGTGTTCGACGCGTCGCTCGAACAGGTGGCGTCCAACTTGCAGATGACGCGTGCGGCGATCGACGGCGGCATCGCCGAGGCCCTGGTCGACGCGATTCTGGAGGCGCGGCGCGTCTTCGTACTGGGCTACGGCGCGAGCGCGTTTCTCGCCGGGCTGATGGAACACGGACTGACGCCGTATTGCGCGAACGTGCAGTCGCTTGCGTTGATGGGCGGGCCGTCGCACGCGGCGCGGCGGCTCTTCAACGCGTCGCCGGGCGATTTGTTGATTGCGATTGCCTTCCCGCGCTACGTCGACGATACGATCGAACTCGCGCGCCTCGCCGCCGGCCACGGCGTGCGCGTGGTCGCGCTGACGGACGGCGCGGCGTCGCCGCTCGCGCAGGTCGCGGACCTCGTGCTGACGATCCGCACCGAGCGGCGCCTCGCCGCGAATTGCGACACGGCGGTGCTGGCCGTCATCGAAGCGCTGTGCGACGCGGTCGCGCAGCGGGCGAAGCGCTCCGTCGAAGCGGCTTCGGGCCTGACCGAATTCGTGCTGCCGTGGCTCGTGAAGCCGGCGATGCACATCCCGGCGTCACCTAAAACCGAAGACACCAAGACATGACTACACAAGCCGTCATCGCGATTCACGGCGGCGCGGGCACGATCCTGCGCTCGGCGCTGAGCATCGAAGCCGAGTCGGCGTATCACGCCGCGCTGGAAGGCATCCTCGAAGCGGGGCAGCGCATTCTCGCCGATGGCGGCAGCGCGCTCGACGCGGTCACCGAAGCGGTGCGCCTGCTCGAAGACTGCCCGCTCTTCAACGCGGGCCACGGCGCCGTGTTCACGGCGGCGGGCACGCACGAACTCGACGCCTCCGTGATGGACGGCGCGACGCTCGAAGCCGGCGCCGTGTGCTGCGTGACGCGCGTGAAGAACCCCGTGCTCGCCGCGCGCCGGGTGCTCGACAAGAGCGAACACGTGCTCTTCACGGGCGAGGGCGCGGAAGCGTTCGCGGCGGCGCAGGGGCTCGAATTCGTCGATCCCGCGTACTTTCATACCGAGGCGCGGCACCGGCAATGGCTCAATGCGCGCGGCGTGCAGGGCACGATGCTAGACCACGACGCGGCTTCGATGGACGCCCGCGATGAAGGCCCGAACGAGCCCATCGATCCCGACAAGAAGTTCGGCACGGTCGGCGCGGTCGCACGGGATGCGCACGGCCACGTGGCGGCGGCGACCTCGACGGGCGGCATCACCAACAAGCAGCCGGGACGCGTCGGCGATGCCCCGCTGATCGGCGCGGGCTGCTACGCGAACGATGCGACCTGCGCCGTCTCGACCACGGGCACGGGCGAGATGTTCATGCGCATGCTGGCGGCCTACGACGTCTCGGCGCGCATGGAGTATCGCGGCGCGACGCTCGAACAGGCGGCGGCCGAAGTCGTGATGGAACGGCTGCCGCGCATCGAGGGACGCGGCGGCCTGATCGCCGTCGATGCGAAGGGCAACGTGACGCTTCCGTTCAATACGGAAGGCATGTACCGCGGCTTCGCGCGCGTGGGCGACACGCCCGTGACCGCGATCTATCGCTGAAGGAACACACGATGCCTGCCATCCAGACGCTGCCGCCGTCGCGCGTGATCGAAGTGAACGACCTGTCGGTGACATTTCGCGCGGGCGCGAAGCTCGTCGAAGCGGTGAAGCATCTGTCGTTCACCGTGGACCGTGGCGAGACGCTCGCGATCGTCGGCGAATCGGGCTCGGGCAAGTCGGTGACGTCGCTCGCGCTGATGCGTCTCGTCGAACACGGCGGCGGCAGGATCGCCTCGGGCAGCATCGCGTTCAGGCGGCGCAACGATCAGGTGCTCGACCTCGCGAGCGTCTCGAATGCGACGGTGCGCTCGATTCGCGGCGCCGACATCGCGATGATTTTCCAGGAGCCGATGACCTCGCTGAACCCGGTGTTCACGGTCGGCGACC
Organism: Caballeronia telluris; assembly: GCF_001544495.1. Classification (GTDB taxonomy): domain Bacteria; phylum Pseudomonadota; class Gammaproteobacteria; order Burkholderiales; family Burkholderiaceae; genus Caballeronia; species Caballeronia telluris. Next base: position 47,607 of record NZ_FCNZ02000011.1, read on the forward strand.
AGATCGCCGAAGCGATCGCGCTGCATCAGCACAAGAGCCGCAGCGAGGCGCGCACCGAAGCGCTGCGCCTGCTCGATCTCGTGCGCATTCCGGAATCGAAGCGCGTGTTCGCGCGCTATCCGCATCAGTTGTCGGGCGGCATGCGCCAGCGCGTGATGATCGCGATGGCGCTCTCGTGCAAGCCCGCGCTTTTGATCGCCGACGAACCGACCACCGCGCTCGACGTCACGATTCAGGCGCAGATCCTGCAACTGATCCGCGGCCTGCAGGACGAGATGAACATGGGCGTGATCTTTATCACGCACGACATGGGCGTGGTCGCTGAAGTCGCGGACCGCGTGCTCGTGATGTATCGCGGCGAGAAGGTCGAGGAGGGCGCGTCGGACACGCTGTTCGCCGCGCCGAAGCATCCGTACACGAAGGCGCTGCTCGCGGCCGTGCCGAAGCTGGGTGCGATGCACGGCACCGATCGTCCCGCGAAGTTTCCGGTCGTCGAAGTGGAAGCGCCCGATGTCGCGCCCGACGATGCGAGCGCGCTGCGTCCTTCCGCAGCGGTGGCAGCGCAGCATCAGCCGGCCGTCGATGCCGCTGCCGCGCCGATCCTGCGCGTGCGCGATCTCGTCACGCGCTTTCCGGTGAAGAGCGGTCTCTTTGGCCGCGTGACGGGCGCGGTGCATGCGGTCGAACGCGTGAGCTTCGACCTGCGTCCGGGCGAAACGCTGGCGCTCGTCGGCGAATCGGGCTGCGGGAAGTCGACGACAGGCCGCTCGCTTCTCAAGCTGGTGGAAAGCCAGAGCGGTTCGATCGAATTCGACGGACGCGACATCAGCACGCTCGCCGGCCCGGCGTTGCAGGCATTGCGCCGCAATATCCAGTTCATCTTCCAGGACCCGTTCGCGTCGCTCAATCCGCGCTTGACGGTCGGCTTCTCGATCATGGAGCCGCTCCTCGTTCATAACGTGGCGAAGGGCAAGGAAGCCGAGGCGCGCGTCGATTGGCTGCTCGACAAGGTCGGCTTGCCGGCGGAAGCGGCGCAGCGCTATCCGCATGAATTTTCGGGCGGCCAGCGTCAGCGCATCGCGATTGCACGCGCGCTCGCGTTGAACCCGAAGGTCGTGATCGCGGATGAATCCGTGTCCGCGCTCGATGTCTCCGTGCAGGCGCAGATCGTCAACCTGATGCTCGATTTGCAGCGCGAACTGGGCGTCGCGTATCTCTTCATCTCGCACGACATGGCGGTGGTCGAGCGCGTCAGCCATCGCGTCGCGGTGATGTATCTCGGACAGATCGTCGAGATCGGTCCGCGTCAGGCCGTGTTCGAAGCACCGCGCCATCCGTATACGCGAAAGCTGATGAGCGCGGTGCCCGTCGCCGATCCCGCGCGGCGCCACGCGAAACGCATGCTCGCCGCCGACGAGATTCCGAGTCCCATCCGCAAGCTCGGCGACGAACCCATCGTCGCGAAGCTGGTCGCGGTCGCGCCGGATCATTACGTTGCCGAGCATCATGTCGGCGGGGCCTATTGATAACCAGCTTGCAGTGCACCTCCAGCGAATCATAACGTCAAGCCAAGGAGTTCAACGATGTCGCTCTCGAAGTCAGGTCCGAAGTTCAAGCTGTTGCGCTTGCGTGCGCTGATCGCCGCGAGCGCGAGCGCCTGCGTCCTCACGACGCTCACCGCGATGCCCGCTCACGCCGAAACCATGGCGGTGATGGCGGTCGCGTCGACCTTCACGACGCTCGATCCCTACGACGCGAACGACACGCTGTCGCAAGCGGTGGCGAAGTCCTTCTATCAGGGTCTGTTCGGCTTCGACAAGGACATGAAGATCGTCAACGTGCTTGCCACGAGCTATGAAGCGAGCCCCGACGCGAAGGTCTACACGATCAAGCTGCGCACCGGCGTGAAGTTCCATGACGGCACCGACTTCAACGCCGATGCGGTGAAGGCCGTCTTCGACCGAGTGACCGATCCGGCGAACAAGCTCAAGCGCTACAACCTCTTCAACAAGATCGAGAAGACCGAAGTGATCGATCCGCAGACGGTGAAAATCACGCTGAAGATTCCGTTCTCGGCGTTCATCAACGTGCTTGCGCATCCTTCGGCGGTGATGATCTCGCCCGAGGCGCTGAAGAAGTACGGCAAGGACATCGCGATGCATCCGGTCGGCACGGGCCCGTTCGAATTCGTCGAATGGAAGCAGACCGACGACCTGAAGGTGAAGAAGTTCGCGGGCTACTGGAAGAAGGGCTATCCGAAGATCGACATGATCGACTGGAAGCCGGTGGTCGACAACAACACGCGCGCGGCGCTCATGCAGACGGGCGAAGCGGACTTCGCGTTCCAGGTGCCGTTCGAGCAGGCGGCGGCGCTCAAGTCGAGCCCGAAGGTCGACCTGATCGCGGCGCCGTCCATCATCCAGCGCTATATCAGCATGAACATGCTGCAGAAGCCCTTCGACAACCCGAAGGTGCGCGAGGCGATGAACTACGCGATCAACAAGGAAGCGCTCGTGAAGGTGGCGTTCTCGGGCTATGCGATGCCGGCTGAAGGCGTCGTGCCGCAGGGAGTCGACTACGCGGTGAAGACGGGGCCGTGGAAATACGACCCGGCAAAGGCGCGCGAGCTTCTGAAGGAAGCGGGCTATCCGAACGGCTTCGAAACGGAACTGTGGTCGGGCTATAACCACTCGACCGCGCAGAAGATCATCCAGTTCGTGCAGCAGCAACTCGCGCAGGTCGGCGTGAAGGCTTCGGTGCAGGCGCTCGAAGCGGGCCAGCGTGTGGCGAAGGTCGAGAGCGCGCCGGACCCGGCCACCGCGCCGATCCGCATGTATTACATCGGCTGGTCGTCGTCGACGGGTGAAGCGGACTGGGCCATCTCGCCGCTGCTCGCGAGCGCATCGTTCCCGCCGAAGCTGTCGAACACGGCGTACTACAAGAACGAAACGGTCGATTCGGACTTGGCGAAGGCGCTCGCGACCACCGACCGCAACGAGAAGTCCGCGCTCTACGCCGATGCGCAAAAGCGCATCTGGGCCGATGCGCCGTGGGTCTTCCTCGTCACGGAGAAGGTCGTGTACGCGCGCAGCAAGCGGCTTTCGGGCGCGTACGTGATGCCCGACGGCTCGTTCAGCTTCGACGAAATCGCCATCAAGTAACCGCCGATGGCCGGGCGTCATGCGTCGATGATGCCCGGCCGAACTGACTCGACTCATGCTGACCTTTCTCGCCAAACGCCTGCTCGGATTGCTGCCGACGCTCTTAATCGTCGCGGTGCTGGTGTTCCTGTTCGTGCACATGCTGCCGGGCGATCCGGCGCGTCTTGCCGCCGGCGCCGAAGCCGACGAAGCGACGGTCGCGCTCGTGCGCGCGGATCTCGGTCTCGACAAGCCGCTGCCGCAGCAGTTCGTCAACTTCTTCAAGAAGGTCGTGCGGTTCGACTTCGGCACCTCGACGCGCAGCAAGCGCCCCGTGAGCACCGAGATTGCCGAGCGCTTCATGCCGACGCTCTGGCTTACCATCGCGAGCATGGTGTGGGCGGTGATCTTCGGCATGACGATCGGCATCGTCTCGGCGGTGTGGCGCAACCAGTGGCCGGACCGCATCGGCATGACGCTCGCGGTGTCGGGCATCTCGTTTCCGGCGTTCGCGCTCGGCATGCTGCTAATGGAAATATTTTCGGTGAAGCTCGGCTGGCTGCCGATCGTCGGCGACGGTTCGTGGCAGAGCTATATCCTCCCTTCGATCACGCTCGGCGCGGCCGTCGCTGCGGTGATGGCGCGCTTCACGCGGGCGTCGTTCGTCGAAGTGATGAACGAGGACTTCGTGCGCACCGCGCGCGCGAAGGGCGTGCACGAACCGGTCGTCATCATCAAGCATTGCCTGCGCAACGCGATGATTCCCGTCGTCACGATGATGGGCTTGCAATTCGGCTTTCTGCTCGGCGGCTCGATCGTCGTCGAGAAGGTGTTCAACTGGCCGGGGCTCGGGCGCCTGCTCGTCGATGCCGTCGAGATGCGCGACTATCCGGTGATCCAGGCGGAGGTATTGCTGTTCTCGCTGGAGTTCATCGTGATCAACCTGATCGTGGACGTGCTGTACGCCGTGATCAATCCGACCATCCGCTTCAAGTGAGGCCCGCATGAGCGTGACCGCCGACACAGCCAAGGCCGCCGCGATAGCGAGCCACGAAATCCGCACGCCGTGGAGCGAGTTCTGGCGCAAGTTCAAAAAGCAGCCGGTCGCGCTTGCCGCGGGCGTGTTCGTGCTGCTCCTGATCCTGATCGCGATCATCGCGCCGTACATCGTGCCGTACGATCCGGAAAATTTCTTCGACTACGACGCGCTCAACGCGGGACCGTCGGCGGCGCACTGGTTCGGCGTCGATTCGCTCGGGCGCGACATCTTCAGCCGCATTCTCGCGGGCAGCCGCATCTCGTTATCGGCGGGGCTGTTGTCGGTCGTGATCGGCGCGATCATCGGCACGTTCTTCGGGTTGCTCGCGGGCTACTACGAAGGATGGTGGGACCGCATCGTGATGCGCGTCGCCGACGTGCTGTTCGCGTTCCCCGGCATTCTGCTCGCCATCGGCGTGGTCGCGATTCTCGGCAACGGCATGATCAACGTGATCTGCGCGGTCGCGATCTTCAGCATTCCGGCGTTCGCGCGGCTCGTGCGTGGCAACACGCTCTCGCTTAAACATCTCACGTATATCGAAGCCGCGCGCAGCATCGGCGCGTCGGACTGGACCATCATCGTGCGGCACATTCTGCCGGGCACGATCTCGTCGGTGGTCGTGTACTTCACAATGCGTATCGGCACCTCGATCATCACCGCCGCGAGCCTCTCGTTCCTCGGCCTCGGCGCACAGCCGCCGACACCCGAGTGGGGCGCGATGCTCAACGAGGCGCGCGCCGACATGGCGATGGCGCCGCATATCGCCGTGTTTCCGAGCCTCGCGATCTTCTTCACGGTGCTTGCGTTCAACCTGCTCGGCGACGGCCTGCGCGATGCGCTCGATCCGAAGCTGGACCGGCCATGATCGCCATGCCACGCATCGGCTCGCTGACCGCCGGGCCGCTTGGCACGATCGCGGACGTGGCGGGCGTGACGGTCGGGCATTGCACGCTCGACGAAGGCGCGGTGCAGACGGGCGTCACGGTCGTGCGGCCGCATGACGGCGACCTCTATCGCAGCAAGGTGCCGGCCGCCGCGAGCGTGATCAACGGCTTCGGCAAGAGCATCGGGCTCGTGCAAGTCGATGAGCTTGGCGTGCTCGAAACGCCGATTGCGCTGACCAACACGTTCGGTGTCGGCACGGTGGCGAACGCGCAGATTCGCGATGCCATCGAAGCCAATCCGTCGATTGGACGAGACTGGCCGACCGTCAATCCGCTCGTGTTCGAATGCAACGACGGTTATCTCAACGACATTCAGGCGCTGGCGGTTCAGGAGTCGCATTACCGCGACGCGCTGCATGGGTGCGATGCAGGCTTCGAGCGCGGTTCGGTCGGTGCAGGTCGCGGGATGTCGTGCTTCGACATGAAAGGCGGTATCGGATCGGCATCGCGCGCGGTGCGTATCGCGGGCCGTGAATGCATGACCGGCGCGCTCGTGCTCGCTAACTTCGGCCGCATACCGATGCTGAAGCTGGATGGCATCGCTGTCGGACGCGCCATGCAGCAACACGAACCCGAGCAAGGCTCGATCATCATGATCGTCGCCACCGACGCGCCGCTCGACGCACGCCAGTTGCGCCGCCTTTCACTGCGCGCCGCCGCCGGCCTCGCGCGCACGGGTTCGGTCTACGGCCACGGCAGCGGCGACATCGCGCTTGCATTCACCACGGCCTGGACGGTCCCGCATCTCGCGGACTTCGTCCCGGTGCCCGCGCTTGTTGCCGACGCGCGGCTCGATCCGCTCTTTCAGGCCGCGGCGGACAGCGTCGAGCAGGCCATCGTCGATGCGCTCTTCAGCGCTGAACCGGTGACTGGCCGCGACGGCAACCGCCGCCTTTCGCTCAAAGACATGCAACCATGAAAGTACTGATTTCGGCGGACATCGAGGGCGTCGCGGGCGTGTTTCATCCCGAGCAGACGCGCGCGGGCAACGCGGAATACGAACGCGCGCGCCGCTGGATGACGCTCGAAGCGAACGCGGCTGTCGAGGGGGCTTTTGCGGGCGGCGCGACACAGGTATGGGTCAACGATTCGCATGGCGGCTTTCGCAACCTGCTGCCCGATCTGATCGACGCGCGCGCGGGCATCGTGCTCGGCAAGCCGCGCACGCTCGGCATGATGGCCGGACTCGAAGACGAACCCGAACTCGTGTTCATGATCGGCTATCACGCGCGGGCGCAAAGTCGCGGCATCCTCTCGCATACGATCAACAGCTTCGCGTTCGCACGCGTGTCGCTCGATGGCGAGGAAGTCGGCGAGGCAGGGCTCTATGGCGCGCTCGCCGAGGAACGCGGCGCGCGCGTGGCGCTCCTGACCGGCGACGACGTATTCGTCGAAGAGACACGGCCCGCGTTTGCCGATGCGCGCTTCGTGACGGTCAAGACCGCGCACGGCTATTCGAGCGGCGTCACGCAATCGCCCGCCAGCGCGTGCGAGTCGATCCGGCGCGCGGCAGCCGAAGTCGTCGAGCAAGCGCCGCACGCGTGGCTTCGCAAGCTCCCTAAGCCTGTGCACTGCGAACTGCGCGTGCAGACCACTGCGCTTGCCGATCTCTTCTGTCAGTGGCCGACGCTCGAACGCATCGACGGCGTGACGCTCGCGTTCGATACGCCGTCGGTCGAACATGCGGTGCGCGTGCTCAACAGCCTCTCGGCGATGTCGTTCATGTTGAGGTGAAGACGCGCGCCTTCGTCTATCATGAGGCCCTGCATCGGCTTAACGGTGCGAGGTACGTGATGCCAAGATCGAGCAAGGAGCGCTTCATCGAACGCCTTGCACGCGACGCGTAGTCCCTCCAAATCACTTTCGCTTTTGTCCATGTATCTGTCGATCATCGCCGTGGGCCTTGGCGGCGCGCTCGGCTCCCTGCTTCGCTGGGTGCTCGGGTTGCGCCTCAATGCGCTGTTTCCCAACCTGCCGCTTGGCACGCTTGCCGCCAACGTGATCGCGGGCTACGTGATTGGCATTGCGGTCGCATGGTTTGCCCGCGTTCCGGACATCTCGATCGAATGGCGCCTCTTCGTGATCACCGGCCTGATGGGCGGCTTGTCGACGTTCTCGACCTTCTCGGCAGAAGTGGTCGCGCATCTTCAGCAAGGGCGCTTCGGCTGGGCGGCGGGCGAGATCGCGATTCATGTGACGGCTTCGGTCGTGATGACCGTGCTCGGGATTGCGACCGTTTCGCTTGCGCGCTAAGCCGTGATCGAAGTCGGACCGTATCGGCCATCGGATCTCGCGAGTCGGCCACCTTCGAGGCGCGGACTTCAAGAACTTCCGCATGGAGAAGACGCTCAGTCCTTCGCGAACTGCACGCTGACAATCAGTCCGCCGCCCGGCGCTTCGTCGAGCGATATGCGCGCGTGATGCACCCGCGCGATCTCGCGCACGATCGAGAGACCGAGCCCGCTGCCTTCCACGTTTTGCGTCGCCGAGCTGCGATAGAAGCGTTCGAAGACCGCATCGCGTTCCTGTGGTGCGATGCCGGGACCGTTGTCGATCACTTGCAGCAACGGCCCTTCGGCCGCACGCGTCACGCGCACCGTGATGACCGATCCATCGCCTGCATAGCGGATCGCGTTGTCGATGAGATTGCCGCAGAGTTCGGCGAGCAGATCGCGTTGACCGGTCACGTCGACTTTCTCTTCCTGCTCGAAGCCGAGGTCGATGTTGCGGGCGCGCGCGACCGGCGACCAGTCGAGCGTCACGCTACGCGCGACCTTGTCGAGCGAAAGCGGCGCGAGCTTCACCAGATGGCCGCTGTCCGCATCGAGCCGCGCCAGCGAGAGCAACTGCTGCACGCCTTTGCCCGCCTGCCGCACCGCGCCGTTCAGACGCTTCAGATGCGTTCTTGCGCGCTCCTCGCGCGCCTCGCGCAGCGCCAGTTCCGATTCGGCCTGGATCACGGCGAGCGGCGTCTTGAGTTGATGCGCGGCGTCGGTGAAGAACCGTCGCCGCGATTCCTGCATGCGTCGCAAGCGGCCGATGTATTGATTGATCGAATCGACGAGCGGTTCGACTTCGCTCGGCAGGCCGGTCTGATCGAGCGGGGCGGGGTCGTCGTCGGCGCGGGCCGCGACGGTCGCCGACAAACGGTTGAGCGGACGCAGGCCCCGTCCGACCCCGAGCCAAACGATGCCGAGCGCAAGCACGATCAGCAATGCTTCTTGCGTGAGCGAGCCGATCAGGATCTCGCGCGCGAGGGCTTGCCTCGGCTCGATCGTCTCGCCGACCATGATCCACACGACGCGCGTCTGCGCGGTCGGAACGTCGTGGACCGGCAAGCGCAAGGCGCCCATGCGCAGTTGCTCGCCACGGTAGGTCGCATCGTAGAAGCGCGTCTGATACGGCTCGGGCATCGCGCGCTTGGGCGGCAGCGGCAGGTCCGCATAGCCCGTCACGGCGCGCCCGCTGTCCTCGCGAATCAGATAGTAGATCTTGCCGCCGGCATCGGATTCGAACATCTCCAGCGCGAGGTACGGCAGATCGACTTCGACCTGGCCGTCACTGAGGCGCGTGCCTTCGCGGATCGACTTCAGCGAGAACGCGAGCGAGCGGTCGAACGCGACGTGCGCGGCGTTCATCGCGCGCTGGTAGGTGAGCCACGAATCGAGCGCGAGCAGCGCGACGAGCGGCAGCAAGAGCCACAGCGACACCTGCCGCCGCAAATTGGGTTTAGGCATCCTCGCGCTTCACTTCGAGCAGATAGCCGAGGCCGCGCAGCGTCACGATCGCGACGCTGCTCTTCTCCAGCTTCTTGCGCAGCCGGTACACATAGATTTCGATGGCATCGGGATTCACGGATTCGTCGATGCCGAAGATCTTCTCCGAGAGCGTGTCCTTGTTGATCGCGCGGCCGTTGCGCAGGATCAACACTTCGAGCACGGCACGTTCGCGCGGCGTCAGCGCGAGCGGCTCGCCATCGAGCCGGAAGCTGCGATCGACGCTGTCATACGCGAGCGGCCCGCATTCCACGCGCGTGTGCTCGTGGCCGTGGCTGCGGCGGATCAGCGCGCGGGCACGCGCTTCCAGTTCGGTGAGTTCGAACGGCTTGGCGAGATAGTCGTCGGCGCCGAGGTCGAGGCCCTTCACGCGGTCCTCGACCGAGCCGTGCGCGGTCAGGATCAGCACCGGCACCGGGTTGCGCCGTTGACGCAGACGCCGCAGCACTTCGAGGCCATCGAGCCGGGGCAGACCGAGGTCGAGGATCACGAGCGCATAGTCCTGCGTGCGCAACACGTGATCGGCGGCCTCGCCGTCATGCATGCAATCGACAGCGAAGCGGGCTTGCGTCAGCGCGTCCGTCAACGACTTCGAGAGGATGGGATTGTCTTCGACTAACAGAACGCGCATGACGGTGACCTAGGGAAATCCATGAGACTAAAACGGCTTGGATGAGCGAAAACCCACAACGAATGAAAGCGGTCAGAAAGCGCTCGCAACTTAACATGCGACCACTCGAACACATAACCATTACAAAGCGAATTCTGGAGGAAGACATGAAAAAATTGAATCCCGTGTTGCGCGCGGCCGCGCTGTCCGTCGCCCTGTTCGTCGCTCACGCGGCGCATGCGCAAGTCCCTGCGGGTTACCCCGGATCGTATCAGTCGGTCATCGATGCGGCGAAGAAAGAGGGCAAGGTGCTCGTCTATTCGGTCACCGACACGGCGCTCGTGCGCCCGCTCATCAAGGACTTCGAGTCGCTCTACGGCGTGAAGGTCGAATACAACGACATGAACAGCACGGAGCTTTATAACCGCTATATCAGCGAGAACGCGGCGAGCAGCACGAGCGCGGACGTGTTGTGGAGCTCGGCCATGGACCTGCAGGTCAAGCTCGTCAACGACGGCCTGATGGCGAGCTACGATTCGCCCGAGACGGCCCAGTTGCCGCAATGGGCGCAGTACCAGAAGCAGGCGTATGGCACGACCTACGAGCCGCTCGCGATCGTCTACAACAAGCGCCTCGTGCCCGCGAACGAAGTGCCGCAGACGCGTGCCGACCTCATCAAGCTCTTGCAGACGCAGGCCGCGAAGTACAAGGGCAAGGTCACGACCTACGACATCGAGAAGTCGGGCGTCGGCTTCAACTACCTCACGCAGGATGCACGCGTGAACCCGCAGGTGACGTGGCAGCTCGTCGATGTGATTGGCGCGTTGAACCCGAAGCTCCAGTCGAGCACGGGCGCGATGATGGAGCGCATTTCGTCGGGCGAGAACCTGATCGGCTACAACATCCTCGGCTCGTACGCGTTCGCGAAAGCGAAGAAGGACCCGTCGATCGGTTATGTCTATCCGAAGGATTACACGCTGGTGGTGAGCCGCCTCGTGACGATCTCGAAGAAGGCGAAGAACCCGAACGCGGCGAAGCTGTGGGTCGACTATCTGCTGTCCAAGCGCGGTCAGACGCTGCTTGCCAATCAGGCCGACCTGTTCTCGATCCGCGCGGACGTCGAGGGCGAAACGTCCATGGCCGGTCTCACGAAGCAACTCGGCGATTCGCTCAAGCCGATCCCGATCGGCACGGGTCTGCTCGTCTATCTCGACCAGAGCAAGCGGCTTGAATTCCTGAAGAAGTGGCAGCAGGCGATCAAGCGCTAAAGTCTTTCCGAGCCCGCGCGCGAGCGCGGGCCACTCCCGTATTCTCTTCGATGCGCTTGCAAGGCGCAGGGGGACACTCATGCTTACATCCAGCACAAACGACCCGGGCGCGGTCCTGTCGACCAACGGCGAGGGCAAGGTGCCGAAGCTGCCCGAGGGTGGCTTACGCGGCCTCGCCGCGACGTCCCGCTGGATCGTGATCGCGGTGCTGACGGTCGCGGTGCTGCTGCCGCTTTCGTTCATCGTGTTCCAGAGCCTCTTGAACGCGCCGTTCTTCGATGTCAACAAGACGCTCGGCATCGCGGGCTTCAAGTTCATTTTCGAAGATCCCGACTTCTGGTCGGCGGTGAAGAACTCGTTCATCATCGCGGGCGGCATGCTGTTCATCTCGATCCCGCTCGGCGGCATTCTCGCGTTCCTGATGGTGCGCACCGATTTGCCGGGCCGCCGCTGGCTCGAACCGCTTCTGCTCACGCCGGTGTTCGTCTCGCCGATGGTGCTCGCGTTCGGCTATGTCGTCGCGGCCGGTCCGGTCGGCTTCTATTCGGTCTGGTTCAAGGAACTGTTCGGCGCTGAAAATGCGCCCTGGTCCATCTATTCGATTTTCGCGATCACGATCATCGTCGGCTTGACGCATGTGCCGCACGTGTACCTGTATTCGTCGGCGGCGTTGCGCAATCTCGGCTCGGATGTCGAGGAAGCGGCGCGCGTCGCGGGCGCACGGCCGTTTCGCGTCGCGCTCGACGTCAGCCTGCCGATGACGATGCCCGCGCTGCTCTTCGCAGGCGTGCTCGTATTCTTCCTCGGCTTCGAAGTGTTCGGCCTGCCGCTCGTGCTTGGCGATCCCGAAGGGCACCTCGTGCTCGCGACTTACCTGTACAAGCTCACCAACAAACTCGGCGTGCCTTCGTATCACCTGATGGCGGCGGTCGCGGTGTGCATCATCGCGATCACGTTCCCGCTCGTGCTGCTGCAACGGCGCCTGCTCAAGAGCGCGAGCAAGTTCGTGACGGTCAAGGGCAAGGCGGGGCGCCAGACCGTGCTGCCGCTCGGAACATGGCGCTGGGTCGCACTCGCGATCGTCACGCTGTGGCTCTTTCTTACCGTGTTCGTGCCGCTCTCGGGCATCGTGCTGCGTGCGTTCGTGACGAACTGGGGCGAGGGCGTCGCGTTGCGCGAAGTGCTCACGGTCGCCAACTTCGTCGATCTCTTCGAGCAGGACAACCTCGTGCGCGCGATCCTCAACACGCTCGGCATCGGCGTGATCGGCGGGGCGCTCGCAGTCGGCTTCTATTCGCTCGTGGCGTTCGCAGGACATCGCCGCAACGACTGGGGCACGAAGCTCCTCGACTATCTCGTGCTGCTGCCGCGCGCCGTGCCCGGCTTGCTCGCCGGTCTCGCGTTCCTCTGGATCTTCCTCTTCGTGCCGGGCATCAAGGAACTGAAGAACTCGATGTGGAGCATCTGGATCGCGTACACGGTCGTGTGGCTCGCCTACGGCATGCGCCTGATTCAAAGCGCCTTGCTTCAGGTCGGGCCCGAGCTGGAAGAAGCGGGACGCAGCGTCGGCGGCACGCGCGCCCGCGTGAGCCTCGATGTGACGCTGCCGCTCGTGCGCTTCGGCCTGCTTGCCGCGTGGCTTCTGATCTTCATGATCTTCGAGCGTGAATATTCGACGGCGGTCTACCTGCTGTCTCCCGGCACCGAAGTGATCGGCGCGCTGCTCGTCTCGCTGTGGGCGACGGGCGCAGTCGATCAGGTCGCGGCCCTTTCAGTCATCAACATCGCGATGGTCGGCGCCGGTCTTGCCGTGGCATTGCGCTTCGGAGTGAAACTTCATGGATAAGCTCATCGTCGACAATCTGTTCCTGAGCTACGGCACCAATCCGATTCTGAAGGGCGTGTCGTTCGAACTGAAGGCAGGCGAGGTGGTGTGCCTGCTCGGCGCGTCGGGCAGCGGCAAGACCACGCTGTTGCGCGCGGTGGCGGGTCTCGAACAGCCGTCGGAGGGCCGCATCAGCCTCGATAAGCAGGTCTTCTTCGACGGCGCGAAGCACATCGATTGTCCCGTCGAGCAGCGCTCGCTCGGGCTCGTGTTCCAGTCGTATGCGCTGTGGCCGCACAAGACGGTCGCGGACAATGTCGGCTATGGACTCAAGCTGCGCAAGGTGTCGGGCGCGGAGCAGAAGCGCCGCGTGCAGAGCGCGCTCGATCAACTCGGCCTCGGCCATCTTGCCGCGCGCTTCCCGTATCAACTGTCGGGCGGGCAGCAGCAGCGCGTGGCGATTGCGCGCGCGCTCGTCTACAACCCGCCCGTCATTCTGCTCGACGAGCCGCTCTCGAACCTCGATGCCAAGCTGCGCGAGGAAGCGCGTGCGTGGCTGCGTGAACTGATCGTGTCGCTGGGATTGTCGGCGCTGTGCGTCACGCACGACCAGACCGAAGCGATGGCGATGTCGGACCGAATCCTGCTGTTACGCAATGGCCGCATCGAACAGGAAGGCACGCCAGCGGAGCTTTACGGCTCACCGCGTTCGCTCTACACCGCAGAATTCATGGGCAGCAACAACCGCATCGACGCGAAAGTGAAGTCGATCGACGGCGAACGCGTGATGCTCGCGGGCGACGGGTTCCAGCTCGAAGCACGCGCACGCGAAGCCTTGCAGCCGGGACAGGACGCGCAGGCCGTGATCCGCCTGGAGCGCGTGCAGGTCGCGGACGGCCCCGGCGCGAACCGCGTGCAGGCGAACCTCGTGACCTCGATGTATCTCGGCGACCGCTGGGAATACCTGTTCCATTGCGGCGACCTGCGCTTTCGCGCATTCGGTCACACGCCGCGCGACCCGGGCAATCACTGGGTCGAGTTTCCTGCCAACGACTGCTGGGCGTTTGCTCAAGCCAGCTAGATCCAGACCGATTCTCTGATCCGAAGCGAAGTCCCGCGCGCGCGTATGCGTGTCGCGCGGGCATGCGCGCGCGCATCGAAAACAAAAATCACAACGGAGGAAGACGCATGAAACGCAGCAGCATCCATCTCGCCGCGATCGCATCGTTCGCGGGCATCGCAGGCAGCGGCACGGCGCATGCGCAGTCGAGCGTCACGCTGTACGGCATCGTCGATGCCGGTGTCGAGTATGTGAACCACGCAAGCCCGGACGGCGGCGCCGCGCGCCTCGTGTCGGGCGGCAAGAACACGTCGCGCTTCGGCATGCGGGGCGCCGAGGATCTGGGCGGCGGCCTGAAGGCCGTGTTCCAGTTGGAAAGCGGCATCAACATCGCGAACGGGCAACTGGATGACGGTCCGAACGCGCTCTTCGACCGTCGCGCGACCGTCGGATTGAAGCACAATACCTATGGTCAGGTAATTCTCGGCCGCACCTTCACGACGACCTACGACTACATGCTGCCGTTCGATCCGATGGCCTACGCGCCGAACTATTCGTGGGCGACCAGTTCGACGGCGACCGGCGGCCGCAAGGACGGACTCTTTTCGCGCTCCGCGAACGCAGTGCGCTACGACGGCGAGTTCAGCGGCTTCAAGGTCGGCGCGATGTACGGCTTCGGCAACGTGCCGGGCAGCATGAAGACAAGTTCGAAGTACGACTTCGGCCTCGGTTACGAGCGCGGCGCATTCGCGGTCGTCGCGACCTTCGACCGCCAGAACGGCGCAAGCGAGAGCGTCACGCCCGCCGACACCACCCGCTATATCCAGGGCATCCACGCGGGCGCGAGCTACGACTTCGGCGCGGCCAAGGTGATGGCGGGCTATCGCAACTATCGGCGCACGTTCAACACACTCGCCGAGACGCTGCGCAGCGACATGTACTGGTTCGGCGGCTCCTACGACTTCGCGCCGGACTTCACGGTGTATGCGGCCGTCTATCATCAGGACATCAAGGGCGCGACCGACGGCGACCCGACCCTGCTCTCCGTGCGTGCGAACTATTCGCTCTCGAAGCGCACGACGCTCTATCTCTCGGGCGGCTACGCCTTCGCTGCGAACGACCAGAACGTGAGCCTCTCGCGCGACCTGACCGGAGCGGCGGACACGCAGGCCGGGGTGACGGCGGGCATCCAGCATCGGTTCTAGGCGTCAAATCTGTATAGACAACGCGCCGCGAGGCGTCAGTGAATTCCCTAATGACCTCTTGTTTATAGGATAAGGGCCGTTTAGACTTGGCTCTAACTTGTATAGACAGGATGAGCCATGATCAAGCTGACGCCCGGTTTTCTGACGCTGCCGCAATTGCGCCGCATCGCACGCGGTTCCGACTCGCTGGAACTCGATCCGGCGAGCTTCGCCGCCATCGACGCGAGCGCGAAGGCCGTCGCCGACATCGCCGCGAAAGGCGAGCCGGCCTACGGCATCAACACGGGCTTCGGGCGGCTCGCGAGCACGCACATTCCCGCCGACCAGCTCGAATTGCTGCAACGCAATCTGGTGTTGTCGCACGCGGTGGGCGTCGGCGAGCCCATGTCGCGACCGGTCGTTCGCCTTCTGATCGCGCTCAAGCTGTCGAGCCTCGGGCGCGGTCATTCGGGCATCCGTCGCGAAGTCATCGACGCGCTCATCACGCTTTTCAACGCCGACGTTCTACCGGTGATCCCGGTCAAGGGCTCGGTCGGCGCGTCGGGCGATCTCGCGCCGCTCGCGCACATGTCGACGGTGTTGCTCGGCATCGGCGAAGTGATGATTCGCGGCGAACGCGCGAGCGCGCTCGACGGTCTGAGCGTCGCCGGTCTCAAGCCGCTGAACCTGCAGGCCAAGGAAGGCCTCGCGCTGCTGAACGGCACGCAGGCGTCGACGGCGCTCGCGCTCTACAACATGTTCGCGATCGAAGACCTGTTCCGCACCGGGCTCGTCGCGGGCGCGCTGTCCGTCGATGCGGCGGCCGGTTCGGTCGTGCCCTTCGATGCGCGCATCCACGACTTGCGCGGCCATCGCGGACAGATGGATGCAGCCTCCGCCTATCGCACGCTGCTCGAAGGTTCGGGCATCAATCTCTCGCACGCGGATTGCGACAAGGTGCAGGACCCGTACAGCCTGCGTTGCCAGCCGCAGGTGATGGGCGCGTGTCTGGACCAGATGCGCCACGCGGCCGACGTGCTGCTGATCGAATCGAACGCGGTCTCCGACAACCCGCTCATCTTCCCCGATACTGGCGAAGTGCTTTCGGGCGGCAACTTCCATGCGGAACCCGTCGCGTTCGCCGCCGACAACCTCGCGCTCGCGGCCGCCGAAATCGGCGCGCTGGCGGAACGCCGCATTGCCTTGCTGATCGACGCCACGCTGTCCGGTTTGCCTCCGTTCCTCGTGCGCGATGGCGGCGTCAATTCCGGCTTCATGATCGCGCACGTCACGGCGGCCGCGCTCGCGTCGGAGAACAAGACGCTCGCGCATCCGGCGTCCGTCGATTCGCTGCCGACCTCGGCGAACCAGGAAGATCATGTGTCGATGGCGACGTTCGCGGCGCGCAAGCTCGGCGACATCGCGAGCAACACGGCCAACATTCTCGCGATCGAACTGCTCGCGGCGGCGCAGGGCGTCGACTTGCGCGCGCCGCACGAGACCAGCCCGCGCCTCATCGACGTGATGAAGACGCTGCGCGCGAAGGTCGCGCACTACGATATTGACCACTACTTCGCGCCGGACATCGCGGCGATCGCGAAGCTCGTCGAAGGCGGCGAGATCGCGAAGCACAGCCCGTTCGAGTTCGCGTCGGAACAGACTGCATGAATACGCCTGCCTATCAGGAGATCAAGGACTACATCCTGACGCGCATTCATATCGGCGAGTGGCGGGAGGGCGATCAGGTGCCCTCCGAAAACGAACTGGCGCGCGAGTTCAAGGTCGCGCGCATGACGGTCAATCGCGCGGTGCGCGAACTGACCGCCGAACAAGTGCTCACGCGCGTGCAGGGCGCGGGCACTTTCGTGGCAACACCGAAATATGCGTCGACGCTGGTCGAAATCCGCAGCATCTCCGACGAGATCGCCGCGCGCGGACATACGTATCGCGCGGACGTGCTGCATCTGGGCGCATCGATCGTCGACGAACTGCTCGCCGATGAAATGCAGCTTGCGGTAGGCAGCCCCGTGTTTCATTCGCGCGTGCTGCACTTCGAAAACGGCGAGCCGGTGCAGATCGAGGAGCGGCACGTGAACCCCGTGCTCGCGCCCGAATACGCGCGGCAGGACTTCACGACGATCACGCCGAACCAGTACCTGATGGCGGCGGCGCCGTTGCAGCGCGTCGAGTATCGTATCGAGGCCGCGATTCCTTCCGACGACACGCGCCGCTCGCTCGCGATGAAAGAGCATGAGCCGTGTCTCTTGCTGCATCGGCGCACGTGGTCGCGCGACGCGGTGGCATCGGTCGCGAACCTGTGGCATCCCGGCGACCGCTATCAGTTCACCGGACACTTCTGATGAACCTGATCCGTGGCGAATCGCTCGTGCCGGCGCCCTGGAAAAACGGCGGCGGCGTGACGCGCGAAATCGACGCCGAGCCGAAAGGCGCGGCGCTCGATGCGTTCGCGTGGCGCCTGAGCATCGCTAACGTCGATATGCCCGGCGCCTTCTCGACGTTTGCGGGCATCGACCGCACGCTGGTGCTGCTCGAAGGCGCGGGCATGCGGCTGCATGAAGCGAACGGCCGCACGCATGCGCTGGACACGCCGCTCGCGATGGCCTCGTTCGCGGGCGAAACGCCGATCGACGCGACACTCGTCGACGGCCCGACACGCGACTTCAACGTGATGGTGCGGCGCGATCGCGCGCGAGCGACGGTGCGGGCGCATCGTCGCGAATCGCGCATCGTGCCTGCCGATGACGTCACGATCATCTTCTGCGTGCAAGGCGAAATAGCGGTCGCGCTGGACGGCGAAACGCGCTTTACGCTCCAGCCCGACGACACGCTTCGCCTCGATGCATCGACTGCGCGCGAGTGCGTCGTGACTTGCATGCAGCATGAAGCGTCGTGGCTGCAGATCGGTATCGTCATAACGGACCCTTCACGATGACTTCACTCTTCGCGGATCACGCGCGTCTTCCCGATGGCTGGCAGCGCGACGTGCTGCTCGAATGGAACGACGAAGGCACGCTCGTCGCGGTCACGCCGGACAGTCCGATGCCGCCCGCTACGCCGCGCGCCGCAGGCCCGGTCATCGCCGGCATGCCGAACCTTCATTCGCACGCGTTCCAGCGCGCGATGGCGGGGCTCACCGAGTATCGCGCGAGCGCGACCGATACGTTCTGGAGCTGGCGCGACCTGATGTACCGCTTTGCCGCGAAGGTCGGTCCCGAGACGCTTGCACCGATCGCCCGCTGGCTCTACATCGAAATGCTCAAGGCGGGCTATACGTCGGTGTGCGAGTTCCACTACGTGCATCACGCGAGCGACGGCACGCCCTACGCGAATCGCGCCGAACTCGCGCAGTGTGTCGTGGATGCGGCGGGGCACGCGGGCATCGGCATGACGATGTTGCCGGTGCTCTATCAATACAGCGGCTTTAGCAAGAGCGCGCCACGCGACGATCAGCGGCGCTTTCTCAACACGCCGGAACAGTTGCTCGACCTGCTCGATGCGTTGCGGCGCGCGCGGCCGGAGAACGGCTCGCGACGTTATGGCGTCGCGCCTCATTCGTTGCGGGCGGTATCGGACGATTCGCTTCGCACGTTGATCGAAGGACTCGACGCGCGGTTCGACCGCGCGCCCGTGCACATCCACATTGCGGAGCAGACGGCCGAAGTCGACGCATGCATCGCGGCGAGCGGACAGCGCCCGGTGCAATGGCTGCTGGATCGCTTCGATCTCGACGATCGCTGGTGCCTCGTCCACGCGACCCACATGGACGCCGACGAGACCGCGCGACTGGCCGCGAGCGGCGCCGTCGCGGGCCTGTGCCTCACCACCGAGGCGAATCTCGGCGACGGGCTCTTTCCGGCTCGCGATTATCTCGCGGCGGGCGGCCGTATCGGCGTGGGCTCGGACAGCCATATCGGCGTCGACTGGCGCGCGGAATTGCGGCTTTTGGAATACGGCCAGCGTCTCTTGCGGCGCGAGCGTAACGTGCTCGCATCGGCGACGCAAAGCCGTCCCGCAGATCGTCTCTTCGACGCGTCGCTCGAAGGCGGCGCGCGTGCGAGCGGCCGCGCGACGGGCGCGTTGATGGCGGGCAAGCGCGCGGACTGGATCGTGCTCGATGCGGATCATCCGGGCATCGCGGGGCACGATCGCGAGACGTGGCTGTCGAGCATCGTGTTCGGCGAGCATGGGAACACGCCGGTTCGCGATGTCTATGTGGGCGGGCGTAAAGTGGTCGATGACCGCCGTCATGCGGATGAGGAAGACGCGTTTGCGCGCTACCGCGCGGCGCTGGCGTCGCTCTTGCTATGAGCGCGCCACGAACCTAGAGACCACGAACATGAACGACTCGACTATCTACACGCTGGAACGCGGCACGGCGCCGCTCCTGATCTCGATTCCGCATCGGGGCACGCGCATTCCCGAAGCGCTCGCCGCCGACATGACGCCAGAAGCGCTGCGCGTCGACGATTGCGACTGGCATCTCGAACGTCTCTATGCGTTCGCAAAGGGCCTGGGCGCATCGGTCCTGCTGCCTGAATACGCGCGCTATGTGATCGACCTGAACCGGCCGCCCGACGA
Source organism: Caballeronia telluris (assembly GCF_001544495.1). Taxonomy (GTDB): domain Bacteria; phylum Pseudomonadota; class Gammaproteobacteria; order Burkholderiales; family Burkholderiaceae; genus Caballeronia; species Caballeronia telluris. The sequence continues at coordinate 67,052 of NZ_FCNZ02000011.1, forward strand.
CGCGAATCTCTATCCCGGCCGCGACACGACCGGCCTGTGCCCCGTCGATACGTTCGACAAGGCGCCGCTTTACCGGCCCGGACGCGCGCCGGATCGCGCCCAGATCGACGCGCGGCGCGCGACTTACTGGCAGCCTTATCACGATGCGTTGACGCAGGAACTCGCTAGCTTGCGAGCGAAACACGACCGCGTGCTGCTGTGGGAAGCGCATTCGATCCGATCGGTCGTGCCGCGCTTTTTCGACGGACGTTTGCCGGACTTCAACTTCGGGACCGCCGATGGCACGACCGCCGTCGCGGGCCTGGCGGACATGCTGGCCGAGATCGTGAAGCAGGACGGACGCTACACGGCGATAGCGAACGGTCGTTTCAAAGGCGGCTACATTACGCGACGTTATGGTCAGCCGGCCGAGGGCGTGCATTCGGTGCAACTCGAATTGACACAGGCGACGTACATGGAAGAGACGCTGCCCTTCGCCTACGATGAAGCGCGTGCGTCGCAAGTCCAGCCTCTGCTGGAACGGCTTGTGAGCGCCGCACTGGAGCGCGTCGCCGCCTCATAAAGCGCGTCAATCGCGCCGATAGACGCAGTAACACTATTGTGAAACAGACAATAATGTTTCGCGCAAATAGGGGTTTCCCCTAGATGAGCCCACGCCTAAACTTGTTTTCAAGCAAAGCGAATCAGAAACTTAATAAAAGGCTTCCGGTTCCTTGCATTTCTCAAAACAAGATATTGGAGGTTCATCATGATCAAGGCATTCGTTCCCGCACTCGTCATCGCTTCGGCTCTGGCTGCTCCGACGTTCGCGTTCGCTCAAAACAACGCACCCGTCACGCGCGCCGAAGTTCGCGCCGAACTGGTTCAACTCGAACGCGCTGGCTACAACCCGTCGACGGATCGCGTGAATTACCCGCAGAACATTCAGGCAGCGCAAGCTCGCGTGAACGCCGAACAAGGCAATGCGGCGACTGGCTACGGTCCTTCGACCGCCGGTAGCTCGGCTTCGGGCCTGCGCGTTGCACCGACGTCCGGTCCCGACTCGATCTACTTCGGTCACTAAGCCAAAGTGGTTCGACGCGAAGCCTTCGCGGCTTCGTGATGCTTAAAGAAAATCGCCTGACGCTTCCAAGCGTCAGGCGATTTTCTATGTGCGCGTCGCCTGGCTGTCCGCTGGCGACACCGCTCCGCATGCGCGAATCACGAGCCGTACGACTTCTTCCGTCGCGGTATCGAAGGCCTTTTGCGTCAGCGCGCGCTTGCCCTTTAGCGCGCGGATCTGCGCGTCGAAGTCGGCGTAGTGCTGCGTCGTTGCCCAGATCAGAAACATGAGCGTCTGCGCGTCGACCGGCGCGAGCAGTCCGCGCGCGACCCAATGTTCGATCACGCTCACGCGCGAATCGAGCCAGGGCTTTACGCGTTCCCCCAGGATGTCCTGCATGTGCTGCGCGCCGTGAATGATCTCGCTCGCCCACACCTTCGAGCCGAGCGGCCGGCGCCTCGACAATTCCATCTTCGCGCGCACATAACCGCCGATTGCTTCGACCGGGTCGTCGCTGCATTCGAACGTATCGGCCGCGCGATGCCAGTCTTCGAAGACGTCTTCGAGCACACGCCGATAGAGTGCGAGCTTGGTCGGAAAGTAGTAATGCAAGTTGGCTTTGGGCAAACCCGCGCGCTCCGCGATCATCGCGGTGCTCGCGCCCTCCAGTCCGCGTTCGGCGAACACCGCTTCCGCACACGCCAGCAAGTGGGCTTCGTTCGATTCGCGAATGTGCGCCTTGCGGCGCCGCAAAGGCGCAGCGGCGGTGTCGCTTTCTAGTGCGTCGGCTGCTGCATCGTCGTGTCTCATCGTTTCGCCTCGCGCGGCTTGCAAGCCCTGTCGCGCCTGTTCCACTCATATCGGTCCGTTCGCTTAACGCGGCTCCATCCAGCGAACAGGCTTGTTAAAAAGCGCCATGTTGCGTCGCAATGGCACGCTTCTCGCTCTGTATTGCAGCACACGAAACACATTGATTTGCTTATTTTAATCGGCTACAACCTGTCCAACCGGACAGGATTCGCTAAGCAGCGGAACGCAGCATCAGGATCATCCCTTAGAAAGAAAAAAAGTGCACCGGCTACGTGCGGCAGCGCGCCACGATGCTACGCGGATGCACCAGTTTCATGTCCCCTCAGCCACGATTGAAGGAGCGAATCGAATGAACGCGGTAACGGATGCAACTACGAATGCAAACGAAGCGGCTGGTCTCGATACATCGCTCCAAGTGAACGGTCAGCGCCTGTGGGACAGCCTGATGACGATGGCAAAAATCGGCGCGACGCCTAAAGGCGGTGTCTGTCGTCTCGCGCTGACCGATCTCGACCGCGAGGGCCGCGATCTCATCGTGAGCTGGGCGAAGGAGGCGGGCTGCACGATCAGCGTCGATCAGATGGGGAACGTCTTCATGCGCCGCGCCGGACGCAACCTCGATGCGCTGCCGGTCATCACGGGTTCGCACGCGGATTCGCAGCCGACGGGCGGCCGCTTCGACGGCATCTATGGCGTGCTCGGTGGCCTCGAAGTGATCCGCACGCTCAACGATCACGCGATCGAGACCGAGCATCCGATCGAAGTCGTGATCTGGACCAATGAGGAAGGCTCGCGCTTCGCACCGGCGATGGTCGCATCGGGCGTGTTCGCCGGGGTCTTCACGCTGGACTACGGTCTTTCGCGCAAGGACGTGGACGGCAAGACGATTGGCGAGGAACTCAGGCGCATCGGCTATGCAGGCGATGTGCCGTGCGGCGGACGTCGACTGCATGCGGCTTTCGAACTTCACATCGAACAGGGGCCGATTCTCGAAGCGGAGAAAAAGACGATCGGCGTCGTCACGGATGCGCAGGGCCAGCGCTGGTACGAGATCACGCTGACGGGCCAGGAAGCCCATGCAGGTCCGACGCCGATGCCGCGCCGCAAGGACGCATTGCTCGGCGCGTCGCGCGTGGTCGATCTCGTCAACCGCATCGGCCTCGATCATGCGCCGCTCGCCTGCGCGACGGTCGGCATGATGCAGGTCCACCCGAACTCACGCAACGTGATTCCAGGCCGCGTGTTCTTCACCGTCGACTTTCGTCATCCCGACGATGCCGTGCTCGCGCAGATGGATGCCGAACTGCGCGAAGGCGTTGCGCGCATCGCGGACGGCATCGGCCTTCAGACCGAACTCGAACAGATCTTCTATTACGCGCCCGTCGCGTTCGACGCAGCCTGCGTGAAGTCCGTGCGCGCGGCTGCGGAACGCTTCGGCTATTCGCATCGCGACATGGTGTCGGGCGCGGGACACGACGCGTGCTATCTGTCGCAAGTTGCGCCCACGTCGATGGTCTTCGTGCCTTGCGTCGATGGCATCAGTCACAACGAGATCGAAGACGCATCGCAGGAATGGATCGAGGCGGGCGCCAACGTCCTGCTTCACGCGATGCTCGGACGCGCATCCGAACCAGCCTCGTAACGCCTGATCAACTTCGCTGTTGCAGCGCCGTCCCGGCTTCGCGTTGCGCGAAGCCGGCGGGCACGGCTACGTCTTCATCTTGACGAAGGAACGCGTATGACCATGAAGCAAACCGGCGACATTGCGGCGCATCGCCTCTCGCAGGAACAGCTCGCGTGCGAGTTCTCCGACGTCGCGCCCTTGCTCGACGCGACCGCCGCCGCGGCGGCATCGAGCCGCTGTCACTATTGCTACGACGCGCCGTGCATTCAGGCGTGCCCGACGTCCATCGACATCCCGAGCTTCATCCGCAAGATCGGCAACGGCAATTTGAAGGGCGCGGCGACCGACATTCTCTCGGCAAATCCGCTTGGCGGCATGTGTGCGCGGGTCTGCCCGACAGAGATTCTTTGCGAAGGCGCATGCGTACGCAATCATCCGGGCGACAAGCCGGTCGCGATCGGCGCACTTCAGCGGCACGCCACCGACTGGGCGATGGCGCGCGGCGAACATCTGTTCAAACGCGCCGCCGATACGGGCCGGCATATCGCGGTCGTCGGCGCGGGACCCGCGGGGCTCGCATGCGCACATCGCCTTGCGCTTGCCGGCCATCGCGCGACGATCTTCGATCCGCGCGCGAAGCCCGGCGGTCTGAACGAATACGGCATCGCGGCGTACAAGACCGTCGAGGACTTCGCGCAGCGCGAAGTCGAATGGCTTTACTCGATTGGCGGCATCGAACTGAAACAGGGCGTGATGCTAGGCCGCGATGTGACGCTCGACGATCTTCGCAAGCAATACGACGCAGTGTTCCTCGCGATCGGACTTGGCGGTGTACGTGCGCTTGCGCTCGATGGCGAAGCGCTCGAGGGCGTGATGAACGCGGTCGATTTCATCGAGCAAGTGCGGCAGGCCGACGATCTCGCGACCGTGCCCGTCGGCCGGCGCGTGGTGGTGATCGGCGGCGGCAACACGGCGGTCGACGCGGCGGTGCAAAGCCGCAAGCTCGGGGCGGATTCGGTAACGATGGTGTATCGACGCGGCGTCGAACAGATGAGCGCAACCTGGGCCGAGCGCGAGTTCGCGCAGATGAACGGCGTCACGCTCGTCACGCATGCGCGGCCGATACGCATGATCGGTGCCGATGGTCGCGTGAGCGCCGTCGAGTTCGAGCGCGAAGGCGAGCGCTTCATGATCGAAGCCGACATGGTGCTGAAGGCGATCGGCCAGACGCTCGTCGCTGTCGGACTGGAGAACGAACTGCTGACGCTCGACGGCAACCGCATCGCCACCGATGAAAACCGTCAGACGACGCTCGCCAAAGTATGGGCCGGCGGCGACTGCGCGAGGCACGAAGGACTCGACCTCACGGTGCAGGCGGTGCAGGACGGCAAGCTCGCGGCGGCGTCGATCGATGCTTCGTTCGCGCTGACCGCCATCAAGGCCGCCTGACCGGCAAGACCCCACGAACACGATACGGAGCCCATCGACATGGCCGACCTGCGTTGCACGATTGCCGGCATCACTTCGCCGAATCCTTTCTGGCTTGCGTCCGCGCCGCCCACCGACAAGGCCTACAACGTCAACCGCGCCTTCGAGGCGGGTTGGGGCGGCGTCGTGTGGAAGACGCTCGGACTCGATCCGCATGTGGTGAACGTCAGCTCGCGCTATGGCGCGGTGCAGTGGAACGGCCAGCGCATGGCGGGACTGAACAACATCGAACTGATCACCGACCGTCCACTCGACGTGAACCTGCGTGAGATCGCGCAAGTGAAGCGCGACTGGCCGGACCGCGCGCTGATCGTCTCGCTGATGGTGCCCTGCAACGAGCGCGACTGGAAATGGATCCTGCCGCTCGTCGAGGACACGGGCGCTGACGCCGTCGAACTCAACTTCGGCTGTCCGCATGGCATGAGCGAGCGCGGCATGGGCGCGGCGGTCGGCCAGGTGCCGGAGTATGTCGAGATGGTCACGCGCTGGGTCAAGGAAGGCACGAAGCTGCCGTGTCTCGTGAAGCTCACGCCGAACATCACCGACATTCGCGTCGGTTCGCGCGCCGCGTACAAGGGCGGCGCGGACGGCGTATCGCTCATCAACACGATCAACTCGATCGTCGCGGTCGATCTCGACGAGATGGCGCCGATGCCGACCGTCGACGGCAAGGGCACGCACGGCGGCTATTGCGGACCGGCGGTCAAGCCGATCGCGCTCAACATGGTTGCGGAAATCGCACGCGACATCGAAACGCCGAACCTGCCGATCTCCGGCATCGGCGGCATCACTAACTGGCGCGATGCCGCCGAGTTCATCGTGCTGGGTGCGGGCAGCGTACAGGTGTGCACGGCGGCGATGCACTATGGATTTCGGATCGTCTCCGATCTCGCCGACGGCCTCTCGAACTGGATGGACGAGAAGGGCTACGCCACGCTCGACGACATCCGCGGCCGCGCGGTGTCCAACGTCACGGACTGGAAGTACCTGAACCTCAAGTACGACATCAAGGCGCGCATCGACCAGGACAAGTGCATCAAGTGCGGCCTGTGCCACATCGCATGCGAAGACACGTCGCACCAGGCGATCACGCGCGAGAAGGACGGCGTGCGTCATTTCGACGTGGTGGATGCCGAATGCGTCGGGTGCAATTTGTGCATGCATGTTTGCCCGGTCGAGCAATGCATCACGATGGAGCGCGTGGACGCGGGCGAATACGCGAACTGGACCACGCATCCGAACAACCCGGCGCGCGTCGATGCCGAAGAGCCCGCCAAGGCGGCTTGACATTGAAAGTCGCCATCACAACGATTCGAGTGGAGATGCATCGATGAACCAGACTGCGCATGACGTCGATCCGGGCTTCGCGGCCAGCGCGCAAGGCAGCAGCCTCTATAACGACGATCTCGCGCCGACCGGTCCCGCGCAACGCACGTGGAAGTGGTATCACTTCGCCGCGCTATGGGTCGGGATGGTGATGAACATCGCGTCGTACATGCTTGCAGCGGGTCTCACGGAAGAGGGCATGTCGCCGTGGCAGGCGGTCGCGACCGTGCTGCTCGGCAACCTGATCGTGCTCGTGCCGATGCTGTTGATCGGCCATGCGGGCGCCAAGCACGGCATTCCGTATGCGGTGCTCGTGCGCTCCTCGTTCGGCACGCAGGGCGCGAAGCTGCCCGCGATGTTGCGTGCGATCGTCGCGTGCGGATGGTACGGCATCCAGACCTGGCTCGGCGGCAGCGCCATCTACACGCTCGCGAACATTCTCACGGGCAACGCATTGCACGGCGCGGCGCTGCCGTTCATCGACATCTCCATCGGCCAGTTCGCGTGCTTTCTCGTATTCTGGGCGTTGCAGATCTACTTCATCGTGCATGGCACCGATTCGATCCGCTGGCTCGAAAGCTGGTCCGCGCCGATCAAGGTCGTGATGTGCATCGCGCTCGTGTGGTGGGCCACGTCGAAGGCAGGCGGCATCGGCTCGATGCTCTCGGCGCCTTCGCAGTTCGTCGCGGGCGGCAAGAAGGAGGGGCTCTTCTGGGCCACCTTCTGGCCCGGTCTCACCGCGATGGTCGGCTTCTGGGCCACGCTTGCGCTCAATATTCCCGACTTCACGCGCTTCGCCCGCTCTCAGCGCGATCAGGTGATCGGACAGTCGATCGGCTTGCCCGGACCGATGGCGCTCCTCTCGGTGATCTCGGTCGTGGTCACGTCGGCTACGGTCGTCATCTATGGCAAGGCCATCTGGGACCCGATCGACCTGACGAGTCGCATGACGGGCATCGGCGTGGGGATTGCGCTCGTCATCCTGACGCTCGATACGATGTGCTGCAACCTGGCGGCGAACCTCGTCGGTCCCGCCTACGATTTTTCGAGCCTCTGGCCGAAGGGCATTTCGTATCGCGCGGGCGGCATGATTACCGCGACCATTGCCATCGTGATGATGCCGTGGAAGATTCTCGCGACGACGCAGGGTTATATCTTTACGTGGCTCGTCGGCTACTCGGCGCTGCTCGGCCCGGTCGCGGGCATCCTGATGGTCGATTACTTCCTGATTCGCGGGACCCGGCTCGATCCGCGCGAACTCTTCGACGAGAACGGCGAATACAGCTATACCGGCGGCTGGAACATCGCGGCGGTCGTGGCGCTCGTGATCGGCGTGCTGCCGAACCTGCCCGGCTTTCTGCATACCGCCTTTCCGGCATCGTTTCCGAGCGTGCCGGCGTTCTTCAACACGCTCTACACCTATGCGTGGTTCGTGGGGCTCGCGCTTGCGTCGATCGTCTATGGCACATGGATGAAGCTGCGCAAGAGCCCCAGCACGCGCGTCGCGAGCGCATGACTTTCCGAGGAGACAGCAACATGACGATCCTGATACGCGGCGGCACGGTGATCGACGCCGATCGCACCTACCGCGCCGACGTGCTCTGTGCCGATGCCACAGACGGCGGCACGATCCTCGCGATCGGCCTCGATCTCGACATGCCCGCGGGCACGCAGATCGTCGATGCGGGCGGGCAATATGTGATGCCGGGCGGCATCGATCCGCACACGCACATGGAACTGCCCTTCATGGGCACGACCGCGAGCGACGACTTCTACACCGGCACGGCGGCGGGACTGTCGGGTGGCACGACGAGCATCATCGACTTCGTGATCCCGAGCCCGAAGCAACCGCTGATGGACGCGTTCAGGGAGTGGCGCGGCTGGGCGGAGAAGGCATCGGCGGACTACGGCTTTCACGTCGCGGTGACGTGGTGGGACGAATCGGTGCATCGCGACATGGGCACGCTCGTGCACGATCACGGCGTGTCGAGCTTCAAGCACTTCATGGCCTACAAGAACGCGATCATGGCCGACGACGAAGTGCTCGTGAACAGCTTCACACGCTCGCTCGAACTCGGCGCGCTGCCTACCGTGCATGCCGAAAACGGCGAGCTCGTTTTTCAGTTGCAGAAGCAACTACTTGCGCGCGGCTTTACGGGACCCGAAGCGCACCCGCTGTCGCGTCCGCCGGAAGTCGAGGGCGAAGCCGCGAATCGCGCGATTCGCATCGCGCAGGTGCTCGGCGTGCCGATCTATATCGTGCACGTCTCGGCGAAGGATGCCGTCGACGTGATCGCGCGGGCGCGCAATGAAGGACAGCGCGTGTTCGGCGAAGTGCTGCCGGGGCATCTGGTGATCGACGAATCGGTGTATCGCGATCCGGACTGGACGCGTGCCGCCGCCCACGTGATGAGCCCGCCGTTTCGCGCGGCCGAGCATCGCGAGGCGTTATGGCGGGGCCTGCAGTCGGGCCAGCTTCACACCACGGCCACCGATCATTGCGTCTTCTGCGCGTCGCAAAAGGCGATGGGCCGCGAAGACTTCACGAAGATTCCGAACGGCTGCGGCGGCGTGGAGGATCGCATGTCGGTGCTCTGGCATCACGGCGTGAACAAGGGGCGCCTGACGCCGAACGAGTTCGTGTGCGTCACCTCGACCAACGCCGCGCAGATCTTCAATCTCTTTCCGCGCAAGGGCGCGGTGCAGGTGGGCGCGGACGCGGACCTGGTCGTCTGGGACCCGGCTGCGAGCAAGACGATCTCGGTGAACACGCATCATCAGAAGGTCGATTTCAACGTGTTCGAAGGGATGACGGTGCAAGGCGTCGCGACGCACACGCTCACGCGCGGCGCGCTTGCGTGGGCCGATGGCGACCTGCGCGCGGTCCGCGGTGCGGGCCAGTACCTGAAGCGCCCGCCGAACCCCGGCTACTTCGAAGCGACCCGCGTCGCCAACAAGCTGAAGGAACCGCATCCGGTCGAGCGTGAAGGCGACAAGGCGAGAACCGCCTGAGCCTCGCGTCTCATCTGAAGGCAAGCCCGCGTTCTCACGAACGCGGGCTTTTTCATGCGGTCTCGGCGGATTCCTGCCACTCTTGCAGCCACGCCTCCAGCTTCGCGGGCGGCAGCGGCCGGCTCAGATGAAAGCCCTGCGCGAGGTCGCAGCGCAGGTCCTTCAGGCGCAGCAGCATCGCTTCGCTTTCTACACCCTCCGCCACCACCTTCAGTCCCATGTTGTGACCGAGGTCGATGGTCGAACGCACGATGGTCTCGTCGTCCTTGTGATCGAACATGCCCATCACGAAGGACTTGTCGATCTTCAACTCGTCGACGGGCATGCGCTTCAGATACGACAGCGACGAATAGCCGGTGCCGAAGTCGTCGATCGACAGGCGAATGCCGAGCGCATGCAGGCGGTCCAGCGTTTCGATGGCGTGATTCGGATCGTCCATGATCGCGCTCTCCGTGATCTCAATCCAGATCCACTCGGGAGCCACGCGGTACTTGCGCAGTAGCGCACTGAACGTGTCGGGCAGCGACGACTGGATCAACTCGCGCGCCGACACGTTCACAGAGACCGCCAGTTCGATGCCTTGCGCGTGCCACAGCGAGCACTGCTGGATGGCCTTGTCGGCCACCCAGCGCGAGATGCTCTTGATATAGCCGGTCTGCTCGGCAAACGGAATGAACTGGTCCGGGGAGATGAAGCCGCGCGTCGGATGGTCCCAGCGAACCAGCGCCTCGACGTACTTCACCTTGTGCGTGCTCAGGTCCACCTTCGGCTGATAGTAGAGCGTCAACTGATCGTGCTCGACTGCCTGCCGCAACTCGCTCATCAGCGAAAGCCGCTCTGCGCTGTTCTGGTCGTGGCGTTCGTCGTAGAGCGCATAACCGGCATTCGCGCGCTTCGCCACGTACATCGCGATGTCGGCGCGGCGCAGCAGCACGTTCATGTCGGCGCCGTTAAGCGGGCAGGTGACAATGCCGATGCTCGCGCCCACATCGACGAGTTGCCCTTCGATCGTGATCGGTTCTTCCAGCGCCTTCAGCATCCGGTTGGCGATCAGCTTCGCGGCGTCGATGTCGTCGGTGGGCAGCAGCACGGCGAACTCGTCGCCGCCCAGACGCGCGACCGTATCGGTATCGCGCTGAAGGGCGGAGCGCAGGCGCTTCGCGACTTCACACAGCAGCAGGTCGCCGATGGGATGCCCGAGCGTGTCGTTGACATACTTGAAGCGGTCGAGGTCCATCATCATCACGGAGAGCGGATGCTCGGCGCGCAGCGCCACGCCGATCGCCTGCTGGAGGCGGTCGTTAAAGAGCGCGCGGTTCGGCAGACCCGTCAGGCGATCCATGTACGCGAGTTCGGTAATGCGCCGCTCGCGTTCCGCGATGCCGTGCTGCATCTGATTGAACGCGTTCGCGAGTTCGCCCATTTCGTCATGGTGCTTCACGTCGATCGGCTCGGCGTAATTGCCCTGGCCGATGCGCCGCGAAAACTGCGTGAGTGCCGCGATCGGCCGCGTGACGCTGCGCGCCGTGAACATGCTGCCGACGATCGACACGAGCACGCCCGCGAGTGTGATGAGCAAGAGCGTCGTTTGCAGGCGCCGGAACGGCGCGAGCGCCTCGGCGAGCGAACGTTGCAGCATGACGGCAACGGGCTCGCCTTCGGACTTCAGGAGCACGAGCCGCGTCGCGTAGTTTTCTTCGGACAGATTGGACGGGTCCTGCAACGCACGGCGCTCGGCTGCGGGCAACGAACTCGCGAGCGCGGTCCAGTGGCCGTCGGCGCGCTGGTCGATGAACGACACGTCGAGCGAGGTCAGGCTGCTCATCTCGCGCGCCATGTCGTCGTCGATGACGAAACCCATCGCGACCCACGCGATCGGCAACGGCGCCTTGATCGGCACCGCGACCAGCTGGTACGGCCGTCCGTCGATCATGCCGATCGCCGAGGCGTCGCCATTGCGCTCCACGGCGCGCAGCAGTTTCGGGAACGGGAAGGGCATGCCTTCGTGCGCGGGGCCGCTGCTGTCGGCGATCAGCTTGCCGTCGAGGTCCGCGAGCATCACGATATCCGCGTGGATGCGGTCGCCGTGATTCCGGAGCGCCGAGGCCACGGTTTTCTCGTCATGCGACGCGATGGCCTGCCGGAAGCCGAAGTCCGCCGCGACGACGCTCGCCGCCTGCGTGAGCTTTTCGCCGTTGCTTCGAAGCACTTGCTTGAACACGCGCTCGGCGACCGCCAACTGCTCGTTCGCGTTGCGGTGCGCGTTCGACGTGATCACCGAATTGATGACGACGAACGCGGCCGCCTGCACGGCCAGCATCAGCAGGACGAAAACCAGCGCAATCCGCGCACGCAGGCTGTGGAGTCGCATCGGCGCGCCTATTCGACCTTCTGTTCGGGCTTCAACTGCAAGGTGAATTTCGCCGCGTCGCCGGTGCCTGCGCCGACCTTCTGCGTGGGCTGCGCGTTCGGATCGCTCATGCGAGGGTGCCACGCGGTGACGCGATAGGCGTCGGCGGGCAGATTGTCGATGGTGGCCTGGCCGCTTGCATCGGTCTTCGCGAACCAGGGCGTATCCACGATCAGCAGATACGCGATCATCGAGTCGTGGATGTTGCAGCCCATCACCACGAGACCGGGTTTGTCGAAGACGACCGGCGTCGCGGGAATGCCGTGATACAGGTTCAGCTCGAAGCGCTTCGCGGGCGAGAACGAGTAGACGTCGTGCTCGATGTTGTCCTTGTTGGGAAACGTGATCGCGGCGCCGGTCTGCGCGACGGACACGAGCGGCACGAAGCGGCGCTTCACCTGGTCGATCACCGCGCCTGCCGGCTTCGTCGCCGGTATCTTGCCGTTGACGGGCATCGCATAGACGATGGCGTCGGGCACGACGGCGCCCGCCTGGTCGACGATCTGTACGCGAACGCTCGCGGCCTGCGCGCTCATCGTAACGAGTCCTGCTGCGCAGCACGCGAGTGCCGCCGATAATCGTGTGCTGAGTCGCATCTGAATGTCTTCGTTGATTGCCATGCGCGAAAATGACGCGCGCTTAGCGGGATAACGGCACGCCGCCTGCGTACTTGAGCCGCGGCTTATTCGCGATCCTGGACGTCGCGATACATCGGCGCGAGCTTCGCAAGCAACTTGTTCTGCGCATGAAAGGGCACGCCGTTCTTGTCCATCGCGTCCTGCAGGTCCTCGACCAGCGCATTGAACGCGGCACGGTCGATGTTCTGCCCTTCGTGCGTGCGCTTCATCGTGCGGCCCGTGTATTCGCAAGGGCCGCCGAGCAGCACGCAGAACTGCTCGACGAGCTTCTGCTTGATGCGCTTGATCGGCGCGTCCTCGAAAAAGGGTTGCGTGCGCGGATCGGCGAGAAGTTTGTCGTAGAGATCGTCGGTGATCTTGACGAGCCCCGGTTTCTCTCCGAACTCGCGATAGAGCGAATCGTCGGCGTGAGCATTGACGCTCGCGAGCGCCGCGACCGCGATGATCGCCGAGGCGGCGAAATGGAAGACGCGCATCATGATCAGAACCCTGCTTGCAAGGAGAGATAGACGCCGCGCTGATTCTTGATCGTCGCGATGTCGCCGAGTGCGACATAGGCGGCGGTCAGCGCGACATGCTTGGTCGGCGCCCACGCGACGAACGCGTCGTAGGCGTTCTGTTCGCGGGCGAAGCTCAGGTTGTCCGGCTTGGTGCGGTACTCGGCGCCGATCACGATGCTTCTCGACAGCATATAAGCCACGGACGACTCGAACTCGGCGTGGTAGTCGTTGGATTTGTCGCCGCCGAATCCGAGCAGGCCGAACTGGTTTGCCTTGGTGAAGCGCACCGTGCCGTTCAGAAGCAGGCTTTTCGCGAGCAGCAGCTTCGTCGCGGAGACGTAGAAATCGGTGCCGGAATTGCTGGCCGCGCCCACCGCCCTGACGACGTCGCCTTGCTCGTTGTGCTTGAACTGGATACCGGCGGCGACTTGCGGGAGCCACGTGTCCTGATCGAGCACCGCATCGCCGAAGAGCCGTACCTTCACGCCGAAGATGTTCTGATTGAACTTGTAGTTCGAACCGAGGCCGAGTTGCGCGCCGACATCGCGTGTATCGAAGGTCTGCCGCGCCAGTGAAAACTCGACGCGGTTCGCAACGCCGACCATCCCGCCATAAGTCGACAGCGCGTAGTCCTGGGTTCTGACGTAGGTGCCGTGCCCGTTGCCGCCCAACTGGCCGGCCGTGCCATAGCCGCCGATCACGGCCCAGGGTGTCAGGCCGCCGCCCGCGGCGCCTTCGACTTCGGAGACGCCGCCGGTCAGGAGAAGCTTCCCGCCGGTCGCGGGGACGTCGGCGTGGGTGGCGGTCGAGATGGACATCAACGCTGCGATGGCGATGCCCAGCTGTCGGGTTTTTGTTCTTGCATGCATTTCGATGGGGGCTGGCGAGGCTGAAGGATGGGCTGCGGTCCGTGTGGACGGACGTGCCCTTTCCTTTCGTATACGGCAGGCGGGGGCGGCACTTGAGGTGGGACGACGGGTTTGTCGCCAAGACGATGCCGGGCGATGAACCCTACTTTAAACTCTACAATCAACTCTACATAAAATTGTTTAATGTATTGATTTTAAATATACAGTACGTCACTGTTGTCTACAATAAACCCTACAGCCAACCCTACATGACAACGCTCGCATGACTGACGTCAGTTCATTTCAGCCGCTTTTTCCTGAAGAGCGCGTGCTCCACGCGCTCATCGACAAGGCGTCCGTACTTGCAACCAAATCTCGCGCGCTGCTTGCCAAGGATCGTGGCCCGGTTGCGGCCGCGTTGGCTCCGCTTCTCCGAAGCATGAACTCGTACTACTCGAACAAGATCGAGGGCCAGCACACCACGCCCGCAAGCATCGAGCGGGCGTTGGAAACGCATTATTCGCACGACTCCGATGAACGCGGGCGACAGTTCGCAGCGATAGCGCATATCCGGGCGGAGGAGGCGCTCAAAGCGAAATGGCGGGATCTTCGCGCTGAGGCGCTGTTCGACACCGACAAAGTCACGCTGATCCATCGACTCTTCTTCGAAAGCCTGCCAGCCGAGTCTCGCGCTACGTCGGAGCATCAGCAGATCGTGCCCGGCGCGCTCAGAGATCGAATGGTGAAGGTGGGCAATCACCTTGCACCGCCAGCGGAGTTGATCCCCGACCTGTTGAGGGAATGGAGCACCCGATACACGCGGATCAAGGGCTCGGAACTACAGCTCATTGCGACAGCGTGTTCACATCAGCGTCTCGCATGGGTGCATCCCTTTATCGATGGCAACGGACGCGTCTGCCGTTTGCATTCGCATCTCACGCTCCATGCGCTCGGGCTGACGGATGGACTATGGTCGCCGTTGCGCGGTTTTGCTCGCACCCACGACGAGTATTACGCCCGACTGGCAGCGGCAGATCAGCGGCGAAGAAACGATCTGGATGGCCGGGGCAATCTCTCGCAGGAGGAACTTGTCAGGTTCGTCCACTACTTTCTGGATTGTTGTCTCGATCAGGTCGATTTCATGCTCGGTATGTTGGCTTTCGACGGCATCCGCTCGCGACTGCGCGACCTGCTCGTTTATCTCGACGCCAATCCGTGGCAAGTCGGATCGGAACGATCTGTCGTGAAGCCGGACAAGGCATTGCTTGCTCTCGAAGCCGTGGCGCTCCTCAGACCGCTTTCACGCGCGGAGTTCAGCCGGATACTGGGGGAGAGCGATGCGACGTCGCGCCGTATCACGCGCAGCCTGCTGGATTTCGGCATCTTGCAGTCAGCAACGCACCGGGACCCGTTGTCATTTGCGCTGCCGTTGAAGAGCCTGCGCTTCGTGTTTCCGCGACTCTGGCCGGAAGTCGATGCCGACTGACATGCGGCGTCATCGGCGCGACCGATGACGACCGCCGGAAGCGGTGCGCATATATCTGGGCGGCCCGAAAAAGCCACGATGAATGCGAGGACGCGCGGCGCATGATCGCGACTACTTGCATTCCCCGGCGATGTGATGCGCAGGCCGTCACAAAACGCGGCTACGATGCAAGTCGCCATGATCAAACGATCGACTTCCCTCGCCGCGCTCTTCGTCTCCATCGCGCTCGCCTGCGCCGCGCCCTGCGCGCGTGCCCACAATCCGAACGCGCTCTGGGAGATCGTCCACGATTCGTGTGTTCCCGCGGCCGAAGGCGCCGACATCGCGCAGAAATGCATCGACGTGAATCTCGCGGGCGGCTATGCGGTGCTGAAGGATATTGTCGGCGTCGCGCAATATCTGCTGATTCCGACGACGCGCATTGGCGGCATCGAAAGCGCCGATCTGCTCGTGCCCGGAACGCCCAACTACTTTCGCGCGGCGTGGCAGGCGCGACGCTTCGTCGACGAGGCGCTCGATCGCGACATGCCGCGCGACACGCTCTCGCTTGCGATCAACTCGGCGTACGGGCGCACGCAGAACCAACTGCATATCCATATCGACTGCCTCGCGCCGGACGTCGTCGCGGCGCTGCGCGAATACGGGCCGCGCGCGGGCACCGACTGGTCGCCGTTTCCGGTTCTGCTGCGCGGCCATGCGTATCGCATCCGCCGCATCGACGACGCCGATCTCGCGCGCACCGATCCGTTCAAGCTGCTGGCACCCGACGTCGCGCGAGAAGGGCAGGTGATGGCCGAGCAGACGCTGCTGCTCGCGGGCGCCACGCTGCGCGACGGCACGCCTGCGTTTTATCTGCTCAACGATCACGTCAAGCCGGGCGACTGGGCTTCGTCGGAGGAGTTGCAGGATCACAGTTGCGCGGTGGCAAAAGAGCGGGGTCGCAGCGACAAAAAGTGACGACGGGCGGTGAGGGTTATCGGCAAGATGAGTATTCGGTCTGCGGCCGGCATGCGGCGCCTTGACGTTCGCCAGGACCGCTTGCAAAACCACTTTTCTGTAACTACAATAATGCACATCGAAATCATCTTCGATCCTGCGAAGGACGAAGCGAACCAACGGGATCGCGGTGTTTCGCTCGCGCTCGCGCGGGAAATCGATTGGCCGCGCGTCATGTCATATGCCGACGATCGTCACGATTACGGCGAGGTGCGCGAGATCGGCTACGTGCCGATAACCGGGCGGCTCTATTGCGTGGTCTTCACGCAGCGAAACGCGGCAATGCGCATCATTAGTCTGCGAAAGGCAAACAACCGGGAAGTCGAACGTTATGAACAGCAAATCGAAGCTCTACAGGAACACACCCGAAGAGGAAGCCGAGATCCAGCGGGGGATCGACGCGGACCCGGACACGTTCGTCCCTTCCGACGAACAGTTCGCAAGGATGAGACCGCTGGGCCGGCCACGTCTTGAGTCGCCGAAAGTGCAACTGACGGTGCGCTACGACGCCGACATCGTCGAGGCGTTCAAGGCGACGGGCGACGGCTGGCAGACGCGCATGAACGACGCGTTGCGCGAGTGGCTGAAGACGCACCGGGCTGCGTAATACCCCTGCCGCTGATCCATCCACGAAAGCCGCTGAACGAAACGCCAGCGGCTTTTGTCCTCTCGCGACGCTAGTCGATCCCGTGAAACACCGCATCGTCCGGACCGACATACGCGGGCGAGCGCCAGGCGGCATCGCGCATCGAATGCTGCACCTGATGCTCGACGCCCAGCAGCATCGCGAAGATCGCCATGCGCACCGGAATGCCGTTGTCGGTCTGGCGAAAGATCGCGAGCCGCGCATCGTGGTTCAGGTCCGTGCTCAGGTCGTTGGCGCCCGGGCGGCCGTCGCGCGGCAGCGGATGCATGATGAGCGTGTCGGGACCGCACACCGCGTCCACGAGCGCCTGGTTGATCTGGAAGTCCGGCGTATAGCCTTCGATCGACTCGTCCGCGAAACGCTCCTTCTGAATGCGCGTCGCGTACACGACGTCGGCGCCTTTCAGTCCGGCGCGCAGGTCGGCCGTCTGCTCGATCACGTGATCGCCGCGCGCGATCTGCTCGACGATGTGGTCGGGCATTTCCAGCGAACGGGGCGACACCAGCGTGAACTTCAGTCCGCGATGGAGCGCGAGCAGTTTCGCGAGCGAATGCACGGTGCGGCCGTACTTGAGATCGCCGACCATCGCGATATGCGCGCCATCGACGATCTTCCCGATACGCGAAAATTCGCGCTGGATCGTGTACAGGTCGAGCAGCGCCTGGCTCGGATGCTCGCCGGGGCCGTCGCCGGCATTGATGACCGGAATGTTGGTCGCCCGCGCGAATTCCGCCACCGAACCTTGCTCGGGATGCCGCACGACGAGCGCATCGGCGTAGCCGCTGATGACGCGGCTCGTGTCGTAGATCGATTCGCCCTTCGCCATCGACGAAAAGGTGAAGCCGGTCGTGTCGCAGACCGAGCCGCCGAGCCGGCAGAACGCCGCGCCGAAACTCACGCGCGTGCGCGTGCTCGCTTCGAAAAACAGGTTCGCGAGCACCGCGCCTTCGAGCACGCGCGTGATCTTCTGGCGGCGCGCGATGGGCTGCATCGTATCGGCGACGCGAAAGAGCGCCTCTACTGCATCGCGCGAAAACTGATCGACGGACAGCAGATGCGCGCGGCCTTCGAATGCAATCGCCGAATATGCGCTCTGCGTATATTCGCGCTCGGTCGGCGCGCGTTCGAGAATCTCGCTGACATAACGGCCGGCGATTTCCGGCATCGCACGCGATTCCGGCGATCCGTCGGGCAGAAGCCAGGTGTCGAGCGCCCGCCGGGTCACGCCGATGCGGCTCGCGAACGCGTCGCGGGTCATGTTGAGACGGCGCATTGCGTCGCGCAGGACGGTTTGCTGCTGAACGGCTGCCATGTTCGCTCCGGGTGATGTACGCGGAGCGTATAGTAGGTTACTCGCCGATCAGATGCAAGACGACTTCCCGCCGATGCGCCGCGCGCCGGTGTTCGAACAGATAAATGCCTTGCCACGTGCCGAGCAGCATCCGTCCGGCTTCGACCGGCACCGACAGTTGCACCGTCGTCAGCGCGGTGCGCAGGTGCGCAGGCATGTCGTCGGGGCCTTCGGCGTCGTGCACGTAGCGATCCGGCGACTCGGGCGCGATCGTCTCGAAAAACCGTTCGAGGTCGGTGCGCACGTCGGGATCGGCGTTTTCCTGGATCAGCAGCGACGCCGACGTATGCCGGCAGAACACCGTCAGAAGCCCGGTGCGGATGTCCTGGCGGTCGATCCACGTGTCGATTTCGGCGGTGAATTCGTGCAGGCCGCGCGTGCGCGTCGCGACCGTCAGATGATGCAGTGCCTGTTTCATGTCGGTGTCTCCGCTCGGGCGCGGTCTTCGGGCCGGTGTTTCAAGTGTATCGGCTGCAAGGCGTTTGGACAGGGCGCGCGTCGCGACTATGCTTGGGCTGTCATTCGCGTTTTCCGGTCTGCCGCCATGTCCTTTGCAAGCCGCGTGTTGCTGTCGCTCCTATGGCTGCCCGCCGCGCTCGCCCTCGCCGACGAACCGCGCGCCAACCGTGGCGACGATCCTTTCATGCCCATTTCGTCGGCGATCGCCGGGTGCCCGGCGCCGTCCGGCCCCTTCGAAACGCCGCAGGAATGGAACGACGAAGCGCACTACCGCATCGAGCGCGGCAACAGTTGCTGGATCGCCGGGCGTTGCCGGCTGTCGAACAGCTATCTCTACGACAAGGAAATCGCCGAAAGCGTGACGCGGCGCCTCGCCTCGCTGAACGCATCGACCCAATGGCGCGAGAAAACCAGCCTGTGGCTCACGCTGCAACGCCGGTTCATCTACGTGGACGGCTGCGTCGCGCGCGACTTCGACCGCGCGCGCTTCATATCCGGACTCGGCGAAACCGCCGACGTCGACAAGGTGATCGACCGGAGCGTCGTGCGTCCGTGAGCGTGACGGTTTCGGGCAAGCGGGCGAATTTGGCCTAAGCTTGAGGTGAGACCCGCATCGTTGGACAGCACAAGCGAGGGACCGGGGCAACGGGCTCACGACGCTCGCGCGCCGCCGGTTTTCATCGATGAGAACGAATCCGTTTGGCCTGCTTTGCCGTTGCGCCGCGCTGTTCGCGACGCTCCTGTTCGGCGTGGCGTCCATTGCCGGGGCGGCCGGCGCCGCGAATGCGCCTGTCGTCGTGATCGCGGTGTCGGGCGCGATCGGGCCGGCGAGCGCCGACTTCATCGTCCGGTCGCTCGCGCGCGCCGCCGACGACCACGCGCAGGCCGCCATCCTCGAACTCGATACGCCTGGCGGCCTCGATCTCTCGATGCGTTCGATCATCAAGGCGATCCTCGCCTCGCCGGTGCCGGTCGTGTCGTTCATCGCGCCGGGCGGCGCGCGGGCGGCGAGCGCGGGCACCTACATCGTCTACGCGAGCCACGTCGCCGCGATGGCGCCGGGCACCAATCTCGGCGCCGCGACGCCGATCCAGATCGGCACGAGCGGCGCGCCGAAGCCGGAGGCGAGCGCCTCGGCGGCGTCGGGGACGCAAGCCGGCGAATCGACCGAAACCCGCAAGCAGGTCCACGACGCCGCCGCCTATATCCGCGGACTGGCGCAACTGCGCGGCCGCAACGCCGGATGGGCCGAGCGCGCGGTGCGCGAAGCGGTCAGCCTGTCGGCGAGCGAGGCGCTCGCGCAGCGCGTGATCGATCTCACCGCTGCCGACATTCCCGATCTCCTCGCGAAACTCGACGGCCGCCGCGTGCGCACGCTGACAGGCGAGCACGTCCTCGCGACGAAAGGCGCGCCCGTCATCACCTTGCTGCCCGACTGGCGCAGCCGCTTCCTCGCGACGATCACCGACCCGAGCGTGGCGCTGATTCTCGTGATGATCGGCATGTACGGGCTCTTCTTCGAATTCTCGAATCCCGGCTTCATGCTGCCGGGCGTCGCGGGCGCGATTTGCCTGCTCGTCGGGCTGTTCGCGCTCCAGTTGCTGCCGATCAGCTTCGTCGGCCTTGGGCTGATCGTGCTCGGCATCGGCTTTCTCGTCGCGGAAATGTTCCTGCCGACCTTCGGGACGCTCGGCATCGGCGGAGTGGTCGCGTTTTCGATCGGCGCGCTGATGCTGATCGACACCGACGTGCCGGGCTTCGGCATTCCCGTGGGCGTCGTGGCGGGGCTCGCCATCGTGACCGCGCTATTCATCTTTTCGGTATCGGCGGTGGCGTTGAAGGCGAGCCGGCGGCCGGTCGTCAGCGGGTCTGAGGCGATGCTGGGAAGCGTCGGCGTGATGCTCGGCGACGAAATCCACGCGGCGGGCGAGAGCGGCTGGGCCACGGTTCGCGGCGAGCGCTGGCGCGTGCAGAGCGCGGGCGCGCATGCGTTGCCGGCGCGCGGCGGCAAGGTGCGCGTGACCGCGCGCCACGGCCTGACGCTGACCGTCGAAGTCGTGAACGAAGCTACCCATGCAACAAGTTGCATGGGGTCAGAGTAAGCGCTAAAGCGCTAACTCTGACCGACACAACAGAGTTGCATGGGGTCGGAGTAAAGCGCTAAAGCGCTAACTCTGACCGACGCAACAGAGTTGCATGGGGTCAGAGTAAGCGCTAAAGCGCCAACTCTGACCGACAGGAGAGAACAATGATGGGCATCACATTCGGCTTCACCGGCGTGCTGGTCGCGCTGATCGTCCTCGTGCTCTTTTCGGCGATCCGCATCTTTCGCGAATACGAGCGCGGCGTCGTGTTCATGCTCGGGCGCTTCTGGAAGGTGAAGGGGCCGGGCCTCGTGCTGATCATTCCGGCCGTGCAGCAGGTCGTGCGCATGGACCTGCGCACCGTCGTCTTCGACGTGCCGCCGCAGGACGTCATCACGCGCGACAACGTGTCGGTGAAGGTGAATGCGGTCGTGTACTTCCGGGTCGTCGATCCGGAGAAGGCCGTGATCCAGGTCGCGCGCTTTCTCGACGCCACGAGCCAGCTTTCGCAGACGACCCTGCGCGCGATCCTCGGCAAGCACGAACTCGACGAACTGCTCGCCGAGCGCGAGCGCCTGAATGCCGACATCCAGCGCGTGCTCGACTCGCAGACCGACGCCTGGGGCATCAAGGTGTCGAACGTGGAAATCAAGGATGTCGACATCAACGAGACGATGATCCGCGCGATCGCCCGCCAGGCCGAAGCCGAACGCGAGCGCCGCGCGAAGATCATTCATGCCGAAGGCGAACTGCAGGCGTCCGAAAAACTGCTGCAGGCCGCGCAGATGCTCGCGCAGGCGCCGCAGGCGATGCAGTTGCGCTACCTGCAGACGCTGACCACCATCGCCGGCGACAAGAACTCGACCATCGTCTTCCCGATGCCGATCGACCTGATCACGTCGCTGCTCGACCGGCTGAAGAAAGACTAGCTCACTGGACGGCGGGGAAGTCGAGCTCGGTATCGTTCACGCGGTTCAACAGATTCGTGAACCCGATCACGCTGATGGCGAAGAGGGCGTCGACCACTTGGGCCTCGCTGTAGCCCGCCGCGCGCACGTCGTCGAGATGCGAGCGCTCGACCGTGCCCGAGGTCAACACGACACGGCGCACGAAGCGCACGAGCGCGTCGCGCTGCGCGTTGCCGGTCGGGACGCCGGCGCGAACCTGCTTCGTTTCTTCGAGCGACAATCCCACCATCTTGCCGATCGCGGTATGCGCGGCGACACAATAATCACAACCGGCGATTTCGCTGACGGTGAGCTTGATCGCTTCCAGGTCGCGCTTGTCGAGGCTGCTTTTGGCGAGCACGGCGTCGCCGTTGAGCGCGGCGGCGAGCACGGCCGGGTTGTGCGTGCCGACGGTCGCGTAGGCGTTCGGCACGCGGCCCGCGGCGCGCTTGATGTTGGCGAACAGATCGGCGGCGGCGCCGGTTGCTTCGTTGACGTTGATTTGCGAAAGACGTGACATGGTGAGCTCCTGAGTCGTGTGAACAGCCATCCGTGTGGCTTGAGTGAACTTTATGGCAACGCGATGAGCGTGTTAATGCCGAAAAATCTCTCAAACATGCTCGATCGGCTCACGATACCGATCATCCCCAAGAAAGGCGAAGGAAGCCGATGGACTATCTGACGACCCTGAAGGTGTTCTGCACGGTGGTGGAGGCGAAAAGCTTCACGCGCGCGGCCGATATTCTCGGCGTGACGCCGCCCGTCGTCTCGCGCGCGATTTCGACGCTGGAGCAGCGGCTCGGCAGCCGGCTCTTCAACCGCACGACGCGCCAGATTTCGCTGACCGAGACCGCCGAGCAGTTTTTCGCGGGCTGCTCGCGGCTGCTCGACGAACTCGAAGCGCTCGAACGAAGCGCGTCGACGAATGCCAGCGAGGCGACCGGCGTCCTGCGGCTCGTCGCGCATACAACCGCGACCGTCCACCGGCTGGTGCCGCTGATCGCGTCGTTCAGGCAGCGGCACCGCCAGGTCCGGCTCGACGTGACGCTGACCGAGCGGCCGGTCGATCTCGTCGCCGAAGGTTACGACCTCGCGCTCGTCCTGCCCTTCATGCTGACGAGCGACACGGTCGTCACGCGCCTGCTCGAACGCATCCCACTCGCACTCGTCGCGACGCCCGGCTATCTCGCGACGCACCCGGCGCCGCGCCATCCGTCGGAACTCGTCGATCACGAATTCGTGCCGATGTCGGCGTCGATCCGCAAGCCCGAACTGACGTTTCGCATCGGCGGCGAGGAGACAACGGTGCCGATGCGCTTCGACATCGCGTCGAACAGCGCCGATTTCAACCGGCAGATGGTGTTGCAGGGCTGCGGCATAGGCGTTTTGCCGGTTGGACTCGTGCAGCGCGAGATCGAGTCGGGGCAACTCGTGACGCTGCTCGATCGCTTCGAACTCGTCAGCGGGGCGATCGAAATCCGGCTCGCCTACAGCACGCGCGCGCTGCTTCCGGCAAAAGTGCGTGCATTCGTCGATCACGCGACGGAATTTTTCGGCGACAGCGCGGCCGCGTAATCCGCGCGAACGCCCGCTCCGCAAGCCTTCCGGCCGATTGTTGCTGCCCGCGTCATTCACTCGTGTGCGCAATGCGCCTTGACTCGGTGCATATGCACATTTAGCCTTTCGCGTAATCGCAAGTGCCTTTCGAGGCGCTTCTCCACCCTCTACGGTGCATATGCACTTTAATCGACAATGTCCAGCCCTTCTACCGATGTTTCCCCTGCCGTCGTGCCCGCGCTGCAAAAGCCGGCGCGGCGCATTCCGTGGATGCTGCTCGCGCTGGGTCTCGTCGGCGCGGTCGTGATCGCGGCCATCGCCTACTGGGCGCTGGTGCTGCGCTTCGTGCAGTCCACCGACGATGCCTACGTCGGCGGCAACGTCACGGTGATGGCGCCGAAGGTGAACGGCTTCGTCACCGAATTGCTCGTGCAGGACAACCAGCGCGTCTCGGCGGGACAAGTGCTCGTGCAGCTCGATTCGCGCGACTACGACGCCCGTCTCGCGCAGGCGAGCGCTGAAGTGTCGAGCGCGCGCGCGGCTGTCGTCGAATGGCAGGCGAAGCGCGAATTGCAGGCCGCCGTCATCAACCAGCAGCAGGCGGAAGTGCGCGCGTCGTCGGCGGAAATGACGCGAAGCGCGCAGGATCGCTCGCGCTATCGCGAACTGGTGAAGGACGACGCGGTGTCGAGCCAGATCGTCGAGCGCGCCGACGCCGACTACACCAAGGCGAACGCGGCGGTGGACAAGAGCGGCGCGTCGCTCGTCGCGGCGAAGCGCGAACTTGCCGTGATCGAGGCGCAGATCGCCGATGCGAACGCGCGTGTCGCGACGGCCGAAGCCGCGCGGCGCGTCGCTGAACTGAACGTCGAATACACGACCATCCGCTCGCCCGTCGACGGCTACGTCGGCAATCGGACGGCGCGCGTCGGGATGCTCGCGAACACGGGCGTGTCGCTCCTGACGATCGTGCCGTCGACGGGATTGTGGATCGACGCCAACTTCAAGGAAGACCAGTTGAAGAAGATGCGCGTCGGCGATGAAGTCGATGTCGATCTGGACGCGTCGAGCGTGCCGATCCACGGCCGCGTCGAGAGCCTCGCGCCGGCGACGGGCGCGACCTTCAGCGTCTTGCCCGCCGAAAACGCGACCGGCAACTTCACGAAGATCGTGCAGCGCGTGCCGGTGCGCGTGCGGCTCGACGTGCCGAAAGAGATGCAGGCGGTGCTGCGCCCGGGCCTCTCGGCGACGGTCAAGGTCCATCTCGGCGGCGCGAACTGACATGACCGCCTCCATTCCACTCGATCCCGCCAGCCAGCCGGTGAAGCAGCGCGTCCTGGCGTTCGCGCTGATGTGCCTCGGCTTCTTCATGGCGACGCTCGACATCCAGATCGTCGCGTCGTCGTTGAAGGACATCGGCGGCGGATTGTCGGCGAGCCAGGACGAACTGTCGTGGGTCCAGACGTCCTATCTGATCGCGGAAATTCTCGTGATTCCGATGTCCGGCTGGCTCTCGAAGGTGTTCTCGACGCGCTGGCTCTTCGTCGCGTCGGCGGTCGGCTTCACGGTCACGAGCATGCTGTGCGGCATGGCGTGGGACATCAATTCGATGATCCTCTTTCGCGGCCTGCAGGGCGCGCTCGGCGCCGCGATGATCCCGACCGTCTTCACGACCGCCTTCGTGCTCTTTCCCGGCAAGCAGCGCCTGATCGCCTCGACGACGATCGGCGCGCTCGCGTCGCTCGCGCCCGCGATCGGGCCGGTGATTGGCGGCTGGATCACGTCGCAATGGTCCTGGCACTGGCTGTTCTACCTGAACGTGGTGCCGGGCATCGCGGTCGCGGCGCTGGTGCCGAAGTACGTCCATATCGACGAACCCGATCTCAGGCTGCTCAAAAAGGGCGATTACCTCGGCATCCTGCTGATGTCGGGCTTTCTCGGCTGCCTGGAATACGTGCTCGAAGAGGGCCCGCGCAAGAACTGGTTCGGCGACGACGTGATCGTCCTGTGCGCGTGGATTTCCGGCATCTGCGGCTTCCTCTTCCTGGTGCACGCGTTCACGGCGAAGGAACCGGTCGTCGACCTGAAGGCGCTGGCCGTGCGCAACTTCGCGATCGGTAGCCTGTTGTCGTTCGTGACCGGGATCGGCATCTTCGTGTCGGTGTTTCTGACGCCCGTGTTCCTGAGCCGCGTGCGGGGTTTCGATTCGCTGGAGATCGGCATCGCGCTGCTGTCGGTGGGCTGTTTCCAGTTGCTCGCGCTCGTCGCGTATGGCTTTGCGACGCGGTTCGTCGACATGCGCATCCTGCTCGTCTTCGGTCTCGTCTGCTTCGGCGCCGGCTGCTATTTCTACGCGCCGCTCACGCACGACTGGGGCTGGCACGAACTGCTGCTGCCGCAGGCGCTGCGCGGCATCGGCCAGCAGTTCGCCGTGCCGCCGATCGTCACGATGGCGCTCGGTTCGCTGCCGCAGTCGCGCCTCAAGTCCGCGAGCGGGCTCTTCAACCTGATGCGCAATCTCGGCGGCGCGATCGGCATCGCCGTCAGCGCGACGATGCTCAACGACCGCCTGAACCTCCACTATCTGCGGCTGAACGAGAACGTGACGGTCGGGCGTCCCGAGGTCGCGGGCTTTCTCGCGCGCAGTTCGGGCCATCTGGCATCGGTCGCGGGCGATGCGCTCGATGCGTCGCAGGCGGGTCTCGCGAACCTGCATGCACTCGTGATGCGCGAGGCGCTGGTGCTCACCTTCGCCGATTGTTTCTACGTGCTGGCGCTGTGTTTCCTCGTCGGGATCGTCAGCGTGATTTTCTCGCGGCCGATTACGAGCGCGCCGCCTTCTTCCGACGCGCACTGAGTCATTCGAGCCTGGAACCGATCATGAAAAAGCTTCTCGTTGAAATCCTGGCGTGTCTGGCGCTCGCCGCGTGCGCGGTGCAGCCGGCCACGCACGCGGATCTTCCCGCCACGGTCGCGACGACCGCGCCCGCCGACTGGAGCGTCGACGTGCCGCGCGATCCCGCCGATCCGGCCGCGTGGTGGAACCAGTTCGGCGATCCGGTCCTGCACGAACTGGTGGCCTCGGTGCTGAACGACAACCTCGATGTGCAGGCCGCCGTCGAGCGCGTGAAACAGGCGCAGTCGCTGACGACGCAGCGTCGCGCGGCGCTTCTGCCGCAACTCGACGTGAATGCCGGTGCTTCCGATTCACGTCAGAACACGCCGCCGCCGCTCGGCTACGTGCGGCAGGCGGGCATCGGGCTGGCGCTCTCGTGGACGCCGGATGTGTTCGGCGGCGAGCGGCTCGAACTGCTGGCGTCGCAGGCGCAGCTCGTCGGCCGGGAGCATGCCGCCGACCAGTTGCGGCTCGCGCTGGCGGCCGATACGGCTTCCGCTTACGTCGATCTGCGCTGGGCGCAGTCGGAACTCAAGATCCTGCAGGACAACGTCGCGATCCGCGAGCGCGCGTTGCGGCTCACGCAACGTCGCCTGCAATACGGGCTGTCGACGCAACTCGACGTTTCGCGCGCGCAGAACCAGTTGAGCGACTTGCAGGCGCGCATTCCGCGCGCGCGGTCGACGATCCAGCATCAGTTGAGCCTGATCGCGGTGTATTCGGGACGCACGCCGGAATCCGTCGACCGCCTGATGCTCGCGAACGCCGGCGATTCGCCCGTGATTCCCGCGCCGACGAGCACCGTGCCGCAGATGCTGCCGTCCGACGCGCTGCTGCGCCGCCCCGACGTGCTCGCGGCCTACGCGGGCGTGCAGCAGCGCGCGGCGGAAGTCGGCGTATCGAGGGCGGAGCGCTATCCGAAATTTTCGCTGCGACTGACGGACGGCTTGCTGGCATCGTCGTATCTCGGCCTGCCGACGCTCACCGACAACCTGTTCAGCGCCGCACTCAACGCGACCAGCCCGATTTTCAACGCGGGCCGCATCACCGCCGACATCGAACAGAGCGAGAGCCGGATGCGCGAATCGGAGCTGAATCTGCGGCAGACCATGCTTCAGGCGCTGAAGGAAGTGGAGGACACGCGCAGCGATCTCGTCAGCACGACGGAATCGGCCGCGCGCCTGACCGATGCGCTCGCCGCCTCAGACAAGTCGCTCACGCTCTCGACGCAGTTATACAAGGGCGGCGCGGCGAGCTTCCTGGATGTGCTCGCGGCGCAGGAGTCGTTTCTGCAGGACGCGGATTCGCTGAATCTCGCGAAACGCGAGCATGCGCTGGCGGCAGTCGCGTTGTACCGGTCGCTCGGCGGCGGCTGGAGCCAGACGCCCGCAGGCGACGACGTCGCCGTGAACAGCACGCCTACGCTCGCGCAAGCAGTGAAGACATCGAACTGAGGAGGGAAGAAAAGATGAGCCTGATCGACGAAACGGCGGCGGGGCTGGACGGCCTGTCGCAATTGCGGACGCTGATCGCCTCGGGGCGCAAGCCGGGGATTCTGGTGTCGCTGGATTTCGACTTCGTGGAAGTGGAAGCGGGCAGGGCGGTGTTCGCGGGCATCGCCGGCGATCACGCGTACAACCCGATCGGCACCGTGCACGGCGGCTACGCGGCGACGCTGCTCGATTCGGCGTGCGGCTGCGCGGTCCACTCATGCCTCACCGCCAGCCAGGCGTACACGACGCTCGAACTGAAGGTGGCGTATCACAAGGCCGTCACGCGCGACTCCGGGCTCTTGCGCGCGGAAGGCCGCGTGCTGTCGATCGGCCGGCGCGCGGCGTTCGCGGAAGCGACGCTCAAGGACGCGAGCGGCCGCCTGCACGCCTCGGCGACGTCGACGTTGCTCGTGATCGATCGCTGAGTCGAGCGTCGAGCGGCGGGCTTGCACACACTCGCGCGCCGCTCACGCCGCTTCGCGCGGCAAAACGGTCCGCGCGATTTCTTCCGCGTGCTCCCGTTCCGCGATCTTCAGGTCGTAGGTCATCTGCAGGTTGAGCCAGGTTTGCGCGTCCCCGCCGAAATAGCGGGCGAGCCTGAGCGCCGTTTCGGGCGTCACGCCGCGACGCTCGAGCACGATGTCGTTGATGCGGTTCGCGGTGACGTCGAGCGCGCGGGCGAGCGCATTCGCGGTCATGCCGAGCGGTTCGAGGTAGTCCTCCCGCAAAATCTCGCCCGGGTGCACGGGACGCATGCCGTTCGTAAATTTGCCCATTCGTAGTCTCGTTCAGTGATAGTCGATGATCCGCACGTCGGCGGGTCCGTCCAGCGTCCATGAAAAGCACAGCCGCCACTGATTGTTCACGCGGACGCTGTAAGTATCCGAGAGCTCGCCGCGCAATATTTCCAGCCGGTTGCCCGGAGGCGTGCGCAACGCGCTCAGCGTGACAGCTTCGTCGAGCAGCGTGAGCTTGCGTTCGGCCGCGGCGAGGATATTCGCAAAACGCCGGGACCGGCCGGTTTCAAACAGCGCCTTCGTTTCGGCGCAAGCGAAAGACACAATCATTGGAATTCATTCTATGTCGTTTGCCGATAAACGGCAAACTTTTTTTTTTTTTTGCGGAACCCCGGAAGATGCGGAACGGCACCTGCTGCTCACCCGGGCACTCGTGCTTTTTGCGACAACCACTGTATGAGTGTACAGTGGCGTGCTTGTCGGCAAGAGTCATGCAGATGGCATAGGGCAGCGCGTGTCGCGTGTGGCTCAGAGACTCTCCAACCCATTGAACCGGTTAGAAAAAAGTGGCATCGAACAACGCAATCCGCATTCGCGGCGCCCGTCAGCACAACCTCAAGAATCTCGACCTCGACCTGTATACGGGCCAGATGACGGTCGTGACCGGTCCGTCCGGCTCAGGCAAGTCGAGCCTCGTCTTCGACACGCTCTACGCCGAGGGCCAGCGCCGCTACGTCGAAACGTTCAGCGCCTACGCGCGCCAGTTTCTCGACCGCATGGACCGGCCGCAGGTGGATCGCGTGGACGGCGTGCCGCCCGCCATCGCCATCGACCAGACCAACCCGGTGCGCAGTTCGCGCTCGACGGTCGGCACGATGACCGAGCTCAACGACCACCTGAAGCTCTTCTACGCGCGCGCGGCCGAGTTGTTCGACCGGAAGACGTCGCATCAGGTGCGCCACGACACGCCCGAGACGATCTACGCCGAACTGCTGGAACGCACGCGCACGGCCGATCCGCGCATCGCGATCACGTTTCCGGTCGAACTGCCCGACACCGCGAGCGACGACGAAGTCACGCAATGGCTCTCGGCGAGCGGCTACACGCGCGTGCAGGCGAAGCGCCACGTCGAGACCGAGAGCGGGCCGCGCCAGTTGCTCGACGTCGTCGCGGACCGTTTCCGCCCGCAGAGCACCGAGCGCTCGCGCGCGCTCGAAGCGATCGAAAGCGCGCTCTTGCGCGGCACGGGCCGCGTGAACGTCTACGTGCTGGCGGACGAGGGCGAGCCGGACATCTGGCGCTTCTCCACCGGCCTGCACAGCCCCGAAAGCGACATCCGCTACGCCGATCCGCAGCCTGCGCTCTTCTCGTTCAATTCGGCCTACGGCGCGTGCGAGACGTGCCGGGGCTTCGGCCGGGTGATCGGCGTGGACCTGGGCCTCGTCATCCCCGACGAGCGCAAGACGCTCAAGGAAGGCGCGATCAAGACGCTGCAAACGCCCGCCTGGCGCGAGAATCACGACGACCTGATCCGCTATGGCGCGAAAGCGGGCATTCGGCTCGGAATTCCATGGAGCGAACTCACGCAGAAGGAACGCGACTGGGTCATCAAGGGCTCGCCGGACTGGACGGGCAAGTGGGGCAATCAGTGGTACGGCGTGCAGCGTTTTTTCGATTACCTCGAATCGAAGGCGTACAAGATGCACATTCGCGTGCTGCTGTCGAAATATCGCAGCTACACGAAATGTCCGGCGTGCGACGGCGCTCGCCTCAAGACCGAAGCGCTCCTGTGGCGCCTCGGCACGAAGGAGCAGGCCGACGCGGTGCTCAGTCCCGCCGACCGCTTCCTGCCGACCGGCGTCGACTGGACGCGCGCGCAACTCGAATCGCTGCCCGGCCTCACGCTGCACGACCTGATGCTGATGCCGATCGAGCGCATCCGCCGCTTCTTCGATTCGCTGACGCTGCCGAGCACGCTGCTCGACGAAGCGCTGAAGCTGCTGCACGCCGAAGTGCGCACCCGCCTGAAATATCTCTGCGATGTCGGGCTCGGCTATCTGACGCTCGATCGCCAGAGCCGCACGCTATCGGGCGGCGAAGTCCAGCGCATCAACCTGACGACGGCGCTCGGCACGTCGCTCGTCAACACGCTTTTTGTGCTCGATGAACCCAGCATCGGCCTGCATCCGCGCGACCTGAACCGCATCGTCGAGGCGATGCACCGGCTGCGCGACGCGGGCAACACGCTCGTCGTGGTGGAGCACGATCCGTCCGTGATGCTCGCCGCCGATCGTCTGATCGACATGGGGCCGGGCCCCGGCGAGCGCGGCGGCGACATCGTCTACGACGGCACCCCGAACGAGATCCAGCATAGCGATACGCTCACGGGCGCCTATCTCGGCGGCCGCAAGCATGTCGCGCATGCGTCGAACTGGCTGCGGCGCGCGGTCGATCAAAGCACGCCGCGTCTCGTGCTCGAAGGCGCGAGCGAACACAACCTGCGCGACGTGACGGTCGAGATTCCGTTGCAGCGGCTCGTCTGCGTGACGGGCGTTTCGGGCTCGGGCAAATCGACGCTGATTCAGGACGTGCTCGCGCCCGCGCTCGCCCGCCATTTCGGCAAGGCGACGGACGCGCCCGGCGCGTTCCGTTCGCTGACGGGCGCGGATCAACTGAGCGACGTGATTTTCGTCGACCAGTCGCCGATCGGGCGCACGGCGCGCTCGAATCCGGCGAGCTATGTCGGCGCGTTCGACGAAATCCGCAAGCTGTTCGCGAAAGCGCCGCTCGCCCTGCAGCGCGGCTACAGCGCGAGCATGTTCAGCTTCAATTCGGGCGACGGCCGCTGCCCGACCTGCGGCGGCTCGGGCTTCGAGCACGTCGAAATGCAGTTCCTGAGCGACGTCTATCTACGTTGCCCGGATTGCGACGGCCGGCGTTATCGCGCGGAAATTCTCGAAGTGAAGATCGAGCGCGGCGCGCGCGGCCTGAGCGTCGCGGACGTGCTCGACCTGACGGTGAGCGAAGCCGTCGCGCTGTTCGCCGACGACGCCGAAGTGCTGCGCGTCCTTCAGCCGATCGTCGATGTCGGGCTGGAATACGTGAAGCTCGGCCAGCCGGTGCCGACGCTCTCGGGCGGCGAAGCGCAGCGTCTAAAGCTGGCGGGCTTTCTTGCAGAAACGTCTCAGACAAAGGGCGGGAAGGCGGGCCGTCTCTTCATGTTCGACGAACCGACCACCGGCCTTCATTTCGACGATATCGCCAAGCTGATGCAAGCGCTGCGTCGATTGCTGGAGCGCGGTCATTCGCTGATCGTGATCGAGCATAACCTCGACGTGATCCGCGCCGCCGACTGGATCGTCGATCTCGGCCCTGAAGGCGGCGATGGCGGCGGGCAGGTCGTGTGCGTCGGCACGCCGGACGACGTCGGCGCGTGCGAGCAGTCGCACACCGGCCGCGCGCTCCTCGACTACGAGGAAGCGATGGCGCCGGGCGCCGCCGAGAAGCGCAGCGCGGGCGTGCCGCTGCAACTCGCGGCGGAAGTGGCGAGCGCGCGCCGCGCGTTGCAGGGCGAGGACGTCGTGCGCATCGTGAACGCGCGCGAGCACAACCTGAAGTCGCTCGACGTGGACATTCCGCACGGCAAGTTCAACGTCATCACGGGCGTGTCCGGCTCGGGCAAGTCGACGCTCGCGTTCGACATCCTGTTCCACGAAGGCCAGCGGCGCTATCTGGAGTCGCTGAACGCGTATGCGCGCTCGATCGTACAGCCGGCCGGGCGCCCGGAAGTGGACGCGGTCTACGGCATTCCGCCGACCGTCGCCATCGAGCAGCGTTTGTCGCGCGGCGGCCGCAAGAGCACGGTCGCGACGACCTCCGAAGTCTGGCACTTCCTGCGCCTGCTGTACGTGAAACTCGGCATTCAGCATTGCGTCCACGACGGCGCGCCGGTTCAGGCGCAGAGCGCCGAATCGATCGCCGCGCAAATCCTGCGCGACTACAAGGGGCAGCATGTCGGGCTGCTGGCGCCGCTCGTCGTGAACCGGAAGGGCGTCTATACCGACATCGCGAAGTGGGCGAAGGCGCGCGGCAATACGCATTTGCGCGTCGATGGCGAATTTCTGCCGGTGAGTCCGTGGCCGAAGCTCGACCGCTTTCGCGAGCATACGATCGAACTGCCGGTCGGCGACCTGATCGTGTCGACGGACGGCGAAAGCGAACTTCGCAGGCTGCTCGACGAGACGCTCGAAGTCGGCAAGGGCGTGATGCATCTGCTCGCGCCGCTCGACGGACTGCACGGGGCGCTTTCCAACGGACATCGGCGCGGCAAGGAAGAAACGCGCGTCTTTTCGACCAAGCGCGCGTGTCCGGTCTGCGGCACGAGCTATCCGGAACTCGATCCGCGCATGGTCTCCTACAACAGCAAGCACGGCTGGTGCAACACCTGCGTCGGCACGGGCCTGAAACTCACGCGCGAGCAACGCGCCGTCTACGACGACACGATCCTCGCCGGCGACGATCGCGGCCGCGAACAGACCATCGGTTCGGTCGAGCAGGAACCGGACGACGTGGTGGACGTGCCGTGTCCCGACTGCGAGGGCACACGCCTGAACGACGTGGCGCGCGCGGTGACGTTCGGCAATTACCCGATCACGGAAGTCGGCCGCTGGACGGTGAGCGACACGCGCGAATGGGTGTCGAAGCTCGCGCTGAAAGGCCGCGAAGCCGACATCGCGCGCGATGTCGTCAGCGAAATCGAAGGGCGGCTGCAATTTCTGGAGGAAGTGGGGCTCGGCTATCTCAGCCTCGACCGCGCCGCGCCGACGCTTTCCGGCGGCGAAGCGCAGCGCATCCGGCTCGCGGCGCAGCTCGGCAGCAATCTGCAGGGCGTCTGCTATGTGCTCGACGAGCCGACGATCGGCCTGCATCCGCGCGACAACCAGATCCTGCTCGACGCGCTCAAGAAACTCGGCGACAAGGGCAATACGCTCGTGGTCGTCGAGCACGACGAAGACACGATCCGCCGCGCGGATCACATCATCGACATCGGGCCGGGCGCGGGCAAGCGCGGCGGAACGGTGGTGGCGCAGGGCGGCGTCGGCGATCTGGCGGCGCACAAGGATTCGCTGACGGGCCAGTTTCTCGCGAACCCGATCGTGCATCCGCTGAAGCCGCGCCGCGACGTGCGCGCCGCCACGGCGAAACGCACGGCGGTGCCCGAACAATGGCTGACCGTGGAACGCGCGACGCTACACAACCTGCGCAACGTGACGGCGAGCTTGCCGCTCGGACGGCTCGTCGCGATCACGGGCGTCTCCGGCTCCGGCAAGTCGACGCTCGCGCGCGACGTGCTGATGACCAATCTGCTTGACGCCGTGGGCCGGTCGGTGCTGTCGTCGCCGGCGACGCGACGCGCCCGCAAGGTGGCGCAAGCCGACGCGCCCGCGCGCAACCGCGCGAGCGTGCTGTCGCGCGAGGCGCCCCGTCCGAAGTTCGAAGTCGCGCACACCTGGCAGGGCTGCGCGGGCGTGACGGGCTGGGAG
Source organism: Caballeronia telluris (assembly GCF_001544495.1). Taxonomy (GTDB): domain Bacteria; phylum Pseudomonadota; class Gammaproteobacteria; order Burkholderiales; family Burkholderiaceae; genus Caballeronia; species Caballeronia telluris. The sequence goes on from NZ_FCNZ02000011.1 coordinate 100,945, forward strand.
TCGATCGATCGCGTGCTGGAAGTCGACCAGACGCCGATCGGCAAAACGCCGCGCTCGTGTCCGGCGACGTATATCGGCATGTGGGACACGATCCGCAAGCTCTTCGCCGACACGCTCGAAGCCCGCGCGCGCGGTTATACGCCGTCGCGCTTCTCGTTCAACACCGGCGACGGCCGTTGCCCGGCGTGCGAGGGGCAGGGCGTTCGCACCATCGCGATGAGTTTCCTGCCGGACGTCAAGGTGCCGTGCGACGTCTGTCACGGCCAGCGTTTCAATCCGGAAACGCTCGCGGTGACGTGGCGCGGCAAGAACATCGGCGAAGTGCTGACGATGGAGATCGACGAAGCGGTCGAGTTCTTCGGCTCGATGACGAGCATCGCCCATCCGCTTCAGTTGATGAAGGACGTCGGGCTGGGTTATCTGACGCTCGGGCAGCCTTCGCCGACGCTTTCCGGCGGCGAGGCGCAGCGCATCAAGCTGGTGACGGAGCTGTCGAAGGTGCGCGACGACGTGACGCGGCGCGGGCAGAAGGTGCCGCATACGCTTTACGTGCTCGACGAGCCGACCGTCGGGCTGCACATGGCCGACGTCGCGAAGCTGATTCGCGTGCTGCATCGGCTGGTCGACGGCGGCCATAGCGTGGTGGTGATCGAGCACGATCTCGACGTGATCGCGGAAGCCGACTGGGTGATCGATCTCGGTCCCGAAGGCGGCGTGAACGGCGGGATGATCGTCGCGGCCGCCGACCCGGAGACGCTTGCACGGAACACGCGCAGTCATACGGGCGCGGCGCTGGTGCCGGTACTGGCGCGGGTGGCGGCGCAAGTGGACGCGGCCTGACCGCGAAACCCAACCCGGGGTATGCTTGCCTCCTCGATCAATCAGGACCAGAACAAAGCCAAGATGGAAACGCAGGATAAATCGGCAGCATTGAACAGGATGAAGTGGTTCGCGGCGGGTCTGCTCGTCGCGGCGGGGGCATTGTTCGCGCTCGCGAAGAGCCAGCACGACGCGGGTCTGTGGGCATGGGTCGCCGCGTTCGCGGAGGCCGCCATGGTCGGCGCGCTCGCCGACTGGTTCGCCGTCGTCGCGCTGTTTCGGCACCCGCTCGGCGTGCCGATCCCGCACACGGCCATCCTGCCCGCCAACAAGGCGCGCGTCGCGGACAACCTCGCCGCGTTCGTGCGCGACCGCTTTCTCAGCACCGATGCGCTCGTCGATCGCGTGAGTGCATTCGATCCGGCCAGCCGCCTCTCGATGTGGCTCGCCGAGCCGAAAAACGCCGAGTTGCTCGGCAAGAAGGCGGTGGCGTCCGCGAGCCAGTTGCTGAGTTTCATCGACGACGAGCGCATCAAGACGATGCTCCATGACGCGCTGCGCCGTCGCGCCGACAAGTTCGATCTTGCGGGCGCGGCGGGCGGACTGCTGTCGACGCTCACCGCCGACCAGCGCCATCAGTTGCTGCTCGACGAAGGCCTGCGCGAACTTGCGCAATGGCTCGATCGCGGCGAAGTGCAGCAGATGCTCGCCGACAAGATCGTCCAGGTGGCGGGAGAGGAGTATCCGAAGCTCGTCGGCGCGCTCGGTTTCATCGGCCTGAACGCCGAAGAACTGGGCAACAAGTTCGCGGCCGGCCTCGTGCGGGGCGCGAACACGTGGCTGCACGACATCAGCAGCGATCCCGAACACGAGCGCCGCAAGGCGTTCGACCGCGCGGTGGAAGGATTCGTCGAGCGCCTTAAGTCAGATCCGGCGTTCAAGGCGCGCATCGACGAACACAAGCGGCAGTGGCTCGAGCGCCCGGAACTGCGTGCTTACATCAACGGTCTGTGGGATGAATTCACCGCCTGGCTGCACGCCGATCTCGTCAAGCCGGATTCGACGCTGCACGCGAAGGTGGTGAGCGTCGCGGCGACGTTCGCGCAGGCGCTCGGCGGCGATCCCGCGTTGCGCGACTCCATCAACGAGCACATGCGCGACGCGCTGAAGGCAATGGCGCCGGAATTGCGCGAGGGCATCGCGAAGCACATCGCGACGACCGTGCGCCAGTGGGACGATGCAACGCTCGTGCGCGACGTCGAACTGAACATCGGACGCGACCTGCAGTTCATCCGGGTGAACGGCACGCTGGTGGGCGGCGCGGTCGGTCTGCTGATTCATGCGGTGACGATCATGACCGTGTGAGGTGCGCGTCGAGGCATGGGCCATCGATCGACGCCGTTCACGCGATGTTTTCGGAGTTGTTTTCAGAAGCCTCACCTGACGAGCTAAAGAAACATGGCAAATCCGAACGCCGAACTGATCGAGCGCTTCTATCGCGCGTTTCAGGATGTCGACGCCGAGGCGATGGCCGCGTGCTACGCGCGTGACATCCGCTTCGAAGACCCGGTGTTCGGCGTGCTGCGCGGGCGCGAAGCGGGCGACATGTGGCGCATGCTGCTGGCCCGCGCGGAAGACTTTTCCCTGACGTACACCGACATCAAGGCCACCGGCCAGACGGTGACTGCGAACTGCGTCGCGACGTATCGGTTCTCGCGCACACGGCGCACGGTGGCGAACGAGATTAGCTCCAGGTTCGCGATCCGCGACGGCGAGATCGTGGAACAAACCGATAGCTTCGATCTTTGGCGCTGGAGCCGGCAGGCACTCGGACTGAAGGGCTGGCTGCTCGGCGGGAGTTCGATCATGCAAAACCGGATTCGCGGGGACGCGCGCAAGGGACTCGCGGAATTTCGCCGGAAGTCGGAATCGTGACGCGCCTCGACGCGCCTTTCGAGCGGCAGCGCCTTGAAGACGAATGGCTCGAAGCGGATGGCTTCGGCGGCTTCGCTTCGGGGACGGTCGGCACGATGCGCACGCGCCGTTATCACGCGCTCTTGCTCACGGCGACGCAACCGCCGGCGGGACGCGTCGTGCTCGTCAATGGCGTCGAGGCATGGCTTGACATGGACGGCACTCGCGTTGCGCTGACGATGCAGCACTACGCGCCCGATGTGCTGTATCCGGACGCGACGGCGAACCTGCTTTCCTTCGACACCGCGCCGTGGCCGACCTGGCGCTACCGCATCGGTGCGCGTGCGATGCTGATCGCCGAGCTGTTCGTCGCGAAGGAGAGCCGCGAGACGGTCCTGCGCTGGCGATTCGAAGGCGCCGACGTGCCCCGCAATGCGACGCTGAGCGTGCGTCCGCTGCTCTCGGGCCGCGACTATCACGCGCTGCATCACGAGAACCCTGCGCTGGATTTTTCCGCGCATATCGACGGCGAATGCGCGAGCTGGCAGCCCTATGGCGACCTGCCGGCAATCGTCGCCGCGACGAACGGCGTCTACGTGCACGCGCCCGACTGGTATCGCAATTTTTGTTACGCGCGCGAACGCGAGCGCGGTCTCGATTTCACCGAAGACCTCGCCACGCCGGGCATGTTTTCCTTCGATTTCGCGCACCATGAAGCGGTGATGATCCTCAGCGCGGGCGCGGATTCGTCGGCGGTGCGGATACCCACGCACGAGCGCGCCGCCGCGCTTGCCGTCATCGAACAACAGCGCCGCACGGCGCTCGGCTCGCGCCTGCAGCGTTCCGCCGACGCCTACGTGATCGCGCGTCGTGACGGACACACTATCCTCGCGGGATTCCCGTGGTTCACCGACTGGGGCCGCGACACGTTCATCGCAATGCGCGGCTTGCTGATCACGCAAGGGCGGCTTCAATACGCCGAGTCGATCCTTCTGGAATGGGCAGACATGCTGTCCGAAGGCATGCTGCCGAACCGTTTTCCCGATCGCGGCGGCATACCGGAATACAACGCCGTCGACGCCTCGCTCTGGTTTGCTGTTGCAGCGCACGACTATCTCGCGACCGGCCACGCGCTCGTGGCGACGAGAAGCCGGCTGCAGCGCGCCATCGATGCGATTCTCGAAGGCTACTCGCAAGGCACGCGGTTTGGCATAGTCGTCGACGAAGACGGCCTCGTTCGCGCCGGCGTGCCGGGCGTCCAGTTGACATGGATGGACGCGAAGGTCGGCGACTTCGTGGTCACGCCTCGCATCGGCAAGCCGGTGGAAGTGCAGGCGTTGTGGATCAACGCGCTGCACGTCGCGGCCGAGTGGAACCCGCGCTGGGCCGAAGCCGAAGCGCGTGCGCGCGACGCGTTCCTGCAACGCTTCGTCGATCCGTCGACGGGCGCGCTGTTCGATCTCGTCGACGTCGATCACGTGCCGGGCACAATCGACCGCTCCATCCGGCCGAACCAGATATTCGCTGCCGGCGGGCTGCCGTTTGCGCTTGTGGAGGACGCGACGGCCGACGCGGTGCTCTCGCAGGTCGAGGCGCATCTTCTGACGCCGCTCGGCTTGCGCACGCTCGCCCCTTCCGATCCGGCGTATCGCGGGACTTATGCAGGCGCTATTTTCGAACGCGACTCGGCGTATCACCAGGGCACCGTGTGGCCGTGGCTGATCGGGCCGTTCATTCAGGCGTGGGTGCGCCTGCGTGGCGCGCAAGGCGTGCGCGAACGCTTCCTCGCGCCGCTTTACGCGCATCTGGATCATGGCGGGCTCGACCACATCTGCGAAGTGGCGGACGGCGACGCACCTCATGCGCCCGGCGGAACGCCCTGTCAGGCGTGGTCGCTCGGCGAATTGCTGCGCATCGAAAAGCTGCTCGGCGAGCATGGCGGCTGATGTGCCTGCCACGCGCACACTGCGTTCAACACACTCCGCGATCTTTCCCGTTCCAAACATCACCATCCACCTGTCGCTCAATCGATGGATCGATGTTAGCAATACCGAGCTTTTGCCTGTCCAGCGGTTTTTTCATCGTTGGCCGTTCGGCCGAGTTGCAGACACGGCAGCCGCATCGGTAGGCTTTGCTTCACTGCCGGCCGAACACAGCGTCCGCCAAACGCGCTAAATTGTGGGTCGTTTCGCCGGCGGTGAAGTGTCGAATGAAATGCCGACCGTTCAGAAAAGAGGAGAAAGTCATGCCGCCCCTGCGCGCCACCAATGTGCTCGAGACCATCGAGGGAGCCCGACTCCATTCTTCCGAATGCGGCCGCTGGCAGCGCTGGGGCCCGTATCTGAGCGAGCGTCAGTGGGGGACCGTGCGCGAGGATTACAGCGAAAACGGCACCGCCTGGGACTATTTCCCGCACGATCACGCGCGCAGCCGGGCATACCGCTGGGGCGAGGACGGCATCGCCGGCTTCGGCGACGACAAGCTCAGCTGGTGCGCCTCGCTCGCGCTCTGGAACGGCCGCGATCCGATCCTCAAGGAACGCCTCTTCGGGCTCACGAACGAGCAGGGCAATCACGGCGAGGACGTGAAGGAACTGTACTTCTACCTCGACGGCACGCCCACGCATTCCTATATGCGCATGCTGTACAAGTACCCGCAGGCCGCGTATCCGTACGACGACCTCGTCCGCGAGAACGCCGCGCGCGGTCCGGACCGGCCGGAGTACGAAATCCTCGATACCGGCGTGTTCGACGACAACCGCTACTTCGACGTGCAAGTGGAGTACGCGAAGCACACCGCAGATGACATCGTGATGCGCGTGACCGTCGAGAATCGCGCATCGGACGCCGCCGCGCTCGACGTCCTGCCGTTGTTCTGGGCGCGCAACACGTGGTCGTGGAAGCCGGCGCAGAAGAAACCGTCGCTCACGCTCGCGACGAACGCGGGCGAGCCGCACGTCGTCGCGCGCCATGACGGGCATGAGCCGATGGTCGTCACCGCATCGGCGCAGGGCGGGAAGCTCGACTGGCTCTTCTGTGAGAACGAGACCAACGTCAGGCGCATGTTCGACATGGACGGCCCCGGCCCGTTCAAGGACGGCTTCAACGACTACATCGTGCATCGCGATGAACAGGCCGTCAGCCGCGCGTCGGGCACGCGCGCGGCGCCCCACGTGCATCTGGAGCTGGAAGCCCACGGCCGCGCGGTCGTGACGATGCGCTGGCGGCCCGAGTCGGCGCCGGACGTCGTGCCGCTCGACATCGACGCGCTGTTTTCGCGCCGCATCGCCGAGGCCGACGCGTTCTACGCCGCGCTGCAAGGCGATATCGAGAGCGCCGATGCGCGCCTCGTGCAGCGGCAGGCGCTCGCGGGCATGCTGTGGTCGAAGCAGTATTACCAGTTCGACGTCACGCGCTGGATGGACGGCGACCCCGCGCAGCCAAAGCCGCCGAAGGGTCGCCGGCACGGCCGGAACGCCGACTGGCGGCATCTGTGCAACGCGGACATCGTCTCGATGCCGGACAAGTGGGAATACCCGTGGTACGCGTCGTGGGATCTTGCGTTTCATGCGGCGGCCTTCGCGCTGATCGATCCGGCGTTCGCCAAGCGTCAGTTGCTGCTGCTCGTCAAGGACCGCTACCAGCATCCGAACGGCCAGTTGCCGGCCTACGAATGGGCTTTCGGCGACGCCAATCCGCCGGTGCACGCGTGGGCGACGTGGCGCGTCTACGAGATCGACCGCGCGATCACCGGCAAGGGCGATCGCGACTTTCTCGAACTCGTGTTTCACAAGCTGCTGCTGAATTTTTCGTGGTGGGTGAATCGCAAGGACGCCGACGGCCACAATATTTTCCAGGGCGGCTTTCTTGGACTGGACAACGTGGGCATCTTCGACCGCTCGTCCGCGCTGCCCACCGGCGGCCATATCGATCAGGCCGACGGCACCGCGTGGATGGCCGCGTACGCACTCGACCTGATGCGCATCGCGCTGGAACTGGCGTACGCGAATCACGTGTTCGTCGACATCGCGGTGAAGTTCTTCGAGCACTTTCTGTACATCGCGGAGGCCGTCAGTTGCGAGGACGGCTGCGACACGGGCCTCTGGGACACCCCGGACGAATTCTTCTACGACAAACTGCGGCTGCCCGACGGCACCAACGTGCCGATGCGCATCCGCTCGATCGTCGGGCTGATCCCGCTCTTTGCCGTGCACGTGCTGGAGCAGAGCGTGCACGGCGATTTGCCCGGCCTGCGGGACCGGCTCGTGTGGTTCCTCGAACATCGGCCGGATCTGGCGCGGCTCGTGTCGCGCTGGAACGAACCGGGCAAGGGCAATAGCCTGCTGTTGTCGCTATTGCGCGGCCACCGGATGAAGGCGCTCCTCAAGCGCATGCTCGACGAATCCGAGTTTCTTTCCGATCATGGCGTGCGGGCGCTGTCGCGCGTGCATCGCGACGAGCCGTTCGTGTTTCATCACAACGGCGACAGCTTTTGCGTGCGGTATTTGCCGGCGGAGTCGAATTCGCGGGTCTTCGGCGGCAATTCGAACTGGCGCGGGCCGGTGTGGATGCCGGTCAATTATCTGCTGATCGAATCGCTGTACGAGTTTCATCGGTATTACGGCGACGAGTTTCGCGTCGAATATCCGACGGGTTCGGGACACTGTTTGTCGCTTTCCGAAATCGCCGACGAACTCGCACGCCGCGTGACGACGCTGTTTCTCCTGGACAAAAACGGCGAACGGCCCGTGATGGCGGCGTATCCGCTGCTTCAGGCCGACCCGAAATCGCGCGATCTCGTGCTCTTTCACGAATATTTTCATGGCGACAACGGACGCGGGGTGGGAGCGTCGCATCAGACCGGATGGACCGGACTCGTTGCGCTGCTGCTCCAGCCTCGGGCAATGGGACCGTCCGGCGTCGTGCCGGTGGCGGGCGATGCGGTGGAGGAAGAACTCGTCGCCGTCAAGTGATTTTATTACCGCGACAATCGTATTAGTCATCTGATTCAGTGGAATTGCCCATTGAGAAAGCGGGCGTCGGCGTGCTAAAACGTAAGCACGATGATTCCCACGCGGGCGCAGTCGTAAAACTTATTTGGCGTAATTCGTTATTTGATGAGGCATAGCGAGAATGGCAACAGGTACGGTGAAGTGGTTCAATGACGCAAAGGGATTTGGCTTTATCACGCCGGATGGCGGCGGAGAAGATCTGTTTGCGCATTTTTCCGAAATCCAGGGCAGCGGCTTCAAATCGCTGCAGGAAAACCAGAAAGTAAGCTTCGAGATCAAGCAGGGACCGAAGGGAAAGCAGGCAGCGACCATTCAGCCGCTGTAAGCGGTTAAAGTCGGCAACCGACAAGAGCGGCCCCCAGGGGCCGCTTTTTCGTTTTGTCGCGGACTCGTACGGGACTTTCGCCTGTCAAACGCCCCCGATCGACTGCTTCTTCGGAACGACTGCCTAAGGGCTGTTAGTATCGCGTCCGACGTCCGTGTCCGAAGCGGAAAAATGTAAAAGGAGCAAGGGTGAGAAGGAATGCCACAAACAAGCTGAAAGTGGTTGCCGTGCGAGTCGATCCGGAAATCGAGCAGAGGCTCAGGCTCTTGGCCGAGACGACCGGACGCAAGCAGTCGTTTTTCCTGCAACAGTTGATCGAGAACGGGATTGGCGCGATCGAAGAGATCTGGTTGCCGCCAGCCGTTCTGGCACAGGTCCGCGAAGGCGTTCTGCCGTCGGTTGAGCCGACGCAATCCGCGACTGCCGACCTCTTTAGCGACTAAGCCCTGCCGAGCACCGTAGTGAGCGGTTGGGCGATCTGCGTGTAGTCGTGCCACACCTTGGTCTCGAGTTCCATGAGGACCTGTTTTTCACCGCGACATGCAGGGTCGTGGAACCGCTTCATGAAGCAGGCTCGAAACTCGTCCCGGGTGATGCACTCGCCGGTACTCAGCAGCGTCAAGGTCTGGGGCTTGTCGGTCATTGGCTTCTCCATCGGTCCGTGAGCCGGAAGCAAGCAACGTACCCGGCAACTACACGCTCGGTTTGTCGCCGAGAAAACCGGGCATGCCAATCGCCAGCTTGCTCCTCGCTATGTCGACGCCGCGCTGCAAGGCGGCATCGAAATCGGCTTCGATCGCCGGCGGCGCGGCCATCGTGGCCCGAAACAGGTCCGCCCAGCGGAACTCCTCCAGCGGCACGGTCGTTTTCTCGCAGCCTCCGGCTTCGCGGACAAGGCCCGCCAGACTGCGGTAGGGATCGTCTTCCAGTTCGTACACGTGTCGCGGCATCGCTCCGAACGCGATGCGCCGCCCCTGCGCGTCATAAGGCCAGGTCCAGCTCCGGTTTTCCAGCGTCAGCCAGAACTGCGATTCATCGAGCGAGGAAAGGTCCGCCACGAGCACCACCGGCGCCTTCCTGATCCCCGCCGCCCACAACGCCGCCGCAACGTGATGATGGTCGATGGCGAACGCGTCCCCGCCGGGTCCGAGCACGACCGGGATCGGCTTCTCGGCAATCGCCATCTGGAGTTCCCGGCCCGACAGGCGGGCAAAATCCCGCGTTTTCTTCTCGACCTCGATGCGTCCATGCGACGCTTGTGTAGGCCGCAGCCTGTCAATGGCGATCTCTTTCATTTGCTTGTGCGCTCCGTCGATTGACGCGCTTCAATGACTGCCGGCTTCGCGTCGGATCAGGCTGATCTCGCCATTGCGTTCGAGGAACACCATCTCGACGCGCGAGAGATCGACTGAGCCGAGCTGGCGCCGCGCGCTTTCGAACACGTCGGTTTCGGCGATCAGTGCCGCGGACATCTGTTCATGATCGAAGCGTCCGTCGCGATAGAGCACGCGCGGCGAGCCGCCGATCAGCTTTTCGAGCCACCGCGAGTGCACGCAGGCCCACGCCAGCACCCGATGCAGCAGCACGAGAACTAGCGAGGCGGCGATCGTCGGCAGCGCCGGAGACGCCCCGACGATCACCCGCGAGAGCGTCGCGCCGAGGAGAATCGTGATGACGTAATCGAAAGCCGAGCGCTGCCCGAACGAGCGCCGCCCGGCTATGCGCATGAAGACGAGCGCCGCCACGAAGGCGGCCGCAGCGCGCAAGCCCATTTGCAGGGCATCGAGGTCCCGGCCGCTTCCGAACAGCGTGTCGATGAGGTTCATGCTCGCTCTCCTTTTGTCATGTCCGGAAGGGAAACATGGAGCGAAGCACGAAGCGATCCGCGCCGCGCGAACTCGAGCACGGAATATCGCGCGAAACGATCTGGGAAAGCGGAGGGCGCTTAGCGGGGCCTGAATTGCCGGGCCGCGATGCGTCAGTCAGGCGGCGCAGCGCATGTGCGCCGCGCGCCTCTCACTCCGCATGCGGATCGATGGCAATCGCACGCCGGCAATCGTCGTAGATCACCTTGACGAGTTCGCAGTCGTAGTTCAGATCGTGTTCGGTGAAGAGGTCGTTGACGGCGTCGCCGACCCACTCGCGGTCGACGATCCCCTGATGCACCTGCGCTATTCGCCGTGCGGCGAACGTGAGCTGCGCCGTCGCCAGCCAGTCGCCGTGGCGCCGATGGCGGTGCAGCCATTTGTGCGCAGCTTCGACATGAAAGTCACTCTCGGGCCACGTGCCATCCAGATAGTACGCAGCAAGGGATCCGCACGCGAGCCAGCACAGCAGTTGCGTGCGATCGTACCGATCGAGGTGTTGATAAGCATGGTCCATCATCGTCCCCTCGCGCCTTGACCGCCTGACGATAGCACGTCGATGCACCCTCGTAACGCCCTGAATCGAGCCGAAGCATTCAGGAAAATCCCTAGGTGAGCAGAATACTTCCTTGATTTACCGATCCGTCGCGGCGCCAGGTTGGTGTCCGCCGCGCGCGCTCAAGCCGCCATGACCTCCTCGGAAGCCGTCAGCAGCACAGGAATGGATTTGGACGTCGGCGTTCCAGCGCCATCGGCGACGGATTCGAGCGGCACGAGCGGATTCGTCTCGGGATAGTAAGCGCCGAGACAGCCGCGCGGAATGTCATACTCGACGAGCAGGAAGCCGTCCACGCGCCGCTCGACCCCGTCGTCCCAGACGCTCGTGATGTCGACCCGCTCGCCCGGCTCGAACCCGAGCATGTCGATATCCTCGCGATTCGCGAACAGCACGCGCCGCTGCCCGTACACGCCGCGATAACGGTCGTCGAGGCCATAGATGGTCGTGTTGTACTGGTCGTGCGAGCGCGTCGTCATCAGGGTCATCAGGCGTTCGCCGTGTCGCTGGCGGGCGCGGTGAATCGGCGTGTCGAAGGCGATCGCGTGCACGAGGAACTGCGCCTTGCCGCTCGGCGTCTTCCAGATGCGCTCGCGCGACGCCACGCCGAGATGAAAGCCGCCCGGCTGGTCGAGCCGCGCGTTGTAGTCCTCGAAGCCGTCGATCACCTTCGCGATGCCGTCGCGGATCAGCGCGTAATCGTTCGCATGCGCGAGCCAGTCGACCTTGCCGCTGCCGAGCGTCGCCGCGGCCATCCGCGCGACGATCGCAATCTCCGAGAGCAGATTCGGCGACGCCGGCTTGTTCATGCCATAGGAGATGTGCACCATGCTCATCGAATCCTCGACGCTCACGCCCTGCGCGACGCCGTTCTGCATGTCGATCTCGGTGCGCCCGAGCGTCGGCAGGATCAGCGCGTCGCGGCCGTGCACGAGATGGCTGCGGTTCAGCTTCGTCGTGATGTGCACGGTCAGGTCGCACGCGCGCATCGCCTGCCACGTGCGCGGCGTGTCGGGCGTCGCGATCGAGAAATTCCCGCCGAGCCCGATGAACACCTTCACGCGCCCATCGAGCATCGCCTGGATCGTGTTCACGACGTCGAGCCCGTGTTCGCGCGGCGGTTCGAAATCGTAAGCCGCGCCGAGGCGGTCGAGGAATTCCTGCGTCGGCTGCTCCTCGATGCCCACGGTGCGGTCGCCCTGCACGTTCGAGTGGCCGCGCACCGGGCACAGTCCCGCGCCGCGCCGGCCGATATTGCCGCGCATCATCATCAGGTTCGACAGGATCTGCACCGTCGGCACGGAGTTCTTGTGCTGCGTGAGGCCCATGCCCCATGTCGCGATGACGGCGCGTCCCTTCGCGTAGATGTCGGCGAGTTGCAGCACGTCGTTCATCGGCACGCCCGATTCCGCGACGATCGCCTCCCAGCTTTCGGCGCGCAGGTCGGCGGCGAAGTCCTCGAAACCGACCGTATGCGCGGCGATGAAATCGACATCCAGCACACGCTCGCCGCCGTTCGCGAGCGCAGCGTCGTCCAGTTCGATCAGGCGCTTCGCGACGCCCTTGATGAGCGCGAAGTCGCCGCCGACCTTCGGCCGGATGAAGACGGAACTGATCTTGGTGCTGCCCATCGTGAGCATTTCGACCGGATGTTGCGGGCTCGCGAAGCGCTCCAGCCCGCGCTCCTTCAGCGGATTGATCGACACGATCGTGGCGCCGCGCTTCGCGCACTCGCGCAGTTCGCCGAGCATGCGCGGATGGTTGGTCGCGGGATTCTGGCCGAAGAGGAGCAGGGTGTCGGCGTGCTCGAAGTCGTCGAGCGTGACCGTTCCCTTGCCGACGCCGACCGTATGCGGCAGGCCGCGGCTCGTCGCTTCGTGGCACATGTTCGAGCAGTCGGGGAAATTGTTGGTGCCGACCATGCGAACGAACAATTGGTACAGGAACGCGGCCTCGTTGCTCGCGCGGCCCGAGGTGTAGAAGGCGGCGCGATCCGGGTCGTCGAGCGCGTTCAGATGGCGGGCGATCAGCGCGAAGGCGTCGTCCCAGGCGATCGGCACGTAGCGGTCGAGCGCGGCATCGTAGACGAGCGGATCGGTCAGTCGGCCGTGCTGTTCCAGTTCGAAATCCGATTGCGCCATCAGTTGCGCGACCGTGTGCTGGGCGAAGAACGCCGGCGTCACGCGCTTGCTGGTCGCTTCGGCGGCGACGGCCTTCACACCGTTCTCGCAGAATTCGAACGTCGACGCGTGCTCGCGATCCGGCCACGCGCAGCCCGGGCAGTCGAAGCCGTTCGGCTGGTTCTGCGAAAGCAGCGTGCGGTAGTTGCCGCCCGTCACCTTCTCCTTGATGAGGTTGATCGCGACGTATTTCAGCGCGCCCCAGCCTGCGGCGGGGTGCGTGTACGGTTCGATGCGGGCTGCGGATTTTTTCATGACTGGGCGGGTCGATTCAAGGCGGTTTTGCCGATGGACTCAAGCGTACTGTGTTCCGAAAACGCGACGGCGCACAGAAAACCGCAAAGTCAAGGGATACAGTTGCGGCGATTTGTCATAGACTTCCTCAACTGGACTCCAACTCCGTCTCTTGAAGCTCTACGAAAAACTCGCCGACGAAATCGAGCAGGCCGTGCGGCGCGGCGTGTTCGCGCCCGGCGAGCGGATCGCGTCGGTGCGGCACGCGAGCCAGCAGCACGGCGTCAGCATCAAGACCGTGCTGCATGCGTATGCGCTGCTGGAAAGCCGCGGCGTGGTCGAGACGCGGCCGCAGTCGGGCTATTTCGTGCGGGAAGCGGCGCCCGCGCAGGCCGCGTCGAAACAGGCGCCCGTGCTCACCGTGGCATCGGAAGTGGACGTGAGCCGGCTCGTGCTGTCGACGTTGCGCAGCATCCGCGCGAACGACGCCGTGCCGCTCGGCTCGCCGTATCCGGACCCGACGCTTTTTCCGTGGCGCCGCATCAACCAGTACGCGAATGCCATCGCGCGGCGCCATGCGAGCTGGAACCTGATCGACGACCTGCCGCCCGGCAATCCCGAACTGATTCGCCAGATCGCGCGCCGCTATGCGGAGAACGGCGTGCCGGTCGATCCCGACGAGATCATCATCACGGTCGGCGCAACCGAGGCGATCAACCTGAGCCTGCAGGCGGTCGCGAAGCCGGGCGACACGGTCGCGGTCGAATCGCCGACCTACTACGCGATGCTCCACGCGATCGAGCGGCTCGGCATGCGCGCGATCGAAGTGCCGACCCATCCGGCCGACGGCATCGACCTCGACGTGCTCGCGCAGATCGTCGCGACGCAGCCGATCGCGGCCTGCATGGTGATGCCAAATTTCCAGAATCCGCTCGGCTTCCAGATGCCCGACGCGAAGAAACGGCAACTGGTCGCGTTGCTCGCGGCGCACGAGATTCCCGTGATCGAGAACGACGTCTATCACGAGCTGTATTTCGGCGAGACGCGTCCGTCGACGCTCAAGAATTTCGATACCAAAGGGCTTGTTTTGCACTGCGCATCGTTTTCGAAGAGCCTCACGGCGTCGTACCGGATCGGCTGGGCGATGCCCGGACGCTATCGCGCGCAGGTCGAGAAGCTGAAGTTCCTCAACACGCTCACGACGCCTTCGGTGCCGCAGGTCGCCGTCGCGGACTATCTGCGGCAGGACGGCTACGACCGGCATCTGCGGCAGGTGAGGAAGGCGTACCGGCAGCAGGCGCGCATCATGAGCGCGATGGTGCAGCGCTTTTTTCCGGCGGGCACGCGGGTGTCGTCGCCGCAGGGCGGATATGTGCTGTGGGTGGAACTGCCGCCGCGCGTCGATTCGATGCAGCTTTATCAGGCCGCGCTCGCGCATGGCATCACGATCGGCCCCGGCTACATGTTTTCGACGAAGAACGATTTTCGCCACTTCATCCGGCTGAACTACAGCTATCCGTGGACGTCGCAGACGGAAGGCGCGTTGCGCACGCTCGGGGAGCTGGCCGGAAAAATGACCTGAACGAGGGACTCCCATGAACGATGCCGATTCTGCAGACGGTGCAATCGATCCCGCGCTTGCCGCCGTGCTCGCGCAACTGTGGCACGCGGAAGAAGAGACGCCGGGCGCCGCGTGGTCGCTCGCGAAGCTCTCGAAGCAATCCGGCTTGCCGATGAGCGCGCTCAGACGCCAGTTGACCGCGCTCTCGGACGGCGGGATCGCCGAGACGACTTTCGACGAGACGGGCACCGGCACCGCGCGTTTGTCCGATACCGGCAAGATATTGTGCGGCCAACTGTTCGGCGGGCCGTTGCATTGACCCGCCGCCGACACTAACCCCGTGGAAATCCATATCACACTCGAAGGCCGTCGCGACCTGACGGGCCAGATCTATCGCCAGTTGCGCTCGGGCATCGTCGAAGGGCGGCTGGCCGCGAACGCACGCCTGCCGTCCACGCGCGACCTCGCCGCGCAACTCAACGTATCGAGAAAGACGACGCTCGATGTCTTCGAACGCCTGATCGCCGAAGGCTTTTTGCGCACGCGCGCCGGCGACGGCACCTTCGTCGCGGAAGGACTCGCGCGGCTGCCGGCGGCGCCGCGCGCGCCGTCGCCGGCGAGCGCGCGGGCGGCGGGCATCTGGGGCGCCATGCCGGCCGGCATGGCGCCCCAGATGCCCGCCGCCCGCGCGCTCGCCGGCGACGGCGCGCGCGGCGCCGCCGGCAGCCGCGCGAGTCCTTCCGCGACGAAGGTGCCGTCGCCGGCGCGCGTGCGCAAAAAGCCTTCGGCGATCAGGCGTTCGAAGACATCGAGCGTCGTCTTTCTCGATACGTTGAGTTGCGCGGCGAGGTCGCGCGTGGACGGCAGGCGTGCGTTCGCGGCCAGCCGCCCTTCGACGATGCCCGAGCGCAACTGGCGATAGATCTGGCCCGTCAGGTCGCGACGGCCTTCGAGTGTGATATGGATTTCCACGGGGTTAGTGTCGGCGGCGGGTCAATGCAACGGCCCGCCGAACAGTTGGCCGCACAATATCTTGCCGGTATCGGACAAACGCGCGGTGCCGGTGCCCGTCTCGTCGAAAGTCGTCTCGGCGATCCCGCCGTCCGAGAGCGCGGTCAACTGGCGTCTGAGCGCGCTCATCGGCAAGCCGGATTGCTTCGAGAGCTTCGCGAGCGACCACGCGGCGCCCGGCGTCTCTTCTTCCGCGTGCCACAGTTGCGCGAGCACGGCGGCAAGCGCGGGATCGATTGCACCGTCTGCAGAATCGGCATCGTTCATGGGAGTCCCTCGTTCAGGTCATTTTTCCGGCCAGCTCCCCGAGCGTGCGCAACGCGCCTTCCGTCTGCGACGTCCACGGATAGCTGTAGTTCAGCCGGATGAAGTGGCGAAAATCGTTCTTCGTCGAAAACATGTAGCCGGGGCCGATCGTGATGCCATGCGCGAGCGCGGCCTGATAAAGCTGCATCGAATCGACGCGCGGCGGCAGTTCCACCCACAGCACATATCCGCCCTGCGGCGACGACACCCGCGTGCCCGCCGGAAAAAAGCGCTGCACCATCGCGCTCATGATGCGCGCCTGCTGCCGGTACGCCTTCCTCACCTGCCGCAGATGCCGGTCGTAGCCGTCCTGCCGCAGATAGTCCGCGACGGCGACCTGCGGCACCGAAGGCGTCGTGAGCGTGTTGAGGAACTTCAGCTTCTCGACCTGCGCGCGATAGCGTCCGGGCATCGCCCAGCCGATCCGGTACGACGCCGTGAGGCTCTTCGAAAACGATGCGCAGTGCAAAACAAGCCCTTTGGTATCGAAATTCTTGAGCGTCGACGGACGCGTCTCGCCGAAATACAGCTCGTGATAGACGTCGTTCTCGATCACGGGAATCTCGTGCGCCGCGAGCAACGCGACCAGTTGCCGTTTCTTCGCGTCGGGCATCTGGAAGCCGAGCGGATTCTGGAAATTTGGCATCACCATGCAGGCCGCGATCGGCTGCGTCGCGACGATCTGCGCGAGCACGTCGAGGTCGATGCCGTCGGCCGGATGGGTCGGCACTTCGATCGCGCGCATGCCGAGCCGCTCGATCGCGTGGAGCATCGCGTAGTAGGTCGGCGATTCGACCGCGACCGTGTCGCCCGGCTTCGCGACCGCCTGCAGGCTCAGGTTGATCGCCTCGGTTGCGCCGACCGTGATGATGATCTCGTCGGGATCGACCGGCACGCCGTTCTCCGCATAGCGGCGCGCGATCTGGCGAATCAGTTCGGGATTGCCGGGCGGCAGGTCGTCGATCAGGTTCCAGCTCGCATGGCGCCGCGCGATGGCATTCGCGTACTGGTTGATGCGGCGCCACGGAAAAAGCGTCGGGTCCGGATACGGCGAGCCGAGCGGCACGGCGTCGTTCGCGCGGATGCTGCGCAACGTCGACAGCACGAGCCGGCTCACGTCCACTTCCGATGCCACGGTGAGCACGGGCGCCTGTTTCGACGCGGCCTGCGCGGGCGCCGCTTCCCGCACGAAATAGCCCGACTGCGGCCGCGTCTCGACCACGCCGCGGCTTTCCAGCAGCGCATACGCATGCAGCACGGTCTTGATGCTGACGCCGTGCTGCTGGCTCGCGTGCCGCACCGACGCGATCCGCTCGCCGGGCGCGAACACGCCGCGCCGCACGGCCTGCTCGATTTCGTCGGCGAGTTTTTCGTAGAGCTTCAAGAGACGGAGTTGGAGTCCAGTTGAGGAAGTCTATGACAAATCGCCGCAACTGTATCCCTTGACTTTGCGGTTTTCTGTGCGCCGTCGCGTTTTCGGAACACAGTACGCTTGAGTCCATCGGCAAAACCGCCTTGAATCGACCCGCCCAGTCATGAAAAAATCCGCAGCCCGCATCGAACCGTACACGCACCCCGCCGCAGGCTGGGGCGCGCTGAAATACGTCGCGATCAACCTCATCAAGGAGAAGGTGACGGGCGGCAACTACCGCACGCTGCTTTCGCAGAACCAGCCGAACGGCTTCGACTGCCCGGGCTGCGCGTGGCCGGATCGCGAGCACGCGTCGACGTTCGAATTCTGCGAGAACGGTGTGAAGGCCGTCGCCGCCGAAGCGACCAGCAAGCGCGTGACGCCGGCGTTCTTCGCCCAGCACACGGTCGCGCAACTGATGGCGCAATCGGATTTCGAACTGGAACAGCACGGCCGACTGACCGATCCGCTCGTCTACGATGCCGCGCTCGACCGCTACGTGCCGATCGCCTGGGACGACGCCTTCGCGCTGATCGCCCGCCATCTGAACGCGCTCGACGACCCGGATCGCGCCGCCTTCTACACCTCGGGCCGCGCGAGCAACGAGGCCGCGTTCCTGTACCAATTGTTCGTTCGCATGGTCGGCACCAACAATTTCCCCGACTGCTCGAACATGTGCCACGAAGCGACGAGCCGCGGCCTGCCGCATACGGTCGGCGTCGGCAAGGGAACGGTCACGCTCGACGACTTCGAGCACGCCGACACCCTGCTCCTCTTCGGCCAGAATCCCGCGACCAACCATCCGCGCATGCTCGGCGAACTGCGCGAGTGCGCGAAGCGCGGCGCCACGATCGTGTCGATCAATCCGCTGAAGGAGCGCGGGCTGGAGCGCTTCGCGAGCCCGCAACATCCGGTCGAAATGCTCACGATGGGCAGCACCAAGATCAGTTCCGTCTTCATCCGGCCGAAGGTCGGCGGCGACTTCGCGCTCATCAAGGGCGTCGCGAAGCGCCTGATCGAACTGGACGACGCTGCGCTCGCGAACGGCGGCGAGCGTGTGCTGGATGTCGATTTCATCGCCGCGCATACGGTCGGTTTCGAGGACTTCGCCGCCGACCTGCGCGCCGAAAGCTGGGAGGCGATCGTCGCGGAATCG
Source organism: Caballeronia telluris (assembly GCF_001544495.1). GTDB lineage: Bacteria > Pseudomonadota > Gammaproteobacteria > Burkholderiales > Burkholderiaceae > Caballeronia > Caballeronia telluris. Next base: position 119,294 of record NZ_FCNZ02000011.1, read on the forward strand.
GGCGTGCCGATGAACGACGTGCTGCAACTCGCCGACATCTACGCGAAGGGACGCGCCGTCATCGCGACATGGGGCATGGGCCTCACGCAGCACAAGAACTCCGTGCCGACGGTGCAGATCCTGTCGAACCTGATGATGATGCGCGGCAATATCGGCCGGCGCGGCGCGGGACTGTGCCCGGTGCGCGGCCACTCGAACGTGCAGGGCGACCGCACCGTGGGCATCGAGGAGCAGCCGACGCAGGAATTCCTCGACCGCCTCGGCGCGGCTTACGATTTCGAACCGCCGCGCGAACACGGGCTCGACGTCGTGAACACGATCCAGGCGATGCTCGATGGGCGCGTGAAGGTGTTCATCGGGCTCGGCGGGAATTTCTCGATCGCGACGCCCGACACGCCGCGCACGTGGCAGGCGATGCGCGCGTGCGACCTGACCGTGCACATCACGACGAAGCTGAACCGCAGCCATCTCGTGCACGGCCGCGACGCGCTGATCCTGCCGACGCTCGGGCGCACCGAGATCGACATGCAGAACGGCGTCGCGCAGGGCGTGAGCGTCGAGGATTCGATGAGCATGGTGCACATCTCCTATGGCATGAACAAGCCGGCGTCGCCGAATCTGCTCTCGGAGATTGCGATCGTCGCGCGGATGGCCGCGGCGACGCTCGGCAGCGGCAAGGTCGACTGGCTCGCGCATGCGAACGATTACGCGCTGATCCGCGACGGCATCGCGAAGGTGATCGACGGCTTCGAGGACTACAACGCGCGGCTCGACCAGCCGGGCGGCTTTCATCTCGGCGTGGCGTCGCGCGAGCGCATCTGGAAGACGCCGAGCGGCAAGGCGCAGTTCCTCGTGCACGCGATCGCCTTCGACACGCCGATTCACCGCGCCCGCCAGCGACACGGCGAACGCCTGATGACCCTGATGACGACGCGCTCGCACGACCAGTACAACACGACCATCTATGGCCTCGACGACCGTTATCGCGGCGTGTACGGGCAGCGGCGCGTGCTGTTCGCGAATCGCGAGGATATCGACATGCTCGGGTTCGAGCCGGGCGAGCGGGTCGACATCACGAGCGTCTGGGACGACGGGGTCGAGCGGCGCGTGGACGGCTTCCTGCTCGTCGAGTATGACATTCCGCGCGGCTGTCTCGGCGCTTACTATCCCGAGACGAATCCGCTCGTGCCGCTCGAATCCGTCGCCGATGGCGCTGGAACGCCGACGTCCAAATCCATTCCTGTGCTGCTGACGGCTTCCGAGGAGGTCATGGCGGCTTGAGCGCGCGCGGCGGACACCAACCTGGCGCCGCGACGGATCGGTAAATCAAGGAAGTATTCTGCTCACCTAGGGATTTTCCTGAATGCTTCGGCTCGATTCAGGGCGTTACGAGGGTGCATCGACGTGCTATCGTCAGGCGGTCAAGGCGCGAGGGGACGATGATGGACCATGCTTATCAACACCTCGATCGGTACGATCGCACGCAACTGCTGTGCTGGCTCGCGTGCGGATCCCTTGCTGCGTACTATCTGGATGGCACGTGGCCCGAGAGTGACTTTCATGTCGAAGCTGCGCACAAATGGCTGCACCGCCATCGGCGCCACGGCGACTGGCTGGCGACGGCGCAGCTCACGTTCGCCGCACGGCGAATAGCGCAGGTGCATCAGGGGATCGTCGACCGCGAGTGGGTCGGCGACGCCGTCAACGACCTCTTCACCGAACACGATCTGAACTACGACTGCGAACTCGTCAAGGTGATCTACGACGATTGCCGGCGTGCGATTGCCATCGATCCGCATGCGGAGTGAGAGGCGCGCGGCGCACATGCGCTGCGCCGCCTGACTGACGCATCGCGGCCCGGCAATTCAGGCCCCGCTAAGCGCCCTCCGCTTTCCCAGATCGTTTCGCGCGATATTCCGTGCTCGAGTTCGCGCGGCGCGGATCGCTTCGTGCTTCGCTCCATGTTTCCCTTCCGGACATGACAAAAGGAGAGCGAGCATGAACCTCATCGACACGCTGTTCGGAAGCGGCCGGGACCTCGATGCCCTGCAAATGGGCTTGCGCGCTGCGGCCGCCTTCGTGGCGGCGCTCGTCTTCATGCGCATAGCCGGGCGGCGCTCGTTCGGGCAGCGCTCGGCTTTCGATTACGTCATCACGATTCTCCTCGGCGCGACGCTCTCGCGGGTGATCGTCGGGGCGTCTCCGGCGCTGCCGACGATCGCCGCCTCGCTAGTTCTCGTGCTGCTGCATCGGGTGCTGGCGTGGGCCTGCGTGCACTCGCGGTGGCTCGAAAAGCTGATCGGCGGCTCGCCGCGCGTGCTCTATCGCGACGGACGCTTCGATCATGAACAGATGTCCGCGGCACTGATCGCCGAAACCGACGTGTTCGAAAGCGCGCGGCGCCAGCTCGGCTCAGTCGATCTCTCGCGCGTCGAGATGGTGTTCCTCGAACGCAATGGCGAGATCAGCCTGATCCGACGCGAAGCCGGCAGTCATTGAAGCGCGTCAATCGACGGAGCGCACAAGCAAATGAAAGAGATCGCCATTGACAGGCTGCGGCCTACACAAGCGTCGCATGGACGCATCGAGGTCGAGAAGAAAACGCGGGATTTTGCCCGCCTGTCGGGCCGGGAACTCCAGATGGCGATTGCCGAGAAGCCGATCCCGGTCGTGCTCGGACCCGGCGGGGACGCGTTCGCCATCGACCATCATCACGTTGCGGCGGCGTTGTGGGCGGCGGGGATCAGGAAGGCGCCGGTGGTGCTCGTGGCGGACCTTTCCTCGCTCGATGAATCGCAGTTCTGGCTGACGCTGGAAAACCGGAGCTGGACCTGGCCTTATGACGCGCAGGGGCGGCGCATCGCGTTCGGAGCGATGCCGCGACACGTGTACGAACTGGAAGACGATCCCTACCGCAGTCTGGCGGGCCTTGTCCGCGAAGCCGGAGGCTGCGAGAAAACGACCGTGCCGCTGGAGGAGTTCCGCTGGGCGGACCTGTTTCGGGCCACGATGGCCGCGCCGCCGGCGATCGAAGCCGATTTCGATGCCGCCTTGCAGCGCGGCGTCGACATAGCGAGGAGCAAGCTGGCGATTGGCATGCCCGGTTTTCTCGGCGACAAACCGAGCGTGTAGTTGCCGGGTACGTTGCTTGCTTCCGGCTCACGGACCGATGGAGAAGCCAATGACCGACAAGCCCCAGACCTTGACGCTGCTGAGTACCGGCGAGTGCATCACCCGGGACGAGTTTCGAGCCTGCTTCATGAAGCGGTTCCACGACCCTGCATGTCGCGGTGAAAAACAGGTCCTCATGGAACTCGAGACCAAGGTGTGGCACGACTACACGCAGATCGCCCAACCGCTCACTACGGTGCTCGGCAGGGCTTAGTCGCTAAAGAGGTCGGCAGTCGCGGATTGCGTCGGCTCAACCGACGGCAGAACGCCTTCGCGGACCTGTGCCAGAACGGCTGGCGGCAACCAGATCTCTTCGATCGCGCCAATCCCGTTCTCGATCAACTGTTGCAGGAAAAACGACTGCTTGCGTCCGGTCGTCTCGGCCAAGAGCCTGAGCCTCTGCTCGATTTCCGGATCGACTCGCACGGCAACCACTTTCAGCTTGTTTGTGGCATTCCTTCTCACCCTTGCTCCTTTTACATTTTTCCGCTTCGGACACGGACGTCGGACGCGATACTAACAGCCCTTAGGCAGTCGTTCCGAAGAAGCAGTCGATCGGGGGCGTTTGACAGGCGAAAGTCCCGTACGAGTCCGCGACAAAACGAAAAAGCGGCCCCTGGGGGCCGCTCTTGTCGGTTGCCGACTTTAACCGCTTACAGCGGCTGAATGGTCGCTGCCTGCTTTCCCTTCGGTCCCTGCTTGATCTCGAAGCTTACTTTCTGGTTTTCCTGCAGCGATTTGAAGCCGCTGCCCTGGATTTCGGAAAAATGCGCAAACAGATCTTCTCCGCCGCCATCCGGCGTGATAAAGCCAAATCCCTTTGCGTCATTGAACCACTTCACCGTACCTGTTGCCATTCTCGCTATGCCTCATCAAATAACGAATTACGCCAAATAAGTTTTACGACTGCGCCCGCGTGGGAATCATCGTGCTTACGTTTTAGCACGCCGACGCCCGCTTTCTCAATGGGCAATTCCACTGAATCAGATGACTAATACGATTGTCGCGGTAATAAAATCACTTGACGGCGACGAGTTCTTCCTCCACCGCATCGCCCGCCACCGGCACGACGCCGGACGGTCCCATTGCCCGAGGCTGGAGCAGCAGCGCAACGAGTCCGGTCCATCCGGTCTGATGCGACGCTCCCACCCCGCGTCCGTTGTCGCCATGAAAATATTCGTGAAAGAGCACGAGATCGCGCGATTTCGGGTCGGCCTGAAGCAGCGGATACGCCGCCATCACGGGCCGTTCGCCGTTTTTGTCCAGGAGAAACAGCGTCGTCACGCGGCGTGCGAGTTCGTCGGCGATTTCGGAAAGCGACAAACAGTGTCCCGAACCCGTCGGATATTCGACGCGAAACTCGTCGCCGTAATACCGATGAAACTCGTACAGCGATTCGATCAGCAGATAATTGACCGGCATCCACACCGGCCCGCGCCAGTTCGAATTGCCGCCGAAGACCCGCGAATTCGACTCCGCCGGCAAATACCGCACGCAAAAGCTGTCGCCGTTGTGATGAAACACGAACGGCTCGTCGCGATGCACGCGCGACAGCGCCCGCACGCCATGATCGGAAAGAAACTCGGATTCGTCGAGCATGCGCTTGAGGAGCGCCTTCATCCGGTGGCCGCGCAATAGCGACAACAGCAGGCTATTGCCCTTGCCCGGTTCGTTCCAGCGCGACACGAGCCGCGCCAGATCCGGCCGATGTTCGAGGAACCACACGAGCCGGTCCCGCAGGCCGGGCAAATCGCCGTGCACGCTCTGCTCCAGCACGTGCACGGCAAAGAGCGGGATCAGCCCGACGATCGAGCGGATGCGCATCGGCACGTTGGTGCCGTCGGGCAGCCGCAGTTTGTCGTAGAAGAATTCGTCCGGGGTGTCCCAGAGGCCCGTGTCGCAGCCGTCCTCGCAACTGACGGCCTCCGCGATGTACAGAAAGTGCTCGAAGAACTTCACCGCGATGTCGACGAACACGTGATTCGCGTACGCCAGTTCCAGCGCGATGCGCATCAGGTCGAGTGCGTACGCGGCCATCCACGCGGTGCCGTCGGCCTGATCGATATGGCCGCCGGTGGGCAGCGCGGACGAGCGGTCGAAGATGCCCACGTTGTCCAGTCCAAGAAAGCCGCCCTGGAAAATATTGTGGCCGTCGGCGTCCTTGCGATTCACCCACCACGAAAAATTCAGCAGCAGCTTGTGAAACACGAGTTCGAGAAAGTCGCGATCGCCCTTGCCGGTGATCGCGCGGTCGATCTCGTAGACGCGCCACGTCGCCCACGCGTGCACCGGCGGATTGGCGTCGCCGAAAGCCCATTCGTAGGCCGGCAACTGGCCGTTCGGATGCTGGTAGCGGTCCTTGACGAGCAGCAGCAACTGACGCTTGGCGAACGCCGGATCGATCAGCGCGAAGGCCGCCGCATGAAACGCAAGATCCCACGACGCGTACCACGGGTATTCCCACTTGTCCGGCATCGAGACGATGTCCGCGTTGCACAGATGCCGCCAGTCGGCGTTCCGGCCGTGCCGGCGACCCTTCGGCGGCTTTGGCTGCGCGGGGTCGCCGTCCATCCAGCGCGTGACGTCGAACTGGTAATACTGCTTCGACCACAGCATGCCCGCGAGCGCCTGCCGCTGCACGAGGCGCGCATCGGCGCTCTCGATATCGCCTTGCAGCGCGGCGTAGAACGCGTCGGCCTCGGCGATGCGGCGCGAAAACAGCGCGTCGATGTCGAGCGGCACGACGTCCGGCGCCGACTCGGGCCGCCAGCGCATCGTCACGACCGCGCGGCCGTGGGCTTCCAGCTCCAGATGCACGTGGGGCGCCGCGCGCGTGCCCGACGCGCGGCTGACGGCCTGTTCATCGCGATGCACGATGTAGTCGTTGAAGCCGTCCTTGAACGGGCCGGGGCCGTCCATGTCGAACATGCGCCTGACGTTGGTCTCGTTCTCACAGAAGAGCCAGTCGAGCTTCCCGCCCTGCGCCGATGCGGTGACGACCATCGGCTCATGCCCGTCATGGCGCGCGACGACGTGCGGCTCGCCCGCGTTCGTCGCGAGCGTGAGCGACGGTTTCTTCTGCGCCGGCTTCCACGACCACGTGTTGCGCGCCCAGAACAACGGCAGGACGTCGAGCGCGGCGGCGTCCGATGCGCGATTCTCGACGGTCACGCGCATCACGATGTCATCTGCGGTGTGCTTCGCGTACTCCACTTGCACGTCGAAGTAGCGGTTGTCGTCGAACACGCCGGTATCGAGGATTTCGTACTCCGGCCGGTCCGGACCGCGCGCGGCGTTCTCGCGGACGAGGTCGTCGTACGGATACGCGGCCTGCGGGTACTTGTACAGCATGCGCATATAGGAATGCGTGGGCGTGCCGTCGAGGTAGAAGTACAGTTCCTTCACGTCCTCGCCGTGATTGCCCTGCTCGTTCGTGAGCCCGAAGAGGCGTTCCTTGAGGATCGGATCGCGGCCGTTCCAGAGCGCGAGCGAGGCGCACCAGCTGAGCTTGTCGTCGCCGAAGCCGGCGATGCCGTCCTCGCCCCAGCGGTATGCCCGGCTGCGCGCGTGATCGTGCGGGAAATAGTCCCAGGCGGTGCCGTTTTCGCTGTAATCCTCGCGCACGGTCCCCCACTGACGCTCGCTCAGATACGGGCCCCAGCGCTGCCAGCGGCCGCATTCGGAAGAATGGAGTCGGGCTCCCTCGATGGTCTCGAGCACATTGGTGGCGCGCAGGGGCGGCATGACTTTCTCCTCTTTTCTGAACGGTCGGCATTTCATTCGACACTTCACCGCCGGCGAAACGACCCACAATTTAGCGCGTTTGGCGGACGCTGTGTTCGGCCGGCAGTGAAGCAAAGCCTACCGATGCGGCTGCCGTGTCTGCAACTCGGCCGAACGGCCAACGATGAAAAAACCGCTGGACAGGCAAAAGCTCGGTATTGCTAACATCGATCCATCGATTGAGCGACAGGTGGATGGTGATGTTTGGAACGGGAAAGATCGCGGAGTGTGTTGAACGCAGTGTGCGCGTGGCAGGCACATCAGCCGCCATGCTCGCCGAGCAGCTTTTCGATGCGCAGCAATTCGCCGAGCGACCACGCCTGACAGGGCGTTCCGCCGGGCGCATGAGGTGCGTCGCCGTCCGCCACTTCGCAGATGTGGTCGAGCCCGCCATGATCCAGATGCGCGTAAAGCGGCGCGAGGAAGCGTTCGCGCACGCCTTGCGCGCCACGCAGGCGCACCCACGCCTGAATGAACGGCCCGATCAGCCACGGCCACACGGTGCCCTGGTGATACGCCGAGTCGCGTTCGAAAATAGCGCCTGCATAAGTCCCGCGATACGCCGGATCGGAAGGGGCGAGCGTGCGCAAGCCGAGCGGCGTCAGAAGATGCGCCTCGACCTGCGAGAGCACCGCGTCGGCCGTCGCGTCCTCCACAAGCGCAAACGGCAGCCCGCCGGCAGCGAATATCTGGTTCGGCCGGATGGAGCGGTCGATTGTGCCCGGCACGTGATCGACGTCGACGAGATCGAACAGCGCGCCCGTCGACGGATCGACGAAGCGTTGCAGGAACGCGTCGCGCGCACGCGCTTCGGCTTCGGCCCAGCGCGGGTTCCACTCGGCCGCGACGTGCAGCGCGTTGATCCACAACGCCTGCACTTCCACCGGCTTGCCGATGCGAGGCGTGACCACGAAGTCGCCGACCTTCGCGTCCATCCATGTCAACTGGACGCCCGGCACGCCGGCGCGAACGAGGCCGTCTTCGTCGACGACTATGCCAAACCGCGTGCCTTGCGAGTAGCCTTCGAGAATCGCATCGATGGCGCGCTGCAGCCGGCTTCTCGTCGCCACGAGCGCGTGGCCGGTCGCGAGATAGTCGTGCGCTGCAACAGCAAACCAGAGCGAGGCGTCGACGGCGTTGTATTCCGGTATGCCGCCGCGATCGGGAAAACGGTTCGGCAGCATGCCTTCGGACAGCATGTCTGCCCATTCCAGAAGGATCGACTCGGCGTATTGAAGCCGCCCTTGCGTGATCAGCAAGCCGCGCATTGCGATGAACGTGTCGCGGCCCCAGTCGGTGAACCACGGGAATCCCGCGAGGATAGTGTGTCCGTCACGACGCGCGATCACGTAGGCGTCGGCGGAACGCTGCAGGCGCGAGCCGAGCGCCGTGCGGCGCTGTTGTTCGATGACGGCAAGCGCGGCGGCGCGCTCGTGCGTGGGTATCCGCACCGCCGACGAATCCGCGCCCGCGCTGAGGATCATCACCGCTTCATGGTGCGCGAAATCGAAGGAAAACATGCCCGGCGTGGCGAGGTCTTCGGTGAAATCGAGACCGCGCTCGCGTTCGCGCGCGTAACAAAAATTGCGATACCAGTCGGGCGCGTGCACGTAGACGCCGTTCGTCGCGGCGACGATTGCCGGCAGGTCGCCATAGGGCTGCCAGCTCGCGCATTCGCCGTCGATATGCGCGGAAAAATCCAGCGCAGGGTTCTCGTGATGCAGCGCGTGATAGTCGCGGCCCGAGAGCAGCGGACGCACGCTCAGCGTCGCATTGCGGGGCACGTCGGCGCCTTCGAATCGCCAGCGCAGGACCGTCTCGCGGCTCTCCTTCGCGACGAACAGCTCGGCGATCAGCATCGCACGCGCACCGATGCGGTAGCGCCAGGTCGGCCACGGCGCGGTGTCGAAGGAAAGCAGGTTCGCCGTCGCGTCCGGATACAGCACATCGGGCGCGTAGTGCTGCATCGTCAGCGCAACGCGAGTGCCGTCCATGTCAAGCCATGCCTCGACGCCATTGACGAGCACGACGCGTCCCGCCGGCGGTTGCGTCGCCGTGAGCAAGAGCGCGTGATAACGGCGCGTGCGCATCGTGCCGACCGTCCCCGAAGCGAAGCCGCCGAAGCCATCCGCTTCGAGCCATTCGTCTTCAAGGCGCTGCCGCTCGAAAGGCGCGTCGAGGCGCGTCACGATTCCGACTTCCGGCGAAATTCCGCGAGTCCCTTGCGCGCGTCCCCGCGAATCCGGTTTTGCATGATCGAACTCCCGCCGAGCAGCCAGCCCTTCAGTCCGAGTGCCTGCCGGCTCCAGCGCCAAAGATCGAAGCTATCGGTTTGTTCCACGATCTCGCCGTCGCGGATCGCGAACCTGGAGCTAATCTCGTTCGCCACCGTGCGCCGTGTGCGCGAGAACCGATACGTCGCGACGCAGTTCGCAGTCACCGTCTGGCCGGTGGCCTTGATGTCGGTGTACGTCAGGGAAAAGTCTTCCGCGCGGGCCAGCAGCATGCGCCACATGTCGCCCGCTTCGCGCCCGCGCAGCACGCCGAACACCGGGTCTTCGAAGCGGATGTCACGCGCGTAGCACGCGGCCATCGCCTCGGCGTCGACATCCTGAAACGCGCGATAGAAGCGCTCGATCAGTTCGGCGTTCGGATTTGCCATGTTTCTTTAGCTCGTCAGGTGAGGCTTCTGAAAACAACTCCGAAAACATCGCGTGAACGGCGTCGATCGATGGCCCATGCCTCGACGCGCACCTCACACGGTCATGATCGTCACCGCATGAATCAGCAGACCGACCGCGCCGCCCACCAGCGTGCCGTTCACCCGGATGAACTGCAGGTCGCGTCCGATGTTCAGTTCGACGTCGCGCACGAGCGTTGCATCGTCCCACTGGCGCACGGTCGTCGCGATGTGCTTCGCGATGCCCTCGCGCAATTCCGGCGCCATTGCCTTCAGCGCGTCGCGCATGTGCTCGTTGATGGAGTCGCGCAACGCGGGATCGCCGCCGAGCGCCTGCGCGAACGTCGCCGCGACGCTCACCACCTTCGCGTGCAGCGTCGAATCCGGCTTGACGAGATCGGCGTGCAGCCAGGCGGTGAATTCATCCCACAGACCGTTGATGTAAGCACGCAGTTCCGGGCGCTCGAGCCACTGCCGCTTGTGTTCGTCGATGCGCGCCTTGAACGCCGGATCTGACTTAAGGCGCTCGACGAATCCTTCCACCGCGCGGTCGAACGCCTTGCGGCGCTCGTGTTCGGGATCGCTGCTGATGTCGTGCAGCCACGTGTTCGCGCCCCGCACGAGGCCGGCCGCGAACTTGTTGCCCAGTTCTTCGGCGTTCAGGCCGATGAAACCGAGCGCGCCGACGAGCTTCGGATACTCCTCTCCCGCCACCTGGACGATCTTGTCGGCGAGCATCTGCTGCACTTCGCCGCGATCGAGCCATTGCGCAAGTTCGCGCAGGCCTTCGTCGAGCAGCAACTGATGGCGCTGGTCGGCGGTGAGCGTCGACAGCAGTCCGCCCGCCGCGCCCGCAAGATCGAACTTGTCGGCGCGACGGCGCAGCGCGTCATGGAGCATCGTCTTGATGCGCTCGTCGTCGATGAAACTCAGCAACTGGCTCGCGGACGCCACCGCCTTCTTGCCGAGCAACTCGGCGTTTTTCGGCTCGGCGAGCCACATCGAGAGGCGGCTGGCCGGATCGAATGCACTCACGCGATCGACGAGCGCATCGGTGCTGAGAAAGCGGTCGCGCACGAACGCGGCGAGGTTGTCCGCGACGCGCGCCTTGTTGGCGGGCAGGATGGCCGTGTGCGGGATCGGCACGCCGAGCGGGTGCCGAAACAGCGCGACGACGGCGAACCAGTCGGCGAGCGCGCCGACCATGGCGGCCTCCGCGAACGCGGCGACCCATGCCCACAGACCCGCGTCGTGCTGGCTCTTCGCGAGCGCGAACAATGCCCCCGCCGCGACGAGCAGACCCGCCGCGAACCACTTCATCCTGTTCAATGCTGCCGATTTATCCTGCGTTTCCATCTTGGCTTTGTTCTGGTCCTGATTGATCGAGGAGGCAAGCATACCCCGGGTTGGGTTTCGCGGTCAGGCCGCGTCCACTTGCGCCGCCACCCGCGCCAGTACCGGCACCAGCGCCGCGCCCGTATGACTGCGCGTGTTCCGTGCAAGCGTCTCCGGGTCGGCGGCCGCGACGATCATCCCGCCGTTCACGCCGCCTTCGGGACCGAGATCGATCACCCAGTCGGCTTCCGCGATCACGTCGAGATCGTGCTCGATCACCACCACGCTATGGCCGCCGTCGACCAGCCGATGCAGCACGCGAATCAGCTTCGCGACGTCGGCCATGTGCAGCCCGACGGTCGGCTCGTCGAGCACGTAAAGCGTATGCGGCACCTTCTGCCCGCGCCGCGTCACGTCGTCGCGCACCTTCGACAGCTCCGTCACCAGCTTGATGCGCTGCGCCTCGCCGCCGGAAAGCGTCGGCGAAGGCTGCCCGAGCGTCAGATAACCCAGCCCGACGTCCTTCATCAACTGAAGCGGATGGGCGATGCTCGTCATCGAGCCGAAGAACTCGACCGCTTCGTCGATCTCCATCGTCAGCACTTCGCCGATGTTCTTGCCGCGCCACGTCACCGCGAGCGTTTCCGGATTGAAACGCTGGCCGTGACAGACGTCGCACGGCACCTTGACGTCCGGCAGGAAACTCATCGCGATGGTGCGAACGCCCTGCCCCTCGCACGCCGGGCAACGGCCGTCGCCGGTGTTGAACGAGAAGCGCGACGGCGTATAACCGCGCGCGCGGGCTTCGAGCGTGTCGGCGAAGAGCTTGCGGATCGTGTCCCACATGCCGATATACGTCGCCGGACACGAGCGCGGCGTTTTGCCGATCGGCGTCTGGTCGACTTCCAGCACGCGATCGATCGACTCCCAGCCCGTCACGCCCGCGCAGCCCTGCCAGGTGTGCGCGACTTCGAACTTCGGACGGGGCGCCTCGCGCGACAGCACGCTCGCGCGGTTGCGCGCGGGCGCGTCGGCTTGCGCCACCTTGCGGGCGCGTCGCGTCGCCGGCGACGACAGCACCGACCGGCCCACGGCGTCAAGCAGATTGGTCATCAGCACGTCGCGCGCGAGCGTCGACTTGCCGGAGCCGGAGACGCCCGTGATCGCGACGAGCCGTCCGAGCGGCAAGCTCGCCGTCACGTTGCGCAGGTTGTGTAGCGTCGCGCGTTCCACGGTCAGCCATTGTTCGGGCACCGCCGTGCGTTTCGCCGTGGCGGCGCGCACGTCGCGGCGCGGCTTCAGCGGATGCACGATCGGGTTCGCGAGAAACTGGCCCGTCAGCGAATCCTTGTGCGCCGCCAGATCGCCGACGCCGCCCTGCGCCACCACCGTTCCGCCGCGCTTGCCCGCGCCCGGCCCGATGTCGATGATGTGATCCGCGCGGCGGATCGTGTCTTCGTCGTGCTCGACGACCACGAGCGTATTGCCCTTGTCGCCGAGTTTCTTGAGCGCGTCGAGCAGGATCTGGTTGTCGCGCGGATGCAGGCCGATCGTCGGCTCGTCGAGCACATAGCAGACGCCCTGCAGATTGCTGCCGAGCTGCGCCGCGAGCCGGATGCGCTGCGCTTCGCCGCCGGAAAGCGTCGGCGCGGCGCGGTCGAGGCTGAGATAGCCGAGCCCCACTTCCTCCAGAAATTGCAGCCGCCCTTCGATTTCGCTGACGACATCGCGCGCGATGTCGGCTTCGCGGCCTTTCAGCGCGAGCTTCGACACCCATTCGCGCGTGTCGCTCACCGTCCAGCGGCCGACTTCCGTGATCGGGTAATTGCCGAACGTCACCGCGCGCGCCACGTCGTTCAGGCGTGTGCCCTCGCAGTCGGGACACGGCACGTCCACCACGTCGTCCGGTTCCTGCTCGACCGAACCGATGGTCTGTTCGCGGCCGCGATCGTCGCCGGCGAGGATCGTGTCGTCGTAGACGGCGCGTTGCTCGCGCGTGAGTTTCAGGCCCGTGCCGACGCAGGTGTTGCACCAGCCGTGCTTGCTGTTGTAGGAGACCATGCGCGGATCGAGTTCCGGATAGCTCGTGCCGCAGACCGGACACGCGCGCTTGGTCGAAAAGACGCGCGTTTCTTCCTTGCCGCGCCGATGTCCGTTGGAAAGCGCCCCGTGCAGTCCGTCGAGCGGCGCGAGCAGATGCATCACGCCCTTGCCGACTTCGAGCGTCTCGTCGAGCAGCCTGCGAAGTTCGCTTTCGCCGTCCGTCGACACGATCAGGTCGCCGACCGGCAGTTCGATCGTATGCTCGCGAAAGCGGTCGAGCTTCGGCCACGGACTCACCGGCAGAAATTCGCCATCGACGCGCAAATGCGTATTGCCGCGCGCCTTCGCCCACTTCGCGATGTCGGTATAGACGCCCTTCCGGTTCACGACGAGCGGCGCCAGCAGCCCGACATGCTGCCCCTTGTAGTCGCGCAGGATTTGCGCGGCGATCGATTCGGCGCTCTGCGCCTGAACCGGCGCGCCGTCGTGGACGCAATGCTGAATGCCGAGTTTCACGTACAGCAGGCGCAGGAAGTGCCAGACTTCGGAGGTCGTCGCGACCGTGCTCTTGCGGCCGCCGCGCGACAAACGCTGCTCGATGGCGACGGTCGGCGGAATGCCGTAGACCGCGTCCACTTCCGGGCGCCCGGCCGGCTGTACGATCGAGCGCGCATACGCGTTCAGCGACTCCAGATAGCGCCGCTGGCCTTCGTGGAACAGGATGTCGAACGCGAGCGTCGACTTGCCCGAGCCGGACACGCCCGTGATGACGTTGAACTTGCCGTGCGGAATGTCCACGTCGAGCGACTTCAGGTTGTGCTCGCGCGCGTTCACGATGCGCACGACGTCCTCGCCCTGCAACGCGCGGCGCGCGCTCGCCACTTCCGCCGCGAGTTGCAGCGGCACGCCCGCGCTGCGCTTCTCGGCGGCGCCCGGCGCCATCGCTTCCTCGTAGTCGAGGAGCGCGCGGCCGGTGTGCGACTGCTCGCACGCGCCGACGTCGTCCGGCGTGCCGACGCACACGACCTGCCCGCCGCCATCGCCGCCTTCAGGGCCGAGATCGACGATCCAGTCGGCGGCGCGGATCACGTCGAGGTTATGCTCGATCACGATCAGCGAATGACCGCGCTCCAGCAATCGACGCAGCGCTTGCATCAGCTTGGCGATATCGTCGAAATGAAGGCCGGTGGTCGGTTCGTCGAACATGAAGAGACGGCCCGCCTTCCCGCCCTTTGTCTGAGACGTTTCTGCAAGAAAGCCCGCCAGCTTTAGACGCTGCGCTTCGCCGCCCGAGAGCGTCGGCACCGGCTGGCCGAGCTTCACGTATTCCAGCCCGACATCGACGATCGGCTGAAGGACGCGCAGCACTTCGGCGTCGTCGGCGAACAGCGCGACGGCTTCGCTCACCGTCAGGTCGAGCACGTCCGCGACGCTCAGGCCGCGCGCGCCGCGCTCGATCTTCACTTCGAGAATTTCCGCGCGATAACGCCGGCCGTCGCAATCCGGGCAACGTAGATAGACGTCGCTCAGGAACTGCATTTCGACGTGCTCGAAGCCCGAGCCGCCGCAGGTCGGGCAGCGGCCGTCGCCCGAATTGAAGCTGAACATGCTCGCGCTGTAGCCGCGCTGCAGGGCGAGCGGCGCTTTCGCGAACAGCTTGCGGATTTCGTCGAACGCGCCGACATAGCTCGCCGGATTCGAGCGCGCCGTGCGCCCGATCGGCGACTGGTCGACGAAAATCACGTCGCTCAGTTGATCCGCGCCCGTCAGCGAACGGAACGCGCCGGGCGCGTCCGTCGCCTTGCCGAAATGGCGGGCGAGCGCGGGCGCGAGCACGTCCTGAATCAGCGTCGATTTGCCCGAGCCCGAAACGCCCGTCACGCAGACGAGCCGCTGCAACGGAATCTCGACCGTCACGTCGCGCAGGTTGTGTTCGCTCGCGCCTTCGAGCACGAGACGCGGCGTGCTTTGATCGACCGCGCGCCGCAGCCAGTTCGACGCATGCGCGACATGCTTGCGGCCGCCGAGATAGGCGCCCGTGAGCGTATCGCTATGCTGGATCTCGTTCGGGGTGCCGTCGTAGACGATGTCGCCGCCGCGCTCGCCGGGGCCCGGCCCCATGTCGATCAGACGATCGGCGGCGAGCATCACGGACGGATCGTGCTCCACCACGACGAGCGTGTTGCCCGCGTCGCGCAGCCGGTGCATCGCCTCGACGATGCGGTTCAGGTCGCGCGGATGCAGGCCGATGCTGGGTTCATCGAGCACAAAAAGCGTGTTGACGAGCGACGTGCCGAGCGCCGTCGTCAGGTTGATGCGCTGGACTTCGCCGCCCGATAGCGTGCGGCTCTGGCGATCGAGCGTCAGATAGCCGAGCCCGACATCGCAGAGATATTTCAGGCGGGTGCGCACTTCGGCGTGCAGCAGCTTCAGCGCTTCGTCGAGCAGCGTGCTCGGCAGCGTCAGCGAATCGAAGAAGCGGCGGATGCGCTCGATCGGCATCAGCATCAGGTCGTGCAGCGTGAGGCCGGGCAGCGATTCGAGTTGCGCGCGCGTCCAGTCGACGCCGGTCGGCAGGAAGCGGTCGGCGGGACTGAGCACCGCGTCGGCCTGCTCCTTCGTGCCGAGGCGCCACAGGAGCGCTTCGGTCTTGAGGCGAGCGCCGTCGCACGCCGGACATTTCGTGTAGCTGCGATATTTCGACAGCAGCACGCGAATGTGCATCTTGTACGCCTTCGATTCGAGGTAATCGAAAAAACGCTGCACGCCGTACCACTGATTGCCCCACTTGCCCGTCCAGTCCGGCGAGCCCTTGATGACCCAGTCGCGTTCCTTCTGCGTGAGTTCGCTCCATGGAATTCCGAGCCGAATGCCCGCTTTCGCGCCATAGCGGATCAGGTCGTCGTGATTCTCGCGCCAGGCGGGCGTTTGCAGCGTCTTGATCGCGCCTTCCTTGAGCGTCTTGCGCTCGTCGGGGATGACGAGGCCCAGGTCCACGCCGATCACCCGGCCGAAGCCCCGGCACGTCTCGCACGCGCCGTAGGCCGAATTGAACGAGAAGAGCGCAGGCTGCGGATCGGCGTAGCGGATGTCGCTTTCGGGGCTGTGCAGGCCGGTGGAGAAGCGCCAGATGTCCGGCTCGCCCTCGTCCGCCAGCACGTAGACGTTCACGCGGCCCGTGCCGCGCAAGAGCGCGCTTTCGATCGCTTCGAGCGCGCGCGAGCGCTCGGTGCTCTGCGGGCGGAAACGGTCCGCGACGACGTCGAGCAACTGGCGCGGCCCGCTCTCGGTCTCGACGTGGCGCTTCGCCTGCACGCGCGTGTAGCCGCTCGCCGAGAGCCATTGCGTGACTTCGTCGTCGCTCGCGGTGTCGGGCAGTTCGACCGGAAACGTGATCGCGATGCGCGGATCGGCCGTGCGCGTGCGTTCCAGCAGTTCGGCGTAGATCGTCTCGGGCGTGTCGTGGCGCACCTGATGCGACGTCTTCCGGTCGAACAACTCGGCCGCGCGCGCGTAGAAGAGCTTCAGGTGGTCGTTGAGCTCGGTCATCGTGCCGACCGTCGAGCGCGAACTGCGCACCGGGTTGGTCTGGTCGATGGCGATGGCGGGCGGCACGCCGTCCACGCGATCCACCTGCGGCCGGTCCATGCGGTCGAGAAACTGGCGCGCGTAGGCGCTGAACGTTTCGACGTAGCGGCGCTGGCCCTCGGCGTAGAGCGTGTCGAAGACGAGGCTCGACTTGCCTGAGCCGGACGGACCGGTCACGACCGTCATCTGGCCCGTATACAGGTCGAGGTCGAGATTCTTGAGGTTGTGCTGACGGGCGCCGCGAATGCGGATTGCGTTGTTCGATGCCACTTTTTTCTAACCGGTTCAATGGGTTGGAGAGTCTCTGAGCCACACGCGACACGCGCTGCCCTATGCCATCTGCATGACTCTTGCCGACAAGCACGCCACTGTACACTCATACAGTGGTTGTCGCAAAAAGCACGAGTGCCCGGGTGAGCAGCAGGTGCCGTTCCGCATCTTCCGGGGTTCCGCAAAAAAAAAAAAAAGTTTGCCGTTTATCGGCAAACGACATAGAATGAATTCCAATGATTGTGTCTTTCGCTTGCGCCGAAACGAAGGCGCTGTTTGAAACCGGCCGGTCCCGGCGTTTTGCGAATATCCTCGCCGCGGCCGAACGCAAGCTCACGCTGCTCGACGAAGCTGTCACGCTGAGCGCGTTGCGCACGCCTCCGGGCAACCGGCTGGAAATATTGCGCGGCGAGCTCTCGGATACTTACAGCGTCCGCGTGAACAATCAGTGGCGGCTGTGCTTTTCATGGACGCTGGACGGACCCGCCGACGTGCGGATCATCGACTATCACTGAACGAGACTACGAATGGGCAAATTTACGAACGGCATGCGTCCCGTGCACCCGGGCGAGATTTTGCGGGAGGACTACCTCGAACCGCTCGGCATGACCGCGAATGCGCTCGCCCGCGCGCTCGACGTCACCGCGAACCGCATCAACGACATCGTGCTCGAGCGTCGCGGCGTGACGCCCGAAACGGCGCTCAGGCTCGCCCGCTATTTCGGCGGGGACGCGCAAACCTGGCTCAACCTGCAGATGACCTACGACCTGAAGATCGCGGAACGGGAGCACGCGGAAGAAATCGCGCGGACCGTTTTGCCGCGCGAAGCGGCGTGAGCGGCGCGCGAGTGTGTGCAAGCCCGCCGCTCGACGCTCGACTCAGCGATCGATCACGAGCAACGTCGACGTCGCCGAGGCGTGCAGGCGGCCGCTCGCGTCCTTGAGCGTCGCTTCCGCGAACGCCGCGCGCCGGCCGATCGACAGCACGCGGCCTTCCGCGCGCAAGAGCCCGGAGTCGCGCGTGACGGCCTTGTGATACGCCACCTTCAGTTCGAGCGTCGTGTACGCCTGGCTGGCGGTGAGGCATGAGTGGACCGCGCAGCCGCACGCCGAATCGAGCAGCGTCGCCGCGTAGCCGCCGTGCACGGTGCCGATCGGGTTGTACGCGTGATCGCCGGCGATGCCCGCGAACACCGCCCTGCCCGCTTCCACTTCCACGAAGTCGAAATCCAGCGACACCAGAATCCCCGGCTTGCGCCCCGAGGCGATCAGCGTCCGCAATTGCGACAGGCCGTCCAGCCCCGCCGCCGTTTCGTCGATCAGGCTCATCTTTTCTTCCCTCCTCAGTTCGATGTCTTCACTGCTTGCGCGAGCGTAGGCGTGCTGTTCACGGCGACGTCGTCGCCTGCGGGCGTCTGGCTCCAGCCGCCGCCGAGCGACCGGTACAACGCGACTGCCGCCAGCGCATGCTCGCGTTTCGCGAGATTCAGCGAATCCGCGTCCTGCAGAAACGACTCCTGCGCCGCGAGCACATCCAGGAAGCTCGCCGCGCCGCCCTTGTATAACTGCGTCGAGAGCGTGAGCGACTTGTCTGAGGCGGCGAGCGCATCGGTCAGGCGCGCGGCCGATTCCGTCGTGCTGACGAGATCGCTGCGCGTGTCCTCCACTTCCTTCAGCGCCTGAAGCATGGTCTGCCGCAGATTCAGCTCCGATTCGCGCATCCGGCTCTCGCTCTGTTCGATGTCGGCGGTGATGCGGCCCGCGTTGAAAATCGGGCTGGTCGCGTTGAGTGCGGCGCTGAACAGGTTGTCGGTGAGCGTCGGCAGGCCGAGATACGACGATGCCAGCAAGCCGTCCGTCAGTCGCAGCGAAAATTTCGGATAGCGCTCCGCCCTCGATACGCCGACTTCCGCCGCGCGCTGCTGCACGCCCGCGTAGGCCGCGAGCACGTCGGGGCGGCGCAGCAGCGCGTCGGACGGCAGCATCTGCGGCACGGTGCTCGTCGGCGCGGGAATCACGGGCGAATCGCCGGCGTTCGCGAGCATCAGGCGGTCGACGGATTCCGGCGTGCGTCCCGAATACACCGCGATCAGGCTCAACTGATGCTGGATCGTCGACCGCGCGCGCGGAATGCGCGCCTGCAAGTCGCTCAACTGGTTCTGCGCGCGCGAAACGTCGAGTTGCGTCGACAGCCCGTATTGCAGGCGACGTTGCGTGAGCCGCAACGCGCGCTCGCGGATCGCGACGTTGTCCTGCAGGATCTTGAGTTCCGACTGCGCCCAGCGCAGATCGACGTAAGCGGAAGCCGTATCGGCCGCCAGCGCGAGCCGCAACTGGTCGGCGGCATGCTCCCGGCCGACGAGCTGCGCCTGCGACGCCAGCAGTTCGAGCCGCTCGCCGCCGAACACATCCGGCGTCCACGAGAGCGCCAGCCCGATGCCCGCCTGCCGCACGTAGCCGAGCGGCGGCGGCGTGTTCTGACGTGAATCGGAAGCACCGGCATTCACGTCGAGTTGCGGCAGAAGCGCCGCGCGACGCTGCGTCGTCAGCGACTGCGCCTGTTTCACGCGCTCGACGGCGGCCTGCACATCGAGGTTGTCGTTCAGCACCGAGGCCACCAGTTCGTGCAGGACCGGATCGCCGAACTGGTTCCACCACGCGGCCGGATCGGCGGGATCGCGCGGCACGTCGACGCTCCAGTCGGCGGGCGCGGTCGTCGCGACCGTGGCGGGAAGATCCGCGTGCGTGGCCGGCTGCACCGCGCACGCGGCGAGCGCCAGACACGCCAGGATTTCAACGAGAAGCTTTTTCATGATCGGTTCCAGGCTCGAATGACTCAGTGCGCGTCGGAAGAAGGCGGCGCGCTCGTAATCGGCCGCGAGAAAATCACGCTGACGATCCCGACGAGGAAACACAGCGCCAGCACGTAGAAACAATCGGCGAAGGTGAGCACCAGCGCCTCGCGCATCACGAGTGCATGCAGGTTCGCGAGACCCGCCTGCGACGCATCGAGCGCATCGCCCGCGACCGATGCCAGATGGCCCGAACTGCGCGCGAGAAAGCCCGCGACCTCGGGACGCCCGACCGTCACGTTCTCGTTCAGCCGCAGATAGTGGAGGTTCAGGCGGTCGTTGAGCATCGTCGCGCTGACGGCGATGCCGATCGCGCCGCCGAGATTGCGCATCAGGTTGAAGAGCCCGCTCGCGGACTTGAGGCGCGACTGCGGCAGCGAACCGAGCGCCATCGTGACGATCGGCGGCACGGCGAACTGCTGGCCGATGCCGCGCAGCGCCTGCGGCAGCAGCAGTTCGTGCCAGCCCCAGTCGTGCGTGAGCGGCGCGTAGAAATAGCAGCCGGCGCCGAAGCAGACGAGACCGAAGACGAGCAGGATGCGCATGTCGACGAACCGCGTCGCAAAGCCATACGCGACGAGCGCGAGCAACTGGAAACAGCCCACCGACAGCAGCGCGATGCCGATCTCCAGCGAATCGAAACCCCGCACGCGGCTCAGGAACACGGGCGTCAGAAACACCGACACGAAGATGCCGATCCCGGTCACGAACGACAACAGGCTACCGATCGCGAAGTTGCGCACGGCCAGCGCCTTCAGGTCGACGACCGGTTCCTTCGCCGTGAACGCGTGCACCAGGAAGAGGAAGCCGCAGATGCCGGAAATCCACGCGCACAGGACGATCACGTCGTCGCCGAACCAGTTCTTGCGCGGGCCCTCTTCGAGCACGTATTCCAGGCAGCCGAGAAAGCCCGACATCAGCAGGATGCCGAGGTAATCGCCCTTTTTGAGCAGCCTGAGATCGGGTTCGTCGATATGGACGTACTTCGGCACCAGCGCCGCGACCGCGATGCCCGGCACCACGTTCAGGTAGAACAGCCAGTGCCAGGACCATTGCGACGTGATCCAGCCGCCAATCACCGGCCCGATCGCGGGCGCGAGCGACGCGAGCGCGCCGATCGTCGTCGAGGCGATCAGGCGCTGCTTGCCGGGAAAGAGCACGAAGGCGGTCGTGAAGACGGTCGGGATCATCGCGGCGCCGAGCGCGCCCTGCAGGCCGCGAAAGAGGATCATCGAATTGATGTCCCACGCCATGCCGCACAGCATGCTCGTGACCGTGAAGCCGACCGCCGACGCGACGAAGAGCCAGCGCGTCGAGAACACCTTCGAGAGCCAGCCGGACATCGGAATCACGAGAATTTCCGCGATCAGATAGGACGTCTGGACCCACGACAGTTCGTCCTGGCTCGCCGACAATCCGCCGCCGATGTCCTTCAACGACGACGCGACGATCTGGATGTCGAGCGTCGCCATGAAGAAGCCGAGGCACATCAGCGCGAACGCCAGGACGCGCTGCTTCACCGGCTGGCTGGCGGGATCGAGTGGAATGGAGGCGGTCATGTCAGTTCGCGCCGCCGAGATGGACCTTGACCGTCGCCGAGAGGCCCGGGCGCAGCACCGCCTGCATCTCTTTCGGCACGTCGAGCCGCACGCGCACCGGCACGCGCTGCACGATCTTCGTGAAGTTGCCGGTCGCGTTTTCGGCGGGCAAGACGCTGAAGGTCGCGCCCGTCGCCGGCGCGAGGCTCTCGACGCGGCCGTGGATCGGCACGCTCGACGCGTCCAGATCGACATCGACTTCATCGCCGACGCGCATCTTCTTCAACTGGTCTTCCTTGAAGTTGGCGTCGATCCACAATCCCGTCGACGGCACGATCGTCAGGAGCGACACGCCCGTGTTCGCGAGCATCCCGACGCGCGCCGTCCGATTGCCGACGTAGCCGTCGACGGGCGAGCGGATGGTCGTGTATTCGACGTTCAGTTCAGCGACGCGCCGCGCGGCTTCGGCCGTCGCGACACGCGCGTTCGCATCGGCGATCTGCGCCTCGATCACGGCAAGTTCGCGCTTCGCCGCGACGAGCGACGCGCCGCTCTTGTCCACCGCCGCGTTCGCCTTGGTGTAGTCGGCGTCGGCGCGCTCGACGATCTGGCTCGACACCGCGTCGTCCTTCACCAGTTCGCGATAGCGCGAGCGATCCTGCGCGCTTCGCGTCATTTCCGCCGACGACGCGCGCACTTCCGCCTGCTGCTGGTTGATGACGGCGGCCTGCAATTCGCGCTTCGCCTGCCATTCGACGACAGCCGCGCGCGCGCTCGACACTTCAGCGCTCGCCTGCGCGAGACGGGCGTCGTAGTCGCGCGAATCGAGCTGCACGAGCACTTGTCCCGCCGAGACGCGCTGGTTGTCCTGCACGAGCAATTCGGTGACGAAGCCGTTCACCTTCGGCGCCATCACCGTGACGTTGCCGCCGACGTAGGCATCGTCGGTGGACTGCACGAAGCGCAGCACCAGCGCCCAGTAGGCGATGGCCGCGATCACGACCGCGCCGACGAGACCCAGCGCGAGCAGCATCCACGGAATGCGCCGCGCCGGCTTTTGCAGCGCGGGCACGACGGCAGGGGAAACATCGGTAGAAGGGCTGGACATTGTCGATTAAAGTGCATATGCACCGTAGAGGGTGGAGAAGCGCCTCGAAAGGCACTTGCGATTACGCGAAAGGCTAAATGTGCATATGCACCGAGTCAAGGCGCATTGCGCACACGAGTGAATGACGCGGGCAGCAACAATCGGCCGGAAGGCTTGCGGAGCGGGCGTTCGCGCGGATTACGCGGCCGCGCTGTCGCCGAAAAATTCCGTCGCGTGATCGACGAATGCACGCACTTTTGCCGGAAGCAGCGCGCGCGTGCTGTAGGCGAGCCGGATTTCGATCGCCCCGCTGACGAGTTCGAAGCGATCGAGCAGCGTCACGAGTTGCCCCGACTCGATCTCGCGCTGCACGAGTCCAACCGGCAAAACGCCTATGCCGCAGCCCTGCAACACCATCTGCCGGTTGAAATCGGCGCTGTTCGACGCGATGTCGAAGCGCATCGGCACCGTTGTCTCCTCGCCGCCGATGCGAAACGTCAGTTCGGGCTTGCGGATCGACGCCGACATCGGCACGAATTCGTGATCGACGAGTTCCGACGGATGGCGCGGCGCCGGGTGCGTCGCGAGATAGCCGGGCGTCGCGACGAGTGCGAGTGGGATGCGTTCGAGCAGGCGCGTGACGACCGTGTCGCTCGTCAGCATGAAGGGCAGGACGAGCGCGAGGTCGTAACCTTCGGCGACGAGATCGACCGGCCGCTCGGTCAGCGTCACGTCGAGCCGGACCTGGCGGTGCCGCTGCCTGAACGACGCGATCAGCGGCACCAGCCGGTGGACGGTCGCGGTTGTATGCGCGACGAGCCGCAGGACGCCGGTCGCCTCGCTGGCATTCGTCGACGCGCTTCGTTCGAGCGCTTCGAGTTCGTCGAGCAGCCGCGAGCAGCCCGCGAAAAACTGCTCGGCGGTCTCGGTCAGCGAAATCTGGCGCGTCGTGCGGTTGAAGAGCCGGCTGCCGAGCCGCTGCTCCAGCGTCGAAATCGCGCGCGAGACGACGGGCGGCGTCACGCCGAGAATATCGGCCGCGCGCGTGAAGCTTTTCGCCTCCACCACCGTGCAGAACACCTTCAGGGTCGTCAGATAGTCCATCGGCTTCCTTCGCCTTTCTTGGGGATGATCGGTATCGTGAGCCGATCGAGCATGTTTGAGAGATTTTTCGGCATTAACACGCTCATCGCGTTGCCATAAAGTTCACTCAAGCCACACGGATGGCTGTTCACACGACTCAGGAGCTCACCATGTCACGTCTTTCGCAAATCAACGTCAACGAAGCAACCGGCGCCGCCGCCGATCTGTTCGCCAACATCAAGCGCGCCGCGGGCCGCGTGCCGAACGCCTACGCGACCGTCGGCACGCACAACCCGGCCGTGCTCGCCGCCGCGCTCAACGGCGACGCCGTGCTCGCCAAAAGCAGCCTCGACAAGCGCGACCTGGAAGCGATCAAGCTCACCGTCAGCGAAATCGCCGGTTGTGATTATTGTGTCGCCGCGCATACCGCGATCGGCAAGATGGTGGGATTGTCGCTCGAAGAAACGAAGCAGGTTCGCGCCGGCGTCCCGACCGGCAACGCGCAGCGCGACGCGCTCGTGCGCTTCGTGCGCCGTGTCGTGTTGACCTCGGGCACGGTCGAGCGCTCGCATCTCGACGACGTGCGCGCGGCGGGCTACAGCGAGGCCCAAGTGGTCGACGCCCTCTTCGCCATCAGCGTGATCGGGTTCACGAATCTGTTGAACCGCGTGAACGATACCGAGCTCGACTTCCCCGCCGTCCAGTGAGCTAGTCTTTCTTCAGCCGGTCGAGCAGCGACGTGATCAGGTCGATCGGCATCGGGAAGACGATGGTCGAGTTCTTGTCGCCGGCGATGGTGGTCAGCGTCTGCAGGTAGCGCAACTGCATCGCCTGCGGCGCCTGCGCGAGCATCTGCGCGGCCTGCAGCAGTTTTTCGGACGCCTGCAGTTCGCCTTCGGCATGAATGATCTTCGCGCGGCGCTCGCGTTCGGCTTCGGCCTGGCGGGCGATCGCGCGGATCATCGTCTCGTTGATGTCGACATCCTTGATTTCCACGTTCGACACCTTGATGCCCCAGGCGTCGGTCTGCGAGTCGAGCACGCGCTGGATGTCGGCATTCAGGCGCTCGCGCTCGGCGAGCAGTTCGTCGAGTTCGTGCTTGCCGAGGATCGCGCGCAGGGTCGTCTGCGAAAGCTGGCTCGTGGCGTCGAGAAAGCGCGCGACCTGGATCACGGCCTTCTCCGGATCGACGACCCGGAAGTACACGACCGCATTCACCTTCACCGACACGTTGTCGCGCGTGATGACGTCCTGCGGCGGCACGTCGAAGACGACGGTGCGCAGGTCCATGCGCACGACCTGCTGCACGGCCGGAATGATCAGCACGAGGCCCGGCCCCTTCACCTTCCAGAAGCGCCCGAGCATGAACACGACGCCGCGCTCGTATTCGCGAAAGATGCGGATCGCCGAAAAGAGCACGAGGACGATCAGCGCGACCAGCACGCCGGTGAAGCCGAATGTGATGCCCATCATTGTTCTCTCCTGTCGGTCAGAGTTGGCGCTTTAGCGCTTACTCTGACCCCATGCAACTCTGTTGCGTCGGTCAGAGTTAGCGCTTTAGCGCTTTACTCCGACCCCATGCAACTCTGTTGTGTCGGTCAGAGTTAGCGCTTTAGCGCTTACTCTGACCCCATGCAACTTGTTGCATGGGTAGCTTCGTTCACGACTTCGACGGTCAGCGTCAGGCCGTGGCGCGCGGTCACGCGCACCTTGCCGCCGCGCGCCGGCAACGCATGCGCGCCCGCGCTCTGCACGCGCCAGCGCTCGCCGCGAACCGTGGCCCAGCCGCTCTCGCCCGCCGCGTGGATTTCGTCGCCGAGCATCACGCCGACGCTTCCCAGCATCGCCTCAGACCCGCTGACGACCGGCCGCCGGCTCGCCTTCAACGCCACCGCCGATACCGAAAAGATGAATAGCGCGGTCACGATGGCGAGCCCCGCCACGACGCCCACGGGAATGCCGAAGCCCGGCACGTCGGTGTCGATCAGCATCAGCGCGCCGATCGAAAACGCGACCACTCCGCCGATGCCGAGCGTCCCGAAGGTCGGCAGGAACATTTCCGCGACGAGAAAGCCGATGCCGAGCACGATCAGCCCAAGGCCGACGAAGCTGATCGGCAGCAACTGGAGCGCGAACAGCCCGACGAGCAGGCAAATCGCGCCCGCGACGCCCGGCAGCATGAAGCCGGGATTCGAGAATTCGAAGAAGAGCCCGTACATGCCGATCATCACGAGAATCAGCGCCACGCTCGGGTCGGTGATCGTCGCGAGGAAGCGGCTGCGCCAGTCGGGCAGCAAGGTGATGACGGGCGCGCCTTTCGTCGCGAGGACGTGCTCGCCTGTCAGCGTGCGCACGCGGCGGCCGTCGAGTTTCGCGAGGAGATCGGGAATGTCGGCAGCGGTGAGATCGATCACGCGCTGCGCGAGCGCCTCGCTCGCCGACAGGCTGACCGCTTCGCGCACCGCGCGCTCGGCCCATCCGGCGTTGCGGCCGCGCAGTTGCGCCAGTCCGCGGATATAGGCGGCGGCGTCGTGGACCTGCTTGCGGGTTTCGGTCGATTCGCCGGCTTGCGTCCCCGACGCCGCCGAGGCGCTCGCCTCCGGCTTCGGCGCGCCGCTCGTGCCGATCTGGATCGGCGTCGCGGCGCCGAGATTGGTGCCCGGCGCCATCGCGGCGACGTGGCTCGCGTAGACGATGTAGGTGCCCGCGCTCGCCGCCCGCGCGCCGCCCGGCGCGATGAACGACACGACCGGCACCGGCGAGGCGAGGATCGCCTTGATGATCGAACGCATCGAGAGATCGAGGCCGCCAGGCGTATCGAGTTCGAGGATGGCGGCCTGCGCGTGGTCGTCGGCGGCGCGCGCGAGCGACCGGACGATGAAGTCGGCGCTCGCCGGCCCGATCGCGCCCGACACCGCGATCACGACGACAGGCGCATTCGCGGCGCCGGCCGCCCCGGCAATGGACGCCACGCCGAACAGGAGCGTCGCGAACAGCGCGGCGCAACGGCAAAGCAGGCCAAACGGATTCGTTCTCATCGATGAAAACCGGCGGCGCGCGAGCGTCGTGAGCCCGTTGCCCCGGTCCCTCGCTTGTGCTGTCCAACGATGCGGGTCTCACCTCAAGCTTAGGCCAAATTCGCCCGCTTGCCCGAAACCGTCACGCTCACGGACGCACGACGCTCCGGTCGATCACCTTGTCGACGTCGGCGGTTTCGCCGAGTCCGGATATGAAGCGCGCGCGGTCGAAGTCGCGCGCGACGCAGCCGTCCACGTAGATGAACCGGCGTTGCAGCGTGAGCCACAGGCTGGTTTTCTCGCGCCATTGGGTCGATGCGTTCAGCGAGGCGAGGCGCCGCGTCACGCTTTCGGCGATTTCCTTGTCGTAGAGATAGCTGTTCGACAGCCGGCAACGCCCGGCGATCCAGCAACTGTTGCCGCGCTCGATGCGGTAGTGCGCTTCGTCGTTCCATTCCTGCGGCGTTTCGAAGGGGCCGGACGGCGCCGGGCACCCGGCGATCGCCGACGAAATGGGCATGAAAGGATCGTCGCCACGGTTGGCGCGCGGTTCGTCGGCGAGGGCGAGCGCGGCGGGCAGCCATAGGAGCGACAGCAACACGCGGCTTGCAAAGGACATGGCGGCAGACCGGAAAACGCGAATGACAGCCCAAGCATAGTCGCGACGCGCGCCCTGTCCAAACGCCTTGCAGCCGATACACTTGAAACACCGGCCCGAAGACCGCGCCCGAGCGGAGACACCGACATGAAACAGGCACTGCATCATCTGACGGTCGCGACGCGCACGCGCGGCCTGCACGAATTCACCGCCGAAATCGACACGTGGATCGACCGCCAGGACATCCGCACCGGGCTTCTGACGGTGTTCTGCCGGCATACGTCGGCGTCGCTGCTGATCCAGGAAAACGCCGATCCCGACGTGCGCACCGACCTCGAACGGTTTTTCGAGACGATCGCGCCCGAGTCGCCGGATCGCTACGTGCACGACGCCGAAGGCCCCGACGACATGCCTGCGCACCTGCGCACCGCGCTGACGACGGTGCAACTGTCGGTGCCGGTCGAAGCCGGACGGATGCTGCTCGGCACGTGGCAAGGCATTTATCTGTTCGAACACCGGCGCGCGGCGCATCGGCGGGAAGTCGTCTTGCATCTGATCGGCGAGTAACCTACTATACGCTCCGCGTACATCACCCGGAGCGAACATGGCAGCCGTTCAGCAGCAAACCGTCCTGCGCGACGCAATGCGCCGTCTCAACATGACCCGCGACGCGTTCGCGAGCCGCATCGGCGTGACCCGGCGGGCGCTCGACACCTGGCTTCTGCCCGACGGATCGCCGGAATCGCGTGCGATGCCGGAAATCGCCGGCCGTTATGTCAGCGAGATTCTCGAACGCGCGCCGACCGAGCGCGAATATACGCAGAGCGCATATTCGGCGATTGCATTCGAAGGCCGCGCGCATCTGCTGTCCGTCGATCAGTTTTCGCGCGATGCAGTAGAGGCGCTCTTTCGCGTCGCCGATACGATGCAGCCCATCGCGCGCCGCCAGAAGATCACGCGCGTGCTCGAAGGCGCGGTGCTCGCGAACCTGTTTTTCGAAGCGAGCACGCGCACGCGCGTGAGTTTCGGCGCGGCGTTCTGCCGGCTCGGCGGCTCGGTCTGCGACACGACCGGCTTCACCTTTTCGTCGATGGCGAAGGGCGAATCGATCTACGACACGAGCCGCGTCATCAGCGGCTACGCCGATGCGCTCGTCGTGCGGCATCCCGAGCAAGGTTCGGTGGCGGAATTCGCGCGGGCGACCAACATTCCGGTCATCAATGCCGGCGACGGCCCCGGCGAGCATCCGAGCCAGGCGCTGCTCGACCTGTACACGATCCAGCGCGAATTTTCGCGTATCGGGAAGATCGTCGATGGCGCGCATATCGCGATGGTCGGCGATCTCAAGTACGGCCGCACCGTGCATTCGCTCGCGAAACTGCTCGCGCTCCATCGCGGACTGAAGTTCACGCTGGTGTCGCCCCGTTCGCTGGAAATGCCCGACCACATCGTCGAGCAGATCGCGCGCGGCGATCACGTGATCGAGCAGACGGCCGACCTGCGCGCCGGACTGAAAGGCGCCGACGTCGTGTACGCGACGCGCATTCAGAAGGAGCGTTTCGCGGACGAGTCGATCGAAGGCTATACGCCGGACTTCCAGATCAACCAGGCGCTCGTGGACGCGGTGTGCGGTCCCGACACGCTCATCATGCATCCGCTGCCGCGCGACGGCCGCCCGGGCGCCAACGACCTGAGCACGGACCTGAACCACGATGCGCGGCTCGCGATCTTTCGCCAGACCGACAACGGCATTCCGGTGCGCATGGCGATCTTCGCGATGCTGCTGGGCGTCGAGCATCAGGTGCAGCATTCGATGCGCGATGCCGCCTGGCGCTCGCCCGCGTATGTCGGTCCGGACGATGCGGTGTTTCACGGGATCGACTAGCGTCGCGAGAGGACAAAAGCCGCTGGCGTTTCGTTCAGCGGCTTTCGTGGATGGATCAGCGGCAGGGGTATTACGCAGCCCGGTGCGTCTTCAGCCACTCGCGCAACGCGTCGTTCATGCGCGTCTGCCAGCCGTCGCCCGTCGCCTTGAACGCCTCGACGATGTCGGCGTCGTAGCGCACCGTCAGTTGCACTTTCGGCGACTCAAGACGTGGCCGGCCCAGCGGTCTCATCCTTGCGAACTGTTCGTCGGAAGGGACGAACGTGTCCGGGTCCGCGTCGATCCCCCGCTGGATCTCGGCTTCCTCTTCGGGTGTGTTCCTGTAGAGCTTCGATTTGCTGTTCATAACGTTCGACTTCCCGGTTGTTTGCCTTTCGCAGACTAATGATGCGCATTGCCGCGTTTCGCTGCGTGAAGACCACGCAATAGAGCCGCCCGGTTATCGGCACGTAGCCGATCTCGCGCACCTCGCCGTAATCGTGACGATCGTCGGCATATGACATGACGCGCGGCCAATCGATTTCCCGCGCGAGCGCGAGCGAAACACCGCGATCCCGTTGGTTCGCTTCGTCCTTCGCAGGATCGAAGATGATTTCGATGTGCATTATTGTAGTTACAGAAAAGTGGTTTTGCAAGCGGTCCTGGCGAACGTCAAGGCGCCGCATGCCGGCCGCAGACCGAATACTCATCTTGCCGATAACCCTCACCGCCCGTCGTCACTTTTTGTCGCTGCGACCCCGCTCTTTTGCCACCGCGCAACTGTGATCCTGCAACTCCTCCGACGAAGCCCAGTCGCCCGGCTTGACGTGATCGTTGAGCAGATAAAACGCAGGCGTGCCGTCGCGCAGCGTGGCGCCCGCGAGCAGCAGCGTCTGCTCGGCCATCACCTGCCCTTCTCGCGCGACGTCGGGTGCCAGCAGCTTGAACGGATCGGTGCGCGCGAGATCGGCGTCGTCGATGCGGCGGATGCGATACGCATGGCCGCGCAGCAGAACCGGAAACGGCGACCAGTCGGTGCCCGCGCGCGGCCCGTATTCGCGCAGCGCCGCGACGACGTCCGGCGCGAGGCAGTCGATATGGATATGCAGTTGGTTCTGCGTGCGCCCGTACGCCGAGTTGATCGCAAGCGAGAGCGTGTCGCGCGGCATGTCGCGATCGAGCGCCTCGTCGACGAAGCGTCGCGCCTGCCACGCCGCGCGAAAGTAGTTGGGCGTTCCGGGCACGAGCAGATCGGCGCTTTCGATGCCGCCAATGCGCGTCGTCGGAATCAGCAGATATTGCGCGACGCCGACAATATCCTTCAGCACCGCATAGCCGCCCGCGAGATTCACGTCGATGCATTTCTGCGCGATGTCGGCGCCTTCGGCCGCGGGAACACACGAATCGTGGACGATCTCCCAGAGCGCGTTCGGATTGTGGGCACGCGCGCAGGGCGCGGCGCAGGCGAGCGCGATGGAGACGAAGAGCGCGGCGAGGGAAGTCGATCGTTTGATCATGGCGACTTGCATCGTAGCCGCGTTTTGTGACGGCCTGCGCATCACATCGCCGGGGAATGCAAGTAGTCGCGATCATGCGCCGCGCGTCCTCGCATTCATCGTGGCTTTTTCGGGCCGCCCAGATATATGCGCACCGCTTCCGGCGGTCGTCATCGGTCGCGCCGATGACGCCGCATGTCAGTCGGCATCGACTTCCGGCCAGAGTCGCGGAAACACGAAGCGCAGGCTCTTCAACGGCAGCGCAAATGACAACGGGTCCCGGTGCGTTGCTGACTGCAAGATGCCGAAATCCAGCAGGCTGCGCGTGATACGGCGCGACGTCGCATCGCTCTCCCCCAGTATCCGGCTGAACTCCGCGCGTGAAAGCGGTCTGAGGAGCGCCACGGCTTCGAGAGCAAGCAATGCCTTGTCCGGCTTCACGACAGATCGTTCCGATCCGACTTGCCACGGATTGGCGTCGAGATAAACGAGCAGGTCGCGCAGTCGCGAGCGGATGCCGTCGAAAGCCAACATACCGAGCATGAAATCGACCTGATCGAGACAACAATCCAGAAAGTAGTGGACGAACCTGACAAGTTCCTCCTGCGAGAGATTGCCCCGGCCATCCAGATCGTTTCTTCGCCGCTGATCTGCCGCTGCCAGTCGGGCGTAATACTCGTCGTGGGTGCGAGCAAAACCGCGCAACGGCGACCATAGTCCATCCGTCAGCCCGAGCGCATGGAGCGTGAGATGCGAATGCAAACGGCAGACGCGTCCGTTGCCATCGATAAAGGGATGCACCCATGCGAGACGCTGATGTGAACACGCTGTCGCAATGAGCTGTAGTTCCGAGCCCTTGATCCGCGTGTATCGGGTGCTCCATTCCCTCAACAGGTCGGGGATCAACTCCGCTGGCGGTGCAAGGTGATTGCCCACCTTCACCATTCGATCTCTGAGCGCGCCGGGCACGATCTGCTGATGCTCCGACGTAGCGCGAGACTCGGCTGGCAGGCTTTCGAAGAAGAGTCGATGGATCAGCGTGACTTTGTCGGTGTCGAACAGCGCCTCAGCGCGAAGATCCCGCCATTTCGCTTTGAGCGCCTCCTCCGCCCGGATATGCGCTATCGCTGCGAACTGTCGCCCGCGTTCATCGGAGTCGTGCGAATAATGCGTTTCCAACGCCCGCTCGATGCTTGCGGGCGTGGTGTGCTGGCCCTCGATCTTGTTCGAGTAGTACGAGTTCATGCTTCGGAGAAGCGGAGCCAACGCGGCCGCAACCGGGCCACGATCCTTGGCAAGCAGCGCGCGAGATTTGGTTGCAAGTACGGACGCCTTGTCGATGAGCGCGTGGAGCACGCGCTCTTCAGGAAAAAGCGGCTGAAATGAACTGACGTCAGTCATGCGAGCGTTGTCATGTAGGGTTGGCTGTAGGGTTTATTGTAGACAACAGTGACGTACTGTATATTTAAAATCAATACATTAAACAATTTTATGTAGAGTTGATTGTAGAGTTTAAAGTAGGGTTCATCGCCCGGCATCGTCTTGGCGACAAACCCGTCGTCCCACCTCAAGTGCCGCCCCCGCCTGCCGTATACGAAAGGAAAGGGCACGTCCGTCCACACGGACCGCAGCCCATCCTTCAGCCTCGCCAGCCCCCATCGAAATGCATGCAAGAACAAAAACCCGACAGCTGGGCATCGCCATCGCAGCGTTGATGTCCATCTCGACCGCCACCCACGCCGACGTCCCCGCGACCGGCGGGAAGCTTCTCCTGACCGGCGGCGTCTCCGAAGTCGAAGGCGCCGCGGGCGGCGGCCTGACACCCTGGGCCGTGATCGGCGGCTATGGCACGGCCGGCCAGTTGGGCGGCAACGGGCACGGCACCTACGTCAGAACCCAGGACTACGCGCTGTCGACTTATGGCGGGATGGTCGGCGTTGCGAACCGCGTCGAGTTTTCACTGGCGCGGCAGACCTTCGATACACGCGATGTCGGCGCGCAACTCGGCCTCGGTTCGAACTACAAGTTCAATCAGAACATCTTCGGCGTGAAGGTACGGCTCTTCGGCGATGCGGTGCTCGATCAGGACACGTGGCTCCCGCAAGTCGCCGCCGGTATCCAGTTCAAGCACAACGAGCAAGGCGACGTCGTCAGGGCGGTGGGCGCGGCCAGCAATTCCGGCACCGATTTCTACGTCTCCGCGACGAAGCTGCTGCTCGCGAAAAGCCTGCTTCTGAACGGCACGGTGCGCTTCACCAAGGCAAACCAGTTCGGCCTGCTCGGATTCGGCGGCGACAAATCCAACGACTACCACGCCGAGTTCGAGTCGTCCGTGGCTTATATGCTGTCGAGAAGCATCGTGATCGGCGCCGAGTACCGCACCAAGCCGGACAACCTGAGCTTCGCCCGCGAACAGAACGCCTACGACGCGTTCGTCGCGTGGGCGCCGACCAAGCATGTCGCGCTGACCGCCGCCTATGTCGCACTCGGCGACATCGCGACGATCAAGAATCAGCGCGGCGTCTATCTCTCCTTGCAAGCAGGGTTCTGATCATGATGCGCGTCTTCCATTTCGCCGCCTCGGCGATCATCGCGGTCGCGGCGCTCGCGAGCGTCAATGCTCACGCCGACGATTCGCTCTATCGCGAGTTCGGAGAGAAACCGGGGCTCGTCAAGATCACCGACGATCTCTACGACAAACTTCTCGCCGATCCGCGCACGCAACCCTTTTTCGAGGACGCGCCGATCAAGCGCATCAAGCAGAAGCTCGTCGAGCAGTTCTGCGTGCTGCTCGGCGGCCCTTGCGAATACACGGGCCGCACGATGAAGCGCACGCACGAAGGGCAGAACATCGACCGTGCCGCGTTCAATGCGCTGGTCGAGGACCTGCAGGACGCGATGGACAAGAACGGCGTGCCCTTTCATGCGCAGAACAAGTTGCTTGCGAAGCTCGCGCCGATGTATCGCGACGTCCAGGATCGCGAATAAGCCGCGGCTCAAGTACGCAGGCGGCGTGCCGTTATCCCGCTAAGCGCGCGTCATTTTCGCGCATGGCAATCAACGAAGACATTCAGATGCGACTCAGCACACGATTATCGGCGGCACTCGCGTGCTGCGCAGCAGGACTCGTTACGATGAGCGCGCAGGCCGCGAGCGTTCGCGTACAGATCGTCGACCAGGCGGGCGCCGTCGTGCCCGACGCCATCGTCTATGCGATGCCCGTCAACGGCAAGATACCGGCGACGAAGCCGGCAGGCGCGGTGATCGACCAGGTGAAGCGCCGCTTCGTGCCGCTCGTGTCCGTCGCGCAGACCGGCGCCGCGATCACGTTTCCCAACAAGGACAACATCGAGCACGACGTCTACTCGTTCTCGCCCGCGAAGCGCTTCGAGCTGAACCTGTATCACGGCATTCCCGCGACGCCGGTCGTCTTCGACAAACCCGGTCTCGTGGTGATGGGCTGCAACATCCACGACTCGATGATCGCGTATCTGCTGATCGTGGATACGCCCTGGTTCGCGAAGACCGATGCAAGCGGCCAGGCCACCATCGACAATCTGCCCGCCGACGCCTATCGCGTCACCGCGTGGCACCCTCGCATGAGCGATCCGAACGCGCAGCCCACGCAGAAGGTCGGCGCAGGCACCGGCGACGCGGCGAAATTCACCTTGCAGTTGAAGCCCGAACAGAAGGTCGAATAGGCGCGCCGATGCGACTCCACAGCCTGCGTGCGCGGATTGCGCTGGTTTTCGTCCTGCTGATGCTGGCCGTGCAGGCGGCCGCGTTCGTCGTCATCAATTCGGTGATCACGTCGAACGCGCACCGCAACGCGAACGAGCAGTTGGCGGTCGCCGAGCGCGTGTTCAAGCAAGTGCTTCGAAGCAACGGCGAAAAGCTCACGCAGGCGGCGAGCGTCGTCGCGGCGGACTTCGGCTTCCGGCAGGCCATCGCGTCGCATGACGAGAAAACCGTGGCCTCGGCGCTCCGGAATCACGGCGACCGCATCCACGCGGATATCGTGATGCTCGCGGACCTCGACGGCAAGCTGATCGCCGACAGCAGCGGCCCCGCGCACGAAGGCATGCCCTTCCCGTTCCCGAAACTGCTGCGCGCCGTGGAGCGCAATGGCGACGCCTCGGCGATCGGCATGATCGACGGACGGCCGTACCAGCTGGTCGCGGTGCCGATCAAGGCGCCGTTGCCGATCGCGTGGGTCGCGATGGGTTTCGTCATCGACGACGACATGGCGCGCGAGATGAGCAGCCTGACCTCGCTCGACGTGTCGTTCATCGACCAGCGCGCCGACGGCCACTGGACCGCGCTCGCGAGTTCGTTGCCCGCAGCCGAGCGCCGTGCGTTGCAGGACCCGTCCAATCTGTCCGAAGAAAACTACGCGACGCGGCTCGTGCTCCTGAAGTCCGAAGGCGAGCCCGTTGCCGTCATGCTGCAACGTTCGCTCGCCGAGGCGCTCGCGCCGTTCCGGCGCCTGCAAACGACGCTCTTGCTCATCACACTCGCGGGCGTGCTCGTGTCGATCGTCGGCAGCATGTTCACGGCGCGCAGCGTCACGCGGCCGATCGCGGCACTCACGCAGTTTTCGCGGCGCATCGGCCAGGGCAATTACGCCGAGCCGATCGACGTGAAGCACCATGACGAAATGGGCGAACTCGCGAACGCGTTCAATCAGATGCAGCACGGCATCGCGGAACGCGAGCGGCGCATTACCGAACTCGCGTACATGGATCGCCTGACGGGTCTGCCGAACCGCGCGCTCTTTAACGACCGCCTCCAGCAGGCGATCGGCGTGGCGCTGCGCGCCGAGCATCCGCTCTCCGTGATGATGATGGACCTCGACCGCTTCAAGTATGTCAACGACACGCTCGGGCATCCCATCGGCGACCTGCTGCTGTGTGAAGTCGCGAAGCGCCTGCGCTCCGCCCTTCAGCGCGATACCGATACGGTCGCGCGTCTGGGCGGCGACGAGTTCGCCGTGCTGCTGCCCACCGACGACATCGACGCCGCGAAGCTGATCGCCAACCGGATGCTGAAGGCGCTGGAAGAACCGATCACGATCGAAGGGCAACTCGTCGATGTGGGCGCGAGCATCGGCATTGTCACCTGCCCGCTTAACGGCGCCGACATGAACGTGCTGCTGCGCCGCGCCGACATCGCGATGTACGTGGCGAAGCGCGCGAATGCCGGTTATGCGCTCTACGACGAACGCCACGACCAGAACAGCGCAGAGCGGCTTTCGCTGATGAGCGAGTTGCGGCAGGCAGTCGAGCACGATCAGTTGACGCTCTACTATCAGCCGAAGGTGGACCTGAGCACGCACAAGGTGAAGTACGTCGAGGCGCTGGTTCGCTGGGACCATCCGACGCGCGGCTTCATCTCCCCGGACCAGTTCATTCCGTTTGCCGAGCAGACCGGCTATATCAAGAGCATCTCGCGCTGGGTGGCCGACAAGGCCATCCAGCAGTGCTCGCTGTGGCACGCGCAAGGCATCGAACTGGCGGTCTCTGTGAACGTGTCGGCGCGCGAGTTGATCCAGTCGTCGCTGCCCGACACGTTCAGTGCGCTACTGCGCAAGTACCGCGTGGCTCCCGAGTGGATCTGGATTGAGATCACGGAGAGCGCGATCATGGACGATCCGAATCACGCCATCGAAACGCTGGACCGCCTGCATGCGCTCGGCATTCGCCTGTCGATCGACGACTTCGGCACCGGCTATTCGTCGCTGTCGTATCTGAAGCGCATGCCCGTCGACGAGTTGAAGATCGACAAGTCCTTCGTGATGGGCATGTTCGATCACAAGGACGACGAGACCATCGTGCGTTCGACCATCGACCTCGGTCACAACATGGGACTGAAGGTGGTGGCGGAGGGTGTAGAAAGCGAAGCGATGCTGCTGCGCCTGAAGGACCTGCGCTGCGACCTCGCGCAGGGCTTTCATCTGAGCCGGCCGCTGCCGCCCGCGAAGCTGGAGGCGTGGCTGCAAGAGTGGCAGGAATCCGCCGAGACCGCATGAAAAAGCCCGCGTTCGTGAGAACGCGGGCTTGCCTTCAGATGAGACGCGAGGCTCAGGCGGTTCTCGCCTTGTCGCCTTCACGCTCGACCGGATGCGGTTCCTTCAGCTTGTTGGCGACGCGGGTCGCTTCGAAGTAGCCGGGGTTCGGCGGGCGCTTCAGGTACTGGCCCGCACCGCGGACCGCGCGCAGGTCGCCATCGGCCCACGCAAGCGCGCCGCGCGTGAGCGTGTGCGTCGCGACGCCTTGCACCGTCATCCCTTCGAACACGTTGAAATCGACCTTCTGATGATGCGTGTTCACCGAGATCGTCTTGCTCGCAGCCGGGTCCCAGACGACCAGGTCCGCGTCCGCGCCCACCTGCACCGCGCCCTTGCGCGGAAAGAGATTGAAGATCTGCGCGGCGTTGGTCGAGGTGACGCACACGAACTCGTTCGGCGTCAGGCGCCCCTTGTTCACGCCGTGATGCCAGAGCACCGACATGCGATCCTCCACGCCGCCGCAGCCGTTCGGAATCTTCGTGAAGTCTTCGCGGCCCATCGCCTTTTGCGACGCGCAGAAGACGCAATGATCGGTGGCCGTGGTGTGAAGCTGGCCCGACTGCAGGCCCCGCCATAACGCCTCGCGATGCTCGGCCGCGCGAAACGGCGGGCTCATCACGTGGGCGGCGGCACGCGTCCAGTCCGGATCGCGATACACCGATTCGTCGATCACCAGATGCCCCGGCAGCACTTCGCCGAACACGCGCTGTCCTTCATTGCGCGCCCGCGCGATCACGTCGACGGCATCCTTCGCCGAGACGTGCACGATATAGATCGGCACGCCGAGCACCTGCGCGATGCGAATCGCGCGATTCGCGGCTTCGCCCTCGACTTCCGGCGGACGCGACAGCGGGTGCGCTTCGGGTCCCGTAAAGCCGCGCGCAAGTAGTTGCTTCTGCAACTGAAAAACGAGCTCGCCGTTTTCGGCATGCACGGTAGGCAGCGCGCCGAGTTCGAGCGAGCGTGTGAAGCTGTTCACGAGCACTTCGTCGTCGGCCATGATCGCGTTCTTGTAGGCCATGAAGTGCTTGAAGCTCGACACGCCGTGATCGTGCACGAGCGTGCCCATGTCGCGATGCACCGATTCGTCCCACCACGTCACCGCGACGTGAAAGCCGTAGTCCGCCGATGCCTTCTCCGCCCAGCCGCGCCACTCCCTGAACGCGTCCATCAGCGGTTGCTTCGGGCTCGGGATCACGAAGTCGATGATGCTCGTCGTGCCACCCGACAGTCCCGCCGCCGTGCCGGTGTAGAAGTCGTCGCTCGCGGTCGTGCCCATGAAGGGCAGTTCCATGTGCGTGTGCGGATCGATGCCGCCCGGCATCACATATTGCCCGCCCGCATCGACGATCTGCGTGCCCGCGGGCATGTCGAGATCGAGGCCGATCGCGAGGATCGTGCCGCCGTCTGTGGCATCGGCACAGAGCACGTCGGCGCGGTAGGTGCGATCGGCGTCGATCACCGTGCCGCCGCGTATCAGGATCGTCATGTTGCTGTCTCCTCGGAAAGTCATGCGCTCGCGACGCGCGTGCTGGGGCTCTTGCGCAGCTTCATCCATGTGCCATAGACGATCGACGCAAGCGCGAGCCCCACGAACCACGCATAGGTGTAGAGCGTGTTGAAGAACGCCGGCACGCTCGGAAACGATGCCGGAAAGGCGGTATGCAGAAAGCCGGGCAGGTTCGGCAGCACGCCGATCACGAGCGCCACGACCGCCGCGATGTTCCAGCCGCCGGTATAGCTGTATTCGCCGTTCTCGTCGAAGAGTTCGCGCGGATCGAGCCGGGTCCCGCGAATCAGGAAGTAATCGACCATCAGGATGCCCGCGACCGGGCCGAGCAGCGCCGAGTAGCCGACGAGCCACGTAAAGATATAACCCTGCGTCGTCGCGAGAATCTTCCACGGCATCATCACGATGGCAATGGTCGCGGTAATCATGCCGCCCGCGCGATACGAAATGCCCTTCGGCCAGAGGCTCGAAAAATCGTAGGCGGGACCGACGAGGTTCGCCGCCAGGTTGCAGCACATCGTATCGAGCGTCAGGATGACGAGCGCAATCCCCACGCCGATGCCCGTCATGCGACTCGTCAGGTCGATCGGGTCCCAGATGGCCTTGCCATAGATGACGACCGTAGCCGACGTGACCACGACCGAGATCACCGAGAGGAGCGCCATCGGTCCGGGCAAGCCGATCGACTGTCCGATCACCTGATCGCGCTGAGAGCGGGCGAAGCGCGTGAAGTCGGGAATATTGAGCGCAAGCGTGGCCCAGAAGCCGACCATCGCGGTGAGACCGGGCCAGAAGGTGGCCCAGAAGAGCCCCTCCTTCTTGCCGCCCGCGACGAACTGCGAAGGCGCCGAGAGCATCGAGCCGATGCCGCCTGCCTTCGACGTGGCCCACCACACGAGCGCGATGCACATCACGACCTTGATCGGCGCGGACCAGCTTTCGAGCCAGCGGATCGAATCGGTGCCATGCACGATGAAGTAGATCTGCAACGCCCAGAATACGAGAAAGCACGCGAACTGGCCGATGGAGATGTCGATGAACGGCAGCGCCGCGCCGTGCAATGCGTTGCCCGTGAGAATGTTCGCGAGCGTGTAGATGGCGCTGCCGCCGAGCCAGGTCTGGATGCCGTACCATCCGCACGCGACGATCGCACGCAACATCGCGGGCAGCTTCGCGCCCTGCGTGCCGAACGAGGAGCGCACGAGCACCGCATACGGAATGCCGTGCTTGGCGCCCGCATGGCCGATCAACAGCATCGGCACGAGCACGATCAGGTTGCCGAGCAGCACGGTCGCGACCGCCTGCCACGGCGACATGCCCTCTTCCGTGAGACCCGCTGCAAGCATGTACGACGCGATGTTCATCACCATCCCGACCCATAGCGCGGCGAAGTGATACCACTTCCACGTGCGTTGCGCGGGACCGGTCGGCGCGAGATCGTCGTTATAGAGGCTGCTGCCTTGCGCGCTGGCCGCGAAGCCCGGATCGACGTCATGCGCAGTCTGGTTCATCGATGCATCTCCACTCGAATCGTTGTGATGGCGACTTTCAATGTCAAGCCGCCTTGGCGGGCTCTTCGGCATCGACGCGCGCCGGGTTGTTCGGATGCGTGGTCCAGTTCGCGTATTCGCCCGCGTCCACGCGCTCCATCGTGATGCATTGCTCGACCGGGCAAACATGCATGCACAAATTGCACCCGACGCATTCGGCATCCACCACGTCGAAATGACGCACGCCGTCCTTCTCGCGCGTGATCGCCTGGTGCGACGTGTCTTCGCATGCGATGTGGCACAGGCCGCACTTGATGCACTTGTCCTGGTCGATGCGCGCCTTGATGTCGTACTTGAGGTTCAGGTACTTCCAGTCCGTGACGTTGGACACCGCGCGGCCGCGGATGTCGTCGAGCGTGGCGTAGCCCTTCTCGTCCATCCAGTTCGAGAGGCCGTCGGCGAGATCGGAGACGATCCGAAATCCATAGTGCATCGCCGCCGTGCACACCTGTACGCTGCCCGCACCCAGCACGATGAACTCGGCGGCATCGCGCCAGTTAGTGATGCCGCCGATGCCGGAGATCGGCAGGTTCGGCGTTTCGATGTCGCGTGCGATTTCCGCAACCATGTTGAGCGCGATCGGCTTGACCGCCGGTCCGCAATAGCCGCCGTGCGTGCCCTTGCCGTCGACGGTCGGCATCGGCGCCATCTCGTCGAGATCGACCGCGACGATCGAGTTGATCGTGTTGATGAGCGATACGCCGTCCGCGCCGCCCTTGTACGCGGCGCGCGAACCGACGCGAATGTCGGTGATGTTCGGCGTGAGCTTCACGAGACACGGCAGCTTCGTGCCTTCCTTGACCCAGCGCGTGACCATCTCGACATACTCCGGCACCTGGCCGACCGCCGCGCCCATGCCGCGCTCGCTCATGCCATGCGGACAGCCGAAGTTGAGTTCGACGGCGTCAGCGCCCGTGTCCTCGACGAGCGGCAGGATCCATTTCCAGTCGCGCTCGTTGCAGGGCACCATCAGCGAGACGATCAGCGCGCGGTCCGGCCAGTCGCGCTTCACTTGCGCGATCTCACGCAGGTTCACGTCGAGTGGACGGTCGGTGATCAGTTCGATGTTGTTCAGTCCCGCCATGCGCTGGCCGTTCCACTGCACCGCGCCATAGCGCGAGCTGACGTTCACCACATGCGGATCGAGTCCGAGCGTCTTCCACACGACGCCGCCCCAACCCGCCTCGAAGGCGCGGTTGACGTTGTAGGCCTTGTCGGTGGGCGGCGCGGACGCAAGCCAGAAAGGATTCGGCGAAGTGATGCCGGCAATCGTGCAACGCAGGTCGGCCATGTCGATGGGCTCCGTATCGTGTTCGTGGGGTCTTGCCGGTCAGGCGGCCTTGATGGCGGTCAGCGCGAACGAAGCATCGATCGACGCCGCCGCGAGCTTGCCGTCCTGCACCGCCTGCACCGTGAGGTCGAGTCCTTCGTGCCTCGCGCAGTCGCCGCCGGCCCATACTTTGGCGAGCGTCGTCTGACGGTTTTCATCGGTGGCGATGCGGTTGCCGTCGAGCGTCAGCAGTTCGTTCTCCAGTCCGACAGCGACGAGCGTCTGGCCGATCGCCTTCAGCACCATGTCGGCTTCGATCATGAAGCGCTCGCCTTCGCGCTCGAACTCGACGGCGCTCACGCGACCATCGGCACCGATCATGCGTATCGGCCGCGCATGCGTGACGAGCGTGACGCCGTTCATCTGCGCGAACTCGCGCTCGGCCCAGGTTGCGCTCATCTGTTCGACGCCGCGTCGATACACCATCGTTACCGAATCCGCCCCGAGCTTGCGGCTTTGCACCGCCGCGTCGACCGCCGTGTTGCCGCCGCCGATCACCACCACGCGCCGGCCGACGGGCACGGTCGCGAGATCGTCGGCCTGCCGCACTTGCTCGATGAAATCGACCGCGTTCATCACGCCCTCGAGCGCTTCGCCATCGAGCGCAAGCGCACGTACACCGCCAAGTCCGATCGCGAGGAACACTGCGTCGTATTGCTTGCGAAGATCGTCGAGCGTCACATCGCGGCCTAGCATCACGCCCTGTTTCAGTTCGATGCCGCCAATCGAGTAAAGCCATTCGACTTCGCGCTGCGCGAAGTCCTCGACGGTCTTGTACGCCGCGATGCCGTATTCGTTCAGACCGCCGGGCTTCGCGCGCGGATCGAAGATCGTCGCGCGATGGCCGGCAAGCGCAAGGCGATGTGCGCATGCGAGCCCCGCGGGTCCCGCGCCGACGACCGCGATATGCCGGCCCGTATCGGCGGCGCGTTTGAACAGATGTTCGCCGCGCGCCATCGCCCAGTCGGTGGCGTGCCGCTGAAGTGCGCCGATCGCGACCGGCTTGTCGCCCGGATGATTGCGTACGCATGCGCCTTCGCAAAGAATCTCTGTCGGGCAGACCCGCGCACACATGCCGCCAAGCGGATTTGCCGAGAGAATGTCGGTCGCCGCGCCCTTCAAATTGCCGTTGCCGATCTTGCGGATGAAGCTCGGGATGTCGATGGACGTCGGGCACGCCTGAATGCACGGCGCGTCGTAGCAATAGTGACAGCGGCTCGATGCCGCCGCGGCGGCGGTCGCGTCGAGCAAGGGCGCGACGTCGGAGAACTCGCACGCGAGCTGTTCCTGCGAGAGGCGATGCGCCGCAATGTCGCCGGTTTGCTTCATGGTCATACGCGTTCCTTCGTCAAGATGAAGACGTAGCCGTGCCCGCCGGCTTCGCGCAACGCGAAGCCGGGACGGCGCTGCAACAGCGAAGTTGATCAGGCGTTACGAGGCTGGTTCGGATGCGCGTCCGAGCATCGCGTGAAGCAGGACGTTGGCGCCCGCCTCGATCCATTCCTGCGATGCGTCTTCGATCTCGTTGTGACTGATGCCATCGACGCAAGGCACGAAGACCATCGACGTGGGCGCAACTTGCGACAGATAGCACGCGTCGTGTCCCGCGCCCGACACCATGTCGCGATGCGAATAGCCGAAGCGTTCCGCAGCCGCGCGCACGGACTTCACGCAGGCTGCGTCGAACGCGACGGGCGCGTAATAGAAGATCTGTTCGAGTTCGGTCTGAAGGCCGATGCCGTCCGCGATGCGCGCAACGCCTTCGCGCAGTTCGGCATCCATCTGCGCGAGCACGGCATCGTCGGGATGACGAAAGTCGACGGTGAAGAACACGCGGCCTGGAATCACGTTGCGTGAGTTCGGGTGGACCTGCATCATGCCGACCGTCGCGCAGGCGAGCGGCGCATGATCGAGGCCGATGCGGTTGACGAGATCGACCACGCGCGACGCGCCGAGCAATGCGTCCTTGCGGCGCGGCATCGGCGTCGGACCTGCATGGGCTTCCTGGCCCGTCAGCGTGATCTCGTACCAGCGCTGGCCCTGCGCATCCGTGACGACGCCGATCGTCTTTTTCTCCGCTTCGAGAATCGGCCCCTGTTCGATGTGAAGTTCGAAAGCCGCATGCAGTCGACGTCCGCCGCACGGCACATCGCCTGCATAGCCGATGCGCCTGAGTTCCTCGCCAATCGTCTTGCCGTCCACGTCCTTGCGCGAAAGACCGTAGTCCAGCGTGAAGACCCCGGCGAACACGCCCGATGCGACCATCGCCGGTGCGAAGCGCGAGCCTTCCTCATTGGTCCAGATCACGACTTCGATCGGATGCTCGGTCTCGATCGCGTGATCGTTGAGCGTGCGGATCACTTCGAGGCCACCGAGCACGCCATAGATGCCGTCGAAGCGGCCGCCCGTCGGCTGCGAATCCGCGTGCGAACCCGTGATGACCGGCAGCGCATCGAGGTTGCGTCCGGCGCGGCGCATGAAGACGTTCCCCA
This sequence comes from Caballeronia telluris, assembly GCF_001544495.1. Taxonomy (GTDB): domain Bacteria; phylum Pseudomonadota; class Gammaproteobacteria; order Burkholderiales; family Burkholderiaceae; genus Caballeronia; species Caballeronia telluris. The sequence goes on from NZ_FCNZ02000011.1 coordinate 162,647, forward strand.
TCTGATCGACGCTGATCGTGCAGCCCGCCTCCTTCGCCCAGCTCACGATGAGATCGCGGCCCTCGCGGTCGAGATCGGTCAGCGCGAGACGACAGACACCGCCTTTAGGCGTCGCGCCGATTTTTGCCATCGTCATCAGGCTGTCCCACAGGCGCTGACCGTTCACTTGGAGCGATGTATCGAGACCAGCCGCTTCGTTTGCATTCGTAGTTGCATCCGTTACCGCGTTCATTCGATTCGCTCCTTCAATCGTGGCTGAGGGGACATGAAACTGGTGCATCCGCGTAGCATCGTGGCGCGCTGCCGCACGTAGCCGGTGCACTTTTTTTCTTTCTAAGGGATGATCCTGATGCTGCGTTCCGCTGCTTAGCGAATCCTGTCCGGTTGGACAGGTTGTAGCCGATTAAAATAAGCAAATCAATGTGTTTCGTGTGCTGCAATACAGAGCGAGAAGCGTGCCATTGCGACGCAACATGGCGCTTTTTAACAAGCCTGTTCGCTGGATGGAGCCGCGTTAAGCGAACGGACCGATATGAGTGGAACAGGCGCGACAGGGCTTGCAAGCCGCGCGAGGCGAAACGATGAGACACGACGATGCAGCAGCCGACGCACTAGAAAGCGACACCGCCGCTGCGCCTTTGCGGCGCCGCAAGGCGCACATTCGCGAATCGAACGAAGCCCACTTGCTGGCGTGTGCGGAAGCGGTGTTCGCCGAACGCGGACTGGAGGGCGCGAGCACCGCGATGATCGCGGAGCGCGCGGGTTTGCCCAAAGCCAACTTGCATTACTACTTTCCGACCAAGCTCGCACTCTATCGGCGTGTGCTCGAAGACGTCTTCGAAGACTGGCATCGCGCGGCCGATACGTTCGAATGCAGCGACGACCCGGTCGAAGCAATCGGCGGTTATGTGCGCGCGAAGATGGAATTGTCGAGGCGCCGGCCGCTCGGCTCGAAGGTGTGGGCGAGCGAGATCATTCACGGCGCGCAGCACATGCAGGACATCCTGGGGGAACGCGTAAAGCCCTGGCTCGATTCGCGCGTGAGCGTGATCGAACATTGGGTCGCGCGCGGACTGCTCGCGCCGGTCGACGCGCAGACGCTCATGTTTCTGATCTGGGCAACGACGCAGCACTACGCCGACTTCGACGCGCAGATCCGCGCGCTAAAGGGCAAGCGCGCGCTGACGCAAAAGGCCTTCGATACCGCGACGGAAGAAGTCGTACGGCTCGTGATTCGCGCATGCGGAGCGGTGTCGCCAGCGGACAGCCAGGCGACGCGCACATAGAAAATCGCCTGACGCTTGGAAGCGTCAGGCGATTTTCTTTAAGCATCACGAAGCCGCGAAGGCTTCGCGTCGAACCACTTTGGCTTAGTGACCGAAGTAGATCGAGTCGGGACCGGACGTCGGTGCAACGCGCAGGCCCGAAGCCGAGCTACCGGCGGTCGAAGGACCGTAGCCAGTCGCCGCATTGCCTTGTTCGGCGTTCACGCGAGCTTGCGCTGCCTGAATGTTCTGCGGGTAATTCACGCGATCCGTCGACGGGTTGTAGCCAGCGCGTTCGAGTTGAACCAGTTCGGCGCGAACTTCGGCGCGCGTGACGGGTGCGTTGTTTTGAGCGAACGCGAACGTCGGAGCAGCCAGAGCCGAAGCGATGACGAGTGCGGGAACGAATGCCTTGATCATGATGAACCTCCAATATCTTGTTTTGAGAAATGCAAGGAACCGGAAGCCTTTTATTAAGTTTCTGATTCGCTTTGCTTGAAAACAAGTTTAGGCGTGGGCTCATCTAGGGGAAACCCCTATTTGCGCGAAACATTATTGTCTGTTTCACAATAGTGTTACTGCGTCTATCGGCGCGATTGACGCGCTTTATGAGGCGGCGACGCGCTCCAGTGCGGCGCTCACAAGCCGTTCCAGCAGAGGCTGGACTTGCGACGCACGCGCTTCATCGTAGGCGAAGGGCAGCGTCTCTTCCATGTACGTCGCCTGTGTCAATTCGAGTTGCACCGAATGCACGCCCTCGGCCGGCTGACCATAACGTCGCGTAATGTAGCCGCCTTTGAAACGACCGTTCGCTATCGCCGTGTAGCGTCCGTCCTGCTTCACGATCTCGGCCAGCATGTCCGCCAGGCCCGCGACGGCGGTCGTGCCATCGGCGGTCCCGAAGTTGAAGTCCGGCAAACGTCCGTCGAAAAAGCGCGGCACGACCGATCGGATCGAATGCGCTTCCCACAGCAGCACGCGGTCGTGTTTCGCTCGCAAGCTAGCGAGTTCCTGCGTCAACGCATCGTGATAAGGCTGCCAGTAAGTCGCGCGCCGCGCGTCGATCTGGGCGCGATCCGGCGCGCGTCCGGGCCGGTAAAGCGGCGCCTTGTCGAACGTATCGACGGGGCACAGGCCGGTCGTGTCGCGGCCGGGATAGAGATTCGCGTCGTCGGGCGGCCGGTTCAGGTCGATCACATAGCGCGCGTATTCAGGCAGCAGGACCGATGCGCCCAGGCCCTTTGCGAACGCATAGAGACGTTCGAGATGCCAGTCGCAATCGTCGACGCGCAGCGCTTCTGGCGTCATGTCGGCGGCGAGCGCTTCGGGAATGCGCGTGCCCCGATGCGGAATCGAGATCAGGAGCGGCGCCGTGCCGCGTTCCAGCGTGTAGATAGTCGAGTCGTTCATGTTCGTGGTCTCTAGGTTCGTGGCGCGCTCATAGCAAGAGCGACGCCAGCGCCGCGCGGTAGCGCGCAAACGCGTCTTCCTCATCCGCATGACGGCGGTCATCGACCACTTTACGCCCGCCCACATAGACATCGCGAACCGGCGTGTTCCCATGCTCGCCGAACACGATGCTCGACAGCCACGTCTCGCGATCGTGCCCCGCGATGCCCGGATGATCCGCATCGAGCACGATCCAGTCCGCGCGCTTGCCCGCCATCAACGCGCCCGTCGCGCGGCCGCTCGCACGCGCGCCGCCTTCGAGCGACGCGTCGAAGAGACGATCTGCGGGACGGCTTTGCGTCGCCGATGCGAGCACGTTACGCTCGCGCCGCAAGAGACGCTGGCCGTATTCCAAAAGCCGCAATTCCGCGCGCCAGTCGACGCCGATATGGCTGTCCGAGCCCACGCCGATACGGCCGCCCGCCGCGAGATAATCGCGAGCCGGAAAGAGCCCGTCGCCGAGATTCGCCTCGGTGGTGAGGCACAGGCCCGCGACGGCGCCGCTCGCGGCCAGTCGCGCGGTCTCGTCGGCGTCCATGTGGGTCGCGTGGACGAGGCACCAGCGATCGTCGAGATCGAAGCGATCCAGCAGCCATTGCACCGGGCGCTGTCCGCTCGCCGCGATGCATGCGTCGACTTCGGCCGTCTGCTCCGCAATGTGGATGTGCACGGGCGCGCGGTCGAACCGCGCGTCGAGTCCTTCGATCAACGTGCGAAGCGAATCGTCCGATACCGCCCGCAACGAATGAGGCGCGACGCCATAACGTCGCGAGCCGTTCTCCGGCCGCGCGCGCCGCAACGCATCGAGCAGGTCGAGCAACTGTTCCGGCGTGTTGAGAAAGCGCCGCTGATCGTCGCGTGGCGCGCTCTTGCTAAAGCCGCTGTATTGATAGAGCACCGGCAACATCGTCATGCCGATGCCCGCGTGCCCCGCCGCATCCACGACACACTGCGCGAGTTCGGCGCGATTCGCGTAGGGCGTGCCGTCGCTCGCGTGATGCACGTAGTGGAACTCGCACACCGACGTATAGCCCGCCTTGAGCATTTCGATGTAGAGCCAGCGGGCGATCGGTGCAAGCGTCTCGGGACCGACCTTCGCGGCAAAGCGGTACATCAGGTCGCGCCAGCTCCAGAACGTATCGGTCGCGCTCGCGCGATACTCGGTGAGCCCCGCCATCGCGCGCTGGAACGCGTGCGAATGAAGGTTCGGCATGCCGGCGATGACCGGGCCTGCGGCGCGCGGCGTAGCGGGCGGCATCGGACTGTCCGGCGTGACCGCGACGAGCGTGCCTTCGTCGTTCCATTCGAGCAGCACGTCGCGCTGCCAGCCATCGGGAAGACGCGCGTGATCCGCGAAGAGTGAAGTCATCGTGAAGGGTCCGTTATGACGATACCGATCTGCAGCCACGACGCTTCATGCTGCATGCAAGTCACGACGCACTCGCGCGCAGTCGATGCATCGAGGCGAAGCGTGTCGTCGGGCTGGAGCGTAAAGCGCGTTTCGCCGTCCAGCGCGACCGCTATTTCGCCTTGCACGCAGAAGATGATCGTGACGTCATCGGCAGGCACGATGCGCGATTCGCGACGATGCGCCCGCACCGTCGCTCGCGCGCGATCGCGCCGCACCATCACGTTGAAGTCGCGTGTCGGGCCGTCGACGAGTGTCGCGTCGATCGGCGTTTCGCCCGCGAACGAGGCCATCGCGAGCGGCGTGTCCAGCGCATGCGTGCGGCCGTTCGCTTCATGCAGCCGCATGCCCGCGCCTTCGAGCAGCACCAGCGTGCGGTCGATGCCCGCAAACGTCGAGAAGGCGCCGGGCATATCGACGTTAGCGATGCTCAGGCGCCACGCGAACGCATCGAGCGCCGCGCCTTTCGGCTCGGCGTCGATTTCGCGCGTCACGCCGCCGCCGTTTTTCCAGGGCGCCGGCACGAGCGATTCGCCACGGATCAGGTTCATCAGAAGTGTCCGGTGAACTGATAGCGGTCGCCGGGATGCCACAGGTTCGCGACCGATGCCACCGCGTCGCGCGACCACGTGCGCCGATGCAGCAAGAGACACGGCTCATGCTCTTTCATCGCGAGCGAGCGGCGCGTGTCGTCGGAAGGAATCGCGGCCTCGATACGATACTCGACGCGCTGCAACGGCGCCGCCGCCATCAGGTACTGGTTCGGCGTGATCGTCGTGAAGTCCTGCCGCGCGTATTCGGGCGCGAGCACGGGGTTCACGTGCCGCTCCTCGATCTGCACCGGCTCGCCGTTTTCGAAGTGCAGCACGCGCGAATGAAACACGGGGCTGCCTACCGCAAGCTGCATTTCATCGGCGAGCAGTTCGTCGACGATCGATGCGCCCAGATGCAGCACGTCCGCGCGATACGTATGTCCGCGCGCGGCGATCTCGTCGGAGATGCTGCGGATTTCGACCAGCGTCGACGCATATTTCGGTGTTGCCACGAAAGTGCCCGCGCCCTGCACGCGCGTGAGCACTTGTTCGGCGGTCAGTTCGCGCACCGCGCGATTGACCGTCATGCGCGCGACCTTGAACTCGCGCGCCAGTTCGTTTTCGGAGGGCACCTGATCGCCCTCCCGCCACTCGCCGATATGAATGCGCGTCAGGATGTAGTCCTTGATCTCCTGATAGGCAGGCGTATTCATGCAGTCTGTTCCGACGCGAACTCGAACGGGCTGTGCTTCGCGATCTCGCCGCCTTCGACGAGCTTCGCGATCGCCGCGATGTCCGGCGCGAAGTAGTGGTCAATATCGTAGTGCGCGACCTTCGCGCGCAGCGTCTTCATCACGTCGATGAGGCGCGGGCTGGTCTCGTGCGGCGCGCGCAAGTCGACGCCCTGCGCCGCCGCGAGCAGTTCGATCGCGAGAATGTTGGCCGTGTTGCTCGCGATGTCGCCGAGCTTGCGCGCCGCGAACGTCGCCATCGACACATGATCTTCCTGGTTCGCCGAGGTCGGCAGCGAATCGACGGACGCCGGATGCGCGAGCGTCTTGTTCTCCGACGCGAGCGCGGCCGCCGTGACGTGCGCGATCATGAAGCCGGAATTGACGCCGCCATCGCGCACGAGGAACGGAGGCAAACCGGACAGCGTGGCGTCGATCAGCAAGGCAATGCGGCGTTCCGCCAGCGCGCCGATTTCGGCGGCCGCGAGCGCGAGGTTGTCGGCGGCGAACGCGACGGGTTCCGCATGGAAGTTGCCGCCCGAAAGCACTTCGCCAGTATCGGGGAAGATGAGCGGGTTGTCGGAGACCGCGTTCGATTCGATCAGCAGCACGTCGGCCGCGTGGCGCATCTGGTCCAGACACGCGCCCATCACCTGCGGCTGGCAACGCAGGCTGTACGGGTCCTGCACCTTGTCGCAATCCGCGTGCGAGAGATTGATGCCCGAACCTTCGAGCAGCGTGCGATAGGCGGAGGCTGCATCCATCTGTCCGCGATGGCCGCGCAAGTCGTGGATGCGCGCATCGAAGGGCACGACCGAACCGGCCGCCGCATCGACGGACAGCGCGCCCGCGACGAGCCCGGTGCGGAACAGGTCTTCGATCGCGAACATGTTGTAGAGCGCGAGCGCCGTCGACGCCTGCGTGCCGTTCAGCAGCGCGAGGCCTTCCTTGGCCTGCAGGTTCAGCGGCTTGAGACCGGCGACGCTCAGACCGTCGAGCGCGCTCGCGCGTTCGCCGCGAATCATCACTTCGCCGATGCCGAGCAACACCGTCGACATGTGCGCGAGCGGCGCGAGATCGCCCGACGCGCCGACCGAGCCCTTGACCGGGATCACCGGTAGAACGTCGGCGTTGAAAAGCGTGATGAGCGCGTCGATGACTTCGCGACGGATGCCCGAATGACCGCGCCCGAGGCTCGACAGCTTGAGCGCGATCAGAAGGCGAACGACCGGTCGCGACATGGGCTCGCCGACGCCCACCGCGTGCGACAACACCAGATTGCGTTGCAGCAATTCGAGCTGGTCGGCGGGAATGTGCGTGCTCGCGAGCCGCCCGAAGCCCGTGTTGATGCCGTAGGCCGGCTCGCCTTTCGCGGCGATGTCGGCGACGGCCTTCGCGCTCGCGTCGATGGCGGCGAAGCTCGCCGGATCGAGTTCCAGCGAGTCGGAACCGCGTGCGATGCGGCGCAATTGCGGCAGCGTCAGAAAACCGGGCGTCAGCTTGATCATGGCTCATCCTGTCTATACAAGTTAGAGCCAAGTCTAAACGGCCCTTATCCTATAAACAAGAGGTCATTAGGGAATTCACTGACGCCTCGCGGCGCGTTGTCTATACAGATTTGACGCCTAGAACCGATGCTGGATGCCCGCCGTCACCCCGGCCTGCGTGTCCGCCGCTCCGGTCAGGTCGCGCGAGAGGCTCACGTTCTGGTCGTTCGCAGCGAAGGCGTAGCCGCCCGAGAGATAGAGCGTCGTGCGCTTCGAGAGCGAATAGTTCGCACGCACGGAGAGCAGGGTCGGGTCGCCGTCGGTCGCGCCCTTGATGTCCTGATGATAGACGGCCGCATACACCGTGAAGTCCGGCGCGAAGTCGTAGGAGCCGCCGAACCAGTACATGTCGCTGCGCAGCGTCTCGGCGAGTGTGTTGAACGTGCGCCGATAGTTGCGATAGCCCGCCATCACCTTGGCCGCGCCGAAGTCGTAGCTCGCGCCCGCGTGGATGCCCTGGATATAGCGGGTGGTGTCGGCGGGCGTGACGCTCTCGCTTGCGCCGTTCTGGCGGTCGAAGGTCGCGACGACCGCGAATGCGCCGCGCTCGTAACCGAGGCCGAAGTCGTACTTCGAACTTGTCTTCATGCTGCCCGGCACGTTGCCGAAGCCGTACATCGCGCCGACCTTGAAGCCGCTGAACTCGCCGTCGTAGCGCACTGCGTTCGCGGAGCGCGAAAAGAGTCCGTCCTTGCGGCCGCCGGTCGCCGTCGAACTGGTCGCCCACGAATAGTTCGGCGCGTAGGCCATCGGATCGAACGGCAGCATGTAGTCGTAGGTCGTCGTGAAGGTGCGGCCGAGAATTACCTGACCATAGGTATTGTGCTTCAATCCGACGGTCGCGCGACGGTCGAAGAGCGCGTTCGGACCGTCATCCAGTTGCCCGTTCGCGATGTTGATGCCGCTTTCCAACTGGAACACGGCCTTCAGGCCGCCGCCCAGATCCTCGGCGCCCCGCATGCCGAAGCGCGACGTGTTCTTGCCGCCCGACACGAGGCGCGCGGCGCCGCCGTCCGGGCTTGCGTGGTTCACATACTCGACACCGGCATCGACGATGCCGTACAGCGTGACGCTCGACTGCGCATGCGCCGTGCCGCTGCCTGCGATGCCCGCGAACGATGCGATCGCGGCGAGATGGATGCTGCTGCGTTTCATGCGTCTTCCTCCGTTGTGATTTTTGTTTTCGATGCGCGCGCGCATGCCCGCGCGACACGCATACGCGCGCGCGGGACTTCGCTTCGGATCAGAGAATCGGTCTGGATCTAGCTGGCTTGAGCAAACGCCCAGCAGTCGTTGGCAGGAAACTCGACCCAGTGATTGCCCGGGTCGCGCGGCGTGTGACCGAATGCGCGAAAGCGCAGGTCGCCGCAATGGAACAGGTATTCCCAGCGGTCGCCGAGATACATCGAGGTCACGAGGTTCGCCTGCACGCGGTTCGCGCCGGGGCCGTCCGCGACCTGCACGCGCTCCAGGCGGATCACGGCCTGCGCGTCCTGTCCCGGCTGCAAGGCTTCGCGTGCGCGTGCTTCGAGCTGGAACCCGTCGCCCGCGAGCATCACGCGTTCGCCGTCGATCGACTTCACTTTCGCGTCGATGCGGTTGTTGCTGCCCATGAATTCTGCGGTGTAGAGCGAACGCGGTGAGCCGTAAAGCTCCGCTGGCGTGCCTTCCTGTTCGATGCGGCCATTGCGTAACAGCAGGATTCGGTCCGACATCGCCATCGCTTCGGTCTGGTCGTGCGTGACGCACAGCGCCGACAATCCCAGCGACACGATCAGTTCACGCAGCCACGCACGCGCTTCCTCGCGCAGCTTGGCATCGAGGTTCGAGAGCGGCTCGTCGAGCAGAATGACGGGCGGGTTGTAGACGAGCGCGCGCGCAATCGCCACGCGCTGCTGCTGCCCGCCCGACAGTTGATACGGGAAGCGCGCGGCAAGATGGCCGAGGCCGAGTTGATCGAGCGCGCTCTGCACGCGGCGCTTCTGCTCCGCGCCCGACACCTTGCGCAGCTTGAGTCCATAGCCGACATTGTCCGCGACCGTCTTGTGCGGCCACAGCGCATACGACTGGAACACGAGCCCGAGCGAGCGCTGCTCGACGGGACAATCGATGTGCTTCGCGCCGTCGAAGAAGACCTGCTTATCGAGGCTGATGCGGCCCTCCGACGGCTGTTCGAGACCCGCCACCGCGCGCAACAGCGTGGTCTTGCCGCTGCCCGACGCGCCGAGCAGGCACACCACCTCGCCTGCCTTCAGTTCGAACGACACGCCCTTCAGAATCGGATTGGTGCCGTAGCTCAGGAACAGATTGTCGACGATGAGCTTATCCATGAAGTTTCACTCCGAAGCGCAATGCCACGGCAAGACCGGCGCCGACCATCGCGATGTTGATGACTGAAAGGGCCGCGACCTGATCGACTGCGCCCGTCGCCCACAGCGAGACGAGCAGCGCGCCGATCACTTCGGTGCCGGGAGACAGCAGGTAGACCGCCGTCGAATATTCACGCTCGAAGATCATGAAGATCAGAAGCCACGCGGCAAGCAGGCCGAAGCGCACGAGCGGCAGCGTCACATCGAGGCTCACGCGGGCGCGCGTGCCGCCGACGCTGCGTCCCGCTTCTTCCAGCTCGGGCCCGACCTGAAGCAAGGCGCTTTGAATCAGGCGCATGCCGTAGGCGAGCCACACGACCGTGTACGCGATCCAGATGCTCCACATCGAGTTCTTCAGTTCCTTGATGCCCGGCACGAAGAGGAAGATCCAGAGGAACGCGAGACCGGCGAGCAAGCCGGGCACGGCGCGCGGCAGCAGCACGAGATAGTCGAGGAGCTTCGTGCCCCAGTCGTTGCGGCGATGTCCTGCGAACGCCACGAGCGAATAGAAGCCGACTGCGAGCGCCCCGCCGATCACGCCGATGCCGAGCGTGTTGAGGATCGCGCGCACGAGGTTGTCCTGCTCGAAGAGATCGACGAAGTTGGCGACCGTGAGCACTTCGCGCAACGCGACGCCCTCGCCCCAGTTCGTCACGAACGCACGCAGCACGATGCCCGAGAGCGGCACGAACACGGTAAGAAAGAGCCACAGCGTGACGATCGCGAGTGCGACCCAGCGCCATGTTCCGAGCGGCAGCACGGTCTGGCGCCCCGCCTTGCCCTTGACCGTCACGAACTTGCTCGCGCTCTTGAGCAGGCGCCGTTGCAGCAGCACGAGCGGGAACGTGATCGCGATGATGCACACCGCGACCGCCGCCATCAGGTGATACGAAGGCACGCCGAGTTTGTTGGTGAGCTTGTACAGGTAAGTCGCGAGCACGAGGTGCCCTTCGGGATCGCCAAGCACGAGCGGCAGGCCGAACACTTCGAAGCCGAGGAAGAATACGAGCACGCCTGCGAAGAGCAGCGCGGGCATCGTCATCGGCAGGCTGACGTCGAGCGCGACGCGAAACGGCCGTGCGCCCGCGACGCGCGCCGCTTCCTCGACATCCGAGCCGAGATTGCGCAACGCCGCCGACGAATACAGGTACACGTGCGGCACATGCGTCAAGCCGACGATGATCGTGATCGCGAAAATCGAATAGATGGACCAGGGCGCATTTTCAGCGCCGAACAGTTCCTTGAACCAGACCGAATAGAAGCCGACCGGACCGGCCGCGACGACATAGCCGAACGCGAGCACCATCGGCGAGACGAACACCGGCGTGAGCAGAAGCGGTTCGAGCCAGCGGCGGCCCGGCAAATCGGTGCGCACCATCAGGAACGCGAGAATGCCGCCGAGCGGGATCGAGATGAACAGCATGCCGCCCGCGATGATGAACGAGTTCTTCACCGCCGACCAGAAGTCGGGATCTTCGAAAATGAACTTGAAGCCCGCGATGCCGAGCGTCTTGTTGACATCGAAGAACGGCGCGTTCAAGAGGCTCTGGAACACGATGAACGAAAGCGGCAGCAGCACCGCGACCGTCAGCACCGCGATCACGATCCAGCGGGACGTCGCGGCGAGGCCGCGTAAGCCACCCTCGGGCAGCTTCGGCACCTTGCCCTCGCCGTTGGTCGACAGGACCGCGCCCGGGTCGTTTGTGCTGGATGTAAGCATGAGTGTCCCCCTGCGCCTTGCAAGCGCATCGAAGAGAATACGGGAGTGGCCCGCGCTCGCGCGCGGGCTCGGAAAGACTTTAGCGCTTGATCGCCTGCTGCCACTTCTTCAGGAATTCAAGCCGCTTGCTCTGGTCGAGATAGACGAGCAGACCCGTGCCGATCGGGATCGGCTTGAGCGAATCGCCGAGTTGCTTCGTGAGACCGGCCATGGACGTTTCGCCCTCGACGTCCGCGCGGATCGAGAACAGGTCGGCCTGATTGGCAAGCAGCGTCTGACCGCGCTTGGACAGCAGATAGTCGACCCACAGCTTCGCCGCGTTCGGGTTCTTCGCCTTCTTCGAGATCGTCACGAGGCGGCTCACCACCAGCGTGTAATCCTTCGGATAGACATAACCGATCGACGGGTCCTTCTTCGCTTTCGCGAACGCGTACGAGCCGAGGATGTTGTAGCCGATCAGGTTCTCGCCCGACGAAATGCGCTCCATCATCGCGCCCGTGCTCGACTGGAGCTTCGGGTTCAACGCGCCAATCACATCGACGAGCTGCCACGTCACCTGCGGGTTCACGCGTGCATCCTGCGTGAGGTAGTTGAAGCCGACGCCCGACTTCTCGATGTCGTAGGTCGTGACCTTGCCCTTGTACTTCGCGGCCTGCGTCTGCAAGAGCTTGATGAGGTCGGCACGCGTCTGCGGCACTTCGTTCGCGGGCACGAGGCGCTTGTTGTAGACGATCGCGAGCGGCTCGTAGGTCGTGCCATACGCCTGCTTCTGGTACTGCGCCCATTGCGGCAACTGGGCCGTCTCGGGCGAATCGTAGCTCGCCATCAGGCCGTCGTTGACGAGCTTGACCTGCAGGTCCATGGCCGAGCTCCACAACACGTCCGCGCTCGTGCTGCTCGCCGCGTTCTCGCTGATATAGCGGTTATAAAGCTCCGTGCTGTTCATGTCGTTGTATTCGACCTTCACGCCGTAGAGCGACTCGAAGTCCTTGATGAGCGGGCGCACGAGCGCCGTGTCGGTGACCGAATAGACGAGCACCTTGCCCTCTTTCTTCGCCGCATCGATGACCGACTGATACGATCCGGGGTAACCCGCAGGGACTTGCGCATGCGCCGCGTGAGCGACGAACAGGGCGACGGACAGCGCGGCCGCGCGCAACACGGGATTCAATTTTTTCATGTCTTCCTCCAGAATTCGCTTTGTAATGGTTATGTGTTCGAGTGGTCGCATGTTAAGTTGCGAGCGCTTTCTGACCGCTTTCATTCGTTGTGGGTTTTCGCTCATCCAAGCCGTTTTAGTCTCATGGATTTCCCTAGGTCACCGTCATGCGCGTTCTGTTAGTCGAAGACAATCCCATCCTCTCGAAGTCGTTGACGGACGCGCTGACGCAAGCCCGCTTCGCTGTCGATTGCATGCATGACGGCGAGGCCGCCGATCACGTGTTGCGCACGCAGGACTATGCGCTCGTGATCCTCGACCTCGGTCTGCCCCGGCTCGATGGCCTCGAAGTGCTGCGGCGTCTGCGTCAACGGCGCAACCCGGTGCCGGTGCTGATCCTGACCGCGCACGGCTCGGTCGAGGACCGCGTGAAGGGCCTCGACCTCGGCGCCGACGACTATCTCGCCAAGCCGTTCGAACTCACCGAACTGGAAGCGCGTGCCCGCGCGCTGATCCGCCGCAGCCACGGCCACGAGCACACGCGCGTGGAATGCGGGCCGCTCGCGTATGACAGCGTCGATCGCAGCTTCCGGCTCGATGGCGAGCCGCTCGCGCTGACGCCGCGCGAACGTGCCGTGCTCGAAGTGTTGATCCTGCGCAACGGCCGCGCGATCAACAAGGACACGCTCTCGGAGAAGATCTTCGGCATCGACGAATCCGTGAATCCCGATGCCATCGAAATCTATGTGTACCGGCTGCGCAAGAAGCTGGAGAAGAGCAGCGTCGCGATCGTGACGCTGCGCGGCCTCGGCTATCTGCTCGAAGTGAAGCGCGAGGATGCCTAAACCCAATTTGCGGCGGCAGGTGTCGCTGTGGCTCTTGCTGCCGCTCGTCGCGCTGCTCGCGCTCGATTCGTGGCTCACCTACCAGCGCGCGATGAACGCCGCGCACGTCGCGTTCGACCGCTCGCTCGCGTTCTCGCTGAAGTCGATCCGCGAAGGCACGCGCCTCAGTGACGGCCAGGTCGAAGTCGATCTGCCGTACCTCGCGCTGGAGATGTTCGAATCCGATGCCGGCGGCAAGATCTACTATCTGATTCGCGAGGACAGCGGGCGCGCCGTGACGGGCTATGCGGACCTGCCGCTGCCGCCCAAGCGCGCGATGCCCGAGCCGTATCAGACGCGCTTCTACGATGCGACCTACCGTGGCGAGCAACTGCGCATGGGCGCCTTGCGCTTGCCGGTCCACGACGTTCCGACCGCGCAGACGCGCGTCGTGTGGATCATGGTCGGCGAGACGATCGAGCCGAGGCAAGCCCTCGCGCGCGAGATCCTGATCGGCTCGCTCACGCAAGAAGCATTGCTGATCGTGCTTGCGCTCGGCATCGTTTGGCTCGGGGTCGGACGGGGCCTGCGTCCGCTCAACCGTTTGTCGGCGACCGTCGCGGCCCGCGCCGACGACGACCCCGCCCCGCTCGATCAGACCGGCCTGCCGAGCGAAGTCGAACCGCTCGTCGATTCGATCAATCAATACATCGGCCGCTTGCGACGCATGCAGGAATCGCGGCGACGGTTCTTCACCGACGCCGCGCATCAACTCAAGACGCCGCTCGCCGTGATCCAGGCCGAATCGGAACTGGCGCTGCGCGAGGCGCGCGAGGAGCGCGCAAGAACGCATCTGAAGCGTCTGAACGGCGCGGTGCGGCAGGCGGGCAAAGGCGTGCAGCAGTTGCTCTCGCTGGCGCGGCTCGATGCGGACAGCGGCCATCTGGTGAAGCTCGCGCCGCTTTCGCTCGACAAGGTCGCGCGTAGCGTGACGCTCGACTGGTCGCCGGTCGCGCGCGCCCGCAACATCGACCTCGGCTTCGAGCAGGAAGAGAAAGTCGACGTGACCGGTCAACGCGATCTGCTCGCCGAACTCTGCGGCAATCTCATCGACAACGCGATCCGCTATGCAGGCGATGGATCGGTCATCACGGTGCGCGTGACGCGTGCGGCCGAAGGGCCGTTGCTGCAAGTGATCGACAACGGTCCCGGCATCGCACCACAGGAACGCGATGCGGTCTTCGAACGCTTCTATCGCAGCTCGGCGACGCAAAACGTGGAAGGCAGCGGGCTCGGTCTCTCGATCGTGCGCGAGATCGCGCGGGTGCATCACGCGCGCATATCGCTCGACGAAGCGCCGGGCGGCGGACTGATTGTCAGCGTGCAGTTCGCGAAGGACTGAGCGTCTTCTCCATGCGGAAGTTCTTGAAGTCCGCGCCTCGAAGGTGGCCGACTCGCGAGATCCGATGGCCGATACGGTCCGACTTCGATCACGGCTTAGCGCGCAAGCGAAACGGTCGCAATCCCGAGCACGGTCATCACGACCGAAGCCGTCACATGAATCGCGATCTCGCCCGCCGCCCAGCCGAAGCGCCCTTGCTGAAGATGCGCGACCACTTCTGCCGAGAAGGTCGAGAACGTCGACAAGCCGCCCATCAGGCCGGTGATCACGAAGAGGCGCCATTCGATCGAGATGTCCGGAACGCGGGCAAACCATGCGACCGCAATGCCAATCACGTAGCCCGCGATCACGTTGGCGGCAAGCGTGCCAAGCGGCAGGTTGGGAAACAGCGCATTGAGGCGCAACCCGAGCACCCAGCGAAGCAGGGAGCCGAGCGCGCCGCCAAGGCCCACGGCGATGATCGACAGATACATGGACAAAAGCGAAAGTGATTTGGAGGGACTACGCGTCGCGTGCAAGGCGTTCGATGAAGCGCTCCTTGCTCGATCTTGGCATCACGTACCTCGCACCGTTAAGCCGATGCAGGGCCTCATGATAGACGAAGGCGCGCGTCTTCACCTCAACATGAACGACATCGCCGAGAGGCTGTTGAGCACGCGCACCGCATGTTCGACCGACGGCGTATCGAACGCGAGCGTCACGCCGTCGATGCGTTCGAGCGTCGGCCACTGACAGAAGAGATCGGCAAGCGCAGTGGTCTGCACGCGCAGTTCGCAGTGCACAGGCTTAGGGAGCTTGCGAAGCCACGCGTGCGGCGCTTGCTCGACGACTTCGGCTGCCGCGCGCCGGATCGACTCGCACGCGCTGGCGGGCGATTGCGTGACGCCGCTCGAATAGCCGTGCGCGGTCTTGACCGTCACGAAGCGCGCATCGGCAAACGCGGGCCGTGTCTCTTCGACGAATACGTCGTCGCCGGTCAGGAGCGCCACGCGCGCGCCGCGTTCCTCGGCGAGCGCGCCATAGAGCCCTGCCTCGCCGACTTCCTCGCCATCGAGCGACACGCGTGCGAACGCGAAGCTGTTGATCGTATGCGAGAGGATGCCGCGACTTTGCGCCCGCGCGTGATAGCCGATCATGAACACGAGTTCGGGTTCGTCTTCGAGTCCGGCCATCATGCCGAGCGTGCGCGGCTTGCCGAGCACGATGCCCGCGCGCGCGTCGATCAGATCGGGCAGCAGGTTGCGAAAGCCGCCATGCGAATCGTTGACCCATACCTGTGTCGCGCCGCCCGCAAAAGCCCCCTCGACAGCCGCGTTCGCTTCGAGCGTCATCCAGCGGCGCGCGCGTTCGTATTCCGCGTTGCCCGCGCGCGTCTGCTCGGGATGAAACACGCCCGCGACGCCCTCGATGTCCGCCGAAATCAGTACTTTCATGGTTGCATGTCTTTGAGCGAAAGGCGGCGGTTGCCGTCGCGGCCAGTCACCGGTTCAGCGCTGAAGAGCGCATCGACGATGGCCTGCTCGACGCTGTCCGCCGCGGCCTGAAAGAGCGGATCGAGCCGCGCGTCGGCAACAAGCGCGGGCACCGGGACGAAGTCCGCGAGATGCGGGACCGTCCAGGCCGTGGTGAATGCAAGCGCGATGTCGCCGCTGCCGTGGCCGTAGACCGAACCCGTGCGCGCGAGGCCGGCGGCGGCGCGCAGTGAAAGGCGGCGCAACTGGCGTGCGTCGAGCGGCGCGTCGGTGGCGACGATCATGATGATCGAGCCTTGCTCGGGTTCGTGTTGCTGCATGGCGCGTCCGACAGCGATGCCATCCAGCTTCAGCATCGGTATGCGGCCGAAGTTAGCGAGCACGAGCGCGCCGGTCATGCATTCACGGCCCGCGATACGCACCGCGCGCGATGCCGATCCGATACCGCCTTTCATGTCGAAGCACGACATCCCGCGACCTGCACCGACCGAACCGCGCTCGAAGCCTGCATCGCACCCATGCAGCGCGTCGCGGTAATGCGACTCCTGAACCGCCAGCGCCTGAATGTCGTTGAGATAACCGTCGTTGCATTCGAACACGAGCGGATTGACGGTCGGCCAGTCTCGTCCAATCGACGGATTGGCTTCGATGGCATCGCGAATCTGCGCGTTCGCCACCGTGCCGACACCGAACGTGTTGGTCAGCGCAATCGGCGTTTCGAGCACGCCAAGCTCATCGACTTGCACGAGCCCGATGCTCTTGCCGAAGCCGTTGATCACGCTCGCGGCGGCCGGCACCTTGCTGCGATAGAGGTCGCCGTCATGCGGCCGCACGACCGTGACGCCCGTCTGCACCGCGCCTTCGTCGAGCGTGCAATGCCCGACCGTCACGCCCGCCACGTCCGCGATCGTGCCAAGCGGCCCGGCGGTCAGCGAGCCGATGCGTGGCATGGCGATCATGGCCGGTCCAGCTTCGGATCGAGCGCATCGCGCAGGCCGTCGCCGAGCAGGTTGAACGCAAGCACCGTGAAGAAGATCGCGAGGCTCGGAAACACGGCGATATGCGGCGCCATCGCCATGTCGGCGCGCGCCTCGTTGAGCATCGCGCCCCACTCGGGTGTCGGCGGCTGTGCGCCGAGGCCGAGGAACGAGAGGCTCGCGGCGGTGATGATCGAGGTGCCGATACGCATTGTGAAGTACACGACCACCGACGAGATCGTGCCCGGCAGAATGTGCCGCACGATGATGGTCCAGTCCGACGCGCCGATGCTGCGCGCGGCTTCGATATACGTGAGATGTTTAAGCGAGAGCGTGTTGCCACGCACGAGCCGCGCGAACGCCGGAATGCTGAAGATCGCGACCGCGCAGATCACGTTGATCATGCCGTTGCCGAGAATCGCGACCACGCCGATGGCGAGCAGAATGCCGGGGAACGCGAACAGCACGTCGGCGACGCGCATCACGATGCGGTCCCACCATCCTTCGTAGTAGCCCGCGAGCAACCCGAAGAACGTGCCGATGATCGCGCCGATCACGACCGACAACAGCCCCGCCGATAACGAGATGCGGCTGCCCGCGAGAATGCGGCTGAAGATGTCGCGCCCGAGCGAATCGACGCCGAACCAGTGCGCCGCCGACGGTCCCGCGTTGAGCGCGTCGTAGTCGAAGAAATTTTCCGGATCGTACGGCACGATGTACGGCGCGATGATCGCGATCAGGATCAGGAGCAGCACGAACACGCCCGCGGCAAGCGCGACCGGCTGCTTTTTGAACTTGCGCCAGAACTCGCTCCACGGCGTGCGGATTTCGTGGCTCGCTATCGCGGCGGCCTTGGCTGTGTCGGCGGTCACGCTCATGCGGGCCTCACTTGAAGCGGATGGTCGGATTGATCACGGCGTACAGCACGTCCACGATCAGGTTGATCACGATGAACTCCAGCGAGAACAGCAATACCTCCGCCTGGATCACCGGATAGTCGCGCATCTCGACGGCATCGACGAGCAGGCGCCCGAGCCCCGGCCAGTTGAACACCTTCTCGACGACGATCGAGCCGCCGAGCAGAAAGCCGAATTGCAAGCCCATCATCGTGACGACGGGAATCATCGCGTTGCGCAGGCAATGCTTGATGATGACGACCGGTTCGTGCACGCCCTTCGCGCGCGCGGTGCGCACGAAGTCCTCGTTCATCACTTCGACGAACGACGCCCGCGTGAAGCGCGCCATCACCGCAGCGACGGCCGCGCCGAGCGTGATCGAAGGGAGGATATAGCTCTGCCACGAACCGTCGCCGACGATCGGCAGCCAGCCGAGCTTCACCGAAAATATTTCCATTAGCAGCATGCCGAGCGCGAACGCCGGAAACGAGATGCCCGACACCGCGAGCGTCATGCCGATGCGGTCCGGCCACTGGTTGCGCCACACCGCCGAGACGATGCCGATCGTCATGCCGAAGATCACCGCCCACACCATGCTCGCGATGGTAAGCCAGAGCGTCGGCATGAAGCGCTCGGCAATCTCGGTGCTCACGGGGCGCTTGCTGCGCGTCGAGGTGCCGAAGTCGAACCGCACGACCTTCTTGAAGAAGTTGACGAACTGCTGCGGCAGCGGCTTGTCGAGACCGAGATCCGCGCGCACGAGCGCGACCGTCGCTTCGTCGGCTTCGGCGCCGGCGGCAAGACGCGCCGGATCGCCCGGCAGCATGTGCACGAACAGGAACACCAGCACCGCGACGATTAAGAGCGTCGGCAGCAATCCGAGCAGGCGTTTGGCGAGAAAGGTCAGCATGAGTCGAGTCAGTTCGGCCGGGCATCATCGACGCATGACGCCCGGCCATCGGCGGTTACTTGATGGCGATTTCGTCGAAGCTGAACGAGCCGTCGGGCATCACGTACGCGCCCGAAAGCCGCTTGCTGCGCGCGTACACGACCTTCTCCGTGACGAGGAAGACCCACGGCGCATCGGCCCAGATGCGCTTTTGCGCATCGGCGTAGAGCGCGGACTTCTCGTTGCGGTCGGTGGTCGCGAGCGCCTTCGCCAAGTCCGAATCGACCGTTTCGTTCTTGTAGTACGCCGTGTTCGACAGCTTCGGCGGGAACGATGCGCTCGCGAGCAGCGGCGAGATGGCCCAGTCCGCTTCACCCGTCGACGACGACCAGCCGATGTAATACATGCGGATCGGCGCGGTGGCCGGGTCCGGCGCGCTCTCGACCTTCGCCACACGCTGGCCCGCTTCGAGCGCCTGCACCGAAGCCTTCACGCCGACCTGCGCGAGTTGCTGCTGCACGAACTGGATGATCTTCTGCGCGGTCGAGTGGTTATAGCCCGACCACAGTTCCGTTTCGAAGCCGTTCGGATAGCCCGCTTCCTTCAGAAGCTCGCGCGCCTTTGCCGGGTCGTATTTCCACGGCCCCGTCTTCACCGCGTAGTCGACTCCCTGCGGCACGACGCCTTCAGCCGGCATCGCATAGCCCGAGAACGCCACCTTCACGAGCGCTTCCTTGTTGATCGCGTAGTTCATCGCCTCGCGCACCTTCGGGTTGTCGAAGGGCTTCTGCAGCATGTTCATGCTGATATAGCGCTGGATGATGGACGGCGCCGCGATCAGGTCGACCTTCGGGCTCGACTTGAGCGCCGCCGCCTGCTCGAACGGCACCTGGAACGCGAAGTCCGCTTCGCCCGTCTGCATGAGCGCCGCGCGCGTGTTGTTGTCGACCACCGGCTTCCAGTCGATCATGTCGATCTTCGGATAGCCCTTCTTCCAGTAGCCCGCGAACTTCTTCACCTTCAGGTCGTCGGTCTGCTTCCATTCGACGAATTCGAACGGGCCCGTGCCGACCGGATGCATCGCGATGTCCTTGCCGTACTTCTTCAGCGCCTCGGGCGAGATCATCACCGCCGAAGGATGCGCAAGCACGTTGATGAACGCCGAGAACGGAATCTTCAGCGTGATTTTCACCGTCTGCGGATCGATCACTTCGGTCTTCTCGATCTTGTTGAAGAGGTTGTAGCGCTTGAGCTTGTTCGCCGGATCGGTCACTCGGTCGAAGACGGCCTTCACCGCATCGGCGTTGAAGTCGGTGCCGTCATGGAACTTCACGCCGGTGCGCAGCTTGATCGTGTAGACCTTCGCGTCGGGGCTCGCTTCATAGCTCGTGGCAAGCACGTTGACGATCTTCATGTCCTTGTCGAAGCCGAACAGACCCTGATAGAAGGACTTCGCCACCGCTTGCGACAGCGTGTCGTTCGCGTCGTAGGGATCGAGCGTCGTGAAGGTCGACGCGACCGCCATCACCGCCATGGTTTCGGCGTGAGCGGGCATCGCGGTGAGCGTCGTGAGGACGCAGGCGCTCGCGCTCGCGGCGATCAGCGCACGCAAGCGCAACAGCTTGAACTTCGGACCTGACTTCGAGAGCGACATCGTTGAACTCCTTGGCTTGACGTTATGATTCGCTGGAGGTGCACTGCAAGCTGGTTATCAATAGGCCCCGCCGACATGATGCTCGGCAACGTAATGATCCGGCGCGACCGCGACCAGCTTCGCGACGATGGGTTCGTCGCCGAGCTTGCGGATGGGACTCGGAATCTCGTCGGCGGCGAGCATGCGTTTCGCGTGGCGCCGCGCGGGATCGGCGACGGGCACCGCGCTCATCAGCTTTCGCGTATACGGATGGCGCGGTGCTTCGAACACGGCCTGACGCGGACCGATCTCGACGATCTGTCCGAGATACATCACCGCGACGCGATGGCTGACGCGCTCGACCACCGCCATGTCGTGCGAGATGAAGAGATACGCGACGCCCAGTTCGCGCTGCAAATCGAGCATCAGGTTGACGATCTGCGCCTGCACGGAGACATCGAGCGCGGACACGGATTCATCCGCGATCACGACCTTCGGGTTCAACGCGAGCGCGCGTGCAATCGCGATGCGCTGACGCTGGCCGCCCGAAAATTCATGCGGATAGCGCTGCGCCGCTTCCGCCGGCAAGCCGACCTTGTCGAGCAGCCAATCGACGCGCGCCTCGGCTTCCTTGCCCTTCGCCACGTTATGAACGAGGAGCGGCTCCATGATCGAGAAGCCGACCGTCAAGCGCGGATTGAGCGACGCGAACGGGTCCTGGAAGATGAACTGGATATTGCGGCGCAATGCCTGCAACGCCGGGCCGGCGAGCGTGCTGATGTCGCGTCCGTCGAATTCGATCGAACCGCTCTGGCTTTCCACCAGCTTGAGAAGCGAGCGGCCTGTCGTCGACTTCCCGCAGCCCGATTCGCCGACGAGCGCCAGCGTTTCGCCCGGACGCAGGTCGAAGCTCACGCGTTCGACCGCATGCACCGCGCCCGTCACGCGGCCAAAGAGACCGCTCTTCACCGGAAAGCGCGTGACGAGATCGCGCACGCGCAGGATCGGCGCGGCAGCGGCATCGACGGCCGGCTGATGCTGCGCTGCCACCGCTGCGGAAGGACGCAGCGCGCTCGCATCGTCGGGCGCGACATCGGGCGCTTCCACTTCGACGACCGGAAACTTCGCGGGACGATCGGTGCCGTGCATCGCACCCAGCTTCGGCACGGCCGCGAGCAGCGCCTTCGTGTACGGATGCTTCGGCGCGGCGAACAGCGTGTCCGACGCGCCCTCCTCGACCTTCTCGCCGCGATACATCACGAGCACGCGGTCCGCGACTTCAGCGACCACGCCCATGTCGTGCGTGATAAAGATCACGCCCATGTTCATCTCGTCCTGCAGGCCGCGGATCAGTTGCAGGATCTGCGCCTGAATCGTGACGTCGAGCGCGGTGGTCGGTTCGTCGGCGATCAAAAGCGCGGGCTTGCACGAGAGCGCCATCGCGATCATCACGCGCTGGCGCATGCCGCCCGACAACTGATGCGGATAGCGCGCGAACACGCGCTTCGATTCCGGAATGCGCACGAGATCGAGCAGGCGCAGCGCTTCGGTGCGCGCCTCGCTGCGGCTCTTGTGCTGATGCAGCGCGATCGCTTCGGCGATCTGGTCGCCGACCGTGAACACCGGGTTCAGCGAGGTCATCGGCTCCTGGAAAATCATCGCGATGTCGGCGCCGCGAATCGAGCGCACCGTCGCATTCGAGACGCTCGCGAGGTCGAGCACCTGATCGTTGCGCCGCCTGAACGCGATGCTGCCCGAGGCGATCCTGCCGCCGCCGTGTTCGACGAGACGCATCAGCGCGAGCGACGTCACCGACTTGCCCGAGCCCGATTCGCCGACGATCGCGAGCGTCTCGCCACGGTCCACGGTGAACGACAGATGCTTCACCGCTTCGACGAGCTTCGCGCCCGCGCGAAATGTCACCGACAGGTCGTTCACTTCGATCACGCGCGACGGCGGCAGCGTCTGGATGGCAGGCATCGTGTGTTCCTTCAGCGATAGATCGCGGTCACGGGCGTGTCGCCCACGCGCGCGAAGCCGCGGTACATGCCTTCCGTATTGAACGGAAGCGTCACGTTGCCCTTCGCATCGACGGCGATCAGGCCGCCGCGTCCCTCGATGCGCGGCAGCCGTTCCATCACGACTTCGGCCGCCGCCTGTTCGAGCGTCGCGCCGCGATACTCCATGCGCGCCGAGACGTCGTAGGCCGCCAGCATGCGCATGAACATCTCGCCCGTGCCCGTGGTCGAGACGGCGCAGGTCGCATCGTTCGCGTAGCAGCCCGCGCCGATCAGCGGGGCATCGCCGACGCGTCCCGGCTGCTTGTTGGTGATGCCGCCCGTCGAGGTCGCCGCCGCCACGTGGCCGTGCGCATCCCGTGCGACCGCGCCGACCGTGCCGAACTTCTTGTCGGGATCGATGGGCTCGTTCGGGCCTTCATCGCGGGCGTCCATCGAAGCCGCGTCGTGGTCTAGCATCGTGCCCTGCACGCCGCGCGCATTGAGCCATTGCCGGTGCCGCGCCTCGGTATGAAAGTACGCGGGATCGACGAATTCGAGCCCCTGCGCCGCCGCGAACGCTTCCGCGCCCTCGCCCGTGAAGAGCACGTGTTCGCTCTTGTCGAGCACCCGGCGCGCGGCGAGCACGGGGTTCTTCACGCGCGTCACGCAGCACACGGCGCCGGCTTCGAGCGTCGCGCCGTCCATCACGGAGGCGTCGAGTTCGTGCGTGCCCGCCGCCGTGAACACGGCGCCGTGGCCCGCGTTGAAGAGCGGGCAGTCTTCGAGCAGGCGCACCGCTTCGGTGACCGCGTCGAGCGCGCTGCCGCCATCGGCGAGAATGCGCTGCCCCGCTTCGAGGATGCCTTCCAGCGCGGCGTGATACGCCGACTCGGCTTCGATGCTCAGCGCCGAGCGCAGGATCGTGCCCGCGCCGCCGTGAATCGCGATGACGGCTTGTGTAGTCATGTCTTGGTGTCTTCGGTTTTAGGTGACGCCGGGATGTGCATCGCCGGCTTCACGAGCCACGGCAGCACGAATTCGGTCAGGCCCGAAGCCGCTTCGACGGAGCGCTTCGCCCGCTGCGCGACCGCGTCGCACAGCGCTTCGATGACGGCCAGCACCGCCGTGTCGCAATTCGCGGCGAGGCGCCGCTCGGTGCGGATCGTCAGCACGAGGTCCGCGACCTGCGCGAGCGGCGACGCCGCGCCGTCCGTCAGCGCGACCACGCGCACGCCGTGGCCGGCGGCGAGGCGCGCGAGTTCGATCGTATCGTCGACGTAGCGCGGGAAGGCAATCGCAATCAACAAATCGCCCGGCGACGCGTTGAAGAGCCGCCGCGCCGCGTGCGACGGCCCGCCCATCAACGCAAGCGACTGCACGTTCGCGCAATACGGCGTCAGTCCGTGTTCCATCAGCCCGGCGAGAAACG
The DNA here is from genome assembly GCF_001544495.1 of Caballeronia telluris. Classification (GTDB taxonomy): domain Bacteria; phylum Pseudomonadota; class Gammaproteobacteria; order Burkholderiales; family Burkholderiaceae; genus Caballeronia; species Caballeronia telluris. Next base: position 186,350 of record NZ_FCNZ02000011.1, read on the forward strand.
CGCTCGCGCCGTAGCCCAGTACGAAGACGCGCCGCGCCTCCAGAATCGCGTCGACCAGGGCCTCGGCGATGCCGCCGTCGATCGCCGCACGCGTCATCTGCAAGTTGGACGCCACCTGTTCGAGCGACGCGTCGAACACCTGCGAGCCGCTCGCGGGCGACTCCAGCGCGGTGCGCAGCCGCTCGACCGGCGCGATGGTCGCCTCGAAGCCGCGCACGAGCGCCTCGCGAAACGCCGGGTAGCCGTCGAAGCCGAGCGCGCGCGCGAAGCGGTTCGCCGTCGCGACCGACGCGCCCACGGCGCTCGCCAGTTCGTCGATGCGCATCGTCGCCGAGCGGAACAGGTTCGCCAGCACGAACGCGCCCATGCGCCGGTGAATCGGCGTGAGCGTGGGCATGGCGGAGGCGATGCGCACGGAGATCAACTCGTCGCCCGAGGGCGACGTGACGGTGGACGACGGACGGGCCATACGCGCAAGAGCGCCCTTGGGGAAATGTAATGAAACTATGTTTACCCAAAACCGCCGTCAAAAAAAATTCATTTTCATCAACTGCGGGTTTCCGATGAGACGCTCTGCAGCAGCAATGCGTGTCCTTCGATACTCCCGCGCGCCGGACCCCACAGAATCGGGCAATAATCCGCGATTTTTGGGTATTCACCCAGACGACGTGCCTGCTTACGATGTCACCATCGCCGGCCCTTCCCGCGAGAGCGCAAGCAAGAACCAACACCGCGCACGGGGCCCGCTCCCTCATCGTCAAAGGAAAACACCGTGCTCGATCGCATCCATGCAATGCGTGTCTTCACGCGCGTCGTCGATACGAACAGCTTTTCGCGTGCAGCCGAATCGCTCGCCATGCCGCGCGCGACCGTCTCCACCACCATTCAGCAACTGGAGGCGTTGGTCGGCGTGCAACTGCTCGCCCGCACGACGCGCCGCCTGAATCTCACCGTCGACGGCGCCGCGTACTACGAGCGCTGCGCTCAGATCCTCGCCGATATCGACGACCTCGAATCCGGCTTCCACGCGGGCGAAGACCGCCTGCGCGGCCGCCTGCGCGTCGAGATGCCCGACACGGTCGCGACTTCCATCGTCGTGCCCGCGCTGCCGGACTTTCACGCGCGCTATCCGCATATCGACCTGTCGATCGGCATCGGCAATCGCGCGGTCGATCTGGTCGGCGAAGGGGTGGATTGCAGCGTGCAACTCGGCGAGCTGCCCGATTCCGGCCTGATCGCGCGCCGGCTCGGCACGTTCGAGCACGTGACGTGCGCGAGCCCGGCCTATCTGGAGCGCCACGGCACACCTGAAACGCTCGACGATCTCGCGCGCCATGTCGCCGTGAATTGTGTGTCGGAGAAGACCGGGCGGCCGTGCGATTTCGACTTCGAAGTCGACGGAAAAGCGCTGACGGTCAAGATGCCGGGATTCGTCCAGGTGGCGGACGAACACGCGTATCTCGCGTGCGGGATTGAAGGGCTCGGGCTGATCCAGCCGGCGCGGATCGCGGCGCTCCCGTACCTGCGCTCGGGGCAGTTGCGCGAAGTGCTGCCGGCGTGGCGGTCGATGCCGATGAATGTGTCGGTGGCGTTTCTCAAGAGCCGGCAGGCGACGCCGCGCGTTTCCGTCTTCGTCGGCTGGCTCGCGGAACTGTTCGAGCGTTCGCAGCAGGTCGACGACGCGATGAGCCGGATCTTTCGCGCGGCGGGTCGCGGTCGTGCGCCGCGCAAGGAACACGCGCAGCCGGCAACCGCCGACGAAGGCTGATCAGCGCACCGGCGTCGCCGCCGAATTTCCCACGACCGTATTCCACTTGCGCACCTGCCAGTGCGTGACGAGCCCGTTGATCACATACGGATCGTTACGCGCGAATTCCTCGGCGGCCTGCGGCGAATCGATGTGAAAGAGCAGCATCGCGCGGTCGACGGGTTCGTCGAGCGCGCCCGCCAGCACGATTTCGCCGCGCTCGACGGCGGCCCACGCGAGCGTCAGGTGCTCGTCGCGAAACTGCACGCGGCGCTCCATGTAGTCGGAGCAGAGATCGTAGATGAGGACGTAGTGCATGGCGCGTCTCCTTGGAACAAGAGCCGATTATCGTGGCGCTCGCCGCTTTTCAGCAAGGCGGCCAGCGCGCTCCCGCGTTCAGCCCGGCTTCTGGAATTCGTTCGCGGCCCAGGCCTCGGCGCTCGCCTTCGTGAGCTTGAATCCCGCCGACACACGCGCCTGCGCGAGCTGCGCGCCGAACGCATCGAACGCCTTCAGGTCGGCGTAGGGATCGTCCTCGTCCGGGACGATGTCGAGCGTAACGGTCACGTCGTCACCTTGCACGCTCACCGTGACATTCTTGTGCAGCATCGCGTGACGCTGCTGTTCGTGCCGGCGCCGCACCTCCGACGCCGTCTTCACCAGCGTGCGGAACGCCCCCGCATCGAGCGGCTTCGGGTTCTTCTTGTCGCGGCCCATCGTCCACGGGCCGACGAGCGCGGGTTCCGCCTCGCCGTCGCGGATCATCTCGACGGCCCAGCCGTCGTCGTCCTCGTTCTTGATGACGCGCGCGGTCCAGCCGTCGTCGCGCCACAGGCGGTCTTCGTGGATGGCGTCGTCGGTCTGGTCGAGTTCGGAATCGGTCATGGCGGTGATCGTTGTTGCATTCGGGACGCGATTTTAACCCGCCGGCCCGCCAAGCCACGCCATCGTGTCCGCGCCCGGCCATTCGGCAGAGGGACCGGGCACGAACCGTGCCTCTGCCGTCATACCCAAATCCGGGTTGCCGTGCTAATTTGCACATACCGGCCGATGCCCGGCCGCAGCCAAACTCTCTCAGGGAGCAAACGCATGCTTGCATTCATCGGGACTTTGATCGTCGGATTGATCGTGGGGCTGATCGCGCGCGCGATCAAACCGGGCAACGACAGCATGGGCTGGATCTTGACCATCGTGCTCGGCATCGCGGGATCGCTGATCGCGGGCTACGTCGGCCGCGCGATGGGCTGGTATCAGCCGGGGCAGCCGGCGGGCTGGATCGCCTCGGTGATCGGCGCGATCGTGCTGCTCGTGCTGTGGGGCCTGTTCACGAAACGACGCGCCTGATCGTTCGCGAAACCGGCACGCGATAAAACACCTCGCTCGATTTTCCGGGCGAGGTTCTTTTTTGGCTCGTGCGGTCCGCCGGTTCAGCCGCTCACGTCGATTCCATGCCGCACCACGCGCTTGGGCAGATCGCCGCCGAGCCAGTACGCCAGTTCCGCCGGCCGGCCGATCTGCCACGCGACGAAATCCGCCGTCTTACCCGCTTCGAGCGATCCATGCGTCTCATGCAAGCCGAGCGCCCTCGCCGCGTGGATCGTCACGCCCGCGAGCGTTTCCTCGGGCGTCATCCGAAAGAACGTGCAGCCCATGTTCAGCATCAATCGCACGGAAAGCGCGGGCGACGTGCCCGGGTTCAGGTCGCTCGCAAGTGCGATCGGCACGCCGTGGCGGCGCAACGCGTCGATGGGCGGCAACTGCGTCTCGCGCAGCATGTAGAACGCGCCCGGCAGCAGCACCGCGACCGTGCCCGAGCGCGCCATCGCGACCGCGTCGTCCTCGGTCATGAATTCGAGATGATCCGCCGATAGCGCCTCGTAGCGCGCCGCGAGACTCGAACCGTGCAGCGACGACAACTGTTCCGCGTGCAGTTTCACCGGCAGCCCAAGTTCGCGCGCGGTCCGGAACACGCGCTCCACTTGCTCGGGTGAAAACGCGAGGTGCTCGCAAAAGGCATCGACGGCATCGACGAGACCTTCTTCTGCCAGCGCCGGCAGCATCTGCGCGCAGACGGCGTCGATGTAGTCGTCCGGACGGTTCGCGTATTCCGGCGGCAGCGCGTGCGCGGCGAGACAGGTCGTGCGCACGGTCAGCGGCAGTTCCGCGCCGAGGCGGCGCGCCACTCGAAGCATCTTGCGCTCGTTCGCGAGATCGAGGCCGTAGCCCGATTTCACTTCGACCGTCGTCACGCCTTCGCGCAGGAAACCGCTCGCGCGGCGCTTCGCGCTCGCGAAAAGCGCGTCCTCGCTCGCCTCGCGCGTCGCGCGCACCGTGCTCGCGATGCCGCCGCCCTCCGCCGCGATCTGCGCATAGCTCACGCCTTGCAGACGCTTTTCGAATTCGCCGCTGCGATCGCCGCCGAAGACGAGATGCGTATGGCAATCGACGAAACCGGGCGTGACCCACGCGCCTTCCAGATCGACGATCTCGCAGGCGTCATGCGCGGGCAGCGACGCGCGCGGCCCGATCCACTCGATGCGCGCGCCGTCGGTGACGATCGCCGCGTCCTCGATGGCCGAGTACGCGCCGCCTTTCATCGTCGCCGCGTGACAGTATTGCCAGAGTCGTTTCATCGCTTACTTCTTCGGCATGGCGCCTTCGATCATCGGCAAATCAAGGCCCTTTTCGCGCGCGCATTCGATGGCGTCCTCGTAGCCCGCATCGGCGTGGCGCATGACGCCCGTCGCCGGGTCGTTGTGCAGGACGCGGGCAATGCGCGCGGCGGCTTCGTCGGTGCCGTCGCAGACGATCACGACGCCCGCGTGCTGCGAAAAGCCCATGCCGACGCCGCCGCCATGATGGATCGATACCCACGTCGCGCCGCTCGCGGTGTTCAGGAGCGCGTTGAGGAGCGGCCAGTCGGAGACGGCGTCCGAGCCGTCCTGCATCGACTCGGTTTCGCGGTTCGGACTCGCGACCGAGCCAGAATCCAGGTGATCGCGGCCGATCACGACCGGCGCCGACAGCTCGCCCGAGCGCACCATCTCGTTGAACGCGAGGCCGAGCTTCGCGCGCTGCCCGAGGCCGACCCAGCAAATCCGCGCGGGCAGTCCCTGGAAGCTGATGCGCTCGCGCGCCATGTCGAGCCAGCGGTGCAGATGTTCGTCGTCGGGAATCAGTTCCTTGACCTTCGCGTCGGTCTTGTAGATGTCTTGCGGATCGCCGGAAAGCGCGGCCCACCGGAACGGCCCGACGCCGCGGCAGAAAAGCGGCCGGATATACGCCGGCACGAAGCCCGGGAAATCGAACGCGTTCGCGACGCCCTCGTCCTTCGCCATCTGGCGGATGTTGTTGCCGTAGTCGAAGGTCGGGACGCCCTGCTGCTGGAACGCGAGCATCGCGCGGACGTGCTCCGCCATCGACTGCTTCGCGGCCTTCACCGTGCCCGCCGCGTCGCTCTGCGCGCGGTCGCGGTACTGCGCCCAGGTCCAGCCCTTCGGCAGATAACCGTTCAGCGGATCGTGCGCGCTCGTCTGGTCGGTGACCATGTCCGGGCGCACGCCGCGCCGCACGAGTTCCGGCAGCACGTCGGCGGCGTTGGCGCACAGCGCGATCGAAATCGCGCGGCCCTCGGACGTGTAGCGCGCGATGCGGGCGAGCGCGTCGTCGAGATCGGTCGCCTGCTCGTCGACGTAGCGCGTCTTCAGGCGGAAGTCGATGCGGCTCTGCTGGCATTCGATGTTGAGCGAACAGGCGCCCGCGAGCGTCGCCGCGAGCGGCTGCGCGCCGCCCATGCCGCCGAGGCCCGCGGTCAGCACCCAGCGGCCCTTCAGGTCGCCGCCGTAGTGCTGGCGCCCGGCTTCGACGAACGTCTCGTAGGTACCCTGCACGATCCCCTGGCTGCCGATGTAGATCCAGCTTCCGGCCGTCATCTGGCCGTACATCGCGAGGCCCTTCGCATCGAGTTCGTTGAAGTGCTCCCAGGTGGCCCAGTGCGGCACGAGGTTCGAATTCGCGATCAGCACGCGCGGCGCGTTCTCGTGCGTCTTGAACACGCCGACCGGCTTGCCCGACTGCACGAGCAGCGTTTCGTCGGCTTCGAGGCGCTTGAGCGTCTCGACGATCTTGTCGAAGCACGCCCAGTCGCGCGCCGCCCGGCCGATCCCGCCGTAGACGACCAGTTCCTTCGGATTCTCGGCCACTTCGGGATCGAGATTGTTCATCAGCATGCGCAGCGGCGCTTCGGTCAGCCAGCTTTTGGCGTTGAGCGTCGTGCCGCGCGGCGCGCGGATCTCGACATCGCGAAAACGGAAAGACGGCCGGGAAGATTGGTCCACGAGAACTCCTGCGCTTTGAGGGTGGGACGATCCGCCTGCAATCAGACAGATCCGATAAGGCAGATGGTCTTGTATATACAACTTCGGTTGTATTAGGGGTTTCCCTCGGTCTTTCGCGCCGGGCTTATGCGAGCAAGCACCACAGCTTGTATAGACAGCAAAAACAGCGCGCGGGCGATGCGAGCGAACGCCGCATCGAATTATTTTCCGGAATTTTCTCCGGTTATGGTGGGCGCAATTCCATTCGATCCAGCCCGCGCCATGAGCACACTCGAAGCCCTCCACGCGATCGTCAACGACGAAGCCGCGCCGCAAATCATCCGCGATCATGTCGTCGATTCGCTGCAGTTCGCGCTGCGCAACTACCCGGGCTATTTCACGACGAAGGAAGTGCAGTGGCTCGCCGAGTGGAACGACACGCGCATTCCGATTGCGGCCACGAAGCTGCTGGCCGAGTTGAAGACGGCCTGAGCGGCCGCCGAAAGCAAAGCTCAGTGGCGCGACGCGACCCGCGCGCGCCACTCGTAGCCGTAGGACATCGCCTGTTCAGGTTCCGACAGGCATTCGATGAAGTTCACGACTTCCGCGTCCCGCACGAAGCTCGCCGCCGAGGACGCCGCGAGGATCGCCGCGCTTTCCTGCGGCTTCGCGATCAGATAACCCTGCACGTAGTCCACGCCGATTTCCTGCAACGCGCGCAGCGTATCGGCGTCCTCGACCCATTCCGCGACGCTGCGCATGCCGAGATTGCGCGCGAGCGCCACGATCGCCTCGACGATCGCGATGTCGGCCGGATGCGCGCACATCGTGCGGACGAACTCGCCGTCGATCTTGAGCGCGTCGGCGGATAACGCCTTCAGGTATTTGAACGACGTGTAGCCCGCGCCGAAGTCGTCGAGCGCGATCTTGCCGCCCATGTCGTGGACGCGCGAAATGAAGCGCTGCGTGTTCTCCAGATCGTGCAGCGCGACGCTCTCCGTGATTTCGAGGCACAGGTAATGGACGATCGACCGGTGCTGCGCGAAGAGCGCGAAGATGTCTTCCATGAACTGCTCGTCGTTGAGCGACCCGCCCGACAGATTCACGCAGATGAACTGCGTGTTCGGCAGCATGTGATGATGCTTTTCGATCCACGTGAGCAGCGTCGTCATGACCCAGCGGTCGATGGCCGCGATATTGCCCGACTCCTCCGCCGCGACGATCACCTTGCCCGCGGGCAGCGTCGTGCCATCGGGGGCGCGCATGCGCAGGAGCACCTCGAAGTTGAGCGACTCCGTCGGCGCCGAGAGCGACATGATCGGCTGCATCACGAGGAAAAGGCCCGCCGGCAGCCGGTTGCGTCCGAGCGTCTCGACAAGCCGCAGTTCTTCCGCGCGCTCCTCGAACGCGGCCGCGCCCTTGCGATACGTGACGAGGCGCGTGTGCGCGACCTTCTTCGCCTCACGGCAGGCGCGGTCCGCGTTCGACACCGCGTCCTGCACGCGCACGCCGCGCGAACACTCGACGAGCCCGATCGACGCCTTCACCTGAAACGCGCGATTGCCGACCTGATACGGCGCGTCGGAAAGCACGGAAATCAGTTCGTGACATTGCGCGATGGCGTCGTCGATGGCGGTGTCGCTCATCACGCAGACGAACTCGTCGCCGCCGATGCGACCGAGCGGATATTCGCGCTCGAAATGCGCGCGCATGCGGGAAGCGACCTGCTTAAGCACTTCGTCGCCGGCGCGGTGGCCGAACAGGTCGTTCACGAGCTTGAAGCGGTCGAGGTCGACATAGGCGAGCGCCCAGGGCAGCGCTTCGTCGCTGTCCACCGCGATCGCTTTTTCCACGCCGCGGCGGTTCAGCGACCCCGTCAGCGGATCGTGCTCCGCCAGAAAGCGCAGGCGCTCGATGGCTTTCGAGCGCTCGGTGACGTCCTGCAACGACCCTTCGACCCAGCCGTTCGATTCGATCGCCTTCAGCAGATAGCGCCGCTCGCCCGTGCCGCGCGCGGCGGCGCCGCCCATTTCCAGTTCGCCGTCGCTGCCCTTCGACGCCAGCGCCTGCAGCGCGCCCCAGGCGCCCGCTTCGAAATAATCGTTCCAGTGACGCGCCTTGTATTCGGCCTTGTGCAGATCGAGCATCGCGCGCAACGCCGGGTTTGCGCGCACGAAGTGACCGTCGGAATCGAGCGTGAAGAGGCCGATTGGCGTGACTTCGTAGGTGTTGCGCAGTTCGGTCTGCGCCTGCCGGCGGTGCTCGCGCTCGGCGCGCATCTGCTCGGCGATCGCGAAGGCCGCCATCATGCTCGACGACAGCGCGGCCGTCACCGTGTTGACGCCGCCGAACAGCAGCTTCAGCCCGAAGGCCGCGCCGAGCACTTCGGAAAACGTGGCGAAGAGCACGATTGCGAGCGATGCGACGTACCACATCACCGTGCGCGAGCGGGCGAGCCAGACGAGCCGCGCGAGCAGGAAGATCAGCACGCTCATCCCGAAGCCGCCCAGCACCCACAGCGCCGGAATGAAGCGCGAATACGGCAGCACGACCGACGACGCGAGCAGCACGAGTCCGACGTACTGTCCGGCGCGCAGGAGCCATCGGTAGCCGATCGCGCGCAATTCGCGCCGGAACAGCTGGCTGAAGAGCGCGCCCGTCAGCAGGTAGTACGCGGCGAACGTGACTTGCCGCAGCACCGGAATCCAGTCGGGCGGAATCACGCGGTCGAGCCATTGCGTGTCCCAGCCCATCGCGTTCGCGCACAGCCGCAGATTGCCGACGAGCCACACCGCGAAAATCACATAGGTCCACTCGCGATTGATGATCGCCGTGACGAAGACGAACACGGCGAGCGTGAGCAGCCCGCCGCCGATCAGCCCCGCGCTTTCCTGGAAGTCGAGCGAGGAATTGCGCAGGCCCGGCGCATCCCACGCCTGCACGCTCAACTGCGCGGGGCCCGAGAACGTGCCGCTGCACACGATCGGCACCGGTTGCGCCAGATGACCGAGATAGACGGAGAAGCCGGCCTTGACGGCGCGCATCTCGCCCGTGACCGATTCGCGGTCGGCAGTGCCGAGCGGCTGCATCGTCGAGGCGATCCAGCATGCGAGGCTTTGCGCATGCCGCGACGGAAATTCGATGAGCGTCGGGTGGATCGACGCCGACGCCGGCACGGTGAACGTGAACCAGACGGGCGTTTCGGAGAGTTGCGTGCTGTAGCGCGCCGTCGTGGGCGCGTCGCGCAGACGGCCGAGCGCGGCGGCGGGCGTGACCGCGGCATCGCGCTCGTCGAAGACGTGCAGCGGCAGCGTCACGGCGCCAGCGGATTGAAACTGATGCGGCAACAGCAAAAGCGTGGCGATCGTGCCGGCCGCAATCAAAAAGGGAACGATATAGACGGAAAAAACATAAAGCGCGCGGTCAAGCCACGACCCCGCGTGCCGGTATTTCGAAAGGGAAAATAACGTAACCGACGCCATGCTGGAAAATCCCCGTGGTGCACGACACGTGCCGCGCGGACGACGGCGGGGCCAAAAATGCCTGCCCGCCATCGCCAAAATCTGTTACCCGGGCCGTCGGGCAACCCGGTTATTGTTGATTACCGGCCATATGCAACTTGCTGCGAGGCCTCCGGGCATCGTACCGTTTCCCGCTCGAAAGATAAATCGGACGTCCGCAAATCGATATCCGGATGGTTCGTCTGGAACACGAACTGGAATAACGGATGTCCCACTTCTTCCCAGCGCTGCCGGGCGACGCCGACTTCCCCCGCCAGCACACGATGCGGCAAACCGCCGACATGCGCCATCGGAACGAATTGTTTATCGCCAAAAACGTCTTCAAAAAGCATCGCTTCATATTCCCTGTCGATGGGCGAACGCGCCGTAATTACCATCCAGTCGATGTTCTGTTGCTCGCAATATAAAAACAAAGCCTTGAAAAGCATCATCTTCACCACGCGGCCCACCGAGCCGCCCGCGACGCCGAGGCGGGTCGCTTCCGCGAGCCGGCCGTTCAATCGCTCCGGCAACTGCACGGAATGCTGCACGCCGAGCGGCTCGAATTCGTTGGTCTGAATCCGCATTGTGCCGAGCGGCGCACCGTCGAGCTTCGATTGCGCGAGCAGAATGGCCGTGCCCGGCGCGCGATCGCAGTCCTCGACGGACATCGTCTGGGCAAACTCGGGCAGGTGCCGGCCATACGCGGAGCGCCGGATATTCACCGCTTTCTGCAGGTCGCGCTCGTTCGAGACGATACGGATAGTAAACGGCATCCGTTCGGGTTTCTGGAGAGCGCGGAGCGCAAAAAGCTCGGGACGAGCGGCGTTTTGTTCACGGCTGATTTCGGCGGCTTCATTAGCAAGGCTGAGACGTTCCATTTGTAACCCCATTTTGTTGGCATTAGGAAGGTGCCGGCCCGAGTCAGGAGAAAAGGTGGCGCCCAAGCGCGGCGGAAAGAGCGTCTCATGACTCGTTATTTCGGCGTGAGCGGTGGCAAATGTTTCTGGACAAAATCCGGGGTAAACACATGGAGAATTCGCTCTAGTTGCCGATAGCGGCACCTCGTCCCCGATATTGAGCAATGGCGAAAATTTCCGGCGGTAATCGGAGCGGGAGCAGGCTCGACGACAACTGCGAATTTCACGAATTACCGGCTCGCAACGGGTAAAAAGGTTATCGGCGCACGAAATGGAAATTAAAATTCGAAATCCGTTCGTCTAAATAGAAAAGCAAACGATTGCGCTATCGCCCGAGAAGAAAATGATTCGCCGATATACGAAACGACGCGCACACGAAAGGTGAGGATTTACGGGAGGAACAGGGAAGAAAAATGCGCAAAATAAAAACGGCTCCGCGAGGGGAGCCGTTCAGTGTGCAAAAAGTGGGATTCGGTCAGTCTTCGTCGTCGAGCCAGGGGATGTCGACGTCGGTGATGAACGCGACCATCGCGAGCGGCCGCCCTTCCTGACGCCCGATCTTGCCGTCCGCGCGTTGCCACTCGCAGCGGAAGATCGTCGCCGGCGTGTCGGCCAACAAGGTAATGGTGCGCACTTCGTCCGGATCGGTGTCCTCGACCGGGCCGTCGAGCGATATCAGCAGTTGCTGCGGCCACATGCCGTCGACGGGATCGTAGATCTTGTCGCCGTCGTGAATCACGACGAACGCTTCCACGCCGATCGTCGACGATGCCTCGACGATCATCTTGCCGAGTGCGCGCAGCACCGCGGTCGCGCGCGCCGAGTTGGCCTGCCGGATGGCGAGGTCGCCGCGCGTGAGCGCCTGCTCGAGTTTCGGATTGGTTTTTTGTTGCGCCATCGAATCGCCTCGCTGTCTTCAATTGACCGTTCGACGGGCCTCGCCCGTCTTCGTCTTGGTTGCAGGCGCGATCCTACCATTTGCCCTCTCAAAGATAGGATGCGCGCCACGCCGGGGCAATTTTTTGTGCGTGCCGGCCTCGCCCGTTCAACGGGACGAAAAACCGCGACGAGCACAGCGCGCTCAAGTCCGCGCCCGTCCGACCGATAACGTGTGTATCGAAATCTCCGGATCAGGCTGGGCTCGCGCCGCACGCGCCGGGCCATGCGGCCATTCATCATGTTCGAGCGTCCTCGCATGCTGCGTCTGCCCTCGCCGTTTAGCCGCCGTACCGTCGCGCGTCGCGGGCGTCCGGCGTGACGCACGCCGCGCATACCTTCGACGGCATCGCGCTCGCCTCGTACCTGCAGCCGATCTTCAGCCTGCCGCACCAGCGCGCGGTCGGCTACGAGGCGCTGCTGCGCGGGATCGCGCCGTCCGCGCCGCCTATCGAGCCGTTCGACCTGTTCGGCAAGGCGATCGTCGAAGGCTCGGTCGCGCTGCTGGATCGCACGAGCCATGCCACGCACCTCGCCAGTGCAGCAACGCGCCTGCCCGCCGCGACCTGGCTTTTTCTGAACATCAATCCGTCGACGTTCACGGACGCCGCCTACGCGGCCGAACTCGCCGCGCTCGCGCGCGCGTGCGGGCTTGCGCCGGAGCGCATCGTGATCGAAGTGCTGGAATCGGGCGGCACCGAGCTTGCCCGGATCGCCCAAGCGACGCACGCGTTCCGCTCGCAGGGCTTTCTCGTCGCCGTCGACGACTTCGGCGCCGGCCATTCGAACATCGACCGGCTGCTGACGCTTCGGCCCGACATCGTCAAGCTGGACCGCAGCCTCGTGCGCACGCAGGCCGCCCATCTGCGCGACGCGCTGCTGCCGAAGCTCGTCGGCCTGTTGCACGAGTCGGGCATGTTCGTGGTGGCCGAAGGCATCGAGACGGAGCAGGACCTGCTGCTCGCGGCACGTTCAAATGTGGATTTCGTGCAGGGCTATCTGTTCGGCCGGCCCGCGCCGGAGCTCGTCCAGACGGCGTCGGCGGCGATGCTCTTCGAGACCGTCTTCGATACGCTCACGCAGATGCGCCACGCCGAGCGCCTCGCGAGCGATCTCCTTCTGACGCCGTACCGCTCGCAACTGGAGGACGCCATCGCGCGCCTCTCGGACGGCGCGTCGACCGAGGCCGCATGCGCCGCGCTGCTCGCCTTGCCTTGCACGTCGAACTGCTTCTTTCTCGACCAGCGCGGCCGCGCGTTCTCGCCCGCGCTGCCCGGCGCGGCCGCGCGGCCTGCCGGCGAGCGGTTCGCGCCGATCGCCGATCCGTCGACGGGACGCTGGGACAACCGCGCCTATTTCGCCGACGCCCTCGCCTCGCGCGAACAGCTGATCGCGAGCGCGCCGTATCTGTCGGTGACGGGCGCGTCGCTGTGCGTGACGCTGACGGTCGCGGTGCGCTATCGCGGCGCGTGGATCGTCGTGGGCACGGATATCGACTGGCAGAAGCTCTCCACGCAGGCCGCCGCGATTCTCTAGGCAAGCGCCTTCGACAGCGCTTCGCCGCTCGCGCGCAAAGCGGCGACGTTGCCCGGCTCGAAGGTCCAGTGGCCGGCGGCATCGACGATGGAAAGCTCCGCGCCGGGCCAACGCTCCGCGAGTTCGAGCGCCTGATCGGCCGGGCAGACCATGTCGAAGCGGCCATGCACGATATGACACGGCAGATGCGCGATCGCCGGCACGCGCGGCAGCAACGGCTCGGGCGGCAACTCGTTTGCCATGTAGTGACGTTCGAGCAGCGCCATCGAGACAGCCGGCGCATTGGATTCGCCGGTTTCCTTTTTCTCTTCTGCCGGTTTTTCCTGCGCCGGCGCCGGCTTGTTCACGACCGACAGCGTCGTCTCGTACGCCGTCCACGCGCGCGCGAGCCGGGTGCCGGCATCGTCGAAGCGCACGAGCGGCGCTTCCGCGAGCGTCAGAATCTCCCCGGCGCTGCGCGGACGCTGGCCGCACGCCGCTTCGATCGCATCGAGAAAGCGGCGGTGCGCGTCCGGGAACACGCGGCGCACGTCCCACAGGAACCAGTCGATGTCTTCGCGCCGCGCGAGAAACACCCCCCGCAGCAGGAAGCCGAGACAGCGCGCCGGATGCGCGATGCCGTATGCGAGACCGAGCGTCGTGCCCCACGAGCCGCCGAAGAGCGCCCACTTGTCGATGCCGAGCGCGACGCGCAGCTTCTCCATGTCGCCGACGAGCGCGTCGATGCCGTTGTGTTCGAGCTTGCCGAACGGCGTGGACTTGCCGCAGCCGCGCTGGTCGAAGAAGACGATCCGCCACTTCGACGCATCGAGCACCTCGGCCCACTTGACGTTCATCGCGCCGCCCGGCCCGCCGTGCACGACGAGCATCGACGGCATGTCGCGCGGACCCTGCGCGCGCCAGTAGATCGCGTGGCCTTCACCGACGTCGAGCATGCCTTCTTCGAAATCGACGGGTTGGGCTGTCGACTCTTGCACCATGGATTCTCCTTCGACTGAAACAAGCGTATGTGCCGCAGCATAAGCCATCGGGCCAGACACGCGCCGCCTGTCGGGCTATGCTTCGGGTGGTCGCGCGAGACGCGATCCTTACCTCTTCCTTTCTTTCAAAGCGTTTCGATGCACCGAACATTCGTCAAGCGGCTTTTCTCCACTTATCTTCTCGGCAGCGGCATCGTCTGGTCGATCCTGATTCTGCCTCTGTTTCCGTTCGTCGGACGGCGCGGCCGCTACTGGCTTGCGAGGCTCTGGTGCCGCGCGATGGTCGCGATGCTGCGCGTGATCTGCGGCATCACGTGTTCGGTCGAAGGGCTCGAACATCTGCCGGACGGGCCGTTCATCATGCTGTGCCGCCATGAATCGACCTGGGAAACGCTCGCGTTCATGGCGCTCTTTCCGCGCCGCATCAGCTTCGTTTTCAAGCGCGAACTCAAGCGCGTGCCGTTCTTCGGCTGGGTGCTGGTCGGACTGGATATGGTGAGCCTCGATCGCGGATCGCTGCGGCAGGCGCATCAGGCCGTCACGCGCGAATGCGCCGACAAGCTCGCAAAAGGCGACGCCGTGGTGATCTTTCCTGAAGGCACGCGCGTGGCACACGACGCGCCGCTCAAGCTCGCGTCGGGCGGCGTGCGGCTCGCCTGCGCGACGCGGGTGCCGGTGGTGCCGGTCGTGCACGATGCGGGCAAAGTCTGGCCGGCGAAGGGTTGGCCCGAGGGACCGGGACACATCCGCGTGATCGTCACGCCGACGCTGCCGCTCGACTGCACGATTCCGCAGGAATTGAACAAGCTCGCGCAAGCGCAGATGGACGAGGCGCTCGCGGCATTGCGATAAGCCGCAAGCGTTCAGTAAAGCGGCCGCGCTTTCGCGGCGCAGAGCCGGTTGACCGCCGAAAGCAGCGTCTCCATGTCGACGGGCTTTTGCAGATAGCCGTCGTAGCTCACGAACGCCGGCGGATTCGGGTGACCCGAAATCATCAGGAAGGGAATCCTTGCAAACGCCGTGTCGTTTTTCATTGTCTGGCACAGCAGCGCGCCGCCTAAGCCCGGCATCATCCAGTCGGACACGACGATGTCGACGGGATGCTCCGCGAGAAGCGCGAGCGCCGCATTGCCGTCGTAGGCGCAAAGCACCGCGCAATCCGCGTCCTGCATGCAGATCGTCCAGGCTTCGATGGTGGCGGGGTCGTCGTCGACGAGCAATACGGTCTTCATCTTCCTTAAAGCTGACGGCAGGTTGACAACCAGATTCACAGCGCTAAAGCGGCCGGCGGCGCGCTCTGCCATCTGACCGCGGGACACGTCGTTTGTTGCACCAGTATCGCCCGAAAACGCCATACGCGCCGATTTCGTCGCAGCATTGAACGCACCCGGTAACTTGTGCTCCGCGCCCCCGCGTCGCACGCCGCACCGGCTATTTCGTACCGATGCGCGCGCGGCCCGCGTCGCGAATCGCATCGATCAAACTTTCCTCGACGGGCGTGCGCGCGGCGTCGGTGCGGCGGATCAGGCCGATGGGTTCGTCGGTGCCCGCGAACGGCATCGCGAGCGCGGCGAGCAGCCCGAACGCGATGTCGCGCTCGACGGCGCCCGCCGGCACGAACCAGACGGCATCGTTGTTGAGCGCGAGCGCACGCCCGAGCGACACCGACAGCGTCTCCACGAACGCCGTCAGCGCGTGCGCGCCGAAGGCCGTCAGCACGCTCTCCGCCGACTGCCGGATCAACGTGCCGAACGGCGGCACGACGACGGGAAAGCGCGCGAGCAGCGCGGGCGTGAGCGGCGCCTCCAGCGTGAGCGGATGCTCGCGCCGCACGACGACCGCAAGCGGCTCGCGATACACCTGCTCAAACGATAGCCCGTGCATGCCTTCCGGATCGGACACGCGCCCGATCACGAAATCTACTTCGCCCGCTTTCAGCCGCGCGAGGAGCTGCGCGTTCGCATCGGTCCACACGCTCACGGACACCGCCGGCCATTGCGCCCGGAACTCTGCCAGCGCGCGCGGCAGGAGCGCGGTCGCCACGGTCGGCAAGATGCCGATCGCGACCGACCCCGGCACGTCGCCGCTTTCGCGCAGCAGCACATCGACGCCCTCGCGCAGCGCCGCCACGCACGCGCTCGCATGCGGCGCGAAGAGACGCCCCTCGCGCGTCGGCACGGCACCGCGGCGACCACGCTCGAAGAGCCGGACGCCTAGAATGGATTCGAGTTCGCTGAGCGTCTTCGATACCGCCGGCTGGGTGATCGACAGACTGTCGGCGGCTCGCTGGACGCTGCCTAGCTGCGTCACGGCCAGGAAACACTGGAGATGACGGAATTTGACGCGCGTATTGGTGAGGTCGTTATCCATGACGAATCGTTATGGCAGGAGGCATAAAACGTCATTTTCCATAACTTCGAAGCTTCGTTAAAGTAGTCTTCAGCAATATCCCATTGACCACACATAACAGGAGACAGTCGAATGACCTCATCGATCCTCACACCGCGCGACTGGGAATCGCATCCGCCCTACTGCTCGCCGGGATACCGCTCTTCCGTGCTGCGCAGCCCGTCGCGACCGCTGATCCCGCTGAAGGAAAACCTGCGCGACCGTCGCGTGCCGGTGTACGGCGCCGAAGACCTCGGCGCGCTCGACAACGACCTCACGAAGAACGCAGCGAAGAACGGCGATCCGCTCGGCGAACGCATCATCGTGACGGGCCGTGTGCTGGACGAAGGCGGCCGCCCGGTGCGCAAGACGCTGGTCGAGATCTGGCAGGCGAACGCCGCCGGACGCTACGTCCACAAGGCGGACCAGCACGACGCCCCGCTCGATCCGAACTTCCTCGGCGCGGGCCGCTGCATCACCGACAACGAAGGCCGCTATCGCTTTCTCACTATCAAGCCGGGCGCGTACCCGTGGGGCAATCACCCGAACGCCTGGCGGCCGAACCACATCCACTTCTCGCTTTTCGGCGAGTACTTCGGCTCGCGCCTCGTCACGCAGATGTACTTCCCCGGCGATCCGCTGCTCGCGCTCGACCCGATCTACCAGGGCATTCCGGAGCAATCGCGCGAACGCCTGGTCTCGCGCTTTTCCATCGACACGACGGAAGAAGCCTATGCGCTCGGCTACGAATTCGACATCGTGCTGCGCGGCCCTGACCAAACCCCGACGGAGGCCTGAACCATGACCGCACTGAAACAGACCCCCTCGCAGACGGTCGGACCGTACTTCGCCTACGGCCTGTGCCCCGAGCAGTACAACTTCGACCTGAAGAGCCTCTTCACGCCGTCGATCGCGGACCGCGAAGCGACGGGCGAGCATATTTCGATTGTCGGCAACGTGTACGACGGCGAAGGCAAGGTGGTCGGCGACGCCGTCATCGAAATGGCGCAGGCCGATTCGACCGGGCATTACGTCCAGACCGTCGAGGAAGCGCGCAAGTCGGGCTTTCGCGGGTTCGCGCGCGTGGGCACCGGCACGGACCCGAAGCTGCGCTTCGTCGTGGACACGGTGAAACCCGGCAAGACCGGCGACGACACCGCGCCGCACATCGACGTCATCGTGCTGATGCGCGGCATGCTGCTGCACGCGTACACGCGCCTCTACTTCGACGACGAAAGCGAAGCCAACGCGAAGGACACCGTGCTCGCGAGCGTTCCCGAAGAACGCCGCGCCACGCTGATCGCGAAGCGCGAGCCGGGCACGTCGAGCACGATCTACCGTTTCGACATTTATCTGCAAGGTCCGCAGGAGACCGTTTTCTTCGATCTCTGATGCTGCATCGGGGCGCGCGATGGCAGGGGCGTCCGGCACATGGTTTATAGTGTCGGACGCATCAAATCCGACTCATTTCGACGCCCCGCCGCCATGTCCGACGCACCTTCCCCCTCCCCGCTCTACGTCAAGCTCCTCGGCGAAACCGCGCAGATCGGCTGGTCCGAACTCGAGCGCTTTTTCGCGCGCGGCGTGCTCATCAAGGTCGCGCGCGATCTCGACCTCGTGAGCGTTGCCGAAAGCGTCGCCAGCGACGATACGAAACAGGTCGCGCAATGGCTGTCGGCCGGGCTGATCGAACGCGTTCAGGCCGAAACGGCCGCCGATTTCGCCGCGCGCGATCCGGAATTGTGGGCCGTCGTGGTGTCGCCGTGGGTGTGCATGCAGGAGCGCGCCGGCAAGCCGTCGCAAGCGGCGAACTAGGCCGCCGGCTTCCCCTCGCCCCGCGACGAGCGGATCATCACGAGCGTATCGCCCGCCTCGATCGCGACGTGCGGGTCTTCGTAGAACTCCATCACTTTTCCGTCGCGCGCGAGTCCCACGACGATCGCGCCCTTCACCTCGTTGGTCATCTGCCCGATCTCCGCGGGCAACGCCACGCGTTCGAGCAGCGTGACGCGTCCGCGCGCCTGCAACATGTCGGACACGAACGGCACGACGTAGCGCGTTTCCACCGCATCGGCGAGCAGCAGGCCGCCGATCTTCGTCGACGAAACGATCACGTCGGCGCCCGCCTGCCGCAACTGCCGCTGGAACACGTGCTCCTGAACCCGCACGACGATCTTCACCTTCGGCGCGAAGCTGCGCACCGAGAGCGTGACGAGGATCGCGGTCGGATCGTCGGTAACGGCGACGATCACCGCATGCGCCCGCGCGACCTGCGCCTCGCGCAGGATGTCCTCGCGCGACGGATCGCCGAGCAGGCCCGTCACGCCGACCGACGTCGCCGCCTCCAGCGCGGCCTCGCTGGTGTCGATCACGATGATGCGGCGCGCGTCGGTGCCGCTTTCCAGCAGTTCGCGCACGGCGATCGACCCGGCAAGCCCGTAGCCGCACACGAGAATGTGGTCGCGCAGGTTTCGTTGCAGACGCTTCATGCGATATTCCTCGACGATGCGCTGGATCACCAGTTGGTACGCGGTGCCCAGGAAGATGAACCAGATGATGACGCGGATCGGCATGATGAGCAGCGCATCGACGAGACGCGCGCGCGCCGTCACCGGCACGATGTCGCCATAGCCGACGGTCGCGACCGTCACCATCGTGAAATAGACGACGTCGACCAGATTCATCGGTTCGTTGGGCGGCTTCGACGCGTCGCGCAAACCGTCCCGGTCGATGTAGAGAATGGCGAACGCGAGCAGGCACAGCGCGAACACCAGGTAGATGCGCCGCAACAGCAGGCGTTGCGGCGAGACGGCCGGGCGCGTGAAGAGCATGCGCGCGTGCCGCGGCTGCCACGGCATGCGCGCGCTGCGCGGCAAGCGCGGGCGCGGTTTCGGCGAGGGTCGCGCAGAAGACAAGTCAGTCGCTCGAAGGGTTCCGGGATCGGGAGATTCTACCGCCTGAAAGCCGTCCGACCGGCGCTTCATCGCACCCAGTCGGTCCAGAGCACGACGAGGATCGTCATCAGCGCCGGGCCGATGAAAAGCCCGATCAGCCCGAACGTCTCGGCGCCGCCGAGAATCCCGAACAGCACGAGCAGGAACGGCAGGCGCGCCGATCCGCCGATCAGCACCGGCCGCACGAAATGCTCCGCGATGAACACCACCACGAGCCCGAACGCCGCGACGCCGATCGCCGCCCCCATCGCGCCTTGCGCGAGCAGCCACAGCGCCGAGCCGAGGAAAACGATCGGCGCGCAGAACGGCAGCATCGCCGCGACGGCGGTCAGCATGCCGAGCAGCGTCGCGTGCGGCACGCCGGTGATCGCGTAGGCAATGCCGAGGAGCGCGCCCTCGCCCAGCCCCACGACGACGAGACCCACGACCGTGCTGCGCACCGAGTCGGCCATGCGGCGCGCGAGCATCGCGCCCTCGGCGCCGAACGCGCGCCGCGACGCCGCGAACAGTTGCTCGCCGAGCCTCGACCCCGCCTGAAAGATGAAGAACAGCGTGACGAGCATGAACCCGAAAATGATGAGACCGTGCACGAGCCGCCCGCCGAAGTGGCGCGTCATCTCGACGAAGGTCGCGCTGTGCAGCTTCTGCACCGCCGGGGACGATTCGAGCGGTGTCGCCAGATTCGCCGACCACCACGACGCGACCTGCTGCGAGCCCATCGGCAGGCGCTGGACCCACTCGGGCAGCGCGATGCCGGAGCGCAGCACGTCATGGAACCAGCGCAGCGTGTCGCGCGCTTCGCTCGCCGCCTGCGTCGCGACGATCACGAACGGCCCGACGAACAACAGCCCGACGGCCACCGTCAGGCCGATGGCGAGCAGCGACGTGTGCCGGCCAAGCCACGGCCGGCGCGTGAGCCAGCCGAAGGCGGGCCACAGCGCGATCGCGATCACGGCGGCCCAGACGACCGCAGGGATGAACGACCTCATCGTCCAGAGCGCCAGCGCGACGAGCGCGGCGTAAAGCACCGCCGATGCCGACCGTTGCAGGCGCTTCGCGCGGACTTCCTCTTCGGTGGACATGTGCTCGTGTTGGATCATTGCGTGGATTCGGGTGCGCGTGGTTCGGGAAGGACGGCGCGCCGGCCAGGTCCGGCGCGCGCTGCATTGTATGCTCACGCTCGTAAGGATGGATCGCGCGTCGTCGGCTGGTCAGCCGTGCGCCCATGTTCTTTTACAAAGTGCGGCGGTCCATTACATATAATCAGACCTAACTTGCTTCGGGCAATCCGCTACGTAAGGTCGTTGTGACAGCCATTCGAACCATCAGCAGCTTGTGTGTCCTCTCCGTTTTCGTCGCCGGCTGCTCGTCCGGTCTCGACCGGTCGCGTGAAGACGCCCTGAACGCCCGATACGGCGTCGTCCTGCATCCGGGTAAGGATGGCGTGGAGATGCGCATGTCCGAAGCGACGCTCTTCGAGACCGACGACGCGGCCATCCGCCCCGCGAGCGCGCCCATGCTCGACCGCGCCGCCGCGCTCCTCAAGCGCAGTTCGCGGCCAATCCTGGTCGAAGGCCATACCGACAACGAAGGCACGCGCGCGTATAACGACTCGCTTTCCGCGGCGCGCGCCGAGGCGGTCGCTGATGCGCTCGTTGCACGCGGCGTGCCTGCCGCGCGCATCAGGACGAAGGGAATGGCCTACCTCCAGCCGATCGCCAGTAACAACACGCCCGAAGGGCGTGCGTTGAACCGGCGCGTGGAGATTCTGGTCAAGGCGGAGACGACGGAAACGCTGGTCGGTCCGCGCAAGCCGACGCTCAACTGGCTTCCATGACGAGCAGTTGGGCGCCGTCGGCAACCTGGTCGCCGACGCTGAAGAGAATCTCGCCGACCTTGCCGCCCGAAGGCGCGACGATCGTGTGCTCCATCTTCATCGCCTCCATCACGAGCAGCGGCGCGCCCTTTTCCACCGATGCCCCCGTTTCCACCAGCACCGCGATGACCTTGCCCGGCATCGGCGCGGTCAGACGCCCTTCGTGCTCGGCGTCGGCGGCGTGGGCCATCAGGTTCTGCCATTCGAACGCGAGCGATGCGCCCTGATAGAACACGTGAAAAACGTCGCCGTCGATGAACACGCGGCCCTTGATGAGCGTGTCGTCGAGCAGCACCGCGAACGTATGCGGCTCGTCTCCATGCGACCAGTCGAAGCGCACGCTTTCGCCGAGCAGTTCGAGGCGCTTGTCGTTGACGTGCATCGCCGTCGATTCGCGCGTGAACACCGCTTGCAGCGTTTCATCGGTGGCGATCGCGCGCCAGTTCAGGTCCTGCGCGTAGCCGCCCGCCATGCGCCAGTGCGACAGCGCGTCCCACGGAGAGTTGCCGTGCGCCTCGCCGCCTTCGCGGGTCAGCAAGGCGGCGCAGGCCAGCGCGAGCGCTGCTTTCTGCGGCACGGTCGACGGTGCGAACAGCGTGTCGTGATGACGCTCGATCAGGCCGGTGTCGAGATCGCCCGTCGAGAACGGCTCGCTCGCGACGATCCGCTGCAAGAACTCGACGTTCGTGTGCGGCCCGATCACTTCGAATTCACGCAACGCGCGCGCCATCAGCGCGAGCGCATCGGCGCGGTCGCGACCGTGCACGATCAGCTTGGCGATCATCGGATCGTAGAACGGCGTGATGGTGTCGCCTTCGCGCACACCGCTGTCGATACGAACGTTGCCGCTTATCGTGAACTGATCCGACTGCGGCATGCGCAGATGCTTGAGCGTGCCCGTCGACGGTAAAAATCCGCGCGACGGATTTTCCGCATAGATGCGCGCTTCGATCGCGTGGCCGTCGACTTTCAGCTCCTGCTGTTTCAACGGCAGCGGCCCGCCCGACGCCACCTGCAACTGCCATTCGACGAGATCGAGACCCGTGACCATTTCCGTCACCGGATGCTCGACCTGCAAGCGCGTGTTCATCTCCATGAAATAGAACTGACCGTCCTGCGTCATGATGAATTCGACGGTGCCGGCGCCCACGTAATTCACCGCGCGCGCCGCGGCGACGGCGGCTTCGCCCATCGCGCGACGCACTTCATTGGAGAGACCCGGCGCGGGCGCTTCTTCCAGCACCTTCTGGTGCCGGCGCTGCACGGAGCAATCGCGATCGAAGAGATAGACAGCGCCACCGTGCTTGTCGGCGAAGACTTGCACTTCGACATGGCGCGGACGCAGCAGATACTTTTCGATCAACACGCGATCGTTGCCGAAACTCGACGCCGCCTCGCGCTTGCACGAAGCAAGCGCCGCCGCGAAGTCCGCGCTCTTTTCGACGACGCGCATTCCCTTGCCGCCGCCGCCCGCGCTCGCTTTTAACAACACCGGATAACCGATGCGGTCCGCTTCGCGTTGCAGGAGCACGGCGTCCTGATCGTCGCCGTGATAGCCGGGGACGAGCGGCACCGACGCCGTCTGCATCAGCGCCTTGGCCGCCGCCTTCGATCCCATCGCGGAGATCGCCTCGACCGGCGGGCCGATGAACACCAGTCCCGCCTTGTCGCAGGCACGCGCGAAGTCCTCGTTTTCGGAAAGGAAACCGTAGCCCGGATGGATCGCCTGCGCGCCGGTTTTCAGCGCGGCGTCGATGATGCGTTCGATGCGCAAATAGCTTTCGCCCGCCGCCGCACCGCCGACGTGCACCGCTTCATCGCACACGGCGACGTGCTTCGCTTTCGCGTCGGCATCGGAATAGACGGCGACGCTCGCGATACCCATGCGCTTCGCCGTCGCCGCGACGCGGCACGCGATCTCGCCGCGGTTCGCGATCAGAATTTTGTTGAACATGGCTGAGCCTTGAGTAAAAGAGGGAGCATCACATCCGGAACACGCCGAAACGCGTGTCCTCGATGGGCGCGTTCATCGTCGCGGCGAGCCCGAGACCGAGCACGTCGCGCGTCTGCGCGGGATCGATCACGCCGTCGTCCCAGAGACGCGCGCTCGCGTAATACGGATGCCCCTGAAGCTCATACTGCTCGCGGATCGGCGCCTTGAACGCCTCCTCTTCTTCCTTCGACCAGCTTCCACCCTTGCCTTCGATGCCGTCACGCCGCACGGTCGCGAGCACCGACGCCGCCTGTTCGCCGCCCATCACCGAGATGCGCGCGTTCGGCCACATCCACAGGAAACGCGGCGAATACGCGCGGCCGCACATGCCGTAATTGCCCGCGCCGAACGAGCCGCCGATGATCACCGTGAACTTCGGCACTTTCGCCGTCGCCACGGCCGTCACCATTTTCGCGCCGTTCCTCGCGATGCCTTCGTTCTCGTACTTGCGCCCGACCATGAAGCCCGTGATGTTCTGCAAGAACACGAGCGGAATTTTGCGCTGGCAGCACAGTTCGATGAAATGCGCGCCCTTCAGCGCCGACTCCGAAAACAGGATGCCGTTGTTCGCGACGATCCCGACCGGATGGCCCCAGATATGCGCGAAACCGCAGACGAGCGTCGTGCCGTAGCGGGCCTTGAATTCGTCGAAGGCGGAATCGTCGACGATGCGCGCGATCACTTCGCGCACGTCGAAGGGCTTGCGGGTATCGACGGGAATCACGCCGTAGACGCTTTGCGGATCGTAGCGCGGCGGCAGCGGTTCTTTCAGCGCGAGCGGCGCCGTCTTCACGCGATTCAGATTCCCGACGATGCTCCGCGCGATGCCCAACGCATGCGCGTCGTTCTGCGCGAGATGATCGACGACGCCGGACAGACGCGTGTGCACGTCGCCGCCGCCGAGGTCTTCGGCGCTCACTTCCTCGCCGGTCGCGGCCTTCACCAAAGGCGGGCCGCCGAGGAAAATCGTGCCCTGATTCTTCACGATGATCGATTCGTCGCTCATCGCCGGGACATAGGCGCCGCCCGCCGTGCACGAACCCATCACGACCGCGATCTGCGCAATCCCCTGCGCCGACATGTTCGCCTGGTTGTAGAAGATGCGCCCAAAGTGATCGCGATCGGGGAACACGTCGTCCTGATTCGGCAGGTTCGCGCCGCCTGAATCGACGAGATACACGCACGGCAGCCGGTTCTGCTCCGCGATTTCCTGCGCGCGCAGATGCTTCTTGACCGTGACCGGATAGTAGGTGCCGCCCTTGACCGTCGCGTCGTTGCAGACGATCACGCACTCTTGTCCCGCGATGCGCCCGATGCCGGTGATGACGCCCGCGCCCGGCGCGTCGTCGTTGTACATGCCGTAGGCCGCGAGTTGCGACAGTTCCAGAAACGGCGTGCCCGGATCGAGCAGTTGCGCGATGCGATCGCGCGGCAGCAGCTTGTTGCGCGACACGTGCTTGTCGCGGGCCGCCTGTCCGCCACCGAGCGCGAGTTTGGCGACTTTTTCTTTCAGATCCGCGACGAGCGCTTCGAGCGCCGCCGCGTTCGTGCGGAACTCTTCGCCGCGCGGATTCAGTTTGGTTTCGATGATCGGCATGGCGCGCTCTTATGCCGTTTCAGCGAAGAGTTCGCGTCCGATCAGCATCCGGCGGATTTCGCTCGTGCCCGCGCCGATTTCATACAGCTTCGCATCGCGCCACAAACGTCCGACCGGATACTCGTTGATATAGCCGTTGCCGCCGAGAATCTGGATGGCTTCGCCGGCCATCCACGTCGCCTTTTCGGCGGTGTACAGAATCACGCCGGCGCAGTCCTTGCGCACTTGCCGGACGTGGCCTGAGCCGAGCGTATCGAGCTGGCGTCCGACCGCGTACAGATACGCGCGGCAGGCCTGCAAGGTCGTATAAAGATCGGCGACCTTGCCCTGAATCAGCTGGAATTCACCGATGGCCTGCCCGAACTGCTTGCGATCGTGGATATACGGCACGACCGCGTCCATGCACGCGAGCATGATGCCGGTGGGCCCGCCCGCCAGCACGGCGCGCTCGTAGTCGAGCCCGCTCATCAGCACTTTCGCCCCGCCGTTCAGTTGGCCGAGGATGTTCTCCTTCGGCACTTCGACATTCTCGAACACGAGTTCGCCCGTGTGCGAGCCGCGCATGCCGAGCTTGTCGAGCTTCTGCGCGACCGAAAAGCCCTTCATGCCCTTTTCGACGATGAACGCCGTGATGCCCTTCGCGCCCGCTTCGATGTCCGTCTTCGCGTAGACGACGAGCGTGTCGCAGTCCGGGCCGTTCGTGATCCACATCTTGGTGCCGTTGAGCACGTAGTGGTCGCCCTTTTCGTCGGCGCGCAGCTTCATGCTGACGACGTCCGAACCCGCGTTCGGCTCGCTCATCGCCAGTGCGCCGACGTGCTCGCCGGAAACGAGCTTCGGCAGGTACTTGCGCTTCTGCGCCTCGGTGCCGTTGCGGTGAAGCTGGTTCACGCACAGATTCGAATGCGCGCCATACGACAACCCGACCGACGCCGACGCCCGCGAAATCTCCTCCATCGCGACCATGTGCGCGGTGTAGCCCATGTTCGCGCCACCGTATTCCTCAGCGACCGTCATGCCGAGCACGCCCAGATCGCCGAATTTCTTCCAGAGGTCCATCGGGAATTGGTCCGTGCGGTCGATTTCGCCGGCGCGCGGCGCGATTTCCTTCGCGCAGAAGTTCGCGAGCGAATCGCGCAGCATGTCGATGTCTTCGCCCAGCGCGAAGTTCAGGCCCGGAACGTCATTCATGGGTGTCTCCTCCAGATTCAATGTTTTCGGCGCACCGTGAATATGAGTGCTGCTCACACAGCGCGCGCCTCGAGCGTGTTGACCAATTTCACGCTCAATTGCGCTGGCCGTCAACACATTTTTGAGCTACGCTCACATTTATTACCGTGCTTTCCCGCGCCATGTCCGCCCCTACCTCCGTATCCAGCCGACGCACGCCGTCGAGCGTCAAGTCGCAGCAGCGCGTGAAGGACATCCTTCAGGCGGGACGCGACGTCTTCGCCGAAAAAGGCTACGACGCTGCAACCAGCGCCGAGATTGCGCAGCGCGCGGGCATTTCCGAAGCGACGGTGTTCAGCTATTTCAGCGGCAAGCGCGAGTTGTGCGCCCGGGTGATCGCGGACTGGTACGACGAAATCATCCAGGCGTTCGAAACAGGCCTGCCGCGCGACGGCTCCGTGCGCCAGCAGTTCGCGTTCATCGTGAGGACGCATCTGCGGTTAATGCTCGTGAACGGCACGGGGCTGTGCTCGCTGGTGCTGTCGGAAGGACGCACGAAGCAGCACGATCTCAGCGACACGCTCACGGAATTGCAACGTCGCTACACCGCGCCGCTGATGAATGTGCTCGCGCGCGGGCAGGAACTCGGGCACGTGCGCGGCGACATTCCGCTGAGGCTGATGCGCTCGCTCGTCTTCGGGCCGATGGAGCATGTGCTGTGGGATGCCACGCTCGCGAAGCGTCGTCTGAGTCAGACTCAGATCGACACGACGGCGAACGAACTGATCGACGTGCTGTGGGCCGCGCTGCAACCGCCGGATGCGAACGCAGCGGCGCTCGCGCAATTCCGGCAAGACGTGGAGGACGCGTCGCGCCGTTTCGAAGAGGAAACCAGGCGCGCGACTTGATGAAGCGCGGCGCGAGCTTCGGCAGCAGCAGGCGCATGTCGTAGCCGCCCATGCGGCGGTCGTTTTCGGCAAAACACAGGTCGATCAGCGCCCCCGCCGAATCGCCGACATTCGTCGGGAAGTTCGGAACACGCTCGTTCGGGTCATATTTGCGGCCAGTTGACGCAAAACGCGCGATCCGTCGACAAGAGCGCTACACCGGCCCGACCCCGTGCGCCAGCAGCGCGACCGCGTGCCGCGCAATCTGCTTGCTCGTCAGATGCCGTCCGCCTTCGCGCCATTTCCAGGTCGCGAGCGGAAACACCGTCAGGCCGAACAGCGACACGAACACCAGCGACGGCTCCAGTTGCGGATTCAGCTTCCCCTCCTTCTGCCATTGCTCGATGCGCGCGATCGTCGACTCTTTCTCGTCGCCGAAACGCTCGGCCATGCGCCGCCTGAGCAGCCCGCCATCGCTGATCACTTCGCGCACCCACAGCGCCGCGAACCACGGATGCTTGTCGACCGTGGCGACCAGCGCTTCAGCAAAAGCGCGCAACGCATCGGCGGGCTCGGCCTCGGGATCGGCGAATGCGCGGCCCAGTTCGGTGCGCAAGGGGATGAAACGTTCGTCGATCAGCACGTCGAGCAACTGATCGCGCGTCTTGAAGTAATAGTGAACCATCGCCGGCGTCACGCCCGCCTCGCGCGCGATCGCGCCGAGCGTCGTCTCGACAATGCCCTGTTTGGCGAACATCCCGAGCGCGAGGTCCAGCAGATGCTCGCGCGCGTCGGCGCCGTGCGCGCCGCTCGGGCGCCCGGGGCGCCGTCCGGCCTTGCGCGGCGCGGCTTTGTCAGTTTCGGTAACAACTTTTGTCATGAGATCCATTGACCGGACAGTAGACGAAGCCTAATATTAACTTCCGTGTTAATTAATTTCAATCGAGTCACTCGATGGCATCTTTGCACCAAACCGCCGCGGACGCCTCGTCCGCCGTTGCGCAACCCGCTGAACGGCCGCCGATCCGCCTGCTTTTCACGGCGCTGCTGCTCGTCATGCTGCTCGGCGCGCTTGACCAGACCATTGTCTCCACCGCCCTGCCGACGATCGTCGGCGAACTCGGCGGGCTTGAGAATTTGTCCTGGGTGGTGACGTCGTATCTGCTCACCTCGACGATCGTCGTGCCGCTTTATGGCAAGTTCGGCGACCTGTTCGGCCGCAAAGTCGTGTTGCAGGCGTCGATCCTGATCTTTCTTGCTGGCTCCATTCTGTGCGGCGTCGCGCAGGACATGACGCAGTTGATCGTGCTGCGCGCGTTGCAGGGCCTCGGCGGCGGCGGACTGATGGTCATCACGATGGCCGCCATCGCCGACGTAATCCCGCCCGCCGAACGCGGCCGCTATCAGGGCCTCTTCGGCGGCGTGTTCGGACTCGCGACCGTGGTCGGTCCGCTCGTGGGCGGCTTTCTGGTCGAACATCTGTCGTGGCGCTGGATTTTTTACATCAACGTGCCGCTCGGCGTGATCGCGCTCGTCGTGATCGGGCTCGTTTTCAAGCCGCACACGGCGCATGTCCGCCACAAGGTCGACTACATGGGCGCGGCGTTTCTCGCGTCCGCCCTCACCTGCATCATCCTGTTCACGAGCCAGGGCGGCACGCTCCTGCCGTGGAGTTCGCCGCAGTTGTGGTGCACGCTCCTGCTCGGGCTGATTTCGATTGGCGGCTTCGTCTACGAAGAACGGCTGGCCGCCGAACCGATCATGCCGCTGTCGCTTTTCACGGATCGCACTTTCGTGCTGAGCGGGCTGATCGGCTTTATCGTCGGCTTTTCGCTGTTCGGTTCGGTCACGTTCCTGCCGCTTTATCTGCAAGTGGTGAAAGGCTCGACGCCGTCGCAAGCCGGCCTGCAAGTCACGCCGATGATGGCCGGCGTGCTCTTCTCGTCGATCGTGAGCGGACGGCTGATCAGCCGCATCGGCAAATACCGCCCGTTTCCGATTGCCGGCACCGCCCTCGTCGCCTGCGCGATGCTCTTGCTCTCGACCCTGCAGATCGCGACCCCGGTGCACGTGATGTATGGCTACATGGCGCTGCTCGGACTCGGACTCGGCATGGTGATGCAGGTGCTGGTGCTTGCCGTGCAGAACGCGGTGGAATTTCGCCTGATCGGCGTGGCGACTTCCGGCGCGACGCTGTTTCGCTCGATCGGCGGTTCAGTGGGCGTTGCGGCTTTCGGCGCGATCTTCTCGAACGGACTGCGCTCGCGGCTCGAAGCAGCGATTCCGGCGGGCGTCGAGCTGCCGCGCTCGCTCGGGCCGCAAGCGATCCAGCACTTGCCCGCCGCGCTCCACGACGACTATCTGAATGCCTTCGCCGCCTCCATGCATACGGTGTATCTGGTGGCGGCGGGCGTCGTATTGATCGCGTTCGTGCTCGCGTGGTTCCTGAAGGATCAGCCGCTGCGCAAGCGTTAAGGCCAGCGCGCGATTCTCCCGCGGGCGCGCCGGTGTATGCTTGCGGTCCTGAATTCAGGAGGAAGTTCATGTGTCATGGCAAATGGCTGATCGTGCCGGCATGGTGTGCGCTGGTTTCGTTTTCGACGCTCGCGCAGGCCGAGACCTATCACTTCGCGGAAGGCGAGTCTTCGATGCCGGCCCGACATTCGACCGCTCATCCAAAGGCTCAAAGCACGCACGCCGGGAAGAAGCACACGAGCCAGCATCGCCGCGCCTCACAAGCGGACAAGGCGCTTTACGGCCATCCGTGAAGTTCAGGCCACCGCAAGCACGAGGTGTCCGGTTTCCGCGGCGGCCGGTTTGACCGATATTTCGATGTCGTAACCGAGACGCGTCAGGCAATCCATCAGCTTGCGCTCGGAGAAATTCGCGAAATCGCCGCGCAGCAGGCCCGACACCTTCGGCTGCGCGATACCCATGCGGCGCGCGGCCTGCTCCTGGGTCAGTTCGAGACGCCGGATCGCCTTGGCGATCTCGAACACGAGCCCGGACTTGATCTTGAGTTTTTCCGCGTCGGGCAAGCCGAGGTCGGCAAAGACGTTGCCCGAACCGATCTCGAATTCGACGCCTTCAATGATACGTTTTCCCACTTCTTAGCTCCTTCGCCAGAGTTTCCGCCAGTTTCAGCCGCGCATGGACGATGTCCATTTCTTCGACAGGCGTGGCCGTGCCGCATTTGCTCTTCTTCGGGAAACAATGCAGCACGAACACAGCCTCGCGGTAGCGCACGGTATAGACCGCGCGATACGTTCCGCCCGCATCGTCTTCCACCAGTTCCAGCACGCCCGCGCCGCTGAAGCCGCGCATTGTCTTCGCGGACGGGTGACGCCCGCCGCGCTGCGCGACGTCGAGCGCGTGACCGAAAAACTGCCGCACTTCCGCAGGAAGCGCGCACAGATCCTTTTTGCTGCTGCCGACCCAGATGAGCGGCCTTTCATCCGACTGCATGTATTTATACTCGAACTGGTATGTGAATGCAAGTCGCTTTTTTTGCGACTCCCGAACGCGCCACGAAAAACATCAGGAATGCCAAGTCATGGCGCCGAATCGAGCATCGCGCGTCGGCAGGAATGGAACAATTCGGCCGAATGGCCTACGCAAAACAAAACGCCTTGCGGCGCAAGCCGCAAGGCGTCGAGACAAGGCGTCGAGGCAAGGCTTAATGAGGATGAGCGCTCAGGTGGCGAGCGGCACGCGTTCGGGTTCGTCGGCTTCGAACCAGTCGGGATTGCGTTCTGCGATCGGGTGCAGGGAGATCAAAATCTCGCGCAAATGCGCGCGCATCGCTTCTTCGGCGAGCGACGGATCGTGCGCCTTCAGTGCGCTGACGATCCGCGCATGCTGCCGGATCAACAGGTCGAGCGGCGACACGTCGGGAAGGCTCAGATAACGCACGCGATCCATCTGTGCCTTGATGTCCTGAATCGTGTTCCACGCCGCCACGCAATCAATCGACTGCGCGATCAGGAAGTGAAACTGCTCGTCGAGCGCGAGGAACGCGGCGGTATCGTTTTCCTTCGCCGCCGCCTTTTGCTCACGCAGGTTGGCGGCGAGTTCGTCGAGCTGCGCCTCGGTGATCGCGACCGCGGCCTTGCGTGCCACCGCCGTCTCGATCGCCTCGCGGATGAAGCGCCCTTCCCGCACCTGACGCGGCGAAATCTTCTTGACGAACGTGCCGCGCTGCGGCAGCAC
Organism: Caballeronia telluris; assembly: GCF_001544495.1. GTDB lineage: Bacteria > Pseudomonadota > Gammaproteobacteria > Burkholderiales > Burkholderiaceae > Caballeronia > Caballeronia telluris. Next base: position 217,359 of record NZ_FCNZ02000011.1, read on the forward strand.
CTGCAGCACGCCTACCTCGACGAGCTTGATGAACGCCTCGCGCACCGGCTGCCGCGAGACGTTGAACATCTCCGACACTTCCTTCTCCGAGAGCGGCGTGCCCGGCGCCATCTCGCCCGCGAAAATCGCCTGGCGCAGCGCGCGGAAAATCTGCTTGCCGATGGGTTCGTGCGAATCGAACGACACCTTCTCCGTGAGATCGGGAAGCGGCGTCTTCGGTTGCGTCGCGAGTGTGCGGCGCGCGCGTCCGCGTTTTGTCGAGGCAACAGTGTCGGGCGGGTCCACACTGTCGAGTGAAACCGCTGGGGAAACGCTTGTCATGTGCAGTCTTTCAGAACGCGGTCTATCACGATACTATCACGCGTCCCGCCGCCGTTTTCAGCGTGCGCGGCTCGCGAATGAACACCAGCGCACACAACGCGCCCAGCACCGCGATCGCTCCCGCCAGCACGAACGCGCTGCCGTAGTGACCGTTCGTCGCCTGCACGATGAAGCCGGTCACCGCCGGTCCGATGATGCCCGCGAGGTTGGCAAGCAAGTGCACGAAGCCGCCCACGCCGCCGACGTTCTCGCGCCGCACCGTGTCCTGGATAACGGCCCAGTAGACCGAGCCCGTCACATACAGGAAGAAGATCGACACCGACATCAACGCGACCGCGCCCTGCATGCTCGCGACGCGTCCCGCGAAGCCGACGCACACCGCCGCCGCGCCGAGACACACGGAAAGCACGATGCGTCGCGAGAGCAGCGGCTTGCCGGTGAGACGCAGGATGAAATCGGTGATGAAACCGCCCGCCGCCAGCCCAATGCTGCCGAGCACCCACGGAATGACCGTCGCGATGCTCATGTCGCGCAACGACATGTGGTGCGCCTCGGTCAGATAGGTCGGGAACCACGAGAGGAAGAAGAACAGCACGTAGTTGTACGCGAAGAACGCGAACGCCGTGGCGAGGATGATCGGCTGCTTCAGGTAGAAGCCCAGACCCGTCTTCTGACCCGCGGGCGCCTGTTCCATCGACGAAGCCTGCTGCTGCCCTGCGACGATCAGATCGAGTTCCGCGGCCTTCACGCGCTTGTTCTGCTGCGGGTGTTCGGTGGTCGTGAGCGACCACAGCACGAGCCACGCGAACCCGAACAGCATGATCACGACGAACGCCCAGCGCCAGCCGAACTGGATCGCCATATAGCCGACGACCGGCCCCGCGAGCGCCCCGCCGAGCGGCGTGCCCGAACTGATGACGCCGATCGCGCTCGCCACTTCGCGGCGCGGGAACCAGTTGTTCACCATCTTGCTGTTCGACGAGCTGAACGGGCCTTCACCCATGCCGAACAGCACGCGCAGCACGATCAGCGAGACGAGTCCGCCCGCGAGCGCGGTCGCGCCGCAGAAGATTGACCAGATGCCCATCGCGCCGCCGAACACTTTCTTCGCGCCGTACTTGTCCGAGGCCACGCCGCCGATGAAGTTGAACAGCGCATAGCCGACGAAAAAGCTGCTGAACACGATGCCCATCTGCGCATGCGAAAAGTTCAGGTCCTTCTGGATGAGCGGCGCGGCAATCGAAAGCGCGGCGCGATCGAGGTAATTGATGATGCCCGCCAAAAACAGCAGGCCGACGACGAACCATCGCTGGCTCTTGATCATGGTGAGTCTCCTGTTGCGCCGCTTCTTTCCGGGCGGTTGGTGCGAGAGGTTAGTCGAAATGCAGGTGGACTTTCATCGACTGGCTGCGGTCTTGCGCGACTTCGAACGCGCGATTCGCTTCTTCGAGCGGAAACGCGTGCGTCATGAGCGGACGCAAGTCGATCTTGTGCGCGCCGAGTTCGTCGGCGGCGACGGCGTATTCGTCAGTGAAACGGAACGAGCCGCGATAGCACAACTCCTTCGACATCACGAGATTCGCCGCCACCGGCGACTGCCCCGCCGGCAGGTTGCCGACCTGGATCACCGTGCCGCCGGCGCGGGCGGCGCGCAATGCAGTGTCGAGGCCGGCGGTGCTGCCCGACGCTTCGAGCACGATATCGAACGTCCCGCGCTGCTGCGCCCACTGGTCGATGCGCGCCTGATCGTTGGCGAGTACGGTTTCGTCGGCGCCGAGCGTCGTCGCCATCTGGAGCGCCTTTTCCGCGAGATCGAGCGCGACGATGCGATGCGCGCCCGCCCGCTTCGCGACGGCCAGCAAAATGCAGCCGATCGGTCCGCAACCGACCAGCAGCACCTTCGCGCCGACGAGCGTGCCGGCCTGCCGCAGCGCGTGCAAGGCGACGGCGAGCGGCTCGGCCATCGATGCCTGCGCGAAGTCGAGGCCCTCCGGCACCGGCACGCACTGATGCGCGCTCACGGCGATGTACTGTCGGAACATGCCCTGCATGTGCGGAAACGTCGATGCGCTGCCCATGAAGCGCATGTTCAGGCAATGGTTCGGCATGCCTTTGACGCAATATCGGCACACGCCGCAGTTGAGTCCCGGATTCACCGCGACGCGCTGGCCGACGGCAAGACCGCTCACGCCCTCGCCGAGCGCGGCGACTTCGCCCGCGACTTCATGGCCGAGCACGAACGGCTCGCGCACGGCGAAGTCGCCGCTCTTGCCCTTGAAGTAATAGGAGAGATCCGACCCGCAGATGCCGCCCGCGCGCACGCGGATCTGCACTTGTCCCGGCTGCGGCTGGGGCGCGTCGAGTTCGTCGATGAGAAGTTTTTTCGGTTCGTGAAGAACGGCTGCAAACATCTTGATGCTCCTTATATGCTTGACGTGCGAGTGCTTACCAGTTCCACAGCGTGCCGTCTTCCAGCCGCGCGACCGGCAGATACGCCGGGTCGTACGGATAGCGCGCGGCCGCTTCCTCGTCGATATCGACGCCATGGCCCGGCGCCTCGCCCGGATGCATCATGCCGCGATCGAAAGTCCACGCATGCGGGAAGACGTCGAGCGCTTCCTTCGGAAAGCCCATGTATTCCTGCACGCCGAAATTCGGCACCCACAGGTCGAAGTGCAGCGCCGCGCCCATGCAGACCGGCGAGAGATCCGACGGCCCGTGGCACCCCGTTCGCACTTGATAGAGCGAAGCGAAATCGGCGATGCGCTTCAGATGCGTGATGCCGCCCGCATGCGTGAGCGTCGCGCGGATGTAGTCGATCAACTGTTCTTCGATCAACTGCTTGCAGTCCCAGATGCTGTTGAACACTTCGCCGACCGCGATCGGCGTGACCGTATGCTCGCGGATCAGCCGGAAGCCCGCCTGATTCTCGGCGGGCGTCGGGTCTTCCATCCAGAAGAGGCGATACGGCTCGACCGATTTGCCGAGCCGCGCCGCTTCGATCGGCGTCAGGCGGTGATGTACGTCATGCAGCAGATGCGAATCGAAACCGAACTTGTCGCGCACGGCTTCGAAGAGTTTCGGCACGAAGTCGAGATACTTTTCCGACGACCAGCTCTGCTCTTCCACCGCGCCTTTCGTCGCGGGCTCGTACATGCCGCTGCCTTTCGACACGCCATACACCGAGCGCATCTCCGGCACGCCGCACTGGATGCGGATCGCCTTGTAGCCTTGTTCGAGGTGCTCTTCATAGCGGTCGAGCGCTTCGGGGATGTCGCGGCCCGTCGCGTGGCCGTAGACCATCACGCCTTCGCGCGACGCGCCGCCAAGCAGCCGGTACAGCGGCAGATTCGCCACCTTGCCGAGAATGTCCCAGAGCGCCATGTCGACGGCGGCGATGGCGCTCATCGTCACCGGGCCGCGACGCCAGTACGCGCCCTTGTAAAGAAACTGCCAGATGTCCTCGATGCGTCCCGGATCGCGCCCGATCAAGAGCGGACACACGTGATCCTTCAGGTACGAAGCGACCGCGAGTTCGCGACCATTGAGCGTGGCGTCGCCGATGCCGTAGACGCCCTCGTCCGTGACCACTTTCAGCGTGACGAAGTTGCGCCCCGGACAGGTGACGATCACATCGGCGCGGACGATTTTCATGGGGATTTCCTTGAGTGGCAGTCGTTGGAACCGATGCTACCATACAAGTATATTCAATCGTCAACTGCGGGTATTCCCGCCCTTCGAGTTCGAAAATGACCGAAAAATCAAGGCTTTGCCGCGCCGCGCTTGCTTCATTGAAACCGCACACGCTTTCGCCGGAATGGCGCGAACCGCGGATCGGCATCGTGCATCTGGGGATCGGGAATTTTCATCGCGCGCACGAAGCCGTCTATACGGAAGAGGCAATGCTCGCGGCGGGCGGCGAGTGGGGAATCTGCGGCGTGACGCTGCAAGGCGACGTCGCCAAACGCGACGCACTCATGGCGCAGGATGGCTTGTACAGCGTGGTCGAACGCGGGCCGGACGGCGTGCGCGTCACCGTGATTCGCGCGCTGAAGGAAGTGCTCGCAATGCCGCACGACCGCGCACGCCTCTTCGCGCTGCTCGCCGACGAAAACGTGCGGATCGTCTCGCTGACGGTCACCGAGAAAGGCTACTGCCGCGATACGACGACCGGCGACGTGGACCTTCGGCACGAAGGCATCACGCGGGATCTGGCGAATCCGGATGCACCCTCGACCGTGCCCGGCATCCTCGCCGCCGCGTTCCGGCAAAGACGCGACGCTGGCACGCCGCCCTTCACCGTGCTGTCCTGCGACAACCTCTCGCACAACGGCGCGGCTTTGAAGCAGGCAGTCGTATCTTTTGCACGAGCCCGCGACGCCGCGCTCGCCGACTGGATCGAGTCTCACGTCGCGTTTCCCTCGACGATGGTCGATCGCATCGTGCCCTCGACCACCGATGCCGACCGCGAAGCCGCGTCGCATGCGTTGAAGGTCGAAGACGCCGCGCCGGTCCCGTGCGAGCCGTTTCGCCAGTGGGTGATCGGAGACCGCTTTCCGGCCGGCCGCCCCGCGTGGGAGACGGCCGGCGCGCAACTCGTCGACGACGTGATGCCGTTCGAGATCGCCAAGCTGCGCATGCTCAACGGCACGCATTCGACGCTCGCCTATCTGTCGATGCTCGCGGGCTTCGTCACTATCGACGAAGCGATCGCGCATGCGCCGCTGAAGAAGCTGATCCACGCGATGATGACGCAGGAAATCGCGCCGACGCTCGACGTGCCGCCTTCCTTCGATGTGCTCGCATACCGCGACGCGCTGCTCGCGCGCTACGCGAACGCGGCGCTCAAACACCGCACGGCGCAGATCGCGATGGACGGCAGTCAGAAGATCCCGCCGCGTCTGCTCGCGACGATCGAAGCGCGCCTGAACGCGGGTCGGTCGATCGAACGCCTCGCGCTCGCGGTCGCCGCGTGGCTCGTGTTCCTGCGCGGCTGCGCCGACGACGGCACACGCTACGAAATCAGCGATCCGATGGCCGCGCGGCTGACGGCAAGCATCGCCGACGAGCCGGCGCAACTCGTCGAAGCGATGCTCGCGATCAATGAAGTCTTCCCGCCCGGGCTCGCCCGCCGCGACGACTTCCGGCGTCCGCTTCAGGCTGCCGTCGTCCGCTTGCAAGACGGCGCGCGCGCGGCCATCGAACATTACGCCGCGCTTGCATGAAGGGCCGCGCGCGGCGCAACCGGGTGTCAAAACGCCACATCCTGCGTGCGCCGCGCGAGGATTGCCTCTAAAGCTGCGCCATCGGGGCTTTCACTAACTCCGCAACTATTTTGGGATGTTAATCTGCTGCGGATTCTGACAGGACACGATCCTCGGAATAGCAACCGTGCGGCGCAACTCGCGCCGCCGACCCGGAAACGAGACCTGCCGGGATGTAAAGACCACCCTCTGGAGTTTAAAACAGTGAAAAAACTGCTTGCCGCCCTGTCGATGTCCCTTATCGCAGTCACGTCGCTCACCGCCGTCACCGCCGCACAAGCCAAGGATTATTCGACGATCCGCTTCGGCGTCGACGCAAGTTATCCCCCGTTCGAATCGAAGGGTCCGGACGGCAAGCTGGTTGGCTTCGACATCGATCTCGGCAACGAAATCTGCGCCCGCCTGAAGGCGAAGTGCGTGTGGGTCGAGAACGACTTCGACGGCATGATCCCGGCCCTGAAGGCGAAGAAGTTCGACGGCGTGCTCTCGTCGATGTCGATGACGCCGCAACGCGCCGAACAAGTCGCGTTCTCGAGCAAGCTCTTCAACACGCCGACGCGCCTCGTCGCGAAGAAGGGCAGCAACATCAAGCCGACGGCTGAAAGCCTCGCCGGCAAGACGGTCGGCGTCGAACAGGGCACGATCCAGGAAACCTACGCGAAGACCTACTGGGCCTCGAAAGGCGTGACGGTCACGCCGTACCAGAACCAGGACCAGGTCTACGCCGACCTGATCGCGGGCCGTCTCGACGCCGCGCTGCAAGACGCGGTGCAGGCTGAAATCGGCTTCCTGAAGACGCCGCGCGGCGCGGGCTTCGACTTCGCAGGCTCGAACATCGACGATCCGAAGACGCTCGGCAACGGCGCCGGCATCGGTCTGCGCAAGGAAGACACCGACCTGAAGAAGAGCATCGACAAGGCGATCGCCGACATCATCAAGGACGGCACGTACAAGAAGCTCGAAAAGAAATACTTCGACTTCGACGTCTACGGCGGCTAAAGCCGACGCCGCCCAACGCGGCTGACGCTTCACGGCAACGGGCTCCGCGCTTGGCGCGGAGCCCGTTTTGCTTGGGGCGCGGCGCCTTTCGGGCTTGTCCGCGGCCTTTTTTCAGCTAAGATCGAACGTCGGAAGCGCGTGGCCGGCCCGAGACACCGGCGCAATCGCCCTCCGCACCTTGCAACCATCCAGAGCGCGACCGTGCGTGCGTCGCGCGCAGAAGACCATGCAGACCAGAACCCATCAGCTGATTTCGCCGACGCTCGGCACCGCCCGCTCGATCACGAGCTTCCATTACGGTCCCGGCGACGGCCAGAAAATCTACATCCAGTCGTCGCTGCACGCGGACGAGCTGCCCGGCATGCTCGTCGCTTGGCGGCTGCGCCGGCAACTTGCCGAATTCGAAGCCGCGGGCAAGCTGCGCGGCGAAGTGGTCATCGTGCCGGTGCCGAACCCGATCGGCCTGAACCAGTTGCTGCACGGCCAGCTGCTCGGCCGCTTCGAGGCGAACAGCGGCCACAACTTCAACCGCAATTTCCACGATCTCGCCGCGCTCGTCGCGCCGCGCATCGAAGCGCGCCTCACCGCCGACATCGACGCCAACAAGGGGGCCGTGCGCGCCGCGATGCGCGAGGCGCTCGACGAGCAGACGCCCGCTACCGAACTCGAATCGCTGCGCCTTGCGCTGCAAAAACTCTCGTTCGACGCCGACGTGGTGCTCGACCTGCATTGCGACCTCGACGCCGCCTTGCATCTCTACACGAATCCGGACATCTGGGAAGAAGTCGAGCCGCTCGCGCGCCATCTCGATTCGAAGGCGCAACTGCTCGCGCTGAATTCGGTCGGCAATCCGTTCGACGAGATTCACAGCTTCTGCTGGTCCGACCTGCGCACGCGCTTCGGCGAGCGTTTTCCGATCCCGAACGGCGGCATCTCGGTCACGGTCGAATTGCGCAGCCAGCACGACGTTTCCTACGACTTCGCCAACGCCGACGCTCAAGGCATCGTCAATTACCTGATTCATCGCGGGGTGATCGACGCGCCCGCCGCGCCCATGCCGCCGCTCGCCTTCCCGGCGACGCCGCTCGCGGGCGCCGAGCCGATCGTGGCTCCCGTGTCGGGCGTGCTCGTGTTCCGCGCGAAGGTCGGCGCGTTCATCGAAGCGGGCGAAGCGATCGCGGATGTCGTCGATCCGCTCACCGATACCGTCACCACGCTCAATTGCACGACCTCCGGCGTGATGTACGCGCGGCACATCACGCGCTTTGCGACCGCCGGGCTCGAAGTCGCGCGCATCGCCGGCGCGAAGGCATTCCGCACGGGCTCGCTGCTGTCGGCCTGAGCGCACGCTTCCCGGTAATTGCATAGCGAAGACGCCCCGGCATAGCATGGCGCGAGCCATGTCTGCCGAAGGAGCGTCCGATTGACACCGTCCGACTATGACGTCGCCATTGTCGGTGGCGGACTGGCCGGAGCGACGCTCGCGCGTTCGCTCGCCGGCAGCGGCATGCGCACGCTCGTCGTCGAGCGCGCGCATGCGTTCAAGGATCGCGTGCGCGGCGAAGGTCTCCTGCCGTGGGGACGCGTCGAGGCGGCGAAGCTCGGCATCGAGCCGCTTCTGAACCGCGCCGGCGCGATCGACGTGCGTTACTGGAAGCGCTATCTGGGCGGCGCGCCGCGCGATTGCCGCGATCTCGTCGCGACGACGCCCGGCCGCCACGGCTGCCTCGACTTCTATCATCCCGACATGCAGCGCACGCTGCTCGACGCCGCCGAGTCGGCGGGCGCGCACGTGCGGCGCGGCGTGGAAGTCACGGCGGTCGAGCCGGGCACGCCGCCTTTCATCCGGATTCACACGGCTCACGGCGATGAACGCGTGAAGGCGCGGCTGGTCGTCGGCGCCGATGGACGAAGCTCGAAAGTGCGCAGCGCGGCCGGCTTCACGGTGCGCCGCGACGAACACGCGCTGATGATCGCGGGCGTGCTGCACGAAGGCGTGCAGGTGCCGGGCGACACCGTGCACTACGTGCAAAAGCCTTCCGCAGCGCGCGCGGCGCTCGTCTTTCCGCTCGGTCAGGGGCGCTTTCGGTCGTACTTCGTCTATTCATCGGCGAATGCACCGCGCACGATGAGCGGCAATGGTCATGCCGGCGACTTCGTGACGTCGTGCATCGAAACGGGCGCGCCGCCCGAGTGGTTCGAGGAAGCCGAAGCCATCGGACCGCTCGCGGCGTATCCGGGCGCGGACACGTGGGTCGACCATCCGTATCGCGAAGGCGTCGTGCTGATCGGCGATGCCGCCGCGGCCAGCAATCCCGCGTGGGGCTGCGGCCTCGCGCTCACGCTGCGCGACGCGCGCGTGCTGCGCGACCGCCTTCTGCCATCCGGCGACTGGGATGCCGCCGCGCACGCCTACGCGACCGAGCACGACGCGTACTACGGCGCGCTGCATCGCCTGCACGGCTGGCTCACGCTTCTGATGTACGAGACCGGCCCGGCCGCCGATGCACGCCGCGCTCGCGCGTTTGTGCGGCTCGCCGCCGATCCGTCGCGGGCGGTCGATCTGCAGGGCCTCGGTCCGGAATCGCCGAGCGACGAGGCCGCGCGCCGGCGCTTTTTCGGCGAAGACGCGGATTAAACGCGATCGACGCGCCGCTCAGAACGGCACGAGGCCGCACTGCGCCGCCACGACGCGCCATGCGCCTCCCGTCTCGCACCACGTGCGCGTATAACGCAGGCTGCCGGCGAACGGCGCGCCGCCGAACGATCCGCGCAACGCCACGCGCGTGACCGTCACCGCGCATTTTTCGTAGACGCGGACCGTCTGCTCTTCCACGTCCAGTTGCTCGATGCGCTGAAGCCCATAGCGATGGCCGTTCAGGTCGTCGGCCTTGGTCCACACCTTGCCCGTTGCATCGACGAAGCTCAGGTCGTCGGCGAGCAGCGCGTCGAGCGCGTCGGCGTCGGAGGACAACATCGCCTGCTGCAGGCGGCCTTCCAGTTCGCGGATTCCGTTCTCGTCCATCTCCGTGCTTCTCCTTGCATGAAGTCGAGTCGCGAGCATAACCCGAAGCCCGCTGTTGCATCCGCGAGACACGCGGACGCGTCGAACGCGTTGTCACATTGCTTTCTTGAGCGTCCGTTAAATTCCGCCCGTCGCCGCCACGGGCCGAAGAGCCCGGCGCGGCGCCGACGACATCAACCACATCGCGAACCATCCCTCACCGGAGAAAGTTTTTGAACAAGAATTTGCTGGCGACCTCCGCGCTCGCCTCTTTCGCCGCTTTTGCATCGACCGCGCACGCGCAAAGCAGCGTGACGCTGTACGGCATCATCGACGCGGGTATCAGCTACGTGAACAACAGCGCGACGCGCACCGGCAGCGACCACCTCTTCAAGTACGACGACGGCGTCGCGCAAGGCAGCCGCTGGGGCCTGCGCGGCACGGAAGACCTGGGCGGCGGCCTGAAGGCGATCTTCGTTTTGGAGAACGGCTTCAATAGCGGCAACGGCACGCTCGGCCAGGGCGGCGCGCTGTTCGGACGCCAGGCTTACGTCGGTCTCGCGAAGAACGACGCCGGCTCGCTCACGTTCGGCCGTCAGTATTCGTTCTCGACCGACTATCTCGGCTCGAACTACTCGATCGGCGGCCAGACCGTCGCGGGCAACTACGCGTACCACATCAACGACGTCGACCAGCTGACGTCGAGCCGCATCAACAACGCGGTGAAGTTCAGCAGCGCGAGCTTCTACGGCCTGACGTTCGGCGGCATGTACGGCTTCTCGAACCAGGCGGGCGCGTTCGCCGGCTCGCCGACCACGACGGCCGGCGGCGTCACGACGCAAGGTTCGTCGCGTGCCTACAGCTTCGGCCTGAACTACAAGCTCGGCAGCTTCGGCATCGGCGCGGCCTATACCGACATCCGTTTCCCCGGCGCGTCCACGCCGGCGTTCAGCACGGCGATGGCGAACGTCGCGACGGGCGGCAACAAGGACCTGCGCACGTTCGGCATCGGCGCGAACTATGCGTTCGGCGGCGCGACGGTGTTCGGCCTCTGGACCAACACGCGTTTCGAATCGACCACGGGCGCGACGTCCAAGCTCAACGCGTATGAAGCGGGCGGCAAGTACGCGTTCACGCCGGCCATCACGGGCGGTCTGGGCTACACCTACATGAAGCTGACGGACGCGGCAGACGGCAAGTGGCAGCAAGTCGATGCAAGCGTCGATTACGCGCTCAGCAAGCGCACCGATGTCTATCTGCTCGGCATCTACCAGCATGCGTCGGGTTCGAACAATGGCGTCGACGTCCAGGCGCAGATCGGTTCGAGCACGAGCTACTTCGGCACGTCGGGCACCGGCTCGAACAACCAGGTCGCCGTGCGGATCGGCATGCGCCACAAGTTCTAAGGCGCGCGCTACAGCCTCCGAAGCGGGCCGCACGATGTCGTGCGGCCCGTTTTTTTGGAGCGCTAATGCAGCTTCGCAAGCGGGATCAGGAATTCGGAGATGCCGGTCAGCATGATCTGCACGCCGACGCACAAGAGCAGGAACGACGAAATCCGCATCGCCACCTTCGTGCCGTCGATGCCGAGATAGCGCGCGAACCGCGCCGAGTGGCTGAGCGTCATATAGACCGCGAGCGCGATCAGCGCCGAGATCGCGATCGACGCCACCGCCGACACCAGAAACTCCGAGAGCTTATGCGTCCGGTTCGCGTTGAGCGCGATGGCGGTCGCGATGGAGCCCGGCCCGGTGGTGAGCGGAATGGTCAGCGGAAAGAATGCTTTCGACATCGCGTTGTCGGCGTCGACGTTGCGCGCCGTCGCCTCCTTGGTGCGCACGTCGGGCGCGTTGAGCATCTGCCAGCCGCTCACCGCGACCGCGAGCCCGCCGCCGATGCGCAGCGCCTCCATCGAAATGCCGAACAAATGCAGGATCGGCGTGCCGAGGAAGAACGCGACCAGCAGCACGCACGCCGAATTGATCGCGACTTTCTTCGCGAGCGCGTCGCGCTCGTCGCCCGCGAGCCCTTCCGTGCGGTCGAGAAACACGAACGCGACCCCGAGCGGGTTGATGATGCTGATCAATCCGGTGAAGCCGAACAGGATGTCCGAGATCAGGCTGCCTAACATGAAGCTCCTCGCTCTATGCCGGTGCGACGGTGCGTCCCATCAATACACCATCGGCGGCGGTTTGGGCACGCGCCATGCATGCGTGGAGGAATCATAGGGGCTTCCCGTCAATATCCGCAAACGACCCGGCGTCGGGTTCGGGTGCGGGACTTGCTGGCGTCGCAATGCATGAACACCCTTCCCGTCGATAAAACCGCGCCCACCCTGCGCGGCTTCGTGCGCGTGCGAGGCGCGCGCGAACACAATCTCAAGAACGTCGATGTCGATATTCCGCGCGACGCGCTGGTCGTATTCACCGGCGTGTCCGGCTCCGGCAAGTCGTCGCTCGCGTTCGGCACGCTCTATGCCGAGGCGCAGCGGCGCTATTTCGAGTCGGTCGCGCCTTATGCGCGGCGGCTGATCGAACAGGTCGGCGTGCCCGAAGTCGATGCGATCGAAGGGTTGCCGCCCGCCGTCGCGCTTCAGCAGCAACGCGGCACGCCGAGCACGCGCTCGTCGGTCGGCAGCGTGACGACGCTTTCGAGCCTCGTGCGCATGCTTTACTCGCGCACCGGCCACTATCCGCCGAAGCAGCCGATGCTCTACGCCGAGGACTTCTCGCCGAACACGATTCAGGGCGCGTGCCCGACGTGCCACGGCCTCGGGCGCATCTACGAGGTCACCGAAAAATCAATGGTGCCCGACGATTCGCTGACGATCCGCGAGCGCGCGATCGCCGCGTGGCCGCCCGCGTGGCACGGCCAGAATCTGCGCGACATCCTGGTGACGCTCGGCTACGACGTCGATACGCCGTGGCGCGATCTGCCGAAGAAGGATCGCGAGTGGATTCTCTTCACCGACGAAACGCCGACGGTTCCCGTCTACGCCGGGCTCACGCCCGAGGAAACGCGCGCGGCGCTTAAGCGCAAGCTGGAGCCGAGCTATCAGGGCACGTTCACCGGCGCGCGCCGCTACGTGCTGCACACGTTCGCGAACACGCAAAGCGCGCTGATGAAAAAGCGCGTGTCGCAATACATGGTCGGCAGCGCCTGCCCGACGTGCGACGGCAAGCGCCTGAAGCGCGAGGCGTTGTCGGTGACGTTCGCGGGACTCGACATCGCCGAGTTCTCGCAAATGCCGCTCGCGCGCGTCGCCGATTTGCTCGCGCCGATCGCGCGCGGCGAGGTGCCCGCGCACGCCGTCGCGATCGACGACGCCATTCTCAGCCGCCGCGCGATGCGCGCGGCGACCGAGCGGCGCGTCGCGGCGGGCGGCTCGGCGCACAAGGCCTCGCCCGACGTGCGGCGCACGCCGAACATGTCCGACGAGAAGCGCGTCGCGGCGCAGCGCATCGCGGAAGAACTGCTCGAACGCCTCACGACGCTCACCGATCTCGGCCTCGGCTACCTCGCGCTCGATCGCGCGACGCCGACGCTCTCGTCGGGCGAACTGCAACGCCTGCGGCTCGCAACGCAACTGTCGTCGCAACTGTTCGGCGTTGTGTACGTGCTCGACGAACCCTCCGCCGGCCTCCATCCCGCCGACGGCGAAGCGCTGTTCGCGGCATTGGAACGCCTGAAGGCGGCGGGCAATTCGCTTTTCGTCGTCGAGCACGATCTCGGCATGATGCGGCGCGCCGACTGGCTAGTCGATGTCGGGCCGGCGGCGGGCGAGCACGGCGGACACGTCGTATATAGCGGACCGCCGCCGGGGCTCGCGAAGGTGGAGGCGTCCGAGACGCGCAAGCATCTCTTCGCCACGCACGCGAGCGCGACGCATGAGCCGCGCGCGCCTTCGGGCTGGCTGCGGCTTTCGAAGATCACGCGCAACAACCTGCGCGAACTCGACGCCGCGTTTCCGCTCGGCTGCTTCACGACCGTGACGGGCGTCTCCGGTTCGGGCAAGTCGAGCCTCGTGAGCCAGGCGCTGCCGGAACTCGTCGCGAGCCATCTCGGACGCGCCATCGCGACGGACCCCGACGACGAACTCGACCCGCTCCTCGCCGCGCCCACGCAGGCGACTGGCGGCGACATCGTCGAGGGCATGGCGTCGATACGGCGGCTCGTGCGGGTCGACCAGAAGCCGATCGGCCGCACGCCGCGCTCGAATCTCGCCACTTACACCGGCCTCTTCGACCATGTGCGCAAACTCTTCGCCGCCACGCCCGCCGCGCGCAAGCGCCACTACGACGCAGGCCGCTTCTCGTTCAACGTCGCGAAGGGGCGCTGCCCGACCTGCGAGGGCGAGGGCTTCGTGAGCGTCGAACTGCTGTTCCTGCCGATGGTGTATGCGCCCTGCTCCACTTGCCACGGCACGCGCTACAACGCAGAGACGCTCGCCATCGAATGGGGCGGCAGGAATATCGCGCAAGTGCTCGGGATGACCGTCGATACCGCCTGCGAATTCTTCGCCAGCGAGCCGCAGGTCATGCGCGCGCTGAACGTGTTGCGGGACATCGGGCTCGGTTATCTGCGGCTCGGCCAGCCCGCGACCGAACTCTCCGGCGGCGAGGCGCAGCGCATCAAGCTCGCCAGCGAATTGCAACGCGCGCAACGCGGCGATTCGCTCTATATCCTCGACGAGCCGACCACCGGCCTGCATCCCGCCGACGTCGACCGGCTGATGACACAACTGCAAGGACTTGTCGACGCGGGCAACACGGTGATCGTGGTGGAGCACGACATGCGCGTCGCGGCGAACAGCGACTGGGTGATCGACATCGGCCCCGGCGCCGGCGACGAAGGCGGCACGATGGTGGCCTGCGGCACCCCGCGCGAAGTCGCGAAAGCCGCGGCCGGTCACACGGCGAAGTACCTGAAAGCGCGTCTGTAAACGCAAAAACAGCGGCCAAAGCCGTAATGCCGTTCAGTTAAGGTCTCGTTTGAGGACACGAACGGTATAACGAAACGGTCGCGAGTTGACGGCTCGAGCGCAACTGCGGCCGGGCCGTTTCTCATTGAGGAGCTGCTTGAGCCGCTCGCGCAAGCGGATGAGCAACGCAGGCAGTTTGCCGTACGAGCGCGTCACCGCTGCCCATGTCAGTTCGTACTGAATGGTATGGAACGCGCGGATGA